>JAXGMN010000013.1:0-318307 GCA_040768665.1 Thermoguttaceae bacterium
GCCGCGGCAAGCCGCGTCGATATCGGTACCGCACCGGTTATACCAAAACCTGGAAGAAGGCGATCGTGAAACTCGACTCCGAGGATCGGATCAACTTCTTCTGAGAGAGCAAATTGGATCTTAGAGCTTAGATCTTCGAGCCCAGGACGGAAATCCGGCAGCTAAGTGCTAAGGTCGAAGAACTACGAACCAAGATTTCAAGACCTTACGAGACCACCATGGGGATTCGCCGATACCATCCGACGTCGCCGGGCCGCCGCCGAGCTACCGTCAGCGACTTCAAGGAGTTGACGGCCGGTGCCGAGGCGCCGAAGCAATTGCTCCGCCCGAAGAAGCGGAGCAGCGGCCGGAACAACCAGGGCAAGATCACGGCACGTCACCGGGGCGGCGGCCACAAGCGCCAATACCGCGTCGTTGATTTTCGCCGGAACAAGGACGGGGTGCCCGCTTTGGTCAACTCCATCCAATACGATCCCAACCGGAGCGCGCGAATCGCCCTGCTACACTACGTCGACGGCGAGAAGCGTTTCATCCTGGCACCGGAGGGCCTGAAAGCCGGCGACCGCGTCGTGAGCGGCCCGGACGCGCCCCCGTCGGTCGGCAATTGCCTCCCGTTGACGGCGATACCGCTGGGCACGAGCATCCACAACGTCGAGATGCAGCCCGGATGCGGCGGCGTCCTTTGCCGTTCGGCGGGCGCCAGCGCCGTGCTCGCGGCCCGCGATGCCGGCTGGGCGCAGATCAATCTTCCCAGCGGCGAGATCCGGCGCGTTCCGGCTGCCTGCCGGGCGACGATCGGTTCCATCGGCAATGCGGATCACATGAACATCGAACTGGGCAAAGCGGGCCGCAAACGCTGGCTCGGGCGCCGTCCCCATGTCCGCGGAACGGCCATGAACCCGATCGATCATCCGCACGGCGGCGGTGAAGGCCGGACCAAGGGCGGGCGTCATCCGGTCAGCCCCACGGGCAAATCGGCCAAGGGCGGGCGTACGCGGAATCGCCACAAGGCATCGAACCGGGCCATCGTGCGGCGGCGGCGGTCGAAACGTTACGGGCAACTGAAAATCTGAATTGAAACCTGAGAGCATAGACACGGCAGGCGGCTATGGGTAGATCGCTGAAAAAAGGGCCTTTCGTCGACGCCAAGCTGTTCCTCAAAGTGGAGCGGCAGAATGAGGACGGAACGAAGCTGCCCATCAAGACTTGGGCCCGGGCCTGTACGGTTGTCCCGGAATTCGTCGGGCACACGTTCATGGTCCACAATGGCAAGTTGCATATGAAGGTGTTCGTGACCGAAGAGATGGTCGGCCATAAGCTCGGTGAGTTCGCCCCCACGCGAACCTTCCGCGGTCACGGTGGAAAAGGCAAACGGTAAACAGCGAAACGTCCGCCGCGTGGACGCCCTTGCGTCTCACCTGGCGGAGTGTCGAGGAACGATCTAATGGCGTATGAGGCACATCATCGATATGCCCGCATCAGTCCGCGGAAGGTGCGGCCGATCGCGGATTTGATCCGGGGAAAATATGCCGATGAGGCGCTGGACATACTCCGCTATCAGCCGCAACGCGGAGCCAGAATGCTCGAGAAGGTGATCCGCAGTGCCTTGGCCAACGCGGAAGACCGTCGCGCGGCGGACCTTGGCAACTTGGTCGTGGTCGACGTCCAGATTGATGGAGGCCCGATGTTCAAGCGGATGCGGCCCCACGCCCGCGGAATGGCCTCCATTATCAAGAAGCGCATGTCCCACATCCACGTGGCCCTGGAATAAACACCCGAAACGACAAGCGTCCGCCGCGGGAACGAGCATTCTCGTGGCGGTCAGGACGAGAGCAACAGAACATGGGTCAGAAAGTCAATCCTATCGGGTTTCGAACGGGTGTCATGACCGGCTGGAAGAGCCGGTGGTACGCCTCGAAACAGGAATTCGCCGAACTGCTGGTCGAAGACAAGAAGATCCGCGACTTCATCAAGAAGCGCAAGGATCGCGCCGGCAGGGCCATGTATCCGATGATCGCGAGGATCGAAATCGAGCGGACTCGCGACGAGGTCAAGGTGATCCTTTTCTCCGCCAGGCCCGGCGTGCTGATCGGCCGCAAGGGCGAGCGGGTCGAGGAGCTCCAGAGTGAACTGCAGACGCTGGTCGGCCGCCGCATCAACATCAAGATCGAGGAAGTCACTCGCCCGGAGGTGGTCGCCCAACTCGTGGCGGAGGACATTGCGGAGCAGCTCAGCAAACGCGCGAGCTTCCGGCGAACGATGAAGCGTGCAATCGAACAAACCATGGAAGCCGGCGCCAAGGGAATCAAGATCCAATTGGCCGGCCGGCTGGGCGGCGCCGAAATGTCCCGAAGGGAGAAGCAGATCGCCGGGTCGATCCCGCTGTCCACCCTTCGCGCCAAGATCGATTATGGCTTTGCCGAAGCGATGATCGCGCAGGGGCATATCGGCATCCAGGTGTGGATCAACCAGGGTACTTTTAGCGAGGTAGAGAGCGATGGCGTTGATGCCCAAGCGGGTCAAGCACCGAAAAAGCCAAAGAGGTCGTATAAAAGGTGACGCTACCCGCGGCAACCGCGTCGTCTTCGGCGATTTCGGGCTGCAGGCGATTCAGGGCGGGTGGCTCAGCGCGGGCACGATCGAGGCCGGTCGTATCGCCGCGCAGCAGTACCTCCGTACCGAGGGCCGGCTGTACATCCGCGTCTTTCCCCACAAGCCCATCACGTCGATCCCCTTGGAAACGCGTATGGGCAAGGGAAAGGGCGAGCCGGAGTACTGGGCGGCCGTGATCAAGCCGGGCACCGTCCTCTACGAGATCGGCGGGGTCTCCGAGGAAGCCGCCAGGCTGTGCTTCACGCGGTTGGCGCACAAAATGCCGGTCCGCGTCCGGTTCATTCGTAGGCGGCCCGTCTGACGCTGTTCGCGACGGCCTCGATAGCAAGACCAGGATTGGAGTGGAAGCGATGACCAAGGCAGCCGAACTTCGCGAGATGAGCAACGAGCAGTTGGCGTTGACGCTCAAGGAGACGACCGAGAGTCTGTTCCGCCTGCGGCTCCAAGCGCAGACCGAACGGCTCGACGCCCCCAGCGAGCTTCGCAAGCACCGCCGGCTGGTCGCCCGGATCAAGACGATCCAGGCCGAGCGGGCTCGCCAGAGCGCGAAAACCGAAGCCGTGGCCCAAAGTTGATATGCATAGTTGCCTCTCGCCCGCTGCCGGATGGCGGGCCGGGCGCAGCCGAAGGAAAGACCCCAAGCGATGCCAAAGCGAGTTGCAGTGGGCGTGGTTACCGGCGACAAGACCGCCAAGACCCGCCGCGTCGAAATCCCCCGGCTGGTGAAGCACCCGAAATACGGGAAGTTCCTTCGCCGCCGAACGGTCTGCTACGTCCACGACGAGCAGAATGAGTCCAGTCTCGGCGACACCGTCGAGATCACCGAGTCTCGCCCCATGTCGCGGACAAAGCGGTGGAGTCTCGTCCGCATCGTCGCCAAGAGTCGCCTCGTCGACGTCGCAGCCATGCGCGCGGCAAGCCGGGCGGAAGCCGAAGCGGAACAAGAGAACGTTTAGGGATTCATCTTGGGTGCCCGGTGTCCCTGCGGGCCAGGAATGAAACGGAACAGCCATGATTCAGATGCAAACCCGACTCAACGTGGCCGACAATACCGGGGCCAAGGAGTTGATGTGTTTCAAGGTGCTCGGCGGTTCGCGGCGGAGGGTCGCTGGGCTGGGAGACATCGTCGTCTGCAGCATCAAGAGCGTGATCCCCGGCAGCGACTTCAAGAAAGGCGCGATCGTGCGTGCGGTGATCGTGCGTTGCCGCAAGCCGACCCGGCGGACCGACGGTAGCTACGTCCGCTTCGACTCCAACGCCGCCGTCATCATCGACAACGAGAAGAACCCCCGCGGCACCCGTATCTTCGGCGCGGTGGCGAGAGAACTGCGCGAACGGAATTTCATGAAAATCGTAAGCCTCGCCGGAGAGGTGGTGTGATGCTCGTACGAGTCAACGATACAGTCGAAGTGATTGCGGGCGACGACCGTGGAGTCCGCGGGAAGGTGCTTCGCGTCGAGCGCGCGCAAGGCCGGATCGTGGTCGAAGGCGTCAATCGCGTCTTCAAGCACGTCCGCCGCAGCCAGAGAAACCCGCAGGGCGGACGGCTCTCCCGGGAGATGCCCATCGCCATCTCGAGGGTCGCGCTGGTCTGCAACTCCTGCAACCGGGCGACCCGTGTCGGGGCCCGCTATCTCGACGACGGCGTCAAGGAACGCTTTTGCAAGAAGTGCGGCGCCGCCAACGGACAGATCGCCCCAGCCAAACCAAGCTATGCGAAGAAGTAGAAGCCGTCTATGACTACGACCGCCCGACTTCAGGACCGTTACCAGAAGGAAGTCCTTCCCGAGCTCGAAAAGAGCTTCGGCCGCACGAACCGCCATTCGCTGCCGCGGTTGATGAAGATTGTCGTCAACATGGGCGTCGGCAGCGCCGTCGGCGAGAAGAAACACCTCGAAGAAGCGGTCGATGCCCTCACCCAGATCACCGGCCAGAGGCCCGTCGTCACCAAGGCGCGCAAGTCGATCGCCGGGTTCCGGCTCCGTGAAGGGATGTCGATCGGCTGCATGGTCACCCTTCGTGGACGGCGAATGTTCGAATTCCTCGACCGGCTGATCTCGCTGGCGCTGCCGCGGGTGAGAGACTTTCGAGGCCTCAACCCCAACGGGTTCGACGGCCATGGCAACTACAGCCTCGGCCTTTCCGAGCAATTGGTCTTTCCCGAATTGAATCCCGACAAGTTCAGCCGTCCTCAGGGAATGAACATCACGATGGTCACGTCGAGCGACAGTGACGACGAGGCGCGCGAACTGCTACGGCGCTTCGGAATGCCCTTCCGTTCCGAACAGCAGCAGCGCGAGCACTAAAGACAGACAGGAACCGCTATGGCAAGTAAATCGAAAATCGCCAAGGCGAATCGCCAGCCGAAGTTTTCCACGCGGCGGGAAAACCGGTGCAAGCTTTGTGGCCGCCCGCGTGCGGTCTACCGCAAGTTCGGCACGTGCCGGATATGCTTCCGCAAGCTGGCCGACGAAGGTCTTATCCCCGGCGTGAAGAAGGCGAGTTGGTAA
Organism: Thermoguttaceae bacterium; assembly: GCA_040768665.1. GTDB lineage: Bacteria > Planctomycetota > Planctomycetia > Pirellulales > Thermoguttaceae > JABWBD01. Next base: position 5,124 of record JAXGMN010000013.1, read on the forward strand.
AGGGACCCCATATATCATGATGACCGACCCCATCGCCGACATGTTGACCCGCATCCGAAACGCTGTGCGCGTCGAACGGCAGTACGTGGACTTGCCGCTGTCCAAGGTCAAACGCGGACTCGCGGAAGTGCTCAAGCGAGAGGGATACATCTGGGACTGGGAGGAGATCGAAGCGACCCCCGCCAGCCACATCCGGATCCACCTGAAGTACGGCCCCAACGGCGAACGCGTGATCCGCCATATCCGCCGGGTCAGCAAGCCGGGACGCCGGGTCTACAGCGGTTCGACCAAGCTCAAGCCGGTGCTCAACGGGCTCGGAATCTCGATCATCAGCACCAGCCGCGGTGTGGTGAGCGACCGGGAGGCGCGGCAGCGGAATCTCGGCGGAGAGGTCCTCTGCGAGATCTGGTGATCTTTCGCGCAAAGGATATCGATACACGTGAGGAAGGTGGAGTGACATGTCGCGACTCGGAAAAAAACCCGTCGCTATTCCCGCCGGTGTGAAAGTCAACGTTGCGGACCGCGCGGTCGGAGTCGAAGGGCCGCTGGGCAAGCTCGACTGGATCTTTCGGCCGGAGGTCTCCGTGGCCGTCGAGTCCGACGGTAAGGAGATCGTCGTTACCCGCCGCGGCGACGATCGGCAGTCCCGCGCGCTGCACGGACTCACCCGTGCGATGATTCAGAATATGATCGTCGGCGTATCGCAAGGGTACGAGCGGCGCCTCGAGTTGGTCGGCGTCGGGTATATCGCCGCGATCCAGAACAACACGCTGCAGCTTCGCGTCGGGCTGGCCAACGAATTGCAGAAGCCCATTCCGGCGGGGTTGACGGTCACTTGCCCCGACCAGCAGCATGTCTTGATCAAGGGCATCGACAAGCAGCAGGTCACGCAGTTTGCGGCGGAGGTGCGTGCGCTGCGGAAGCCGGAACCGTATAAGGGCAAGGGGATCCGGTACGAGGGCGAGGCGGTCCGCCGCAAACAAGGTAAGGTCATGGCGAAGTAACCTGGCATCGCGGACTTCGGAAAAGCCGTTTGCCGCGATGCCCATAAGGTAGCGAGTGAATACGTGAAAGAAAGCAAACGAATTGCCAAGCAGCGCCAGCGCCGGAAGTTCCGGGTGCGCAATCGGCTGCGGTGGGATGCCGGTCAGGCAGCCGCAAAAGACCGCCGCCCGCGGATGAGCGTTTTCCGCAGCAACAAGCATATGTACGTCCAGATCATCGACGATGAGGTGGGCCGCGTGCTCGCTTCCGCCAGCACGGTCGAGCGGGCCTTCCGCGATCAGCAGTCGTACGGCGGCAACGTCGCCGCCGCCGCGGTCGTCGGCAAGCTGATCGCGGAGCGGGCCGGAGAGGCCGGGATCAAGCGGGTCGCCTTCGACCGGCGCGAGTACAAATACCACGGGCGCGTGGCCGCCTTGGCCGCGGCCGCGCGTGAAGCGGGCCTGGAGCTTTAGCGCAAACCCGAAACTTACATGCACTGGTTGAATTATGGCTAGCGAAGCACCAACGCGAGGGGAATTAATCGACAAGGTCGTCAAGATCCGGCGATGTGCCGCCGTGGTCAAGGGAGGACGCCGCTTCAGCTTCACCGCGCTGGTCGTGGTCGGCGACGGCCGCGGCAAGGTCGGCTGGGGCTATGGCAAGGCCAACGAGGTCCCGCCCGCCGTCGAAAAGGCCGTGAAGGACGGCTCCCGCAGCATGGTCGAAGTCGGGCTGCAGGGCTCGACGATCCCGCACGAGGTAACCGGCCGGTTCGGCGCGGCACGGGTCGTGCTCGTTCCCGCGTCCCCCGGTACGGGCGTCATCGCCGGCGCCGCGGTCCGTGCGGTCTGCGAAGCCTGCGGCATTGGCGACATCCTTACCAAGAGCTACGGAAATAACAACCCGCACAACCTCGTGAAGGCGACGATCGACGCGTTGCTCAAGCTCCGCTCGCGCGGCGAGGTTGAACGGCTACGGGGAGTCTCGCTGTCATGAATTTGAACGACGTCCATCGCGGCATTCAGAAGCACAAGAAACGCAAGCGAATCGGCCGCGGTCCCGGGTCCGGGCACGGAAAAACGGCCACCAAAGGCCACAAGGGGCAGAAGGCCCGGCACGGCTGGTCGCAGCCGGCGGTTTTCGAAGGCGGCAAGATGGCGCTGGTGCGCCGGGTTCCAAAGCGCGGCTTCTTCAACAAGTTCGCGCCCGCCGTCGCCGCGGTCAATGTCCGCGATCTGAACGAAGCCTTTGCCGACGGCGACGAGGTGACCGTCGAGGCGATCCAGAAGAAGAACCTCGCCAAGGGTCGCTTCGACGTGCTCAAGATCCTCGGCGACGGCGAGCTGACCAAGAAGCTCAAGGTCACGGCCCACCGCTTCAGCCGGACCGCGCTGGAAAAGATCCAGCAGGCCGGAGGCGAGGCGGTAACCTTGCCGGGCAAGAAGCCCGTCGTCAAGAATAAGCAGGCCAAGAGGAATTAGGTACTAATCTGCGGTCTTTGGCCCCGCTCCTGCGCTGCTGCTTCTGGCGGCAGTGTGGGGGCCGGCAGGATGGATTGAACGATGTGGGAAAAGATTCGCGTCATTTTCACCATCCCCGAACTGCGGCAGAAGATCCTCCTGACGCTGCTGCTGCTGGCCATCTACCGTATCGGCTGGCAGATCCCGCTGCCCATCGTCGATACGCATCAAATGACGGCGTTCTTCGAGCGGCAGGATGAAGGAGGCTTCGGGCGGGTCCTGCAGCAGGTCGCCGTTTTCAGCGCCAGCCAACTCAGCCAGGCCACCATCTTCGGCCTGGGAATCATGCCCTACATCTCCGCCTCGATTATCTTCCAGTTGCTGGCCAGCGTCTGGGAGCCGCTGGAAAAACTGCAGAAGGAGGGCGAAAGCGGGCGCAAGAAAATCAACGAGTATACGCGATATACGACCGTCGTCCTCTGCATCGGGCAGAGCTGGTTCTATGTCGGGTTCTTGATCGCCAACGGCCTGGTGCACGAGGAGTTTCTCACCGCCAGCGGGCGATTGAGCTTCTCGTGGCAGCTCACGGCCGTGCTGACGATGACCGCGGGCACGACGTTCCTCATGTGGCTCGGCGAGCAGATCGACGAATACGGGATCGGCAACGGAATCAGCCTCCTGATCATGGCCGGTATTCTTGCCAGCATGCCCGCTGCCGGCTGGCGCCTGCTGGAGCCGATGTTCGAAGGCGGGATCGAGCTCGGTGCCGCCGGAGGCCAGATGGGCGTCGAGTCGCTCCTCGTGCTCGCCCTGTTGTTCGTCGGTGTGGTCGCCGGAGTCGTCTTTATCACTCTCGGCCAGCGCAGGATTCCGACCCAAAGCGCAAAACATGTCCGCGGCCGTCGCGTTTACGGCGGCACGCGCCAGTATCTGCCGCTCCGCGTGAACCAGGCCGGCGTGATGCCGATCATTTTCGCCAGCAGCCTTCTGCTGTTCCCCTCGGTGGCGTTCGGGTGGCTTGCCCGCCGCATCGACTCCGATTGGCTCGAGGTCCTCAACCAGTCCTTCCAGCGGGGCGATTCTTTCGTCTACAATGTCCTGTACATCGCCCTGATCTACTTCTTCTGCTACTTCTGGACGGCCATCACCTTCAACCCGAAAGACATGGCCGATAATTTGAAGAATTACGGCACCTTCATCCCCGGATATCGGCCCGGGCGCCGCACCGCCGATTACCTGGAAAAGGTCATGGTGCGGATCACCTACGTCGGTGCAGGGTTCCTCGCCGTCGTCGCGGTGATCCCCACGCTGGTCTCGACCTGGATGAACGTCGACTACACCATCGCCAGCTTCTACGGCGGCACCGGCTTGCTGATCGCCGTCAGCGTGGCCTTCGATCTGGTGCAGAAGATCGACAGCCACCTCGTGATGCGGAACTACCGCGGTTTGTTGGAGAAATCCTGACCGCCGCATCGTCCCTCAGGATGATCGGCGGCCCCGTAGCAAAGGATACGACACCATGAGAATCGTGTTTATCGGGCCGCCGGGCGCCGGCAAAGGAACCCAAGCCGAACGGATTATCAAAACCTACGATCTGGCCCATCTGTCGACCGGCGATATGCTGCGGGCCGCCCGGGACGCAAAGACGGAAGTGGGGCAGAAGGCCGAGCAGTATATGTCGCGCGGCGAGTTGGTCCCGGACGACCTGATCGTCGAGATCATCGGCCAGCGACTCGAACAGCCCGATTGCCAGAAGGGGTATCTTCTCGACGGCTTTCCGCGTACGATTGCGCAGGCCGAGTCGTTGGACAAGATGCTCCATGCCAAGGGCACTCCACTGGACGTGGTCCTGGAAATCCGCGTGCCCGAAGAGGAGCTTTTCCGCCGTCTCGCCGGGCGCGGCCGAGCCGACGATCAGCCTGATGTCATCCGCCAGCGGCTCGTCGCCTACCGGAACCAGACGGAGCCGCTATTGGAGTACTATGGCAAGCAGGGCCTGTTGACAACGGTGGAGGGCCTGGGCTCCGTCGACGAGGTCTTCGACCGCGTCAAGGCTGCCCTGGATCGCGTGGCAGGCTGAGGCGTCGGGGGAAATGGCGTGCAGATTCTGAGGTCGAGCCGAGAGATCGCCATGATGCGGAGAGCCGGACTGTTGGTCTGGCATGCGCACCACTTGGCGGCGTCGATGGCGAAGCCCGGGGTGACAACCGGCGAAATCGACGCGGCCATCGAGGACTTCTTTCGCCGCCATAACGCTACTCCCCTGTTCAAGGGCGTGCCCGGCAAGGTCCCTTTCCCCGCAGTGACGTGTACGTCCATCAATGAGGAAGTCGTGCACGGCATTCCCGGCCGCCGGAAGCTTGTCGAGGGCGACATCCTCAGCCTCGACACCGGCTGCAAGCTCGATGGCTGGTGCGGCGACGCGGCCGTGACGCTCGCCATCGGTCGTGTCGACCCGGAGATTCAGCGGCTCTTGGAAGTGACCAAGAATACGCTCGATCTGGCCATCGAACTGATGGGAAAGGCCGCCTATTGGAGCGAAGTCGCCGCCGGGATGGAAGCTTATGTGAAGCGGAGCGGCTTCACCGTCGTCGAGGCGTTCGTCGGCCATGGAATCGGCCGTGAAATGCACGAGGACCCGCAAGTGCCCAACTTCGTCAGCGATCAGTTGCGCCGCGGCGGCGATTTCCGCCTCGTGCCGGGGCTGGTGATCGCGGTCGAGCCGATGGTCAACATGGGCACCAAGCGCGTCCGCACCCGCCCCGACCATTGGACTCAGGTCACCGCCGACAGCCGCCCCAGCGCCCACTTCGAGCACACGATTGCCATGACCGAGTCTGGCCCCTATGTGCTCACCGCCGCCCCCACCGAGCAGGAATCGCTCGCGACTTGAGTCGCCGGCATCGGTCGGCACGCTCCTGTCGGCGTCGATCGTTAACGATCCCGCTTTTGTCGTTCCACTTGGCGGACATCGAATTTCCCTGCTACCAACCAAGAGTACCCTTTCATGAAAACCGCTCTGTTGGGTTTGCTGATTGCGCTGACGTGCTGTCCGCTGCCGGCGGAAACCATCGACGTCAACGGTCAATTTCGATCCGCAGCGCCCGGCGGCTTCCCCGAGGGCTGGGCCATGCATGAATGGTCCGGCTACAAGCCGCTGCCGACCGTCAAGACCATCCCCAACGCTTGCGAGGGCAAGACGGCATTGAGTATCGGCGACGTACTCGGCGACGACGGCGGCGCCATCCAGACCCGCGCAAAATTCCCCGCACGCTCCGGGGCCGTCGGCCGCGTTGCGTTTCTGGCAAAGGGAAAGGGGCTTGCGTGGGCCACTTTTTACCGATGGGGCGAGAAGGGCGAGTGGAACGGGGTCATCGTCAGTTCGCCCCTGACCCTCTCCGACACCTGGCAGTCGCACGTCTTGACGATTCCGATCGACAACGGACATGCCTGCGAGACGCGCGCCGTCACGCTCGCCATCGGCGGCAAGATGGGCGCGGAAATCCAGGTCTGCCACCTGACCCTCGACATCCAACCGGCCACAATCGTCGGCGACAACCGCATGCCGAAATCCTGGACGGTCTTCGGACCCGTCGACAAGGACCTCAAACCGTCTCGCCAACAGCTCAAATCGATTCCGGAGACCTTCGGCGGCGCGAAGGGCGAGACGGCGAATCTCATCTCGCACACGCTTGATCTCGCCCCGCTGGTCGGTCCCGGTCCGCACCAATGCGCGTGGGCGTTCGCCTCAATCGAGGCCCGGTACGAATGCGATATGACGGTCGGCGCCGGTGCGGATGGGGGCATGCAGTACTATCTCAACGGCGAGCCGGTTTTCGATACCTCCGCGCCGGGCAACGCCCAATCGCCGGTCGAGATCGACAACCACGTCAAGACTATCCGGCTCAAGCAGGGGATGAACGTCATCGCGGTCAGGATCGTCACGGGCGAGGCCGGTTCGCTCCTGAAACTTTCCGGTCCGCTGGACCTGCGCGGCGTCGTCCGCAGGCTGTTGCTTTCCCAACGCACTTTTGAAGAGAATTTCGACGGTTCTTCGGTCCAATGCTCCGGCGACCCGCAGTTGATCAAAGGCCATCCCACGCCGGGGCTCCTTTCGGTTACCGGCCAGGGCGTCTTCAAGACGGACGCGAAACTCGCGATCACCTGCCCGAACAACGTCGTGCCGCTTCCCGACAAATCGGACGAAAACCTGTTTGCCGCCGCGGGGGTTCGCATCCAGAATTTCGGGAGCCATCCGTCACCGCGCCGCAGCGCCTCGTTGGAAGTCGTCGCCTCCGACATGACGTGCCGCATCCTCGCCAGAGAAGACTCGGAAGTCCTGAGCCTCTCGGTCCTCGAAAACGACAGCCTGCTCGATACGTCCGAGCTTCCCTGCAAGTCGCTGCCGGCCGACTTTGTTTTCGGCTTAAGCGGCTCCGGAAAATGGGCCGTATCGATTCACAGCCTCGTCGACAGCAAAACAACGACCCTTTGCGGGCAGCGCCGGTCCCTTGTCTCCTCACCCGTCGAGTTCAGCTATCGCCTTCTCGCCGACAATGCCCCCGCCGAGGCGACGATCGACAATCTCGCGATCGGCCGGGCGGCACTCGAATCGAAGACCTCGTCAACGCCGTTCCGAGTCGATCTCGCGGCGCAGTTCGATCCTGTCAGGGCAGGCTGGAAGAAAGTGTTTGACGAACCGTTCGATGGCGACAAGGTCGACCTCGGAAAATGGTACTTCAGCCCCACGAGTGAAAAGGACTACGCGAAAGTCCACGACGGGCTCCTCGAAATCATCTGCAACTGGGCCACGCCGGACAAGACGAAAACCAAGAGTGCCAGCCTCTACTCGAACGGAGTTTTCGGACACGGCTACTTCGAGGCGCGGGTGAAATTCCGCCAGCAGCCCGGTTGGTGGTCCGCCTTCTGGCTCTGCACGCACGGACCGTCCAATCCCTTTCTCGACGGCTGGGAGATCGACATCTACGAAGATTACTACATGGGTCCGAAAAATCCGGGCGAACCGCCGCGAGGCGTTCTCGACCATAACCTGCACGTCTTCGCCTGCGGCACGCTGAGAAGCTGGAATTACGGCTCCAAGCTGCCCGGCGAAGTCGACGATTGGTATGTCATTGGCTGCAAGTGGACCCCCTTCGAGGTTTCGTATTACCTCAATGGCAAGCTCATCCGGTCGGAAGCGAACCACAGCCCGTACAACTCGGTGACGTTCGACCCGTTCAACCACGCGGCTGGCTACGTTCCGCTGCACGCGATTCTTTCCGGCTGCTGCGGCAAGTCCGGCGGCGACCCAACCAAGGGAAAATTCCCGGAGAGTTTCTTCGTCGATTACGTCCGCATCTATGAATATCCGCACGACTCCGACCCGGTCGTCCGGCTGACCAGGAAGCCGGACCAGGCCACCTATATCCTCAAGCCCGGCGAAGAACTGCATTTCGAGGCGGACGTTGAACCGTCGAGCAAGACCGGCGCCAAGATCAAGCACGTTTACCTGTTCGACAGCGGCGCGCTGTTGGATTACCGGTCCGCCCCACCATACAGTTTCCAGGTCAGAATTACCCGGGATTACTACGACGGCACGAACTTCGTCAAGCCGGGCCGCACCGGAATCCGGCCGGATTGGGACCGCGGGTTGCATGCGTTTTGCGTTTTCGCACAAGACGAAGAGGGCAACGTCGGCCGCTCGGAAAACGTCGTCAAACTGCTTCGCAAAAGCGGCAAGACGGGCGCGTACCTCGGAAAACCGATCCAATTGCCGGGCCGGATCATGCTGTCGCATTACGATGAGGGCGGGCAGGGATTCGCCTATTCCGACGGCACGCCGGGCAACAACGCCAGCAAGACATTCCGCGCCAATGAAGACGTCGACGCCGCTGAAACGGTCATCGGCGGAGTCTCCGGCGGCGAATGGCTCAAGTATACCGTCCACGTCAACCGGAGCGGGAAGTACACGTTCACGCTCGATTACGGAACCCCGTCTCCGAAACAGCGGGGTCCGAAACTCATGGTCGACTGCAAGGTCGTCGGCGACTTCGAGACCCCCGCGCACGAATTCCCCGACTGGCGCCATACCAGCAAAGCGGTCCTAAAAGCAGTCCCCCTCAGCGAAGGCGATCACGAAATCGTCCTGCTTATGCAGGGCTCGTACAACCTCGGCGCGCTGCACGTCGACGTTGAGTAAACGAACAACGGTGGGCTCTCGATGAGAGCCCACCTTCGCAAAGGATCCTTAGGAGGCCAGGAACCGGCCGGGGGAAGCGCCAGACCGGTACGGCTCTCGAATCAGTACACTCCGCGTCGAGCGGCGGTCTGGCCGAACCAGTAGTTGAAATTGACGCGGAGTTCACCGTCGAACACCTCATCGTCGCTTACCGGGAAGCCGTATCCAACGGTCAATGTGGACCGCCCGAAATCGATGAGGCCACCGACCAGGGCATTGTGGATGCTAATGTCACCCACACCCTCCCGAACGACGTACTGGTCATCCGTCTGTGGATCGACGAATACCAGGGAATCGGCGTCGTTGAGCGAGGCGTTCCAGTGATGCTCGGTGATCAGGGCGATGCCGCGCACCAATGCGTGTCCGCAATCGTTTCTGTGAAGCCAGAAACCGGCGCTAACGTCGAGGTATTGGTAGGTGCGGTCCTGAAGGACGCCGACCCGATTAATATCGCCACCGCCGCGGAGTCCATTCTCGCTCACGTAGACACCGTTGCCGTTCAACGCGAAGTCGTACTCGAGAAAGGCCTGCGCGAAGAAGCACTGGTTGGGAGTCCAGACGACGCCGAAGTACGGCTTCAGGAATACGGCGTCGCTTTCGATTCTACCAAGCTCGTTTCCATTAGGCCGCCTCACGACGAGGTCGTCCGCGGTTGGAATGGTAACTCCCACACCGGCTCCCAGAGCCCAGTCGCACCCCTGGTAGAGGAGCACCTTGGGTGTCAAGACGATATCGCCAAATTCGCCACTGGAGAAATCGGTTGGGGCGGTAGGAGTGAACTGGTTGTCCACCGTGAGCGTGCTGTCCATGGTTACCGCCATGGGAAATCTCGCTTCCAACGAAGCCATTCCGCCCAGGAAGGTCTTTTCGAAGCCGGGCGTAAAGCGGTTGACGTTTAGGCCCTGTGGCGTTAGGGGAACATCGTGGTAATAGCTGTAGTTGAAAATGATCCGGTCCTGCGGAATCGGGCTTCCGTTGTCCGCGATCTTCAAACGGCCTACAATGGCCGTGCTCGGACTCGGCAGCACCGTGCTGTATGTATCGTCATAGGACGAAAAAAGGGTCAACGACCGGAACGCATCGCCAAAATGGTCGCCGATCATGTTAGGAGCTGCACTGACTCCGGCGCTGGCAAAGCCTGCTCCGGGCGATCCGGCGAATAAGTCGGGCGAGACATAGTCGCTGGGCGCTTCACTGGGCGCCGCGGGCGACGGCGCCTGCGGCTGACCTTCGGCCGCAGGTGGTACGGCCGGCGTGGGGGCGTACGGCTGATAACCCGGCGGGCAGGTGCCCTGTTGATAGGTCGGCGGGCAGGGCCGGGGGCAGTATCCTGTAAGTTGGGACGAGGTCTGCTGGGCGCCGGCCTGCAGGGACCATCCTAATGCCGCACACACAAACGCGGCCAGTGGAACAAGTTTTCCGTAACGCACGATTCGTACCTCCTTGTCGATTTTCGACTTGTCTGGTGGCGGGGTCCCCATGGCGTGAAGTGCTGCGATGCCCGAGCCGTCCGTCCGGGGAACGGGTGCGAGCGAGGCAGTTCTTGTCTGTTGGCCCGAGGCCAGACCGTGTTTCCTGAAATCCTCCCCTTAGGTTCCAGTGCATGGCACTCTTTCCTCCTATTCGGCTGGTTTGGCTGAGTGCCTTTATTTTTTTGCAGACACTCGCCTGATGCAGGGAACCCTTGGGATTTTTCGAGGCCGGTTGGCGGTTGCGTGGCCGGGATCCTGGTAAACGGCGAAGAATAGAGCGATTGAGGGCTTGCTACTCGCTTGTCGTTCTTTGGCCCACAACTTCCGCTACAGGATTGAGAATAGCAAGTGAAAAGCGGCGAGCGGTCCGTAAGACCACTCGCCGCTTTTCTTGCAGGGGGCGGGCCTGGTGCGGCCGGTCTCAGATCTTCGGTTCCGGCTTGCCCGGGGCACGCGGAAGACCGGGCGCGGTGAGGGGCTGGCCGGTGGAACCGGTTTCGGGCTCCACCGGCTTCAGGTCCTGAAGACGGCCGGTAGGCGGCTCGGCGAGCGCCGGCGCGGGCGTCGGCTGGGGGGACGGTTTGGAGTCGTTGTCCGCTTTCGGTCCCGTGTAAGGACCCCGCGAGACTTCGCTACCGACCATCCCGTTGCTCGACCAGGTCTTCTTGCGGATAACCCATTGGTTGCCAAACTGGTCCGTCTCGATCTCCTCTTCCACCTTCACGGATCCCGGTTCCGGCTCGGGCAGTGTCCACTTCAGGTGCGGCATCGTGAACGGCGCGGGGATGCATGGGGGGGCGGGCAACGAGGGTGGCTGTATAGCACCGAAGCCGCTCGGTGAAGGGATCGGAAAGCCCTTGGGCACAACGATCGGGAACTGGAAATTCAACTGCCTTTGCTCCCACCCCGGCGGTACAAACAGGGGCGGCTGGCAGACCTCGCCAGCACCCGGCGCTTGGTCTTGTTCAGACAGATTGCCGTTGGCCTCCTCAGGGGCCTGCGAGCCTTCTAAGCGTTCGGACGCCTGCGGGGACGGCAAAGGCACGTCGGCAGTGCCGGCCCCGAGCAACGGAAGAGCGGACGCCAATATGGCACCTAGCCCCACTAGTTTCACTTGGCTGAGCATGAGCGTTTCTCCTTGAAATTGAAATCGGGTGAGCGTGGGCGGTGCTGCACACCGCTGACAGCACTGCTGAATCGACAAGCCAGCTATCTCAGTAATGACCGTCGCCGCGGCGAGACCGACAGGGAAATCGGTCGGAATCGCCGGACACGATTTCGGATTTCTTTGAACGCCCGAGTTTCGGCCAGCAGCCGGGCTGCTTCTTGAATTCTTGGCGAGTCGGCGTTTTTATTGCCTTGTTGTCTTGCCGCGCCGAGCTGCTCCTCCGGCAGTCATGATTTCGCAATCCAGGCCAGGTTTCTCGTGAGAGTGTCGGGCTGGCGGCAGAAAGGAACATGGAGAAATTAGAACACGCGAAACCAACTCGCGACACACTCACCAAACAAAGCAATAGAGGAGTTGAGACAATGACCACTCGATTCTATCGAATCGGCCTAGGTGCCCTGACTTTGGTATGCCTGCTGGTCCTTCAGACCCCATCGGCAGAGGCACAGGGGTTCCGGCACCGAATTCCGCGCTGTGGAATGGCTTCGGCGGGCGCTTACGGTGGCGGGGGCCTTGGAGTAAGCGGAGCCTTCGGCCAAGCCGTTTCGGGTCCCGGTTATGGGAGCGCGGCTAGCGGGGCGTACAGCGTCAGCCCCTACGGCCACAGCAATGCCATGGCGATGGCATCAAGCAACCCGTTCGGCAGCAGCGCGATGAGTAGCTCCTTCTCGGGCAGCCCTGCCGGGGCAAGCGGGGCGTTCAGCAGCTCGTTCACGGTTGGCGGGATGACGGCGTCGTTCAGCAACGCCTACAGCATGGGGCCGAACGGGGTCAGTCATTCCGGCGCGAGCTCGATCAGCGGGTCACCCGCTCTGCCAGGGGCCTTTGGACCCGTCGGACTGGTCCGATGAACTCGCCCAGCCAGTTGGACGCGATCAGGAAGGCCACCGCAAAGTAGATTGCGGTGGCCTTCATTGCATTCTTGACGTTGGGGACAAGACAAATGGTGTCGGAGCGGCGGCAAAAATGGACATGACAAGGGTGGAGAGAGTCGACTGGAATACATATAGAGTCGGAAGTAACTACAGAACAAGGAGATACGTCATGCTTACGAAGATCAAATCCCTGTCGATCATCGCTGTCCTCGGCTTGGCCCTTTGCACCGGTGCTCTCCACGCCCAGGGTTGGAGTAGCAGCTCTGCTATGAGCGCGGCCCAGGCGGCTGGCTACGGGAGAGCCGCGATGGCCGGCGCGACCGCGGCAACCCTGGGTTATGGATCGTACGCGTCGGCCAATGCTGCGGCGTATAGTTACGGCGGGGTTGCGGGCGCCAACGCCGCGGCCTACTCCACCGGCGGCTACGTTGGCGCCCAGGCCGCCGCTTATGGGACCGGGGGTTTTGCAGGAGCCGGTGCAACCGCGGTTTCGCAAAGATGGCCCTTCTCGCAAGCGGCGGCCAATACGGCGGCGACCGCTTACGGAGGCCGTGGTTTTGCCGCCGCGAATGCGGCAGCGGCAGTTGTGCCGGTCTGGTAACCCCCAGCCGCCGGACACGTGCCGGACCGCCGAATCGGCCGCGGGGCTCGAGTCCTGCGGCCGATTTCAGTCGCGAAAGTTCTTGCCGTGGCAGATCGGAGTTGAAACAATCGAAGTCGAGAGATTCAGAGTCTTCTTTCATACCCCAATCAGGGAGGAATATCGATGGGCCAGCGGCCTTCTATTGCCGATATCCTCGCCATCGTTCTAACACTCCTGCTGTCGTTCGAGTCGGACATAGCGACCGCGGCGGCCCGGCGGGCCCTGGTGATTGGAAACGATGCGTACCCCGAGCCCTGGCAGTTGAACTCGTGCGTCAACGACGCGAAAGCGTTCGCCGCCTGGCTGGAAGAAGTGGGGTTCGAGAAGCACGAGATTCAGGTAATCACGAACGCGAACCGGGTGCAGATGCTGGGCGCCCTTAACACATTGGCTTCGGCAACCAGCCGGCAACCTCACGATCAGGTCGTCATTTACTACAGCGGGCATGGAAGCAAAGTCGACGACGACAATGGAGATGAAGAGGACGGGCAAGATGAGGTACTGGTCGCAATCGGCGGTCCGGGCGATTCGACGTCGCTCGGTTCCGAGGTCGTCCGCGACGATCAGTTCTACGACTTCCTTCAACGCATCCGCTCCCGTACGGAGCAAGTGGTCGTCGTATTGGATTCGTGCTTCTCGGGTGGAACGATGAAGGGGGGGCTCGATGCGCCGTTGGTGCGGCGGCCAACCAAACGCATTCCGGAAGCTGCCCTGCGGCGAAAGGATGGGGCAGTTGCCGTCGAGCCCGCGCGGACCGACGGGGCTGAACCGTGGCGGAGGAAAGCCTTGGGCGGCAGCGACGCTCCTTCCGCATTCCTGGAGCAGAAGTCTTCCGGAAATCAGGGCGGGCTTGTATTCCTGGCCGCGTCGAGTGAGCGAGAGTCGGCCAGTGCCGCGGGTCCCGGCGAACAACTGAGCGTCTTCACGGCTGCCCTGCTGCGCACGGTTCGAACGCCCTCGCGCTCGGCGTCGCGCGATGCAACGCTGGCTTCGGTTCTGGCCGAGGTTCAAAGCCAGTTGATAGGCGTTCAGACGCCGCAGTTGGTTACCGAGAGGGTTGCCGCCAGCACGAAGTTCACGCCGGGGCTTTTCGACGACCCGATTCAGGTCGACGGCGAGCGGCGGTTTTCGGCGATCCTCGAGAGATTGATCTATCTTCCTCCGAGCAACGGCGATGCGTCATGGCGGCTGGACGCTCATTGCCATCCGTCCGACAAGGTCGCAATCGGCTCGGCCTACGATCTTCGCGTTGTGCCGGGCCGTGCGGGGTTTCTCACGGTGTTTACGGTTCAGTCCGACGGGAGCGTCGTTTTTCTCTATCCGAACCGGGCCCGGCCCGGCAATCTGGTGCGAGCGGGCATCGAGGTGCCGATTCCTTGGGAACAGGGGCTGGGTGCGGCGCCGCCGGCGGGCGTGGAGCGGTACTTCGTTTACCTGCTCGAGAAGAACCCTTTCGAAGGGGTCGACTTATCGCAGTTTTCCGGTGCTTTGCCGGTTGGACATTTGGGCGATATCGTGCGACGCCGTGCCAACATCGAGTCGGTTGCCCAGTTGCGCGAGCTCCTGGAACGGGGTACTGGTCAGCATGGCGCCCATGGCCCAGGCAGGATCGGCTGGACACGCAAGATTGTCTCGGTGACCACCGTCGAACGTTGATTGAGAAAAGCAATAGAAGATGTTGGAGGCCACGCTGTGAAATGGACATTTTCGCTTTACGCGGCCCTCGCGCTGAGCTGCGCTGCATCGGTTGCGGCAGGCGACGAGAACCTTCTCGATCAGGTGTCGTCGGACGGCGCCGTGAGTGGCGAGCTCGCGAAGCGGACGGGCTGGAAGTCGCTACGGGGCGTCCGCTGGCGGATCCTTGTACCCAGCCCTGCGGACGGAAGCCGCATCGCGATGAGCCCTCGTGAGACGTTCGCAAGCGGACAGAGGTTCCAGGTGGAGATCGAGGCACACGTTTGCGACGTATGGGTGTACTTGCTCGCCCTGGATCCAGGTGGGGAGTTGGTCGTTCTGTTTCCCGAAAAAGGTGAAGAACATCGGAAGATCCCCAAGCGTCGCAAGGTGCTCGTCCCGCCCAGCCCGGACTGGCTGGTTTTCGGGGGACAGGCAGGCACGGACATTCTGCGAATCGTCGCGTCGCCCAAGCCGCTCGATTGGATGAACCCGAGGGAACTGATCGAGTCGGAAGCCGGCACGCCGATGGGCAGTGCCGGAGCGGACTTGGCACGAGGACAGAAGAGCATCCGCACGAAGCAACTCTCCTCGATCCTGGGCCGGCAGCAGGAGAGTACGGTGAGAAAGGAAACCTTGCGGCAGACGGTTCGGCAGCTCGAAGAGAATTCGGCGCTTCGGGCGCGGCAGAAGAACGTCGTCATCTTGCCCCCGCCCGCCGATTCGACGAACGACGGTTCCCAGCGTGTCGCGCCGGGCGAGGCATTGATCGCGTCGGGCGAGGCAGGGGATACGCAATCGCCCGCGATCATCGACATTGAACTGACGCACCGATAAGCACCTGTCCACAAACGAGTTCGTAGGGCGGAATTCATTCCGCCCCCAGCGGACTAAAGTCCGCTCGACCAAGAAATCAGGAACTCCTTTTCGTGCGGAGCCAACGAATCTAGCAAGGCGGTTTTGTTGGCTTTCTCCCACAAAAGGCGGATTTCCTCGTCCCTTGAAATACGATAGAATGGGAAGGTAGCGGGTGGATTGAAGCTGGGTGACAATCATGAGATTCGCTATTTCCATTGCTGCTGTCGTCTTGTTTACCCTGGCAAGATTGGGTCACACGGCCGACACGCCCCTTGCCGGGCAGGCTGAGGTGAGCATCAATTTCGAGGGCCACACGGGACCGGTACGAGCGATCGCGTTTACTCCCGACTCCGAATTGCTTTGTACGGCCGGCATGGACAAGGTGGTCCATGTATGGCGGCTTCCTCCGCGCAAGTTCGCTCCTGCACGTGCCAAGGCGATCTTGCGGCAGAGGTGGGGGGATCAGAAGACCCTGCGCTGGGAGATCGCGCGCGGCTTGCGCGGAAGCATCTATGCCCTGGCGATCCACCCGGGATCAGGCAGGCTGGCCATGGCCGGCTACGGCAGCCGCGGCGGCACCGGCGAGATCATCTGGCAGGACCCGTATCTGGCGAGATTTCTCGAAGCGCGGTACGAGCATAGCGAAGTGATTACCGGCCTGAGCTACTCATCGGACGGGAAATGGCTCGCGTCTGCGGCGATCAACGGCGAAGTGAATCTGTGGCCGGATCCGGGCGGAAAACCCATTCGTCTGGCAGGCGCGGATTCGAGGGCGGCGCTGCCCGAATTTCGTCCCGTCGTGATTGCAGGGACAGACGCCGTGATTGTGCCGCGCTATGTTCGCGCGACCGCGGAAGGGCACGCGGTCTGGCAGTTGAGCCGCTACCGTATCTCGGCGGGTCGATTCGACGGCGAACTGGATCAGGAGCATTTTGGAGCAGTTTCCGCACTTGCCGCCGGTGCCGACGGGCAGACGTTTAGCTCGGCGGACCAGTCGGGACGCGTTTTCGTTTGGGGCACCAATGGGCGACGGCCCCGGGGAGTGCTGCGGGTCGGGCAGCCCGCGATCTCGTTGGGCCTGAGTCCCGATGGTTCTCGCCTGGCGGTGGGCACTCGCAAGATTCTGGGGAAGGAGATCACCCAGTTGCAGGTCTGGGACGTCAACGCGAATCGCCTGGTCCGGGAGCGAACGTTGGACGACAGCGTGCATGCCTGCGCGATCAGCCCTGATGGCCAGCGACTTGCCTATTGCGGGAGCAACGGCAACGACGTGTTTGTGGAGTGGTTGGAACCACCGCATGATCTTGTGACCTTCCGGGGCGGCAAGAGGATTGCAGGCGTAGCTCTCGCCGTCGAGGGAGAAAACTATGCTCTTCGATACCGGCCCGACCAGGGTGCCGCAGAGACGGGGTCTTCAAGATTTCCGCTTTCCGAGCTGAACCGCGTCGAGGACGAGGGAGCGCCGCGTGAGCCGAGCCAGTTCTTCGGGCCGTGGAGTTTCGTCGCGGATCGCGCAAAGGGGACGATTTGGCTGTATTACAACCGCAGCCACGCGGGTCAGATTCAACTCGACGCGGCCAGCCAGGGACGCCTGGTTAGCCAATGCTGGGTGCCGGGCCAGGGCGGCAACCCGGCGGCTGTGGCGGTGGGGACGGACGTTCAGAACGGCGTGTTTCTGTACGGTCTGCCTGAGGGCGGCGTGTGCCCGCTATTGCGCTACTGCCGCGGGCATACGGGAATGGTGACCTCGGTGAATGCGTCGCCCGACGGGCGGTATGTGATCTCCGGAAGCGCCGATGGCACGGTTCGCGTGTGGAGTCTTAGGCACTGTTTTGCCGAGTCGGTCGTGCTCCGTCGTTGGGGGGCGGCGTTGCGGGCGGACCCGTCGGGGCGAGGGCTGATCGTGGAGTCAATTGACGAGTTGGGGCCGCTTTTTCAAAAGGGGGTGCGGCAGGGAGATCGTATCGAGTTGATCAAACACGTGGCGAACGGCCGGGTCGAGGAAAACTCCATCGGGGGAAGGATGCTGGAGCTCCTCGGCAGCCTGCCTTGGGACCTCCAGGTCGTCTTCTTTCCCCGGCGCGGCGACAGTGCTCTGCAGCCGTTCAACTTGCGAGGCGCGTGGCACCAGATCCTGACATTCTATCCGACGGGTTCCGAGTGGATCGCATGGACTCCGGCGGGCTATTATGCCTGCTCGCCGGGTGGAGAACGATTGATGGGATGGGTCGTAAACCACCGCGATCTCAACCAGGCGCCTGTCTTCTACACCGCGGAACAATGCCATCGGGCCCTTTACCGCCCGGAGATAATCCGCCAGCTTCTCGTACGGGGGGCGGTCGCGGAGGCGGGTGAGCAGCGCGTCGAATCGCCGGTGGATGTGGTGCCGCCGGTCGTGCGGATCTTAGACCCCACGCAGCGTGCGTTTGAACAAGATTCGGCTCTCGTGACGGTGACCGCGTCGGCGGAGACCCAGGACAACCGGCCGGTAATCGCGATGCGGCTTCATCTGGATGGACGGCCCTACGAGAAGCACGTGTATCAGAAGTCGATCGTGCGAGCCAGTCCCAGCAAGGCGCGGACATGGCAGGTCGCGTTGCCTCCGGGGAAACACGTATTGCAGGTCATTGCAGAGACCGAGCAGAGCGAAGGGGCGTCGGAGGAGATCTGGGTGACGTACAATGCCGAACCGGAGAAACCGGCTTTGTACATTGTGGCGGTCGGCATCTCGCAGTACCACCACGCGCCGCTGAAATACGCCCACCGCGACGCAACGGAAATCGCCTCGGTTTTCGCCGCCCACGCGAGAGAGCTTTTCCAATCGCCGGTGATTCAAGAGTGTCTGGACCAGGCTGCCACGCGCGACCAGATCATCGGAGGATTGGAGTGGCTGCGCGAGCAGATGACGCCGGAGGACGTTGGGATTTTTTTCTATTCGGGGCACGGACTGCAGAACGAGCGCGGCGACTTTTTTCTGTGTCCCTCCAACGGCGATCCGGAGGACGTGGCGGGGACATGCATTTCGAGCGAGGTGCTGAAGGAGTATTGCGAGACCACCCGAGGTCGGCTCCTCCTGATGATCGACGCGTGCCATTCCGGAGGGATCGATCTTCGTGGTGCGCCGTTGGCGGCAATGGACAACCTTGCGCGGGACCTGTCGCGCAAGGAATATTCCGTGATTCTGATGGCCTCATCCACTGGAAAAGAGGTATCGTGGGAAGATGATCGTTGGCAGGCAGGCGCCTTTGCCAAGGCGGTCGCAGAAGGCTTGCTGGGCAAAGCAAATGCGGTGGGCCCGTTTGCGGACGACGTGATTTCGACGATTGAGCTCGATTTCTACGTATACAACCGGGTGCTGCAGCTTACGGAGAGGCAACAGACGCCGGTGTCGTCGAAGCCACCGATCCCGCCCTTTGGCCTGACCACGCCGGTTGCCGCCGGCGGAACCTGACCAGGTCGGCGTTCGCGGGGCGGAAAAAGTTGAGGACAGGTCCATCTTTTCGGATAGCGTGTTTGGAGCCCCGTTGTGTTAACATTGATGATCCTCTTTTGATCTTCCGGCACAGGGCGTTTTTCCTTTCGTGACCCAGGCCCACGACAACACGACCGCCAGGTTCGGCCCTCCCCAAGACCACGTGGATCGCGTCTGCGATACGTTCGAAGCCCAGTGGCAGCGCGCGGCCTCGGGACAGGGAGATACGCCGCGGATCGAAGAGCGCTTGGCAGAACTGGCGGACCCGGGCAGGCGGGCGCTGCTGCGCGAGTTGCTTCTCGTTGAATGGGAGTACCAGCCGAGCGTCGATCTCGAACAGTACGAAAGGCGTTTCGAAAAAGACGCCGACGTAGTCCGGTCCGCGTTCGGAGAATTCCAGAAGACCTTTCAACCGACAGCCGAACGCGTCGGTCCGAGATACACGGTGCGGGAATTCCACCGGGCGGGCGGGCTCGGCCAGGTGTGGATCGCCAGCGACCAGGAGATTCCTCGTGAGGTCGCGCTGAAGGATATCAAGCCTCAGCATGCAAGGAACCCCGAGCTTCAGGCTCGATTCGTCCGCGAGGCCGAGATCACCGGCCGGCTGGAGCATCCAGGCGTGGTGCCGGTCTACGGCCTCGGACGGTATCCCGACGGGCGGCCCTTCTACGCGATGCGGTTTATTCAGGGGACGAGTCTGGGCGAGTCGATACGAGAGTTCCATCGCGATCAGCAAGGCGGTCCGCGCCGGTCCGAGCGAAACCTTCAGATGCGGAACCTGATGCGACGTTTTGTCGACGTCTGCCATACGATCGAGTACGCACACAGCCGGGGGATTCTGCATCGCGACATCAAGCCCGACAACATCATGCTCGGAGGTTTCGGGGAGACGCTGGTAGTGGACTGGGGGCTGGCCAGGGCCGGCGAAGGAGGTCCCGACGGCCGGATCGAGGACGCAAGCGGCGAATTGGCCGCCGAGCCGGGCATGTCGACGCAGACGCGACAGGGAGTCGCCATGGGGACGCCCGCATACATGAGCCCGGAGCAGGCGGCGGGTCGGCAGGAGCAGATTTCTCCGCGCTCGGATGTGTACAGCCTGGGCGCCACGCTGTATTGCATCCTGACGGGGCGCCCGGCATTCGGCGGGTCCTCTCTGGGCGAGCTGCTGGCGGCGGTCCAGCGAGGCGATTTTCCCCGCCCGCGACAGGTCAACCCGCGCGTGCCTCATGTCCTGGAGGCCATTTGTTTGAAGGCGATGGCCACGGAACCTGCGGGCCGCTACCAGTCGGCCCGGGAAGTCGGCGAGGAGGTCGAGCGCTGGATGGCCGACGAACGGGTGCACGCGGTTCGCGAAACGTGGTGGCAGCGGATGGGGCGCTGGGCGCGCCGCCACCGAAGCTGGGTGCAAGCCGGTGCGCTGGCGATGTTGATCGTGACGACGGTCTCCGTCTTTTCGACGGTCGTGATCCTTTGGCTCCTCGGAGAGACGCGGGAATCTCGCGCCAGGGCGGTGGAGTCGCTCAAGCGAGCTAACCACAGTCTTTACGCGTTGCAGGTGAGCGATGCCGCGGCGCTGATGCCTACCGACCCCGGGCGATCGCTGGAGTTGCTGTGCAACGTGGCCACGTGTCCGGAAAGCTTGAGGGATTTCGCGTGGTACCATATCTACCGGGTCTGCTATCGCAACCAGGCCAGTTGGGAGTTGGGTGATTCGGAGGTGGTTCTGGCTGCATTCGGCCCGGAAGAGGACGGAATCGTCTGCGTCCGTCCAGACGGCCGGATCGAATCGCGAGACAGCCGAAGCGGGAAACTCCGGAAGGAGACCAACGCCGACAGTCCGATCACGGCATCGGCGATGAGCAGGGATCATCGGCGGCTGGTTACGGGGCATGAGAACGGCGAGCTTCATGTCTGGGACGCGACGGAGCTCGTGGAGGTGACGGAGTTGTCGGCATCGGGGGAGGCGGTTCGCGAGGTCGCGATTTCTCAGGACGGCAGGGTGGTCGCCGCGCATTTCGCCGGGCCGGATCCCTCCATCCGGGTCTGGAACGTTTTCGACGCCGGCATCAAGGGAGAATTCCACGGGCCGTCGAACGTGGCAGCGTTGGCGGTTTCCGCCGATGGTACCCGCCTGGCGGCGGGCGGGACCTATGAAGACACGACCAGCGGCGGGCTGAAGATCTGGGATTTGCTCGAGGCGACGGAGATCGTTTATTTCGAGTTGCCGCGCGAAACCAAGATGCCGGTCGCCATCTCCCAAGGTGCCTCGGCCCTCGTGTTCAGCTCCGACGGGAGGTTCTTGCTGGTGGGCAACAATATCGGCACCCTGATCCGTCTCGAGCTTGCCAATCTGAGAAAGGGATGGCAGTACGACCCGCAAAGCGCCGTGCAAGCACACTTCGGCACGATGCGGTCGATGTCGCTCCATCCGAACGGCCAGGTGATCGCGACAGCGGGAGTGGGTGCGGGAGGCAGGACCGGTATCCACTCCACGCACCAGCCGGTAAAACTCTGGTACTCCGAAGATCTGAGCAAGCCGCTGCCGTATATAGCGGGCATTCTCGGCGATGTGACTTCGCTGGATTTCAGCGCAACGGGGGACCAGCTTCTGACGGTCGAGCAAGACGGAACGTTGACCGTACTGAACTGCACCGACCGATGGACGCGGGGTGATCTGTTGCACGAGCAACCGGTGGTGGCCGCGGCGTTCTCCCGGGGCGGTGATTGGATCACTACCGTAGCGCCGGACAAGGAAACGAAAGAACTTCGCCTTCATCATTGGGATGCCGTTTCTTGCGAGGAGAAGGAGGTTGCCGCGGGCGGCTCGCGCGTTCGAGCGTGGGTCTTGCCATCGGCTCAGGTCGTGGATTGCGGCGCCGGGGCGGTCGGCCCCGGCGAACGGACGGACGTGTGCGACGGCGCGACGGGCCGTAAGATCGGGAAGCTTGGTCCGACGGTCGAGGGTCGAATCGTCGCCGCCAATATACGGCGCGCCCTGGCGGCGGTGGTTGACCCCGCGGGAACGCTCGCAGTTTGGGAACTTGCGTCCGGCAGGAGAACAGCCGTCATGGCGGATACAAACGCCGCGGAGGGAATCGCCGCGGCGAGCTTTTCGCCGGACGGGCTGCGGCTTGCCTGGGGCACCGGACACGAGCGGAGCCGGATCCAGTTGGCGGAACCCTACACGGGAGCGTTGGTTGGGGTGATTGAAGGATTGCCAGGCGGTATCGCTACGATGTGTTTCTCTCCGGATGGAAAAACACTTGCGGTCGGCCACCGGGTGTCGCCCCGACGCCCCAGCCGCGCCGGCATCGAGAGGGTGCCGGCGGTGGCCGTGAGCCTGTGCGGCGTTGAAGACGGCCAACTGCGTACGACGCTTCGGGGGCACGTTGGCGATGTCTATGCGGTGGCCTTCTCGCCCGATGGAAGAACGGTCGCGACGGGCGGGCACGACTTTACAATCCGCGTATGGGACGTAAGTAGCGGCATTTGCGAGTTGACACTCGCGGAACATCGGGGATCCGTGTTCTCTCTGCACTTTTCACCGGATGGGCAGGCTCTGGCCAGCGCAAGTTTCGATGCAACGGCCCGGATCTGGCGGAGCACTCCGCCTGCCGAGGTGGTCGAGCACGAGGCTTCCGGATTGGTTCGCGTCCTGGCGGATTCAATACCGCTGAAGAGCGACTTGATGGGGGCGATCCGTGAGAACAGCCTGATTACGGAATCGGTGCGTCAGCGGGGGCTTCAACTGGCCGAGGCACTCGAAGACGATCCCCAGTGGCTCAGCCAGTGGAGTTTCGAGGTCGGCCGGCAGGCGGGCCATGATCAGCGGGCTTATGATCAGGCGCTGCGTTACGCGCGGATCGCTCAGCAACGGGTGCCTGAGGATGGCGAGGTCCTGAGGGCGGCTGGCGTGGCCTTGTATCGGTGCGGCCGGTTCGCGGAAGCGAGCAGGACTCTGGCAGACGCGGACAAGGCATGGCTCGCTGTGCAGGGGGCATCCGATCCAGCTAGCCTGGGGTTCCTCGCCATGGCCTGTTTCCGACGGGGAGACAGGGAGAGGGCCCAGGCGACTTACAAGCAATTCTTGACCGCTCTGGACCAGCAGGATTCCAAGGATTACTCGCTTCAGTTGCTCGAGGATGAGGCAAGCTGGCTGTTGGGAGACGGGGCACCCGAAAGTTTGCCCTCCGCGGGGCAGGTGGAGAATGGGGATTGAGCAGTGCCCGCTTCAAGAACTGCTGGGCGAGAACAGATTTGCAGTTTCAAGCCAATGCCTTAGCGAAAGCGTCCGTTTCCTCGACTTGGAGCGTTGGCAGCGGGATGATCAAGCCGAAACGACGTTGAAAGCGTTGGGCACGGTGCAAAGCGTACCACTGTCGTTTTACTCGGGGGCCGTAGTTGCGGCGTTTTCTTCTTCCGTCGGGCATCGCTCCGTCCTCCCCAGTTTGCGGACAGTTAACATCTCTGTTGATGTAATGGCCGTCCGCGCGGCGATTGTGACAGGAGGGGAGCAAATCCGCATGATTTCTGACTTAGTGAGGTCCCTGCCTCGTTTTGTCAGGGTCCCGGGACTCCTTCGTGCTCTCCCCAGCGGGCGCGGATCCGCTCGAGTTTGCGTTCGACAGTCCGGCGGGCGCAGCCGAGTTTCTGGGCGATCTCCTCGTTAGTGTGCCCCTCCAGACGCATTAACGCGATCTGGCGCGTTACGTCGTCGTCGAGCAGATCGAGGAGCATCTTCGTATTCTCGACGACCATGGCAGCCAATTCCGGAGTCGGTTCGTCGCCAAGGACCTCGGCGATTCCGAAAGCCCGGTCCTGATCGGGATCGGCCTGGCCGAAGATCGACTCGCCCCGGACTTGCCCGCTACCGCGTTTGGTACGGAGGCTTCGCCGGCGCTGGGCGGACGCTTTGCGAGCGGTGATTGTGAGCAGAAGCCTCCATAGTTCCTCGCGGTTGCCGAGCGAATCGAATTTGCCCCCTTGCATTCCGTGGAAAAAGCTCTGCATGGCGCTCAGTGCAACGTCTTCTTCATCGAAGGTGCGCAGCGGCATGCTCTGCAGCTTTCGGCGGGCATAGAAAACCAGCTTCTCGAAGTAGTTCTGCCAGACGACCTCGGCGGCGTAGGAATCGCCTTTCGCCAGACGGCCCAACCAAACTGTGATCGCGTCTTGCTCTTCCGCCATGGCCGAGTTCTCCCACTGAGAGATGAGGCCTCACTTGCCAAACTGCACGGTAGCCCCATCCTGTCGACGCTACCACAGACGAACGTGTCCGTCAATCGTCTCAACAGTTGCGCAACGGAACGACATAGAAAACGGCATAGAAACAGTCGCTTCGATGGCCTGTTTCGGCCACGACGACCCGAAGAAAGAAAACCGCTCTCTCCGCAGCACGACGGAGAAAGCGGTTCGACGCAGTTCGACTCGGCCCGGCACCGGAACGCTACCGTGGCTTGCCCGGCCGAGTCGTGGTTCCAAAATCGTCCTCCGATCGGCCTTGGCTGGCGTCCTTCGCAGCGAGAGCCTATCCCAAAACCGTTGGGGACTGGCTCATTTTGCGGAGTCTTCGGAGCAAAATGTGCCTGTCCCCTTCTCTCGACACGGTGTTGGGATAGGCTCTTCGTAATCGTTCCACGACCACGAGGGCCCTGGATTGCGACCACCGGCTGCATCAGCACAAACAGGCGACACGAAGGCAACGAGCGGTCACCAGCAGCACCTGGAGAAGGTAAAACATCGCTTCACTTGCCAGCACGGACGGCAGCACCTCACCGGACGGCAGGTGACCACCGGGCAGCAAGCGACGGGCTCGCAACACGACACGGCAGGGCCACACGCGGGTGGAGCATCGACGGTCACAGTCACGCTTGCATCCGCTTGTGCCGCTGCAGCAGCCTGAGGTGCATCGGGCTGAAGCACAAATTTCTGACCGGGCGCTTTTTCCTGGCCGACCACCGGATTCGCCGAAACGGCAAGAATGGCGACGGCCGCTACCACGGCAACCAGTACACTGAGACGCTGCATCTTAATGCCTCCCTAGAGCCAACAGGAAAAGAACCACGCGGAATGCCGGCAAGGTTTACCGACCTTGCCAAGACTACACGATCATAGGCCGCAGGTTGTGCACGGTCAAGTTGAGGGGGGGGTCGGGAGCATGAACCGGTTGTTTTTTCAACCATCCGCCATAACGTCACGCAGCCCGGCTGCTACCACCGGTTGACGGGGAGGCGCTGCCAGATGAAGAGGGCCAGCAGCCGGGCTGCTTTGCATTTTGAAATCTTGGCGGGTGGTTTTTTTCTCCGATCCTTCCAAGGCAGTCTCTCCCTTTTCCTGGGCACGTCAGAACGGGTGGGATCGAGAGAACGGCGGTTCTCCCTGATTAGAGGGAGATTGCCCGGTGTCGTTCCCAGACCTATATTGTTGGCGGACGGGCCAAATTGAACGGGCCATGTTTTATTGGATATCCAAATTCCCTGTCGGGTTGAGCGCTGTTTTGGACATAAGCTCCGTATGCGGGAATTGTCGAAGCCCGAGTGCGAACGCTTCGGCGCGTAGGTTCCCGGCAACATCTGTCAGGCGAGTCGAGGCCGCTCGTCGAAAAAGAAGCCCCCGAGTGTCGGGGCAACTTTGCTTTTTCGACGCTGCGGGTTTACTCAGCGGGACCGACCTTTTGCCTCTCCGGGGCAAGTCGATGCGTTTTTTGCCACACGGTAACCGTTCACGCGCACGGCCGGGGACTGGTCCATTTTTCGGCCAACTCGGGGGTTTTGGAGCCAAGGACGTTGGCCGGGAACATGGACCTGTCCCCTCTCTGCCGCCCGTGAACGGTTACGCCACACTTGATTTGGAGGAGTTGCCATGAAGCTTTTGAACCCGGTGATCGTGTCGGCGGGCGTCGCGTTGACGGCGCTCGGTCTGTGGAATACGGCGGCAGCCGGCCAGCGGGACGAACTGCGCCAGCGCTATGAGCAGTTGAAGTCGCAGTCGAGGCAGGCCGTCGATGCGGCCGGCACGCAAAAGGTCCAGGTGAAGGGGGCAGGGGCCGATCAGAAGTTTACGATCGTCGGCGCGTGTGCGTCCACACCGCAAGTGCCCGCTTTGGACCCGGCGCAGCCGCCGCTCTGCATGGGAGTGAAGATTTGGGGCCAACTGGTCGATGGTTTCGGCCAACCGGGCGCCTTCGTCAATCTGGTCAAACACAAGTGGCAGCGGAAAGAGCGATTCTATCTCTGGCTGGAATCGGCGGTTCCGGTGCAATTGTCGCTATTCCAGAACTATCCGGACGGGCGCCCGCAGTCGAGACAGGTGTCGCCGGATCCCGCGTTTCCGGAGACATTCGCCACGATCATGCCCGGCCAGCCTTATCGCTTCCCGGCGCTGATCGAGATGGACGATGATTTGCGCGATGAGCTGATGTCGATCGTCGTCGTCCGGGCGGATACCCAGGTTCTGCCGATCAATGGCGCTTCCGCGACGGCGACGGCCAGCGCGACGGCGACGGCCAACGCGATCATCAACACGCAGACCCTTCCCCCGGGAGCGACGATTACCGTGGCTGCCGGGGCGAATGCCGCCGCGCAGGCCGGGACAGCCGGCCCTCCGGCAGTCCCGGGTTCCGCCGCGCAGGCGGCCGCCGGAGCGACGGCCCTCGGCGGAGTCGTGGGACCGAACGGCACCCTAAAAGGACCCGTCGCCACGAAAACGATGGAGATCTATTCGGAGATCAACCGTCTGGCGATGGAGAATCCGGAGCGGATGAAATTGCGGCTGGTCGCCGGTCCGCCGCAGACGGCTCCCCCCGCGTCGATGAACGCCCAGGACGTGGAGATCTTGATGCTGGGACCGGGCAAGGTCGCTCAGATCGAACTGACCTTGCACAAGGACTAGGACGGGGGAAACGCAAAGGCGAGGCCGGCACGGGTGGCGAGTCGATCACTGCCTGTGCCGGAATGCCTTCGCGCTGATCGGGCAACTTACTTGAAGGCCCCCTTGTTGCCCTCGCGGATAAACCACCAATCCGATGTTGTCGGCTGGGCTCCGGTCGTGCCTAGGCGGGCCGGGTTGTTTTCGACGCAGAGATCCATAACGGCGGGAAGGACGACGGTGATTTCGATGAGTCGGACACATTTCGATCGATGGCTGGCCATCGCCGGTATGCTCGTGCTGTTTCACGCGAGCGAGGCCCGCTCGGAAAAGGTGCACGTGATCGTGGCATGCGATACGTCGGCGGAGGCCGACCTGGGCGGCGACGTCGTTGCCGATCAGACCGCCGTACAAGCGGTGTTCCGGGAGAACATTCCGGAATCGCAGCTCGACATGCAGACGATCCTCGGCAACGAGCTGAGCCCTCAGGCGATTTTGCAGCGGGTCAACAGCCTGCAGGTGGAAAAACGCAGGGACGCGGTCGTTTTCTATTTCACGGGGCACGGGGCGTACGACGAGTCGCGGGGGCACTTCTTCGCGCTGCCAAACCGAACGCAGTTGCTTCGGAGCGAACTGGAAAACGCCATCGTTGCCAGGGAACCGCGGAGGGCGGTCACCATGACCGACTGTTGCGCGGGCGGGGCGCGGTATCGTGGCAAGGCCCTTCCGTCGCTCGCCGCCAAGAGGCCGTCGGTCGTATCGCCGCTGTTTCAGCACCTGCTCTTCGATCGCTGTGGCTTTATCAGCATCACGTCCTCGAAACCGGGGGAGATCTCTCTCACGCGCGGGGACGGGAAGGGATCGCTCTTTACGTATCCGTTTACGATGTTCATGCGGAAGAACGCCGATCGGCAGTTCAATTGGGAAACGGTCTTGACACGCGTGGCGTCGGAGGTCAAGGCGGATTTCAAGTCGGTAACCAAAGGGAAAGGCATTGACACGGATCAGGACGGCACGCCGGACCAGTGGACGCAGACGGTCCATCCGTTCGTGCTCACGCCGGCCTTGGGAATGCGCGTCCAATCGCAGCCGGAAGGGCTTCGAATCACGGAGATCATTCCCTTGAGCCCGGCCTACCAGGCCGGACTGGAAACCGGCGACATCCTTTTGGAGATCAACGGCGCGCCGGTTCGGACGGAAGCAGAATACAGCACTGCCGTAGACCGCTCGCCCAGGACCATGAGAATCAAGGTCCGTGACCATAGGCAGCCGCGCGTGGCGGACGTCGTCGCGACGTTGAACCAGTAGAAGCCGGGGAGACTTACGTATCATGCCGACGAGATGTCACCGAAAACTGACCCCCTATGTCGCGTGCCTGGTCGTCTTCGCAGCCAGCGTGCGGAACGCTCTTGCCGCCGATCCTGGACCACCGGCGTCAGAAACAGCGGTCGCCGCCAGGCAGGCCAAGGAGACACGGTCGCTCGCGGCGGCAATCAACCAAGCGGGAGTCGAGTTGCTGGATCGATTGCCCACCACGGAGAATGCAATCTTTTCGCCCTCGAGTATCAGCACGGCCTTCGCGATGGTCTACGCGGGCGCACGCGGCGATACCGCACGGCAACTTGCGTCGACGATCCATTTTCCGGGGCCGCCGGAAAACGTTGCGATGCAGTTCGCATCGCTGCTGCACGGCGGCGGAGAAGGGGGCTACACCTTTGGAGCACGTGCCAGGGCGAACCAAGGCTACGGTATCTTCCTTTCGGAAGTGTTGGCAGGCAGCGCGGCCGACCGGGCCGGCCTGCGGGCGCAGGATTTGATCCTGACGATCGACGGCGAACCGATGCGCACGGAAAAGGACTACTCTTCGGCCATCGAGTCGTCGTCGGGAAAAGTCGCGGTGTGCTGGTACAGCTTCAAGGACGGAAAGGTGCGGCGCGAGGAAGTGGAGCTAACCACCGGGACGGCCTCGGCAACGCCGTCGGCCGGCGTGGATACGGTCAATGCCCTATGGCTTCAGGAAGGCTTTGCAGTCGCGCCGCAGTACGCCGATTCGCTCAAGAGCGGCTTCGGGGCGGAGTTTTCCCGGGCGGACTTCCAAGGCAACCCGTCGTCCGCTCGCGAGGCGATCAATCGGTGGATCGCACAGAAGACGCAAGGCAGAATCTCCTCGCTGTTCGGCGAGGACGCCATCGGATCCAAGACGCGGTTGGTCCTGGCGAACACCGTCTATTTCCGGGGAGAGTGGGAGAAGCCTTTCCCACCGAGCCGGCGAGAGCTGGTGTGGAAACTCGGCGATGAGTCGATTTCGGTGCCCGAGCTTTCACAAACCGACGTATTCGGCTACACGGAAACCTCGCGATACCAAGCGGTGGAACTGCCATACAAGGCCGGTTCGGTGTCGATGGTCCTTCTCCTGCCGAAGCAGGATGTTCCGTGGAGCCAGTTTCACGTCCAGCTTGGAACGTCGATTTGGACGGAGGCCCTGAAAGCCCTCAAGCCGACGAACGTGCGGCTGGTCATGCCGAAGTTCCGCGTCGCGTCGAGACTGGCGCTTCGAGACTGGTACGAGTCGAAAATGCCCCTTCCGTTTTCCGAAAACGCGGACCTCCGCGGGATTTCGAGCCAAACCAAGTTGAAAATCTCGGCGGCCGTCCACCAGGCCTTCATCAACGTCGACGAGAAAGGGACCGAGGCGGGAGCCGCCAGTGGAATCGGGATCGCACTGAAACGCGAGCCGGAGGCCCATTTCGTCGCAGACCGTCCTTTTGCGTTGCTGCTTTGGGACCGCCAGGCGGGCACATTCCTGTTCCTGGGCCAACTCGTGCGGCCGGGCGCTTGAGCGGCGAGGTTACAGCGAGTCCTCCTCGGAGCCTGCCTGCTGGAGCGCCTTGTCCGTGCTGGTTGGATCGACGGCACGGCAGGCATCGGTCAGCGTGCGACTGATTTCCTCCAGGTCAGCTCGCCACTCTTCCTCGCTTGTTTCCGGGGGCGTGAACTGCACGAATTCGGCCAACAGCAGGATCATCCGCAGCAGGTGCCGGAAGATTACCCCCTCCTGCTTCTGAAGGCTCTTGCTGGTAACGTACTTGTTGAAATCGCCGCCGAACGCGAGCACCTCGCCCGCCGCCCAGACCGGTGTGATCCGGACGTCCCGGACACCGGGGAAATCGTACTCGAACAGCAGCCGCAACTTGTCTGCGAGCGTGAGCACCCAAACCCGCTCTTCGGCAAACATGCGGTTGCGATCCTCCCAGTCTTCCTCGGGCTGTTCGGTGAGTTGCTCGGCCGTGGCCAGACCGAACCGAAGAAGCTGCTCGTCCAGACGCATCGCGGCCAACGGCCCCGGCGGCAGGTCTTTCTGGCGGGGAACGCGGACGAAGTGGGCAACCGAAGAAGGCAACTCCAGAACGCTTTCGATCGCCTGGATGCGTTCCGCGCGGTCCGCAATCCCCAGGCGGTTCACCAGGAAAAGTCCATAGAGCGGATTCACGCCGCGGAGCTTCATGAGATCCGCCAGCCGCTCGGTCGGCCGGGCGAACTCGGGCTGGTACTCGGGCTTCTTCGGCTTCGGCTCTTCTTTTTCGGTCTGCGACGACGTGGAAAACGTAAGGTTCAATCCCTGCAGGCCGGAGGGCTTCGACTCCGGCTGCGGCTCCTCTTCCGCCTCCGGGTCGCCGCGGGGCGGCTCGGGCTCGAGCGTAACATAGCCGGCTCGATAGAGCGTCAGCAGCATATGGTTCAAATCGCGCTGGGCGGCCTCCAGACGACCGGGGTCCATGAGCCGCTTGCCGACGAGCTTCCGGATGGGCTCTACCTCCGCTGAGGCCTCGAGCATGTACGCCAACAACCGCCAGGGAATTCGCCCGCGGCTGTAGAGATTGCTCGGCGGCGCCGCGCGGAGCTTGTCGAACTGGGCTTCGTTCCAATACTGCTGGTTCTCGCGGCGCTTGGGCATCTTTTTCTTGAGCGCCTTCTTCGCCTTCATCAACCCCGGATCCTTCGTGTCTTCGGGGATCTGGTCGTACTTCTCCTTCCAGCGGAGAATCTTGACATCGTCTTCGTGCGCCAGCACGAACACGTAGCCCTGCTTGTCGAACTGCGGCCGGCCCGCGCGGCCGAAAATCTGGTGGGCGGTGCTCGATTCCAACACCGTCTTTTTGTCGGGCGGCCCCTTGAGGATCGAGGGGAGCACCACCGACCGCGCCGGCAGGTTGATGCCCGCCGAAAGGGTTTCGGTGCACGTGGCAATCGAGAGGAGCTTTCGCTGGAAGAGCTCCTCGACGACCCGGCGGTACTTGGGCAACACGCCGGCATGATGCACTCCGACGCCGCGAAGCAACAACTGTCTCAACTTCGGACCTGCACCCTGCGACCAGTCGTGCTCGGCGAGCACCTCGGAGAGCCTGGCCTGCTGCCCGTCACTGAGCACGCGCTTCCCTTTGAGTTGCTCGGCCACGGTCCAGCATTCCTCGCGATTGAAGCAGAAGATCAGCGCCGGAGTGAAACGGGCCGTCTCGTCGCCCTTGGCCATCTCCTCGAGCTGTTCGGTGAGGAGCCGGTCGGGCACCCACTGGAATACCAGCGGCACCTTGCGCTCGTGGCCCTGAACCAACTCGACGCGGCGGTTGTTGGCGCGCCGCAGCCAACTGACAAACTCCATTGAGTTGCCGACCGTTGCGGAGAGCAGAAGCGTTCGTACGTGCTCCGGCAGCAGCCCGAGGGAAAACTCCCAGACAATCCCCCGCTCCCGGTCGGCGAAACTATGGAATTCGTCCATTACCACGGCCGAGACGTCGCTGAAGTCGAACATCTCGCGATGCAGCAGCCGATTGAAGAGGATCTCGGCAACGACGACCAATACTCGGGCATCGGGATTCTCGCGCCGATTGCCCGTAACCAGCCCGACGTCTTCCGGCTGAAACCCCCACTTTACCGCGGCCGACTGCATCTCGCGGAACTTCTGCTCGGTCAGCGCGATCAACGGCGTGGTGTAGTAGGCACGTCGCCCAGTGTGGAGGGCTTCGAAAAGCGCCGCCTCGGCGATCAGCGTTTTTCCCATGCCCGTCGGGGCGCAAACAAGAACCCCCTGGTCGGACGAAAACCAAGCCAGCAGAGCCTCCTCCTGGACGGGATAAGGCTCATACGGAAGTTGTTCGAGGTACTTTTCCGCGAGTTCGTCGCGCGATAAGGCTTCAGCAGGCATGCTTACTCCAGGGTCTGAGGTTTCCCCGCGTGATTCTAACACATGGGGCGGTCACGGGGGAGTAAGGCCTGCCCCGGCAATCACGATCGCTCGCCAAGGTGTCGCATGGTTGGGGCAAGATGTCGCCGTCGCATCCCACGGCCGGTTCTGCCGGCGTTTCGCGCACGGCTCGCTTCAGGGCATGAGAAGGCGGTCCAAGGGCCGGTAACTCGAAGCCGTCCAGCCGCAATGGTTTCGGCCGGCTGCTTCTGCCGCATCCCATCAACGTCGACGTGGCGGCATGAAGTTTGCGGGACGGAACATGAAAACTAACCGTCGACCGCGCGGCGGCCCTTATTTGCCGCTGCCGGTAGAATTGATGTCAAGTGGGAAACTCAACCAGGAGGAGATCCATGGGCTTACGTCTTCTCTCCATAGGCTCGGTTGTGGCCGACACGGTGTCTGTAGCGACGTTGGCTGCGGGCGGAATGGGCAGCGAGGGGCTGATGAATGGCCTGATGCTTGTCGCAGCCGCGGCCCTGCCGACCGCCTGTGTAATCGCCGGAGTGATTCTTCGCCGAATGGACAAACCCACGCTTGAGATTGCACGGCAGATGGCGGGCTTCGATGCAAACTTCTTGATGCGTTGAGAAGACGTTTGCCGGGTGCTCCCGAAGCCGGAGCCGGGCGGTG
The DNA here is from genome assembly GCA_040768665.1 of Thermoguttaceae bacterium. Taxonomy (GTDB): domain Bacteria; phylum Planctomycetota; class Planctomycetia; order Pirellulales; family Thermoguttaceae; genus JABWBD01. The sequence goes on from JAXGMN010000013.1 coordinate 37,709, forward strand.
TGGATTTGCCAAGGCGAAGTCAGAACTTGTCCGACAGGGGCCATAGAAAACTTGCCAACGCGCCGATCGGCGCGGCGCCCGCGGGTCGAACCATAAAGCTCTCTCGCGCCGCGCCGGGCGGTTCCAACGCCAGGCTCACGCCCAGGACGTTGAGAAATTCGCGGAGGCAGTGATCGGCCGGCAACGCGAGCGTCACCCACTCGACCCCCTGTTGCCTCGCCTGTCCGGCAATTCCCGTGCACACAGACGCCAGGAGGCTTTCCTCGGCAGAATCCACGCAGAGTTCTGACACAAGCAACCGATCTCCCTCGCTTTCCAACCGGGCATAGCCGTGCGTCCGGCCCTCTCGGCTGAGCAGAAGAAGCTCGACGTGTCGGTTCGAATTGAACAGTCGCTCGTAGAACTGCCAGTAGTCTGCGTCGCGTTCGATCTTGCCCGTATGGAAGGAAGGGGCCTTTCCGTAGATCCCCGCCAGAATTTCCCGTGTGGACCCGTCTAGCGTCTTCCGCGTTTCGTGGCTCGGCGGCGCGCCGCCAAATTGCAGGGCGGTAGCGCAGGTGCCGACGTACTGTTGTTGGATTTCGCGAAATCCGGCACTTCGATAGACCTCCGGAAGGCTGGTAAATAGGACGGTCGGCGCTGCCTGCCGCTCTGTCAGTCCCAGACAGTGGTCGAGCAAGCGACGGGCCACGCCCATTCGCCGGAACTTGGGATCGGTGGCCACCGAGGCAACTCCCACGACCTGCTGAAACCTCCTGTCAAGCCATACCTTCAGCGGCATCAGCGCCAGGCTACCGAGGAGTCGGCCGCGGTGGTACAGGCCATAAGGCGTCCACGTCGCGTATCCTTGCCCCGCCTCGATCACAGGATCCAGGACGGGGCGATCCGACGGGAACTGATTGATCAGAAACCGACAGAGTTCACGGAGCTTGTCGCCGCGAGGGCTGTGGATTTCGCACTCGGAAAGATCGAGAGTCATCTGGCACAGGACACAACAGCGTCTGGGGATCGAAACCGAGCACCGCGGGAATTCCGCGGAACTCGAGGTACACGTCTTCGAGCACTCCGGTGCTCGGCCTGGCCAGGCTCAGCCGCCATACCGCGCCTTTTTCGGCAGGGTCGCGTTTCACGTGGAGCGACTTCGGGTCGCTGATATCCGCCTGCTCGAATTGCATTGCGCCCGTGGAATCGTAAATCGCGGCGGAGACCCGTTCGCCATCCCCCTGGCCTTGAATCCGGACACCGAACTCGCGGGCGTCGGCGGGCACCCAGAAATAATAGTCGCCCCGGGAGTAGATCAAATGGATCCTTCCCCGGTTGCCGGCGATCGAAACGGGATGCGTGCTCAGCAGGAGTTGCAGTGTGTGCGGCTCTGGTTGGCCCTGCACGGTATAGGTGCCGGACTCGCCGGCCTTGAACGTGCAGTCGGTCTCCTGGCCCGCATCGATCGTGATGCGGTGAGTCTCCTTGCCCCCGGGGCCCAGGACTTGAATTGCCGTTGGCTTTCCCTCCTGGCGGCCCACGGTCTGGTACTTGAAGCGAAGCTCGACGGTGTCGCCCGCGGCGGCAGCTACGAGGTATTGGGCCTCGTTGCGGATGCGAAGGGCCGGCAACTTGCCGTCGGTCGGAGAAAGCTCGCGGCCGACCGGTTCGAAGCGGAGGCCGTCGAGCCGCACCGGCTGGACCGTGAGAAGAGAATCGAACGGCACCCACTTGCTCACGAGTTCCGGGGCGAGCTGGTAGACCGTCTTCCGTCCGCCGCGATGGACGGTGAGCGTGCCGGTGATGCCCAGCAGGTTGCTCCCCAGCGCGTCGTCGTACTTTATCACGGGCCGCTCGACCTTCTCGCGAATGGTACAGTCGACGAACTCGACGCCCCCTGTCGGAAGCAGGTCGCCGGGGCGCGTGCCGAAGCGGATCGGTGCGGTAGGCACCGGTTTCTCCGACGGATCGGCGAGCGTGCAGTTCACAAACTGCAGTTCGACACCGGTCGGCGGCTTGGAGGCGATCTGGATGCCGGTGCGGCCGTCATCTTCAAACCGGCAATCGACGAACTCGATCTTGCCCTTCAACGGACCGGTCTCTCCGCAACTGGTGATCACGCTGGCCGAGAGGGCATTCGTGCCGCGCGTCACACAGTTTTCGATCCGCATCGAGACAGGCACCGACGTGCCGTTGAGCGGACGGGCATAGATGTGGATGGCGTAGCCCTGGTTGTTTTCGATCGTGCAGTTCCGCATCACGCAGTTGACCAGCCGCTCGGTGGGACGATTCGGCTCAAAGTCGATGCCGGCCGCCGGGGCGGTGCCCGCCGTGTTCTTGAGCGTGCAATTCTCGATGAGAAGGTTCTCGGCGGTGATCACACTGATCCCCTGCCGGTAGTTGCGGTCGCAGACGACGTCGCGAACGACGACGTTGCGGTTGGTCTCGCCGCGGCGGCCCGTGCCGAGATAGATGCCGTCGCCGCCCGATTCGGCGAGCGTGAGGCCGACAACGCTCACCCCTTCGCAGCCGCGAAAACTGAGCACGTGGCGCCACTCGGCTTTCTTGTAGGCCGGGCTGTCGTAATCGGCACGGTGCATCCGAAGCGTGGCGCCGGGGCCGGTGAGCTTGATGTTCTTCTTGTTCCAGGCGGTGAACAGCGAGTCGGAAGTGCCACGGAAGGCCCCCCGCTTGGCGACAACCTCGACACCCGCTTCGAAGATCAGCTCCTGGTCGCCGGCCAGTTCGATCTTGTCGACGATCCACGGCCCGGGCATCTTCTCGATAACCACTTTTTCCGCCTTGGAATGGATGGCCGATTGCAGGGCCTCGGTCGACTCCTCCGCGTCAAAGCCCCACCACGCCGCATGGGCGACCTTCGTCTCCCCGGAGAGGACCTTTTGGATGGCTTCGTCGTTCTTCTCTCGGCCGGCGGCATGGGCGGCCAGCGGGAGGACGAATGCCGTTGCGAGAATTGCTTTGCAGGCCCAATCGATCGACATCTTGCTCATGGTGGCTTCCCTGGAAACTGGTCCCATTTTGCTCGTCATCAGGCGAAAGAGCCAGTATACTCGACCTTGGCGGGCAATGCACGGCGGAGTTTGATACGGGGTGGCAAGATTCTACGAGGAGAGACTGCGGTGCCTTCCACGATGCTTCTGCTTGCTACGTTGGCCGGTGGGATCGGGCTTGCACGCCCGGACGTCGAATTCCGGATCTTTCAGTTTCCCGCCGACCGGATTCCCCGCATCGACGGCAGTGCCGAAGACTGGGCCCTCGTGCCGGAATGCTATACGATCGCGACCGATCAACTGCGGGAGACGGTCATGGGCGTTGGCGACAAGCGGGATCCCGCAAACCTGGACGTCCGGGTCACTGTCGGCTGGGTGAACGGGCAGAACCATCTCTACTTCCTCTATGAAGCCCACGACGACTACTGGGACTTTGCTCGCGAGGACCTGCACAACGATATCTTTGAGGTGGTCGTCGACGCCGATCTCTCGGGCGGACCGCTGATTCCGCAGATGCTCCCCGACAAGAAGCAACGAACGATGCCGGACGCCTACTCGCTCTTCCACGGCGTTCAAGCACAGAACTACCATATCTTCACGCCCGCGGAAGGGAAGGACTGGGCGATGGTGTGGGGCTCGCAGCCGTGGGTCAAAGAGCTCCCCTACGCCAACGCAGCCTGCCGGTATGCTTTCCGCCCCGGGCAAAGCGGCCGGCTGGTGCTCGAATTCTTCATTACGCCTTTCGACTACGCCCCGCCGGAACCGTCGCGCGCGGTCTCCAGCAAGCTCGAGGAGAACAAGGTTATCGGCCTGTCCTGGGCGGTGCTCGACTATGACGATGAAAAAGCGGACCAGTACGCCGGGTTCTGGAACCTGTCGCACAAGACGAATATGTACGGCAACGCGTCGGACCTGGTTGCTTTCCGGCTCATGCCGATCGAGGCGAACCTTCGCAAGCCGATCGAGGCAGAATGGTCTTTCCGTGTGATCGGCCCCCCGGACCGCACGGTGGCATTTCGCGACCGTTCCTACGGCAAGATCACCTCGTGGAAATGGGACTTCGGGGACGGCGCGTCGTCCGCCGAGCGTCATCCCATTCACCGCTACGAGCAGGGAGGCCAGTTCATCGTGACACTACACGTCGAGGGCCCCGACGGCAAGGCCAGGCGGACGAAAGTATGGGATGTGACTTTGCCCTAAGGCGAGCGGCAGATGAGAATTCACCCGCATATCAGCCCGGCTGCTGGGAAGCAGCCGGGCTGATGGCAATCGTGACGGGATGCGATCATCTGCCACGCGCCTAACCCCTGTAACTGCATGGGTTCCTGATTCGAGCTAAGGAGCGACCTTGTGAAACCAACAATTCGCATGACACGACGACGTATGTTGAAGGGGTCTGCGGCGGCCGCAGGCGCGGCGTTCGTCGGGGCCGTCCCGTCCTGGGCGCGTGCTCAAGACAAGAGCGACGAGGGGGCCAGGCCGCCCGTGATCGACTGCCACGCCCACCTGCATTACCCGAGTCGATCCGACTATCTAGAAAAAGACCGCCAGCTTATCGATGCGGCCGACAAGCTGGGAATCGATAAGCTCTGCTGCTCGATTCTGACCCCCAAGCGGCCGGCTACCGTGGAAGGATTCCGGGAGTGCAACGCCGCCCTTGTCAAGGCGATCGGACGGTACCCCGACCGGATTCTCGGCTGGTGCTACGTCAACCCGGAGCACTCGAAAGAAGCCGTCGATGAGATCCACCGCTGTGTCGAAGACCTCGGCTTCATCGGCGTCAAGCTCTACAACGAGCGGGTCTGCACGGACCCTGTCGTGTTTCCTGTCGTCGAATTGGCAATCGACCTGCGGGTGCCGATCCTGCACCACGCGGGCCACGCGCACTACCCCCTCCCCGGCCAGCCGAATATCTCCGATAGCGGAAACCTGACCGAGCTTGGGCGGCGTTATCCGGAGGCCCGTTTGATCTGCGCCCATATCGGAGGTGGCGGCGACTGGGAGTGGTCGATCAAGGCGATGCGCCAAGGCTCGAACGTTCTGCTCGACACCAGTGGCAGCGTGGTCGACGAAGGGATGATTGACATGGCGGTCGCGACCCTGGGTGTCGACCGGGTTCTTTTCGGTTGCGACATGTCGATGACGGCAGGAATCGGCAAGATGCGGGCCCTGGACGTCAGTGCTGCGGACAAGCAACAGATTCTCGGCGGCAACATGATGAAACTCCTTGCGATGCGGAGCAAGACATGACAATCGACGTAAACGCCTACCTTGGCCACTTCGCTTTCCGACGCCTGCGCCACAACACGCCCGACGCGCTTCTGAGGCTGATGGATTCCAAGGGCATCGATCGCGCACTGGTTTCCAGTGCCGGCGCCATTACCTACCGAAACGCCCAGTCGGGCAACGAGGAAGTGTACGCGGCGGTGAAACCGCACCGCGATCGGCTCGTGCCTTTTTCCGTGATCAACCCCTGCTACGCGGGCTGGAAAGACGATCTGAGAATCTGCTGCGACGACTTCGCAATGAACGGACTGCGGATCTACCCGAAATGGCACAACTACGCGTTGAGCGATCCCTGCTGCGAGGAACTCATCGCCGCAGCCGCCGAGCGCAAGCTGCCGGTCTCGATTCCGCTCCGGGTGGAAGACTACCGGCAGCGAAGCTGGCTGGCCGACGTGCCCGATGTTCCCGTAGCCGAGATCGTGGAAGTGGTCCGGAAACACCCGACGGCAAGATTCATCCTCCTCAACGGTGCGGGGTACGCGGGTTCGCCGCTTGGAAAAGGGGCCAAAGAGCTTCCGGCGAACTACTGGATCGAGATCTCGCGATTGACCGCCCTGATGGCCGACGAGCTTGCGCAACTCCTCGCGCAACTCGGACCGGATCGGGTCGTGTTCGGCACGGGCTCGCCATTCAAGGCGATCGATCCGGTTCTGGTGAAGATGGAAGTCCTGGACGCTTCGGAGGAAGTCAAGGACAAGATCCGCTGGCGCAATGCCGCGGCGCTATTGCCGGAGAAACGCTGACAAAAAACCGCATCGTCCGAGACTCTGGAGTCGCCGGGAATAGGATTGGACGATACTCTTCAATGCGCCACGCGCCAGCGGACGTTGAAGAGCCAGAGCATCGCCGCGACCATCACGAGATCGAGAACCGTGTAAAAGGCCAGAAAAGCCGGCGCCGTCCATCGCCACCAGTCGCCGGCATGCAGGACCGTCTCGCCGTTGAGCGTCAGCGGCAGACTGAAGCCGGCGGCGAACGGGCTGATGAAGAGCCCCTCGCGGAGTTCGACCGTCGCGGTGGCCGAGGGATAGAACAGGTCGGCGAACAGCTTCACCGCGACCGGCAGCGCGAAGAGGATAATGACGACCAGGTACGCGGTCATCATGCTCACCGAGGTTCGGCGGAAGAGGACCGACAGGAGAAGTGCCAGGATCGTGGTCGTCAGGCTTGTGACGAGAATGATCGCCAGGTAGCCGACGATCGAGAGCGTGTCGCTCCAGTACGTCCAGGGCGGCAGAAGCCATGCCAGCAGGATCGGCCAGACCAGAAAGCTCGTCAGCACGGTGGACACCCGCAGGCTGGCGTACAGCTTTCCCGAAAGGATTTGCCATGGGGAAAGGGTCGTCGTCAGCAGCAGCTCGAGGGTCTCGCGTTCGCGCTCGCTGGTCACGCTGCCGGCCGAGAAGACCGGCCCCACGAGCATGTTGAACAAGAGCACGTAGCTCGTGTACCAGGGAGCTAACTGGGGCCGGATATACAAGCACGCGGCCATCACGAAGAGCGCCAGCCCCATGCTCAACTGGATGACCAGCCGCAACATGAGCGTGCCGCGGCCGAACAATTCGCTCCTCATCTCTTTGTCGTAGACCGGGTTCATGCCGTCTTCCATGAGATCGGTCCGCTTGGGCGGCGCGAACAGGCTGTCGGGAAACTGGTCGCTGCGAATTACCATCCCCACCGCCTCCCGCTGCTCCTCCTCGATGTCGACGACCTCCTGGGCTTCCGCGCCGACGTCGGGCGGATGCATCAATCGCCGGCTGATCGTCTGCATCAGCGCCGCGCAGATCGCAACGGCCGATGCCGGGACGGCGACGAGCAACAAGACAAGCCGGAACTGCGCCGCCCGCTCCAATCCAACGTAGAGCAGCACGCCGACCAGCGCCAGCGGAAGGATCAGCAAGTAAGAAACGACTTCCGAGGCGATCGTTCGTGAGAAGTAGCTGCTGCACGCCATGCTGATCATGCCGAACGTGAGCACGGAAGCGGCCATGGCAACGTAGGTTCCCAACACCTCGTAGAGCGAAACGCCGCCCAGCGGCAGGCACAGCATGACGATCGGCAGCGAGCAGAATACGAGCACGGCCAGGTGCGAGAGCGAGGCCAGCAGTTTTCCGACGACGATCGCCACCGGGCGCATGGGGCTGGCCAGAAGCATCTCGTAAGTCTTGCGCTCCTTCTCGCCGGTGATCGTTCCTGAAGCGAAGCTCGGGGCCATGAGCGACATGAGGATGTACTGGCCGAGAAAGAACATGTTGACCAGCCGCTTGGCTTCCTCCGGACTGTTCGTCAGATCGAGCCGCTGCTGGCTCGGCCAGGCGGCAAAGACCACCAGGCCCAAGAGGCCGATATAGACCAACAGAAGCACGAACGCCCGGTTCATCCGGAGATTGACCAGCAGTTCGCGTTGCAGCACGGGATTGTCGAACAGAAGCATGGTCAGGCCACCGCTCCCTTGGTGACGAGCATGAACACGTCCTCCAGCGTCGGCTCCTTGTCGGCAAACGAATGCATGCGGACGCCGTTGGCCACAAGCTGCTCCATGACGGTGGCGAGTTGGCCGTCGTCGGCCGCCAGTTCCACCGTCACGCGGTTTCCCTCGACCTGCACCTCGCGGGTCTCGGGGCGGCTGCGGAGGATGGAAACGCCGGCTTCCAGGTTTTCCAGAAACTTGATCACCACGATCCGGTTGCGGTGAATGCGGCGATAGACGTCCTCGATCGGGCCGTGCATGAGCAGCTTGCCCCGCTCGATGATTCCGATGCTCGTGCAACAGTCGGCCAGCTCGGTCAGGATATGGCTCGAGATGAGGATGGTCTTGCCCATCTGGCGGAGTTCGCGGAGCAGCGCTTTCACCTCGACTCGGGCCCGCGGATCCAGTCCGCTGGCCGGCTCGTCGAGGATCAGCACCGGCGGATCGTGCACGAGCGTCTTCGCCAGGCAGAGACGCTGCTTCATGCCGCGCGAGAGGCTGTTGACAAAATCGTTTCGTTTGCCGGTCAAGTCGAGCAGGTCGAGCACGTCGCCGATGACCTGCTTGCGCCGGGATCGGGGGATCTGGTAGGCCACGGCGAAAAAGTCGAGGAATTCCCAGACCTTCATGCCGTCATACACGCCGAAGCTGTCGGGCATGTAGCCGATGTTGCGGCGAACCTCGAGGGGCTGGCGGGTGACGCTGCAGCCATTGACGATCCCCTCTCCTTCCGTCGCCTTGAGCAACGTCGCCAGGAAACGGATCGTCGTGCTCTTGCCCGCGCCGTTGGGCCCGATGAAGCCGAACGTCTCCCCCGGCTCGATTTTCAGGTTCAGGTGGTCGACAGCCAGGAGGTCGCCATAGCGCTTGGTGAAATCTTTCAGTTCAATCATCGATGATGGAAGAGTTCCGTTCTTGAGTTTCGGAAAAAGATGGCTGATTTCTACTCCGCGATGAGGACCCTCCGATACTGCGCATCGACGTCGGCACGGCTATTGGCGTCGGGCAGCGGATCGGCGAGAGCACCATAGTCGAGATGAGCGACAACGAGCGCTACCTGGCGAGCCTGCGGCGCCTCCGGGCGGATCTCCATACCCGGCAACGGCTGATTGGTCCATGCGACCATTCGAACGTCGCCGGGCTGCATATCCTCTGCGTTCTCTGCCAGGCGGACAATCCGCCGGAGATTGAGCGAGCCGGACGGCGGGGTTTCGGCCGTTTGCGGTTGCTCGCTTCGTTCATCCCAAGGCGAATTCTCCGCGTCGGGGGCATACCGGCGGAACTTCAACACCCGGGACGCAGCCGGCTGGAAATCACCCAGCCAGCATTCCTCCCATTGCTCCTCCATTTCTCCCGGGCCGATCTCGACGCGTGCCTTCCGGATCACGCCCGCCCCGCGCAGCGTCAGGTCCGTTCCGTTGAGCAATTCGAGCTCGCCCGTGTCGGTGTGGCGGAGCGAGAAACTGCCGCCGACGTCGAGCATCTGTTCGCTGTGGGCCATACCGGTCGAGTTGGAGAGGATACGAAAGCCCATCAGGTCGACCCCCTGCTCGTAGCGATACTGCAGGTGGTCGCGCCCGAAGCGGGCTTGCGCAGTTTCGCCGTCGCCCTTGCTGGGAAACGGCAGCACCAGCGCCCCCGGCTGATCGAAATGGAACACGTAGGGCGTCGACAGCGAGGTGTACACGGCGGTATAGCGAGTAACGTGGGCCCGCGGGTGCCCTCCTTGCATCTCGACGACAGCGAGTTCCGTCGTCGAGCGGGCGAAGCCGATGTCGAGCTGCGCCATGCGGATCACGACGACCGTACAAACCACGGCGATCAGCGGCGCCGCCGCCCATGCCCACTCGACGCGCCCCAGCACGCGGAACACGAGCCAGTTGAGCGGCACCAGTACCAGCAGGTAGACGCCGAGAACCCAAACGACAAACGCACGTTTCGGGATCTCGATTCGCGCAGCCTGCTGGAGCGATTCCCGCGCGGCGTTGGCCACCTCGTTGAAGTCGTTCCAGGAGGCAACGTCGGTATCGATCACCTTGGAAGCCGGTTCGTAGTCGAGATAGGATCTCTCCGGATCAGCCGTGACAACCACTTTCCGTCCGGTATCGCGCGTGAAATAGCGGAGATTGCAGAGCCTGAGGGCGTCGTGGACCGTCGTCCCGGGGCGGTCCGGATTGCCCCCCGCCCAGGTAATCCGGGTCTCGCCGCCAAGGTCGTGAAAGGATCGCGGGGCATGCCCCAGAATCGCGGAATTGAAAAACCCGTCGAGTCCGGGCCAGCCGACCAGATCCCGCCCAGTCAAGGCAAACGCCGAAACGACGATCCGTCCGCGTCCCACGCGCCGTTCGACGAGCAACTGGCCGGTACCCGGAACGGCTCTCGCGTCGGCGTGCAAGCGGAGCGCCACACCGGGCCACTTCCCGACCGGTCTGAGCGGCGGCCCCGGCTGGCCGGCCAGCGGCGTCGTCCAACGGTCATTGATTTCCGAGAGGGCCTCCGCGTCGATCTGCCGCGTTCCTGGCGAGGTGGCCGGGAGATACGGAGCAAGAAAACTGTCGCTCAAGGCGTCGATCGACTCGGGTCCGCTGACGATCAATTGCCCGCCCCAATGGAGCCAATCGATCAGGGCCGTCTGCTGCTGGGGCGTCAGGGCGTCGGGCTCGGCATCGTCCCAAAGCACGTAGGCGATGCTGGTCCAGAACAGCGGATGATTCGGAAGCGATGCCTCCCTTTCTGCCCGAAGCAATTCCACTCGGTAGTACTGGCGATCGGTCGGGTCGAACCTAACGCCGACCGGCGCGGTGAAGGTATCGAGCTTTTCAAGGTAGGTGTACCGTTCCGGCCAGCGGGCAAGCACGACAAAGTGAAACTGATGCGGCGGCATCGCCATCAGCGGCTGGAGCTGAGGCTCGAATCGGCGGCCGCCCTGGCGCGACGTGATCCGGACCGACCCGCGGGCCTTCTCCGTCGCAACCGGCACAAACAACCGCGAGTCGAACTGCTTGGGCTGCTTTTTGGGCAGGGCGATCGTCCGCACGGTCGAGAGCGTGTAGGCAACGCCCGTCAGGCCGATCGGCCTGCCCTGCCCATCGGTAACGGCGATCTCCAGGTCGGCGAGGATGTCGTCGTGGTTGGCCTTCGCGGACAGCACGGCGGCGGTCCAGTGCCCCGGCTTGTACCAGCAGGTCTTCGCCTTGCTTGCATGCGGCTGCGAAACCAGGAATGCTACCTCCAGCGGAGGTTTCTGCTTTTCCCGCTCCGCGCGCAGCCGCCGTTCGAGTTCGGCCTTCTCCCGGTCCAACTCCTCCTGGGTTTTCGGCTTCTTCCGGCAACTGCACCCACCGCAGCCCGGCAACGATACGACAACGCCGAAGCAAAGCACAAACGCAACCCAGCGAGCAGTCAGCATTCGACGACGATCGGGAGACGAGTCCGTCTTGATTGCAGTCATGCGCTCTCCGCTGCTCCTGGGGTGACTCCTGAAAAAGGGACTGGCTCCGCAAGGCGTGGTAGTTTCCAGTGCGATGAGATACAAGATATTGGGGTGTCTGTCCCCTTTTCAGCGGTCTCCTATGCCCATGAGTTTAGGCAGAAAGGGCTCCGTTGAAAAGACTCCCTGGAAAAGAAAGGTTCCGGGAGGCACGCTACCGGAGCGGGGACCGGCGACGCACTCACGCCATGACGGCGACTTCAACCTCCTGGAAGGCGGCGGTGTACGGCCGCACGTCCTGGCCGTCGACCGAGACGATCTCGATGTCTTCGTAGAACGACAGATCGATTTCTTCCATCGACGGCCTGGCGATCCGCTCCCCGGTCTCCGTGCGGATACATTGAACCTTCGGCCGTGCCGGGAAGTCGGGGTTGAAGTCGATCACCACCGCGTCCGCGCCCGTCGACAGCGTGACGATCTGGCCGATCGGAAAAAGCGGCACTGTGCGGTAGAATGCCGCTTCCACCACCGGATCGAATTGACCTCGCGACCAGGTGCGCATCTCCGCAAGCGCGCGGACCGGAAGTTTCGCCTGGGAGTAGCAGCGCCGACTCGTCGCGGCGTCGTAGACGTCGGCGATCATCGCGATCCGCGAGAAGACCGGGATCTGTTTGCCCGCCAACGGCTCGCCTTCCCGGCCGGTGTGGTGATCCCTTCGACCCGGGTAACCCGAACCGTCCCAACGCTGATGATGATTCAGCACGACGGTTGCCGCCGCCGCCGGTACGCTCCCCCGGACCATTTCGTATCCGTACGTCGTGTGCCGACGCATCTCGGCCATCTCGCTACCGTCGAGTTTGCCCGGCTTATTGAGGATTGCGGGCGGAACTTGCATCTTGCCGATGTCGTGCAGCAGGCAACCCAGGCCGAGCAGGTGAAGGTCTTTGGCATCCTTGGCCGACTTGAATTGCCGCTGGTCGATCAGGTAACGCTCCAGCTTCATCCCGATCAATAGAGATAAATAGCAGACATTCGTCGAGTGCGACATCAAATAATTGTCGAACGCGTCCAACTTCTGCAACAGGACGTCGCTGCCGGAACTGGCCTGCAAAAAGTGGAACAGGCTGCCGACCGACTCCTCGAAGTGGACAAGGTCCAGTTCGACCGACGAATTGCGGATGATCTCCTCGAAATTGCGGCGGACGTGCTGATAAACCTCCCGCTGCCGCTCGCCGAGCTCTTCATCCACCAGATACTCGAGAAACTCGAGTTCGCGGTGTCGGACCCAGATATCCATGATTCCCAGTTGTTTCAGACGCGGGATCGCCTCCATCGGGATTTCCCGGTCGCGCTGCAGAAGCAAGCGTCGCGGATCGTGCGGCAAGGGAATCGGCCGGGCGAGGATCATCCCCGGCTGGATTTTGTCGACTGGCACTCGCAGCATGACTCGACGACTCTTTGGGCAGCGGGAGAAAGCGCATTTCCTTTCCGGCCCACCTTCAGCCGCAGCTTCCGAAGGGCTCACAAGTCTACCTCACCCCTGCTATTGCAGGCCGAAGCCGGGGCGGTGAAATGGGGAAAAATGCCGCCGACGGCATGCTGACCGCGACCCGAACATGCCCTCTGTAGCGAATGCGCCGACCGAGCGAGACACCCGCCCGGGACGGCCACAGGCAGATGATCGCGTCCGCTCACGATTGCCATCAGCCCGGCTGCGTCCCAGCAGCCGGGCTGATGGGTGACCTCTCATCCGCCGCTCGCCTTAGATCGCCCGTCCCCTGCCGAAGCCCCCGAACACGAGGCTGATGATGAACAGCACCAGGAAGACAAAGAACAGAATCTTCGCGATGCCTGCCGCCCCCGCGGCGATCCCGCCGAACCCGAACAACGCAGCCACCAGGGCCACAATCAGAAACAGCAAAGCCCACCCTAACATGGTACATTCCTCCAACGAAGGTGATTGCCTGTCCACTACCCGGCCGCACCAAGCCCCCGCGGCCGGGTATTACTTTCCATTTCTCGCCGTCGGCGAGTCAAACAGGTCTGCTCAGGAAGCACGTGGCGTGCCAATTGTGCCAAAGCGTAGCGGATGCCATGATGTGCCGTCGCAAATCTTGAGCTCTGCTAAACTCGTGACAGACTGGCGCACGGGACGACAAGATGTCGTCGAGCGGTCCGATTTACCGGCCCCCCTCGCTACCCACGAGAAGCTGCCATTCTAACCAACTCGGCTCGGAGTCTTGCGAGGACTTCCTCGTAGGGAAACCGTCCGACCAGCTCTTCGCCGCGTTTGAGGTTGACGAAATTGGGGCCGCACCAGAGTCCCAGGTCGGCGTCGTCGGTCTCCCCCGGACCGTTTACACGGCACCCCATCACAGCGATCGTGATCGGACGGTCGACCAGATCGCGGGTCATTTCCTTCACTTGTTGGGCCAGTTCGACAAAAGCTTCGTTTTCCACTCGCGAACAACTTGGGCAACTGATGATGTTCAGTCCGCCGCGTGGGAAGTCGACGACACTTCGAACCCGGCCCGCGGCGATATCGGCGAGGATTTGCCGTCCGGCCACGATCTCTTCGTGTTTCCTCGCGTTGGGCACGGTTAACGACACCCGGACCGTGTCGCCGATTCCCCGGACGAGCAACTGTTCGAAGGCCACCCGCGTTTTCTGGATCCCCTCGGGCGGCATTCCCGCTTCCGTTACCCCAAGATGTAGGGGCACATCCGGCCGCTCGGCGGCAAATCGGCGATTGACTTCGATCACCTTCATCGGGTCGGAGTCCTTCAGGGAAACGCAATACCTGGTGAAACCGATCGAGTCGAGGAGATCGCAGTGCTCGAGAGCACTCTCCACCATCGGGCTGATCGAATCGCTTGCGTCGTATTTCCCACGCTTGGTCGGATCGACCGACCCGCAGTTGACGCCGACCCGGATCGCGCAGTCATTTTCCCCCGCCACCTGCGCCAGAAAGCGGACCTTGTCTTGCCACGGGCGCTGCTGCTCGTGGTGATACAGGTGGCCCGGGTTGTAGCGGACCTTGTCGACGAAGCGGGCCACGTCGGAAACCAGCCGATAGTTTTCCTGCAGGTCGACTGACAGGTTTGCCTCGGTCCGCTGCCGGATTTCGGCCAGTGCCTCCGCATCCCGGCGGCTATCCACGGCGACACGGACCACGCCCGCTCCGGCCTCGAGTAAGCGATTGGTCTGCGCCACGGTTGCTTCGATGTCCGTGGTTTTGGTTGCGCACATACTCTGGACGACGATCGGGTGCCCCCCGCCGATGGTGGCAGATCCGATTCGCACCGGCCGGGTCGGGTTTCGCGGAATATTCAAGCTTCTGAGCCTCGATCGAAAGCAAGGGGGGGAGAGGCAGTGTTGGTCTGACGAACAAAGACGGTGCCCGTTCCATTTTTCATCAGACCACGGCAGTGCCCGCGGGAGGTTTCCCTCTATTGTCGCATGCGCCGACCGTACAGCAAGCCTTACGGCACGATTCTGGTCCCACGGGTCGAGCGGCCTGCCAACGATCGCTGATCGGCTTGCCGAAAGGCCTTTGCCGCAAACGGGGACTGCTGGAAAAGGGTACTGGCTCCGCAACCGGTGGTGGTTTGACTTGACGACAGGCGCAAGATGTTGCAGTGCCTGTTCCCTTTTTCAGCAGTCTCAAGACGGCACACGCTTGCCACGGTCAGTCGGATTCTCTACATTCGATTTGTCAGTAGAGTCAATCCCAGTCTGGCGACAATTTCGGAAAGACTGTCGCACAGAGGAAATCCGCATTGCTGTGAAAGGAACACCATGGCCCCACCTCCCAAGGCACATTCGTCGCGTCGCGATTTCCTTCGGGCTTCCTCGGCTGCCGCACTCGCCGGCACTCTTGCTTCCCCGCTGGGATTTCCGTCGCTGCTGTGCGGCGCGTCCGAAAATCGCAGGCTCAAGGTTGGGCTTGTTTCCGCGGCGACCTACGGCTACATGGGAAAGCCTCGCACGCCGGGGTCTCACCACGGCACGGCCTTCGCTACCGCCTGCAACGGTTACGATGAGGCGAAACGGAAGCAGTTCGAAGGGACCTTTGTGGCCGCCCAGAAGCGCATCGACGGTGCGCAGGTGGTCCGGGTCTGGGATCCCGTCCGACCGGCAGCCGAGAAGCTCGCCGAGGCGTGCGGAATTCCGAAGGTTTGCGACAGCGCCGACGAGTGCGCCGACGAGGTGGATGCGGTGCTCATCGTGGACGATGGCTCCGGCGAGCAGTGGAAATATGCGATCACCCCTCTCCGCAAAGGAGTGCCGACATTCTGCGACAAACCCCTGGCGATGACCGCCAAGCAAGCCAAAGAGGTCGCCGACCTGGCTCGCAAGACCGGCACGCCGTTGATGTCGGCGAGCTCACTGCGGTTTGTGCCCGATATCGTAGCGCTGGCTAAGGAAGAGCTGGGCGACGTCCACCTCGCCACGACGATTTGCGGTAACGAACTGATTTACTACGGGATTCACGCCCTGGAAATGGCCTATGCGGTCCTCGGCCCCGGCGCGGTCTCTTGCCTGAACGTCGGACAGCCCGGCCGAAACGTGGTCCGCGTCCGTTACGACAACGGCCGCGACCTGATGCTGATGGTGGCCGAAAAGGAGTGGATGCGCGCGGGCTACCAGATCAACCTTTATGGCACCAAGGGCTGGCGGACCGTTACGCCGCAACTCGCCGATCTCTACTGGTATCTGCTCGACCGCTTCTTCGACGTCGTCCGCACCGGCAAAGAAAGCGTGCCGATCGAGGAGGAAGTCGAAGTCATCGCCGTGCTCGAGGCCGGGCAGCGTTCGCTGGCCGAGCAGCGCGAGGTCACCTTGGCGGAAGTGCTCAAGTGAGCCACCCGTCTACCAGAAGCTGTTGATCAATCGCGGTTTTGTCAGGGTCTCTTACTTCCAAAGTTCCTCGATCGCCTCGACCGTGCGATCGACGAGCGCCTGCCCCCCGTCGGGCCCGACAAGATTGCTCATCACCGTCGCGCTGTAATTCGTGAAAGCCTTCTCATCCAGCACTCCGCCGGCCACCGCGCGCGGCGTCGGCACATAGTAGCCATGCTGCCGGGCATTGGTTGCCAATTGGATCAGAAACGTTTGCACGGCAGGGCTGCGAGCCTCGATCTGGACTGCATAGTCCAGAAACAATTCGAAGGGATTGGTGGCAATCGCCACGTCGCCCAATCGAAGCACGTGGAGTTCCATTTCGAACGTCTTGCACTCGCCCTTCTGCTGCGCCAGGTAGCGATCGGCGATCAGGCCGTAGAGCCCCCGCGTCCAATGGTCCGACTTCGTGGGAGTCTGCTTCGCATCGATCTGCTCGCAGACTCTTTTCGCGACGCCGTATTCCGCCTCCGTGACGATCCGGGCGGGCAATTCGATCTGCCGGACCCGGTGGACTAGCGGAACGTCCGTCCGGAGGTCTTTGGCGATAACCCCTGCCACGTCGTCGAATGCGTGGGCCACGCGGCGGCCGATCTCCTGGGTGTAGCTCAAGCCGCGGAGCTCGCACATTCGTTGTTCGCTCTTCTTCTGAACCTGCGGTCGCGGGGTCTGGTCGCCGGCCGGGGCGCAGAATCCCAGCACGCACACGTCGTCGCCATGCCGCTGACGAATCAACTGGCGGACGTCGTGCCAGAAGTCGGCACTCACCTTGCTGCTGCCTTCGCACTGTGCCGTGGTCGCCAGGGTGAGGGCAGCGGCCTTGAGCCGCTTGTCCGAGTCGTAGAAACAAAGGACATGAACGGCATGGTCTTCATAGCCCTCGATGCCGCGGAACTCGGGATCGGCGGTGTTGCCGTGCATCTTGGCCGTACCGTCGGCATACACGATGCGACGATTGTGACCCGCGACAGCATGGCCCAGACCCCAGGCGACGGCCCCTGCCGCCCGACCTTCCCACGCTTTCACGACGGCTTTGGCCACTTGCTCGTACATCCAAGGGACGTACTCGTTCGGCTGCATACCGTCGCCATAATCCTTTTCGTCATACCGGTCCTGAAGAAGGACCGGCGCGGCGTGGGTGTGCGTGGCGGCCAGAAAGAGCTTCGCGAGGTCAAACCCCGGCAATCGGCCGGCCAGGTGCTTGCGGAACCCCTCCTGAATTCCCGGGCGGATCACGCAGAGATCGCAGGAGACCAGGATCGCCTGGTCCAACATCTGCTCGCCTTCCCGCGATTCCAACGCCAGGACGTTGGCCGTGATGCGGCTATGCACATCGCGCGCGATCCGCACCGAACTGCCGCCGGTCAGCGGAACCGGCCGGTCCGGCGTGATGTCGGCCGTTGCCACACCAATCCGGAGTTCGGCGGCTTGGGCCGGCCTCGACAGCAGGGCCCCGGCAGCCGCAAGGATCCAACAGACGCCCACGGTCCGGCAGACGGCACGATCATAGGGGCGGTAGATGCTCATCAGATAGTTTCTCCCACGTTTGCGGTTTGGCAGTGAAGTGAATACGGATGCCCGGAGTTTACGCCCGGGAGACGGCGCTTGTCCAGAGAGCCGGCGGTGCCTGGCGAGCCGGCGGTGCCTGGCGAGACGGCCGTGCCTGGCGAGACGGCCGTGCCGAAAGCGAGGTGCCTGTCCCCGGTTCGTTAGGGCCTCTAATGCTGCAGCAGACGATAGCTCTGCAGGCGGTTGCGCCAACGACGCAGCAGTCCCAAATGCTCATCTCGCAACTGCAAGTCGTAGTCGATCAGTTCAAGCTCGCTGCGGCGAAGAAGCCGGCCGTTTTCGTCTACTTCCTTGGCCGTATGGCGGATGACGCCGCCGGGAATGTCGGTCGAGGTCACCGAAAGCGTCGTTGTCGTGCCCTGGGAATGTCGAACCACGGTTTTCAAATGGGCAGTGCTCTTGATCTCGTCGACCACCCTGCACGGCATATCCAAGGCGACGACCTCGACCGTCGATTGACTGAGAACCTCGCCGCTCTTGAGGTCGGTCATCGTGCTTTCCCGCTTGAGAGTGCACGGAACGGCGCAGGCGTTCCAATGCATTCTGGTAAGTGTCTTCGCATGAGTGCCGACAGACTCCACTTGCTCAATTTGGCAGGAAATCTCGCGACCCTCGATCGCAAGCTTGCCCATGCCGAGATCCGTGATCTGGACACTCGACTCATCCGCTTCCCCGTGGTACGCCTGGCGAACGGTCTGTGGCTGAGCGCAGATCCGTTTGCCTGCGATCTCCACTGCCACGTCGACTTGCAGAACAACGCCCTTATCGCCCACCTCCTTCAGCGTCGTTCTGGTTTCCGTAATGCTCGTGCCGGTCGTGTTGCCCTGCTCGTCGAACGTCTCCGTCACCACGCGAACAAGCTTCCAGGCCCCGGGTTCAAACCGTCCCCAGGGATGGCACTCTACGGGAATCTGCGACTGCGAGCCGAAACCCGGCGCGCAGAAAGAACAGATCAAAACAAGCGTAGCCGGACTGTTACGGAGCCAGAATCCCAAACCGCACTCTCCAAACCTCTTGGGCTGCCGCACAACAACGTGCTGCCGAGTTAGGATTGATCGAGAAAGAAGTGTCAGGAACCATTTGCCGTTCCACCGGCCCTTCGGGTGCTTCGCACAAATGGTTCCTGGCACTTACTTCCAAACGTTGCTTACGTGTATCTACATTGCCGAAAGAGGAGACGCGACGGTATAGGCAAGTCGGTGCCGAACTTGCGGGCAAATCCCCCCGACCATGGCCGAGTATAATAGACGCATCCGGAAATTCCATCCGAAAACCGGAAAACCGGAAAAAGTTGACGCGAAGTCCTGCGGGGCCATCGAACAAAAACGGGGACTGGCCCCAAGCCGAATATCTCAACAACAGGCAGAATACGTGCCTCGGCGCGGGGTTTGTCCCCATTTTGTTAGGTCCTCTAAGCCCTGCTGGCTGGCCGACCCTGCAGGCACCGTCACCCTGTCTGCTGGGGGGTGCTTTTGCCTTTGTCGACAGCGTTGACCGCTTCTACCAGACTCTGGTCCTGACGCGGCATCACGCTCCGCAGATCCAGAAGGAATCGGCCCTGCTGAATGCGACCGACAACGGCCGGTGTGCCCACTCGGAGAGCATTGGACAGGCGATCGACGCTGATGTCCCTTGGCTGCACGGCCACGCACCACGTCGGCAGTTCCTGGGCCGGCAGGGAGCCGCCGCCAAAATAGGTCGTCGATGGAATTGCCTCCGCCTGGCCGACCACCGGTGCGGCCGCAATCTGCGGTGCGAGCCTCCTGGCGCGGTTTTCCAGATTTTCGACGGACGTCGTCAACAGGTGCAGCAGGGGAATGGCTCGGCGGGCGCGTGCCGGGTCACGGTGAAGCCGGAGCGTGGCGGCGAGTGCCGCCAGGGTCAACTTGCCGACGCGGAGGGCACGTGCCATCGCGTGCTTTGCGATGCGGTCCACCAGCGAACGCTGACCGACGAGAATGCCGCACTGCGGGCCGCCCAGCAGTTTGTCCCCGCTGAACAATACCAGATCGGCCCCTCTCTGGATGCTCTGCGGCGCGACCGGCTCGCTGCGAAAACCGAACTCGCTGAAATCGAACATTGCGCCGGAGCCGATATCATGAATGACGGGGACCCGATGCTTCCGACCGATTTCGACAAGCTCTGCCAGGCTGGTCGACTCGGCAAACCCGACCACCGCGTAGTTGCTCGGATGAACGAGCATGATCGCGGCGGTTCGCTCGCAGATCGCCTTCTCGTAATCGGACGCACGCGTCTTGTTCGTTGTGCCGACCTCTCGGAGAATAGCTCCGCTGGCCTCCATGACGTCGGGCAGCCGGTAGCTGCCGCCGATCTCAATGAGTTCACCGCGGGAGACGATCACCTCCTGACCCGCAGCCAGAGCCGCCAACGTGATCATCGTGGCTCCGGCGTTATTGTTGAAAACCAGTGCCGCCTCGGCGCCGGTAAGCTGGGTGAGTAGCCCTTCGACGGCCACGACCCGCCGGGAACGCCGTCCGGTCGCCAGGTCGATTTCCAGGCTCGCATAGTCGCGTGCCACCGCGGCGATTTCGGCCAGCGCCTCGTCGGCCAGCGGCGCCCTTCCCAAATTGGTATGCAAGAGGATGCCGGTCGCATTGATTACCGGCCGCAGTGGCGGAAGTTCGGCTTCGGAGATGCGGCGAGCCACGCGTTCGGCAAGTTCGGAGACGCTCGGCAGAGTCATGTCGGTTGCCGCGTGCTGCACCTCGCTACGGACTTCATCCAAAACATTGCGAACGGTGGAGACCACGACGCTGTGGCTGATTCGGTCCATCATCCGGCGCAGTGGAGGGCTCTCGAGAAGCTCATTGACCGAAGGAATATTTCGCAGCGGATTTCGGGACATGGGGCGCCTCTCAGTTCCAAGTACGAACGTCCATAGTATACAGTTGGAGTGCGGGTGTTGAGGGGAGGAGAGAGTCGTGCATCGCAAGCGAAACCGTGGAACTTCAAGTTTTCTGGGTCTCGACACTCAACTTTCGACTACTTCCTTGCCAGTACTCGCAAATCGCCTTCACGTCGCGTAAAGCCAATACGATCGAGGTATTCGCACAGCGGCACCGCGAACTTCCGCGTGGTGGAAAGGATTTCACGAATCTGGCTGACCGTCAACCCGTTTGCGGCCGCCAGGCGTTCGGCGAGCGTGTCTCGCATTTGCTTTTCGATGTCGGTGTGCAGAAAAATCCCGGGAAAAATTGTTACCAAGTCGCCCTGCGCGACCGCCAGATCGACAAGTTGCGGCACGGCGGCCTGGTTGCGGGTCGTCTGGTTCTTGACCTCCGCAACGCTCGGCGGCTGGAAAGCCGCGGCACGAAAGGTCTCGACAATCCGCGTGAGCAATTCCTCTTCGCTGCGGGAGAGCTTCGGGCCGCGCCCGGGCAGAGCGGCGCCGCGACGGCTCAGACGGATACGGCCTTTCTTTGCCAACCAAGCCAACACCGCCTCGGCTACTGGGCGATCGCCGCGATAGGCGAGCCGTGCGACGAGACGAGAGGAGTCGAGATGCGTCCGCAGTGGTTCCTCCTGGTGCATCCGCTCGAGGATCTCCTCGGCACGAACCGCAGCTTCCTCGAGCACCTCGCGGTGAACGCAAACTGTCTTCGCCGGCGACACGGGGAGTTCGACGACGTCACCTCGGTCGAGCAGCGCATGGTACGCCGCAGCGGCATCGGTAATCCCGGCGACTCTCGGGAAGTCGCCCGGCTGCCAATCCCGCCAGCCGAAGAAGAAGACGGCGGCCGAGGCACGCTCGAGGCACTCGTGGGATGCGAGCCTGGCCAGTTGGGCGACCTTGTTGCGATCCGCTCGCCGAAGCGGCGGCGCGTCGGGATCGAGCACGTGTCCGCCGCCGACCGTTGTAACCGGCGATTCGCTGCGAATCACCAGCGGCTGGTTCCAGACGGTTACGACGGGTTCGGCAAGGATCAACTGCGCCAGACCTTGCTGGCCCGGGCGCAGTTCACTGGTTTCCAACAGCACGACCACGGCCATCACCTCGGCCGTTCCGGCGTGGACGCGGACCCGGCTCCGCTGCTTCAAAGCCCGCGGCACACTGGGCAAAACGCTCAACTGGACCGATAATCGCCGGCTGGGCTCGAGGTGGCCGGGAGAAGCCAGTTCCTGTCCACGTTGTAGCTGCTCGTGGTGGATGCCGGCGAGGTTGACGGCTGCCCGCTGGCCGCGGCGGACCTCGTCCACCGGGCGAGCATGGGTCTGCAAACCTCGCACGCGGACGGCGGTGCGGCTCGGCTCGACAACCAACTCGTCGCCCACGCGGGCCCGCCCGCTAGACACGCTTCCTGTCACCACCGTGCCGTGTCCGGCGATGGTGAACGAGCGGTCGATGGCCATACGGAACGGACCTGCCTCCCGCTGCCGCCGTGGCGAGCCGGCAGCCCTCTGTGCCGCTCCGGCCAGCGCCTGGCGAAGCATCTCCATTCCGGCGCCGGTCATTGCGCTGGTGCGCACCAGCGGGGCATCGGCCAGGAAGGTACCTGCGACAAGCTCTCGGACTTCCTGCTCGACCAGGTCGATCCAGTCGGGGGCGGGCAAGTCGCACTTGGTCAGGGCGATCACACCCGCGTCTAGTTCCAAGAGCCGGAGGATCTCCAAGTGTTCGCGGGTCTGTGGCTTGACCGAGTCGTCGGCGGCGACCACCAACAGGGCGAGGTCAACGCCGGTAGCCCCCGCCAGCATGTTTCGTACAAACCGCTCATGGCCTGGGACATCAACGATCCCGAGGCGGTAGCCCTCCAGATCCAGTTCGGCGAATCCGAGTTCGATGGTGATGCCTCGGCGCTTTTCTTCGGGCAGCCGGTCGGTATCGACGCCCGTCAATGCTTTGACCAGCGCGGTCTTACCATGGTCGATGTGGCCGGCGGTGCCAAGGATCAGGTCGACAGTCATGCCAACCATTGTAGGGCATTCTCGAAGCGCCGCCCAGGCCGTCGCCCCGTTGTGTGCGGCAACGATTAGGGGGCACGCCGGTAAGACGCAACGCGCACGGCGTCCACTGCCGGCAGGTTCCCGCCCCGTTGCCAGTCCGCGCCGCAAAAACGTGCCCCCAAGCCCGCCCGGATGCAGCCGGGTGGCAATCACGTTTCTCCCATTGTGCGGGCGTCAAGATAGCCCCACTCGCGGATGTCGACGGAATAATCGGTATGCGAAATAAAGGATCCTCGGCAGAGCTTGGGCTCCACCTCGGCAGAACTCTCGATCTCCCCTGCCAGCCGCCCGGTCAATTCGGTCATCAAGGATGAGGGCACGAGTCCGCGTTCGCCGGGGTAAACGTACCGGAAGAGGATCAAGTGGCTCAGCAGCACCTCCCACTGCTCTCCGAACCGCCGCCGCAACCGGTCCCAGTCGACTTTTGCTCCTTGGGCGCGGAGAAGATGGGCGACTTCGTTGCCGTCGTAGCGGTGACGCGACATGATGAAGGCCTTTTGCCAGATCATCTCTTCCACCGCGCAGAGCCCGACCGACAGGTTCAACAAGTCCACCGTCTCCGCATGGTCGAACCATGCCTCGTCCACCGGGCACAGGCCGTTACTCGCATTGAAAATGATGTCAATAAAGTCCTCTCCCGCCAGTGCTTTGGCCAGCCAACGCGGATCGGTCAATTCGGTTTGCGCGCCGAGAGAACCCAGCACGCGAAGCACTGCCCCGACGTCGTCGGGTAGGACGAAGATGTCGAGATCCTTGGTGCGGCGGGGAGTTGCGGTGTATCTCTCCATCGCGTAGGCGCCGCCGATCAGAAATCGCAGGCCCTCCTGCTGCAGCTTCAGCAGGGCAGCACGGTAGAAGTCGCCTGCCTGGCCACATGATCTACCCCAATTGGTATCATGAAGTTTCATCGGAGATCCTCAAACAGTGAGTTCCCATCGTCGACGTCCTCAGCTCATGCGAATCATGCGTAATTCACCGACAAGCACCGCAAACGGCGTGCCCGAGGCACGGATTTTGCAGTGAATAGGGGGGCTCGAAAAGCAGCCGCCAACGGATCGCGAATCGTACGCTCCTTGGGAGACGAAGACCGTGGCAGAACAGGATCACCGTGTGCGCATTGCCGCTACTTCAGACATCCACGTCACGTCGACGCGCTCCGAGAGCATCCATGCCCTTCTGACCGAAGCGAGCGACAAAGCCGACGTGTTGCTCCTGTGCGGCGACCTTACCGACCGAGGACGGCCCGAGGAGGCGGAGGTACTCGCTCGCGACGTGCGGTCGATTCGCATCCCTGTCCTGGCCGTTTTGGGCAACCACGACTTCGACTCGGACCATGAGCACGAGATCCAGAAAATCCTTTGCGACGCGGGAGTCCACGTGCTCGACGGCCATGCGTGCGAGATCCGGGGCGTCGCGTTCGCCGGTGTCAAGGGGTTTGGCGGCGGCTTCGGGCGACGCGCGCTGGCCTCCTTTGGGGAACGGACCCTGAAGGCGTTTGTGCAGGAGTCGCTCAATGAGATGCTCAAGCTGGAAGCGGTATTAAGTCGTCTCTCGCAAGAGCGGCGGGTCGTGCTGCTGCACTATGCACCGATCCAGGAGACCGTGGAGGGCGAGCCGCCCGAGATCTTCCCCTTCCTCGGATCGAGCCATCTGGAGGAACCGCTTGATCGATTCGAAGTGACGATGGTCTTTCATGGCCATGCGCACCGCGGGAAGCCTGAAGGAAAGACGCGGACCGGCATTCCCGTCTACAATGTGGCTGAGCCCGTGCTGAGAAGAGCGATGCCCGACGAGTTGCCGTTGCGGATTGTGGAGGTTTGAGCCGGTACCGCGTCGGCGGCGACTCAGAGGCTATCCGGAAACGGGGACTGGCTCCCGGATGGCGTGTCTCGGAGCCCGAGTTTATACAAGATGTAGGGTGCCTGTCCCCGTTTCCGGATAGCCTTTCACTCGGCTGACTGACCGTGCCGTTCGGTGTCGGCCTTCCGGCGGGGCTCGTTCATGACGTCGGACCGGTTGCGGCCGAATCGGAAGTCGCTCGCGTCCGCGTGGACATCTTTGAGATATCGACGCCTCTTGCGATTGCCGGCCCGCTTGATTTCTCGCTTCAACTTGCGGAGCAGCCGTTTGTCGTCTTGCATGGGCGATATCCTGATCGAACGGGAAACGGTCTGAGGTCTGCGGCGCCGTCGCCTGGCATTCTATAGGATGAGAGGCGACGGACCAGCGCTAGGTTCGCCTGGGCGCCGCTAACAAGCAAGAACGGGGCTCGCGGACGTAAGGGGGGCAGCCCATTGACCGGGACGCGCGCGGCAGGCGACAATGGGGCCGGCGTAGGGGGACGCCACGGTACCACCGTTCCGGTTCGCTTTCCCCGAGAAGAGGTATCAATGGCCCTGATGAGTGGACACAGCAATCGTCGCCAATTTTTCCGGACTGCGGCTGCCCTGGCTGTGCCGACTTTCGTTTCGGCTTCCGCGCTGGGCCGCGATGGCCGGCCTGCCCCAAGCGAGCGGCTGACGGTCGGCGTCGTCGGCGTGGGATCGCGGGGTTTCAACTTGCTTGAGTGGTTCGGCGCGGAGGACGACGCGCAAATCGTAGCCGTCTGCGACGTGGATACATTGCATTACCGCGACAATCCCTGGGGCAAGGGCCGCGCGTTCGGCGTGGAGCCGGCTGTCAAGGCGGTCGAAACGCGCTACTCCCGGCGGACCACCGGAAAGTATCGCGGCTGCGCAGCACATCGCGATTATCGCGAACTGTGTGCACGGGACGATCTCGATGCCATCGTGGTCGCGACGCCCGATCATTGGCATGCGCTGACCGCGATCGAGGCGATGCGCCAGGGGAAGGATGTCTACTGCGAAAAGCCCGTCACTCACTTTTTCGGCGAGGGCCGGCTCGTTTACCGTGAGGCCCAGCGGCGGAAGACCGTTTTTCAGGCCGGATCGCAGCAGCGGTCGGATGCCCTCTTTCAACGCGCGGTGGAATTGGTTCGCAACGGCGTGATCGGCAAGGTCCGGCACGTGGAGATTGGGTTGCCGGAGGGCTACCCCGAACCACAGGGCGATACGACCGTGCAGGAGCCACCGGAACACCTGGACTACGAGTTCTGGTGCGGACCCGCTCCCAAGCTCCCGTACATGCGGGCCAGGCATCATCGGTGGTGGCGGGGGCACTTGGCTTATGGCGGCGGGACCCTCATGGACTGGATCGGCCACCACAACGACATCGCCCACTGGGCTCTCGAGATGGATCGCAGCGGTCCGACGAAGGTTGAAGCCGTCGGCTGGGAGTACCCCGAGACCGACGTCTACAACACTCCGCGCGACTACGAAATCCGTTGCGAGTATCCCGGCGGGGCGACGAGTTCGATCTCCAACCGGTATCCGAACGGGCTGAAACTCATCGGCGAAGACGGCTGGATCTTCGTTACCCGGGGCAAAATGGACGCCTCGGATCCGAGGTGGACGCAAGCGGACTTCACACCGGGGCCGTTGAAAATCGCAGAGCCGACCCGTCACGCGCGAGACTTCTTGGATGCCGTCCGCTGCCGCGGGGCCTGTCTCACCTCGGCCGAAATCGCGCATCGCTCGATCACGCCCGGCCATCTGGGATACCTCTCACAGGCCGTTGGCCGACCGGTGCGATGGGATCCGCAACGCGAGCAGATCGTCGGGGATGCCGAAGCGGAGCGGCGTTTGAAGGAATTCTCCTACCGGAGCCCATGGGCGGACGAGCTCAGTCCTGCCCATAACGGCTAGCATTCACTAACTTTCAAGCGGGGGCGCGCCCGGAAACGCTTGTTTCCCGTTACAATAAACCCCTAAGAAAGATTGCTCCGTAGCGAATGTACTGTGTGGGACCGACGGACGGGTGGAGGTGAGCGCTCGGCGTGAAGACACTGGTCAAACTGCTGGTCATCGTAGGGGTCCTCGTCGGCGGAGTCTATGCGGCGCTGCCGTACGCGAAGGCGTACTGGAAGGCGAGAAATGCGCCGAAATACCGCGACACGAAAGTCGTCAGGGGCGACATCGTGTCGGTGGTCAACGCCAACGGGACCATCAAGCCGGTCTTGCAGGTGCAGATCGGGTCGTTTGTTTCGGGGCCGATCGAGGAACTGTTTGTCGACTACAACGACGAGGTGAACGAGGGCGACTTGCTGGCGAAGATCGACCCGCGGATCTACAGGGCCGCGGTGGCTCGCGATGAAGCCTCGCTGGCAATCCGCAAGGCCGAGGTCGCCCGCGTTAAGGCCCAGCTTCAGCAGGCCATGAACGACGAGGAGCGTGCGATGGGCCTGCGCGCAGAGAACGAGCGGTACATTTCGCAGGCCGAAATCGACAAGTACAAGTTCGCACGCGTGGCGCTGGAGGCCGAGCTCACGGTCGCGGAGGCCGGTGTGAAGCAGGCAGAGGCCAATCTGGACAACTCCGAGGCGAACCTCGGGTATACCGAGATCCGCTCGCCGGTGAGCGGAATCGTCATCGACCGCAAAATCGACCCCGGCCAGACGCTCGCGGCCCAGTTCCAGACCCCGGAGATGTTCGTCGTCGCGCCGGACATGGAAAAGAAGATGCACGTGTTTGCGTCGGTCGACGAGGCCGAGATCGGCCTGATCGGCGAAGCCCAGCGACGGCAGAAGAAGGCGCTGTTCAGCGTCGATGCGTATCCGGATGACCTGTTCGAAGGCGAGATCGATCAGATACGCGTCAACCCCACGACGGTGCAAAACGTGGTGACCTACACGGTGGTCGTCGAAGCGCCCAATCCCGAGCGCAAGCTTCTGCCTGGGATGACCGCCAATATCTCGTTCGAGATCGAGCGGCACGACGACGTGCTCAAGGTGCCCAACGCGGCGCTGCGGTTTTATCCGAAAGTAAAGGAGCACGTTCGCGAGGCGGATCGCAAGCTGCTGGAAGGCGATCAGACCGGCGACCGGGCCGTGGACAAGGCCGACGAAGGCTACACGGAGATCCAACGTTCGGCGGCGCAGCGTGCCGCGGCCAACAAGGAGCGGAATCGAAGGCATGTGTGGGTGGTCGACGGCGAATTCCTCCGCGCGATCGAAATCATCACCGGGCTGAGCGACTACGCGTACACCGAAGTGGTTTCCGGGGGCGTTGAAGAGGGGATCAAACTGGTCACCGGGATCGAGGGGCAATGAGCTTTCTGCTGACGCTTCGTATTGCGGTTCGCGCGCTGGCGAAAAACAAGATGCGGGCCGGGCTGACCGTGCTCGGCGTGGTGATCGGCATCGCCGCCGTAACCACCATGGTTTCGATCGGGCAGAGTGCCGGCGAACTGGTGCAGGGCCAGTTTGAGAGTCTCGGCACGAACATGATCGTGGTTTTCCCGGGGAGCAAGCGCGGGGGCGGTGTCCGGCACGGGCGCGGCAGCATCCCGACTCTGACGGCCGAAGACGCCAGGGCGATGACCCAGGAGTGCCCCTCCGTGCTGGCGGCCTGCCCGCTGGTCGGCACGGGCGGCCAGGTGATCTACGGCAACATGAACTGGAGCCCTCGTGAATTGATGGGGGCCGGGACCGACTACCTGATGGTGCGGAACTGGCGACTTCGCCAAGGTGGCTTCTTCACCGAGCGCGAAGTCATTGCGGCCGCCAAGGTGTGCGTGATCGGGCAGACGATCGTTGAGAAGCTCTTTCAGACGACCAATCCCCTCGGCCAGATGATCCGCATCCGGAATATCCCTTTCCGCGTGATCGGAATTCTGGAAGCCAAAGGCGCCAACATCGTCGGCGACGACCAGGACAATATCGTCGTTCTGCCGTATTCGACCGTGCGGAAACGGCTGCAGGGCTCGAACTTCGAGAACGTCGACGTGATTCTCGCCTCGGCCCGATCGACGTCGCAGATGTCGCTGGCGGAGAGCGAGATCAAGCAGTTGCTCTACGAGCGGCACCGGATTAAGCCCGGCGACCGGCCCGACTTCGAGGTGCAGAACACCACGGAAATCGCCAACGTGCTGGGCATCATCACGGGCACGATGACTGCGCTGTTGGCATCGATTGCAGGGATTTCGCTGTTGGTCGGGGGCGTAGGGATCATGAACATCATGCTCGTCTCGGTGACCGAACGCACCCGCGAGATCGGCATCCGCATGGCCGTGGGGGCGCGAGGACGCGATATCCTGCGGCAGTTTCTCGTGGAGTCGGTCCTCCTTTCGACGATCGGTGGAATCGTGGGACTGGGGCTGGGAATTGCCGCCTCGTCGGGTGCGACCAAGGTGATCAACACCTTAATCAGCGGCACTCCGTGGCCGGTCGTCATCTCCCTCAAGGCCGCTGCCATGGCAATCGTCTTCTCGGCTGCGGTGGGGATCTTTTTTGGTTATTACCCGGCGCGGCGGGCGAGCCGGTTGGACCCGATCGAAGCGCTGCGGTACGAGTGACGAGGCGGTTAACCCGAACCTGCGGCTTCCATCGCCCGCCGCAACAGCCCGTTTACGCGTTCGGCATGGCTGAAATTGATCAGGTGCCCGGCCCTGGGCACAACCTCGGCATGGACCGCTTGGATCGATCCTTTCCGCGAGCCGGACCGCATAATGTCCGAGCGGCTCGTGCGGCTCGGGAGCGATCCATGGTGGAACGTAGAGATCGGGAAACGCCCGCCGTTGCGGATCAAACATCCGGTGGTCGGCGCCCATCCCCGGCAGCAGGATCAGTCGTGGCAGCTCCGGCATTGGCTTGCTAGATGGTCGACTCCATGAGCCGCCGCTTTAGGAATGTCGCCTGCGAAGGCTGCCAGCCCAGACTGCGATAGAAGCTTTCAGTCTCTGAGGTTGCGTCGGCAACGAGCAGATTACAACCCCGTTCGACCAACTCGCTTTGCACCCGGAGAACCAGTTCCTTGCCGATGCCCTTGCGCCGCGCGTTGTCGGCCACGACCAGTTGACTCAGATACCCATGAAAACCGAGATCGTGGGCACACACGAATCCCAGCAAAAGGTCGCCCTCCTGCCACACGAACGCCAACCCGTCGGCGGACGCAATCGCCCGCTCGAGCACGTCAGGTCTCCACGACTCACGCCAAAGATTCGGCACCGACTGCATGAGCAGCCGAATCGATGGGGCGTCGTTCGGCTCTACCGGTCGGATCATGGTCGGTCCTGCCATTGGTCTTCCACCCGTTCAAGAGGTTATTTGCCGCCGCAGACGCCTTCCATGACACTTCGGCATTATAGATAGCCATTTCCCATTATGCCAGCGGAAGCCGTAAACGTAACCGTTCACGCCCACGGCCGGGGACTGGTCCATTTTTCGGCCGGTCGACGTCTTTTGGCTCCAGGCCACTGGCCGAAAACATGGACCTGTCCCCCTCTCTCCCACGGGCGTGAACGGTTCCCCGTAGACGCCCCCATGCGACGATCCGGTCCCGAGCCGGATGCAAGGTCAACGGTAGAAGACCTCGACCTCGGTCGGCCGAAGGGGGCGTTCCAGCCTGACGGCCCCGTCTGCGAACCGCTCGACCGGCTCTCCATCGAGCAACACCCGCCGGATCGTTGCCCGCTGCGGATGTCGCAGGTGCACGACAACGGCCCGGAAGGGCCTCCGCGTCGGCGGATCCAGATGGACCACAATGCGCCGCTCGTCGACATGGGAGCGGATGGTGTAACTCACCTCGCCGAAGCGGGTCGGCGCGTTGCGCACTTCCACCTGCTCTCCGTCGACAAGCCAGTGTTGCGGCACTGCCTGCGCGAGGATGAGCTGATCGCCGTCTTCCCGAACCAGCATATTCCGTAACAGTCGCAACTGTTGCGTTCCGGAACGCAGGTGTGGCAGAGTTGCCGCGTTGGAGCCGGTGGTCATGTTCGTGCATTCAACGCCCGCCCACGTGCCGCGCGACATTCCGTAAGCCAAGGAGCCGTAGAACCCCAATAGCACGCGTTCGACCTCGCCCCGTTCCAGGCAATTCATCCAGTAGCCGTACGTGAAAGCATGATCGATGCCGCCGCGGCCCCCGAACGCACACATGCCCATCAGAAGGCCGTCGCGCCGCTCGAGCAACTCGGGGATCAGCCGAAACCGCTCGTCCGAGGCCGGCAGGAACTTGGTCTCCAACACAATGCTCCCGAACAGCGCGTAGTAGCCATGGCCGGAGCACTCCTCGCCCGGCGCGGCGTCTTCCTTGCCGCCCGGAGTGTAGGCGGCTCTTTTCAGATACTTGTGCGTTGCGGGCATCACGGGCAGGACCTTGAGGCCCTTGTGTTCCGTTACGGCTCGCTCCATCGACCTCTCGATATCCTGCCGATAAGCCTCGCATTCCTTCTGAATGCGTCCCGCTTCCTCGTTCATGCCCAGTGTCCGAAGTGAGCGGACCGCCGCTTCCATGCCCGTGCAAAGGCTCGTCGCCGTGACGTAGCTGTAGTCGGTGCCGGGGTTGTCGACGCCGACCCGCGACGAAATCAGCCCGTAGGCCACCGAATCGGCCGCCTGCTCGGCCTTACTCGCCTTTCGCGTCCGGATGATCCAGTCGCACATCCGGATCATGTCCGGGGCCGCCTTGCGGAGCCACGATTCGTCCCCGGTGAGCTGGTAGTGCTGGTCCATCACCCACAGCAGGGTCCCCGTGTCGACAAACCCGAAGCTGACGAAAAAGCAGCCTTCCGGGGAGATGAGCGTCGCCAGCGAATCGAGATAAGTTCGGGCCTCGTCGGGATAGCCCATCACACCCAACGCGTTGCAGTACTTCGCCGCCATGATTCCAAAGATGGCTTCGTAAAACCCCGAGCCGTCGTGCGGCTCGTACCGGTCGCCCACCTTGTCGACGTTCAAGAATGTGTAGGCCAGCCAGGCGCGATAGGCATCGTTGACCCGTTGCTCGGGCACGCGAATCATGATGCCCTTGTTGAGAAGTTCTCGCCAGAACGCGGCGGCCTCTCCCAGACGCCGTTCGAATTCCTCGGCAGAACTCGCCTCCGCCTTCTCATGGCCGTCCAGAAACGGCAACTTACCATACACCGTCTCCTCGGCGCCCGCCGCCAGTGCGAGCTTCCGAGCGGCCACCTTGCGAACCTTTCGATCCGGCCCCACGCCAGAGTCTGTGCACCAGGTGACCTCCACGTCGCGGGGGCGGTCGCCCGAGTTGGAGACCTTCAGACGGATGAAGGCCCAAAGAGGTTCGTCCGGGCTCATCCCTTCCGACCACGCCACAGCGGTCTGCTCATACTTCAATCCCGGCTCGGACTGGGCCGCCGGCGCGTACTCGGCGATCACGATCGGCAGGTAGCCGTCCACGAGGCGTTTTCGCGCGACCGTCCCGCTGCCGCTCTTTCCCAGCCAGATGTCGCCCTCACCTACCGCAAAGTAAGCGTTTCCCGACTTATCCGGAATGTGTCCTCGCCAATGGTCCACTCGGGTCGGTGTGAAGTTCAGTCGCCCGTCGGGCATGACGATGAACTCGTCGCGGTGCGCTTTCACCCCGATCGCTTCGCGCGGGGCCTTCATCGCGGGATAGTGCCTGCTGACGGAATCGAAACTCGGATCCCTTCCGGACGCCAGTTCCTTCTCGGCCACCGGATCCGCACCCCAAGCGGCCGGTGCCACGATCGCCATCGTCAGCAACAGGTTGAAAACGCCTCGCAATCGTCCCGGGCCCGCAATCTTGCTACGTGATTCGCGCATGGAATCTCTCCCGTTGGAACCATTTCATCGCCACAGTCCGCCGTACCCGCACCAAGGATATTCGTGCGCGATTCTAGCCGCTGGCGCAGGTGCGTTCAAGCATCTGCAACTGCCATCCGCCAGTCCGTCGAGTTTGAAGGGCGCATGACGGCTGGCACTGGGCCGACCTTCGTTCCACCCGCACGCGAGATGGGCTCAGGGGGTGCCGGGAGTCTGCACGGTAGCCGCCGGGCCATTGACCGGCGACGGAAGCAATCGGTTCATCGCGTCGAGAAGTCGCTGCTCGCGATCCCTCTCCGTTTCCGAAGGTGGAACGGATGGCGGCGCCATGCTGTCGTTCTTTACGCGGAGGTCGCTCGGCAATATTTCCACGCGGCCGCCCGCGGCGAGTTGCAGGACCGTGCCGCCGGTGTCGCCCCTCGACGACACCGATTGTCCCAAAGCGGCAGATAGCCGCCGGACTACTCCGTCTCTTTCCCCCGACAGCGAACCGTCGGCGGAAAGAACCAGCAGGTTTCTGCCGCGGCGAAGATGTTTGCAGAGAGCCTCCAGTTCGTTGTTGTCGAGCGGGTCTTCATCGCGTGCCAGCACGATCAGATCGGCGCTGCCCGTCAGTCGGCTGTTGGCAAACGTCCAGTAGTACCGGTTCAAGAAGGCCATCGCATGATAGTAGCCGTCCGGGCTATCGGTTCCGAACGCGGGTCGTTCGGAATGCTCGTAAAGGAGGATTCTCGGACTCCGGCTCCGCTCGTAGGGGTCCGGAGGACGGACCGAGTCGTCCCGCAGAAGCCAGGCCATCGCATTGAGCCAAAGGCGGTAGTTGTCTGCATAGTTGATGAAGATGTCGCCAAAGATATTCTGATCGGCAACGACGACGATGCGGCCGTTGCCGAGTTCTTTCGCCAAGACGATTCCGAGGGGCCCCGCCGGTTCGTGCGCGTCGCGATGGAAGTTGCCGTAGAAGCCCGGCGCGTTTTCCTCGCCATACAGCCCGGCGGACCACTCGTCGGCCCAGGACTGTGGGCTGGTCAGTGCTACGGCATACCGGGGATCGACGCAACCGCCGGTCAGCATGCCCAGGCACTCAAGCCCAATCGTGATCGGATGCTCCTTGAACCGCCGCACGGCGATCCAACCGTTCCCGTCGCCAAGCGTCAACGGCGGCTCCTCGCAGGCAGTGGCCGTGAAAGTCGCCAGGCCCAACTCGACGAAGAGCGGTTGCAGGCGGTAGGCGTGGTAGTAACAATTCGTGTGATCGGTGATGATGAACAGGGATCCGCCCGAGGCGACAAATCGGCAAACCGCCTCGATCTCGGACACCAAGAACGGCGGCCGCTCCGCGGAAACGAGGTTCAGAAATAGCAGTCTCCTGTCCGAAAGGCGTTCGGGCGTCAACCGCCCGTCGACCATCAGATCGCGAGAGAAGCCTCTCGACTCCAGGTATTCAAATCCGCGACGGAATCCCTGGTTCTGGTGATAGCTGTACACGTGCGGACGAAGTCCAAGCAATGAAAAATCGTTCGCATGGACCGCATCGATGAGAATCGTCGGCGCGTCGTTGCCGGGCGAGTCGGCCTCGCCAGCCGCGCATGTCAGCGCCGGCAGGCAAAACGCTATCAGGAGGATGCTCTGCAATGGCGTTCTGCCGATAGAACGCCGGAAACCGGTGTAGGAGATACCAGCGGCGTCGGGATGCGCCGGCTCCTGGCCACACCTCGCATGCTCCGGAGAAACTGGCTCAAGCGGCTGTATATAAGTCGAAGTGCAAGGACCGTCAGGCAAGCGTTCACCCTGCTGAACCAAAGGGCCCGCGGATGGCAGCGCCGGCCGCGGGCAGGGAGTTTCTGGTCCATTCTACGTCGAGATTTGACCCGGGGCTTCCCGGTTGTGCAGCTTCTAGCACGGGGCGCGGGGTCATTGTGAATGGGCAGATTGACTTCGTACTCGTCGTCAGCAACAGCCGGCTGATATCCCTGTCTGTATTACCCCCGCCTTTAGGTGATAACGCAGTAGCGTCGTATTATGCTATTAACAAAAGCCGGCCATTTCCTCTGCACGGTTAATCCTCGTGCGGGCAAGCCTTTAGTAAAAGCCAGGGAGATAGTTCTACCAAATGCGAGGGGGGCGGCGCCTTGAACATTCGGCAGATTTGCGAACTGTTCCTTGCTTTGCCCAGTTTGCCTAATTATGATCATAGTAGACGTCTGCGTCCGCTGAGGCACCAGCCCGTGGACCGCTCAGTTGGTCGCTACTCCGACGGTCAGTTCTGCCCCTTGGCCGTGGGAGCAAGTTGGAGAGAATTCTCGCAGCCCGGAAGGAGATCTTATCCCATGCGTTGGCAAGCCGTCGGTTGCCGCATCCTCGTGTTGGTGGTCCTCGCGGGACTCGCGCTGCTGGCAGCGCACTGGTTCAGCGCAGCTCCCATGGCAGTCGCCCAGGATGGCGGCGGAAATAATCAGAATCAGAACAATCAGAACAATCAAAACAACCAGAACACCGCCGGCGCAGCCGGTGTGGCCGTGGACGCCCAGGGTGTCGTGCGACGGCAAGTATTCGTCGATCTCGGCGGACGCGTGCGGTTGCAGCGCATGGCGGCAGCTCGTGCGACGCTGAGCCCCGATGTCCTCGCCCCGAGCACTCTCCGCAAGGTCTCGCTCAACCGGCTCGAGCGGGCGATTCAGGCTCGCGACGGTGTTCCGACGGAAGAAATGCGGTGCCTCGCCGGCCTGCAGCGTGTTCGGTTCGTGTTCTGCTATCCCGACAGCAAAGATATTGTCATCGCCGGCCCGGCTGAAGGATGGTTGTCCGATCCGAGCGGGCGAATGGTGGGGATCAACAATGGACGACCGGTCGTGCAATTGCAGGATCTGGCAGTTGCTTTGCGTGCGTTTCCGCCGAACGGCGAAGCGGCCTCGGTGATCGGTTGCTCCATCGACCCGACGCAGGAAGGCCTGCAGGCGATGCAAAGCTTCCTGAGCAGTATTGGTGCATACGCTACCCCCGCGCAGACCCAGTATATCGTCACGGGCTTGCAGAACAGCCTGGGCATGCAGACTGTTTCGGTCCACGGGGTCTCTCCCGCCACGCGTTTTGCCCAAATCA
The DNA here is from genome assembly GCA_040768665.1 of Thermoguttaceae bacterium. Classification (GTDB taxonomy): domain Bacteria; phylum Planctomycetota; class Planctomycetia; order Pirellulales; family Thermoguttaceae; genus JABWBD01. The sequence goes on from JAXGMN010000013.1 coordinate 73,069, forward strand.
TGGTCGAGGCCGACTACCGGATGAAACTGATCGGCATCGGTCTGGAACGCCCGCCGGTGCGGATGGTGAGCTTCGTCGAACGGGCCGATCCCTCGCAGGTTTCACGCAATGCCCTGTTCCGCTGGTTCTTTACGCCGGATTATCAGTGCGTCCGGGTTACCGAGGACGGATTGGGGGCGGAACTGGTCGGGGACGGCGTGAAACTGATCGGCGAGGACGAGATGGTCACCGGCGAAGGTGATCGCCGAACCGCATCGCGAGGCAATCGCGCAAGCCAGGTGTTCGTATCCAGCTTTACCAAGAAGTATCCCGAACTGGCCGATCGGTCGCCGGTCTATGCCGAACTGCGGAACCTGATCGATCTCGCCGTTGCCGCGGCGTACATCCAGCACGAGGATTTCTACGGCAAGACCGGATGGAGCATGGAATTCTTCGCCGACGAGAAGTCGTTCGCAGTTGAGGTCTACAACGCGCCGAAACAGGTGGCCTCGACTGTGGCTGCGATCTGGAAAGGCAACCGGCTGATGACGCCCATCGGCGGCGGCGTGCACATCGACGCAACGCAGGCACTCGATTCCCAGAATCTCATGAAGGACGACAGCGGCGCGGTCGCCAAGGTCCAAGGCGAGACCAAGGGCCAACTGGCCGGCGATCAGTGGTGGTGGGACTGATACGTGGAGGCCGGGCCCGCAAGGGCAAGCCCCCTTTAAACGTCGGTTTCCGCCCAGGGATCAGGTCCGGTTGTAGCGTGAAGCATCATGGAGGCAGGGCCGGTCCGATTATCGGGCCGGCCCGCTTTTTTGCGCCGAACCGGTTCGTCCGCGGCCGCTGTTGCCCGCGGTTTCGGGCGTGGGTGTCAAATCTTCCCGCCTCCAGACTGGATTGAGGTATTCTTGTGCACAAGTCGGGTCCGCGTCATGCCGCGGTCGACGCGGTGCCCGGAACCGTAGAGGCCCTAACAAAACGGGGACTGGCTCCGAGCCAAACATCGAGAATCCCCGGAGAAAAGGCGTTCGGCGAGGTGCCTGTCCCCGTTTTGTTAGGGCCTCGTAGAACTCCCGGTCCGGATATACTGAACGCTCCGCCTGGTCGGCCTGTGCGGGCGACGCCCGCCGACCAGGCGTGAACGATTGCCGGCGAACGAACCGAGGCGAAGTCGATGCGAAACTCAATATCCCAGTCCGTCCCGCGGAACCTCCCCGGTGCGTCCGCGGGCGACGTCCTGCGACGGCTCTACTTGCTGCTGACCGCCTTCGTGGCCGGCGCCGCGGTGATGACGATCGAACTAGCCGGTAACCGCGTTCTCGCTCCCTGGTTCGGGAACTCGCTCTACACGTGGACCGGTTTGATCGGTGTGATCCTGTTGAGCATCAGTTGCGGGTATTATTTGGGCGGCTGGATCGCAGACCGGCGGCCGGATTACGTTGTGTTGGGGCATTTACTGGCGGCATCCGCACTGCTGACGTTGCTCGTACCGCTGGTTCAGGTGCCCCTGGATGGCATCGTGGCCCGGTTCGGCGTGGTAAGTGGGCCCCTGCTGGCCACATTGCTGCTGTTCGCCCTGCCAGGCTGTCTGCTGGCGGCGGTCTCGCCGTTCGCGATTCGGCTGACCAGCCTGTTATGGAACGATCGCAGCGTCGGGATCTCTGCGGGCTCGGTGGGGATGTTCTCGACGCTGGGAAGCGTATTCGGGACTTTCGGGTCGGGGTTCGTACTGATTCCCCATATGCGTTTGCGAACGATCTTCCTCGTCACGGGGCTGGCGGTAGGGGCGTTGGCGCTCGTTGCCTATACTGTCTTGGGTGCACGGAGTCCGCGGCGATGGCGGCTCGTGTTTGCGTGGCTACTGGTTCTGGGCGGTGCGGCCGGTGCGATGCTTTGGACCAGCCCCGAAGCGGCCGAGTCGGTGCTGTTCGAGCAGACGACCTTCTATCACCGTATCCGCGTCACCGAGGAGCCTACGGCCGACGGGGACCGCCTCCGCAAGCTGAAACTCGACACGACTTCCGAAGGGAGCCAGTACGTTGCGTCGCGGGAACTTCCCATGCACTATCAGCAATACTGGGAACTTGCGCGGGTCTATTGCCCCGATCTGAAGAAGGCCGCGTTTCTCGGGGGCGGCGGATTCGCGATGCCGGAGGCCCTCCTGGATGCATTTCCCGACGCGCGGGCGGACGTGGTCGAGATCGATCCGGCGGTAATCGAGGTGGGCCGGAAGTACTTTCGCGTCGATGAGTATCCGCGGATGAATCCGGTGGCCGATGACGCGCGGCGTTTTCTCCGCAGGACGGATGCCCGTTACGACCTGATTTTTGCCGATGCCTACAGTGGGATCCGATGCATCCCCTCGCACCTGGTCACGCGCGAGTTCTTCGAATTGGTCGACTCGCGGCTGGCGCAGCGGGGCGCGCTCATCTTGAACATCATCAGCGCCGCGGAAGGGGCCGACTCGGTACTCTTCCGCTCGGTTCTCAGGACGCTGGACACGGTGTTCCCGCATCATGCCGTCTTTCTCACGCAGCCGAGCAGCGGGGCGGCGGTTGTGCAGAACATCTTCATCGTGGCCGCTCGGCACGATGTGGCCCCGCATGCGATCACACTCACCGGCGATTACGATCTCGGCCGGATCAACCTGCTCTTCTCCGGCTGCCTGTATCCCGATGAGTACGACTTCGCCGGCGGGGTGGTCTTCACCGACGACTGCAATCCGGTGGAGTACCTGGTTGCGCAGACACTGCGCTCGCGGTAGATGGGGCCATCAGCCCGGCTGATTCCAAGCAGCCGGGCTGATTCAATGCTGCATGTGCGCGTCGAGTGGTATCGGAGCTGACAAGAAGACTCCGTCAGCCGCGACCTCAGGCGGCCGCAACGCCGTTCATCTCGTCGATCCGGCCCGCGAAGAAGAGCATCACGTTCTTCAATGCCGTTTCGGCCATCCGGCGGTTGGCCTCGCGAGTGTTCGAGCCGATGTGGGGCGTCAGGACCACGTTGTCCAGTGTTCGGAGATCCTTGTCGGCGGTGACGGGCACGTAGGGCTCGTTCTGGAAAACATCGAGCCCCGCCCCGCCCAACCGTCCGTCGGCAATCGCGTCGTAGAGAGCGTCTTCGTCGACCACGGAACCTCGTGCGGTGTTGATGAGCACTGCGGTCGGCTTCATCCAACTCAGTCGCCGGGCGTCAATGAATTGCCGCGTCTTTTCGTTGGCCGACAGATGGAGGCTCACGATGTCCGATTGCCCGAAGACCGCCTCCACGTCGTCCGTGTACCGCTCGAGGCCCAGCCTGGCCAGCGCGGCCCGGTCGTTCTCGTCCGGCAGCCGCAGTTGGTCGAAGGGGCGGATATCGGCAGCCAGCACCTGCATCCCGAACCCAAACCGCCCGAGGACGGCCGCCCGTCGACCAATTTCGCCGCACCCCAGAATTCCCAGCGTCTTGCCAGCCAGTTCAACCCCCGGCGGAGCGGAAAAGTCGCCCGAGCGCAATCTCGCCTCGGCCCTGCCGACGCGGCGGGCCAATTCTCCCATGAGCCAGAATGCGTGCTCGGCAACACTCGCATCGAGCGCGCCGGGAGTATTGGTTACGTGGATTCCATGCCGTACGGCCAGGGGTTTGTCGATGTTGTCGTGCCCCACGCCGAAACGGGCAATGAGGGCGCCGCGCCCGTCGGCCGTTCGCGCCAACGCTTCGTAGAGCGGACCGCGATAGGGATCGATTCCCACGATCACCGCGCGGCAGTCGTTGGCGAGGACCGCGTCGGCGAGGGCCGCTTCGCCCGCCGGGACGCAGATTACCCGATGCGACTCGACCGCCCGGAAAACGGCCTCGCCCTTTCGATACCCCAACTCGGTGACAAGGATCGTTTCGCTCATGGGCCTTCCTTTCGCAGCATTGCGCGGCAGCCGTTCAGTACGAACTCGGTGTCGATGCCGCAAGCAAGAAACCGGAACCCTTGCTCGACGCGGCGCGTCAACTGGGCCGGATCGACCGCAACCACGTGGATCCCCGCGGCGACCCCGTTCGCCCGGCACGCCTCGAGGATCGTCTGCTGCGCCGCCAGTACGTCCGGATGGTCGAGCTTGCCCGGCAGACCCATCGAGGCCGAAAGATCGTAAGGACCGATCAGGGCGGCATCGATGCCGGGAGTGGCAAGGATCGCGCCGGCCTGCGCGACGGCATCGACGTGCTCGAGCATCACCACCACCAAGACATCCTCGTTCCAATCTGCGAAGTACCTGGCGAAGTCCCGGCCGAAGTCCGCTCCCCGGCAGAGCGATGCGCCGCGAATTCCCACGGGCGGGAATTTGGCCATCGCAACGGACTGGCACGCCAGTTCGGGCGTGTTGACCGAAGGGACGATAATGCCGGTCGCCCCCAGGTCGAGGACTTTCTTCGTCAACGCGGGATCGCAGCAGGGGAGCCGTGCCAGCAGATCGCAGCCGGTGCCTTTCACGGCCAGGGCCAATTCGTGAAACGTGCGGACGTCGATCGATGTGTGCTCCATGTCGACGCCGACGAAATCGAACCCCTCGCCGGCCATGATCTCCACGACCGTAGGATGGCCAATCATCACCCACCCGCCATATACGGGCTGTCCAACGCGAAGTTTCTCCTTTGTTCTTCCCATCGTCTTCCTCGTCCTGTCGATTTTCCTTTTGCCAACTCGTATCCTCGACGCAATTAGCGGGACACATTTTTTCCGCTACGATGTGCGTCGGCAGCAGCCGGGCTGGCGGAATCATTCCGCGCCGTTTCGATGCCCCACCACCGGTCCAGAAGACCTGTCAGCCGGGCCTTTTGCTCCGCATATTCCGGCTTGAGAGAGAGATTGTGCTCTTCCTGGGGATCCTTGTCGAGGTCGAAGAGATGCGATTTGCCCGGATCTTCGGTGGGCACAATCAGCTTGTAGGGTCCGGAACGGACCCAGCGCAGTTCAACCTCGCGAGCCGGTTGTCCGAGTCGAACTGCATCGTTGGGATAGATTTCTCCAAACGCAGGCCGATCGGGGGTAGGCTGCTTTGCCTCCACAACCGGCAGGAGATTTCTGCCCGACATGCTGCGTGTCTTGGATGCCAGGCCGACCGCGGCGAGGATCGTCGGCGCAACGTCGACGCTTGCCACAAGACCGTCGCAGGTTGCAGGACGGATATGCCCGTCCCAGCGGAGCAGAAGAGGCGTTCGAAGTCCGTTTTCATAAGGCGACCATTTGCTTCGGGGGTGCTGCCGCTCCGGCCGCTTCGGATCGGGTTTCCACCCGTTGTCGGCGAGGAAGACAAACAGCGTATTGGATGAGAGCCCCTTGGCATCGAGGTAGTTCAGCAATTGCCCGACGGTCCGGTCGAAGCGGGAGATGCTGGCGTAGTAGCGGACATTGTGCGGCGGTATCTCCGGGCGATTTTCATACAGGGCGAGGTCGTCTGCCGAGACGTCGTGTGGGGTGTGCGGCAGGACCGGCGCGTACCAGATGAAAAACGGCCGGTCGCCGTGTCGGTCGATGAAGTCCACCAGCGGCTGCATCGTGCTCCGCCCGATCGTCAGCCCGATGTCCCCGTTTCCGTGCGCGACCACGGAACTGTCGGGGAGCGACTTGTCCCAGCAGCCGGGAACTCCCGCGGCCTGGCCGGTCGTCATTCCGTCGGTGAAGCCCGCGGTCCGGTAGTGGCCTTCCCAGTACTTTCCCGTCTGAAGGCAACGGTAGCCGTTGGCGGCCAGGATGCGCGGCACCGCCGGGACCGCCTGGATAAGCTCCTCGGCCCGGCGGCGCGCCGCATAGTACTCGTCGTGCGGCATTCGGTTCAGGGACGCATTGCCCGGAGGCGGGTGGTTGAAGTGGATGCCGTGCTCGTGCGGGTAGAGGCCCGTCAGCAACGTGGCCAGCGACGGCCGGCAGGAACTGGTAGGTACGTAGGCGTGGGTGAACCGCGCGGAACGGGCCGCCAGCCGGTCCAGGTTCGGGGTCTTGACGTGCGGGTTTCCCATGAAACCGAAATCGTCGTAAGCCTGGTCGTCGCTGATGATCATGACGACATTCGGTGGGCGATCGGAATTGGGACTGCCGAAGGACGTCGCGCGGCTCATGCCGACGCAGAGGAGGAGCGTCACCCCTAGCAACGCTCCGGTTGGAATCCGTTTTCGGCAACGGGGTTTCACGCGTAGTCTCCGTATTTTCCTAAGGAACGGCATCCGCCAACCGGTTAGGAGCCGTAAAAGAATAACCTGAGTCGTAGGGTGGATTTCAATCCACCCTTTGTTTTCCGGGTGGATTAAAATCCACCCTACGTCAAAGTGTATGACTTGTTTTCTTACGGCCCCTTAAAGATCAGCCCGCGCGGGCCGGGCGTTTCAGTCCGAGACCCTTGGTTGCAGGAAATGTTCGGGAATGTGCTTGAAGAGCACCCAGTGCTTGCAGTGTCAAATTCCAGCGGTGTATCGCCGTGCCTCGTCGAGCACGGCCAGGTAGTTATCGACGGGGATGTAGTCGGTGACCCAGTTGCCCAGGCCGAGGCAGTACCCGCCGCCGGGTTGGCAAACATCGAGCGTCCGGCGAACGCGGCGGCGGATAGCCTGCTCGTCGGAGCGGGAAATGAAGTCGACGTCCAGCCCACCGAGCAGCGCAACACGGTCGCCCCAGCGGCGTTTCGCTTCAGTGACGGGGACAACGTTCTCTTCGAAGGAATGCTTGGCATCGATCTTCACGGAATCGATCAGGTGGTCCATCAGCGGATCAACGCGACCGCAGCAATGAAAGAAGAACAGCTTACGGCGGTCGTGCGCCCAGCGGCTCATCCGCTCGTGCCAGGGAAGGAAACGTTCCGTGATGTACTGCGGGGCCATCATGGTCGAACTCTTGTGCGCGTAGTCGTCCGCCGCATAAACGGCAAAGACGCAACGGTAGTCGCACAGGGCGCGAACCATCGCCAAGTGAAACTCGCCCACGCGGCGGATGACCTCTTCGACCAGGTCCGGTTCCTCGTGCATCTTCCAGCAGAACGACTCGAACCCGAAGAGCTCGCGAACGACTTCCCACACCTTCACGACATGGTAAACGCCCATGTCCTCGGGGAGGTGCCGTTCGTAGTGGTCGAGTTGGGCATAGTCGATGTCGGCGGGGTCCGGCCAGCAGTAGCGATCCACATCTTCCCACGATTGGATCGGGCCGGCGTGCTCCTGGGCCCACGTGGTGCCGAGCGAGCCGGCCACGTCGAACTCGCCGCCCGGCAGCCAGACGCGAAAGATCTCGAAACCGAGGGACCGCTGCACGTCAGCCTCTCGCTGCCACGCACAGGGTGGATCGCCGCCTGAAGAGCCCGGCAGGTCGAACCGGCGGGCAATCTCATCCTTTACATTGGCGGCGATCCCGTGTTCGAACTGGAAAACTCGCTCGGGCTCCCCCTGGCGGAGCAGGTTGCGCCGCAGTTGTTCAAGGTCCAGTTGCAAGGGTGAGAGTTTGCTGGGCACGGCTTTGCTCACAGGTTCGGCTCTTCCGTCAGAATCGTACCCACTCGAGGTCCGTTACCGCCATCTTCACGCGCGAGTCCGGCTTGGAGTTGATGCCCACGAGAATCGTACGGATGTCGGCTGGTTGCAGCTTGCCGTCCGGGTCCGGCTTCGAAAAGGGGCTCCATGTGCAATCTCGAAACAACACCACGGTGCGTTGCAGTTCGCGGCCGTCGTCGTCGATGCCGGTCTCGGCGAGGTAGGATGCTCCGCTTTCCTCGATAAACTGGACGCGGACCGTGCCCGTCCCCTCGAGCACCTCGATACTTAGCGCGAGCCCGTCATAGCGGTTCGCAGGCACTTCCGCCTTTTTCAGCGGCAGCCGCGGGTAGGCCCATGGATCGGTATCGGCAAACTGCATTTCGAACAAGGTTCCGCTCGGCTGTCGCGGCTGACGGCTCATGGTGGCCTTCTGCACGATATTGTCCTGCCAGTTGGCGGCCTCTTCGGCCGAAGGGATCGACTGCGTCTGGGCGGGCTCGAGTTTGACGAGGTCGGCCGACAGCCGAAACGCAAGAACCGGTCGTCCCATGGGGCCAAAGTCACCGCGCAACTTGAGCCACTCGCCGGAAACGAGGTTCAGTCCGCCGGTGGCGGGCATCCTGACCTTTGCCTTTACCTCTTGACGGCCCATCGGCTCGACGCGAATCGGCTCCTTGCTGATGCCGACATCCCAGTCTGCCGGTGCATTCTCGACCGCCAGCGTGCCGGAGACAGGCCGTTCGGCGAAGTTGTAGACCAGCAGCGGAAGGTCCGAGTCCGCGCCCGGCTCGATTTCATGCGACTGGCTGCGGAGCTTCGCGGTGCGGGCGGGTAGAGCGAGCTGAAGTACGACCGGCGACGGCTCTCCTTCCCGGCGAGGCGCTTTGTCGGGCGGCGGCTCGAGCGTGAGCTTTCGGCAGTCGCCCGGCGGCAAGAGGATGAATAAGGCGCCGGGGCCGAGCGTCGAAGGTGCTTGTTTGCCCATCGGTCGCCCCAGGTAGTCGAACAGGGCGTCGATCTGCAGATCCGCCGGCAGCGGCCACGGGCTATCCTTCCCCCATGCGACCAGGACCTCCTGATCGCGACCATCCGGCTGCGCACGGAAGGCGATGATTGTCGGGGACACGCGGCCGAGGCATTCCGCTCCGGCGAGAAGGCGACCCACGGCGGCCAACGCCACATAACCGGGCCGCGGCGTGTGATCGTGGCGGAGTAGCCCGAACTGCACACCGCGCTCGATGTAGTTGCCCAGGATGAAGAAGAAGTGCCGCTCGGCGCCGGCGAAGAGGCTGCTGGCGTACGACTGCGCAAGGAACCGAGCCTGTTTCCGCTCATCCTCCGAGGTGAGATCGCCCCATGGGTGTTTGTCGTCGGTCGTCAGCCGAATGCCGCATTCGGTGATCCAGATCGGCCGCCCGCAGGCACCCTGCCGCGCCGTTGCGAACTGGCTCTCGTATTGCTCCGGTTCGGAGTAGGAGTGGATGTTGTACGTCTCGAAGTAGGGCCATGCCTCGTTGGCGATGACTCCTTCGGTGTGCAGCGGGGAGCCCGAGCCGGCATAGACGTTCCAACAGACCTTCAGGTCCGGATCGCCCGCCTTGAAACCGAGGTACGCGGCCTTCTGCAGAAAGCACATCTCGTCGATGGTGTGTCCGCCGAAAGGTTCGATGTTTGCCTCGTTCCATGGCTCCCAGGCCTGCACCCTGCCTTGGAATCGCCTGGCCATGGCTTTGCAGAAAGCGTACTGATCGCGCAGATCCCGGGGGAATCGCGACCATGCCCGCTCGCCGTCCAGCGTCTTGTCGGCCGCCCACCCGGGTGTGCTATGAAAGACTTGCAATACCCTTAACCCCTCGTCTGCCGCCAGAGTCGCCGAGCTATCGTAGATCGATTCGTCGGTGAACTTGCCCCGACTTCGCTCGACCTCGCCCCAGGCCAGACGATCGCGGATCCAGTTCACCCCGGCCAATGCAGCGAGGTTTGCCAGGATCTCTTGATGCGCCGGCTGGTCCTCGTAGCGGCGCGCGAACCAAGCGGTGGCCGAGTCGGTACACACGGGCGAATCGTCGGGAACCGGGGCTTTCAGTCCCGTGAGCACCGCGGCTGTTGTCCACCCGGTCGGTTCGCCTGCCGGATCGACGAAATCGGCACGGTACCAGCCGACACCGAGATTGCCGAGCGAGATGTCCTGCCCTTCCGCGACGTCCCCTTCGCCAACGGCCTTCTCGTCGACGTCGAGCAGCTTCCACTTGGCAGTCCTTGCGGGGATGGGGAGGATCACCTCCTCCGGTTCAAGGAAGACGTTTCCCGGATGGTCCGGGAGGGGCTTCGGAATGTCTCGCTCCGCGCCGTTTGCCGCGGCGCCGTCCAAGGCCACAAGCATAAGCACGAGGAAATGGTAAGTGCGAATCACAGCGGGAAGTCGACCCATGAAGGACCTCTTTTGACTGCGCAGTGCTGATTGCAGCCGGGGATGGCTGTCGGGTGGAGGGCATTGACCGCGGAACTCCCAGAAGTTCACGATCGCCCCATGCTAGCAGAATGCCGCGTTATCTTCAATGTTCGCCGAGAACCGTCTGGCGCTAGGAGTCCAAGAAAGCCACGGCAGGCAGCGGCGCGGACCCGACGAGGTAGTGCGATCCGAATCGCGGCAGCTCGGAGCATGCCAGGCATGGCGGCATCGTCAACTCGGCCAGAGACTGGGCCGTAACATAGCCGACGGGCCTTTGATCGTTGACGATCACGGCCGCCCTCCCTCCGCGTTGAGCGAAGAACTCGAGGAGATTCACAAACGGGGTGGCGACGTCGAACGACGGCACCTGGGCGGCAATCGGTTGACCGGCCGACGTTGAGGAATCATCGTCGTCCGACGGCTCCTCGGCGACTTCCTCGGAGGTAAAGGCTCCCACATAGCGTCCGTGGTCATCGACGATGGCGATCAGTTCAAGCTTCGTCCGGTCCAACAGGGCGGCCGCCGTCGCCAGATCGCCTTGACGAAGCACGAGGCAGTTCGGCGTCATGACGTCGTGCGCCGTGGTCCGCTCGAAAAGTTTTCCCGGCGAGGCCAGGTCCGCGCAGGCCGTTTCCTCCTCGGCAAATTCGCCCTGCCGGACCACACAGTTTCTGCCTGACAGTTTCCCCAACCGCAGAGCGTCGGAGGCTCGTGCCAGCAAGTCGTCTGCGGAAACCGTACTCCCTTCTTCCGCAGCAATGCCAAAAGTAGCCGATACGGACAGCGCGGTCCCCGCCCCATCCACCGCAAATTCCGTCTGGGTGATCGTCCGGCGGAGGTCTTCGGCCCAATCGGCAGCCTGCTGCACGCTCTTGCCGGCCAAAACGCAACCGAATCGATTCACGAAGAGCGCAGCCGGAAAGACCGTCTCGTCAGACGCATCGCGGAGCAGATCGGCGACGCGCCGCAGCACCTCACGAGCGGTGGCCTTGCCGCGAGTCCGCTCAACCGGCCGAAAGAAGTCCAGGTCGAAGACGACGCACGCAACCGCTTGGCGCGGCGCCGGACCGGACAGCAGTCTCGCGAGTCGTTGGTGCAGCATTGCGGCGCTGGGCAGACCCGTTACGGGCTCCACCTGGCGCTGTCGGCGAATCCGATCTTCGAGTTGCCACGCCCTCGCGCCCGCTCGTAAGCGCGCGAGCAGCTCTCCATAGACAACGGGTTTTGCGAGGAAATCGTCCACGCCGGCTTCCAGTGCGTCGGCGATGTCAAGGTCATTCGGCGAAGGGATCAGCAGCAAGATATGCGTGTGCTCGGCGCGATCGGAGCCGGAAACTCGGCGGCAGAATTCGAGTGCCTCCCGCTCGCAGTTTTCCCCGTCGACGATCATCAACGGCGCCCGGTCGGATTCAAGCAGCCTTAGCGCGCGTGGCATTTCGGCAACCTGCCGGACGCGATAGCCGAACAGGTTCAAGAATCGCGACACGCTCCGCAAAAGCGCGCGATCCCGCGCAACCAGTAGAACCGTCGGCGAGTAAGTATCGTGGGAACCTGACATATTCGGCCGTGGGAGCGATAGGCAAACCGCAATGGCGCACCACATCCACTCTAGGTCATACCGGTCGGATGGGCAAATCGGGTCCATGCGTACGCCGGTGATGCTATACTTCCGTTGGGATGAATCCCGTCTTGACTTCTCGATGCCGTTTTTAGCGCCTCCTATGCAAACCCAGATTATCCGCGAGCGCGCCGCCGATACTGCCCGCCTGGAGCGTTTCGGGGCGGACGGAGGGAAATCCGAGCAGATATGGCTCGACTCGTTTCCGTTCACGGTCGGCCGCAATGAGACGGCCGACCTGCACGTTCCTTCCGGCCGCGTGTCGCGCGAACACGCCGCGATCCTGAAACGCGGCAGCATTTATCGCGTCCAGGATCTCGGCAGCACGAACGGCACATTTCTGAACGGGAAGTCCATCGAGGAAGCGGTGCTCCACGACGGCGATCTGATCGCCTTTGCCGACGTCGAGTTCGCCTTCTTTTCCGGGAAACCGGCGCCGTCGCGCCAGACGGCGACCCAGTTGATCGACCTCGCAATGAGCGACGGCCAACGGGGCGCCGATTCTCAAGCCGCGATTCACGAAATCCGCAGATTGCACGAGGTGATCGTGCATCGAGGGTTCGTACACGTCTATCACCCGGTAATCGATCTCTTCGACGGTCGCATTGCCGGGTACGAAGCGGCCGAACACTGCGAGGTCCGGCCGTCTCAGGCGACAACCGTCCTGACAGCCGCCGAATGCCGGCTCACCGCCCGTATGCGATGGCTCAGCCGGCTCCTCGCCGTCGAAGGGGCCATGGGGCAGCCGGCGAAGAGCTTCCTGCTGGTTCCGCTCGACGCCTCCGAGCTCGGTTCGGAGGACCTCGCGGAATCGTTCGAGCATCTTGCTTCGACACTCGGCGAGCAGCGGACGTTGTTTGTCCAGGTCCCGGAGAACGCCGTAAGCGACAGCAGCTATTTCCAGGAGTTTTGCGCCCGGCTCCGCGAAGCGAATGTATCGATCGCCTACGACGACTTCAGTTCCGGCGCGCTGCGGATTGCGCAACAGAGACGCAACCCGCCCGAAATGTTGAAATTGGCGCCGGGGCTCACGCAAGGTCTTACCCGCCGCGCTAAGCGCCGAAGCGAGCTGGAAGAAATCGTGCGAGCCGCGACCGACGTCGGCGCGAGTGTCATCGCCACGGGCATCGTCCGGGACGATGATGCGGAGGTGTGCCGCCGGGCGGGCTGCCGGTTTGCACAAGGAACTTTCGCCCGACTTTCGGACTCCCGTTTCGGGATACCCGGACTTCAATCCGATCGCTTTGAGTCGGGCGAACAAGGATAGACGCTTTCCTACTTGAGAAGTGCCGTGTCAACGCCGCTAATGAACAAGAACGAGCCGATCGCCGGCTATACGATTCGCGAGCGGATCGGCGCCGGAGGATACGGCGAAGTCTGGCGTGCCGAAGCGCCCGGCGGACTGGAAAAGGCGGTCAAGTTCGTTTACGGCCATCTTGACGAGACACGCGCCGCGTGCGAGCTCAAGGCCCTCAGCCGGATCAAAGAAGCCCGTCACCCCTTTCTCCTCTCGCTCGAACGCGTCGAGGTGATCGACGGGCAGTTGATCATCATCACCGAGTTGGCTGAACGGAGCCTCAAAGATCGGTTCGACGAGTGTCGCGCGGGCGGTGCCGCAGGCATTCCTCGCGACGAGTTGCTTCGCTATCTGGCCGACGCGGCCGATGCCTTGGATTACCTCCGTGAGCACTATTCACTCCAGCATCTCGATATCAAGCCGGAAAACCTCCTGCTGCTCGGCAATCACGTGAAGGTGGCCGACTTCGGGTTGGTCAAAGACCTCAAGCACACCAATATTTCGCTGGTCGAGGGCCTCACGCCCGTTTACGCGCCGCCCGAAGCATTCGACGATACGATCAGTTCGGCAAGCGATCAGTACAGCCTGGCGATCGTCTACCAGGAGATGCTTTCCGGGGTGCTGCCGTTTCCCGGCCGGACGGCCGCCCAACTGGCCTCCCAGCATCGCTACAGCAAGCCCCAACTCGGTGCGATCCCCGAGGCCGACCGACCGGTAATCGCCAGGGCGCTCGCCAAAGATCCGGCCGACCGTTTTCCGAGCTGCCTCGCTCTCGTCGAGGCTCTTCTCGGCGATACGGGCCGCAGCGGCCGAGCCAGGCAGCCCGAAGTCCTTCCCGATTCGGCAAACGACACCACTCCGGGATCGGTCCTGGCGACCGAACTCATCGGGCAGGGTAACGCGAAGAGGTCGACGCGTCGTCCGCAGGCAGCGAGCGAGGAGCTGAGCCCCCTGGTTTTGGCCGCGTCGCCCGCGTCGCCCAAGCAGCTTCCGCCGGTGTCCGCCGAATCGGGTCCACAATTGCGGCCCACGCTGGTCCTGGGGATTGGCGGTACGGCGGCAGAAGTATTGCAGCGTCTCCGCTTTCGTTGGCAGAACCGGTTTGGCGAAGTGTCTGCCGTGCCCAGCCTGGCAATGCTCCTGGTCGATACGGACCGGCGCGAGATTCACGATGCGACCCGAGGCAGCGACGCGTTTGCCCTGGAACATCGCGAAACCTTACTCATGCCGTTGCGCCGCCCGGGCCACTACCGTGGGGAATCGGACCGGCTGCTGAAATGGCTCAGTCGCCGCTGGCTGTACAACATTCCCAATTCGCTGCAAACAGAAGGTCTGCGCCCGTTGGGGCGTCTGGCTCTGGTCGACCACAGCAAGGCGCTCCTGGAGCGGATCCGAACGGTCCTCCAGACCATCACTTCCCAGGAGTCTCTCTCTGCATCGGCTCACGCGACCGGCATGAAGATCGCGACACAGGATCCTCGCGTGTTCCTGGTGGCCTCGATCTCCGGCGGCTCGGGCAGCGGCATGGTGATCGATACGGCCTATCTGGTCCGCCATGCCCTGCAGGAACTGCGTCTGTCTGAAGCCGGCGTCTGTGGCCTCCTTCTGCACGGCTCCGCCCGTCGCGGTAACGATGCGGCCCTCGGTGCGGCCAATGCGTGCGTCTGCCTCATGGAGCTGGAGCAGTATTGCCGCGAAGGCTATCCCGGGGATGACGCATGTGGACTGCCGGCCTTCGGCCGCGGCCCTACGTTTCACGACACCTACGTGGTCTCCGTCGGCGAGGACCTCGACGGCGCGGAACACGCTCGGGCGGCCGACATCGTGGCCGAATACCTCTATCTGAACACCGCGACCAACGCGGGCCCTCTCTTCGACGCCTGCCGGGGGCAATCGTCCGCCGGTCTTGCACCCGACGAGCCCGGGATCCGATATCGCACGTTCGGTCTGAGCCGCGCCGGTTGTCTTCACAGCGGCCTCGTTGGGCGGACCGCCGATCGGCTCGCCTACGCCGTTCTGCGCCGGTGGTGCGGCGAGCCGGTCGCCTCGCGCACCGCGCGACGTCCCGGAGAGGCGAACGGCGAGAAGACGCAGATCGAACAGAACATTGCGCGGGTGACCGACCTCTGTATCAACGAATTCGGGCTCGGCGCCGACGCGATTCTCTCCGACATGCGCCGCCTCGTACAGGACGTTCTCGGTTCGCCGCCCGAGCAGTTTGCCCGTGGCGTATTGGCTCCGGTGCTGGCGCGGCTATCCGAACGTTCGCCCCAAGAAATCCTTGCGGAGATTACCGCCTCGGTCGGCCCGCCGCTGGGAGAGACGCCGCCGGACGATTTTTCGCCCGCAACCTGGCAGTGGCGGTTCTCCTCTCAGGCGAAAGAACTGGCCCTAAACCGTGCGAAATCGATCCGCAACGACCTCTGGAAAGTCGCCGAACAGAGCGATCTCTCTGCGGCAGCCGTTCGCAAGATCATCCAGCGGCTCGAGGACCAACTGAACGAGTTGATCAAGCAGTTCCCTAGCGATGCAAGAAACTTGGAAGCCCGCCTCGGCCGCACCATCGCGGAGAAGATCACTGGAAAACGGAGTCGATTGGGGTGGTTCCGCGGCCGTCGGGATGAGCGTCTTGTATGGGAGGCATGGCAGACGGTTTTCGGCTTGCGTCTCCAACAGACCGAATACTGGGCCGCGGAACGCGCCGTGCGAGTAATCCGCGGCGACCTCGCGTTGCTCCGCGATCAACTGGCCGGTTTGCTGCAAGAACTGAACCAGGTCTCCGACCAGTTTCCAGCCTCGTCGAGCGGCAGCAGCGCGGCCGGCTCGGACCAGCCGCTCGATTGGCAGCAAGCTGTCCGCGAGCATACCGGACGGGAAATCGAGGAACGCTTCGGTGAACTCGTCGATCGACTTGCCGCCGAGTTTGCCCGCAACCATCTCCTTCCCCGAGGAGGCCTCAAGGGGCTTCTGGACGGACGCCGGGACTTGCCTTGTTGGTTGCCGTCCGCCCTGCGGACCGCCGCCAGGCAGTCGACCGTCGATGCAATCCGCAAGGCAAACATCGTCGTCCGGCTACTGGAACGGGTCAAGCAGGATTCCGATGCGCTGGACCGTCTTCAGACTCAATCCTCGCCGGGGCTGGCAACTTGTGGCGGAGGAAAGCGTTTGCTCGCCTTTCTCCCACCGGCCGCAGACGCCGCGCTGCGAAATACGGTCGCACAGGCAATTGGCGAAGGACAGGTTGTCGGTCTCGACTTCGACAACGAGTTCGTCCTCTGCCAGGAGTATGAAGGCATGCCGTTCGGCCAGGTTGCCGCCGCGATCTGCGACGGCAACCGCAGCTACGCCGATCTCACCGCCCGGCTGCACACCCGGATCGACGTTGTTTGGAAACGGCTTGAAGTCCCGGATGGTGCCTATGCGTTATCGGCCTTCTGAGTGGCACGGGGCGATATCGTGACCTAGGCTTTTCTAAGATCTGTGCGGCAGAGTCTGCTGACTGGTTAGTTTGCCGTCAGGCCCGTAACCGTTCAAGGGGCGGCCGGGGACTGGTCCATTTCTCGGCCAATTCGAGTGTTTTGGCGTCAAAGACGTTGGCCGAAAGCGGGGACCTGTCCCCCTTTTCCGCCCCGTGAACGATTACACAGCCCCGGACCAGCAGCGAACTGTGGTGCTTGCCGTCGGAGCGGTCGTCACAACCGGTACAATCTGCCGCAATCGGGCAAAGCCACCGCGTCTTGCCCGCCTTGCCGGAATTGTCGCAAGTGGATGGCGGCGTATTGACAACAGAAGTCCGTCCCGGTTTGATGGAGAATGCCCCCTTTCCTTGGACGTGGAGTAAGTGAAATGTCCCTTCGAAAGAGATTCCTGGTTTGCAGCGTATTGGCGGCGCTCGTGTTCGCCGAGGTATCGGCGGGCCAGGCATGCGATTGTCTCTGGCCGTGGAATTGGTTTCGCCGCCCCGCGGCGGCATACTCTCCGGCCACGTATGCTTCGCCGGTTGCGGCGCCGGCCTGCGGTTCGTGCGCGCCTGTCACCACGTACATGCCGGTCACTGCTTACCGAACGGTCTATCAGCCCACGGCGGTGACGGCCTACCAACCCGTTACCTCGGGCTGCGGCCTGTTCAACTGCTTCGGCCTGTTCAAGTGCTGTGGGGGTGCATCGCCGGCCACGACGTTTCGCCCGGTTACGACGGTTGCTTATCGTCCGGCGTTGGTCCCGTATACGACTTACCGCCCCGTGACAACCGTTTCGGCAGTCTCTTATCCTACTGCGTGCGATCCGTGCGGCGCAACGACCACCTATAGTCTGGGATCCTCGTATCTTCCGACCGTCAGCGGCGGCACGGCGGTTTCCGGTTGCGCCACTGGGGACTGCGGCTCGCCCGTGATCCGTTCCTATCCGGCCACGGTCGGCGCCCCGAGTGCGACAATCACCCCTGAAACAACCGTCGTTCCGAGTCAGCCGGCCCAGACGTTCAAGGAAAACGGACAAGAAACCTATCGGCTCGAACCGGGGAACCAGCAGAACGGCGCGGGCAACTCGCTTGAGCTGAAACCCAAGACGGAGACGAGCACGGATTCCCGCTTCCAACACCCGGAACTGATTCGGCCCAATATAAGTCCGACGTCTCATGGGACCGTCCGCCAGGCCGCCTTCTACCGTCCAGTCACTATGCCCGCCGCCGCAGCAGATGCTGCGAACCCGAAGCTCGACACCAGCGGCTGGCACGCGGCGATTCGCTGAAAAGTGCCGGACTGGGAAGTGGTCGTTGTCGGCGCGGGGGCCGCAGGATTGATGGCCGCGGCCCGCGCGGCTCAGCGGGGACGGCGGACCCTGCTGCTTGAGAAAAACCGCAAGCCGGGCGTGAAGATTCTCATGTCCGGAGGCACGCGCTGCAACCTTACTCACGCGACCGATGCGCAGGGAATCGTCCAAGCCTATGGCTCCCCCGGGCGCTTTCTCCATTCGGCGCTTGCCGCCCTCGGACCGGAGGAATTGGTCCACCTGTTCGAAGCGGAGGACATGCCCACGAAAATTGAAGAGACCGGCAAAGTCTTTCCCGCGAGCAACAAAGCCGCCGATGTGCTCGCTGTTCTCGTCCGGATGACCGAGGCCGTCGGTGCGCAACTGGCGCTGGAACAGCCGCTGGAAAACCTCTATCGCGAGAACGAGGGCTTTCGTTTGGTTACAAACCGGCAGGAGTTCACTGCCGACAAGGTCATCCTGACCACGGGCGGAAAATCGTATCCCGGCTGCGGGACGACCGGTGACGGCTACCGCTGGGCGGCCGCCCTCGGGCACACGGTGGTGCCGCCTCGGCCTGCTTTGGTCCCGATCAAATCCGGCGCCGCCTGGATCCCGGAGCTTCAAGGCATTACCATTCCGGATGTGATGGTGCGCGTGGCGGTGGCCGACGACCCGTCGCCGAACCGGCAGGGCGGCCCGCGCGAGTCGCCCCTTGGAAAAGAATCGGTGCTCGCTGAGCGGCGAGGCTCTTTCCTGTTTACCCACTTCGGAGTGTCGGGCCCGGTGGTGCTCGACGTGAGCCGCGCCGTCACCGGCCACGACCAGCCGAGAACGTTGGATCTGGTCTGCGATCTCCTCCCGGCGGTGCCCGAAGAGGAACTCGCCGAGCGGTTCCACCGCGAGGTGCAGTCCGCCGGCAAACGGCAAGTCGGCAACATCCTTGCGCAGTGGACCGTCGCTCGCGTTGCCGAAACCTTGCTGCGGCGCGCGGACATTCCCATAGACCGCCGAGCTGCCGATCTGAGCAAAGCCGAACGCCTCCGGCTGATCCGCGCCGCAAAACGGCTGGCAATTCCCGTGGCCGGGACGTCGGGTTTTGAGAAGGCGGAGGTGACTGCCGGAGGCATTGCGCTGGACGAAGTGGATTCCCGCACGCTCGAAAGCAAGATCGCGGCAAATCTCTACATCGCCGGAGAACTGCTGGATCTCGACGGCCCCGTCGGCGGGTACAATTTCCAGGCTGCTTTCAGCACCGGTTGGCTCGCGGGTTCCAGCGTGTGAGGTCAACGGCCTCCCCTACTGCCCTCTGCCGAGCCGGTTCACGCGGGCGTGCAGATCGTCGATCACCCAGTGAGCGATGCAAAGATGGACGCTCTCGACCATCCCCATGTCGTCCAACATGACGTGGATCCCGTCCTGTTGAACCTGCTTCAGCTTTCCACCGCTGAAACCGGTCAGGCCGAAAGTCTTCAGGCCGTGACGATTGGCCCAGTCAACCGCGGCCAGAATATTCGGACTGTTGCCCGAACCGCTGATGGCGATGAGTACGTCGCCCGGCGATCCGTAATGCATCAGTTGCTGAACGAAAATCTGGTCGTAACCAAGATCGTTGCCTAACGCGGTAATCCAGCCGACGTTGTCGGTAAGGCTCAGCACCTTGAGCCTTCGGCAGTCGTCCCTCGCCATATCCTCTTCACGCAAACAGTTCTTGCCAAGGTCCTCGGCGAGATGAGACGCCGTGCAGGCGGATCCGCCGTTCCCGGCGATGAAAACGAAGCGACCGTCGCGCCAGGCATCGAAGACAAGGGCGCCAAGCCGACGAATCTCGTCCGGGTCGACGCGGCCGATTTCATCCTGAAGACGTTCCAGATACTGCACGACGTCGAGCTGAACACCCAGCATACCAATTCTTCTCCCTTTGCGCACGATCTATTTCGCCAACGCCTCATTGTAGTGCTGCGAACCGCGCGCGGCCATGGCCGGCATTGCGTCATGCTCCGACAGGCTCGAAAGCCTTCTTCCTTTCGGCTCTGACACAGTTGGTAGCAAGACACCGCACGGGAGCCGACAGACGTTCGACGGCTCCGCACACCCAAATAACAACGCCAACCCACCAGACCGGGTGGCTGTATGCGCGAATTCCGACACGTCCGCTGGAAATCCCGAAAACAGCAGAAAGTCCATCGTGGGGTTTGTCGATTATTCCGAAAGTGCTGCTAATGGCGACAATACCCTGTCTACCGGTCGGATTTCGCCCGGAGGTCGGCCATGCTGATACAACGAAATCACTGCCGCTCCACGAACCCAAGGAAGATCGTGGCATGAACTTCGTTTCTTCCTCGATTCGCCTCATCCTGATTCTGGTGCTGCCAGTCTGGCTGGCCGGGTGCCAGATTGTTACGGCTCCGCCGCTGGACTACTACGACCAGACGCTCGACCAGCCTGTTCCGCCTGCAATGACGCCGCCGCGAGAACTCCAGAAAGTCTCGCTGCCGGCCTACCGCGTCGAACCACCCGACGTAATCCAGATCGAAGTCCTCAAAGTTGTTCCCCTGCCGCCCTACCGGCTGGAAGTCTACGACGTCGTGCAAATCGAGGTTGCCGGCACGCTCCTCGACCAACCGATCAGCAATCTGTTCATCATCCAGGCCGAGGGAACGGTGAATCTCGGCCCGGCTTACGGCAGCGTTCGCGTGGCCGGCATGACCATCGAACAGGCCACCGAGGCCATTCACCGGCACCTGCTGCAGATCCTCCAGCGGCCGGTCGTCTCGGTGCGTCTGATCCAGGCGGCCGGAATGCAACCGGTCAGCGGGGTCTACCTGGTCGGCCCCGATGGAACGATCAACCTCAGGCAGTATGGGCAGGTCTCCGTGGCCGGCATGAGCATGCCGGAAATCAAAGTTGCGCTCCAGCGCCACCTCTCGCAGTTCCTCGATTCGCCGGACGTCTCGGTCGACGTGGTGGCCTACAACAGCAAGGTCTACTACATCATCACCGAAGGCGCGGGGGTGGGCGACAACGTCGTGCGCGTGCCGATCACCGGCAACGAGACGGTGCTCGACGCGGTCAGCCAGATCCGCGGGCTGTCGCAGTTGTCCAGCCAGAAGATCTGGATCGCGCGGCCGGCGCCGCACGGCTTCCACTGCGAGCAGATCCTGCCGGTCGACTGGAACGCGATCACCGAAGGGGGCTCGACCTCGACCAACTACCAGATCCTGCCCGGCGATCGGGTATTCATCGCGGAAGACAAGATGATCGCCTTTAACAACTTCGTCTCGAAGATCGTGGGGCCGTTCGAGCGAGCGATGGGCTTCGCCTCCTTGTCCGCTTCGACCATCCGCAACTTCAACACGATCAATAGCGACAGAGGGATCGGGTTCTGAAAAGGGGAAAATCCAATGATCAAGGTGGCTCAGTCTTTTCTAATCCTCGCGGTGCTGGGCATTTCCGTGGCATCCGCAGGTCCCGGACAGCCGCAAGGCGCACCGATGGCGGAGTATCCCTACGCGGCAACAGGAGAAGTCCCGGCGACACGCGTGCCGGTCGTTGCGGGCTACTGCCCACCGGCGGGCGTGCCGATGTGCTGTGGGCATGCCGCGGGCTGTCTGTGCGTCCCCAATGCCCGATACTTCGGATACTTCCCCACGCTGTGGCGAACTTGGCCATGTGAACCACGCCCCAACAAGGCGTTTCCGCAGGCCGTTGGAGCCGAACCGATTCTTCCGCCGGTCCCCGGAGTTGAAACACCGGCACCGAGTCAGGCGAAGCCGATGCCGCCCGAGCCAAGACCTGCCCCAGGCCAGACCTATTTTCCGCCTGCCGTTCCGGTCCGCCCCGCAATGCCCTCGCCGGCAGAAACGGTAGAGCCCTCATCGCACAGGCTTGAGTTGCCAGCACCAACCTTCGAGCGGAAGCCATCGGCCGTAGAGGCCGGGCATGCCTTGGCGGAATCGGCTACACCGCCCAGGCCGCAGATGGCGTCGGCCGTGGCCGGCGAGGTTCGGACCGCCGCGGTTTCCTCGAAACCGGCAATTCCAGTTGCCGTGCGTGCGACTCCGCCGACGAGCGCGGCAAAGCCCCAATCACCTGCCGAGGAAAAACCTTCAGTGCCGCGGCAGGTGCAGCCCGATCGCCCGCCGAACCCGACCCCGCGATTGCAGGTCCCGACGCCGGCGCAGCCTGAGCCCCAACTTCAAACGAAGACGCAGAACCAATCTCCCGTCAAGGCGCAAACGCAAACGCCCCAACGGCCAAGCCCCGCGATTGAGCTTTCGCTCGCGGAGGATGGCAAATCCGCGACCACCGAGCGCATTCACTTGAAGACCGGCGCCGATGACGCCCAACTTCAGATCAAGCGGCTCGTGACCGCGGCCGACAACGGCGCGGCCTGTCGGGTCCGATCGCTTCCCGGTGTGGCGGAGCCGGCCCCGTCGGCCCAGAGGCGTGCCGGCCGCAACGCGGTGAACCGCCACGACAGCGTCTCAACCTTCTCGCCGCCGGCCGAATCCTCCAAGGCCACGTCTGCGGCTCAACGTTCGGTCGCAACGGCCCCAGCGGGGCAAACGACGACGAATAAGGTCGATCTGGTGCACCACACGGAGTCCGTTCGTCCGGCGCAAAACGCACATCCACAACTGGAGGGCTACTGTCCTGTCGACCTGATGGAGAAGGAAGCATGGACTTCGGGCAAGCGTCAGTACGCGGCCGTGCATCGGGAACGGGTCTATTACACGTCGGGCGCGGAGCAGCAGAAACGCTTCCTGACAAATCCGGAACGATACGCTCCCGTTCTTTTTGGCTATGACCCCGTACTGTTCCTCGATGAGGCCCGCGAAGTGCTTGGCAAAACCGATTCCTGCTTGGTTTATGACGGCAGACTCTACGTCTTTTCCAGTCGCACGACACTGGAAAAATTCAGGGAAGACCCGAAGGTGTATGCCGATCTTGCCCGGCAGCGAGGCGGCTAAGAGCTCTCCCATTCAAACACGAGTCGCACCGGAATGTACCGTCCGCTCCGGCTCAAGCTCGTCGTAGACTCGGAGGCCGACCGGGACCGCATCCTCGTGGCTTTGCGAGAGCATCCGGAAGGTGCCAGCAGCCCGGCTGCTACCACCAACTCCCATGCCCGAGTTACCGCGGCCCGATTGAGAGCAGCCGGGCTGCTTACGAACCGCAGTTTCGTTAGGGCCTCTTAGGGAATCGTATGTCCTCTAAGGCGGGAGCGCTGCCGCGCGTTCTCGTATTGCCCCTCCTGGCATATTTTGCTACGATCCGTCCCCTGGTTGGTGCAGGGGGGCAACACTCCCCGGTGGCGGAGGACGGCAATGAGGGTTTTGGCTCTGGTCAGCGGTACCGATCACGTGTGCTACCGGTACCGGATCGAGGCATTCGCTTGGGCGCTGGCCGAGCAGGATCTGCTGCTCGAGGCTGCCCCGATCTCGCGAAATGTCTGGAAACGTATCGGACAATTCCGCTCCGCACGACGCTTCAATCTGGTCATCCTGCAGCGAAAGCTGCTCCCTTTCTGGCAGTTGCGTCTGCTACGGCGTGCCGCCCCGTGCTTGATTTTCGACTTTGACGACGCCGTTTACCGGAGAGACAGCATCAGCCGGAAGCCTGCAACAAGCTGGCAGAGGATGATTCGCTATTGGGCGACCGTCTATTCCGCCGACGGCGTCATTGCCGGCAACGACTTTCTTCGCCGGCGGACGATGGCCTATGTCGAGCCCGAGCGGCTTTTCACAATCCCGACCTGCGTTGAGCCGGCGCGTTACACAACCGTGTCCCACTTTCGCGTCGGCGCCGATACCCGCCTCGTGTGGATCGGTCAACGAAGCACGCTCCCTTCACTCGACTCTTGCGGGCAGCATCTCGCAGCCGCCGCGGAGGCGCTGCCGGGATTGGAACTGCGAGTAATCTCGAATGCGTGGCCCGAGTTGCCGGCACTACGAGTGGCTGCCCGAAAGTGGTCCACTCTTACCGAGGCTGTCGAACTGTCCCAGGGCGACATCGGGATCAACTGGCTTCCCGATCACGAATGGAGCCACGGAAAATGTGGCCTGAAAGTCCTCCAGTACATGGCTTCCGGACTGCCGGTCGTGGGCAATCCGGTGGGAATGAACTGCCGGATGATTCTTCACGGACAGAACGGCTTTCTGGCGTCAACGCCGACTGAATGGCGAGCTTGCATTACCCGACTGGCTGCCGACCCCGCTCTGCGACAGCGAATGGGCCAATGCGGTCGCCAACTTGTCGAAGAGCGATTCAGCGTCGAACGCTGGGGAGAGGAGTTCGCTCGCACTGTTCGCAGAATCGTCGACCGCACAGCCGGTCGCCGAGGTCCCGGTGCACCGTGTGTTCCTGAAACGCATGCCGGATTTCCGCCCTGCGCGGTAAGCGCCGGCCGCGTCTCGGAGCCCCACGGCACGTTTGCGAGCCGCCCATGATTCGCGGCACGCCTGAACAGCGCAGCCTCGCAGCGAAGCCGTCGCCTCCGCCCCACGAGACGATGATCTCCGGCCAGGTATCCGAGCGGGTTTTCAGGCCGTCTGTGCCCCATGTGCGTGCCTGCTTGGTCAGCGCTGTTGTGATCTGCCAGGCGTTCCTCGGCTGTGCCCATCTACTGCCGCGGCGACTTGCGCTCCCCGCCGACTACACGGTTGTCCGCGACCAACTCGTCATCCACAGCGATTTTCAGCTACCCTCTCATCACCGCCTGCTGGAAGAGCTGTCGGCTCGGCGAGGTGATATCGTCGAGCAGCTCGCTCTCCCCCTGTCCGATGAGCCCATCCATGTCTATCTCTTCGACAACGCCGATCGTTTCCGCACGTTTGTCCGTGTCCACCATCCCGAGCTTCCGTTTCGTCGGGCATTTTTCTTAGAAACCGATACAAAGCTTCAGGTTTACGCCCAGTGGGGTGACCGGGTCGCCGAGGATCTCCGCCACGAAGTCACTCACGGCTACCTCCATTCAGTGGTCCCAAACCTTCCGATCTGGCTGGACGAGGGGATTGCCGAGTACTTCGAAGTCCCTCGCGGGTACTGCGGATTCAACGCCACGCAGCTTGAAAACTTGCTCGTGAGGCTCGAACGCGGGCAGTGGAAACCGGATCTGGCGAGACTCGATTCGTTGCCGCCCTCACGAGACCTTAGTCGCGACGACTACGCCGAGTCCTGGCTCTGGGTGCATTTTCTTCTGGAAAGCCCGCTGCTGTCGAGAGAGCTCCTGCGGGATTACCTCCGCGATCTACGGAGGCACGGCACTACGGAACCGGTTTCATCGCGTCTGCCGCGAGCGTTGCCGGACCCGCACAGGCACCTCGTGGGCCACCTGCAGCAGCTTGCCCGCCTCCGCTAGCGATCAGCGTACCGACGCCGCGGTCCGGTCGCTCACTTCTCCGGTGGAGGCACCGCCTAGTGCGGCTGATGGTCCGCGCCTATAATCAGTAGGACGATCACACACCGCCGTAGAGTCGCCAAAAGGACTTGATGCTCCGCTTCCGTACGTTCCGCAACAGTGACCCGCCGGCGGTTGTTCGCCTCTGGCGGAGCCGCAACGGGCAGCCAGGTTTGCAGCAGCCGGTTTCAGTCGACCTGCTGGAACAACTCGTTTTCGGGAAGCTCTATTTCGATTATTCGGGCATGGTCCTCGCCTTCGAGGACGATCGGCCGGTCGGTTTCGCCCACGCTGGCTTCGGCCCCAATGATGCAAACAGCGGCATCGCGACCGAAAGAGGCGTTGTCTGCCTGGTCCTGCTTCATCGCGACGAGAGCCGGGCGGAGGTAGCTACCGGCCTGCTTGAGCACTGCGAAGCCTATTTGCGCGCCCGTGGGACGCAGGTGGTTTTCGGTGGCGAACTGAGTCCGATAGGCCCCTTCATCTGGGACTGTATGGCGGCAGCGAAGTGGCGGGTGTGCTTGATAGCGACGCCGTCGCGAGTCAACTCTTTGTCGCCCATGGTTACTTGCACCACACACGGACGCTTCTGATGCGCCGCGACCTGACCGGATTCCGGCCTGCGGTCGACCGTCAGCAACGAGACTTCCGCAGGCGACTGATCGCCGAAGTCCGCATGGACCCCCCCACCCGCAACTTCTGGGAAGCGTGCCGTTGGGGCAATTTTGACCTGACCCGTTTCGAGTTGGTCCCGCGCGGCGGAGGCGAGCCGCTGGCCACCGCAACCGTCCGAAGCATGGAACCCGGGGGCGCCTATGGAATGCTCCGCACCGCCGGACTGATCGAACTGCTCGTTGCGCCGAATCATCGTCGAGGGGGTCTTGCGTCCTTCCTTCTGGGGGAGGTCTTTCGTTCTCTGTCCGCGCAGGGCGTATCGATTGTGGAAGCGATGACACTGGAAAACAATCCACCCGCGGTGGAACTGCTCCGGAAGTTCGGATTCGAGGTTGCGGGCTCCGGTACCGTCTTCCGAAAGGATCTCGATGTTCCCCACTAAGTGCCTATCCCAAAACCGTCGGGGACTGGCTCATTTTGCGGAGGTCTTCGGAGCAAAATGTGCCTGTCCCCTTCTCCTTGCGAGGTTTTGGGATAGGTTCTAAGCATGCCGGAATCTGAGGCACCCTAACCCAACCCCGGCCGTCCCATGGCTCCCCAGTTCATCTTTGAAATGCGCAATGTCGGCAAGGCCTACGGCGAAAAGGTCGTGCTGAGCAATATCAGTCTGTCGTTCTACTATGGCGCCAAGATCGGAGTCGTCGGCGAAAACGGCTCCGGGAAATCGACCCTGCTGAAAATCATGGCGGGAATCGACAAGGACATCGACGGCACGGCAACGCTCGCCAAGGGAATGCGCGTCCGGTATGTTGCCCAGGAACCGGAACTGGATCTCGATAAAACGGTCCGTGAAAACCTCAAAACCGCCGTGCAGCCGATTCAGGATGTGCTCGACCGGTTCAATGAGGTCTCGGCCCTCATGGCCGATCCGGGCGACGCCGACCTCGACAAGCTCATGGACGAAATGGCTCGGCTGCAGGAGCAGATCGAGGCCGTGAACGGCTGGGAGATCGATCGGCTCATGGACATCGCCGCTGACGCCCTGGTGCTCCCCCCCGACGATGCCCGCGTCCGGCAACTTTCCGGCGGTGAGCGGCGCCGCGTAGCCCTCTGCATGGCCCTGCTGGAGAAGCCCGACCTGTTGCTGCTCGATGAACCCACGAACCACCTCGACGCGGAAACCGTCCAGTGGCTCGAGCAGGCGCTCCGGGAATATCCGGGAACGGTCATCATCGTTACCCACGATCGCTACTTCCTCGACAACATTACCCGCTGGATCCTCGAACTCGAGAACGGCCGAGGGCTGCCGTTCGAGGGCAACTACTCTTCATGGCTCGAACAGAAATCCGAGCTGCTCAGGGTGCTCCAGAAGAAAGAAACCCAACGTCAGAAGACACTTCAGCGCGAGCTGGAGTGGCTCCGCAATTCCCATCAAGGCCGTCTGCAAAAGAACCAGGCACGCGTCACAGCCTACGAACAACTGGCCGGACAACAGATCCTCGATGCCAAGAGCGAGACGATCATTCAGATCGCACCCGGACCTCGGCTCGGGGAGAAAGTCCTCACCGTTCGGAACCTATCCAAGGCATACCAGAGCGACGGGGACGTCCTGAATCTGCTCGACGATTGTGCGTTCGATGTCCCTCGCGGGGCGATTGTGGGCGTGATCGGACCGAACGGCACGGGCAAGACGACCCTTTTCCGCATGATCGTCGGCCAGGAAATCCCGGACAGCGGCACGATCGAGCTCGGTCCCAGCGTGGTCCTCTCCTACGTCGACCAGCACCGTGATGCCCTGGACGACACGCAGACGGTTTTCGAAGAGATCACCGACGGCAAGGATCGTATCGAGCTGGGCAGCGTGGCGATGAATTCCCGCGTGTACGTCGCCCGCTTCAACTTCCGCGGCACCAGCCAACAGAAAAAGGTAGGTGAGTGCTCCGGCGGCGAACGGAACCGCATCCATCTTGCTAAGATGCTCCGCCGTGGAGGCAATTTCGTCTTGTTGGACGAGCCCACCAACGACCTCGATGTGGATACCATGCGGGTGCTTGAGCAGGCGCTCATTGAATTCCCGGGCTGCGCTATGGTGATCAGCCACGACCGGTTCTTCCTCGATCGGATCTGCACCCACCTCCTGGTCCTGGAAGGCAACGGCAAGACCCGCTGGTTTGAAGGGAACTTTGCCGCCTACGAGCGCGCCGTTGCGGCGGAGGATCCGAATCGGATTGCACACCGGCGGAGCAAGTATAAGAGACTGGCGCTCCGCTGAGCAGGCCGGCTGCTCAGCGGGCCACCTTGCCCCCGCGGCGGAACGGGCGGCGACTTGGCTCGATCGTCGTAATCCGCTGCTGCGACTCGAGGAAATCCTCGAGAAGCGACAGGTTCATCACATTCGCTTTCCAGGCCACATCGACGAGGTCGCCGACGACCGGAACCGCTCCGGCGACGAGGTCGATCCCTGCGTTCGCGATCATCCGCGCAAGCAACGGACGCGACACACCCAGTCGCGCCGCCTCGCGAATCATGTAGAACGACAGCCCTGCGGTCACCACATCGCCCACCCCCGGCACCAAGCCGATAATCCCGTCGAGCCCGAACCGTATGGAGGTGCCGGGAATCCGAAAAGCCTGGTCGAGTAGCCGGGTCAGCGTGCGGATGCGACGGAGTCGCTTAAGTTGATCCGCTGTGAGCAAACCATCGTCGGCCATGAAAGCCCCCCTTCACAGTTGCGAATGCACTCAAGGCAGTGCAACTGTCGTGCCGCACCCGCCTATACCACTCGGGTCGCGTCCAGCGCCGCACAAACATAGGGCCCTTTGGGGATCACGGCAATGGAAGCGTCCGGCCCGTACTCCCGAAGGCTGTCGCTGACCGCTGCTTCCACGCTGGGGGCCGGTTCGACAAACAGGCCCTTGAGGGTTTCCGGCGGAAGTCCGTCACTGATCATCTTGACCTTGGCCTTCCGACGCACCTTCGCAAGCTCCTCAAGCTGCCACTGGTCCATCACGAAGTAGTCGCTGCCGGTGATCCGTTCCATGAAGGATTCCAGCGAGCGATTCTCATCGAAAAGTCGCCGGAAATCCGGGCTGCCGATTCCCTCGCTGAGGCTTGCCGCGATGACCACCGTTCCACCCGGCTTCAAAATCGGCAGTGCGGCCACCATCCCTTTGACCGACTGGTAAAACGTCGTATCCAGCGGGTATCCCGCCGAACTGGTAACCACAATGTCGACCGGTTCGGCCACGGTGTCCGTCACCAGCGGGCGCACGAAACCGACGCCTTCGAGAAACGCCTTTTCCATATCGCCGGCCACGATCGCCAGGATCTGCCGCCGGGCGTCGATCACCGTGTTGACAATGAAGTCGCAGCCCGCCTGCCGGGCGATCCAGGTGTTTTCCTCGTGCACGGGATTTCCGTCGAGCACACCGCTCGTGGCGCTGGGATGCTCAAGGAACCGCGGGCTATGCCAGACGCGAATCGTTTCCAATCCCGCGATCCCGGGGCAGATGAGCTTGCGCCCACCGGAAAAACCGGCCATGAAGTGCGGCTCGATCAGGCCCGTCGTGATTTTCAGGTCCGCCTCGACATAGCGCCGATCGATCCAGGCAGGCACGCCGCGGGGGCTCTCGCCCAGGTGCACGTGTTCCGACAACTCGCAGCCGTGATGGTTCTCGATCCTGTAAGTCTCGGCGATCTTCCGGCCGACCATTTCAATCAGTTCGTCCCCGACGTTCGGCCGGTGCAGACCGGTCGCAACGAGGATGAGGATCCGGTCGCGAGGGATGCCGCTGTACTCGAGAGTCGTCAGGATCGGCTCCAGCAGCGTTGCGTTGGGAACCGGACGAGTAATATCGCTGATCACAACGCAGGCGCTCTTCCGGCCGTGAGCAAGATCCGCCAGGGGCGGAGTGCCGTTGGGAGACGCAAGGCGTATACCGACTTCCCGGCGCGCGTCGCCGAGCGGATCTGCGGCCCGATAGCCGAGGCACTTGACCACGTTGCGATCGGGAAGCTCTGCCTCCAGGCCGAACCGACCGTATTCCAGGTGCACCCGCATACGAGCCTACTTGCCCTTCTTCTCCTCTTCGCCCTCTTCGTCCTTGCGCTTCTTCTTCTTCTTGACCGAGATCTTGTACACCCGAACCTTCGAAAGGCCAAAGGGGCTATCGCCTTCCTGCCAGCGGTCGGAGGCTTTCAGTCGCTCGATCCGTTCCGCCCGCGACAGCACACTGCGGCTGCGGATCAGGCCGCGGCGTGCCTTCAGGCTTTTGTCCATCGTCATCGTCGTAAACCCTTGTCGATTCACCCACAAGTTGCGACAAACCGTACAGTATACGAATCACGGGCACTTCCTTCAAGCGCTCCGCTCCCTCGTGTGCGGCAAGCGATCGCTGTTATACTTGCTCTTATGAGCAATGATCCTACCCTGTCCCAAGGCGGCGTGGAGCGGCGGCGGTCGCTGGAAATGAGCATCCAGCGATCGCACCCACCTACCCAAGTACCCGGATATGACGCAGAGCGCTTTCTGGGGGTTGGGGCGTACGGAGAAGTGTGGGTTGCCGTGGAGCGAAACACGGGCCGCCGAGTGGCAATCAAGTTCTATTCTCATCGCGGGGGGCTCGATTGGTCTCTGCTCTCCCGTGAGGTCGAAAAACTCGCATTCTTGTTTGCCGACCGCTATGTGGTGCAGTTGATCGGCGTCGGGTGGGACGCGGATCCTCCTTATTATGTAATGGAGTACCTCCCACAGGGATCCTTAGCGGACCGGCTTCAGGACGGGCCGCTGCCCGTCCACGAGGCGGTCGAACTGTTTCGCGATGTGGCTGTCGGGTTGCTTCACGCGCACGGCAAGGGGGTTCTCCATTGCGACCTCAAGCCGGCCAATATCTTGCTCGACCAGGACCACAAACCGCGCCTGGCTGATTTCGGCCAGTCGCGGCTCTCGCATGAGCAGGTCCCCGCTTTGGGAACGCTCTTCTATATGGCCCCGGAGCAGGCGGATCTGTCGGCAGCACCGGATGCACGATGGGACGTATACGCCTTGGGCGCCCTGCTGTACAGCATGCTTACGGGCAATCCGCCCCACCGGGACGAGGAAGCGGTTCGCCAGATCGAACAGGCCCGCGATCTGCAGCGTCGCCTGTCGATCTATCGCCGGATGATTCGCAAGGCCCCTACGCCGACCGCACACCGTCAAGTGCCCCGAGTCGACCGGGCACTGGCCGACATCATCGAGCGGTGCCTGGCAGCCGATCCGGAGAACCGCTATCCCAACGTTCAGGCCGTGCTCGCCGCGCTTGACGCCCGCGCAGCCCAGCGGGCGCGCCGACCGATGATGGTGCTCGGAGCGGTGTTGCCGGCGCTGTTGCTGGCAGTCGCCTCGTTGTTTTTCGTTCGCGGATCCGGCGCAATCATCCAGCGGTCGGAGAGAGAACTCACCGACCGGGCACTGGAAAGCAATCTGTTCGCCGCGCAATACGTGGCGAGATTTGCTGCCAATGAACTCGAACGCCGCTACGAGGCCGTCGAGCAAGTGGCCAATTCGGCCCCGCTCCAGCGTGCCGTCCGCGAAGCGGTGAACGATCCCCAACTACGGGAACTGCTCCTCCGGCTGAGCCGTTCCGATGCACCGGAGGCCGAACTGGAGCCGCTTCGGCAGCGCTTTCGCGAGCACCCCGTACGCCGGACACTGCAGGAGCAGTTCCAACTTGCGATTCCCGATGAAATGCAACCCCGCATCAGCGGCGGGGAAGAAGTGGCCAGTTGGTTCTTTGTCGATGCCAACGGGGTCTCGACCGCACGCGTTTCGGCCGATCCTGCTCGGCAGTTGTCGACCGTGGGCAAGAACTACGCCTGGCGAAGTTTCTTCCACGGCGGCGAGACCGACCGGCCGCCCGATTGGCGCCCCTCCGGCGGCGACCACGTCCTTCGCACGAAGCCCTCGGCGGTCTTTCCCAGCCAGGCCAGTTCTCGCTGGATTGCAGCCATCGCCACGCCCGTCTACGACTCCGAACAGGGCGACACCTTTCTGGGCGTCCTGGCACTGACGGTGAAAGTAGGTAACCTGGTCGATTTCGAAAACCGGGGCCGAAGGCAGTTCGCCGTGCTCGTCGACTGGCGCAACGGTCCGAACAAAGGTATCATCCTCCAGCATCCGCTTTTCAAGGATCTCGAGGATTCGACGGGCCGGGTGCCCGACCGCTTCAAAAACTACCGCATTTCCGCCGGCTCGCTGCCGGCAAGCCCCGATCGTCGACAGTTCTTTCACGATCCGATGGCCGCCGATCCCGAAGGAAAGCCCTACGACACGCGCTGGTTGGCTGAGATGTACCCGGTTGCCGTTCGCGGCGAAGACACTGGCTGGCTGGTGATCGTTCAGGAGGCCTATTCCGGTGCTCCGAACACCATCGGTTGGGCTATGTCGCAGCTTCGGGCAGGATTGATGCAGTATGCGGCCGCAGCGCTGGCAGTCGCGCTGGTGATTGTGCTGGGTTTGTGGGGATTTGTAGCGTTCGAGTTGGTGCGGGAGGCGAAAGCGGTAAGACGAGCAAGCATGGGAGCCCCGTCCACGGAGATGCCGGGCAGTAGTTCTACGCCCGATTCTCCAAGTCCCGGATCGGATGCGGTCACCCAGCCTGTAGCCGCCTCGGAAAAGCAGGAATGACCCATGGCCGACCTGATCGCCCAGGGAGAAGAGGACCGCCAACGCTGGCGTCGCGCCCTGCCGGAAAACGAACGGCTGATCCTCGGCCGCGGCGGCGGCACCTGGGACGTTCCATGGGACCAGCATATCTCTCGCCGCCATGCCGAACTCCGTTTCGATGGCAAGCGACTGGCCGTCAGCCGGCTGGCTGAAAGTCGGAACCCGATTTATTTTCGCGGTAAGGCCGTGGACTGTTTTCAGGTCGTGCCCGGTGAGCATTTCGTCATCGGCGGAACGAGTTTTTCGCTCTCGGATCAACGGGTAAGTCTCGCGGACCACTCTCCCCTGCCGGTTCAGCAGCAGACGTTCAGCTCCCAGTACCTCAGACAGGTCTCGTTCCACAATCCCGATCACCGCATTGAAGTCCTCAGCCGGCTTCCGGAGGTGCTTGCCGGCGCGTCGGACGACGGCGAGTTGTGCACCCGCCTGGCGAGTATGCTCCTGGCGGGAATTCCACGGGCCGATACGGCCGCCATCCTGGCCACGGAAGACGAACCACGGCTCGCACATGCCCGGTCCCGGTACCAGGTGCTCCACTGGGACCAGCGCCTTGTAACCGGCCGCGATTTTCAGCCGAGCCAGCGACTCATCGAGGAGTCGCTCCGGCAAAGCCAAGGCGTGCTGCACGTCTGGCGAGGTTCGGAGCCGCCGGGAAACCAGCCCTTTACCGAAAGAGGCAACGTCGACTGGGCCTTTTGCACTCCGGTCCCGCTTGCCGCCACAGGTGCGGATTCTGCAACGTGGATCCTCTACCTTGCCGGCCGGTTTCACGTCGAGTTGCCTGCTCTGGCCGGATCATCCGACCCGACCGATCTCCGCGAGGACATGAAATTTGCCGAACTCGTGGCCGGTTCGATCGGCTCCTTGCGGCAGATGCGAGCGCTGCAGCGGCAGCAGGCTGTCTGGAGCCAGTTCCTGTCGCCGGTGGTGCTTGAGCGGCTTTCGCACGAAGCCCCCGACCTTGTCCTCGCCCCGCGCGAGACCGACGTTTCCGTACTGTTCTGCGATCTCCGAGGTTTCTCGCTGGAAAGCGAACGCCACGCCGATGATCTGTTGGAACTCCTTAACCGGGTTAGCAAAGCTCTCGGCGTGATGACTCGCTCAATCCTCGATCACGGCGGGGTGGTTGGGGATTTCCAGGGCGATGCAGCGATGGGCTTCTGGGGCTGGCCACTGCCGCAGCCCGATTCCATCCAGCGGACATGCCAGGCGGCATTGCGGATCCGCGCCCAGTTCGAGGATGCTTCGCGCGACTCCGGGAGCCACCTCGCCGGGTTCCACGTCGGCATCGGCGTTGCTACGGGCAGAGCGGTGGCCGGAAAGATCGGCACCGTCGACCAGGTGAAGGTGACCGTCTTCGGGCCCGTGGTGAACCTGGCCTCGCGGTTGGAAGGAATGACAAAGATCCTCCGCGCGCCGATCTTACTGGATGAGCCGACGGCGGAAGCGGTCCGGCAGCGGGTTCCTCGCGAGATCGCGAGGGTGCGCCGTTTGGCGGTCGTACGCCCCTTTGGGCTCGACATGCCGCTGGAAGTAAGCGAGTTGCTCCCTCCCGCATCCGACTACCCGCTTCTGACGGACGAACATCTGGCCTACTGCGAGCGGGCGCTCGAGGCGTTCGTCGCCGGTCGCTGGTCGGAGGCATACGAACTGCTGCACCATACTCCCACGGAAGATCAGGTGACTGATTTTCTCACCGTCTATATCGCCCAGCACAACCGGCTGCCGCCGCCAAACTGGGACGGCGTAATCACGCTGGCCTCGAAGTAGGCTCCGGTGAACCCTGCGTAGTCATCAGACCGCTCTAGCCCCCTGCAAGCGCTCCAAGGTTGCCGCGACGGTCTCCGACCAGTTTCCATTATGGAAAAATGCGCAGTTTCCCCCGGCCTTCATCGCGGCCGTGAGGGCCTCTTCGGTGCGGCGAAGCAGCCGCGCGGTATCGTCGCCATGAACGACTTCCGCGCCCCCAATACTGACGGTAAAACGCTGCTCCCGCCCATCCAATGCAAGTTCGCATTCGGCGATCGTTGCCCGAAGCCGTTCCGCGATGGCGACCATGTTCAGCATCCCGCACCCCGGCAGAAGGACGGCAAAAGCGGTATCGTCGTACTGGCCGACGACATCGCCGTCTCGCGTTGCGGCTGCCAGGTACTTGGCCGTTACTTCCATCAGCAGGGCCGCCGCACGCTGCCCGTCAACTTCGCGGATCTGATTGAGACGGTCGATGCGAACCAGGACTACCGATGGCGCTGGGCCGCTGCGCTTCCACTCGGCCAGCCGATGCCGCAAGAGCGTGCAGAACGCCATCCGTTTCGGAAGGCCGCCTCCTGGTGGGCTGTTTTCGCTGCAACTCTCGGACGAAGCCGCGCACTCGCTCGGCGGCGCGTCGTCGACTACTCGCGAAGCCGACTTGGCTTCCAGTGAGTTGTCCGCGACCGGTTCGTCCGCAGCAGCCCCCGATTGCTTCGCCGGCCATTCGACGACGGCGCGGTGGGCGGTGTCGCCGTCATGCCACCAGATGCAATTTCGTCCCCCCTCCTTGGCTGCGTACAGGGCGCTGTCGGATCGCGCAATCAGCTCTCCCTCAGGTTCATCTGCGACTCGCTGGGCCATGCCCATGCTCGCCGTCACCCCTACTACCTTCCCGTCGAAGCGGAATTGGAGGTCGGCAATGGCCTGCCGGAGTTGCTCCACGTCGGGCATCGCCTCCGGGATCGACCTGCCTGGTAGGATAAGTACGAACTCCTCACCTCCGAAACGGGCGGCCATTGCATGCTGGCCCGCATGATTCCGCAGAACATCGGCAACACCGCTGAGGACTTCATCGCCCGCCGGATGCCCGTACGTGTCGTTGAACTTCTTGAAGTGGTCGACGTCGAGCATCACGAGACAGAGCGGTTTTCCGGTCTGCTGAGACTCGGAAAAACGTCGCGTGATCTCCGCAGCGAACGCGCGTCGATTGGGAAGACCCGTAAGCGCATCGGTTCGAGCTTCCGTGGCGTACGATTCGATTTCCTGGGCCTGCGCCTCCAGCCGTGTCTCGGCCGAAGCAAGTTGCTCTTGCATCTTCTGGTTTGCGTCGAGAAGCTTCGCCACGGCGCGAAGCACGGTTTCCGAATCGCCTGCTCCCGCCGCGACCAGTTCTTCGTTGGCCTCTTGAACCTTCGTGCTGTGCTCGCCGACGTCGCTGGCCATCCTCACGGCCAGTTCCTGCAGTCGCGACAGGATCTCGTTCGCCCGCTCCATCCCGTTTTCCGCCTCGGGATCGTCTTCGTAGGTAGACATTCCGGTCGAACTACTGCCGCGAAGCCACCACCCGAAACCAAGTCCCGTGATGGCCGAAAAGGCCATGCAAACAAACTGTGTGGCCACTGCCAACATAACTGCTGCTCTCGCCGATTGGGGTCGCGTTGACTTGCTCGTGCGGTTTTTGTCGGACGCTCGGGTGCCCTGCAAGACTCCTGCGCCTCGGGAGCAGATGTCGATGTACCTGCCCCATTCACCACTCTATAGCCTAGGCCGTATCTGGACTCCGTCAAATGCGTTCCCGTGCCCCACTCCACCCCCCATATTCCGCAAAACCGGCCCGGAGCAAATCAGAATTTTGCGGAGTCTTCGGAGCAGGATATGCCTGTCCCCTCCTGCGGTCTTGGGACCCGCTCTGATTGAAGTCCTCTCCGTCATGGAAAAAGTGCACGAGCAGGGGGTAAGGACAAGCTATACTTGAGCGCTCGCTGTTGCACTCGAAACGGTAACCGGTCACACCCGCGCTCGGGGACTGGTCCATTTTTCGGCCAGTCGATGCAATTGCGCGATTGGGACGTTGGCCGAAAACATGGACCTGTCCCCCTCTCGTCCGCTCCGTGAACGGTTACTCGAAACTTGAGGAATCCACGGCCATGAAAAGAATCGCACTCGGACCGCCGGCTCCACCGCGATTCGGACTCGAGCGCCAGGCGAAACTCGCCGGCCTCGCCCTGCTCGTCGGCCTCATGGTCGCCACGGCGCTGGCGTACTTCTTTCAGGTAAGACTCCTCGACGCTACCCGCCTTCTCAGCCAAAGAGATGTTCCCCAAAACATGAGGGCTTGCCAGGCGGCTCTGCGTGCGGCTCGCTGTCTGATGCTTCAGTCGGAGTTCGAAGCGGCCGAACCGAGTGGACTTCGGTCCCGAAAGGAAACGATCGAGTCATGGATCGACGCCGACCACGCAATGACGGCCATCCTTCGGGAAGGCGCGACAAATGGCGGCGACGCGGCCGACCGGGCGCCGTTCGCCCGCTGGCTCAAGCTTGCCGACCGGCATCGGCAGGAGTTTCTCGCCTTGGCCCGCGCTGTGGAAGCCGGCCAACTCGCATCTCCCCGATCGCTCCGCGACGCGCTCTCGAAATGTCGATTCCCGCTCGACACGATCATGACAGAGGCCGAACGTCACGCAGAGTTGCAGGCGGCGGCCTGCCGGACAGACGGGCGCCGCCTTCAAGAACTCGTCGAGAGCAACACCGGCTTGATCACTCTCCGTGCCGTCATCGCGCTGCTGGCATTCGCGGGTATGAGCTGCTGGCTTGTGTTCCGGGTGCTTCGGCGAATCGGACTGTTGTCGGCGGCTGTGCAGCGTTTCAAGGGCGGCGCTCGAAACACCCGTATCGTCTCCGGGGCCGATGATGAACTCGGCATCCTCGCTCGCCAGTTCAACGAAATGGCATCGATGATCCAACACGGCCAAGAGCGACGGGCACAGGTCCGCGACAGAGCCGAATCGTCCGCTGCGGCCGGCAGCACCGCCTCAAAGGAAACGCCGATCGCGCGTACACCCGTCGAGCCGGCGCAGCACGTCGGCGCGGTCAGACACCCTGAAGAGTCCGCCTCGCCGTGGCAACACGCAAATTCTCCCGGCGATCCCGGAGAGAGACCCAAGTGCCGTGTCTTGGTGGCGGAAGACGGACCTGAGAACCAGCGACTGATCTCCTTTGTGCTCAAGAAAGCGGGCGGCGATGTGGTCGTCGTGGATAACGGCGAGAAAGCCACCGAAGCGGTGCTGTCTTCTCACGGGTCGCAAGAGAAAGAGAACCCGTTTGACCTCGTCCTGATGGACATTGAAATGCCCGTTATGGACGGTTGTCAAGCCACACAGCGATTGCGCCAGGCAGGCTACTCGGGACTGGTGATCGCGGTAACAGCCCACGCCTCCCGGTACGATCGCGATCGCTGTCTTGAAGCGGGGTTCGACGATTACATCGCCAAACCGATTGACCGAAATCGCTTGCTGAATATGCTGGCCCGCCATGCGATCCGATTGGCCCCCTCGGCCGAAGCAGCAATTCTCAGCGGCCGGGAGTAATCGGTCCCGACGTGCGGTCACTTCGCCGCCACCGGGCTGACGTCGTTGACGCCAAGACACCCGAATTGGCCGAAAAATCGATCAGTCCCCGGCCGTGGGCGTGAACGACCATGAAGACTATAGCGAGAATGCGTCGCGCGCGTACTTTAAGGAGCGTATCACCTGGTCCAGTTCCATTTCAGCTTGCCTGTCTAGTGCCTGTGTGCTGACTCGCATCAACTCCCTGGCCGAATGGGCGCGGATCAAGCGGACCGTGCGAGCCGAAATCCACCAGGGCCACGTATCCACGGCGTTTTGCCACCTGGCCAATATCGCCTACCTCGTCGGCCGGTCTTGCCCGCCTGCCGACATCGCGGCGGCCCTCCACGACCAGCCGTTGCTGGCGGAATCGTTCGACCGGCTTGCGAGGCACGTGCAGGCCAACGAGGTCGACCTTGATCAAACGCCGCTCGTCCTCGGCCCGATGCTGACCTTGGACGCTTCGCAGGAGCGTTTTACCGGCGATATGAGCGAGTCGGCCAATGCCCGATTGACGCGGATCTACCGTCCGCCGTCTTCACTACCGGACGTTGTGTGAATTGAAACCTCTACGGACTCCAGCCGTGTACGAAGTGACGCCGGGCATTCCCTCGCGGATGTTGGTTATCGTACGTCGTCGACTGCCACAATATCTTCGCCCTGGGAGGTTACGTCAACGATCTTTTCGCCATCGATGAGCACCTCGTACTCGACGCCGGCGCGACCTTGGACGCGAGCCTTGCCGTCGTGGAGGGTCACCGGGAACGGGGCCACAATGCGGTGCTTGCCGTCGATGGCAACCGAGAGCGAGTCCAACTCGCCGTCGAGCACCATGCGGAGGCTGACCACGGCACAAGGATTGATGTTCCACGGCCGGCGCTGCTGCGTCTCGAGGACAACGGAGTCGGGCAGAAGTCCGATCCACTTGCCATCCGGGTATTGCTGCTGCTCGGCGGAAATCAAGATGCCGCGAGCGAGATGGTTCCAGTCGAGCGAGTCGTCGTGGGGAGCAAGCTTCGTCAGGGCGTAAGCATAAACGCCGCCAACCCACTGTACCGGTAGCCCGATCCAACAGGGCGCTACCCAGTTCGTCGCGCCGAACACGGGAGGAGTGGCGTAGAGCATTATCGGCTTACAGCTCCACAGATACGTGAAGGGGATGCCCGACAAGGCCCAGCGGCGGGCTTCGCCCAGGTAATCCTTCTTGCCGGTGAGTTCGTAGCCACGGACGTAAGCCCAGACGAGATAGGCCGAGGCGAGCTGGTCGGGCGTATGCAGCGGGACCTCCCAGACCTGGGCGCCGCGGGGCGTGCGGAACCGCTTCATGAACTCGAGCGTACGGAGCCCGGCATCGAGAGCCTCCCGGTCGCCTGTATGGTATGCGTATTCGAGCAAGACCCAGGCGGGCCGCGCACAGAAGCCGCTCGCGGTATCCTCGAAGTGCCCGCGGCGGTATTTGCCTTCGTAGCGGAAGGAGCCGTCGGGCCGCTGCTGTTGGAGCGATCCGCGGACCCGCTGCTTCTGAACGTCGAGCCACTCGGCGGCGCGGCCGGTGACGAAGTAGATTGCGTCGTTCGGCACGTGAGCCCCGCCCGGCACAAGACGCGGCAGATCGGGGGCCTCGCCGGTCAGTCGCCAGATGGTCGACGCGTGGTCGGCGTGGGGTGCCCGCTTCCAGTGATCTTCCGCACAGTGGCCCCAGCCGGCTTCGGTTCGCAACGGGCCGTTCAGCCCCGCGAGGCACAGCTTCCATTGGTCCGGCTTCGAGCGGGGCGGTTCCGGCAGCGGCGGCAGCCCGCGGGTCTTGGTGTACCAGTGGATCGTCTCTTCGAGTGTTCCGCCGGCGACGCGGACGGCCGCTTCGATCCGTCTGCCGCGGATCGCCATGCGGTGATCGTCCGTCGCGTCGACGAAGTTGGGCGTAGCGTAGACCGGCTGCAATTGCATGTCGGTCCAAGTCATCGCGACCGAGGCCCGATCGGTCACAAACGCCATGAGAGGAAAGGTCACTTTCATCGGGTCGGGTGCGAAACGAAGATGCTCTTCGGTCTCGACGTCGAGCTTGGAAGAGCTGTGTTCTCCCTTGCCCAGGTACTCCAGGCCGGCGAAAAGCCCTTGCTCCAGCGGCCCGAGGGCTCGGACCACCGGCCCTTCACATTCCCGGTCGCTCTGGATCGAGATCCTGACTTCGTCGTCCGCCGTGCCGATTGCCAGAGCCACGCCGGCAGCATCGAAACGGACCACCGGCTGCTGTTCGACGAGCCTCAGAGACGGAATTTCGCCGCCGCAATGGACTAGGGGGGCGATCGCCGCAACGAACTGCCCTTGACGGTGAATGCGAGCCACGGTGCCGTCGCGGGCAATCTGGAGCTTGCCGTTCTCAAGGGGCCGTTCGATCCAATCGGTCTGGGCCGCTTCGTGGTGCAGGAAGATCGACCGGCGAACAGGGGGTAGATTCGGGGCTTGAACTTCGATGCCGGCTACCTCCAGAGGATGTGAGGCATCGATCGGCCGTTCGACGGTGACTTCGCCGCCCGCGGCGACCGTGTAAGGCTTACTCGCAGCGGTCACGGTAATCGGCGCCGAGCCGTGGTTCTTGAGCAGGAAGCGAACGAGGTTCCGCTCGGTCTCGACGCGGTCGACGGTGATCGGATGCAGTTCCTCCCGGACGACTCGGATCCAGTCGATCTCCGTCTCACCGGCGTCGTTGCCTGGATCGAGCCGCAGGTTTGTGAGCCGGCCCGGCGCGGTGAAACGCACCGAGCATTCCTGCCACTGGCCGTCCGCCTTGACGGGAAAGCTCGTGGACTTGTCCTCTCCACGTTCGGGCGATTGGTCGGTGGTCCAGTATACGGCGACACGTTCGGCGGAATCGCTCTTCAGCCGCATGGACAGGACGATCTGGCCGCCTGGGAGGTTTACCGGCCGGTGGAAGTATGGGTCATGCCCCGCAGCCTTTACCATTAACCGACTGTCTCGAGCAGACAACTGGCAATGGTTCTGGGCCGCCCAACCTTCGGCGCCGCCATCGAAATTCCACCGGGCGACTTGTTCGGTTCGAATTACCGGCCGCTCGACCGGGGAAAGCGAGGGTTGCTCGGGAGGCGAGGCGAGGGCGATCAGGAGTGGGAAGCAAGGGCTGAGAATCATGAGAGATGTTCCTCGAGGGGATCGATGCTGATTCGATGTGATTGTGAGGGATCGAGCGGAAGGAGTCAACTCGGTGCAGCGTCCACGTGCGGCAAGGTCTCCGGCAGCCAGCGGTTGCAGGGCAATGGTATTTGCATGCGCGGGTGGCGTGGTTAGAATGGCCGGTGCTTCTGTGGGGGATTGGCGGCCGTACTTCTCACGGATCGGGAGGATTGTGCGTCATCGGAAGACTGTTCTCAGCGTCACTTCTGGGATTGTGGATTTTCGGCTGCGCTCTGTGCGCTCCGAATGCCGAGAGTGCGGAACCTGCGAAGATCGCTGTCGACGAAAGCGCGCAGCAGTACGACTGCTCGAAGTTCCTCGATCAGCATGGTTTGAACGAGTATTAGTGCTGCTAAGGATTGATCGAGAAATAAGTGTCAGGAACCATTTGCCGGAAACCGGCCCTTCGGGTGCTTCGCACAAATGGTTCCTGACACTTTTTTCTCGAACGTTGCTAAGCATAACGGCCTATCGCAGAGGCGATGGATGGGCGTCGGCCGGGGCAGTTGTG
Organism: Thermoguttaceae bacterium; assembly: GCA_040768665.1. GTDB lineage: Bacteria > Planctomycetota > Planctomycetia > Pirellulales > Thermoguttaceae > JABWBD01. The sequence goes on from JAXGMN010000013.1 coordinate 114,444, forward strand.
GATTGGGGCGAAAAGATCATGGACCGAATGCGATCCGCCCAAGGGTTTTCCGGGAGCACGCTGGTTCCCGTTGACGACGGCAAGACGGCGGTGCGGCAGCCTCCGGCTGGCATCGATCGCGCGACGTGACCGCGGAAGGTGAACGCGGGTCTGGCCCGGGGGGGCGACCCCGGCGACGTTCCCGACTCCGTCGATGCTCTACTGGATGACCAAAATCTGGTGAACGGCGAACTGGGGAACGTCGATCGTGAGACGCCCGTCCTGGTAGCGCCAGTCGTCGATCGGTTTGTCCTGGGGCTGAAGCCGAACGGAATTCGGCGGGTCGGCCAGACGGACCGACACGCGGCACGGCGGCACAGGCGGGAGGGAGCGAATGAGCGGGTAGGCGCGACGGTCCGACCGGAGAACCTCCCGCTCGCCCGGCGCCATGTTGACCAGGTGGACGATCCGGCGATCGCCCTGCCGGCGCAACACGACCTCGACCGTGGCCGGCGCGTCGCACGCCAGCAGCCGTTGCGACGGCGGCAGCAGACGCTCGAAGATCTCAAGCAATACAGGACGCGGGACCGATTGCTTGCCATGCTCGGTCAGCAGAGGCAGAGGCGCGCAGTACAGCCGGCCCTCGCCAAGTGGCGAGCGCGTGAGCAGCGGGTAGCGTTTTCCGTCCGCGGCCGTTACGTCGAGGAGCGTCTCGGCACCGGCTGACTCAAGCTTGAAGAGCCAATGATCGAACTCGTAACCTTTGCCGTCGATCGAGGCGGCGAGTTTCTCCGATCCCGCGGGCGGGGAGAGCAGCTTTACACCGAAGAGCTCAGCGAACCGCTTGTCTTGCATGATGCCCATGCCGGTCAGCAGCAGGGAGCCGCCGCCGTGAACCATCGTAAGCAGGTGGTCGGCTGTCTGCCGGGTCAGGCCCTTGGGATGCTCGACGATCACCAGCGGCGAACGTACGTCGCCCGCGGCCAGTCGCCAGTCGGGGAGCATTTCGTAGTTCAGGTGGAGCGTGGGCAGCAAACGGGTTGCCCCGTCGATGCGGTTGTTTCGCTTGGTGAAGCTGGTCGCGGCCGATTCGGTCACGGCGTAGTGCACCGCGGCGCTGTGCAGCAGCGAGACGTCGGCCAGGCGCTCCGATTTCTTGCAGTACGGTTGACGGCTGCGCAAGAACGGTGCCATCGCATCCGCCATGAACTCGAACCGTTCCGGGATCAAACCGCTTTCGGCGGTGGGATTGTCCCAGGCGTTGTAGCGCCCGCCGTTGGCGACGATGATGGCCATCTCCTGTTCGATCTGGCAACGGGGCTTGGGACGCATCGTGAGTCGCGCATCGCCGACCTCAACGGGCTGCAGCGTGCTGACCTGGGTCATCAGGTCGAAGGAAAGACTGAGCGAGTCGTACCAATGGGCCTCGGCCGAGAGGCCTTCCACGCGGTTGCCGATGTCGCCGGTCAGGTAGGCGATGCCGCGATCGGGACGTTCGGGCATACGGATCGAGTAGGCCCAGTTCACCGCCACCAGGCACGCCGGATCGAGTTGGTGAATCCGACGGCAGGTTTCCCGGATGAACTCACGGTAGATCTGCCGCTGCATTTCCTGGTAGGCGGCCCAGCCGGGATCCGTCGGTTTTTCGGGCACGCGAACGTCGTGCTCCTTGCCAAACCGCTCCTTGCATTGAACGCAGTAGCACGTACGCACGGTGAAACAGGATCCATCGAACCAGAACCCCTGCGGGCGATAACCTTCGATAATCTCGCGGATCATCGGCCAGAGATAACCGTCGGCTACACCCGAATGGTAACACAGGGCCCGCTCGACGGGTGAGCCGTCGGGCAGCATGCGGTTCCATTCGGCCCGCCGCTTCATGATCTCGCCGTCGCGGCCGATGTTGTAGTACGCGGAGAAAGGATACCCATCGCGGCGGGCAACGTCGCGCCAGATAGCGAGGACGTCTTTGGCCAGTTTCGGCGGTGTGTGGCCGATCTGGCTTGGGTAAGTCGTCCAACCCGGGTTGCCTTTGGCGTGGATCTGGATCATGTCCGGTTTGACCAGTCCAACGAACCGTGAGGTCTGCTCCAGATCCGCGTCGCGGCCCACCTCGGCGGTTCCGCTAGTGTGGTGGTCTTCGTGCAAAACAAAGAAACTTTCGGTGTACCAGTTGTCGGCCGGAAAGGCGGAGGACGTCAGTATGAGGCCGAGGATCACCGGGGAAAGAAACCTCTTCATGATTGGCTCCTGGTCGGTAACCGTTCACGCCCACGGCCGGGGACTGGTCCATTTTTCGGCGTGTCCGAGTATTTTGGCGTCAAAGACGTTGGCCGAAAACATGGACCTGTCCCCCTCTCTTCCGCCCCGTGAACGGTTACCTGGTCGGAAGGCGGCGGCGCAACGGACGCGAGTTCCAGCATAGCAGATGTCGCCATCGGTTCCGAAGGGGCCACCGCTCAGCAGCCTGCCTGCGTAGGGCGGCCTTTTAGGCGTGTGGCAGATGATCGCATCCCCTCACGATTGCCATCAGCCCGGCTGCTTCCGAGCAGCCGGGCTGATATGCGGGTAAATTCTCATCTGCCGCTCGCCTTAAGCCATCGATTGCGGGCATCCACCAGCCGGGCTACCTGTTACGCTGCCGCATCCGCTACCTCCGAATGACGTGCATCGATTTATCCAGACGTGGCGCAAGGGGGTAGCCAACCCGTAATGCGCGCGGAGTTCGACCATCTACACAAGCGGAAATGCGCGGAATCCGGAGGTCTCGCCCCTTGCCGGAAACGCAAGGTGAAGTTAGTCTTGAACATGGCCGATTAAAAAGTCCCCGCCTGTTCGATCCCTTCCACGACTGTTCCCGCCAGTGTCGCCTTCCTCGTCGAACACTGCCTCCCCGGTTCGTGGATTACTCGACTGGCTGCTTGGCGGCCGGACATTGTGGCTAAAAGCCCTCTTTTTGTCGAGCGGTTTTCTTTTTCTTTGCTGTACGAAGGATGTGCCATGTTTCGAGCTTACACCGCGACGCGCTTCGTCGCACGTCCGACGAACGATCGTCGGACCGGCTTCACGCTGGTCGAACTGCTGGTTGTGATTGCCATCATCGGTATCTTGATTGCATTGCTGTTGCCGGCGGTCCAGGCCGCGCGCGAAGCCGCGCGACGGGCCCAGTGCACGAACAATCTCAAACAGCTTTCGCTGGCGGTCCACAATTACCATGATGTCCATAAAGCCTTTCCGGCCGGTGCAATTTGGAACGGTGTTGGAGCAACGGCTCCTGAGGATGCCCGCCATGCGAGTTGGGGCGCCACTTGGGTCGTGATGCTTCTGCCGTTTATTGAGCAGGGCGCCTTGGCAGATCAATATGATTCGCGACTCGTAGCACGCACCGGGAATACCAGTCCCCTCACCGCGAATAACCTGGTCACCCGGCAGAATCTCAGGGCGATGATTTGCCCCTCACAATCGCTGGTTAGCACCCGTTTGACGCAAGACTTCGACGGGTTTGCGAAGGGGAATTATGCGGCGAGCGTAGGCGCAGGCGGTTTGATCCGCCGCGCCAGTTACAACGACTCCAATCACCGAGGTTGCTTCAGCGCCGTTCAGCAGTGGGGCGCCAGCTTCCGGGACATCCGCGACGGAACGTCCAACGTGATCATGCTCAGCGAGATCCAGTCGGTGGACAACACCGGAGATGATCGCGGCGCCTGGGGCTGGTCCACGGGGCCCTTGTTCAGTGGCCGCGCGATCGGCGCAGGGGGCCAGAATCGGATACTGACGCCCAACAGCAAACAGTATATGGACTGTTCGCCCTACGCTTCGAACGATACCACCAACCGCGTCTTCAATTACCGGAACGATCCGGACTGCACCGGAGCGACGGCGGGCGTGGGCGCTCGCGGTGAGCACCCGGGCGGCGTCGTGGCGGCCCTGGGCGATGCGAGCGTGCGCTTCATCAGCGAGACGATCGACCAGAATATCTACCTGAACGCCCTGTCGATCGCCGACGGCAATCCGACGACGCTCGACTAACGCCGTCGATCCTGGATTGACCGGCAGACCGGCTGCTCGCCATCAGCGTCGGGAACTGGCTCATTTTGCGGAGTCTTCGGAGCAAAATGTGCCTGTCCCCTCGCCGGTTTTGGGAATGGCCCTTCGTCTCGCCGGGGTGGATGGCGACAACCGGGCTGCTCCGCCCCGGCGCCCCCTCCCATGGACGGATTCGGGCGCTCGCGGTGCGATACGCTATACTGGTGTGAGCACCCTCCACGGCGCCACTCCATGCGTATCACCTCCATTCCACAGATCTACCGCCACGGCTACCGCTCAACGGAAATCCTGACCGTCCTGAGCCGGTACGGCCTTGCAGACTGGCTCGGACGGCTGGGACTGAGCCCCAGGGCGCCCGGCGGCGGGACGATCGCTCACAGCCCTTGGGAAACCCGCGTGCGGCTGGCGCTGGCCGAGTTGGGCCCCACGTTCATCAAGCTGGGCCAAGTGCTGAGCACGCGGCCTGATCTCGTCGGAGTACGACTCGCCGACGAACTCAAACATCTTCGGGCCGAGGTACCGGCTGATCCGGGCGAGCAGGTCCGCCACACCGTGGAGAAGGAACTGGGTCGCCCGGCCTCCGAGCTGTTCGCCGATTTCGACGAGGTGGCAGTCGCTTCCGGGTCCATCGGCCAGGTGCATCGGGCTCGACTCAAGACGGGCGAGGCGGTGGTCGTCAAGGTTCAGCATGCCGGAATCCAACGGAAAATTGAGGTCGATCTCGACATTCTCGGCGGCCTGGCCATGCTCGCCGAGATGAACGCCGAGTTTCAGAACTACCGCCCCCGGGCCATCGCCGCGGAATTCCAGCGGACGCTGACGCGCGAACTCGATTTCGGCCGCGAACTCCGCCACATGCAACAGTTCGCCCACGATTTCTGCGACGATCCGTGCATCCACATTCCACAGCCGTATCCCGAGTTGTCCACGTCCCGCGTGCTTACGATGGAGTTGATCGAGGGGATCAAGCTGGAAGATCGCCAGCGGCTGGCCAAAGAAGGTTTCGACCTGGCGGAAGTCGCCCGAACCGGAGCGAGGCTGTACCTGGATATGATTTTCGGCAATGGTTTCTACCATGCCGATCCCCACCCGGGGAATGTCTTGCTCATGGACGGCAACGTGATCGGGCTACTCGATTACGGAATGGTCGGACGCATTGACGAGCGGCTGCACGAAGACATCGAGGAGGCGCTGATCGCGGTCAGCAACCAGGATGCGGAGCACTTGGCCGCCGTAATCATTCGCGCGGGCAAAACTCCACCCGAGCTCGACCGCGTCGCCCTTACCCTGGACCTGACCGACTTCGTCTCACATTACGCGACGCAGCAAGTCGGCGAATTCGACGTCAGTGGAGCCCTGCGGGAAGTGGTCGAGTTGATCCGCCGCTACCGCATCCGGCTACCGGCGCGGATTGCCATGCTGATCAAGGTTTTGATCACCTTGGAGGGGACAGCCCAGTTGCTCAATCCGCAGTTCAACCTGCTGGAGGTCATGAAGCCGTACCGCAGGAAAATGCTCCTTCGGCGGTATTCACCACAGCGCCACTTGCGCAAACTGCAGCGTTTCTATTCCGATTTAGAGCATCTGCTCCAGGTCCTGCCGCAGGGAATCGTCGATATTCTCGAGCAAGTGCAGAGCGGCGCCTTCGACGTCCACCTGGACCACCGGGGCCTGGAACCATCGGTTAACCGCTTGGTGTTGGGCATGCTGGCCTCGGCCCTCTTTCTTGGCTCCTCGCTTCTACTGAGCAACAAAGTCCCGCCGGAAGTGGGGGGTGTCTCGCTGCTTGGAGCTACCGGCTGCCTGGCCGCGATTTTCTTAGGTTTGCGGTTGTGGCGAGCAATCAACAAGTCGGGAAGGCTCGATCGGCGGTAGGATGGTGGTGGCTACTGCCGCGTTGCCGGGCCCACGACGACCAGTCCATTCAGCGAGTACATGGGCCACCCTCTTGTCGAGATCGGCCAGCGCACTGAGAAGGTCGTCGTGGCGGGCGTCAAGCTCGAGGAGGGTTTGAAGCTGGCGGTGCGAGTCGTCCATTCGGGTTGACCTGGAGGTGTCGGTTCATGATTTCCGCCCGGTGAATGCGGGGCCGACGGCGGCGGCCCGCAATAATGGCAATCGGCCGACGACCGGCTTGTCTTTGACTCCGGTTCTGAGGGACGTTCAGCTTGGGAAATCTGGATAATTCTTGAGGGCAACTTTCCGTCGTCGACGGCTGTTCCTGAATGAACCGATGCGACCAGAGCTACGCCGGACGGTCAAAACGGTCGATACTCGATCGATGACAGATTTATCTGAGAGGCTGTTTGGAAACGGGGACTGGCTCAGGGATGTTGTCTGTTCGAGACGGAAATCACACAAGGTGTAGGGCGCCTGTCCCACCCCTGTAAAGGTCCTAAGGTCCTGCAAATTCGTCGTTTAGCCGCAGTGCCCACCGGGCCGCGCGCCGAGCACAGGGCGGCGCGGCTGTCGGTCACCGACGCGCGGCCCGCTGGGCACTGCGGCTAAACGCTAAACGACCTTTACAGGGGCGGGCATGGATTGCCCGTTCATCGGAGGGGGTGCTGGGGAAACTTCTATCGAGCTGGGGCGACGGCTGGACAAACTACGGTGGCGCAGTGTACATTTAAGTCTTCGTGAAGCCGTCCCTTCGGGGGTGCTTTGTGACAAAATTTCAGCAGTGGGGATTTTGCAAAGGAGGACTGAGTGGTCAAGCTGACGTTGCGGGACAATGAGTCGATTCAAGAAGCGGTGCGACGCTTCCGAAAGCTCGTCGAACGGAGTGGAATCAAAAAAGAGATGCGTCGCCGCGAGCACTATGAGAAACCCAGCGAAATCAAGCGCCGTGCTCGTCTCCGCGCTGAACGTCGATCCCGCCGCACTCGCATGCTGTCTGGCGTGTGATACGCCAGGGCGATCGTGTTCTTCTCTCTCGCTTTTTTGCGCCCGCGCTTCCGATTCGCGCGCGTCACGCGACCTCGCCCGCCGCTATTTCGGCAGTTTTCTTGCACCATGAACGGGTTTGTGCCGTCGTGTCGGTCACGGCTATATTAAAGGATTCCCGCCCCTGGGCGTTGCACCCGTCACTTCGAGGAGTCCTCTTATGCATCAGATCGCAAACAATACCGAGTCGCGTCGTGAGTTCCTGAAGAACACCGGCCGGGTCGCCGCCGCTTCAACGTTGCTCGGCACGGCCGTCCCGCGCGTCCATGCCGCGGAGAATAACACCATCCAGGTCGCGCTGATCGGCTGTGGAGGGCGGGGAACCGGGGCGGCGGCCAATGCGTTGTCGGTACAAAACGGTCCCATCAAGCTCGTGGCGATGGGCGACGTATTCGAGAATCGCGCGAAAGGGAGCCGCGATCGCCTGAAGAAGCAGTTCGCGGATCGAGTGGATGTTCCGGACGATCGACTCTTCGTCGGGTTCGATGCGTACCAGAAAGCGATGGACTGCCTCAGGCCCGGCGATGTGGCCATCTTCGCCACCCCGCCGGCGTTCCGGTGGGTTCACTTCACCCGCGCGATTCAGAAGGGGCTTAACGTCTTCATGGAGAAGCCGATCACGGTTGACGGCCCCACAACCCGCAAGTTTTTCAAGCTGGCGGATGAGTCGGAGAAGAAGAACCTCAAGGTCGGCGTCGGCCTGATGGTGCGGCATTGCCGCGGACGCCAGCAACTCTACGACCGGATCCACGGCGGAGAGATCGGCGACATTCTTGCACTAAGGGCGTACCGCATGAGCGGGCGCGCGGCAGCCGTCGGCAGAAAGCCGGAGGACATCGGTGAGACGCTGTACCAGGTCCAGCGGTTCCACAGCTTCATCTGGGCCAGCGGTGGCGTGTATAGCGATTTCTATATTCATCAAATCGATGAATGCTCGTGGATGAAAGACGCCTGGCCGGTGCAGGCCCATGCGCTCGGCGGGCGGCACTACCGGGGTGATGCCGTCGACCAGAACTTCGATACCTATTCGGTCGAGTACACGTATCCCGACGGCACGAAGCTGTTCTATTACGGCCGGAACGTGTCGGGCTGCCACGACGAGTTTGCCAGCTATGCCCATGGCACGAAGGGTACGGCTATTATTTCAACGGCCGCCCACACGCCCGGCAAGGTGCGGACGTTCTCGGACCAGACTTTCGATAAGTCGAAGATGATCTGGGCCTATCCGCAGCCCGAGCAGAGCCCGTACCAGTTGGAATGGGACGATCTCGTCGACGCAATCCGCCATGACAAGCCGTACAACGAGGCTCGTCGCGGGGCCGAGGCGAGTCTGGTAACCTCGATGGGCCGCATGGCCGCGCACACCGGGCAGATCGTCACCTACGAACAGATGCTCAACTGCGAGCACGAGATGGCTCCCGGCGTCGATACGCTCTCGGTCGACGGTCCGGCACCGCTGAAGCCGAACGCCAACGGCGAATACCCGGTACCCCAGCCGGGCCTGATCAAAGATCGGGAGTATTGATTCGGCGTTGCGAGGCCGCAAGAGAGCCGGGGCTGCGAGGCCCCGGCTCTGTTTTTCGCCGGCGGTGTGCTTAGCTTAGGATCGTTCGAGAAATAAGTGGACAGCATTCGGTAGGACGGATGGGTAATCTGCCCCTGAAGCGCGGACGGATTGACGATCCGTCCTACGGCAAGACACGCCACTTATTTCTCGAACGAGCTCAGCGGAGATGCCTGAGGGCTGGGAACTGGATCGCGTCAGAATGTCGGCAAGCGCGTCACTCTGGCGTCGAGGCTTTTCTGGCTCTGCGGTCCCGCGGCAACTTCTTTTATAACAGGAACGTTGTGTTCTTGCGGTCTCCATGTCTGCCTCGATGCGTGTTGGTCTTGCCATTTCCTCAACATGCTCAACTTCCGGCGGATCAGGACTCATCCAGGACCGCTGCACGAGACGCTCCGACCCAGAATCATCGGCAACTTGCCGGCCCATAGCCCACTTAGGTATACTGGGCAGTAACCGTTTACGGGGCGGGGAGGAAGAGGACAGGTCCATGTTTTCGGCCTGCGTCTTTGCAGCCAAAATATGTCGACCGGCCGAAAAATGGACCTGTCCCCGGCCGCCCGTGAACGGTTACCTAGGCGTTGTAGAATGGGCTTTGGCAAACGCGGCACACAACTGAAATACGACATCTGCCTAACGCTGCCGCAGCGGAGATGTTCGGTGCAGGTGACTTATGCCCGAGTATCGTCTCACGTTTTTCGTAAGCGCGACGTCGAAAGAGCTAGGAAGCTGCCGGCGGGCGATAATAGAAATCCTGCAATCCCGGGGCATCTTTGCAGACGTGCAAGATATCACGTTTGTGCCTGATTATCATCAGCTTATGGATCTGCTCCGTCGTAAGATCATCAAGTCCGATGGGGTGATCTGCCTCGTGGGGGATGCCTTTGGAGCTGCCGCTCCTTGTGCCGACGATGGGCTTCGCTCGTATACGCAGTTGGAATACGAAGTGGCTCGAAAGCTCGAAAAGCCGGTTTATGTCTTTTTGACGACCGAGGGGTTCCAGCCCGATGAGCCCGTGGAGCAGACCGACGAGATGCGAGAGCAACAGTTGGCACACCGCCGGAGGATCCAGGCGAGCGGGTGCAAGTGGGAGGAGTTTTCGTCGGTTGATGAGTTAAAACTGAAAATTGCCACCCTGGCCATTCCTGGATCCCGGCAAACGGAAAACATGCCGTGTCGCATCGTGCATCCCCCCGCAGCGCCAGCCTATTTTGCGGGACGGGATATCGAACTCGACCAACTGTGCACCGCGCTGGAAGGTGGAAGTAACTGTGTCGTGGTTGTCGTTGGTCCCGGAGGGCAAGGCAAGACGACACTTGTGAGAGAGTGGTGGCGGAAGCATCGTGAGCCGGACGATGTCATCGGGCACTTCGCCGCTGGTTTCTGGTGCAGTCCCTACGTTGGCGGGTACACCTTCGATGCCTTCTTGGACGACCTGCTTGAATATCTCACTCAAGGCGAATTCGACAAGCGCGCCTGTCCAGAGACCAACACTCGAATCCGAATGGCCCTCAGACAACTACAAGAGCGCTCATGCCTGGTCGTGATCGACGGAATCGAACGATGGCTCCGCGGCTGGAACGTCGGCTCTGCGCGAAATGACGGGGCAACCGAGGCGGAACAGCGGAAGGGGCATTTCCCGGGAGTGGACGAATTCTTGACGCAGGCCGCCGGGATTGAAAACCGCACGCGTCTCGTGCTGCCCACCCGAGCACTGCCGGCCGTCCTCGATCACGTGGCCTGCACACTGGTGCCCGTCTATGAACAGGATCGAAGGAGAATCGTCACGTTGCAGGGCCTGAGTCGTGCCGCCGCCGTGAACCTCTTGGAGCAGGTCGGCGTGCAAGGGACGCCAGGCGAGTTGACTGCCCTGGCCGATAAGTACGACCGGCATCCTCTGGCGCTGAACGTGTTGGGCCGCTTGTTGGTGCACGCCTACGGGGGACGGATAGTCGAATCATCACGTCCCCTGGTCTTGGATCCGAAGGATCGACTTTTCGAGCTCTTCAAGATAACCCGCGAGCACTTGCCAGGACGTGACCGCGCGGAGCGGTTTCTGCACGTCGCCTCGCTCTGCCTGGACAACGCGTGCCTGCCCGTCCTGGCAGCCGGGTTGGACGAGGCGGCTCCCACCGCTCCAGGACACCCTGGACTCGCTGCTGGGAGATGGCCACTATGCTCGATGACTGGCAGTTGGTCTTCTGGGACGGCACGGCACAAGTCGTGCGGCTGCACCCTTTGACCAAGGAATACTTCGCTGGCGAATGTCCCGACCAGCCGAGGGTCCATGCAAGGCTGGCTGGCTACTACGTGCGGCAGCCGCTGATGGAAAGGGTCACGAGCATGGACCATGTGTCTGCCCGTGTGCTTGCCATCGAGCACGCGCTTTGCTCCGGGGATCCCGAGGCGAGCGCGGCGGCGGTCGCGGTGTTTTTCGGTCCGGTTGGGCGAGACTACACCTTCAGCGAATGGTTGAGCGCCTTTGGGCATTTGAAGGCCGGCATCCGAATCGCCGATCGCTTGGCGGCTGCAGTGTCGGGCGTCGCTCGAGGCGAATTGCTAAGTGTGCAGGCAGCGATGCTGCGGCAATTGGGAAAGCTCAGCGAGGCTACGGAGCGGGCAAGGGAGGCGGTGGCTGTTCTCGATGATGGCCGCCGGCCAGCCTCCGAGGCGGAGCAAGCCGCCAGGGCGGGAGCGCAGATGAACTTGGGAAACATCTATTATCAGGCACGGCGATATCGCGAAGCCATGGAAAGCTACAACAGGACTATTGAGCTTCTCCGCCGTCCTCGGCCACGCAGTGGGGCCCTGCTCTCCCAGCTTGCTGCCGCACTGCAAAACCGCGGCAACTGTTTGACCAATCGGGGCTATTTGGAGCGAGGGCTCACGGATTACTGCCGGTCGATTGAAATCTACCAGCGACTAATGCATCAAGGGCACGACGAAGTGCGGCGTGATCTCTTGACGGCGCTGGCTTGCCGCGCCGATGCCCACGCAGACGGCCGAGACTATCCCAAAGCGTTTCGGCAGATCGACCGTGTGATTGCGGAGCTACTTGCGTTGATCCGGTCGGGCCGGGAAGAACTGTGGCCGCAACTGATTAATGTACGCATTTCGAGAGGAGGTGCTCTCACGGACTCAGGCCGGCCCGAAGAAGCGCTGGCCGAGTTCGACCAAGTGCTCCCGTGGTTGGAGAAGCTCGTCGCGTCGGGGCGGAAGGAACTGGAACCCCTGCGAGGGTTGGTCTTCATGGGACGGGCGCTGGCCCGAGTGACGGCACGACAGCACACGGCGGCAAGACCCGATGCGGGGCGCGCGGTGGAAGTATTCCAAGGGCTGCTGGATAAAGGCCACCTCGATGTTTCCGGTTGGCTGGCTCACTCCTTGCTGATACGTGCGGAAGCCGCTTATCCGGAGGAGGCAGTTGCCTCTGCAACGGATCGGCAACGAGGCGTTGAATTGGCCCGACAACGGATCGACGAGTTGGACAACCTGCGGATGGGCGGCATCCTCTGCCGGAGACTGGTATCGCTGGCGATCTTGATGTTGCCTCTTCGACCGAAGGACGCGGTTGATGTTCTGGACGGCGCCCTTGCGGAAATCGAACGGATACTTCGCCTAAGCGACCCGCCCACGATAATGAAGATCGAAGCGCGCGAGGCGATCAGTCGGTTGAAGACGGTCGAGGGGGAACTCAGGGCGGCTGGCTGGGACACTTCCCGACTCCGTCATCTGAGCGAATTGACGTTGCCCCCTATGTTGCGTATAATCCGCCGTTGGTGGACATAGACGCCGCAACGTGGCGCGGCTGAGCTTAAGAAAGCGGACTGGGAGGGTTTGTCATGGGCGACGTGGGCATCGTCTTGATGGCACACTTGTTGGGCGCAGCAGGTGTGCTTGCTATTGCTTTGGGCCGCGCATTGCTTGCCCAGTGCCGTTTCGGACTCGACACGCCCCTGCCCGTCTCTCGGGCGCCGACCAGAGATGACGCCGACAATGGTCCAGCCAACTGTCAGGATTATGCGGGACCGACGATCGCGTTCGAGTTGCGAGAGTCCGGGCGTGTGGACCATACGCGGGATCATATGGGGCCCAGATGGACCGATCTCAACTATCCAGTTCTCCATCCGAAATCGACGCCGTCCAAATTCGATTACACACCGTCTTCGTACACCCCTCCAAGACCGGAGGCAAGCCAATCCGAATCCCGGTCCCCTACCCAGGCGAAGGCGGCCCAGAATAGCTCGTGGACGTCGGCGAGCACAGGAGCGAGTCAGGCCGATTCGCAGGCGGCCTCGGGACTGCAGAGAGCCTCTGGTATCCTGGCTTGGATCATCGCGAGTATGCTCGGCATTACTGTGGTGGTCGGTGGCCTGTTGGCGTGGTTTAGTAGCAAACCTTCCCACACTCCGGATTCTGGGGCGGCAACGAAATCCTTGGTTCACGTGACTCTCAAGCGCCAGCCGCCGACGTCGACGCCGGAAATCACCGAACCGCGCACGGTGTCGACGGACACTGCGAACGCACACCGTACGGTTGCAAACACGTCCGCCACTGAGAGCCGGGGGGCTTCAACCGGGGAGGAAACCGACATGGAGGGCCCTTTCGGCAGTCAATCTGAGGGCGGGCCCCCCGCAGCAGTCGCCGTGAGCGACAATGCCCCTCAGGCATCTTCCCGTTCTGACGAGCCAACAGAACCTGTCGAGACAGCCGTCGATCACTTCGCCCGTTCAACCAAGGAAGAACGACGCACATGGACCGATACGGCAGGCCGCACCGTGCAAGCGGCCTGTCTTGGTTTGGATAATAACACGGTAGTGCTCTCCGTTGGAGACCGTCTGTACCAAATTCGTTTGGAGCGACTCAGCCGGGAGGACCTCATTTACCTTGTGAGTCGCGCCGCGGCATCCGCTCTCACGGATAGGCATGGTAAACAACTCGCCGTGCGAACATGGACGGATAGCACCGGCGAGTTCCGGACTCAGGCGGTCCTGATTTCCGTCACGCCGAGTAGTGTTCGCCTGTTGCAGAGCGATGGGCGTCTGCTCGTCGTTCTCCAAGATCGGCTAAGCGAGGAAGATCAGTTGTTCCTTAGGCTTAGAGGCCCTGACAAAACGCCTGCCGAGCAGGTGCCAGCAGTCCGGCTGCCATCATCAACTCCCATGCCCGAGTTACCGCGGCCCGATTGAGAGCAGCCGGGCTGCTTACAAACCACAGTTTTGTTAGGGCCTCTCATTGACTTTGTCGCTCATCAAAACTGGCCCGCGCCTGGTGGACGGAAAAGGCTTGATTGGCGGGATGCAGCGGCTGCACGGGTTACAGCAGAGGATGGTCTCCCAGGTGCCCGGAGAAGGTGCTCCGTCAATCAAGCTGGTCTTGGGGGTCTCTTGGAAGGCAAGGCCCTTCTCTCCGGGACTGCGGGCAAGGCCGGATGGCCGCCCGAACGTAATCCCGAAGAGGGCTGTCTGCTGGAGTCGGACCGCACGAGGTGGTGCTGTTGGCGCAATCGCCGGGCAGCGTGGTCACGGCTGCTTGCTCAGCGTGAAGATCGGCAGCAGAAGGGCCAGTCCGATGCCTCCGACCACGACCCCCATGACGCTGATCATGATCGGTTCGATCATGCTCGTGGCCGTCTTCAAGGCGGTTTCCACTTCCTGATCGTAATACGTGCTGACGCGTTCCAGGACATAGTCGAGGCGGGCGGTCTCTTCACCGCACGCGATCATTTGAACCAGCACCCGCGGGAACAGAGGATTGCCTTCCAATACCTCGCAGATCCGCTTGCCGCCGGTTACTTGATCGCGGACTTCCTGCCAGAGCTTCTCGTAGTAGTAGTTGCCCGAGACTTCACCGCAGAGCTTGATCGCCTCGAGCACGGGCACGCCGCTGGCCAGCATGGTGCCGAGGGTGCGTATTCCGCGACTGATCGTCACCTTCCGGAAAGTCGGGCCGACGATGGGAAGGTTGATCTTGAGCCAGTCGAGGAAGCGGCGACCGGGATCGGTACGCCTGCCGATGAAGTAGCTGGCGAGCACGGCGGCAGCACCGGCGAGCCAGAGATACCAGTGCTCGACAATGAGATCCGATATCCCCATCATGATCAAAGTCGGCTTGGGAATCTGTGCCCCCTTCGACTTGAACATCGGGGTGAACTTCGGCAGGATATAGGTCAGAAGGAAAACGGTCACCGCGACGGCCAGCACCATCATCACCGCCGGATAGGCCATCGCGGCGCGGACCTTGCCGCGGGTTTCCACCTCTTTTCGGAGGTAGGTCGCGATGCGATCCAGCATCGCTCCTAGCGATCCGGTGGCCTCACTCGCCCGGATCAGCGAGACATACGTCTTATCAAAATACTTTGGATGCCGAGCCAACGCCGACGAGAAATCCTCGCCTCCTTCGACCGCCTCCTTCAACTCATTGAGCACCTTGCGGAGCGTCGGGTTTTGCTCCTGCTCGACGATGCCCGCCAGCGCCGCGGAGAGCGTGATTCCCGTGTCGACCATAATGGCCAATTGGCTCGTGGCGTAGATCAGGTCGGCCTTGGAGACCCGCGCCGGAAACAGTGGCTGCTCCGCTTCGGCCTCTTCGAGTTCGAGCACCTGAAAGCCGTCGCGGCGAAGCTGCTGCCCGGCCTCGGAGAGCGTTGCCGCCTGGACCGTCCCCTCGAGGACTTTGCCCAGCGGGTCGCGAACGCGGTATTGGTACGAGATCTCATTAGTCATTCGTCATTGGTCATTCGTCATTGGTCATTGGTCATTAGCAATCACCCACGATCAAGTGCTGAGTATCGTTGCGTCTCCGGCAATCTGCAGAACCTCTTCGATGGTGGTGATTCCCTCGCGAACCTTGCGGAAACCGTCCTGGTAAAGCTGGACCATGCCGTGCCGAAGAGCGATGCGGCGGAGGTTGCCGATGCTCGGGTCGGACACAATGGCGTCGCGAAGTTCGTCGTCGATGGTCAAGAGTTCGTGGATCCCGATGCGCCCCCGATACCCGGTGTTGCGGCAGCCTCGGCATCCCACGCCGCGGTAGAAGACATCGAACTGGCAGTCCATCTTCTCAAGGGCTTTGCGAAGCGTGCGAGGCGGTTCGTAGGTTTCGCGGCACTTGGAGCACACGCGCCGGACCAGCCGCTGTGCAAGGACCATGTTCAAGGCTGCCCCGATCAGGTAGGGTTCCACGCCCATGTTGATCAGCCGCGTGATCGCCGAGCAGGCATCGTTCGTGTGCAAAGTACTGAACACGAGATGCCCGGTGAGGGCCGCCTGGATCGCCGTCCGGGCTGTCTCCTCATCGCGGATCTCACCGACCATGATGACATCCGGATCCTGCCGCAGCAGTGTTCGCAGCGCGCGAGAGAAAGTCAGCCCGATCTTCTCCTGAACCTGAAACTGGTTGATCAGCGGCAGGTGGTACTCGATGGGATCTTCGACCGTGCAGACATTGTTCTCCATCGAACTGATCGAGTTCAACGCTCCATAGAGCGTTGTCGACTTGCCGCTTCCCGTCGGACCGGTGGCCAGGATGATCCCGTTCGGCGCGAGGATGCACTGGTGAAACTTCGCCAAAACATCCTCCGCGAAGCCGAGGTCCTCCAGGTTGAGCGAGACGCTGCGCGTATCGAGTACCCGGATCACGGTCTTCTCACCGCGAGTCGTGGGAAAGGTGCTTACGCGGAGATCGATCTTTCGGCCTTCCAGAAGCACGTGCACGCGCCCGTCTTGCGGCAGACGCCGTTCGCTGATATCCAGCGCCGCCATGATCTTGATGCGGCTTGTTACCGCGTTCAGCAGATGCTGCGGCACCTCGAGAGCCTTGTGCAAACGGCCGTCGATCCGGTAGCGGATCCGCAGGCACCGCTCCGCCGGTTCGATATGAATATCGCTGGCGCCCTCACGGACGGCATTGAAGACGATGTAGTTCACCAGCCTGATCACGGGCGACTGACCGGCGATCTCCTCGACGTCTCCGATGTCCTCGATTGCTTCCTCGATGAGCGTCACGTCCGCCGCGTCGGAGTCTTCGATGATATCGTCGATGACGAAGACCTTGGAGTTCGGCAGCGACGTGATCATCCGGCGAATGTCTTTAGACGTGGCCGCGACGATCTGGACCTCGAGGTTGGCCAGGCTGCGAATCTCGTCGATCAGGAAGAGATTGGCCGGCTCGGAGACGGCGACGGTGAGCACGCCGCGGACCACGAACAACGGCAGAACGAGATTCTGTTCGATGTACTCGCGAGGGAGCACGTCGACGACCTTGGGATCGACCAGCCGGGCTTCGAGCTTGGCGTACGGAACGCCGTATTCGACGGCCAGGCATTCGACCACATGGTCTTCGCTGCAGTACCCCTGTTCGACCACGATCTCGCCCAGCAGCTTGTTGCGTCCTCCCTGCCGCTGGCGCTGGAGCGCCTGCCCGAGTTGCTCCTCGGTAAGATAACCCTTCTGCACCAGAAGGTCGCCTAGGCGTCGAGGGAATTGAACGGCGGTGGCCATGAAAGAATTCCCCTAACGAAAGCTCTTGACGGCATCGACGACGCTACGAAAAACTTCCAGTTGCTGATCGAGGCGGGTAATTTCGAGAATCTTGCGGTTGGCCGGATTGCTCGCGGCGATCTTCAGCCGGCCGCTTTCCTCGCGGAGCAGGTCTCGAGCATCCAGCAGGGCCGAGAGTGCACTGCTGTCGAGCATTTCCGTTCCATCGAGATCGACGACCACGTTGCGACGGTCCAGGTGTGCCAGGTAGGAACCGAGCTGTTCGGTCTGCTCCAGCGCGAATTCGTCGGGGGTGTGCACAACGACCACATCGCCGAAGATTTCCGAGGGAAGGTTCATGACGGCATTCGGCTCTGGTTAAGGGGGGGCGACGGCAAACTCATTGACGGGCCATCACGGGCCACGAAACGCCCCGCCTACACCGCGGCTTCCTCCAGGCATTGGCGGGATTTCGTTGAACGAAGATCTTCGCCGCCCAGCGTTCGATTGACGATCTCCAGCAGTTCGCGCGGACTGAACGGCTTGGCAATCAACGCGGCCACATTCCACTGCGACAGAAGCTCGTTGGAGTTCAACTCATATCCCTTGGCAGTGAGCATCAGGATCGGCAAGTGACGCGTGGCGGGATCCTCGCGGATCCGCCGCACAAGACCGAGGCCGTCGAGCCGGGGCATCTGGCAATCGGTAATCACGATGTCCGGAAGCGATTCCCCGATCATCTCCCATCCTTCCTGCCCGTCGCCGGCGATGCGGACGTCGTACCCGGCGCGCTTCAGCTTGAATTCCGCAGCGCGAAGGATGTGGATTTCGTCGTCGCACAGCAATACACGCTTGTCCATTTCAATATGCCAAACTGGTTAGAAATCCTGGTCCTGGAACCGCTCGCGGCGGTCACGCCATCTGCACCTGTTTCGCGCCGGGCAACGTGACCCGGAAGATGCTTCCCACGCCCACCGTGCTCTCGACGGTTAGCTGCCCGCCATGAACGTCCTCGACGATATGCTTGGCCAACGGCAATCCCAGCCCGGTGCCCGAGGCCATCTCTTTGTCCTTCTTCACCCGGTAAAACTTCTCAAACACTTTCTCGCGGTCTTCCGCGCTCAGGCCGACGCCGGTGTCTTCGACTTCCAAGAAGATCTGCTCTCCATCGAGCCGGCTGCGGAGCGTGACGCGTCCGCCCGCGGGAGTGTACTTCACGGCGTTCGAGAGCAGATTAATCGCCGCCTGGAGCAGCATGTCGCGGTCGGCATGAACGCCGAGATACAGCGGGCTGAGGCTGGTGATCAGCTCGATGCTCTTGCTCTCCGCGGCCGGTAGGACGACATGGGCTGCCTCCTCCAGCAGTTCGTTCAGCGAGCGGTGTTCCTTTTGGACCTGGACCACGCCGGCTTCGATGCGAGCGAGGTTCAACATGTTGTCGATCAGCCGCTGCAGGCGATCGGTCTGGCTGTTGATCACGCCAAGGAATTCTTCGCGGGTCTCTTCGTCCTCGGCGTCGCCATCGGCCAGCAATTCGACGTAGGCCTTGATGCCGGCCAGCGGTGTCTTCATTTCATGACTGACCGCCGAAACAAACTCCGCGTTGCGCTTCTGCAGGGCCTTCTGCTCGCCGATCTCGCGGAGTACGGCGACCGCGCCGGAAGGCGAGAGAGCATCGTCATTCCCCTCATGCGATGAGAGCCGCGACGCACGAACTCGATACCAACGGGCCTGGCCGCGATCGTCGAGCAACTCCAGCTCGTCGGTACGGTTCGCCGCCGCCTCGTGATGGCAGGCGGCGGTCAGCAACTCGATCAATTTCTGACAGCGAACGACTCCGCCAACTGCCCTGTCTTCCGCGTTAGTCAGATCGATATCCAGAAGCGCTTCGGCCGCCGGATTGGCCAGAACCAACTCGTCCAGATCGTCGACGGCGAGGATCGGATCGGGCAGCCGGGCAAGGATGGCTTTCACGCGAGCGGCCTGGCCCATAGCCCGGCGGCACCGGATCTCCAGTGCTGTCCGCGCATGTTCCGACTCTTGCACTCGCTCGGACAACCGAAAGAGGGTTTGCCGGACGCGATCGGAAATCGGCTGCCATGGACTGTTTCGGGGCAATGGAGGCAGTTCGCCGGCGATCGCCTCGTTTTGCAGATGCTGATAATCGACACGGCACAGCCCATCAAGGTGCCGTTCGAGCGTCAGCCGATCCGACTTCACCCGGATCCAGAAGATCGCCACGATTGCCGCGGCCAAGGCTGCGGCGCCTGCGGACATTGCCAGACGCAACAACCAGCTATCGGCACCAAACAGCGGCCCCATAATAGTCGCCGCCGCGGAACCGATCGCCAAGACCAACGCCCCGGCTGATAGTACTGCTGTCGCGCGCAAGCCGCTCATCCTCGTTTTCCCATCGTGTCCTCCGCCCCGGTCTGTCACCCTCGGACTATCTCGTCGCGGCACAGGAAGCTGTGCAAACGTTTGCCGTTGGAGCGTTATTCAAAAGTAGGATAGTCCGCGTGGGTTGTCCAAGAAAAGCAAGGCCGGAAGTGCCGTTTCGACTCGTCGGCGTTCCCCTGGAACGAAAGGTGGGTGTTTTCGGAAGGACTGCCGGAAAATCCCTTACAACCGGACCATTCCGTCCCCGCGCGGGGCCGCCCGATAGGTGTGGATATCCGCGGCAATTTGCCGATCTGCGGTGCCAGGTTCGCGAGCCGTTCTATCTGGCTGGTTTAATGAAAAAGGGGACTGGCTCCGCAGGAGCTTGTATCTTCGCCACCAATTCACCCACTGTGGCTTGCGGTGCCTGTCCCCTTTTTATCAAGCCGCTACCTGGCTGTCCGGGAATCGCCTGAAATGCCGGACGCCGATCTGGCGGGGGCCGCTGCCTCGGACAGCGCGGAGGCGAGACTCGACGGCGCCTCCAGGACGGAAAGCCGGCTCTGGCAGTAGAGTTCATTGGCCGGCTCTAGTTCCGCCGCTTTTGCATAGTAAGGAATCGCCGCCTGCGTGTCGCCGCAGGCGTCCAACAGCACGCCGGCGACGTACTGAAGATGCGCATCGTCCGGGTGCGCGTCAGCGAGGGACGCGATTCTTGGCAAGATTTCCTTGCCTCGTCCCTGCTCTAGCCGCAGTTCGGCCAATAGCAGTATGGCCTTCTGGTGATCCGGGCTCCGGCGGAGAAGTCGCCTTAGGGTCGAATCGCAACCGTCCAGGTCGCCGCGCTGCCATTGCTCGCGCGCCAGGCGCAGATCCGCAGTCGCGCGATCCCGTTCGAACTGCTCGATCATCTCCTCTCTGCGTTGTTCGCGCTGAACACCCACATCGTCGGGGGCCCACTGCAATGGTTCAATCGACTGGCATCCGGCCATTGTCAGTCCGGCCATTACCACGCAGCAAACTACAGGCCGAATCCTCAAGCCGATCATTGCAGTTGCCCCGGACGAACGATGTCTCTGCGCGACCCCGGGATCCCGGGGTCGCGGGGATGAAATGGTTCGACGGCAGGGAGCGGCGCAATCGGCGGCTGCCCGACTGCCGTCGGCGGCACGCGGAGACCGTGCGGAACCTCGCTCACGGCTGGATCGAGAATCGCCGGTTGCCGAATCACATATCTCGCCTTCTCGCTCGCCGAGATCTGGCTTCGCAGTTCGATTGACTCCCGGTTCAGCGGATCGAAGTGAACGGAAAGGTCGGCGAATCTCATCGCGCGGGCCGCATCCCCCCCTCGCCAAGCCTGCTGCGCCAGCCGCAGGTAGCGTCGTCCGATCGAGCGTTTTCCGGCCACGCTCATCTGCTCGGCATAAACACTCTGCCGGCGTTGGAACTCGCAAGCCATCTGCTGTCCCTCCCGGCAGGTTTCCGGCTCGTAGACGATCCGCGGCGTAATCAGGACGATGACTTCTTGGCGTTCGATCTCTTCGTCAACACTGCGGAAGGCGGCTCCCACGACGGGAAGACTTCCGAAAAACGGGACCTGCTTTCTGGTCGTCTCCAGTTGGTTGCGCATCAGTCCGCCGATCACGACCGTGCAACCGTCGCGGACCATAATATTGGTGGTCACCTTCGTCACGTCCTTGCGAGGGACCGTAAAGCCGGCCAGATCGCGAACCGTCCCGTCGGACAGTTCCGGATGGACCTCCATCCGAATCAGCCCGTCCGGCGAGACGAATGGGCGGAGCCGCAACTGGGCGCCGATGTCGAGAAACTCGATCGACTGCGTTCTCGCCGTCTCGGTCTGCGTCGTGCTGACGTAGCCCTCTTCTTTGCCGATCAGAATGTCGGCGCGGTGCTTGTTGAGGACCATGAGCCGCGGCGTGGCGATGACGTTGGTCTCGCCGATGGTTTCCAGCGCATCCAGAAACGCGCCGAGGCTGCTGTCGAGAAATCCGAACTTCAGACCGCCGTCGGTAAACTCCATCTTGGAAAGGTCGCCCAGCGGGGTTCCCCAGCCGAATCTCAGATGCGGCTTGTTGCGCAGCAGTTCGAAATTCACGCCGAATTTGTCCGCGTCGGTGAGTTGCACACTGAGAATCATTGCCTCGATCGAAACCTGAATCGGTCGAATGTCGACTTCGGCGACGATCTGGTCGACCTGAGCCAGAACCGCCTCGTAATCGCGGACGAGCACAACGTCGATGCCGGCGAAGTTGTTCCCTCCCACCAGATCATCGTCCCTGCCGATTCCGAGTTCTGCCGGAGCCGACACACTGCACACTCCGATGCTCGGCGTCAGCATCGGAGTGATCAAGGTCTGCAGATCGTTCGCCGTGAGATAGTTGGGCCGGTAGACCCTCGTGCCGACAACGTCGAGCATCTGCTCCATCGCGTCGAAGTTCTCCGGAGTGCCGACATAGATGAACTTCCCTTCCCGACGGGCGATATAGCCGGTCGAGCGGAGAATCGCGTCCAGCGCGCTGTCGATGTCGACGTTGTTCAACGTGGCCGAGACTCTTCCTTGAACGCTGTTGCTGGCCAGAATGTTCAAGCCCCCCTGCTCGCCGAGCATCTCGAGCACTTCGCGGAGATCGGTGTCCTGGATGTGGATCGATAGATGTTCGTCGCCCTCGCCCTCCACGGATCGGCTGATCCGCTTACGGACCGTGCCGGTGGGAGATCGCCCATCGGCTTTCTGCCCTGTGGAAGGATCGGGCGCCGGGGCGGGTACGGGCTCCGGTGGCGTAGCGTTCTGTTGCGGCTGAAGCCGTTCCTGGAGAAATTCGAGGGCCTTCTTGAGCCGTTCCTCGGCAAGCCCTGCATCTACCTGAGCGGCCCGTTGCGGATGCGGCTCAGCAAGGATCGGGCCGGGGGGAATGGCAAGCGGCGTATTCCCTTGTCGAGATAGCGTGGCGGGAGCGTCGGGAGTTCCTGCCACGTAGGCCGCAGAGCTTTTTGTCGGCAGACCGGGTGCCGTGGCTGGGCGATCGGCCGGGGAGGCGCCGGCAATGGAACTGGTCGCCGCTGGCACAGGGGTCTGTTGAGTATCGGTCGGCCGGACCGGGATCTCCTCGACCGGCATCGTCCTGTCGGCCTCCCCGCCTTCCGCGACGACCGGCACTTCGGGGCCCGCCGGTTCTGATGCGTTTTCGAGGGGCCCTGGTTCGGAGGATACGCCCGTCTGCTGCTCGGGCTCTCTGTCCGCCGACCCCGATCCAGCCGGTGATTCTACCGTTTCACCCCTGGCATCCAGTGCTGTTTCTCGGGCGGCTAGCGCCGTGTCTGGAAGGCGGGAGTCCTTTTCCGACGCCTGCACACCGTTAGACCTGGCAAGATCGCTCTCTGGATTCGGTGAGGGCGAGGCAAACTGCGCGACCACAACGGCCAGACCGACACCGATGGCAGCAAACAGACCGAGCAGCAAGATTCGACGAGATCGTCCCATGGTCTTCCGTGACATCCAAAACTGCGGCGAGCAACTTCTATCCGCGCCGCTTCGTGACTCCGTTCCGCGTGGCCTCCTGGGGTGATGAAAAAGGGCACTGGCTCCGAAAGACCTTGTGTCTTCGGGCCCATTCACCCACGATTACTTGCGGTGCCTTTCTCCTTGTCATCAGACCACCGCTCGATTCAGTTCCGGCCCTCCAGGAGTTCAACCCTGCCCGTAAGCGTTCGCTTGGGGATTCCGAGTTCGAAACGGTCCGATCCGCACTCCAGGACAACGCCGCTCGGCTGGACCTCGGCAACTCTCAGGGCAATCTGACGACCACCCCGGGATACTTCAATCGAATCCCCCATTACGTAGGTCCTGCCGCTGATCACCGCGACGCTCCTGCGAGGCCCCACCACCGTGCTCGACACCTCAAGCCCCAGCATCTCCGGCGTCCACAGTGCCGCAGCGTTCGCCGGTTCCTCCTCCGCTTTCACTTCGGCTGCTGGAATCTCGATCGGTTGCTGATCGAATGGATCCCTGGCATCGGTTAGTCCCAGGGCGGGAGCCGTGCGAGCGTCGGACTCCATCCACGCAACCAGTTGCTGCCAGGGAGACGCCGGCGCGGTGGCCGCAACGGCGGCTGGTTTGGCGAACGCCTGATCAATAATCCCTCCGGGCTGCTGCACGGCTGGAGTCATTGCGGCAGCCGACAGCGTAGACTCGTCGACCGACAACCATCCCCATATCAGTGGTATCCAGAAGTACACAGCCACCAACATGAGGACCCCGAAAACTGCGCCTTTCTTCGGATTTGCCTTCAACTCCCGGCGCAACCGCTTTATCCACTTGTTGTTTCCCACTTTTTCCCGAGAACGGTTCGCGGGCGCATGCCCCACTCCCGTCCGTCTCCTCCCTTATCGGCTATTCGCGACGACTGACCTGACCGGAAATGTCCAAATTATCGGCAAAAATGACCAAATCCAAATCAAGTTGTACAGAATTGCCATCCTTGCCAGACTCCTCAATTTGCAGACGGTTGACCCATGTCGCCGTGTCCAGAGCTTCCAGGTCCTGAAGAAAACGGCAGACCTGGGAAAACATTCCGTGGCAACCCAGCCGTACCGGAATTCTGCGGATTCGCTCAAGGCGTTCGATCGGTTCCGGATCAAAACGCGTGGTCTTCAGTCCGGCGGACTTGGCTAGCGCGTTGATCCGGCCGAACAGATTGGACACATCGTGAGCAGAGGGCGCCGCTTCGGACCATCGGTGGTTGTAACGGACGGTACACTCAAGTTCCTCTTGCACTGCCTGCACGGCGGGCGCCAAATTGCCGGCCGCGGCAACGAGCGTCTCTTTCGACGAAAGATCGTGGCTGCGGACGGCCAGCGCCCGGTGTCCGGGCAGAAAGATCCCCAGGAGATACGCGACGATCCCTCCGCCAATCGCAAGAGGGATAAGCCAGCCATTCACCGAGAAGTGTGTCTTCATAGGTGTCTTAGATCCTCCTGGAGTGCAGGCGCCAGCGGCTGCGGCAATGGGCCATCAGGCCCGCCTGGCAGCCCGTATCCCGGGCGTACTACGAGCGTCGCCTGGAAACGAAGCACTGCTTGTTCGGCCCGTCGATCTGCTTCGAGCGACTCGAGATCGGCGCGGGTAAACAGCCCCGACCTGTTCAACGCGCTGAGATAGTCGTGCAGAGCAGAACTTTCCGACGTGGTTCCTTCGACGCTCACGATCGTTTGAGCGGAGTCGAACTGCTGGCGGAGTCGCGTCAGATCAAGCGCGGCCGGCGGCTGGAGAGCCGATGCTCCGGCCTGGGAGGACAGGGCCGCCAAAGGGTTTGCGTCGCTGTGCCGTTGCATCGCCTGAGGCTGACGGCAAATTTCGAGCCTTGTGAACCGGATCTCCTCCGGAAGAGCCGTCACAAGGGCATGGATGATTTGTGTTTTCGGCCACGGGTGCCGGAGATAGGTAAACAGTTCCGCGTCGACCCTCGCCGCTTCCAACTCCGATTGGAGCCGCCCGAGTTTCTCGGTCTGCTTCAAAGCAGATTCGTACCTCGGCATCACCTCGGTTAGCTTGCGCGTGGCTTGGCGGACGGCCAACTGCTGATAGCACGCCGCTGCCACGGCGACGATGCCCACCAGACCGGTCGCGACATTCCTCAACCTCTGCTGCATGCAGCGGGTGCGGCGTTGCCGGTACTCGACCGGAAGGAAATCGATGTCCTGCATAGAGTCGCCTCGTGGTTTCAACGCACTTCGCGGAGGGCCAAACCAACGGCAACGCCCCACTGGCCGATCCGTCCCGGGAAGCTTGGCTTCTCAAAAATCCTCAGCGGATCTGCGGCCTCGCAGGGAATATCGAGCCGTTTTGCGAGCCATTCGATCAGCACCGGAGTCGCCTCGCCGCCGCCCACGACCACTCTCGTCAGGGGCTGGCCACGGAACGTGACGCTGTAGTAGCGGCTGCACATCGACAGTTCATTCGCCAGGCGTTCCAGCACGGGTCGGATCGACTCGGCAATGCTGCGCGTGATCTCGGGATCCCGCTGATCGCTCCGCCGATCTCCATTGTGCCGCCGCAAAGCGGTGGCGTCGCCTGTTGAGAGTTTCAGGTGTTTTGCGACCGCGTCATCGAAATGCCGTCCTCCGACGTCGATATACTTGATGAAAACGGCGTCGGTGCCGCGAGTGATGACGACGGCGGTGCGCGAAGCGCCGATGTCAAGCAGCATAACGCATTGTCCTTGATCATCGTCGCGGCGAAACTGTTTCGTGTAGCAGCGCAACAATGCGCCCGGTTCGGCATCGATTGCCACCGGATTCAGCCCGGCGCCGTCGGCCATGCAGCCGATACGCTGGAGCACGGGGCGGTGACATGCCAAGACGATGACTTCCCGCCGGATCGTGTCACCCTGCCGGACGTCGGCGGCCTCGAGGAAACGCAACTCGGCTTCATCGCCCGCGAACGGCAGTCGGCTCGCGGTTTCCGCCGAAACGGTCCGGCTGAGTTCATCGCCGTGCACCTGCGGCACCCGGATGTTTTGGACGAAGAGTTCCTGGCCGCCCAAGCAGAATACCGCGTCGCGTCCGCGGAAAGCCCTCCCTTCCCGAGCCTGCTGAATCGCACGGACGATCTCCTCGTCTCGCTCCGACGGCTCCGCGGCAAGGTCCCAGCGCGCGGCCTCCCAGATGCGGGAGTGGTCCGCCGTCAATTGCAGGAGCTTGACGGATGTGCTCCCGATGTCGACTCCAATAGGCCCGCAGCGCGGGCCGCCGAAAATGCTGACCATGCGTTCCCCCGCCAAAGCGATTGGGTGTCCTGGTCAATCATAGGACGCAAATGGCTTGGAGGCCCTAACAGAACCCCTGCCGAGCGGGTGCCAGCAGCCCGGCTGCTACCATCAACTCCCATGCGCGAGTTAGCGGCCCGATTGAGAGCAGCCGGGCTGCTTACGAACCGCAGTTTTGTTAGAGCCTCTTAGGGCTGGACCAGCGAGGGAGGCGGTTCGGCCGCAGTGAATGCCGATGCCTCATCCCAGGTCACAAGACCGGTAATAGGATTGACCTGCAAGTGGAAGTACCGCTTGGTCACCCCCTCCCCAGCGGAGAGCCAAAGGAGCGTGTAGGCTTTAGCCGTTGTTTCTCCGAGTGAGTCGAACTCGACAGAGTCGGTTTTGCCGATCGTTCCACCAGCGATTCCAGCCGCCTCCAGCCGGACAGGCATGGCTAGGTGGGGCAATTCGTCCATGCTCACGATGTGCTGATCGGGAGGATCGTTCGGGTCCCGGAAAGGCGACGGAGGCAATTTCTCCAGGTCGGGATTGGTGCCGGTGTGTTCAATAACGTATCGCTGCCGCCGAAAGTCGAACGTGACTCGGTAGCGGCTGCCGTTGGTCACGGCAAGGCTCCGCGCATAGGCCATATCGGCCGCCAGCATTTGAGCGGCGGATCGCAACTGGTCAGGCACGGTGGCGTTGCTCTTGGGCAAGACGAGTCCGGCGAGAACCGCCATAAGCGAGATTACGATCAGCAGCTCAACCAGCGTGAAGCCTCGCACGCCAACGCGCGTAGGCCGATGAAATGGGGAGCAGGCTCCGCGACCTGTGGTGGTTTGCTGCGCAACGCGATACGAGATGTTGCGGTGACTGTTCGCTTTTTCGGCAGCCTCGGCCGCACGGCGCGTACCGGCGGCAGGCGCGATCGGAGAGGCTGGTCGGCGTCGAGAAGTCATTTTTCCGGAAGCGTTACCACGACTTGCAGTTTCCCTGAACTCAACAGCGCGTTCTGCTCCTTGAGCAAGCGGTTCTGCTCCTTGAGCAGGTCGCTGATTTCCTTCAGTTGATGGACCTGGTCCAGCCGCTGTTCCGCGGGATTGCTGAATGGCGGTTGCCCGCGCGGCGCAGCGCCGCCGGTCTGATACAAGTTTAGCACGAGCCCCAAAGTGGCTGCCGCGGCCACAGCCACCGCCCACTGCTTCTTTCCTGCCGTCATGCTCCTCCTCCTCGCTCTACCAAAAAGGTCCTAACAAAAGGGGTGGTGGCTCCCGAGGATTGCCGAAAAGACACCGCAAATCGATGGAGTTCCAGGGCGTCTGGTCCCGTTGTCAGGGCATCTAGGGGTTATCGGTCCAGTTCAGCAGTTCCCAGCGAAGACCTCCGTCGGCTGGATCGGGAACGTAAATCGTATCGTCCGACTTCTGCCAATGATAGGCGATATTCGTATCGTCCGGCCAGATCGCCATGCGAGGCTCAGGATCCAGACCCAGGATCCGAAGCCAAATCGGAAACAGTGCACCTTCATCGGCGGTCTTCCACCAGGACTCGATGAGTGTCCACCAGATCGACGAGCGGTCCCATTCGGCTCTTCGCTCGACGTACACATCCTTGGCCGCCACCTTGCCGTGTATCGACATCGCGCTGGCGTCTTGCGAGGCATCTTCAACCGTAAAACCATCGGCAATCGCTGCGAGTCCCACGATAGTGAGTTGGCTTGACGGCAGCGGTTGGACGGGAAAGACGACGGAATCGCCCTCCGAGACGTCTTCGCCTTCCAGGATTGGTGGGCTGATCGTCACACGCGTGGTGGGACTGAATGTATTCGAAACCCGTGCCGTGACGACGTAGATCGTCGGGCTGGAGCCGATCGTCAAGTGGGCCCCGATCGGCACCAGGTCGGGATCGGTTGTGTTCAGGTTCACGTCATCCAGAGGGAGCAATGTCGCCCCGGCGGCTATTCCGCCCGCGCCGACGCGAGCCCCGCCGCCTAGCGGGCTGTGCGCGTTCGCGGTTCCGATGGGACAATAAGTCATGTCTCTGTCGACGATTAACGTGGGCAACCGGATCGGCACACCCGATTCGTCGGAACGTTCGAGCTTCGGCAGATCGGCCGGTAGCAACTGCACGTTCTTGCCCTCGACCTTCAAGTCGCCACTCGACCGGCCGGCAATCACGAGCGTTCCGCAAATGGTCACATCGTCGAAAATGTTCAGTTTTCCCTCGCGCACAAAGATACCCAGTGGATTCTCGACGGGGTCCGGTTCTCGACGGAAATCCCGCAGGTCGGAGGGAAGCAGTTCGACGTTGTAAGACTTTCCTCCGGGGTAGAGCCGATAAGTTCGCGACGCAACCGGCGGCACCCAATGAAATAAAGCAGAGTCCGAACTCGCGTTCTCGGTGTTGAGCGCCAGAGTGTCGCGAAGCAGCGAACACGTGTCGGACCGCTGCGCCGACTCCCTGAAACGAATGCTTTCGCCGTCGCGGGTACTGAAGGGGCGCCAATCCGGCAGCCCCGCCAAACGTAATGCATTGAGGCCATCCAGGTACAAACGGCGCCCGCTGTCGGACCAATTCAGCTCATTCTTGCTAAGGTCCAGTATCGCGCGGATTCGGACGGAGCCCTGAATGCGAAATGGAACGGTCAGGGAAAAGTCGCCCTCATTCCACTGGCAGAAAGTGTGAGCAATGATGTCGCTCCAGCCGGACGGCTCCTCCGACAATTTGCGGGGTACCAGGCGGACGACCGCACGAATGACGTGCGACGCCTGCGAGCCCACGGTCATCGGGTCCGCAGCGTAGCCGGTTACCAGCACGGTAACCCGATACGGATACTCGGGGTAATCCGGGTCGCCGGGCACGAGCGAGGTGTCGCCCGTGGTAAAGGTCGCTTCGAAACGCTGCCCGCTGCCGAGCAACTGAACAAACGTCGTGTCCACGCCCGACCAGGAGGTGCTCTGCATGTTCTTCAAAGCAATGGCGAGTCCGGTCACGGCAGCCTGCCTGGCGGAGGCCCGCAAATTGGCGTTGCGCTGCACAAGCGACGAAGTGGTCTGTGACCGCATGCTGACATACGCGACCGACAGGGCGATCGATATCGTCAGGAGAACCATCAACACGGCCACGCCGCGGCGCCGTGCGGGCCGCGGGCTGAAAAGCCCGGAACCGTTCACGGGGTGGTCGCGGACTGGTCCGTTTTTCGGCCGGCGGCTGCATTGGGGCGTTAAAGACGTTGACCGAAAACACCGACCTCTGCTCTCTTCCACACCGTGAACGGTGACGGACAGCACTCTCATGGGCGGCGCTCCTTGTGCATCGGGTAGTACAACGCGGCGGAACCGAAGAATGCAACCACGTCCGGGCCGCTTCCGCCCATCGGCTCCTCGACGTCTGCCGCCGTCAACTGCAGTTCAACCCGCAGCCGCGCCTGCCGCACGGCCGTCTTCGCGCCGCACATTCCCTGCGCCCAGCCAAGTAATTCCCAGGCGATGTCGCTGTTCTTCCACTCATTGTGCCCCGGCCGCAGCAACGATTCGAACCGGACCGCGCCAAGGGTGCCGCTCGACGCCGAATCGCCCGCGACAGCGGTTCGCATCCGTTCGGTGAGCGTGTAAGCAGGATAATCGACCGACCCCCCGGTTCCTCCCAGGAGGACCTCGGCGTCGAGCTTCATGGAAGCCTTGAAGACTTGGATTTCCGCCCGCAGCACGTCCAAGGCGTCGAAATGGCCGCGTATCGCGACGTCGCGACCGCTGTGTATCTCGATCAGACGGTTCGGTTCGTCCGGATGAGGGCAAAACACGACAAGTTCATCGTGATAGGGCAGGCGTTCCGGATGGTCCAGCGGCTTCCGCTCGGGGTGGGCGGAAAGCACGCCGGCTTCCGGATGCCAGACCACGAGCGTATCCGGGAAACGCCACTCGCCCTCCTGCGCGTCCAGCACGATGAACCCCGGGAACCGCTCGTTGGCAACGGCCTCTTCCACGGTGCGAGTAATCCGCTCGATTGCGACGCGGCCGTGCTGGGTCGCCAGGGCGCGTCCTTCGCTGTAGGCCGCAACGGAGCGGACCGCACTCGCCAGTCCTCCCAGCGCGCCCATGATCATCACCATGACGGACATCCCGATCAGCAGTTCGAGAAGCGTCAGGCCGGAGCGGGGCCGCTTCCATTCAGCTCCGGTCCTGTCGAGATCGCACCCTTCTCTCGCTTTACATGGCCGGTACATAGGCAACCACCCGCCTCAGCGAGGACAGCACGCGGTTCCCCCGGTCCGGATCGACGTACACGATCCGAACCTCGATCGCCCGATAGTCGCTCACCTGGCCGCCCGACAGCCGCCGCGTGAGATCATTCGGATCGACGTAGTAGACGTCCGCTTCTTGTCGCCACCGGTCGAAAGTGCCCGGAGCCGTGCAGAAGTTCGGATGGCGCCGTCCGCCCTCGCCGTCGTCGAGCCCCAGCGAAATTCCCAATCGGTCCGTCGGCGGCTGCTGCCGGACGCCGTTATAATCGTCAATATCGTCGAACAACTCGCGAGTGCCGGTCGCCGCCTCGCCCCCGTCCGGCTGCAAAGCCCCGTCGTCCGGCGAGGCGCCGGATTCCATGTAACGTGCTCCCGCGACCTCGTCCATGAGTTGCTGTGCCATTCCCGCTGCAATCGTCTGCTCTAAAGAATCGCTGGTGGTCTGAAGCACGCCGGCCACCCCCAACAGCAGTGCGGACCCGGCTGCCGCAGTGATGCTCAGGGCCACCAAGGCTTCGACGAGTGTGAAACCAATTGCCAGTCGTCGGGGCTGTCGGCAGGTCTCGCTTGCCGAGCGGGACCTTGCGATACGAGCTTCGGTCAGCAGCCGGGAAGTCTTCGCGGCGAAGGGGTGCCTGTCTTGGTTTGCAGCCGTCGCTGCCGAGCTCAACCTTGACCTTGGGCGCCAAGTTCGGCTCGGCAACCGCGACTTACTTGTGTTGCCGATGCCCATTTTCGAACTACGCTGGAGTCCCTGCAAATGAGGAAAAAGACGCAGCAGGGTCCCCTCTAGCTCCCAGCTTTCCCCGCTGCGTCTGTTGCGACCGGAGCCCCTCCCCGAGGCGCCGGTTCACTTGAACTTTAGTACGCACGCAATGCGTGTCAAACGGAGGGGAAACGCCCAGGTCAGTCGACGGCCACTCCAATCTCTTCAATCAGCACAACGAGTTCGCCAAGCATCATACAGGTCGCCCCCCAGACCTTGTGCTGTTCCCAGAGAAAGTGTGGGGCGGTGTATGTCTGGTTCAGATACTGGCGAACGTGGCAACCGAAATTGACCGGATCGAGCAGATGCCCCAGCGGAACTTCAAGCAGAGCGGCCACTTCCGACGTGTTCGGCACCATCGGCGGCCGCTCCCACGCAACACCCACCCAAGGCTCGATGCGGAAATGGCTGGCGCGGACGTAGAGAGTCGACAGGCGGCCGAGCATGTGGATGGGGTGCCCCTCCGCGCCGAGTTCCTCGTGGAATTCGCGAATGGCTGCCTCCCGGTCGCTTTCGCCCGCCTCGATGGCTCCCCCCGGAAGGCTGATCTGCCCGGGATGGTCCGGCAGGTGTGAGGGTCGGAGCGTCAGCGGCAAATGCCATCGGTCCTCGTGAGGATAGATAAGCACAAGCACTGCGGCCCTGCGCGCGTCGGCCGGCGGCTGGTCATAGCAGCGGCCTAACCGGGGCGTCGGTTCGAACCGCGATCCGACCACCGGGCCGCTCAGAGGCCTTGTCAGCCGGTCGGCAACGAGTGCAGGCAGGCGATCGTTCATGGCGTCGTGGATCTGGGCGTCAAACGGTAGACGGCAAAGCCACGATTCTCAAACAACAAGTCGAGCTTCAGCGGCGGCTTTGCTTCCGTCAGCAGGTACTCGGCACCATACTTATGGCCCAGCTCTCGCAAACGCCGCTCGCTTAACTCGGATAGGGATTCGCGCCAGCGATAGAGCGGATGATCGCTGCCGGTGCCGTGCATATCCACCAGCCGATCCCACCACTCGACGATCGATTGTGCGTCTTGAGGGATATCTTTCCAGTTCGCTACCTCGCTCCTTCCGGTGTACCACTTGAAGGTTTGATTCAGTCGCGGCGTAAGAAATCTCGCATCGGCGGGGATCTCGGGCGAAGCCGCGATCCAGTTGCACGCTTCACGCCATGACCCGTAGTACGGAATCCTCGCTGCCCGCGGAACGCTGGGAAACGGGCGAAGGAGAGCAAACTCGCCGACGTGCAACACGCCGGCGGCCAGCGCAGCGCCTAAGAGAGCTTTGCCGATGGCGGGGCGGACCTGCAATTGCTCTACAATCCACCACGCAGCCAACAATGCGACGCCGAGCGGCACTGCCACGTCCGAGAGGCGAAACCAGTAGAACCGCAACAGTCCCGCGGCGCGCCCGGGATCCAATGCCCCAAGCCAATCGATCAGCAGGCCGACGAAGGCGATGCCGACTGCCCCGGTGACGAAACCTTGAAGGCGGCCGGTTGCCCCTGTAGACGGCGTTTGACGGCAGAGCAGCAACCATAAGCAAAGGAGCAGGCCGAAACGCAGCACGAACACCGCCGGGAAGTCGGTCAATACGAGGTGGTGATAAAGCCGCTCGTACACGTAGATCCAGTTGGCCCGCTGAACGACCTCCGGCGCAACGCCCCGGGTGAGCAGCAACGAGGGGATCAGACCGGGCAATGAGAGAAGCAGACCGCCGAGCAATCCGGGCCAGAGCGTTCGCGCCGCCGGCCGCTCGCTGCCCGCCAAGGCCCAGGCCGCTGCCGCGGCAACTGCTGACCATCCGCCAACCAGGACGTGGAACAGGGCGGACCCGCCGAAAAGCAGCAACGCTCGGTTCCATGCATTTCGGACGAGTGCCTCAACTCCGAGCAGCGCCAGCACGAAGGCGAAGCCCTTGGCCTCGACCCCGCCGATCACCCATTCCCCCGCCATGTGGCACCGCTCGAGCATGCACGCGAACAGGGCGGCCGTGAGAACCGCGATCCACCGTCGCGGTACAACGGCCCGGCTCAGCCGCCACCATGCCCATGCAAGCAGCGCCCAAGTTACCACTCGCCCGACCCACGCCATCGCCCATGGACCCATCCACAGAGCCAACCAGCCCACGCTGAAGTAGAAGATCTTGTGAGTGTCCGACGAATTCAGAAAGAAGTCGTCAGCGATCCATTCGGGATGCCAGTAGTGGATCGCCTTTCCGAGATAGTACGGCTCGTTGACGTCAGGGACCGGCCAGGCACCCTGCAAGAAGAATATCGTGAAGATCAATGCGATTTCCACACTCGCCATTGCGGCAGAAGAGCGGAATACCGGTGGGGATTGCGCCAGAGCGTTACCAGTTAACGGAGGCTTCACGAAAAGATCACCGGCGGGCAGGGCGAGCATTGTCGGGGCTATCTTAATTGTAACCGAACGCAATCAGATGCGGCAACCGGGGGGGGCGGCCTGCCTCTTGGCCGGTCCCGACGGCTGAATGTCGTGCTATGTCTCAAGAGGGTGAACCGTTTTCCATGTTCGACGTATTGAAGGCCATGATCAGCCTGCGCCCTCTTTCTGTCGTTGCCACGTTGGGTTTGCTCCTCGCAGCCGGCCTTGTTGCTCCAACAATGGTCGGATGCCGGAAGAACGGATCAGTTGGAGAGGCCGTTCCGGATTCTGCCCCGCCCAAAGGTGCTGTTCTTCGGCTCTTGGTTATCGACGACTCCGCGATGGCGGCCGCCATCCGTCAGCTTCAGGCAGAGTGGAGTGGTCAGAGCGCGTGGAACCTCGACGTTCGTGAAGTCGCATCGGCCGAATGGGATCCCGGCGCCGGGTTGGAAGCGGACGCGCTGATTATGCCGTCTGCTCAGTTGGGGACTTTGGCACAGCGGGATCTTCTTTTGCCTTTGCCCGACGAGTTGGCTCGCAGCAGGCAGGCGGACTGGTCGGAGATATTCGATCTGACCCGGTCGAAAGAGGTGGCATGGGCGGGCGATGTGGTAGCCGTCCCGTTTGGCTCGCCACTACTGACCTGCTACTACCGAGCCGATCTGTTCGAAAAGCTGAAACTCAAGCCCCCCGTCACGTGGAAGGAGTATCGGCAGCTCGCCGAGTTGTTGTCCGACCCTACCCGACTCGGTGATGCCGCGCCGCCGAAAGGCGAAGCGTGGCGTGGCACGCTCGAGCCGCTGGCATCTGGTTGGGCCGGCATCACGCTCGTCGCCCGCGCCGCTGCCTACGCGAGCCATCGCGGCAATTATTCCACGTTCTTCGATATCGATACGATGGAGCCGCTGATCGACGGACCTCCCTTCGTCCGCGCGCTGGAGGAGTTGGTCACGGTTGCCGGGCCGAACGGCGCCGAACTGCTTGGCCACGATCCCTCGAGCGTCCGCCAAGCATTTTGGGATGGGCATTGTGCAATGGCTCTCACATGGCCCACGGCCGCCGCGGAGATCGGTTCCAGTCCCGATGCGAACGGGCGCGTCGGATTCGCCGAGACGCCCGGTTCCGAGAACGTGTACAACGTAACGGATCGCGCGTGGGAAATCCGCCGCAAAGATGAGAGCCCCCATGTCTCTCTACTGGCCGCCGCCGGCCGAATCGGCGTCGTGCCTCGCACGTCCAAATGGCCGGACGCGGCGTTTCAACTGCTGCTGTGGCTGTCCGACCCGCAGTGGAGCAAGCAGGTCAGCACCTCGAGCCCGGCGACGACATTGTTCCGGCAATCGCACTGGAAGGATGCGAGCAAGTGGGTCGAACGGCCGGCCCCCGTGGAGGCGGCCGTCCATTATGCCGAGTTGACCGAACAAGCCCTCTCGAGACGGCAGTCGCTCATCATGCTGCGGATCCCGGGCCGGGCTGAATATCTCGCCGCCTTGGATGAAGCGGTCCGTAAATCGATTGCCGGGGAAGCGTCGCCCGAGCAGGCCCTCAAAGAAACCGCGGCTCGATGGCGAGAGATTACCGGTCGACTCGGCGTCGAGAACCAGCGGGACGCGTACGGCGGCAGTCTGGGACTGGAGTAGTTCACTCGGAGACAAACCAACTGCGGTAGCGGTCGGGACGGAATGCCCAGACGAATTCGCAGTGTCTCTGCTGGCGGTGAAACGATCCGAGAAGCCAGAACTCGACGGGAATGCATCCTGCATGGACGACGGCCGTCGCCCTCTCGCCCGGGCCGCAGTAGAGGGTGCTGAAGGGCTCGTCCGGATCGCACGTGAGGGGATAGCCAAAGCTTTCGGCGACCAGCGCGAGCACGTGCTCGGAATCCATCTCCCGAGTGATCGTACCGGCCGGCAGTTCCCGGCGAAGCACGATTGCGGCTTGCGCCGTGATTTCCTCGGGTTGCATGCGGCCAGAGCCATACCCCCATCGCGCCTTGGTTATCTCGCCGTCAACGAAGACGGGCAATGCCCCGGTGAGCCAGTGGCAGACAATTATGCGCGTCCATTGACTATCGGTGACGACCCGCCGGTGGTCATCGACGGCCGCGACAACGCGTTCAGCCGACAGGCCGGTCGCCTCCATCAGGGATCGACACTGGGGTGTGTAGGTTACTCGAACCATCGCAAAATCACCGCTCGACCGGAATGAACTGGACGGCGTCTGCGATCACGTAGCCGTCGGCTCCGGTGTTGGAAACGGTGACGATTGCAGGCTCTTCGCGCATGAAACGAAACGTGCCGAGCGAGATAAAGAGACCGTCGATCGGCGGATCTTGCCGCTGGTTGACGCGCGTCTCGGTTTCACCCTCGGCGTGGCGCACGGTCACCAGGGCATTCGTCGCACGGTTGCTGGAGACGGAATACGCCAGGCGGACTTCGTAGCGGCCGACTTCGGGCAGAGCGGCCTTGAACACGGCCGTCTTTTCACCCTGCCGGGCGTTCTCGTCGTGCCGGTAGCCGCCATCGACCCATTTTCCTTGAGCACCGCTGTTCGGCCAATCGCCGGCAAACTCGGCTTTTGCGTCGTCCACGACCACGCCCGGGAGTTTCGAGGACGGAGTCGCCCTGGGGTTCACGGGGAGCGGCCTGCTCCATTCGAGCACCTGCCCGTCGGCCAAGAGCTGCCGGCGGAGTTTCTCATAGTCGACGTTCTGCACGGCCACGCCGTCCCGAATCCCGTGGACGGCGGCGGTCGCCGCGCTCTGGCCGAGGATCATGAAGACCGGCTCCATGCGAATCGATCCATACGCGATATGCGAGCTGCTCGCGCACACCGGCACCAGCAGATTCTCGCATTGCCCTTTCTTCGGCACGAGTGATCCGTAGGCAATCTGGTAGGGGCCCCCCGTACCGACTCCGATGTCGCCTTCGTTCTGGACGTAGCCTTCGGGTGTGACATAGCGCTGCACGTTATGAGAATCCATCGTGTAGGAGCCCATCCCCACCGGCTCCGGCACCTCGCTCCGCTTGAGCAACTCGTTTTCCGTCATGACGAACCGGCCGATCATCCGGCGGGCCTCGCGCACATAGATCTGGTGAGGCCAATGCCCGTTGTCGACGAACTCGTCCTTGGCCAGCCCCCACTGGCTCATCGCCGTACGCACCTCTTCGGGAACCCGCGGGTCGTTGGCAAGGAAATACATCAGGCCCTTCTGGTAGGTTTCGTGTTCCTGGATGATTTCGCGGCGCCGCTCGTAGCTCGCCTCCGGATAGTCGTAGTTCATTCCGATATTGTCGGTGCTGAACGGCCCGTGGTTGTTGGTGTCGGTCTTGCCGTTGGGAATACGGTCGAACTTCGCAAAGACCTCCCGCCAACCGGCGTCGAAGATGCGGAGCAGCAGGGCATACTGCTGAGGATCGTATCCCTCGGGCCTTGGGAAGGGCACGCGGTTCTCCGGCACGTCGGTCAAGCACATGCGGAAGCAATAAGCCTGTACTCGATGATCGCCCTCGCCCTTGACCCCGGGCGGGTCAGGGCTGATCCGCGGCAGCAGGCCGCTGGTCGCGTCGCCCGGCACCCGATACGGATCGACAGGACGATCGAGCACGCCGAAGCGGTGGCGGTGGTGCAGCACGCCGGTCTGCACGCCATTCCAGGTTTCTCCGTATACGTGATTCGCCTCGCGGCCGACGTGAAAGTCGACGTTCGCTGCGGCCATCAGGTCGCCTTCGTAGGTTGCGTCGATGAACATGCGGCCGGCGAAGGTCCGCCCGTCGAGTGTCGTGATCGATTCGATCCTCTGGCCGCGCATGCGGACGCCCTCGCGGCGGTCCAGCCAGGCATTGCGGATGACCGGGATCCTCAGTTCGTCGATCCACGCGTCGAAAATCGATTCTGCGACGTGAGGCTCGAAAACCCACATCGTGGACGATTCGGCGCGGCCGCCCCGGGGGCCTTCCCCCTGATCGCGAAGCTTCTCCGGCAGCGACCACTTCCAGGCTTCAGGCTTCTGATAGTGTTTCCAGACGCGGTGGTAGAACTCGCGAGCAAGGCCGCCGATGGCTTCTTTCCTGCCGCTGTCGGTCCAGCCCAGACCTCCGCTGGTCAGCCCACCGAGATGTTTGTCCGGGCTGACGAGAACGACGGTCTGGCCCATCGTCTTGGCCTGAATTGCGGCAGTGACCGCCGCAGTGGTGCCCCCGTAGACGACCAGGTCATAGACCTGCTCGGCTGCAACGGTCGTGCTGGTGCACAGTAGCAAGGCGAGGATCATAAGACGCTGCACGGCTTGTCTCCGAGAAGTGATCTGAATTGCGGGCTGGATTCTCTGGCACAGTCTTCATTGTGACAGAAAATGGCAGCACAGTTCAAGCAGGCAGTCTCCGGCAAGCAGGACCTGCTGTGGCTGTCACGCAGTGCGATTTTCCAATTTCTCGATCCCCGGACCACCCGGTATCCCGGGAGGGGTGAGAGACGAGGAAAGGACTTGTCTACGAACAATGTCGCCTTTCGCTCCGCGAAAGAACGCGCTTTCGCGGCGCGAAAGGCGACAAAATCACGGAGTTGTTCCTGGATAGCCGTCAAGTCACAAAGTCGAATTTTCAAAGAACAACTGGAAGAGACGGCCGGCAAACCGGCTGGATCTGCGACCAGGAATTGCATGTATTCAGGTGTTCAGTATAATCGATGCGGCGCCAGTGGTCAAGCGTTTTTTTGAGCCGGGGCCGGGAATTTTCCGGTGGGGGGAAGAGGGGTTTGTGCAGAAGGAGGTAGGCAAACAAGGGACACTCTGGTCGGTCGAAGTCGAACGGGACGGGACCCTGGAGCTGTCCGTCTTTCGGACTGGTCGATTGGTCACTCGATACCGGATCGCATGTTGACGTTCGCCAATCGCAAAGCCATGCCTTTCGCCGAGTGGCAGGCACTGCTGGGGAGAACAACTGTGCTTGCACATCGAAGGCCCGTTTCCGCAGGATGCCCCATCGTGATCTCCACTACGAGTTGTCAGCGTCTGGCGATCTCGCGCGCCGCAGCCGAGCGAGTGGGACCACACCTCGCCAGCCACGCGCCTTGCCGCGACGGTGGACGGCCCTGACGGGGCCAAACCCGGCAGCCCACGGCGGAGGCTCTGCGGAGCCTTGGGGCTGGATGGCACCGTCGAAGCCCGCCAAGGCGCAACGGGCCGTAACGCGCTTTCCTTTCGCTCTTTCGCGTCTTCGCGATTCGTCGCCCGCGGGATTGTCGCGGCAATCTGCGGGTCGCCCAACTCGTATTCCGCGGCCGCTGGCCGGTGTGGCGCAGGACGGTGTCTCCCCGCACTGCGGGCACCAGTGCGAACCCCCTTTATGATGGAGTGGGAGTGCTGAATCACGGTCTTTCGGGCTTTGCTTCCCGCATGCTGGGCACCGACTCGCCCCGGGGTTCCGCTCGGGCTTCCCGCTGCAGTTCCCTTCGGGGCGGGTTATTTGGCGATCGCATCTTGGGCACGACAGTGAGGTCGCGACATTCCGATAAATGTCCAGGGAGGAAACTGGTCTACCGCCAGCGGCCGAAAAGCTGCTACCCTGAAGGTATTTCGCATGGGCTGGAAACACTGGAGCGGACACCGGAAGCGTCGCTTTCGTGAACACGTCATCGGTGAGATGGGTGTCAACTTTCTGGAACGCCAGATTCTCCGGGGGGGCACCAGCTCAGGCGCGTGCCGGAACCGGAGTATGGCACCGATGCCCAGATGCTGCACTTTTCGCCGGAGACAAGGGAGATTGAGAACGGCTGGATCGAATTCCAGGTCAAGGCGACCGACGAGCCAAGGTTCATTGCCGGCGGCAAGAGCGTCGCATGCACGGTTTCGATGGCCCATCTCCATTATTGGTACTGGGAAGTAGCTCATCCCTTTATTGTTGTGCTCTATGACGTTCAGAAGCACCGGGCGTTTTGGGTCGACATTCAAGCCTACGTGGACCAGCATCCGGTCGAGGATCGTGAGACATTGACCATTCAAATTCCGACGAAGAACAGGCTAACGGTGGCCGCCATCGATCTTTTTCGGAAGATGTCACTGACGCGGACCCCGTCCATTGGATAGAGGAAGACTGACCATGCCTCAGGGGCTTACCAATCAGATGCTCGGCCAACTGCTGCGGGACCTCGGTTTTGAGTCGGGAGATGTCACCGAGAAGAACCATGTCGTTTGGCGGCACCCGCAATCGGGCTGTACACTGCTGTTGCCCGCCAACAAAGCCCTCCAGTCCGTGCGACCGGCGGATGTTGTGGGAATCAAGGCCCAATTGGACCAGCAAGGCCACCTGGAGGAAGCCGCTTTCGAAGTCTTCGTGGCGGAAGGAGAATTGCCGGTCCGATAGCGTGTGGACGGCCCTGAAGGGGCCAGGCTCGGCAGCCCGGGGCGGACGCTCTGCGGAGCCCTGGGGCCGGATGGCACCGTCGAAGAGCACCAAGGCCCAACGGGCCGTTACTCGCTTTCCTTTCGCGTTTTCGCGATTCGTCGCCCGTGGGATGATCGCGGCAATCTGCCGGTCGACCCATTCGTATTCCGCGGCCGCTGGCCGGTGTGACGTGGCACGGTGTATCTCCGGTGATTGGGCCGAGCGCCCGGTGCGGGACAGGTCAGGCTTTAAATTTCAACAGCGTTGAAATTCAAAGCCCGACCCTGTGCCGTTGACTGCTACGGTCCGGCCGAAGCCCGCTTTCCCCCGGCGGCGCGTCGGAGGTCCTTTTGCACGAGATCGACGTCGGCGACCGCCGACTGGGGGCACTTTGCCATCCGCACCTCCGGCGGCGGACGGCACTCGGGCAGTCCTCAGATGGCCGCGGCCGGAGCGGGACGGCGAAGCTGTCTCCAATTCGGCGAGGCACTCGCTGAGCGGTGGCTCGACGTCGCGCGTGGCATGTTCAGCGGGCCGGCCAGCGGCCTGGGCAGGTTCGCGGCCTGGGAAAACCGGCCGGCATTTCGATGGCACTTGGCCGCCTTCGATCCGGTGCCAACGCCGCCTCGCCGGCTGCGGCAATCGCGTCAAGCGCGCCGGCGATGAGCTCCTCCAACGACGCGGCCGACCACGCCACAGCGGCTGTCAGGTCATTCCCATCTGAGCAAATGCGCTGCTTGCTTGCTATAGGGAGAAACGGTGTGCATGGCTGAAGTGGTCAGGGTTGATGGTTGATGGTTGACTCGCCCGCGCACTCGGCTCGCGTGCCGGCGTTCGCCCAGGCCCTGCGCGGCCACGGGATCGACGTAGAACTCGCCCGGTTTCACCAGGACCAGATCGTTGATTGGCCGCGGTGGTGCAACGAACAGGCTAGGCGCCGCCGAATCGGACTTCGTCCTCTGCGGGGCAACCGCCGAGTACCGGCGGCGGATCCACGCCGGGTTGACTTCGCGTGCGTCACGACAGCGGCAGGCGCCGGAAGTGTTCGCGTCACAGCTTTTGGGCGATGCACTCCGACAACTCGGTCACGCGGAGTCCTGGCGCGATAGGAACCGACGGCGACTCGGTTGATCGAGAGGTCCTGAACCGCATGCAGAGCTACTACGAGTTGCGGCAGCGAGGCGAACTGCCTGATCGGTTCTAGCTCCGTCCCTGTTTCGGATTCTCGAAGTCGCCCAGGACGCAGAACGGGCCTTTGGTGCTAGGCGAAACCAGCCGGGGACGATATAATTCAAAAGAGCCTATCCTAAAACCGCAGCGGACAAACGGGGAAGGGGACCTCGACGGTTTTGGACGAGTTTTCTGTTGGAGGTGCGCGAATTGCCTGTCACCATCACTTTGGACGACGAATTGGCTGATCGGCTCGAGCAGCAGGCCCGGGCGCGGCAGGTTTCGCTCCAGCAGTGGGCGATCCAGGTCTTGAGTCAAGCGCCGGAGGTTTCCCAGCAGGCAGACGCCTGGCGCGAACTAAACGCGCGCAGGTTCGAGTTGATCCGCCAACGGCATCAGAAAGGCCTCAGTCAAACGGAGGATGCCGAACTCGCCGAACTACAAGCAACCGCGGACCGTTGGCTGGAGCCGGTCGATCGGCAACGCCTGGAGATGCTCAGGCCGTATGAGGAACTCGCCCAGCGCCTGATGCAATCCGCCGATGGATGATCTTCTGCGAAGCGCTTGTGATCGAGTATTCCAGCATGCCGCCGCTCCTCCACCGCGGCGCCACGGGCCGATAGGCTACTCCCACCACCAGTCGTACAAGCCCTGGCTGCGAGACGAGTTCCTATTTCGATGCTCGTACTGCCTTTGGCGCGAACGGTGGGAAGTTGACGGCCACCACGGATTCGGGGTCGAACATGTCCAACCCCAGAGCGCCGCTGCCGAGCAACGCCTGGACTACGACAATCTCGTTTACGCTTGCAACACCTGCAACTCGACACGGCGTGATGTGCCGCTGCCCATCGATCCACGCGAGGAACCACCCGGAAGCCATCTACGGTTGGCTGCCGACGGGACCGTGCACGGAACGTCGAAAGCCGAGGAAGATCTCATCGACTTGTGCAGGCTGAATCGCCCGCTTCTGGTGACCGCCCGACGGCGGATTCTTAGTCTGATCGCGGTGCTTCGAGCCTCGGATCGG
This sequence comes from Thermoguttaceae bacterium, assembly GCA_040768665.1. Classification (GTDB taxonomy): domain Bacteria; phylum Planctomycetota; class Planctomycetia; order Pirellulales; family Thermoguttaceae; genus JABWBD01. Next base: position 156,566 of record JAXGMN010000013.1, read on the forward strand.
CCGGAAGCGGTCGAGGCATTGAAAGATCTGCTTTCCTTTCCATCCGATCTGCCGGACCTGGGTGCGTTGCGTCCGCCAGCGGGAAATGCACGGCCTGGCGGCGTCACGACATGCTGCTTCGAACGCCGACGTCGAGGCGAACTCCCAGACGTCTATTGAACCTGTCTCCATTGTCCGCCGAGGTCAGATCCCGGCCAACTCGGCGCCCGCGTCCCGCTTGCCGAGCGGGACTTGGCAATGCGTGTCCGGCCGAAATTCCGGCGGCGCCCCGCGCACACGGCCCAACGCTCGCCTTTTCGACGACCCGCCGCTGCCTGCGCTCACGGGATCGCCCAATCCAATCCCACGTCCATGCAGACTGCCGAATGCGTCAGTGCGCCGACGCTGATCCGGTCGACGCCGGACCGGGCGATCTGGCGGACGGTGGCGAGATTGACCCCGCCGGAAGCCTCCAATTCGGCGGCCGAGCCGGCGGCGTTTCTCCGCGCAACCGCATCGGCCAGCATGCCCGGATCCATGTTGTCCAAGAGCACGATATCCGGGCCGGCGTCGAGCACCTGGTCGAGTTGTTCGAGTGTGTCGACCTCAACCTCGACGATCGGGCGATCGTCGACTGAGGCCGCACGCGCGGCAACGAATTGCCGGGCCCGCACCACGGCTTCGGCCGGCGTGAACCGAACCGCGCCGCCGGCGGATCGACCGCCTCCCAGCGCCAGATGGTTGTCCTTGATCAGCACGGCGTCGAACAGTCCGGTCCGATGATTGTGGCCGCCGCCGCACCGGACGGCGTACTTCTCCAGACGTCGCCATCCGGGAGTCGTCTTGCGTGTGTCATAGATGCGGGCGCCGGTTCCGGCGACCGCATCGACGTACTGGCGAGTGAGAGTGGCGATTCCCGACAACCGTCCGAGGAGGTTCAGAACGAGACGTTCCGCCGTCAGCAGACCGCGAGCGGGGCCTTCCATGCGGGCCACGCTCGTGCCACCATTCACGCTCCGGCCGTCCTCGACGCCGGCTGACCACCGCAGCTTTGGCTCCACCGCGCGAGCGCCAAGCTCCGCCGCCCGCAACCCTGCCACGACGCCCGCACCACGAAATACCACCTCCGCCCGACCAACGGCTTCGTCCGGCACCAGCGCCAGCGTCGTCAGGTCGCCGACGGCCGCGGCATCCTCGCGAACGGCAAGCCGCAGCAAGTCCTGAAGATCGTTTTCGAGTTGTTCGTCCCAGGTCGTCTGTCGGAAATCGCGGTCCAAAGGGGGCACCTCCATCAGCGAAGCAGCGTTCGAGGAATCTCTCGAGCAACCCGAAGTGGCGGGATTAGCACCGAGCTGCGCGCCCTGCCGGTCATCGACTCGTGATCAACCGCAAGCCTCTTACACTACCCGAAGTTGGGGAAACGGTCTATCCCCCGCTGAACGAAACTGTCTCGCACGGGACTGCCATCGAGCTTGTTCGTCAGGCGGAGCTTCGGTGGGTTTCGAGCGGTCCCTGCGGGGAGATTGACAGGGACCTCACAGTATCGAGAATACACGCACGAAGGGTAATGAGTCGCGCGGCAGCCTCCCTTGTGCGGGCGGGTGCTGTGTTTTCCGGCCGCATGAACCATAATCAAGCAGCCCGGCTGTCCCAAGCAGCCGGGCTGCATTAGTAGACAAACATCAAGCAGCCCGGCTGTTTTCGCGGCCGGGCTGCTTGGAGCCTATCCCAAAACCTCGCGAGGAGAAGGGGACAGGCACATTTTGCTCCGAAGACTCCGCAAAATGAGCCAGTCCCCGGCGGTTTTGGGATAGGCTCTTAGTGCTTATGTTGCATGGACAGCCAGGAGCCCCGTTGCGTTGGGCCCAAGTCGCATCGCCGGGGAGCGGCCCGGCAGCCACCTATGTTGTAAGGAGAGCCACCCATGTTGGACCGCATTCCCATGACCCGCGTCGGTTATGATAAACTGAAGGCCGAACTCGACCACCTGGAGCACGTCGAGAAGCCGAAACTGTCCCAGCGGGTCGCCGATGCGCGCGCGGAGGGGGATCTCAGCGAGAACGCGGAGTACCACGGCGCCCGGGAAAGTCTGGGAATGCTGGAGGCAAAGATCAATCAGAAACGAGACCAGCTTTCCCGTGCCGTGTTGGTCGACGCTTCGAAGGTGCCCAAGGATGAGGTGGCGTTCGGCTGCACGGTCGTCGTGAAAGACCTGGATCTCGACGATACGGAGGAGTTTACGCTCGTCGGTGCCGGGGAGGAGGACTATGCGGCGGGCAAGATTCTGGTGACAAGCCCGCTTGCGGCGGGACTGGTCGGGAAGAAAGTAGGCGAGACGGTCGAAATCGAGGTCCCGATGGGAATTACTCGGTTCGAAATCCTGGAAATCCGCTACGAGGACGTGTGATCGTTCGAGTACTTCTGCCGGGAAATCTACTAGGAGGCAACGAACCATGCAAAACCGTGTTTCTCGTCGTCAGGTCCTGCAGAGCGCCCTTGGCGGCGCCGTGGCAACTGCGGCCGCGTCGTTTGTCCGTGAAGCGGGCGCGGCGGAGATCAAGCCGCTTGAGCTCAAAGGCAATGTGAAGCATTCGGCCTGCCGCTGGTGCTATGGCAAGATTCCGCTCGAGGAGCTTTGCAAGGCGGCCGCGACGATCGGGCTGACGTCGATTGAACTCGTCGGGCCTGAGGAGTGGCCGATCCTGAAGAAGCACGGCCTCACCTGCGCCATGGGCAACGGCGCCGGCATGGGCATCGTAAAAGGATTCAACCGGATCGAGTACCACGACCAGCTTGTTGCCGACTATGAGGAGCTCTTTCCGAAGGCGGCGGCCGCGGGAGTGCCCTGCGTAATCTGCTTCCCCGGCAATCGCGACGGACAAAACGACGAGGAGGGCCTGGCGAACTGCGCTGCCGGAATCAAGCGGCTGATGAAATCGGCCGAGGCCAACAAGGTTACCCTGGTGATGGAACTGCTCAACAGCCGGGTGGACCACAAGGATTACCAATGCGACCATACGGGCTGGGGCGTCGAGCTCTGCCGGAAAGTCGGGTCCGACCGGTTCAAGCTGCTGTACGACATCTATCACATGCAGATCATGGAGGGAGACCTGATCCGGACGATCCAGGACAATATCCAGTACATCGCCCACTTCCATACGGGCGGCGTTCCCGGGCGTCACGAGATCGACAAGACCCAGGAAATCTATTACCCCGCGGTCATGCGGGCGATCGTCGCGACCGGTTACAAGGGATTCGTCGGACAAGAATTCATCCCCACCGGGGCTGATCTGATCGCGGCGTTGAGAAAGGGTGTGGAGATTTGTGACGTGTAAGCGGATCGGTCATTGCCGCAACAGGGAGAATGCCATGGTCTGCCGAAGGTTCCATGTGGTAATCGCTGCTTTGATCTTGCTTTCCATGCACTCGTTGGCTGCGGCGAAGGCGGAGGAGGATGCGAACGACGCCGTGCGCAACGCATCCATTTCCATCGACGCATCCCGCACGGGCGCCCCGATCTCCAAGTACATCTACGGGCAGTTCATCGAGCATCTGGGGCGCTGTATCTACGGCGGAATCTGGGCGGAGATGCTCGAGGATCGGAAGTTTTTCGACGCCGTGGGGAGTGAAGCATCGCCATGGAAACCGGTGGGCGACGGTACGACCGTCGAGATGGTTCGCCAGCGCAGCTTCGTCGGCGAGCACACGCCTCGCGTGGTGCTGGAGGGCTCGCCACGAGGGATCGTGCAGGCCGGCTTGGGACTTCGCCAGGGAAAGGGCTACGTCGGGCGGATCTGGCTTGCGGGCGCCGAGAGCGCCGCGCCCGTTTCGGTCAGCCTCGTCTGGGGCGACGGGCCAGACCGGCGGCAGACGTGCACGATCGAGAAACTGGCGGCCGACTACGCGAAATTCCCGCTGCGGTTTGCGTCCGGCGGGGATACCGACGACGGGCGACTGGAGATTACCGCCGCCGGGACGGGTGAGTTGTTGATCGGTACCGTGTCGCTAATGCCGGAGGACAACGTTCACGGGATGCGTGCCGATACATTGACGCTACTCGAGCAGCTCGATTCGCCGGTATACCGCTGGCCCGGGGGAAATTTCGTCAGCGGCTACGACTGGCGAGACGGAATCGGCGATCCCGACCGCCGGCCGCCGCGGAAAAACCCGGCCTGGAAGGGAATCGAGCACAACGACTTCGGGCTCGACGAATTCATGACCTTCTGCCGGGTGCTGAAGACGGAACCGCTGGTTGTGGTCAACAGCGGCCAGGGCCACGTGGACGTGGCCCTCGACGAGTTGCGCTATGCCAACGGCAGCCCGGACTCCACGATGGGCAAGCTTCGCCGGCAAAACGGACACGCAGAACCTTACGGCGTGAAATGGTGGGGCGTCGGCAACGAAATGTACGGCAAGTGGCAGCTCGGCCACATGCCGCTGGAAGAATATGTCCGCAAACACAACCGGTTTGCCGAGGCGATGCGGGCCGCCGACCCGTCGATTGAGCTTATCGGCGTTGGCAACGTCGGCCCTTGGAGCGAGGGAATGCTCGCGCATTGTGCGGACCGGATGGACCTGATCAGCGAGCATTTCTATGTGCGCGACAAAACAAGCGTCACTGCCCACGTCCACCAGGCCCCGGAGCGAGTCCGCGCGATCGCGGATGCCCACCGGCGATACCGCCGCGAGATTAAGGCACTGGACGGCAAACAGATTCCGATCGCCTTGGACGAATGGAACTACTGGTACGGTCCGCATGTGTACGGAGAGCTCGGCACCCGTTACTTCCTCAAGGATGCCCTGGGGGTCGCCGCGGCGCTGAACGAGTTTGCCCGGCAGAGCGACATGTACCGGATGGCAAACTACGCCCAGACGGTCAATGTCATCGGCTGCATCAAGACCACGAAAACCGATGCCGCGTTCGCGACGACCGGGTTGCCGCTCATGCTGTATCGAAAGCACTTCGGCAAGACGCCCGTGGAAACGATGACGGGCGGCCCGCTCGACGCCGTGGCCGCCTGGGACGAGCACCGCAAACGATTGACGCTGGCGGTGGTCAATCCGATGTCCGAGAAGCTGGCCGTGCCGTTCGCCGTAGCCGGGGCAAGATTGAACGGAACCGGCAGCCTCTGGGAGATCTGCGGTTCCGATCCGATGGCCTACAACGAGCCGGGCAAACCGCCGGCGGTGGCAATCCGGCAACGGCAGTTGAGCGGCGTTTCCGACACGCTCAACATCCCGCCCCTGAGCATCAGTCTTTTTGCGTTCGATGTGGCTGGAGAATAGGCTCTTCGGAAAACCGATTTGCAATCGTTTAACCGCAGTGCCCAACGGGTCGCGCGCCGCGCCGGTGGCGATACGCCACTCGTGCGAGCACGACGAAAACTCCGTCGCTCAGGTTTCGCCCACACGCGGCCCGTTGGGCACTGCGGTTAAACGACTTACAGGAGACAAGCAGCATGAATCGACAGAAGAGCCGGGCAGCTTTTGAACGGGCCAAACAACGGATTCCCGGCGGCGTCAACAGCCCGGCGCGTGCTTTTGGTGCTGTCGGCGGATGCCCGGTGTTTATCGAGCGGGCCGAAGGAGCGTATCTCTACGACATCGATGGCAACCGCTACATCGACTACATCGGCTCGTGGGGGCCCATGATTCTCGGACACGGACATCCCCGCGTGGTCGAGGCGATTCGCGCGGCGGTGGACCGCGGGACGAGTTTCGGCGCGCCGACGGAAGCCGAGAGCGAACTCGCCCAACTCGTGATCGAGGCCGTGCCGTCGATCGAAAAAGTCCGTCTGGTCAGTTCGGGGACCGAGGCCACGATGAGCGCGATCCGTCTGGCCCGGGGATTTACCGGTCGCGACGTGATCGTGAAGTTCGCTGGCAATTATCATGGTCACGTCGACAGCCTCCTGGTTGCTGCGGGCAGTTCGGCCGCGACGCTCGGAGTGCCGAACTCTCCCGGGGTCACGGCCGGGACGGCGAAAGACACGCTCGTGCTTCCCTACAACGACGTTGCGGCGCTCGAAGCGGCCCTGAATGAGCACGGCAGCCGGATCGCCGCCGTCATCTTCGAGCCGGTCGTCGGCAACATGGGTTGCGTCGTGCCGTCGCCTGCGTTCCTGCAGACACTGCGGGAGTTGACAGCCCGGCACGGCGCGTTGTTGATCTTCGATGAAGTGATGACCGGTTTCCGCGTCGCCTACGGCGGAGCCCAGTCGGTCTTCGATGTCCGTCCTGACTTGACGACCCTGGGAAAGATCATTGGCGGCGGCTTGCCTGTGGGGGCCTACGGCGGCCGTGCGGAGATCATGGACTGCATATTGCCGGCCGGCACGGTCTTCCAGGCGGGCACACTGAGTGGCAATCCCTTGGCCACAGCCGCCGGAATCGCCGCATTGACGACGCTGCGAGAAACCAATCCGTATCCGCGACTCGAAGAACTATCGTCGCGGCTCGCAACTGGGCTTGAACTTGCCGCCCGATCGGCGGATGTGCCCTGCGTGGTTGCTCGATTCGGCTCGATGATGACCCTCTTCTTCGCTTCCGAGCCGGTAACCGACTGGGCTTCAGCCAGCCGATGCGACACGGCTCGCTTCGCCCGTTACTTCTGGGGGCTTCTCGATCGTGGCATCTATATGCCATGCAGCCAGTTCGAGGCCCTGTTCGTTTCCGCAGCCCATACGGAAGCAGATATCGACAGCACCATTGCCGCTGCACGGGAAGCCATGCCGCGGTAAAAAGCTCAGACTGCAAACGCGGCAGCACGAAAAGGTCGCAGCGGCGGATCGACGGCGAGCGGCAGATGAGAATTAACCCGCACATCAGCCCGGCTGCCAGGAAACAGCCGGGGGTGATGGCAATCGCGAGGGCATGCGATCCTCTAGCACACGCCCAAACCACCAGGGCTGCCTACATCACCGCGAAATAGTTTTCACAGGCCAGATCGAAGTATTCTGCCGTGAGCTCCAGCGGCAGACTGCGGTACAAGCAGTAGTTGCGAACCTGCATCAACAGGTCGCGCGGCTGGCAGAAGCGGAACGAACGTCCCGGCTTCCTGTAATGCTCCAGCATCAGGGCGTTCACCGCGGTTTCCGAGTACTCAAAGCCCATCTTGGGCGCGAGCACGCGAAACAGGTCGCGAAATTCCTCTTCAGTAGGATCGCCAACTTCGATCTTGTACGGAATTCGCCGCAGAAACGCCTCGTCGACCAGGTCGCGAGGCTCGAGGTTCGTTGAGAAGACGATCAACTGGTCGAACGGCACATTGATCTTCTTCCCGTTGGGCAGGTTAAGAAAGTCGACCCTTCTTTCCAGCGGTACGATCCAGCGATTCAGAAGCTCCTCTACCCGCATTCGCTGGCGTCCGAAGTCGTCGATCACCAGAGTGCCGCAGTTGCTCTTCAGTTGCAGGGGCGCTTCGCTGATCCCGGTGGACGTATTGATGGTCACCTCCAGCGCCGACATGGTCAGCTCGCCCCCCGCGATGATCGTGGGCCGTAGGATCCGGATCCAGCGCTTATCGATTCTCCGTTGGTCCAGCAACCCGCTCCCGGGCCCGAGTGGCGTCTCCTCGTGATTGACCGGATCGTAAAGCCGGATGATCTCGCCGTCGACACCGATGGCTCGCGGTATCCAGATGTGCGTTCCGAAAGCGCGCGTTACCCGCTCGGCAATGCTCGTCTTCCCGTTGCCCGGGGCGCCGTAAAGAAACATTCCGCGGCCGGAATTGATCGCAGGTCCCAGGCGATCGAGCATGCGACGATTGAGCAAAAGGCCGTCGAATGCCGCGGAAAGCGCCTCCGCGGTCGGATTCTGATTGGTGAGCGACTGCGCCTCGACCGCCGCGATGTAATCCGAGAGTGAGACTGGCGCGGCTCCGAAATAGGTGCAATGCTGTGAGTGCCGCCGTGCCCGTTCCCGCCCGATGTCCGTGAGTTGATACTGGTAGTCGTTCATCGGCGCGGACGCTTTGTGGACCACCAGTTGATCGTTCTTCATCTCCCAGAGCAATTCGTTGACCAGAACGAAGGGAAGCTTCACCTGGTCGGCGATGTCCCGCCCGCAGACGTCACCTCGTGCGAGGAGGTATTTCAGGACGAGCGACTCCACCTCGCTGTCGGTCAACTGTGCCTGGGCGAACGATGCCGGCTCGATCGGGACGAAAGGATTTTCCGGATCGGAAAGCGTTGTATCGGCCGCCGGTTCTGCGGAATCTGCAGTGGATGGATCGCCGGGTTCGCGATTCTTTTCCGTCAGTTCCTTGATCCGGCCGAGAAGGGCGTCGAGCTTGTCGTCTCCCTGTCCGTGATCGGGTTCGGTGGCTGCCAGCATGGCCCAAGGGCTGGGGCCGTCGGCGGTTCCACCGCCGGCAATCCGACTGAGTAGGCTGTCGTCAGGGCTCATGGAGAGAAATTCGCTCTGTTCCGGAAAGTCGTTAGAACCGGCGGAAAGCAGTTGCCCGCCAGGTCGGGCCATCCCCATCCGGCGTGAATCGCGTCCACAGCAAATCTACCTTCTCGGACTGCCGGGTCAAACGCAAAACCGTTCACGTACACGGGCGGGGGCTGGTCCGTTTTTCGGCCAGTGGGTGCACGCGTCATAGACGTTGGCCGAAAACAGGGACCGGTCCCCCTCACTTCCGCGGGCGCGAGCGGTTACAACCCAGCCGACCGCACCCCCCAAGCCCTTTTGCCTTAGGATAGCCGGCCTTATAATGAAGGTTTCCGGACGAACAGGAAGGGCATGCTAGTGGTGGACCCAGCCGCGGTAAACAAGGTTTCCCCGCTTCGAATCGGCGCCGTGAGCTACCTGAATTCGCGGCCGCTGATCCGCTTTCTCCCGCAGGCGATCCCGGAGGCTTCCGTCGAACTTGACCTCCCCAGCCGACTCGCCGATGGCTTGGCTGCCGGCCGCCTCGATGTGGCCCTCATCCCTTCGATCGAGTATTTCCGCAATGCCGGATACACGGTCGTCTCGGATGCTTGCATTGCCAGCGATGGCCCGGTGCGGAGCGTGAAGTTCTACAGCCGTGTGCCGGTCGAGCAAATCCGAACACTCGCCCTCGACGAAGGCTCGCGAACCAGCGCCGCTTTGACGCAGATCCTGCTCCGCGAGCGGTTTTCGGTGCAGCCTTCGATCGAATTGCTCCCGATCGGCGAGACGGTCGATGACTCCGCGGCCGACGCGGTCATGCTTGTCGGCGATCGTGGGATGGTCTCTCCGCCCGGGCAATTTCACACCGTTTGGGACCTGGGCGACGAGTGGCGGAAATGGACGGGCCTGCCTTTCGTTTTCGCGATGTGGGTAGCGCGGCCCGGCGTGAACCTCGATGCCTTGGCCGACGGTCTCGCCGCCGCCCGCGACGAAGGCTTTCGTCAGGCGGATCGAATCGCCCGCGAGCAGTCGCCCCTGTTGGGAATTCCGGAATCGGAGTGCCGCGTGTATTTCCGGGACAATCTGCGATTTGTGCTTGGCCCCCGTGAAAGACAGGGGCTGGAGGCATTCTGCCGCCTCGCCGCCAGTTATGGGTTTATTCCCCAAGGAGCGCAGCTTGTCTTTGCCGGTCGCTGATCTTGTGATGAAAGCCGCTCTCGGCGGACGTCTCGCGGCCGCGGAAGGTCTTCGCCTGCTCGAGTCGAAGGATCTTGCCCTGCTGGCACGCGGCGCCGATGCGGTCGCACGCCGGCTTCATCCGGAGCCCTATCGCACATACAACATCGATCGCAATATCAACTACACGAACATTTGCATCGGCGGGTGCCGCTTCTGCGCGTTTTCTCGCCGGCCCGGCGATCCGGACGGGTATGTGATCAGCCGCACGGAGTTGTTCCGTAAAATCGACGAGACCGTTGCCCTGGGCGGCGACCAGATCCTGTTGCAGGGCGGCATGCACCCCGAATTGGAGTTTCGGTGGTATGAAGATCTGCTTCGGGACATCCGCCGGCGTTTCCCGCAGGTGAATATCCACGGTTTCAGCCCGCCGGAGATCCACCATATGAGCCAGTGCTCCGAGCTGAGCATCGACGAGGTGCTCCGCAGGCTCCGGGCCGCGGGCCTGGGCAGTCTGCCGGGCGGCGGGGCGGAGATCCTTGTCGACCGGGTCCGCCGTGCGGCCAGCGAGTGCAAGGTGTCGGCAGATGGCTGGATCGACGTCTGCCGCCGATGGCATCGGATGGGTGGCCGAGGCACGGCCACGATGATGTTCGGCCATCTTGAGACACTCGAGGAACGGATCGAACACCTGGAACGGTTGCGCCGATTGCAGGACGAGACCGGCGGATTCACCGCGTTCATTGGCTGGACGTTTCAGCCCGGCCGCACCGCCTTGGCCGACCTGCCCAAACTAGGGGCTTTCGAGTATCTGAAAATGCTCGCCGTCGCGCGAATGTACCTCGACAACTTTCCGAACGTGCAGGCCAGTTGGGTGACGCAGGGGCTTTACATCGGCCAAATGGCGCTCCGCTTCGGGGCAAACGACATGGGAAGCCTTATGATCGAGGAAAATGTGGTTGCAGCAGCCGGAACCAGCTTCCGGACGACCGAAGGCGAGATCCGCCGCTCGATCGAGGATGCCGGCTACAGACCGCGCCGGAGAAATGTGCATTACGAACTTGTGGAGGAACCGGCAACCCGTCTTGGGGCTTCATCGTAGGGTAAGCTACGGTAAGGGATTATCGAGAACAGCCGGCAGTGGCGCCCCGTCAACAGCCCGGATGGTGCCACCCGGCCGCCGGGCTGGCGCGCCCGCAGGAACCGCAATGATCTGTGTTCATAATCTGACGAAACACTATGCCGACCTGCAGCGAGGAAAACTCGTGGCGCTGGACGGAATCAGCTTCCGCGCCGAACCCGGGCAGATCTATGGTCTCTTGGGGCCCAACGGCGCCGGGAAGACGACGGCCCTGCGGCTACTGAGCACGCTGCTGCGTCCGACGGCGGGCACGGCCACCATCAACGGCCACGACATCGTCACGCAACCCTCGATGGTCCGTCGCCATATCGGTTTCATGTCGGCCAACACGGCCGTCTACGACCGGATGACCGCGTGGGAGATGGTCGAGCACTTCGGCCGGCTCTATGGAATCGCGCAGGACGAATTGAACGCCCGTATGGAGCGCCTTTTCGAGCGCCTGCAAATGAACGAGATCCGCGACCTGCTCGGTGCGAAAATGTCGACCGGCATGAAGCAAAAGGTCTCGATCGCCCGCGCAATCGTTCACGACCCACCGGTGGTAATCTTTGACGAAGCTACATCGGGACTGGACGTCCTGGTGGCACGTGCCCTCTTGAACACGGTGGCGGAACTCCGCGACCACGGCAAGTGTGTCTTGTTTTCGACGCACATCATGCGAGAGGCCGAGAAGCTCTGCGACCGGGTAGCCATTATCCACCGTGGGCACATCCTCGCGGAAGGACCGCTCGAGCAGCTCCGCGAGGAGCACAAGGAAGAAGACCTGGAAGAGCTCTTCTTCCAGTTGATTTCCCGCCACGATGGGTGCCACGCATGAACTTGCAGAATGTCCGCTGGATTCTCAGCCGCGAGATCCGCGACCAGCTCCGCGACCGGCGAACGCTGTTCGTGGTGCTGGTCCTGCCGATTCTGCTCTATCCCCTTCTGGGAATGACGTTCTTCCAGGTTTCCCAGTTCATGCGCGAGCAACCGATCAGCGTGCTCGTTGTCGGCGCGCGGGATATGGTCGGAGTGCCGCCGCTATTCGAGGACGACCGTTTTGCCGAGGAACTTTTCACGGACCCTTACAAGCGGAATTTGATCGAGGTCGACTTCGCCTCGGCGGAACCTCGTCAGCGGGACGATGCGGATTCCGTGATGGTGTTCACGCCCGCTGAGACCGGAGAGGCGGTGATTGCGGGCAGGTACGACGCGGCCGTGTATTTTCCGCTCGATTTCGCCGATCGCCTCGAAGCGTTCCGCGAGGCGATTCAGCAGCGGGCGCAGCAGAGGGAGGGAAATGGTGTTTCCAAGTCGCCTGAAATCGAAGTGCCGCTGCAAATCCCCAGCCCCGAAATCATCTACAACACCGCAAACGAGAAGTCTCAACTCGCGTTTGCCCGCCTGAGCGAGGTGCTCCGGCAGTGGAAAGAACGGATCGGCGAGACAAACCTCGAGGCCAGCGGCGTCTCACCCGCGGTTGCAAAACCGTTTGAGGTGGAAACGGCCGACGTTGCCGATCAGACCGGCCTGCGGGGCGCCGCCGTCTGGTCCAAAATCTTCCCGGTATTGCTCTTGATTTGGGCAATGACCGGAGCGTTCTACCCGGCAGTCGACCTCTGCGCCGGCGAAAAGGAACGCGGCACGCTGGAAACCCTCTTGAGCAGCCCCGCCGAGCGCAGCGAGATCGTCGTCGGCAAGCTGTTGACGATCATGCTCTTCAGCATCATCACTGCCGCACTCAACCTTGTAAGCATCGGGATCACGGGGTGGCTGCTCCTGGCGAAACTGCCCGGACTGGGCCCGCCGCCCTTGAGCGCCGGGGTCTGGCTGTTGCTGGCCTTGGTGCCGGTTTCGGCACTGTTCAGCGCGCTGTGCCTGGCCCTGGCGGCGTTTGCCCGCAGCACCAAGGAAGGCCAGTACTATCTGATGCCGCTTTTGCTGGTGACTATGCCGCTGGCGGTGTTGCCGATGTCGTCGGGGGTGGAGTTGACCTTGGGCAACAGCTTAATTCCCGTAAGCGGGATGGTTTTGTTGCTCCGGGCCGCGCTGGAGGGCAATCACTGGGTCGCACTTCAGTTTGCCCCGCCGGTCGTCGCGGTCACGCTGGGCTGCTGTTATCTCGCCATTCGCTGGGCTGTCGAACAGTTCAATTCCGAAGCGGTCCTGTTTCGAGAGAGCGAACGGCTCGACGTCGGCCTCTGGGTCCGTCACCTCGTGCAGGACCGCCGACCGACTCCGACCGCGGCCGCGGCGGTTTTCTGCGGGGTGCTGATTCTGGTCGTGAAGTTCTTCATGAGCTTCGCAATGCCCCAGCCGACGGACTTCCGCGAGTTCGCAGTGACGACCGTCATCACTCAACTCGTGGTAATCGCGACACCGGCACTGTTGATGATGGTGATTTTCGCGAGCAGCCCGAGACAGACTCTGCTGCTTAATCCTCCACGGGGTAAGACCCTGCTGGCGGCAGCCGCACTTGCCGTCGTGCTACACCCGGTCATGACGGCGCTGCAATGGGCGGTAATGCGACTCTATCCGGTCAGCGATTCGATGCAGCAAGCACTGCGGGGACTCGAAGACATCTTTCATGGCGCGCCGTTCTGGCAGGTGGCCTTGGTGATCGCTCTGGCTCCGGCGATCTGCGAAGAGCTGGCGTTCCGCGGCTTCATCCTCTCCGGCTTCCGCCACCTGGGGCACAAATGGCGGGCGATCGTCTTCACCGCCATCTTTTTCGGACTGACGCACGGGATCCTTCAGCAGTCGCTGATCGCCTCGCTAACCGGGGTCGTCGTGGGGTTGATCGCAGTTCAGAGTGGCAGCCTCTTCCCCGCCATTCTCTACCACCTCGTTCACAACAGTCTGGCGCTGGCCAGTGTGCAATTCGTTCCCATCGGTCTCGAGCGGTGGCCCATCCTGCGGCATCTCGCCGAGGTTTCGGAGGGCGGCGGAATCGCCTACTCTTTGCCGGCAATCGTCGCGGGCGGTGTGCTGGCAGCCGCCCTGATGATCTGGTTCGAACATCTTCCTCATACGAAATCGACCGAGGAACAGGAGCAAGAGCGGATCGACCGGGCACTGCAGATGGACGCCGGCAGTTGAACCGGCCCCAGCAGCCCGGCCGCTTGCCATTCGCTGGTCGCTGCGCTTTCGCCACACGCGACGTCAGCAGCCGGCCTGCCTGGCGGCCTCGACTATTGCCGACCAAGCTCAGGCCCCCTGTCATGCGGCATCGAGTTGTGCCACGAAACGACCGCCGCCGTGAGACGTTGGGCAACATCGCGGTGCTGTTCGGAGAGGTCGGTCGTTTCTCCGCGGTCTTTCCGAAGATCGTAGAGCTGTGGCCGCGAACCGTCATACTCGCAAAGCAGCTTCCAATCGCCGTCTCGCACGGCAAGGTCGGGCAGGTTCTCGCCACGTTCCCCGGGGCGGTCGGGCGGCCTGCGGAAGAAAAGAAGACCCTGACGCGACGCGGTTGATTTGCCGAGCAAAGTGGCAGCGAGATTCTCGCCGTCGAAATGGACCCCGGCCCGCGGTTCGACACCCGCCACCGCCAAAAGCGAAGGCGCTAGGTCCACGGCGGCGACCACCGAAGATTCGTTGCGCTGCCCGGCCATTTCTGGAGTGATCAACCCCGGCCCCCAGACCACCAGCGGCGAGCGCACCCCGCCCTCGTAGAGCATAGTCTTCGCGCCGCGAAACGGCCCCGCGGAGCCGGCGCCGGGTTCCGGGCCATTGTCGGAGCAGACGAGGATGAGCGTACGCTCGCGAAGCCGGTCGTTGCCGCGAATGAAATCGAAGAGCACCCCAAGTTGCTCGTCCATGGTGTCGAGTACACCGCGGTAGCGAGCCTGTTTGCTGCCGTCCCCCCGCCGATCTTTCCGGGGAAAGAACGGCGAATGGACGTCGTCGGGCCACACGTTGACGTAAAAAGGCTTGCCTGCCGCGTCGGCTTGCCGAATGAAGTCGACGGCGGCGCCGACGAACGAGGCGGTGATTTCCGACCGGTCTTGCCACCGGATCGGGCCGCGGCCGAGTTGATCGGAACCCAGGGCGTGCTTACGCGGCGGCTTGCCGTCGTAGGCGTCGCACAGCGGCAGGACTCGAGGGCCGAGGCCCTCGAAGTTGGTCAGCGAGGCGTCGAAGCCGTACTCACCGATCAACGGGGCCTCGCCAACGTCGCGCTGGCCGCCCATGTGCCACTTGCCGAAATGGCCCGTGGCGTAGCCGGCCTCGTGCAGAAACCGGGCGAGCATCGGCGCGGCGGGGTCGAGCCATTGCGCGATGCCGCGGCGGTCATTTTCCGCCCGGTGGGCGAGATAGGAGCCGATCCGCCACCGCTGCGGATACTGGCCCGTGGAGATTGCCGTCCGCGACGGGGAACAGATCGGCGAGTTGACGTAGAACTGGGAAAAGCAGACGCCCTCGGAGGCCAGCCGGTCGACGTGTTCGGTCGTCACATCCGTGTTGCCGAAACACGAAAAGTCGCCCCAGCCCATGTCGTCGATGAAGACCAGGAGGATATTCGGGCTGTGTGGATCGGCCGCCCCGGCGCTGCCGGTCAGCCAAAGACATGTCAGCGCGCCGAGCAGGATTTCTCGCATGGTCAGCCTCAATTCCGTTGCGACGATTTCTCGTCGAGGAGTGGTTCTGGATTATCGACGCGGACGAGCGGTCGGCAGCCGGGCCCGATATTGTCCAGGCCCAGATCGTCTTGCATCCGATCGGCGAGGCTGCGGAGACGTTTCACTTCGTCCGCATGGCGGGCGGCGACGTTGTTGGCCTCGCCAATATCTTCGCCAAGGTGATACAGTTCGCCTTTCGCGAGGTGCAGCTTCCAGGGGCCGGATCGCACGGCCTGTAGCTGGAAGCCGCGGTAGTAGTAGAACACATCGGTGGGCGATTTCGCATCGGGCTTCCCGGCCAACAGCGGCCAGATGTCGTGTCCGTCCAGCTTCCGCCCGGCCGGCAGCGAGCCGCCGGCAAGTTTCACGAACGTGGGCAGTACATCCATCATCGACGTGATTTCGTCGGTCCTCGTGCCGGCGGGTATCTTGCCCGGCCACCACGCCAACGTACACGTGCGAATGCCGCCCTCCCAGGTACTCCCCTTGCTGCCTCGCAACGGAGCGTTGTTCGAGCCGTGTGGCAGAGAGCCGCCGTTGTCACTGGTGAAGAAGACGAGCGTTCTCTGCTGGAGATTCAGCTCCCGGACGGCGTCGACCAACTGCCCCACGCTCCAGTCCACCTCCCGCACCCAATCCTGAAGCAGTTTGCCGGCCGATGTGCCGAGGAACCGCTTGGAGGGATAGTGGGGAAAATGCACGGCGGTGTGCGGAAGGTAGAGAAAGAAGGGTTTGTCCTTCTGATCGCGGATGAATTGCACCGCCCGCTCGGTGTAGCGGCGGGTGAGCGTGAACTGCTCCTCTGCGCGAACCCGCTCGACGGCGTTCTCGTTTTCCAGCAGGGGCAACGGCGGCTGATCGAGTCCTTTGATTCCCGTCTCGTCGAACGGACGGCTCTTGGCGCCCGGCCTGGGCTTTGGGATCGGCTGCCCAGGATTGCTCTTTGCGCCGTCCTCGGGCGGCCCCATATCGTTGGAGTAGGGAAGGCCGAAGTACGAATCGAACCCCTGGCGGGTAGGCAGAAACTCCGGCTGATCGCCCAGGTGCCACTTGCCGATGCAGGCCGTCGCGTAGCCGGCCTCCTTCAGGAGTTCTGCAATGGTCCGTTCCTCCGGGTTGAGCCCCACCGCTGCTTTTGGGAAAAGCACATGCGGGATCGGCAGCACACGCTTGGGATAGCAACCGGTCATGAGCGAAGCTCGCGACGGTGAGCAGACCGGCGCCGCGTAATGCGAGGTCAACAGCCGGCCTTCGCTTGCGAGCCGATCGAGATTCGGAGTGCGGGCCGTCTCGGCGCC
This sequence comes from Thermoguttaceae bacterium, assembly GCA_040768665.1. Lineage (GTDB taxonomy): Bacteria > Planctomycetota > Planctomycetia > Pirellulales > Thermoguttaceae > JABWBD01. Next base: position 173,137 of record JAXGMN010000013.1, read on the forward strand.
GTACGGACCGATGTCCGCATAGCCCAGGTCGTCGATGTTGATCAGGATGAAGTTCGGCTTCGGCGGGTCGGCAGCAGGCGAACGACTAGCACTGAGGGTTGGAAGCAGTGCCAGGAGTGCAAAAGCGGTTCGAATGGTCATGGTGTTGCTTTACCAATACGGGGTCTTGTCATGACATCCCCACCGCCGCGACGCAAACCGGCGTTGCGGCGGGGCGAGGTACGAATGAATCACTCGGCTGTTGGTGTATGGCTAGGGTCATCGCGCGCGGACCGCTCGGGCCTCTGCCAGGGAACCTGCCCACCGCGTTGGATGTGTCTGCTGATCGCGGCTTGAAGTTCCCGCACAATGCGGGGCGCCTTCTCGAAGAGATTGTTTTTCTCGTACGGATCGTCTTTCAGGTTGTATAGTTCCAGCAGCGACTAGGGATCATTCTGCAGAAGTTTCCAATCCCCGCGCACGATCGCCTGGTAGCTCTTGCCCCCGTAACGCGGCCCTCCCTCGCGGCGAACGAAATAGAGATCGCGCTGGCCGGCAAGCTCCTCGCCGTTGAGCAGCGGCAGCAGGCTGACCGCGTCGAGTTCGGCGGAAGGTTTCGCCCCGGCCAGTTCAAGAAAGGTCGGGAAGACGTCAAAGGTCTGGCCCGCGTAGTCGCTCCGCGAACCAGCGGCGACCTTCCCGGGCCAGCGGAGCGCAAAGGGAATGCGGAGTCCGCCATCGTAGTGGCTCTGCTTTCCGTCGCGCCAGGGACCGTTGCTCTGGGCGTGTGGGAGTGAGCCGCCGTTGTCGGAACTGAATACGACCAGGGTGTTCTCTTCCAGCCCGGTCTCTTTCAGCACGTCGAGCACGCGTCCGACTCCGCTGTCGAGATGCTCGACGAACGCGACGTTCTTCGCCCGGTTCTCGTCCATATCCGGCGCCCTCGCCTTGACCCGCGCCAGCCAATCCGCGGGCGGCTCGATCGGGAAGTGCGGAGCGTTGTACGCCAAGTAGAGGAAGAACGGCCGATCGGCATGTTTCGTTCGCTCGCGCAGGTATTCGCAGGCCCAGTCGGTGAAAAGATCCGTGGCGTGGCCTTCCGGGTCGATCACCTCCTGGTTCAGACGCATGTAGTTGTTGCCGTGGCGAAGATGGTCGAGGTAGCTGTCCATCATGTCGCCCAGAAACCCATGGAAGAAGTCGAATCCCCGCTCGGTGGGCGTGTTCGGCGACTGAAGGCCGAGATGCCACTTGCCGATGATGCCCGTATGATAGCCGCACGCGCGGAGTTCCTCTGCAAGCGTCGGCACGTCGGGCGCAAGATAGCCCCAAGAGTTCTCGGGATGCGTTCGGATGACGCCCGGCACCCCGGCGCGATCCGGGTACCGCCCCGTCAGGATCGCCGCACGGCTGGGCGAGCAGACGGTGCAGTTGGAACGCATCCGTGTGAACAGCATTCCCCCGGCAGCCAGCCGGTCGATGTTGGGCGTTCGGACGTCCGTTTCGCCGTAGCACGACACATCACCGTAGCCTTGGTCATCCGTAAGGATGACAAGAAAGTTCGGCTTCGATCCCGGCCGGGCGGCTTCACGCGGGCCGATTGGTTCACCCCGGGCTTGTGGATCAGACCGCCGCAGCACCGCCGTCACCGGAAAATGGTCCGACGGCGTACGGCCATTGCGAGCGGTGCGATCGATCTCCGCGGCGAGCACCTGCCAATCGGGCGAGACGGCGATCCAATCGATCCTCGGCCCGTCGATTGCATTGGGCTTGAATCCGGAAAACGTCCCTTCAGCCTTTCCCGACTCGGGGTGAGCGACACGGTATGTGTCTACCAGCGGCGAAGGCTCGTTTCCGCGGATCGCGAACAAAGCCTGGTAGGGCTCGCTCTTTTCTGCGGTGTTGAAGTCGCCGGTGACGATCCGTGAGCAATTCTCACCCAAAAGGGCAACCTGACGGCGAATCAATCGGGCCGATTCCAAACGGGCGCTGGCTCCCAAGTGGTCGAAGTGCGTATTGAGAAACAGCAGCGGCGGCGCCGCGGGGACGCGGCGATCGCGGAGTTTGACCCAGGTCGCCATTCGCGGCAGGGAACTGTCCCAACTTTTGCTGCCGACCTGCTCGGGAGTCTCGCTGAGCCAGAAGTGCCCGCCGGCGAGCTTCTCGAAGCGTTCCTTTTTGTAGAACAGCGCCATCATCTCGCCGGTATCGCCGCCATCCTCCCGACCGACGCCCAGATGGGCGTACTCCGGCAGGTGCTCGGCCAGGTAGTCCCGCTGGAAGCCGAGCGTTTCCTGGGTGCCGAGCAGGTCCGGGTCGAACGCGCGGATCGTTTCGACGAGGAACGCTTTGCGGTTGTCCCAGTGGTTTTCCCCGTCGCGGGCGGCGCCGTAACGGATATTGAAGCTCATGACGCGAACATCGGCAGCGCTGGCGCTGGCGTCACCCAACTCATCTCCTTGAAGCAGCCGGGTCGGTGCGGCGCCGAACAGCAGAACGAGAACGAAAAGGGCTAGGAAGACTTTCATTGGCAACTCCAAGGCATCTGGTCAGTGTCAGCACGGCTGCTTCCCGGCAGCCGCACGAATATGTTTCCGCTCACTTCCTCGGTCTTCGGGATTCACGGCCACTGGGCTTCGCGGCATCGTAATCGGGATTGCGAGCGGGGAATCTCGCTCCAACCTCTTGCTGCCAGGCGTGGAGTTCCACGCGAAGCTCCTCGACCCGCTCGGGCATCTTCGCGGCCAGGTCATGCTTTTCGCCGATGTCGTTCTTCAGGTTGAAGAGTTCGGCCCGCGAGTCCTCCTGCCACTCGATCAATTTCCAGTCGCCCTTGCGGATCGCAGCGCTCGGCGCGCCACCCTGGTTGCCGTAATGGGGATAGTGCCAGAAGAGCGATCGCTGCGGAGTCGACTGCCCTTCGAGGACAGGCCGCAGGTCGATCCCGTCGACGATCTGCTCGGACTGCAGCTTGACGCCCGCTGCGGCCAGCAGAGTGGGATAAAAATCAAGGCTGACCACCGGAGCGTCGAGCACCGCGCCGGGCTTCGTGACGCCGGGCCAGCGGACAATCGTCGGCTCGCGGATCCCGCCTTCGTACACCCATCCTTTGCCGCCACGCAGGGGAAGATTCGACGTTGGCCAGCCCTCGCTTGTCGACAGGCCGCCGTTGTCGCTGGTGAAGACGACAATCGTACTTTTCCGTAGATCGAGCTCGTCGAGCTTATCGAGCACCTTGCCGACCGCCTGATCCATTGCCTCGACCATGCCCGCGTAGACCGCATGGTTCTGGACCAGTCGCACGTCGCGGGGTTCCTCGCGGCCCCACTTTTCTTCAAGTCCCAGCCGCTGCGCCTTCTCTTCATATTTTTTCCGAAGATCCTCGCGCGCCATCAGCGGCGTGTGCACCGAGTAGAAAGAGAGATAGGCCAAAAAGGGTCCCTGACGGTTCGCCTCGATGAATCTCGCCGTTTCCGTCGCCAGTCGATCAGGCAGGTGTTCGCCGTCCGGGCCGTCTTCGAGCCGCGGATTGCCGTACGGCGAAAAGTACCGTTTTCCACCGTAGGGACCGCCCCGCTCGATGCCGCCCTTGTTGATGTCGAAACCCTGGTTTTCCGGGAAATACCCCTCGGGGCCGAGATGCCATTTGCCGGCGAAGAAGGTCGCGTAGCCCGCCGTCTTCAGGGCTTCGGCCAGCGTGACTTCATCCAGGGCCAGCCGTTCGCTGTATTCGGCCGGCAGAAGGACCGTGTTGCGTTTCCACTGCGGCGGCTGAGGCGCGCCGATGTAGTCGGTCACCCCGGTCCGCTGAGGATACTTGCCCGTCATAATGCTTGCTCGCGTCGGCGAGCACACCGGACAGGCCGCGTAACCATTGGTGAGCTTGGCGCCCTGACGCGCCAGCCGGTCGACGTTCGGCGTCTCGTAGAAAGTGCTGCCATAGCACCCAAGGTCGCGCTGCCCGAGGTCGTCGACGAGAAAGAAAACGATATTGGGTTTTTCTGCAAGGGCAACCCCCGACGCACTAACCCCAAGAATCCATGCGAAGATCACGAGACGGATGAAACAGGTTGCAGCAGGCATTCGCAGGCTCCTCAAGTAGAGTTCTTGGATGACGGATCACCGCTTTTTCGACTGGGGCGCGTTCTTGACAGGCCAGTCGGGCGACTCGCTGCGAGCGGTCTTTAAATAGCTTTCGAGCTTCGCCGCGATCTCGGGGCATTCCGCGGCGACGTTGTTCTTCTCGCCGATGTCGTTCTTCAAGTCGTACACTTGCAGCGATGCGTCGGAGCTTCGCTCGCGAATCCCCTTCCATCGCCCCTGGTAAAGGGCCGCCTGGCTGAAGCCCCGCTCGTGGAATTCCCAGTAAAGGAATTCGTGCTCTTCCTGCTGCTCGGACCTCGAAAGCAACGTCGGCACGAAGCTGATCGAGTCGACCGCGTCCGGCACCTTGGCTCCGGCCAGTTCGGCGGCGGTGGCCATCCAGTCGCCGAAGTAGCCCACGTGTCCGTTCTCGCTGCCGGGCTTGACCTTGCCGGGCCACCAGGCGATCAACGGTTCGCGGATGCCGCCGTCGGTAAGACTCCGCTTGATCCCCGTCAGGGGCCCCGACGGCTGAAAACGCTCCAGGTTGTGGTTGCTCTCGTTATGCGGGCCATTGTCGCTGGTGAAGATCACCAGCGTGTTCTCCGCCAGGCCAAGCTGGTTCAACTGGTCGAGCATCCGGCCGACATAGCTGTCCAGGCGCGTGATCATGGCCGCCTGGCCGCGGTCGGGCGCCGGCCAGTCTTCCAGGGCATACGGCCCGTAATCGGGCACGTGGGCGCCGTCTTTCAACTCGCGGGTTCGCTCGTTGTTGGCATGAGGAATCACCATGCTCCAGTACAGAAAGAACGGCTGGTCCTGGTGTTCGGCTACGAACTTCAGCGCTTCGTCGGCGAACAGGTCATCGGCATAGAGCAGAGCGTCGGTCGCGTAGCCGCCGCCGAACTCGCCGACCGGCGTCACCTTGTTGGGCAGGGCGATCCGCTCTTCATTTCGCCAAAGGTAGTCAGGGAAGTGATTGTGGGCCCGATGCTGGCTGAGATACCCGAAGAAATGGTCGAACCCCTGCTTGCGCGGCACTCCGCACTCCGCCTCGCCGACGTCGCCCAGGCCCCACTTGCCGATCAGGGCGGTCGCGTAACCGGCGTCCTGGAGGACCTTCGCCACCGTAACGTCTTCCGGACGCAAAGCCTGCGCCAGCGGATTGGTCCGCCCGGCGTTGCCCCGGACCCGCGTGTGTCCCTGGTGCTGGCCGGTCATCAGCACGGATCGCGACGGGGCGCAGACCGTCGCCCCGGCGTAGAACTGCGTAAACCGCATCCCTTCCCGCGCCATGCGGTCGAGCCGCGGTGTGTGGATGACTTGCTGGCCGTAACAGCCGAGATCGCCATAGCCAAGGTCGTCGGCCATGATCCAGATCAGGTTGGGCTTCTCCGCGGCGAGACTTGGGCCGCAGAGCATCGAGACAAGTGCAGCCACTGATAGAAGTCTTCGATTCATGAGTTGTTTCCTCAATGCATAGCAGGTCAGATTGATGTAAACTCACTGAGTTTTCTTCTTGCTTTTTCTCCCCGCACGCTGCTCGGCCGGCAGATCTTGCGTCGCCAGTGCCCGGAATTCCTCGGCGTAGCGATTCCAGAGTGCCTCGAGTTCCCCAACCTTCTCGGGATACGTTTCAGCGAGGTTGTTCGACTCGCCTCGGTCCTTGTTCAAGTTGTAAAGTTCCCAAGGCTCGTTCCGATCGGCGACCAGTTTCCAATCGCCGGCACGGATCGCCCGGTGACCGTCGTGGCACCACCACAGGCTGTCGTGCTGCCAGGCGCCGTCCTTGGCAAACAGCGGCACGAGGCTGCGGCCCGGCGCGGGCGGAACCGCCTGGCCTTTCCACGACTTCGGCTGCTCGCCTCCGGCGAGTTCCAGGACGGTCGGCACGATATCAATCAGGTGCGTCGGGCTATGGCGGAGTTCTCCGCGCGCGTCGATCCCTTTCGGCCAATGAGCGATCAACGGAGTCGAGATCCCACCCTCGTGCACCCACGTCTTGTGGCGGCGGAAGGGCGTGTTGGCCGCCGTCGACCAGCCCGGGCCAAGGCAGAGAAACGTTGCACCGGACCCCGGCGGGGCTTCGGGATCGTGGCCGTCGCCGCGGACCATGATCTCCGCACTCGCGCCGTTGTCCGACGCGAACAGGATCAGCGTATTCTCGAAGACTCCCATCGCCTTCAATTGATCGACGACGCGCCCCATCTCGCGGTCCATACGGTCGACCATTGCGGCGTGGATTGCCATTTTGGTCGCCTGGAACTTGCGCTGCTCGTCGTTGAGTTCCTCCCAGGCAACCGGGTACAAAACTTCGCCGGGCCCGAGCTTGTCGCGGTCCTTGGGGAAGTCGTAGGGCGGCCCGACCACGCGTTCCCGTGCCGGCAGCGCGTTGGTGGCGATGCCAAGCCGCTTCAACTGCCGAGCCCGCTCGGCGCGGATCACGTCCCAGCCGCACAGATATCGGTCCCGGTAGCGGTCGATGTCTTCCTGCAGCGTGTGCAGCGGGAAGTGCGGCGACGTGAAGCAAAGATAATGATAAAAGGGCTGATCCGCATGCGCCCGGGCGTGTGCCTCAAGACACTTGATGGCGTGGTCGGCGATCGCCGTGGATGCATAGTAACCGCTGCCCGGCTCGACCGGCGGCAGCGGTCGATCGTCTTCCGCGTGGCGACTCGGAGTGAAGAAGCGATCTTGATCGTACAGCGTGTAGGCGTGGTCGAAACCGTTCTCCAACGGTTTGCCGTCGATATGCCACTTGCCGGAATGATAGGTGCGATAGCCAAGCGGCTTGAGCATTTCGGCCACGAGAGGGGCCCAGCCGGGCCTTGTCCCGTGCCCGCCGCCCTGCAAACCCGGCATCGCGTCGCGACGGACCTGCTGCGCGTAGTAGCCGGTGGTGATCACGGCCCGGGTCGGCCAGCAACGGGCCGTGTTGTAAAACTGGGTGAACCGCAGACCGCCGCGGGCCAGAGCATCGAGATTCGGTGTACGGATCTCGCCGCCGTAGCAGCCGGCGTCCGAATAGCCCATGTCATCGGCAAGGATTACCAGAACGTTGGGCCGTTTCCCGTCGGCTGCTGCGGTCGCGCCCATCGAGAGCAGCACCAAACACAGGAAGGTGCATTTCACGGAAGCCATCTCCTTTCGTACATCCTCTCCATTGGTGGGGGCACCTCAGACGTGCTCTTCCAGTTCTGCGTGCGGAGCCTCCCTTTGGAGTGCGGCGATTCATCGCCGCTTGCGGCCGCTTTGCGGCCACTGAAAGCGGCCAAAGGCCGCAAAGCGGCGACAAGTCGCCGCACTCCAAAACGCGACTCCTGCCGATTCTAATGCGCCACGAAGCCCATCGCCACTGCACACGAACCACGGCTGCGACAAAACCGACCACGTCTTCGTCCCCATCCCGCCGCCCTGGTTGCCGAACGCACGGCTTTCCTCATAATGAGCGGAAGCTACCCCGGCGCGGTCGGCTGCCGCGCGTCGCAAGTCCTTTCAGGAGACGTCTTTCCCATGAAGATCGCCTTCACACCCGTCATCTACGAGCACGCGGCCCATTTCGTCGGACGCACGCCCTGGGAAGTCTCCCGCGACCCGGAGCTGATGTTCGCCGCACACCGCGCCGCCTACTTGCACTATCGTCAGCAGGTCATTGCGGTGGCCATCGACATCTATAACCTCGAGGCGGAAGCCTACGGCGCGACCGTTGCGGCCTCCACCCCCGATGCGATCCCGGCCATCCATCAGCCGTTGCTCTCGTCGACCGAGGAAGGGATCCACCTCAAACCGTTCGATCCCGACCGCGACGGGCGGATCGCAATGCTCCTGTCGGTCGCCGGGCGGCTCAAGCGAGAGTTCCCTGAGGCCGACGTCCGTTTGCCCGTGGGCGGGCCTTTTTCGATCGCGTTCAACCTCCGAGGCATCAACAACCTGTGCCTCGACGCCGCACTCGCTCCGGAGTCGCTTGCCAGCATGCTGATGCGGCTTGCCGAAAACCAGGCCGTGCTCTGCCGGGCCGTGGCCAAGGCGGGACTCGACGTGGCCTTTTTCGAGTCGGCCGCGGCGCCGCCGATGCTCTCCCCACGGCAATTCCACGAACTGGAAATGCCGGCCCTTCGCCGCGTCCTGGAGATCGCGGCCGAAGCCGTCGGACATCCCGTGCCCTGCATCATGGGCGGCAACACCTACCCGGTCCTGGACGACATCCTTTCCACGGGCACGGACTACGTTGCCTGCAACGTCGAGACCAACCAGGCCGCTTTCGTCGAGCGGGTCTCCAGCACGCATCCCCACGTGAAGATCCGCGTCAATCTCGATCCCGCCGTCGTTGCCTGCAGCGAGCCGGAGCGAATCTATAGGGCCATCGACCACGTCCTCGACATCGTGGGCCCCCGCAAGAACTGCGTGATGGGCACCGGCGCCATGCCGCTCGAGACCCCGCCCGACAACATCCGCCTCATCCGCGAGTATCTCAAGTAGGTCCCGCTTGCCGAGCGGGACCTGGAACCTGTCAACCGTCACCGTTCACGCCCACGGAAGAGAGGGGGACAGGTCCATGTTTTCGGCCAACGTCTTTGACGCCAAGACACTCGAATTGGCCGAAAAATGGACCAGTCCCCGGCCGTGGGCGTGAACGTTTACCTGTCAACCAGCTCGTCAAACCCGTAACCGTTCACGGGGCGTATCCGGAAACGGGGACAGGAACCCAAAATCTTGTGCAAGTGTGAGAGCTGATATACGACATCCGGGCGCCAGTCCCCGTTTCCGGATAGCCGGTGAGTTGCGTGTGTGGAGGAAGAGGGCCTTCGAAAGCACAGCCGTGGGTAAAAAGACCGCCCAGTGCCCAGCCGTTGGTCAGCGGAGGGGTGGGCTGATAAAAACGGGGACTGGCTCCGCAACATCTTGTGTGGTCGCTCTGGCTAAACCGCTATTAGTTGCGGTGCCTGTCGCCGTTTTTATCAAGTTTTTATCAGCCCAGCGGAGGGGAGGCGGCGGCATCCCAGGCTCCCGTCAAAATGAGGGATTGCGGCCTCAGTGAGAAGGCGAGTACACTCATGCTGGGTGTACGGGTTCTCTCACTGCTTCAACGCGACGGGAGCCGCGGGCATGTCAAGTTCGGAGCGACCGGAGAACGAACTTCAGTCCATCTCGATGAGCCTGATCAAACGGTTGCGCGGTCGGGACGATAGTGCGTGGCAGCGGCTTGTCGATCTGTATGCCCCTCTGGTCTTCTCCTGGTGCCATCGGGCGGGTGTCCCGTCTCAAGACTCGCCTGACGTGGTCCAGGAGGTCTTTCAGGGCGTAATCCGGGGAATCCCGGATTTTCGTTACTCGCAGCCGGGCGATACCTTCCGCGGATGGCTGCGGACGATTACCGACAATAAACTGCGAGACTATTTTCGCAGTCGGGCGGGCAAAGCGGCCGCCATGGGCGGAACCGACGCTCAGGTCCGCTTTCTTGCAGTGCCTGCCGACGAGTCGGCCGAATCGCAGGCATGCAGTGCTTTTGCAGGCGTTGTCCAACAGGCGCTTGGGCTGATCCGCGATGAGTTCGAACACCGCACCTGGCAGGCGTTCTGGCTGACCACGGTCGATCAGCGAGGCTCTGCGGACGTTGCCGAGCAACTGGGGATGAGCTTGGGCGCCGTGCGGCAAGCGAAGTACAAGGTGCTGCGGAGACTGCGACAGGAGCTGGGCGATACGGAGTGAAACCTATCTGTTGGTGTGATAAGGAGTTGCGTTTCGGTCTGAAAACGGGGTGACGTTGTTCCGTTCTGGGATGGTAGAGCGTCAGAAGTTCGCCAAGAGGACCGATCATGACTGCGCCGAATTGTCCGAGCCGGGAAACGCTCTTCGGGTACCTGGCGGGTACGATTCCCGAGGCCGCTGCCGACAAAATCGCCGAGCATCTCAACCAGTGCGTCCAGTGCGAGCAGTTGGTCCAGGAGCTGGAGACCAAGGGCGACACCGTGATGGCTGCTCTGCGGCAGCCCGTCCAACGCAGAGCCGAGAGCGAGGCTGCAAGCCGGCTCGCCGTTGACCGGATCCGAGGAATGAAGATCGGTGGAGGGGAGCCCGCGGGGTCCACCTCTGAGCCGACGCCGACCGCTCCGCCGCGCCGGGTGCCTACGCTCGGGGATTACGAACTCCTCAAAAAGCTCGGCCAGGGGGGCATGGGCGCGGTCTACAAAGCGCGGCACAAAAAGCTGAAGAGGATCGTTGCCCTGAAAGTGCTGCCGAAGAACCGGCTGCGAAACGCCGAGGCGGTGGCGCGCTTCGAACGGGAGATGGAAGCGGTCGGTCGACTGGACCATCCCCATATCATCCGCGCCATGGATGCCCGCGAGGTCGGCGGGATCCACTTCCTGGTGATGGAGTATGTCGAGGGGCTGGACCTTGCACGAATCGTTCACCAGTGCGGCGCCCTGAGCATCGCCGATGCCTGCGAGGTGGTGCGGCAAGCAGCCATGGGCTTGCAGTGCTCGCACGAGAACGGCCTGGTCCACCGCGATATCAAGCCATCGAATCTCATGTTGACGACGGCGGGCGATGTCAAGGTCCTGGATTTGGGATTGGCTCAGATTCACGAGACCGATCGCTCGGAGGGCCAGATTACCGGGACGGAACAGGTGATGGGCACGCCCGACTACATGTCGCCGGAACAGGCGCTGGGGAGCCATAGCGTCGACATCCGGACCGACATCTACTCTCTGGGCTGCACCTTGTACCATCTCCTTGCCGGGCGCGTGCCGTTCAGCGGGCCGCAGTACGATTCGGCGATGAAGAAGCTCTTGGCTCACGTCCACGACGAACCGCCTGCGATCGAATTCGTGCGGGCCGACGTTCCCAAGCCGGTGGCCGCCCTGGTCGAGCGGATGCTTGCCAAGGCACCCGGAGACCGTCTGCCGTCGCCCGCGGCCGTGATCGATGCGTTGTCTCCATTTTGCGAAGGGAGCAAGCTGATCAGCCTGTTGCGGGAAGCCCAACGCAAAGAGCAGAAGACGGTTAAGCCGGAGGCTTCTCGAGTGGAGACCGGCGAGCTTCATGCGTCGATGGAGGTGGAGACGAGCCCCGATGTGCCAGCCATGTCGCACGGTTTGGAGCATGCGGACCATGGCAGCGAGATCGATCCCTACCACGTTTGGCTGGGGATTCCGCCCGCAGAGCAGCCGCCGGATCACTACCGGCTGTTGGGCATCACCCCATTTGAAACCAACGCAGAGGTGGTCCACGACGCGGCGGCGCGGCAGATGGCTCACGTGCGGACGTATCACCTCGGCCGGCATGCCGAGTTGTCGCAAAAGATTCTCAACGAGTTGGCGGCGGCCAAGGCGTGTCTGCTCAGCCCGGCGAAGAAGACGGCCTACGACGCCAGGCTCCGAGAGAAGCAGGCTGCCAACCGCAGTGTGCTTTCCGATGCTCTGCCGGACCTGCCCGACTGGCTGGCGGCGGACGCGCAAGCCGCCCCGCCGATTCCAGTCGCGCGAGCATCTTTCTGGTCAACAAGACCGCCTGCCACGTACGCGATCGGGGCGGCGGGGCTCGGGGCTTTCCTGGTGCTGATGGGGATCATTCTCTCGGTTTCCACGGCGAAGGGGCGCGTGAAGATCGTGCTCAACGATCCTCAGGCGGAGGTGGAGGTGAAGGTGGATGGCGAGAAGATCGAGATCGCCGGACTGGATGAACCGCTGGTGCTCCGGCCGGGCGAGCATGAGTTGACGGTGACCGGGCCGAAGTACGAGGCGGTGGGCAGGTCGTTCACCGTCCGGCGCGGCGACAATGCGGTGTTGGAGGTGACGCTGGTGCCGATCTCTGCGGCGTTATCAACTCCGAAAGTGCAGCCACACGAACCTGCGGCTCCCGAGAGTAGCCCAGCCAGAACTCTAATCACCTCTGTCGTCGAAAGCCCACCGAGACAAACTCAGACACCTGCAGTCACTTACGAACAGTTGGCGAAGGGCCGGTGGATCAGCCTTTCCGATCCACCGGAAGAGCTGAAACGTTTGCGATACCAAACCGGCCGCGTGGTGGTGAAGGATGGCATCTATGACTTCGATGCCGGCGGGATCGGATACAACGTGGACCTGAGCGACGTGGCTGTCCGCGCTAAGGTGAAGCCCTTGGGCAGTCCGGCCACCCACGGCGGCGCGTCAATTCTCCTGCGAGCGATCGGCCACCAGAGTGACAAGTTGTTGATGTATAGTGCCTTGTTTTCTCCCGATGGTCGCACAACGATCTTTGCCCATACGGAGACGGGATGCGCGCTGCTTGGCGAGGCTGACACGGGCCTGAAATCCGACGAATTCCACGAGTTCCTGTTCTGCGCGATAGGCGATGCGCTTACTGTTTTTCTCGACGGCAAACTCGCCTTGCAGGCACATCACCAAGCGTTCCACAAAGGCAAGATGAAGATCGCGGCCGACCGGCAACGTGTTCTGTTCAAAGACATTGAACTGCTCGACTTGTCCCTGACCAGCCAAACGCCAGCCATGTCCTCTGAAGGCTTAGACACAATCTCATCAAGTGCCGGCTTCCCGGCGGAGCGACCCGGCGCCCCATTCCCTGCAATCGCCCCACTCGACGCCGCCACGGCCCGCAAGCATCAAGAAGACTGGGCCGGACACCTCGGCGTTCCGGTCGAGATGACCAATTCGATCGGAATGAAATTCGCCCTGATCCCGCCCGGCGAGTTTGAGATGGGATCGACGGAAGAGGAGGTCGCAAGGCTCGTGAAAGAGACCAAGCTTGATAAGGATCATATTGAGCGCCTGCTCTCCGAAGCCCCCAAGCATCGCGTGCGGATCACGAAACCGTTTTGGCTGAGCCGTCACGAAGTCACTCGCGGCATGTTCCGCCGGTTTGTGGAGGATCGGCGTTACCGGACCGACGGCGAGCGGGATGGCAAAGGGGGCAGCGGCGTGATCGACGGCCAGTGGAGGCGCGATCCTCGCTTCGTCTGGAATGCGGATTTGGGGGTCGAGAAATCGGACGATTATCCGGTGGTGCACGTGAGCTGGAACGACGCGACCGCATTCTGCGAGTGGTTGTCCGACGAAGAAGGCATGGCGTTTCGTTTGCCTACCGAGGCGCAGTGGGAATATGCCTGCCGTGCAGGAACCACGACCGCCTGGCACTCGGGCGACGACGAGGCCGCGTTGCACGAGTATACTCGCGTCTCAGCCTCGGAACGGATCGAGCATCCGGTCGGGCAACTGCGGCCGAACGCCTGGGGGCTGTACGATATGCATGGCAACGTATTTGAATGGTGCCACGATTGGTTTGCCGCCGATTACTACGCAGCGTCGCCGCTGGAGGATCCGATGGGGCCGGGGGAAGGCTCGCTCCGGGTGTCCCGGGGCGGGTGCTCGAATAGCGCAGGTGAGCAACGCCGGTCGGCGTATCGCGTCATGCAACCACAGCCTACCCGCGCCTACCATTTGGGCTTTCGCGTGGTTGGCGAAATCGCCGCGCAGCCCTCCGCAGTTGGTCCTTCTACAACCGCCGCCACGATCCCGTCTCCACAGCCACAACCGAGCCCCGCGGCCAAGCCGGCACCGGCGCCCGTAGCCGCGGCCGATCCGCCTCGCAAGACCAGCCTCAAGCCGGCTACGGAGGCGAACCTGGGACGTCGCGTCAGCTACCAGTTCGATCGGACTCCGCTCCGGGAGGCCTGCCGGCAACTGGCCGAACAGACCGGCTGCCACGCTTGGCTGGACACGCGTTCGTTGAAACTCCAAGGCATCGCCGCCGATATGCCGGTCACCGCCCAGGGCAACAGTGAGCGCCTGGATGAAGCCCTGGACAGGATGCTCCTTGCCAACAACCTGACATGGACCGTCCAGAGCGAGGTTATCTTGATTACCACGGCGAAACAGGCTGCGGCGGCCCTCGAGACACGCGTCTATCGCCTGGTCCGCCCGGTGGCCAGTCCGAGCCAATTGGTCTCGCAGATCTCGACCATGGTCGCGCCGACGTCCTGGGCCAACGTGGGTGGACCGGCTTCGATCGAAACTTTCCCGCCCGCCGCCGTAGTCATTGCCCAGACGCAGGCCGCGCACCGCAGCATCCTTCAGCAATTCGGCGACATGTTGCGACTGCCCGGATCGCTGGGGGCTCGGCGTTCCAAAACGCGTCCTTCGGCCGCGGCAACGGGCCTGGCCGCCCCGGTTGCCTGCCAGTTCGTCGAGGCTCCACTGACCGACGTACTGAAATCGCTGGAGGCTCAATGCAAGGTCCCAATTCGCCTCGACGAGCAGCGATTGTCCGACGTCGGTCTGAAGGCCGACGTCCCGCTGACGGTCAGCCTCGACGGGATCCAGCTCGAGTCCGCGTTGCGGCTGATTCTCTCCGACCTGGGCCTGGCATGGATTGCGGATCGCAGCGGGCTGATCATCACGACGGCGGAGGCGGCGAACCGTCAGCTCACGGCGGCACGTTACGATGTCCGAGACCTGACGCTCGCCGCGCGGGGAGATACCGACGCCTTGATTGAGGTGATCACGGCCACCATCGCCCCGCGTTCGTGGGCCAACGTCGGCGGGCCGGGATTGATTCAACGAGGCGCGGCCGGTGAGTTGCGGATCAACCAGAGCTTCCATTGCCATCGCGAGATCGAGGCCTTGCTCGTCGGCCTGCGCGCGGCAGCCATGAAGTAGAACAGCAGTGTCAGGTCGCTTTGGGGCCGAGGGCAGTCCAGCACTCATGTCGGCGGAAACCGCCCCTCTTCGATCAGGGAACGGCGAACGGCAGCACGGTACGGGAGGTTGATTCTCAGCACCGCAATCGTCACTCTCCCGATGGCGGTGCGTCCTTTCAGCACCGAACCTTCCCATTCAAAGTGATCGCTCCACCTGTCTTGTCGCGGGTCGAAGAGGCGGACGGTTTGCTTGCTCTCGCGGTCCCATCCAGCGATATTCGGTCCCTTGAAGCGGTTGCAGTGGAGGCACGCATACGCCAGGTTCTCAAGCGACGTTTCGCCCTCGTGCTTCTCGGCGATCACGTGGTCGATCTGAAATGGAAGTGCCGTCAAGGGCTCGGGAAGCTGGCAGTACTCACAACGGTACTGTGCCCGGCTTGCCACTCGCTGCCGCAGCGCCTTTTCATCAGCCATTGGGACTTGTGGCGTGCTTCTCCAGCGACAGCCGGGCTTTCGAGTGCATCAGATCTACCATCGCGCCCACGAAAAGGTAGGCGTCCAGTTGCGCCTCCTCCTCCCGACTGAGCATACCCTGGCGCGCCTTTGCAGCCAGCGCGTTCATCCGTTCGACGTCCGCATCATTGAACCGAAGCGCGAGGACGCAGCGCGCCGCTTCGTCGCTGAAGCTTGGATTCTCCGGCCCGATAACCCGGGAGAGGATTTCAGTTTCCTGGCTAATCATGCTCGCATCCATACTAGCATTCTACCACGTCGGGGGTGCGGGATGAAGAGGGTAGGTCACGTATTTCTGAATCGCCGCTCGCCACAAGCGGCCGCCGAAATCCCGGAGAACCTGGACCTCGATCACGGCGGTATCCGCAGTCTCCAACGCCACCGTCTGGCTTGGTTCCGGCGGCGACCAGGCCGATGGACCCGAGAAATCGCCGCCAGGCTCGCTTCGCGCTTGCTGAGATGTGCCCACGCCGACCTCGGAGCCCCCGCCTGTCCTCTGTTCGCTGTATCATCGCCTACTGGAATGGAAAGCCGAAAGTCCGGAGAATAGGTATGGTAGCCCGATCCTCTCCGACTTGGGCCTGGCATGGGTTCCGGATCGCATCGGGCTGGTCATTACGACTGCGGAGGCGGCGGCACGACTTCGCTCGGCGATTATGAGCTGCTCAAGAAACTCGGCCAAGGAGGCATGGGCACCGTCTACAAAGCCCGGCATCGGAAGCTGAACCGGATCGTCGCCTTGAAAGTGCTGCCGAAAGACCGGCTGCGAAATGCCGAGTCGGTGGCCCGATTCGAGCGCGAAATGGAGGCGGTCGGCCGCCTGGATCATCCCCATATCATTCGCGCCACCGACGCCCGTCAGGTCGACGGGATCCACAAAGTCATCTGGGATCGCCTGCACGATGAGCCGTTCTCGCTGCCGCCGGACAAGCCGTTGACGGTCGTCGCATACGCGGCCGGGCCGGAAACATCTTCTTACGTCGAACCAGTCGCTGTCGGCGACGTCGTGCCCGAGATGCCGGTCTTTCTCACGGCTGATCGGTACGCGCCATGTCCGCTGGCGGCGGCCTATCAGATCGCATGGGAGCAGTTTCCTGGGCCGCTCAAGGAACCGCTGGAGTCGCCGCCTACAGTATGAGGACATGACTTGGCGGCAAATGCCCTGTCGAGGGGGGGTGGGAACGGAGGGCACGCAGAATACGTGCTTTCGGTGTGGAGCTACGGGATTACGGCTCGCGAAACAATGTCGCCAATCGTCGCAAATGGCTTCCACAAAATAGCTTATGTCAAAGGAAGAAACTGCTGTGACACACTTCCGTTCTCTGTTCTTGGAAAAGGCGATCGAAAGAATGGCCCGAATCGTCCGGAGGTGATTATGCAATTCCAAATGCCGCGAAATCTTCGAATCCCGGTCGTGTTGACGGTTCTTATGCCCCTCGCGGTGGTGCGGGGCCAGGAATCTTCGTCGCCAGCTCGCCAGCATGTCGTCCTTCCCCCCGCCTTTGCCAGCACGCCGCTTTCGCTACAGATCCAGGCGCAGGCCCAGTACCTGGCCGCTCGCGGAGACCTGCTGCAATCGGCGGCGGTCGCTCGGAACGTCAACGCCGACGCGGTGGCCAAGGAAATTCAGAACTCGATCGACTACGTCGGCGCCTACCTCCGTCGCCGCGATGTCAATCGAGAGTGGAGGGCCAAGGAGAATCCGGACTACCTGGCGGCGGAGGGAAAGAGGCAGGTGGTCCGCAAGCAACGTCTGGAGAGCCAACTTCAGGATGTCCTGAAAGGCGATGTCACAGAAGAACTCAACTGGCTGTTGGCGGAACTGTCGGGCCCGATCCTTGCCTATCAGTATCTGCAAGGCCGCCCCGCACTCGTCGATACGGAACTCAACCCGAAACTCCCGGCCGACGCCGTCTCCATGCTCTGGTTCAGCGACGGCGGCTTGGGACCTGGCAGCCTCGTGTTTGCCGCCAGCGATCCCAAGGTTCTTCAGACGCCCTGGCCACTTGCGCTTCGCGACCCGTGCTTTGCCATGCCGCGAAGCCGGTTCGAATCCAGTCGCGACAAGCTGGTTCAAAGCCTTCGGGACCGGCAGGACGCTGCCGGCAGGGAGAAAGAGGTCGTACGGTGCGTCGAAGACCTCCTGACCGTTTTGCAGAAAGCGTATCCGGACGAGCGACGAGATGATCCATCCGAGTTTCTGGCGTACCACTCCGCTCAACGATTTCTGCGATCACTGGCTGCTCAGGTGCATCGGGCTTTAGAAGCCGCCGATCCCTCCATCCTCGATGGTTCGCTTCGCTTTCAGGGGGAGCGACTCTTGGATCTGGTCCAGCACATGGATCGCAACGGGCTGATCTTTGCGCCGTCGCAGCCCGGCGGAGAACGAGTCTATCGGAGCCTGCTCGGCGATTTGCGAAACGTCTGGCTCACGCTCGCCACCGACCGTCCATCCTCCGGAAACACGAATTCACTGACGCAAGTGAAGTGAACGATGCCCGTCACGATCCGTATTTTGTCCGGCGCTCGGCGAGGCGATGAAATTCAGCTCGACGCTTGCGAGTTCCGCGTCGGCGACAGCCCGCAGTGCGCGGTCCATTTCGACCCGCGAGCCGATCCATCGGCCCGCGGGCGAATCGCCCAGATTCGGCTGAAGGACGACGGATGGTATGTTCGGGCCGAAGGGGCCGGACCGCTCGCGCTGAACCGTTCGTTGATTTTCGGGGAAACCCACCTGAGATCCGGCGACGTGTTGCGAATGTCGCCGAGCGGCCCGGATCTTTCTTTCGGAATCACGGCGCGGGCGCCGTTGCGCACGACAGCGGCAGCGTCTGCGCAAACTGACGAACCGTGGAAGAGGGTAAGGAAAGGTCCTCGCCTGGACATCGCGGCTTCTGATGAGGGCGGGGCGCCGGGGATGACGACGCCGGTCGAGTCGAACGTGTTCTCGCCGGATTCCGTCTCCAGGCAACGCCGCCGCGCACTGTGGGTTGCGGCGAGTGTTGCGGCGGTCGTACTCTTTGCACTTGTCGGGTGGATGGCGGGGTCCAATCGACAGGGCAAGGCGCCCGGCGCCCGGGTCCAGCAGCCGGTGCAAGAAAACCCGCGGTGCTCCGACTTGTCCTTGCCAACCGCCTTGACTCCGAACAGGGCGGAAGCCGTTCCACTCGCGATTACACCGGTCGCTCAGGACGAACCGCGTCTGACAAGCGGAGGCGTCGGTCCTCTGTCGCTTCCTGACGTTGATTGCGAAAGCGTTGAGGAGATTCTGCGTGAGTCGGTGTTGCTGATCTTCGTAGGGGTGGACGACGGGAAGAAGAGCCACGCGTGGCCCTTCGCCACGTGCTCGGCGATCGGCGAATCCACGCTGCTTACCTCGGCCCGCGAGATCCTGCAATTGGCTGCATGGCGCCGGCAGGGCCATCGGATGTGGGTGAGTCGTTCGGTCGACGGGCCGAGGTTCGCGATCAAGGACTTTCGCGTCCATCACGAGTTTGCCGCCCTGGCCGGGACACCCGCCGACTGGATGTACGCCAACCTCGGTCTGCTCGTGACCGAGGAAAAGCTCCCCCGGCCCGTGCGCATGGCGTCGCAGAAGGAGTTGCAGGAACTCGAAGAGGGGCTCCCCGTCGCGTGCTTTGGCTTCTCGCATGGCGGAGAGAAGCTCACGCGATTCCATCACCTCCAGGTACGTTGGTATCGTGGAGAGGTCTACCTCCTCAGCGATGCCGTGCAGGAAAACAGACCCCCGCGTCTACTGGAACTGAAAGCAGAGTTCCCGGAGAATATGTATGGCAGCCCGGTCGTCAATGATCGGGGGCGTGTGGTGGGAGTCTACGGAGAGACGGCTCCTGCACAAGCCCTTGGAGTGGAGAACCTCCACTACGCGACGGTCTTGGATGTGCCGCTGCTGCAATCCTGGCTGGCGGGCAGCGAGCAAGGCTGGGTGTCGCCGCCGCTGGGAGCGATTCGAGTCGACAAAACAGAGAGTTCTTCGCCATGAATGCCGAACAGCCCCCGGTCGGGATCGACTTGGGAACCACTTATTCCGTGGTGGCACGCCTCGACGAGGTCGGCCGCCCCGTGACGATTCCCAACGAGTTGGGCGACTTGATCACGCCGAGCGCCCTTTTTGTGGACGACGACGAGATTATTGTCGGCAAGGAGGCCCTGAAGGCTGCCGTCTTGGAGCCGGAAGCGTATGCCGAGTGTTTCAAGCGCGACATGGGAAGCGTGGCGTTTCGCCGCAAGATCTGCGGCCGGAAGGTGCCCCCCGAGGTCCTCAGCGCCTTCGTGCTCGACCGTGTACGACGCGACGCCGAGCGGCGGATCGGCCCTTTGCGCAAGGTCGTCGTTACGGTTCCCGCCTTCTTCGACGAATCGCGGCGACGCACGACCCAAAACGCCGGCTGGCTTGCGGGTCTGGATGTGCTGGACATCATCAACGAACCGACTGCCGCGGCGATTGCCTACGGCTGCAGCCGCGGCTTTCTGGATCTCACCGAGCCGGATGCATCGGCAACGGGCGAGCGGATCCTCGTCTACGATCTGGGCGGCGGAACCTTCGACGTAACCATCGTGGAAATCCACGGTGCACGGTTTCGGACGCTCGCCACCGACGGCGACGTCCGACTTGGCGGCAAGGATTTCGACGAGCGGCTGGTCCATCATCTGGCCCAGCAGTTCCTCGACGCGCACGGCGTGGACCCTCGCAGCGATCCTCAGGACGCCGCCCAGCTTTGGCTCGACGCGCAGGACGTGAAACATGCCCTCTCCGAGCGCACGAAGACAACGGCCCTCTCGTTTCACGCCGGAATCCGGATGCGGATCGAAGTCAGCCGCAGCGAATTCGAGGAAATGACCGCGGATCTCCTCGAACGCACGGAAACCACCGCGTCGCTGGTCGTCCGCCAGGCCGGACTGTCGTGGCAGCAGATCGATCGCGTCCTCCTGGTCGGCGGATCCAGCCGCATGCCGATGGTCCGCAACATGCTGCGAAACCTCACCGGCCGGGAGCCGGACTGCTCCCAATCGCCCGACGAAGCCGTTGCCCACGGCGCGGCCCTCTACGCGGGCGTGCTCATGGCAAAGGAAGCCAATGCGAGCGAGTTGGCATGCGAAGTGGTCAACGTCAATTCGCACAGCCTGGGCGTCGTCGGAGTCCACCGGACTACCGGTCGCAAGACCAACGTCGTCCTCATCCCGAAGAACACCCCGCTGCCGGCCGCCGCATCGCGCGTATTTCACACGGCGCAGCCGGATCAGCGCAGCATCCGCGTCCCCGTGGTGGAAGGGGAAAGCGAGCGGCCAGAGGACTGCATCGCGTTGGGCGAATGCGTCGTTCGCGACCTTCCGCCCGGCCTTCCCGCCGGGGCGACCATCCAGGTCGAGTACCGCTATGCGGCGAATGGACGGATCTCGGTGGCTGCCCGCGTTCCCGCCGTTCGGTTCTCTGCGCGCGTGGAGATCCAGCGGGCTCAGGCCCCCGATCTCGACGATCTGAATACTTGGCGCGCGAGGCTCCTCGGCAAGCCGCATGTGGACCGGGAAAAGGCCGACAAGGACGTCGGCAACATCACCGTGGATCTGAGCGACCAGGCGAGCATCGTTGCGAGGCTCGATGCGCTCTACGTGAAGTTGGGCGTTACGGCCGTCGACCTTCCGTTGCCTGAGGCACTGTCGGCGTCGCGCCAGGCAGCGATCCAGGCGGCCGCGGAAGTGGTGCAGGCACGAGAAGCGATGGCGGCCGCCGAACAATCCGGCCAGGCTTCGATCCATGATGCGGCTGCGTTGCACCAGGTCGCCGCGATCTCCCACGCACGAGGGAAGTGCGAGGAGGCCCGGAAGCGAGCCGATTTCGCTTCCCTGGTACTGGGACGCGAGTGCGTCGAACACGGGTTCGTGCCGCCGGGTGCCACACGCGAGTTCGAAGAGTGCGTGCAACTTCGGCGGTGCATCGCTACGCTTCAGCAAGAAGATCCATGCGAGGAGAAGAGGTGAGATGGAGAGAGACGCCAGGAGAGGATGAGACACGGCAGAGGATAGAAAGGAAGATGAGGGAAAAGAAGATTGGGATCGAAAAGGTGGCCAGCGGCGGTGTGCAGAGGCCGATGCCGGGCGCGCGGTTTCTTGGTTGGGGAAACCGGCACGGCTGAACCTCCTGGCAAAGCTTGCAGCTAGCTGGTGAACCTCGTTCACCTGCCGGATAAACCGGCAGGGGTCCGATCGAGGTGGATGGGGTTGTGAACTAGCACCAAATCGTTTTTCCGGCTGTTGGCATTTACTTTCGGATGTCGCGAATGCCCGCGGCTTGTCCGCGGGATGGTTACGTTCTCTGCTACATACGCCACGATCGCCGCTATCCCCCTTGGTTTCGCCCGCGGCGGCTTTGCCGCCGCGGGCGAAACCAAGGGTGGCACGCGCGGAGGTTCCTGTAGCGGCAAGCGTGAGCCTCCCACGGACAAGCCGCGGGCATCCTTTCTAAAACCGTGCCGTGTCAAAACGGACACTTCCAGTCGAAAATACCGTTTGCGAACAAGCTGGTGAACCTCGTTCACCTGCCGGATGAACCGGCAGGGGTCCGATCGTGGTGGATGGGGTTGCGAACTAGTTCGGCGCATCCTTAATCGTGCTGAGCAATGCCTTCACGGGCCCGTCGTGCTCATGGAAGTTTTCCCCGGCCCCGAGATCTTTGTAAAGCGCTTCTGTCCAATCAAACCCGGGCGATCTCGTCCCTGTCAGAACCGTTACGCGAGGAAAGAGCAATCCACATGCCTGGGGAAGATCGGCGACCTTGAGAATGTGAAACAGGGCCGTTTCGCATTCAGTTGCCTCGACGGGAGTGATTCCGATATGGCGATCCGGCGCGTCCTCCAGGACCACACCGGCAATCTTACGGTTCACCGCAGCCGCGTAGATCACCGGCACAGCAAGGTTCCCTTTTCCCCACAAATAGATGCCCTCGGGGTTCACCCCTTTCTCTGCGGAGATTGTCTCGACCGCGGCAAGCACGTCATTGATCCGCAGCGAGCATTTCGTATGGCCCACGAGTTGGGCGAAGCGGTCGAACAAATAGCGGTCGGCGGTTGACCACGGGTTTCCTCCGATCCCGGTGATTTCAACACAGAACAGGTTGACCCCGGCCTCCAGGTAGGCGTCGCGGTATAAGGCGGCGAGAGAAGTTTCGTCGATCTCGCCGTCGGCCAGCCGAATCACCGTCTTACGGGCTTCTCCCGGCCTGGCGAAGAAGTAGCCCTTGTGAGTCAGCTTTCCATTGCCCAACTTCAACTCTTTGCGTTCCACGAAGTATCCCGGATACTCGTTTCTTTCCATGGTTTGCAGTTGGGCATCGATCGGTTCGAAAGCGGTCCGGATCACGCGGCTGCGAAGATGTCCCATGAGAGTCTGTTTGAATCGGTTGAATTCCTCTTCGGTGCCGATGGTCCATTGGGGAGTCGGCGGTGTGAATAGCCGTTCCGTGTGGGCCATGTCGGCAGGCTCCCCGTCGGGAAAGCAGGTCAGCGTCGTGGCGAACTGGCCGTAGATCTTCAACGGCGAGTCTCCCGTTCGGAGCCATTGGTCCATCCAGGAATTCTCACGATCCCAGATGCCGCCGTCGTAGGTGTGTCCCAGATCATACGTAGCGAATTCGAACCTCTCCGGTTTTCCGTAAAGCTGGTAGACCTTGCTGACATAATCCGCAACCGGCTTCGGGTTCGGATAGAGGGTGTCCTTCGTTCCGTGCTGAACGAGCAATGCCCGTGGCGCAATCAGGCTGTACAGTTCGCCATAGGACAGGCCGAAGCAATTGTAGAACAGATGCACGTCGCACGTGCCATTGACGCCTCCGGGTCGGTCGTAATCCTGGATCGCAGTAAATCCGCACGAGGCACTTGCGCACGCAATGCGCGGATCTGCGATGGCTGTCCAGAAGGTGCGAGCCGAACCGCCCGACAGGCCGGCCATGCCGATCTTGTCTTTGTCCACCATCGCATTCCCGCTGCCATCCTTGAGCGTCAGAAGGTAGTCCACGGCACGGATCCCGTCCCAGACCGAAGGTCCGATTGCGGAATAGCCTGTACTGTACCAGTTGAAATGGCCGCGGATCGGCCCGTACTCTCCGCACTTGCCCCATCCGGCACCCCGCCGGCCCTCTTCACCGACCATGGGCAAGGCTATCGACACAAAACCATTCTCGGCATACGTGCGCGGATGGGCCCTGTAGGCATCTCTTCGGCTGTGACCGGGAACGTAAACTACCGCGGGAACGGGGAAGGAAACGTCCTTCGGAATATAGAGGTGGGCCGCCACAAACACCTTCGGGCGGCTTTCCAGTACGACTCGCTGAAAAGTGCAATGGTCCAAATCAACAGGATCCCCCACAAGCCGCGGATGAAGGGGAGTCTTTTCGGGAAGTGGATCGAGACCGATGATCTCCATGTACTTCTTTCGGAGTTCCTCTCGGCCTGCTTGCCACTCGGCCAGTGTCGCGGGCGGCTGACGTTCATTGGTCAATCGCTCCGCCATCGAACGAAGATACTCCATCATGTCCGCTGAGCTTTTCCGCGGGCCGGCGAAACAGGACAGGAATACCAAAACAAAGACGACGGTTCGGGCTGTCGGGCCTGCCGGATGGGTCATTTTCAATGCCTCCCGTTCTTGTTCGTCAATGGTGGTCATGGTAAACAGGGGTGTAGCGCCGTCGATTCTACGTAACCGTTCGCGGGGCGGGAAGGAAGGGGACAGGTCCATGTTTTCGGACAAAGTCTTTGTCGCCAAATCACGTCAATTGGCCGAAAAATGGACCAGTCCCCGCCCGTGGGCGTGAACGGTTACGATTCTACCGTCCGCCGGCCCGGTAGGCTATCATGAGGTCCGGCGCAACCGCGCGGAAAAAATAGAAAAATCCTGCTTGGTCCCGCAGTCTGGCCGTCCTGCTGCGGGCCTTCAACCCGAGGAGAATGCTGTGACCGCTTCCGTCCTCCGCTGGTCGTTTTGCTCGTTGGTTGTCCTTCTCGCCTCTCGGCTCCACGCGGCGGAGCAGAAGGCGTCGCAGCCCGATTTGACTCCGGCTGCGAGCAACGCGAAGTCCCCCTCGCCGAACGCCGGCGTGAAGACCGCTCAGCCCGCGACACCGCCGGCCTGGAAGGCGGGGATCGCCACCGCCAAGATCACCCCCGACACGCTGATGTGGATGGCCGGCTATGCTGCCCGAAAGAAGCCGGCCGAAGGCACGCTGCAGGATCTCTATGCAAAGGCGCTGGCCCTGGAAGATGAAGGCGGCCATCGTGCCGTCCTCGTTACGCTGGACCTGATCGGAGTGCTGAGCAGTGTGCGAGAGAGCGTGGAGAAGCAGGTCGAGGAGCAGTACAAGCTGCCCCCGCCGGCGCTGCTGCTGAACGCCTCCCACACCCACTGCGGCCCCGAGTACCGGCAGCGCACGGGGCGCGAGGAGGAGGCCCGCAACTACGAGCAGTTTCTCCAGACCACCCTGGTACGGCTCGTTGGCGAGGCCCTCGCCGATCTGCAGCCCACATCGCTGACCTACGGCCACGCGCGGGCCGGATTCGCCATGAATCGCCGCCGCAACTATGCTCTGCCCAAGGACGACATCAACGCCAACAAGGCCCCCAATCCCGACGGCCCGGTCGATCACGACGTGCCGGTTCTGTGCGTCTTGGACGCCGACGGAACTCAGCGGGCCGTACTGTTCGGCTATGCCTGCCACAATACCACGTTGCAGTTTTTCCAGTTCTGCGGCGACTACGCCGGGTTTGCCCAAGAATACCTCCAAGCCGATCATCCCGGAATGACTGCCATGTTCGTGATGGGCTGTGGCGCCGATCAAAACCCGTACCCTCGCTCCACGGTCGAGCTGGCCCAGAAGCACGGGCGGAGCCTGGCCACCGCCGTGGAAGCGGCGTTGTTCGCCAATCCGCGGCCTTTGCGAGGCTCGATCCGCTGTGCCATGGAGTACGTGGACCTGCCCTGGGCCGACGCAACGAAGGAGAACCGCCGTTATCCGGTGCAGGTGATGCGAATCGGCAGCGACATCACACTCGTGGCCCTGGCCAGCGAGGTCGTGGTCGACTACTCTCTCCGATTGAAAAGCGAATTGGGGCGTCCGCCGGCCATCGTCTGGGTCGCCGGTTATTCGAACGGCTATTACGGCTATATTCCCAGCGAGCGAGTTCTGGCCGAGGGCGGCTACGAAGCGCCCGCTTACGCAGCCGGGATCGAAGAGAAGATCGTTGGCAAGGCCATGGAGTTGTACCGGCAACTGGAGGAAGCGGCGACGCAGAACCCCTAAAGTCTAAGACGCTATCCGGAAACGGGGACAGGCACCCTACATCTTGTGTGAAGGTGAGAGCTGATACACAACATCCGGGAGCCAGTCCCCGTTTCCGGATAGCCACTAAGATCGCCTGCAAATCGACCGCGTCAGTGAGTATTCCAGGGGAAGCTACCGATGACAAAGCTATTCTCGTCGCGTGCCGGTGCATTCCTGGTCCTTGCCGCAGGGCTGAGTTGCTCGCTGCCCGCGGCGTATCCTTGGGGCGGCGAACACCGTCGCATTTCGGAAGCGGCCATGGAGGCGCTGCCGTCGGCAGAGCAGGCGTATCTCGGGGGCGAAAGGAACGCCATCGCCCGATGGTATTGCACATTTCCGGACCTGAACTGGCCCTGCTACGGCCAGTGGGGCGGCGGCACGGGCGATCCGGAGGCAGCGAGGATGCCGGACACGCGGCGGCTGTGGGAAGTCTCTGTCTATTGTCAGTGGGACCCAGTCCTTCAAACAGGCAAAGGCTATCCGCACGCACCGCCGCAATCGTGCGAGGCCGCCGCGGTTTTCTATCGCAGCGCCGTGACAGCTCTCGAGAAATGTCATCTGGAAGACGGCTGCCGATTTCTCGGCGTCATGCTGCACTACATCCAGGACAGCGGGTCTTTCCCGCACGTGCAGCCGATTCACCGGGTGTTTCACGTCCACTCGATGGAGAATATCCGCATCGACGGCTACACGCCGAACCTCCTGGGCCAAGATCGTCAGGAGGCCGCCAACAAGCTCGCATCGCGGGTGGAAGAACTGACGGCCTGGACCGAACAGCGACTGGCCCCGCTTCTGGCCTCGGCGGGCGTGCCGTTGGAAGACGCCCGCCGGCTCGCTTCGCAGCAGCTCATGGCTCCGGCGTTGGTGGACGCGGTGGCAAAGCTGCGCTCGGAAGAACCGGACGACTTCGAGGCGGCGGCTACCGACTGTGCCAACCAGTGCGCCCGCGTCTGTGCCGACGCGATCCACTCGGCGATGGCCTTTGCCCGCAATCCGTACGTGGAGCCGGGCGCGAATGAAGTGAACGGCAACCTCGTTTTCAATCCGTCATTCGAATCAGGCGCCGACGATGCTTGCCCCGTCGGCTGGTGCGTCGGCTGGCAGGACATGCTCGACCGGACAGGGCGCGTCGAATGGTATCGCGCGGGGACGCACTGGGAGAAGCACGTGCACAGCGGCAGGCGGGCGGCGCTGGTCCTCTGGCCGCCCAAGCAGGGAATTCGGTGGCAGCAGACCTGGCCGAAGGCCGTTCGCGTGGTTCCGGGCGAGAGGTACCGCGCCTCGGTTTGGGGAAAGGCGGTAGCGGCGGACGGGCTGAGCTATCTCGCCTTGGAGTTTTCCGACACGGACTACGAGCCCGTTCGCACCGTGAAGAGCGACGCCTTGGCCTCCGACGCAGGGTGGCAGCAACTGTCGCTGCAGGAAACGGTTCCGGACTCGGCGAAATGGCTCCGGATCCTTCTCCATGGAGGAGGCAGCGGAGGAGCCATTTGGTACGACGATGTTGAAGTCGTCAGGCTGCCTCCGTGAGAACGGTAGAGCACCAGACAACGTCCTTTTTTTCGCCAAGTGCATGAAGCGGCCAGCGGAGCCCGGGCGTCACTGTCTCCGATTACGAACCGCACTGCGCCACACTAAGTGCGAAGCGCAAGCGAAGGCAACTCGTTGTGCAGCCCTCGCTTGCGCTTCGCACTTGTATGCGGTGGTGAATACTCCGGGTTAACGCTCGGCGACGACCAGGCAGTGGATGTCCAGCTTGGGAACCACCACGGTGGTGCCCTTCTCGGACTTGGAAGTGACTAAGGACGTGTTGCCCGGGATCAGCAGGAATCGTTGGAAAGCCGGATCGCGAAACGTGACGCGGATGTCATGGACGGGCAGCACCTCGCGGCGGAGATACAGCGATTCGCCGGCCACGTTCTGCGAACGGCCTGTCGAGGAGACGTCATTCAGCAGATGTACCACCAGCCGGTCGCCCTGCGCGTGGGTCATGGCCTGCACGACGGTTGGGGCCTCCACCTCGACGGGCGGCCCGGCGGCGGCGGCTTCGCGGATCGCCAGTTCCAAGAGGCGGCCCAAATACTCATGTCCGTAGCGGAAGAAAGACCAGGTGAGGTCGAAGGGCAGGTAGATCACCTTACCCTTGCACGCCCTTGACATACCGATCTTTCGCATTGTCTCGCCCGTACCACAGCTCGGTCTTCTCCGACATGACCAGCCCGCACCACGGCGCCAGTCGCGCGTTGCGGATGTACGGCTCTCGCTCGGTGATGTCGGCCATGTAGGCCCGCAGCGTGTCCCGTCCGGGCACCGAGTGCGCAGGGACGGCGCCGTTGGTCATCATGGTTGCCACGCGAATCCGTGCTTCCAACGGACCGACAGGCATCCAGCCGGCCAGCGACGGCGCGCCCCACATCAGGGCACGCTTGCCCTGGCACAGGCCGGCGAGGTGCCAATTCATGAAGTTGTGGCGAGCGGGAAATGCGAAGAACGAAGGATCGACCACGTCGTACCAGCCGGTTTCCTCCAGCAGGCCGTCGACGGTTTCGGCGACGCGAATCGAGTTGCGCGTGTTGTGCCCGTTTCCGTAGGCCCATGCATTCCACGTGTTTATCACCAGCACCGCCTCGGGATCGGCTCCCTTGATCGCCCGATTGAATTCCAGCAACGCCTCTTCCATGCTTCGGTACTTGAAGGCCACCCATTGCTGCCAGAGCACGCTGTCGAAGTCTTCTTTGACCGGGGGGTCGTCGCCGGTGAGCGCTCGGAACTTCGCCCGGCAGGCCTCGCAGTAGCATTCGTCTTTGCGCGTGTGGAACATGTCGAAGAAGATGCCGTCGACGCCGATCTGTTCGACCAGTTCGACAATCCGGTTTCGCACGAGATCGCGGTAAGGCGTGTTCGTGCAGTAATAACTGGTCGGCTTGCCGGCGCTGTTGAGGCATCGCCAGTCCGGATGCGCCTGGCCGAGGGCCGGCGCTTCCCGCTGGGCCCAATAATAGGGCACGTAGCGCATGCCGTGCCGATGGCACAACTCCGTGATTTCGCGAGTGCCGTCGCGGTCGGGGGACATCTCCTCGAAGCCCCCGTTGCCGATCGGCTGGGGACTCTCGCCGGAAAACTCGACGTCGTCCAGCAGCACCTCGGCGGCGTCGCCCCGAATGAAGCACGAGACGTGGACCCACTTCACTTTCGGATTCTGCGTGTAGTCGTACGCGGCGGTCACGCGGTGCCATTGCCCGTCGCCGATATGAGAAGTTGGGATTGAAATGCCGGTTCTCGGCGCGCCGGAGTTTTCCCAAGGCTCGGCCGACATGGGTACAACGCCCAGCCAGAGACTCGCATTGGCGGCACTGGAGACTTTGTACCAATACGAGATCTCGCCTTGTAGGCGGTCGAGCATCGCCCCCTGCCGGCCATCGCGCGGAGTCCAGCGGCGATTGAGATACGTGTACGGTCGGCTTCCGTCATGCACCAATCGGAGGCAACGCCGGCCGGAGTGCGCGTCGGTCTCGCAAGGCCTTCCGCCGACAATTTCCCAATCGACGAGTGTCCCTCGCAACGCCGGATCGAGTTCGCCGTATTTGCTTTTCCAACCCAATCCCTGCCAGGACGCGCCGCTGTGGGCGCGGGAGAACATCATCTGCACACCGGCTTCGGCGAAATCGGCAATGACTTTCTCCGGCCAGTCTTGCGATCGCGTGGTATTGGGCAGATCGGTATAAGCGACGCGGGTGATGTCGAAAAGCCACTTAGGCGTCGGCGGCGCATCGCCTGCACGAACCGATGAAGCCGTCGCGAGGGCCAGCCAGAACAGAAGCAACGGCTTCAGAACAAGTCGGTATCTTCCGGTCATCATTTCCTCAGACCTTTCGTTCGCTCTTCCGGTAGGCGGCCTTGTCAAGCCAGGCCGGATTGATCGCCATGCCCCAGCCGGGGTTGGCGGGGATCTTGACCTTGCTGATCGTAAGCTTGTCCAATGAGGTGTGTCAACACGCTGCGGCCCAGGCGTCCCGCTTGGCCTGAGTTCGAGGGAAGGGAGCCGCCATATGGCCGACATGGAGCTACCAGCAGCGGTTCGATCGCTACACCACGACGATGCGCAATGAGCAACATTCGCGAGGACAAAACCATGACGCTCGATTCGTTATTTTCAAAGACAGCATGTGCGTTGGACTTGTTGGCAAGGGTTCTGCGACTGATCGCCGGAGCGGTTTGTCTGCTGCCGGTGCTGATTATCGCGTCTTCGCAATGCGATGCCGCTACGATCGATCCGGCGGCCGAACTTGTTCTCCTGGGTGGTAATGTGGTGACTGTCGACGATCGGATTGCATGCGCCGAGGCGATCGCGGTGCGTGGGGAGCGGATCGTCGCGGTGGGAGGCAATCACGAGATCCGGCGTCTGATTGGGCAAGGCACGCGCGTCATGGTGCTCGACGGCAAAACGGTCGTGCCAGGCCTGATCGAGGGGCACGCCCACTTCCTGGAACTAGGCCGGTCGAAAAAGATCCTCGACCTGACCGTGGCAAAGAGTTGGGAGGAGGTGGCGGCGATCGTCCGCGAGGCAGCCGGGAGGACGCCGCACGGATGCTGGATCACCGGTCGCGGTTGGCACCAAGACAAGTGGTCCCGGATGCCGGAGCCGAACGTCGAAGGCTATCCGACCCACGAATTGATCTCGCGAGCCGCGCCCGACCATCCCGTGCTTCTCACGCACGCCAGCGGCCATGCCACACTCGCCAACTCCCGGGCCATGGAACTGGCGAACGTGACTGCGGAAACTCGCGATCCGCCCGGCGGGGAGGTTTTGCGTGACGCCCAGGGGCACGCCACCGGCGTATTTCGGGAAAAGGCCGCGAGTCTGCTCTTGGCTGCACGCGGTCGAGACGAGCGACCAAAATCCGACCGAGACCGTATCGCCGAACTCGACGAGTCTATCCGTCTGGCTACCGCCGAATGCCTGCGGCACGGTGTCACGAGTTTTCACGACGCCGGAGCCTCTCTGGCCACCATCGACTATTACCGTCGTCTGGCCGAGGACGGTCGCCTTGAGGTGCGTCTTTGGGTGATGATTGGCGAGCCAAATCGCGTCCTCCAACAGCGCCTTTCCGAGTATCGCATCCTTGGCGCAGGAAATCACCACCTCACGGTACGGGCAATCAAGCGATTCATGGACGGGGCTCTGGGTACACACGGAGCCTGGCTTCTGGCACCTTACTGCGACCTGCCTTCGAGTTGCGGACTGAACGTCACGCCGCCACCGTCACTTCGCGAGACGGCCCAGCTTGCCATCAAGCACGACTTCCAACTGGCCACGCATGCCATCGGTGATCGGGCGAATCGCGAGACGCTCGACATTTACGCGGCTGCGTTTCGCGCCCATCCGCACAAGAAAGACCTGCGTTGGCGGATCGAGCACGCTCAGCACGTCGATCCGGCGGATGCTCCGCGGTTCGGCCGTTTGGGCGTGGTCGCGGCGATGCAGGCCGTCCATGCCACGTCCGACGCCCCGTTCGTCGTGGAACGTCTGGACTCGAAGCGGGCCGAAGAAGGAGCCTATGCCTGGCGGACCCTGCTGGATGCCGGCGGCGTTGTGGTCAACGGCTCCGACGCTCCGGTGGAACGGATCGATCCAATCGCTTCGTTCTACGCGTCCGTCACCCGGAAGCAAGCGGACGGAGCGGCTTTCTTCCCCGGCCAGTCGATGACGCGCCGCGAGGCGCTCCGATCGTACACTCTGGCCGCCGCTTACGCTGCTTTCGAGGAAGACCTCAAGGGCTCGATCACGCCGGGGAAACTTGCCGACCTGGTGATCCTCGATCGCGACATTACGACCGTGCCCGAAGAAGAGATCCTTGATACGCGGGTCCTCGCTACGATTCTCGGCGGCCGAATCGTTTTCGAGCGCCAAGACAGTGGCCTGTAGATGGTAGCCATGCCTCTCGTAACCGTTCATGAGGCGGAAGAGAAGGGGACACGTCCATGTTTTCGGCCCGCGTCTTTGACCCAAAACACCCGAATTGGCCGAAAAATGGACCAGTCCCCGGCCGTGGGCATGAACGGTTACCGTTTCTACCTCCGTCAGCCGCGATTCGGTCTTGGGCCGTAGTGGGGCAGAGGCTGGTCGAGCTCGTGGGCGCCCAGATCCGGAGCGTCGCCGGTCAAATCATCGTTCACGTTCGGCAAAGCGATACCGGCATCGGCCGCGGGCGTCCCGGGTCGGAGTCGCAGATCCCACTCTTGCGGCTCACTGGTGACGCCCACTTGAGGCCGCTTTGCCTGCACGAACGTGTCGTAGTCCAACTCGACGCCATGCCGCTCGTGGCCCGCCGCCTCGGCGAATTCCGCCAGGCTGGAAAATGTCCGCTTTGCCTGCCCGTCGAACCAGCGGATGAACCCTTCGGGATCATTGCGGCTGTAGCCGTTGTAGTCGAGCGTGGTGTGGGGCGTGATGCTACCGGTGGCGATGGCGGCGCCACGGCCACCCATGATCAGGTTGTTGCGAAACAAGCCGTTCTGCCATCGGTCGAAGCTGCTGAACCCGTTGCCCGCAGTGCACGTCGTGTTGTGAAAGGCCACGATGCCCGCGCAGTAGTTGTGCAGCTTGTAAGCGATGCCCGTGATGCCGTAGGCCTCGTTGCGGATCAGGTAGATCGGGCCGCCGTAGGAGGGCTGCACGGACAGGGCGGTATGGGCGTTGTAGCACCGGTTGCGGTACACCCGGATGTTGTGGCAGCCGTAGTCCGCCTCGACCGTATCGTCCTGCGCCCAGGACAGATCGTTGTGGTGAAAATCGATATTCACGCAGTGCCTCTTGAGGTCGTCCACCGGCGGGCCGAAGTTGGCGATGGCGAGCGAATCGCTGAATCGCGTGATCGAGTTGTGCGCAACGACGTGCCCGCGGCCGTACACGTTCACGCCCGTATGCGACGGTTCCATGTAGCTCCGGGTCGGCGTGGTGCGCGGATGCCACGTGGGGTTCAGGCCGACCAGCATGTTGTCGGCCACGAACCAGCCCTCGGCGTTTTCCGAGGTGGTCCAGATCCCGGAAACGACGTCCTCGATGTGGCAATTCCGTACGACCAGACCCGAGGTGCCGGGGCCGCCCTTGTTGCCCCCGTGGATGGCGTACTGTGCTCGGCGCAGGGTCAGATTCTCGAAATGGAGGTGATCGGCGGAGCGAACGTCGAACAGTGTCGTCTTGTGGTCGGGTCCCTCGACAATCGCCGGCCACTCGCCTGCGCCGCGCAGCACGATTGGTTTGTCGGGCCGCCCGGACGTCTCGATGGCGAAGTTACCCCGGTGTACTCCGGCGTGCAACAGGATCACGTCGCCGGGACGGGCTTGCTTCAGGGCCTCGGCCAGGTCGGTCAATGCTCCGGGCGGACGAGGACCTTTGTGATCCACGGGCAGCACCGCCACGTGCCGCTCTCCCTCGTAGCGGGCAGGCTCGGCGCGGGTCGTGGCCGGAACGATCTTCGGCTGCGGTGCTCCGCCGTCAGGATCGGCCATCGTGAAGCGGACCTCGTATTTCGTACTCGGCTCCAAGAACATCACGCTGCCGGCGAAGAGGTTGCCGCACCGCCAAGGCTGGAAGTCCCGGTTGACGACTTCGGACTGCACGCGCAACATGGGCTGGGCCTCCTGCCACGCCGCATCGCCCTTGCGGCGATAGGCCACGGCCACCGACGCGTTGCGGTTGCTGTCGCCGTCGATGTACCAGCGGAAGCCCAGATGGTTGATCGTGGGAGGGTCAACGAAGAACGGCCCGGGGGTCACCTTGTCGTCAGCCGCGCCAGGCTGGAAGCCGGGAGTCGGCATGGAAGGATCCCAGGTAGTCCTCGCCCGCTGTCCCGACGCCGCGTTAACGCACAATGCGATTCCCAGGGCTAACGCCGCCACGCGGGCACGCTGTTGCTTGCTCATGGATTTTCTCCTGCCATGACACGACCTTTTCCAGGCAACCATTACCCATCTGGGCAGTAACCTGAATCAAGCAGATTGGGTTGATCGTTTTCATGTTCCCCATTGTGAGCCGAGATTCTGTGCCCTGCAACCGTCTTGCCGGCACACAGCGCAGCCTTCCAACGGGGACTGGAACCTTTGCCGCCATCGCGGGCCATCCGGAAATCCTTCATCTTGATGTGACCAAGTCGATCCTATCTGATTTCGGATACGAAGGGCCACAGCGCTGAGGCAGCCGGACAGGGATCAGCGAGTTCAGAATACCTTCACTCTTATGCAGAGGGGCTGACAGAAGAACGGCCGAATCGCCGCTTCCTCGGGAATAAACGCCGCGGCATGGGGATCTCCAAGATTGTTGCCGCTCGACTGCAAAAAAATGCCGAACTATTTGTCGACAACATTCGTCAGCGACCATCCCTGCAGGCCCCCTGCCGACTCGCGCAGCAGGAGCCCAAGGTTCCCCGGCTACGGCGCTTTGTTGGACCCATGAGCCTGGGGAGCCAATCCCATGTCACGGCCACAGCGGGCCAGTACGATTCTCGAGACTCTGCTAGCATTGGGACTGGTAACCATTGTGTTATTGGACAGTCTCTACCTGAAGTATGACGGGGGTGTGTTTCTCATTGGAGCGGCGACGGCCTGCTTGGTTTTCTGGCACCGTCCCTGGTCATGGTCCCTTCTTATTCAGGTCGTTGTGACGGCATATTTCTTTCGCTGCGTCGTGCTCTACCTGACAGGCACGGATGCCGTCAAGGTGATTGCCTTCCGGGATGCTGGATTGGGGCTTGTTGCGATCGGTGCCGTCTGCGCAGCCAAGCGAGCCATTAGCAACTGCGCGGGGCCGATTGACAAAACAGCCGTCCCGGAACGGGCAGCCAAGTCACCCCGAGCCAGCGACAGTCGCCTGGCTGGGCAATCGATTGAGGGAAACTCGGATGAGATAATAAACACGCCGGAACGCGAAGCAGACGTCTGGTCGCCGGTCCAGTTTACCGTAAGAATGTTCTTCCTGCTTACCCTCGTATGGAGTGGCGTATTTGCAGTGTGCGTTGCGGCTGGGCCCTACGCTGCTTGCTTCGTGGTGTTTCTCGGACTACTATGGTTCTTGATCGCCGGTTGTGTCCGGCTTGTATCGTCCGAAGGTCACGACTCGTGATAGTGTAGCTGAGCCTGCCATGCCGGATTGGCTTGATACCGAGACCAAAGCGATTCTCCAGGGTGTGCCGCCCGACAAACTGGCGCCACCGGACACGGTAGGCTTTACACTCGTGCTGCTGCGTGAATCGGACAGTCGCAAGCGCCTCGAGGAAGGTCTCGCTAAGGCTGGTTGTTGCGATTCTCGTGCGTCGGTCGCCGTGGTCCGGGAGTGTCCGCAGGTCTTGGCGGCAGGGTTGACGCTGGAGGATGCACTGCTTGGGCAGTTTGAGTTGGCCTGCTGCGACTCCATCGCGGTCCTCCTTCGCGATGCCGTAGTGGCCGCGAACGACCGGGCCTACCTCTTGGAGGTGTATTCCGATTTGCTCAACGCTGAGGAGTTCCAACCAATGGGCATCGAAATTCGCTCCGTCCCCAATGATCACCGAGGCAGGCGATTTCTGGATCAATTCGTCGGGAGCGAGGAGATAGGCGGCCAGGCGATACGATTTCCAGTCCGCCTGAAGGTAATGCGGAAGAAGGCTCGCCTTATGGGACACTGGGGAAAGAAAATCGGAGCGGACGTAAGACTTGAGGACTGACCAAGCCTCGACGCTGTTCGGCCGCCAAAGGAGGCAGGACCGATGATTCGGCGGGGCATCAAGTCGCTGCGTTGGGTCGTGCGGTTGAGACGAGCAGGAGCGGCATGAAAGTCGTATGTGAGGCTGCCACAATGGTTGTCGCGTCGGTCGTTTGGCACGTTATCTGCCTAAACGCGCTGGGCGCTCCCGGGTTCGTGACGGCCTTGCCGATATGGGCGAATCTGGCATTCGTCTTGATACCTCCAACCCTGCTATTCGCTGCAATCCTGTTCGCCACGGCACACCCGCACCTTCGCAACGGAGCGGAAGGGCGCGGACGAGCGATCGTCTACTGGATGGCCATTTCGTTCTCGGTCGCGCCGATCGTCTGGTGGGTTGCGGGGATTCTGCTTATCGCTGGCATTGGCGGTCTTTACCGTTTCCTCTGACGAGCGACTTCGCTCTCCGTCACCGCACAATCAGGTCCCCCCGACAGCGCCATGCTGGCGAAACCGATTCGTAGCTACCGTGGCGGGCATTCGTGATGCCCAAAAACAAGCACCGACAACTGCCGTGCCAGGACATCTCGCCACGCACATTTGCCCGCGGGTATTGACCGCGGTCTGGCTGCAAAGATAATGGGGTTGTGCCGGCAGGGGAAAACCTGCCACTGCGGAATAAGAGGGCCATCGGAGTCGCCGCTGTTCAGTGCCCATCGCTGCGTGCCTGGCGAAGGCCGATGACAACCGTCCCAGATCTTAAAAAGAAGTGAGACTCAAACATGACAACCAGTGCACGAACGAATCGGCGGGAATTCCTGGGGCGTTTTGCGGGGACCGCCTCGGCGGCCTTGGCAGTTCCTTACGTGGTGCCGGCATCGGCGCTCGGCAAGGAGGGGCAAGCGGCGCCGAGCGAACGAATCACGCTCGGATCGATCGGCGTCGGCTCCATGGGCCGAGGCGACATGAAAGGGTTGATGCGCGACAAAGCGGCCCAGATCGTTGCCGTGTGCGACGTGTTCGAGGATCGCCGCGAAGCGGCAAAGAAGGTCGCCGAAGAAAGCTACGGAAGCGGAAGCTGCAAGGCATACGGCGATTTTCGGGACCTGCTGGCGCGTGACGATATCGACGCGGTCTCGATCACCACGCAGGACCATTGGCATGCATTGATCGCCGTCGCAGCGGCCGAAGCGGGCAAGGATATCTATTGCCAGAAGCCGTTGGGCATCACCGTCGCGGAGTCGCAGGCGATTCGCGAAGCGGTGCGACGCTGTGGCCGGGTGTTTCAGACCGGAACCCAGCAACGGTCCGATCGCAGTTTTCGCTTCGCCTGTGAACTGGCACGAAACGGCTACCTGGGCAAGATACATACGATCGAGGTAGCTGCGCCGGGGCCGAAATACCAGCGGAGGTATCTGAAGCCGACGACGCCCGAGCCGATTCCTGCCGGGTTCGATTTCGACATGTACCACGGCCCCGCCAAGGCGAGGCCGTACAACGGCGGCCTGTGGGCGTGGCCCGACTGGTACCTGATCCGCGACTACTGCGTGGGGTTCATCGTCAACTGGGGCGTCCACCATCTCGACATCGCCAACTGGGGATGCCCGACGGTGACCGCGGAGCCTTGCCAGTTGGAATTCAAAGGAAGCTACCGCCACGACGGTCTGACCGACAACATCAACGACTGGAAGGGCGAGTTCCGCTTCCCAAGCGGGCTGCGGATGGGCTACAGCGACACCGACAATCCCTACGAACAGGGCTGCAAGTTCATCGGCGACAAAGGATGGGTCCATGTCAACCGGGTCCGGACCACGACGGAGCCTAAGTCGCTGCGCGAGATCGAATTGAAAGCCGACGACGTCGACCTGAGCGCCGGCGCAACGGGAAGCCACTATGAGAACTTTCTCGCGTGCGTTCGCAGCCGTAAGGAGCCGATCGCGCCAGTCGAGGCCGGCCACCAGGCGACCTACCTGGGCATGATTGCGGAAATCTCGATCAAGCTGGGCCGTCCGCTCCGCTGGGATCCCAAAACCGAGACATTCTCCGACGACGCCGAAGCGAACGCCCTACTGTCCGGACCGATGCGCGCCCCCTGGAGCCTCGGCAAGAAGGCCTGACCCACCCCCAATAAAAATCGTTTAGCCGCAGTGCCCAGCGGGCCGCGCGTCGGGCAAAGAGCGGCGCGACTCTCGGTCACAGCGCGCGGCCCGCTGGGCACTACGGCTAAATGACGAATTTACAAGACCTTAAGACCTTTACAAGCGCGGGAAGGTTCGACTGAGCTGGCGCAGGTCAGTCTCGCGAGGCCATGAACAGTCGCAGGACGTACCAGAACAGCAGGGCCACGGAGGCAAACAGCGCCAACGAGGCCGCCACGTGCTGCCCGATGCGATAGTGGTGCAGAACGTTGGACGTGTCGTAAAGGATGTAGCCGCACGCCAGGGCGATCATCGCCACGGTGAAGATCTGTCCCAGGGCGAATCCGAAAACGATCGCCGCGGCGATCAGTCCCATCGCAGCCAGTCCGCCGAACAGGAGCACCGACCGGAGGAACGAGAAGTCGGTGCGGGTGACAAAGACCACGACGGTCATCAGCCCGAACAGCACGAGCGTCGAAACGGCCGCGGCCGGGATGATCTCCGGGCCGAGGGCACGCGCGATGAACAGGATCGGCACGAAGATCACTGCTTGGGCAACTACATAGAGCCCCAAGCCCAGGTATTGCGTCCGCGGCGATACGGCCGACGTCGCCCAGGAATTGGCGACCCAACTGACGACCATGAACAGGCCGAGCACCACCAGCCAACTGTATCGGGTGCCGAGCATCAGTCCCACCACGTTCTCGATGCCGGGCAGACTCAGAAGAACCGCTTCCAGCCCAACGAACGCGGCCACCGCGCCGGCTAGGTGGAGATAGGTCTTCGTGATGAAATCGGCACGTTCATCGGCCGCCGCCTGGGCCGCGATAGTAAACTGGGCCGACTGGTACGGGCTATCTGCGACGCTCATAGCTCTTCCTTCCGTTGTCTAGAGTGGAGGATGGACCGCATGCTGCCGATTGGGAACACCGATTGCCCGAATCATACCGAAAAGGGGCTAGCACCACCAGCCGCCCAACGGCAGGCTGTCACCGCAGAAAAGTCGACTGTGGAGCCGCATCGAGTCGATCCACCCAAGCCCCACGAATGAATAACCGTTGCGAATCGGACTCATTGGTGGCCGCCCTGGGTAAGCCCCGGCGTCACTGCTGCCTACGCCGCGGTTGTAGTGTTAGCCGCGACGGAGTGATAAGCTGATGTGCGAGAAGATCGAGAAGATCAAGTTAGTCCCAAAAGTCGAGTCATGGCCCATAAACCGCTGACTGACTTTGAAAGACCACACGGCAAACGCCGCTGGCTCCAATTCAGCCTGCGGACATTGCTGGTGATCGTGCTGTTGGTGAGCGTTCCCCTGAGCTGGGTCGCCAACAAGCGTCACCGGCATCGGCGCGCTGTGGCGAAGATCAGGGAGTTGGGTGGAGAAGTCATCTATAGCTATTACAACGAGGCAGTGCCTTCTTGGCGGCGATCCGAGACGTTGCGATGGCTGCTGGGCGAGGACTTCATTTCCGGGGCTTACCAGATAGGATTTGGCCCATCGACTGTAGACGACAAAGGGCTAATCTGGCTTGAGGATCTCACGGAGAACAACATCCTGTATCTTTCGGACAATCCGATCACAGACGCTGGGCTCGTGCACCTTGACGGATCCTCCGATCTGTTTGCACTGTTCCTGAGTAACACAAAGATTACCGATAGGGGATTGCGACACTTGGCACGACTGCCCAACCTGGCTACTCTGCGCCTTGAGGGCACCGACGTCACTGACGCGGGGCTGAAATTCTTGAAGGAGATGCATCAACTCCGCGATATTTCGCTGACTGGCACCCAGGTCACCGAAGACGGTGTGAAGAGACTACAGAAGGCACTGCCAGACTGCTCCATCCGGACCGCTCGCGGATTCTTGATGCCGGATGGGGAATATTGGCAGCCGGAGGGAGAGTAGCCCCGTACCGACAGGGAGCGAATTGACCTGCCGCGAATCGGTCCGCTAGGATGGCGGACCTGGCCCGCACCTGCCCCTGTCGGAGGAATTCGGCATGATGCTGCGCTTCGCGAAAGTTTTCTTGATCGCGGCCGCACTGTACGGCGAAGCGATTGGCGGAGACGATCCAACGAACCTCGCCCTGGATGCCTCGCCTTCGGCCACCAGCAGTGCGTCGGCTCCGGATGGCAAGTACGGCGCCGGGCGGCTCGTCGACGGAAACGACGCTACCCACTGGGCCAGCGGCACGGGCTACCCGCTTCCGTGTTCGGTGACGCTCCGGTGGGGGCAGCCGGTCGCGTTCGACACCGTTCGTGTAAGCATCTTCGCCCGCGAGGGTGCGAATCTCTACGCCTACTGGAAGGAAGCCGAAATCGAGATCGACCAGGGGCTGAAGCGAGGCGTCAAGTTCGGGCCGGAGGAGTCGTCCGTGGCGATCTTCCGCTTCGAAGAGCCGGTCGAAACCACTTCGCTCGAGCTGCGGATCCTGGATGTTCATGACAGGAAGACCTACGTGGGAATCAACGAGATCGGCGTGTACCTCGATCCGGACAAGCGGATTCAGCCGCCGGCCGAATTGGCGCGGCCGAAGCCCCGCTCGGCGCTCGAGCCGGAAGACAAGGACCGATCGGCGGTTTACGTCAACGCCGAGGACCTCGCCCGCGCCCGGCGAAATGCCGAATCGACCCCCTGGGGACGGGCGGAAAAGGCGACGATTCTCGCTGAGGCCGCCCGGTGGCTGGAACGCGACGAGGCGTATTGGCTCGAGTTTCTTCCCGAGCCCGGTGCGTGCTATGCCTATGGATTCACGGGTTGTCCGATCTGCGGCTCGTCGTGTGGGAGTTGGGCCGGGGCGCGGTGTCGCTGGGACCAGCCTCGCACGGTTACCTGTGCCAACGCACACACCCTTCCCGACAAGGAACACGCCGACGCGGGCGCCGGACACGTCGCCGCAGACGGCCGCATTCACTATTTGCTCGGAACCTGGAATGCGTGGGTCACCGAGCAATGGACTCGGCGGGCCCTGCCTTCGCTCGCGCATGCTTACGCGCTGACCGGCGATGAAAAGTATGCCGAGCGGGCGGCGATGTTTTTCGACGCCCTGGCGAGCATCTATCCGGAGTCGACCTCCGGATCGTGGGATTACCCGAGCCGTCCGCCCAGCGGGCGATTGGCCCGGCCGTGGTACCAGGTGTCGCGAAACCTCGTCGTCTTTGTCGAGGCGTACGAATTGATCCAAGGGAGCAAGGCACTCGAGGAGCCTTCCCTGCGGCCGCAACTCGAAGCGAAAACTCCCGCGGGTCCGACCGCCCAGCAGCAGTCGGTGGGCACGCCGGACGCCCGGGGGTTTTCGCGACCGGGCATGACGCGGCGCGAGAATATCGAAGCCAATCTGCTGGAGGATGCAGCTTACTACTGCTATTGGCACAGCTTCAGCGGGAAGCTGCACAACGGGCATGCCGACTACCTGCGGGGAGCGCTGGCCGTCGGGGCCCTGCTGGGGATCCGCGAGTACGTGTCGCACGCCGTGGACAGCCCGTATTCGATCTTCGCGATGCTGGCGAACAACTGCGACCGCGACGGCCGGTACTACGAAACGGCTCTCGGGTACGCACTGCACACCCGCGACCTGTACCTGACGTTCGTCGGGCCGCTGAAGAACTGGCGAAGCGAAGCGCATCCGCGCGGGATCGATCTGTTCGCCGATCCGCGGATGCAGGGTCTTTACCGGCTGCCCGATGCGGTGATGACGGTGGCCGGCCACTCGCCCAACTTCGGCGACGCCGCACCGGACAACAGGCAGTCGTTCGCCACCGCCGCACCCTGGTCCGCGTACGACGTGGCCTATGCGGAACACCTTTACGCGGCGAGTTCCGGCCGCCGGCGAGACGAGGCCGCTGCGTTGCTGAAGCTGGTTTGTGGAGGCGACGTCGAGCGGGCCCGGCTCGGCTCTTCCAACCGCCGGTGGCTGCTCTATCACGCCGACCCCGTCGCGGAAACCACGGAAGCGTCGCTCGACGACGACTTTCAGCGACGTGTTTTCGGCTCCTGGTTTCTGGGGCAAAAAGGCATCGCCATCGTTCGCGACGGCGAAGGCCCGGATGCTCAGGGGCTGCTGCTCCGCTACGGCCCTTCGCTCAACCACGCCGACTTCGACGACCTGGGCCTGCTGTACTACGGCAAAGGGTGGCAGTTGACCTACGACGTCGGCTACGGCCTCGCCAGCACGCACACACAGGTCGGTTGGGCGAGCCAAACCGTCTCGCACGCGCTGGTCACCGTCAACGAATCGACACAACGGGGCGGTTCCGGCGGCAGTCTCTTTCTGTTCGCCGACCTGCCGGGCCTGAAGCTGATCGAGGCCGATTCGCCGCTGAGTTATGCGTCGCAAGGAGTAAGCCAGTATCGGCGGACCGTTGCCCTGGTGGGAAGCGGCAAGGACCAGTACGCCGTCGACTTTTTCCGCGTCCGCGGCGGGCGGCAGCACGACTACGGGCTTGGGGTGCAGGGCCAGGATTACTTTGTCGAAGGGGTCGACCTGGGCCCCGAAGAGGAAGGTTCGCTTGCTGGAACGGAGGTTGCCTGGGGCGAAAGAATCTTGCCGGAAGGGGATATCGCGGGACATGCGAACCGGCCCTACTGGCTGGCGCCGCCCGGCAACGGATACGGGTTCTTCTACGACATCCGCCGCGGACGGCCGCAAGGTCCCTGCTTCGCCGACTGGTCGCTTGGCGGAGCGAATCAGGCGCGATTCCGGGTCCACCTGCTGCCGGAGCCCGAGACCGAGTTCATCCTGGCGAAAGCGCCGGGGCTTTACCCGCGATGCCGGAGCGGCGCCTATCTGCTCGCCCGTCGCAAAGGGCCGGAACTGGCCAGCAATTTCACCACGGTGATGGAGCCCTATGCTTTGCCGGCGGGAGTTAGCGGTTCCGCCGCTAAGCCCGCGCCGATTCTGGGCCTGGCCGAGCGAGTCGCCGTGGCGGGCGGCAGCAAGGAGATGACGTCGGTGGGCGTTCACGTGCGACGCGACGACCGCGACGAATACCTTTTCAGCGCCGGGCTCGACGACGAGGAGAAGGTGGCGTCGACCGTTTTCGGCGAACTCCGCTGGCGGGGCGCCGCCGTGTTCCTGGCCGGCCGCGATCGCAAACCCGAATCGCTCGCGACAGTCGGGGCTTGGGATGTTCGCATCGACGGCGGGCCGATGGGGCCTGCCGCTGGGGTCTGCCGCGGCCATGTCCTCAGCCTGGATTGCGACGAGCGGTGGATCGAAACCGACTTCCAATTACCGCAACAGGACTGGCTCGGATCCGCTGTCTGCTTCGGCAACCCGGGCTACTCCCGCGGCACGGCATATCGGATCTACGGCGCCGAAACGACCTCAGGCGGGATGCGGATCCATCTAGGCCCGCAGTCGATGCTGCTTGGACGCGGCCGTGTTCACGAATTGGGTGAGAAGCGGATTCTCAGCGACGTCCCTCACCAGTACGCGCTGTCGGTCATCGGCGGGAGTAACAGCCGCTTCTTCGACGGCAAGCTCGTTCAGAACGACCGGGGTGCGGCGACGCGGATCGAGTCGATCGAGTTCGCATCGCCCATGAAGATCCACGTGGAAGATACGCGGGGATTTCAGGTGGGGGACAGGATTTCGTATTACGACGTGCAGGAGGGTGACACGGTGGCGGTTGCCTTGGCGTGGCACGGGACCGTTGGTATGCGAGAGTGACGCAAGCCTGGCAACGACCCGCCAGAACACCAAGCAGCCCGGCTGCTGACATCAAGCGACCGCTTGGGGCAGCGGGAACCTCTTTGCACGCAGCCGGGCTGCTGAGCCTTTTGAAATCGTGGCGGGTGGTTGAAGTTTGGAAGCGGTTATCCGGAGCGGCGGTTCCAGGTCCCGCTCGGCAAGCGGGACCTACTTGGAGGCGGGTTCCGGGGAGCTCGTTACCAGGACGTAGTCGTCGAGGTACTTCTTGGCAACGCGAACGACGTCGTCGAGCGTTACGGAGCGGATTCTCGCCTCGAAGCTCTCGTCGTAGTCGTGCCCGAGTCCGTACAGCTCGTCGAGCGCGGCCTGCTGGGCCTGCTCGCTGATGGTCGTGTTCTCCTGAGCGTGCAGGGAGATGACCATCTGCTGGGCGGTTCGGAATTCATCGTCCGAGATTTCGCCGGCCTTCGCGCGATCGACCGCCTGCTGGATCCGCTGAACGACCGTCTGGATCTTGTCCGGCTGCGTCTGGGCCAGCGCCGTGAAGAATCCCGGCGCGGGCCCGGCGATCTGGAAGGCGTGGACATAATAGACCAGCCCTTCGCCGCGCAGCGCGTTGTGGAGCCATCCGCCCGGATAACTGTAGCCGGAGAGGATCGCATCGAGCAGCGTCAGGGCGGCATAGTCCTTCTCCTTGAGGATGCTCGTCCCTTCGTAGCCGAGCACCACCATGCCCGTCGCTTTGCCGGTCTGTTTATGCCGGGTGATCGATTTCGGGATGTCATTCGAACGGTTCAAGTCGATCGGCTCGAACGCGGGAGCGGGCTTCAGATGGCCGAAGTTCTTCTTGACGATTTCGAGTGCCTTGTCGGGCTCGATGTCGCCGAAGACGGTAACGACCATGTTGCCCGGCACGAAGTACTTCCGGTGATATTCCTTCAGGTCTTCGGCCGTAAGCGCCTCGACGGTTTCCCGTTTGCCGCCCTGCAAGAGGTGGTAGGGCGAGGCGGCGGGAAGGCTGTCGTAGAATAATTCGAACGCTTCCTGCTGCGGGTCGTCGGCTCTGCGGGCGATCGCTCCCAAGGCAAGCGTCTGGACCTTCTGAAACTCGGATTCGGGGAATGCCGGCCGGGTGAAGCACTTGGCGAAGAGTTCCGCCGCCTTGGGAAAGTCCTCCTTGAGTGTCGTTGCGCTGCCGTAGACCGTGCTGCGGCCCGCGGTCGTGGCGATCCGTCCGCCGATGGAATCGAAGTAGTCGGCGATTTGTTCGGCGGTGTAGCCTTCAGTCCCCTTGTCGAGCATCGATCCGACCAGCGCAGAACGGCCGGCCGTCTTCTCGTCGTCCACCAGCGAACCGGCAAGAACATACGCCTGCATGTTCACCAGCGGAAGATGCGAGTGCTGCTTCAACAGGACTTTGAGGCCATTGGGAAGCTGGACCAGCCG
Source organism: Thermoguttaceae bacterium (assembly GCA_040768665.1). GTDB lineage: Bacteria > Planctomycetota > Planctomycetia > Pirellulales > Thermoguttaceae > JABWBD01. Next base: position 217,595 of record JAXGMN010000013.1, read on the forward strand.
AACCTCGCCCTCCTTGCCGGCCGAAGCTTGTTGGGCAGCCTTGGGAGCACCGCCCGGCGGGGCGATGACGACACGGTTCAGCTTCTGGGGGACGAAGTACTCCCGGGCTACTCGCTGGATGTCCTCGGCCGTGACCTTCTGGATGTTCTCCACATATTTCTGGTCGAACAGCGGGTCCCCGGCGGAAATAAAGCTTCGTCCGAGGCTGTCTGCGGCGTCCTGAACCGTCTGGCGACCGAAGACCAGTTCGGCCGCTTTCTGCTTCTTGGCCTTCTGCAGTTCGGCTTCGCTCACCGGCTCATCGCGAAGTCGGTAAACCTCGCGGAGGACGGCATCGTTGGCCTTTTGCCAGGTTTCGGGCCGGGCACTCGCGAAAACGGCAAACCAGCCGTTGACGAAGGAAGGGGTGTAGCTGGCCGAACTGACAGAGAGGACCAGTTGGTCGTCGTACTTCAATTTCCGGACCATGCGGGAACTGTCGCCCTCGGCAAGGACGTAGGCGGCGACGTCCAGGGCATACAGGTCCGGATGCGACAGTTCGACCGTCGGCCAGGCGAGCACGACGTCGTAGGTGGTGCCGTCCATCTCGCTCACGGCTTCCCGCGGGGCGAGTTGTTGCGGCTCCTCGGCCATGGCCACATAGGTTTCGTTGCCGCGCGGAGTGCCCGCCCACTGCTTGGCCACCTCCTCGAGGACCGCCTCGGTGTCGACGTCGCCGACCACGACGAAGACCTGGTTGTTCGGCACGTAGCGCTCTCGGTAGAAATCGATGATCGTCTGGTTCGTCGTGGAGTTCAACACATCGATATAGCCGATCACGGGATGCCGGACGGGGTGCTCCGTGTAGACCGTGCGGCCGAGCAACTTCCAGAGGACACGGCTGCGGTTCACCTCGCCATCGGCAAGTTCTCGGCGAACCACTCGCAGTTCGCGCTCGAATTCGTTCGGCTCGAACGTGATTCGCTGCATCGAATCCGCCACCAGCTCGATGGCCGTCATGGCGCGGTCGGCCGGGCAGTCGATGAAGTACGCGGTCATGTCGGTGGACGTGAAGGCGTTGGTGGCGCCGCCGAAGGTATCAATGATCTGCTCGATCTGTTTTTCACTCCGCTTGGCGTTGGTTCCGCCGGCAACGACGTGTTCCAGCACATGGCTCAGGCCTGCGCCGAGATGGCGGCCCTCGAATGCGCTTCCGGTGTTTTTCACATAGCAGCGGACGGTCGCCACCGGAGCCACGTGGTTCTCTTGCACGATGACGGTCAGGCCGTTGGAGAGCGTTGCCAGAGTCACTGCGTCCGGCAGTTTCTGCACGCTCGTGTAGTGTGGCTGGGAAGCGACTTGCGGGTCGGTCTGCGGGCCGCCGGATGCTGGCCGCGCGTCGGCGGCCGAAACGGCTGAACTCCACAACAGCGTGCAAAGGGCGGCCACGACACAGCCGGGGGGTAGAAGCTTCATCGATTTCTGTCCTTTTTCGGTTTACCAACAGATGCTAACGAACCGGCCTCGCGAAAACGCCTAGTCTTCGTGTGGGGTATATTTGGCTCGGCGCCAGTCCCCGCGTTGTTAGCGTCTCATAGTCTACGCCGGATGCAAAGGGAGTGGAGCCGGCAATACGGAACCCCCCATGAATAGGGGGGCTGTGTCCGTTGTCCGACACCAACGACCGCGTCTACTTGCAGGTCATCCTACGCTACGAATCCCCCGTCGGTTGCCGGGAAAAGCATCGCACCCCTCATTGGACTAAAGAAGGCTATACTTGTCATGGGAAAAGTAGGCTCCATATTCGCAGATGGGCGAGGCGGATAGCATTCGCGGACATGAGCAGCAGCACTCCAACGTCAATTTCGACTGGATTGAGCGAATTCCGGGAGGTACTCGGCGACCTCGACTTGCGCGATCAGACGCGGGACGCGGATCCCCGATCGCTTCACCAGTCGGCCATCCTCGCATTTGGCCGCCGCACAGTCGCTCAGCCGCCCGCAAGTGTCCTCATGCAGGACGCCGTGGCGCTGGTTGCCGAGGTCCTCCAGACCGAACTGACCGGCATCGCCGAGTTCAGCGGGGAAGCGGCCTTGCGGCTGACGCTTTCCGAACGCGATGCGCAGGGTGGGCCGGTTGGCGCCAGGAGCTATGCGGCACCTTCGGATCCTGCAACGTCGATGGCGGGCTACTGCATCAGCGTTGCCGAACCAACGGTGGCAAAGGATCTTGAAGCGGAACCTCGCTTTGACGATGCGGTCCTCCGGAGACTGGGTGTCGTATCGGCGCTGACGATACCTCTGCACATTCGTGGACGGGTGTTCGGCGTGCTTGGGGGTTTTGAACGGACTCGGCGCGATTTTTCGGACGACGACATCCGCTTTGCCGAGACCATTTGCCACCTATTGGCAATTTCGATCGCGCGTGAATCGGCCGAAGAGGACCTCCGGCACCAGCAAGAGCGGATCAGAGCGATTCTCGACACCGTCGATTCGCTGGTGGCCGTGTTGAACCTGGAAGGCACTGTGGTGGAGGATCTGCGAAAGGCCCGCTACCTTGGGAAGAAGGCGGTCACGGCCTTGCAGCAACTCCAGTCGAAGGGCGGGGCTTCCGCACTGAATACCGCCCGACTGGACGCGCCGGTCGCACCGCAAGAGGTAGTGCCCAGCCCGGCAGCCTCAGAGCACACCTTTGAGCCCACGGGGCAATCGTCCGAGCGAGACCTTCGCTCCAGCCCGCGCCGAAGTTACCATTTCCGGCAAAGAATTGCGCCCATCGTTGACAGTTGCCTGCCCACCAAGAAGAACTTCATCGAGGTCGAGTGCCAGGACATTTCGGCGGGCGGCATTGCTTTTTTCATGACCGACTTGCCCGGTTTCAAGGACCTCGTGGTCTCATTGGGAATTCCTCCGGTCCAGTCGTACTTTACGGCGAAGATCGTCCGCTGCCAGAAGATGGAGGACGCCGGCCGCGTGCGCTATCTGCTCGGTTGCCGGTTCACCGGACGGGTCCACATGTAGCACTCTGGGCGGAGGCGGCGCGGCGCCCAGTTGCGGGTTCTTGTAGAGCGATAGTGCGCTGGCTAGAATGGCGCCACACCGTCCGGTGACGGCTCGCCCGTTGTTTGCGAGCCGCCTCACGGATAATCCCGGGTTGAGCTGCAAGAGTGTTTTCCCATGTTAGCCCAGTGGAAAGGAGTGGTTTCAATGAAGGCGACGAGATTACTGTGGATGCTGGTGCTTGCCGCCCTGTTCGTGGCGGGGCAGTTTGGTTGTCGTGAAGAGGCGCCCCAACCGGTGGGCCCGGATGTCGTTGGTCCTGAAATCGTAGACGAGCCGATGGACCAGCCCGAAGAACCGATGGCCGCACCCGAAGAAGCAGCAGAGCCGCAATTGCCTCCGCTGCCTGAATCGGGCGCTGCGAAGACACAAGAAGAGCCTGCCGAAATGCCTTTGACGCCGCCGGCGGTCGAGAAGCCGGCCGAAGCCGAGCCCGCTGAGGCCAAACCGGTTGAAGAGAAACCGGCGGTTACCATGCCGGACGAGAAGAAGCCTGCGGCGGACGAGAAAGCAGCCGAGGCGAAGCCTGGCGATCAGCCCGCCGTAAAAGAGGTGCCGGTCGATGCCATGCCGGGCGAGAAGAAGCCCGAAGCAAAGGAGGAGGCAGCGGAAAAGAAGCCCGAAGAGAAAGCCGCTGAGAAGCCGCAAGAGAAGCCTCAGATGAAGGCCGAAGAGAAGAAGGAGGAGCCGGCGCAGAAAGAGGAGGAGAAGAAGCCTGCCGAGAAGGAAGAAAAGGCCGCGGATGCAAAGGCGAAGGAAAAGACGGTCGAGCCGGATGCCGCTCCGGACCTCACCAAAGTCCCCGCTGGACTGCCGCCGTTGCCGGTTCCTGAAGACAACCCGATGACGGTCGAGAAAGTAGCCCTGGGCAAGATGCTCTATTTCGACAAGCGGATCAGTGCCGATAATTCGATCTCATGCGCCACCTGTCACGACCCGAAGATGGCGTGGGCCGAACACACGCCCACCAGCACCGGCATCGAGAAGCAGGTCGGCGCGCGCAATTCCCCCACGGTGATCAACGCGGCCTACGCAACCTCGCAGTTCTGGGACGGCCGTTCACCGAGTCTGGAGGATCAGGCTCTCGGACCGGTGGAAAATTCGATTGAAATGGGCCATTCCATGGAGGCGGTGGTCGAGGCCTTCACAAAGATCCCCGAGTACCAGAAGCGATTCAAGGAAGTCTTCGGCCGCGAGGTCAACAAGGAGGACTTCGGCCGCGCGATCGCCGCTTTCGAGCGGACGATCCTGAGCGGGAATTCCCCTTACGACAAGTTCAAGGCGGGCGACGAGAACGCCCTGACGGAGGCCCAGAAGCGCGGCATGCACACGTTCGAAGATGCCGGCTGCACCGTCTGCCACACGCCGCCCTTGTTCAGCAACTACCGGTTCTACAACGCGGGCGTCGGCGTGGATAAGGAGAAGCCCGATCCGGGGCGCAAGGAAGTCACCGGCCGTGACAACGACATGGGCGCGATGCGTGTACCGGGGCTGCGCGAGGTGGCGAACACGCATCCGTATTTTCATGACGGCAGCGCGAAGACGCTCGAGGAGGCCGTGGCCCTGATGGCCGCCGGAGGGAAGGACAACCCCAACCTGTCGCCCATGCTCAAAGCGGTGCGGGCGGCGGAACTGACCAAGGACGACGAGAAAGATATCGTCGAATTCCTCAAGGCGCTTTCGGGCGAGTATCCGATCGTCGAACCGCCGCAACTGCCGGAGACCCCGTAGCACGCAGCTACCTGACGCATCACGAAACCCACCGGTCGCATCCGCCGATCGGTGGGTTTTTCATTGGACCGGCGGCGAGACGGGCCGCGGAGCTAAGGATTGATCGAGAAATAAGTGTCAGGAACCATTTGCCGGAAACCGGCCCTTCGGGTGCTTCGCACAAATGGTTCCTGACACTTTTTTCTCGAACGTTGCTAACGCGGGAAAGACTGCCCCGTTCGTTCTATAGAGTCCACGGCGAGCGCATCGGCCGCATGAGCAGCCCGTTGGCCTCGTCGTCGTTTGGGAAACGCTCCTGCTTCGGATCCCACTTGACCGTCCGGCCCAGGCGGATGGCCACGTTGCCGAGATGGCAGAGACTGGCCGAACGATGACCGACTTCGACCGGCGCCGCCGGTTCTTCCCGGCTCTTCACGCAATCGAGGAAGTTGCGGACGTGGGCCGAGGTTGCATCGGTCCGGATACTGCCGGAGGGGAACTCGGAAGTGATCAACGTCTCAGGCTCGCTTCGTGCCTTCCAGGGATAGGCCGTGGTTTCGATCATCCCTTCGGTGCCCTCGAAACGTGCTCCGACCGGCCTCTGGTTGGTCCTGCAGACCAGTTCGACTCCATTTTCATAGTGGCAGCGAAACTCGGTTTCCAGGGCCGTGTTGAACAGGCTTCCCTCGGGCAGCCAGGTCGCGCTGACATACTCGATCTCGACCGGCCCGCTGTCGTCCATCTCCAGCCCCCACTGGGCAAGATCATTCGAGTGCGCGCCGTAGTTGGTCACCTGCCCGCCCGAGTAGTCGTAATGGAACCGGAACCGGTAGAGACACCGGTCTTTGTGATAGGGCACTTCGGGGGCCGGGCCGAGCCAGCGGTCGTAATCGAAGCCGTCGGGCACCGGCATCGGTTTCCAACCGGGCCCCGGGCCAACCTTATTGTTGTAGCCGACGTTCGTGATCACGCGATTGACCCGTCCGATCTTGCCTTCACGAACCAGCCGGCAGACGTACGCATTCAGCGGGTTGCTCCGCTCCATGCTCCCGGTCTGGAGGACGCGCTTGTGCTTGCGGACCGCGTCGACCATGGCGCGGCCCTGGCCGATGGTCAGCGAAAGAGGCTTTTCGCAGTAGATATCTTTCCCCGCCTCCGCGGCTCGGATCGTCATGATGGCGTGCCACTGATCCGGGACCACGATCGTGACGGCGTCCACGTCGTCGCGGGCAAGCACTTCCCGGAAATCGACGTAGGGCTGGCAGGCCTTGTAGGCCGAAGCACCCGTCCGCTTGCGGTAATGCTCGTCGACGGTCTTCCGCGCCGGTTCCCGTCCGAGGTATTGATTGTCGTCGCGGTAGCCAAAGCTTGCCGTGTTGACGTCGCAGACGGCGACGACCTGGACGTCGTCGTTCTCGAGAAATCGCTTGAGGATGCCGCTGCCCTGGTTGCCGGTGCCGATGCACGCCACGTGGATGCGGTTGCTGGGCGCGTGAGAGCCAAAGACGGTCGCCGGGACGATCCACGGCAAAGCCGCCGAAGCGGTTCCCGCGGCGGTAATCTTCAGAAATCGACGACGGCCGCAGCGGGCGGCCGGAATAAGTTGATCGGCCATAACAATTGATTTCCGGTTTCACGTAGGTCCCGCTTGCCGAGCGGGACCTGGAAGTGCGATTCCGCCCGGCAAGACCGACAGGGCGGGACATGTGCGGGGCCGAGCGTACTGCGTGCGTTTCAGGTCCCGCGCGGCACGCGGGACCTACTGGGCCCCATGCATCTATGCTATGCTAAACCACCCCGGGCGCTGCGTCAATCTTCTGCAGGCAACCGCTTGCCAGGTCCACTTCAGGGAGTCGTCGCATGCGATTCGCATACTCCGTGCTGCTTCTCGCCGCTCTCGTTGCACCGGCCTCGGCCGGGTCGTTCCAACCGGACGGAGACGGCTTCGTCCTCCGCTCCGGTCGGGAGTACGTCCGCTTTGACCAGGGGAAATGGTCGGCCGGAATCGAAGACGGGCCGGTCGTCCGCTGGCACATGTTTCTCTGGCATGACCAGTGGGTTTATGAAACGCTGCCGGGCGGGCAGGTACAGTCTGGCCCGACGCTCGGCGACGACGGCGTTATCCGTATGAGCGGAACGTTCTCCGCGAGGAACGGCTCGGCCCCGGTCGAATACGCCTATCAGATCACTCCGGCGAAGACAGGGGTCTCTGTCCGCTGCGAGCTCACGAAGAGCGGGCCGCTGGAGCTTCGCAACGGCATCTGGCTGCACGTCGGCGTGGCAGGAGATCGGCTCACGCCGGCCAATCGCGTCTGGATCCGGCCCGCATCGTATGGCACGGTCCGTTCCGATATCAGCGGCGTCGGCGATGCGCTGCTTGTGGAGGTCGAGCGAAGCCGCGCGGTTTGTCTGGCCGCCCCCGGGTTTCACGAAGCGAACACCGAGGCAACGAAGAACTCCTCGCTTTTCCGGTACAACGTGCTTCGCGGCGACTTCGGCACGGACGAGAAAGCGGTCGTGGAGTATACCATCTCTTTCGCGGAAATGCCCGAAAGGCTGCCCGGGCAGATCGAACCCTCGCGAGAGCCGCTGGCCATCAGAAAAGCGACCGTCAGCGCGCAGCGCGTGCCGCAGTACGAGAAACTGGAAATCGACGTCGATCTGGGGGCTACGTACACGAATCCTTACGATCCGGACGAGGTCGCACTGGACGCCGTCTTCACCTCCCCGTCGGGCAAGCGGCACACCGTGCCCGGCTTCTTCCTGATCGAGTGCCGCCGCGAGGTCGTCGATGGCGCCGAGATGATGATCCCCGAGGGAAACGGCTCCTGGAAGGTCCGCTTTTCTCCGATGGAGGTGGGCCGTTACCGTTGGCACCTCAAGCTTCGAGACCGCAGCGGCGAGATCACGGGCGGCGAGGGGGCTTTCGAGGCGACGGCCCCGCAGCGTCCTGGATTCGTCCGCCGCAGCAAGGCGGATCCGCATTACCTGGCGTTCGACAACGGCGAGGGTTACTTTGCGATCGGCCACAACTTGCCCATCTACCATACGACCGGCCAGCTTGCCGACGAGGCCATGCGGAAGTTTGCCGCCGCGAAGGAAAATTTCAACCGCTGGTGGATGTGCTCCTACGGCTTCGGGATCGAGGGGAACCAAAAGCTGGGCTGGTATCGGCAGGATTCGGCGGCAAGAATCGACCTGTCCCTCGAAGTGGCCCGTGAACTGGGGCTTTACTACATGATGTGCATGGACACGCACCAGGACTTCCGCGAGAGCGGCTGGGCCAAGAATCCCTTCAATGCAAAAAACGGGGGGCCGTGCCAATCGCCTCGCGGGTGGTTCACCGATGAGACCGCGCGGCGGCTCTACCGGAAACGGCTCCGCTACACCGTGGCTCGCTGGGGCTACAGCAGCAACGTCCTCTGCTGGGAATTCGGCAATGAGATGGAAGGCTGGGCCGATTCGCCGGACGAGGTGAAGTTCCCCTGGCATCGAGAGATGTCGGACTATCTGCGGTCGATCGATCCGTTTGCGCATCTTGTGACCACGAGCTTTTGGAGCAAGACCGGCCCGGAGCAGTACTGGGATCTCCCCAATATCGACATCGTCCAGACCCATTGCTACACCAACGACGACGGCAACGTGGCCGAGGCGGTCCGCGGCTACTGCCTTCACCAGTGGGAGCGATTCGACAAGCCGCATATCTTCGGCGAGTTCGGCATCCGCAGCCACTCCAGCACGGCCGATAAAGATCCGCAAGGCTGGGCGATTCACAGCGCGCTGTGGGCCGGCCTTTTCAGCTTTGCCGCCGGAGGGCCGGCGCCCTGGTGGCACGAAAACTACATCGAACCGCTCGATCTCTATTTCCATTTCACGGCGCTGGCCAATTTTACCGAGGGGCTGCCGCTGGGCACCGCTCGCTGGGAACGGCTGGCGGTGAGTTCGCCGGAGTACGTCGACAAGAATCGGAAGCCGGAGACCCGCGATGCGGTCGTCGTTCCGGACGGCCGCTGGGGCAAGCCCGAACAGAATGAGTTCGTGATGCAGGCCGACGGTACACTGGGCGGCGACCGCCGGCCGCACGCGCTGTTGCACGGCGGAGGCCATGCCGATCTGAAGAACCCGCCCACGTTCGTTGTCGACTACCCGTCGCCGGGCAAGTTCATCGTGCACGTCGATACGGTATCCAACTCCGGCCTGCTGCGGATCTGGATCGACGACCGGCAGGTTCTCGAGCGAGATCTTCCCTGTGGCGAAGGGCTCGGCAAGAAGAGTGTGTTCCGACCGCAGTGGAAGCTCTGGGAGACGATGTACGATGAAGACGTCGCCGTCGACGTGCCCGCCGGTCGCCATCGTATCCGGGTGGAGAATTTTGGCCGCGACTGGGTAAAGGTCGCCCGCTACGAGATGACCGGATGCTGCGTGCTGGACAAGCCCAACGTGCTCGTTTGCGGAATGAAGAGCAAAGAGGTGGCGATGCTTTGGATCCAGAACCGCGATAGCTCGTGGTTCAACCACGCTCGGGACTCGGTGCCGGCTGTGGCGCAGTTCACGCTGAACGTGACGGGGCTGCCGGACGGAGATTATCGGCTTGAGTGGTGGGAGACCTGGAAGGGAACCGTCGAGCGGGCGGAGCCCGCCGAGGTGCGAGGTGGAAGGCTGACGGTAATGGTTCCGGAGCTGGAAACGGACTTGGCGGTAAAGATCCTGCCAAGATAACTTGAAGGCAGAGGCCAAAGGCCCGCGATGGGGTTGCCGTGAGCCCTCTGAACAACTAAGCTTATATTGGAAGATCATGAATTCGGACGGCGTTTGCAGTTGGAAAGAGGTGCTGTATGGTTCAACTGAGCGTGGAGGTTCCTGAGGATTTGGCCCAGCGGATTCGACCGCTCACTTCATGGCTTCCGACAGTCCTGGAACTGAGTCTGGTCGGATTTCATACCCAAGCATCCGGAACAGCCACCGAGTTGGTTCAGTTCCTGTCTACAGAACCGTCGCCGGAAAAGGTCCTCGAATACCATGCGTCCGAGCAGACGCAAGCACGGCTTCGGCGTCTGCTGGCCTTGAACGAAGCAGGATTGTTGAATCAATTAGAGCAGCGGGAGCTCGATGAATTGCAGGGGGTAGAGCATAGCGTGATTATGCTTAAAGCGCAGGCTGCCTCGCGAATGAGCGGGAAGCCATGACGAAGGCTGATGTCGTCAACCGCAACCGATTCGTCACGCAGTTTTTTCTCCCTCCCCCCGCGGCACAAGTTGTTCGATCGTCGCGGCCAGGAACTTCCCCAGACGATCGGACGCGACGAGAGCCGTTTCCTTGAGTTGCCACATATCTTTGACGCTCGCCGGACGGTTCCACACCGTGCCGACCACCGCGCCAAACTTCGACAACTTCGTGCTCTGCCGCATCAACTTTTCCAGGTCCGGCGGAAGCTGCTCGTCCACCGCATCGGTAACCACGCGAATCGCAAGAAACTTCACCTCGCGCTGACGGCAGACTTCCGCCACCGCAAAGCTCTCCATGTCCACGCCAAGCGCATGGTGGCGCACGCCGAGCGCCCGCTTCTCCGAAGGCAGCCGGAGAATCTCGTCGACGGTCACGAGCGATCCCACATGGACGCCCGGCGTTCTCGCCAGCGACTCGGGATCGACTTTCAAATCGACTTTGAGCTGCTGGCCCGTCGCGTCCTTGAGCGTGTCGGCCATGATCACGTCGTGCCGTTTGACACCGGCAGCCAGCCCGCCGACGAACCCCGCCGAGACGAGCCAACGGGGTTTGTGTCCGGAAATCATCGCTTCGGCCGCCTGCCGGGCGGCTGCCTTTCCGGAACCGGAGCGAAACAACACGATCTTGCGTCCGCGATAGCCGCCTTCCTTTGCCGTGAAACCATAGCCGCGGGTCGTGACGACCCCGCTGAGCAGATCCTCTAGCCCTCCCGACTCGATGCCCAGCGCGAAGACCACCCCGACGTCCGCCGGACGCTCTTCCGGTTCATCGGGCGGCTGCTGAGCCGCTTCCCCGGCAGCGGCGAATTCCTTGCGGGCCGCCTCGACAACGGTCTGGCGGACTTTTTCCCGAGCGGCGTTCTGAAGCCAGTTGCGGACAAGATAGCGGAGAACCATCCCCGAATCTTGAATCCTCGAAGAGCGAAAGTCAAGTCATCTGCCAGGCGGCCATACGAAGCATCGCGCGGAGGTCGCGCTGCGCGGCAAAGACCGCGGCAGGCTCGAAGCCGCAGTGCATCATGCAATGCTCACAGCGAGGATCGTTGCCGGGCCCGAGATCCTCCCACTGTGTCGACTCGATGAGATCCCGATAGGTGGGATAGTGGCCGTCGGTGATCAGGTAGCAGGGCCCTTTCCATCCCTTGATGTTCCTGGTCGGATTGGCCCAGGCGGCGCAGCTCAACTCGCGCTCGCCCGCCAGAAACTCCAGGTACAGCGGCGAGGTCACCATCCGATAGCTTCGGAGCAGTTCCCTCGCCTGCCGGAATTTGGCACGGATCTCGTCGCGGGTGAGGAAGATCTCGGCCGCGCCGTCGGGATTGGTCTCTTGCACCGCCGCGTAGCCGTAGGCCGGGGCGATCATGAAGCCGTCGACATCCAGTTCTGTCAAAAAATCGTAGAGAACGGCGATTTCGTGGATGTCGGTCTCGCGATAGACGGTCGTGTTCGTGCAGACCTGGAAACCAGCCGCCTTGGCCGCCTTGATTCCCGCCACGGCCTTGGCAAACACGCCTTGCCGTTGGACGGCCTGGTCGTGCGTCGCCTCCATGCCGTCGAGGTGGACGTTGATGAACAGTCGGGAGCCGGGGCGAAACCCCGGGAGCTTCTTCTCCAGCGAGGTTCCATTCGTGCACAGGTAAACGTGCTTCCCCCGCGCGACCGTCTTGGCGACCAGTTCCTCGATGCCGCGGTAGATCAGCGGCTCACCGCCGCAAATGCTGACAATCGGAGCACCGCACTCGTCGATCGAGCTGAGGCACTCCTCGACGGACAACGTGCGGTTGATCGTGCTTGCGTACTCCCGGATCCGCCCGCAACCGGTGCAGGTGAGATTGCACGCGTGCAGAGGCTCCAGCATCAGGACCAGGGGGAACTTCTGTTGGCCCGACAGTCGTTTCTTGATGAGGTAGCTCGTCAGCGAGCGGGTAAGGGAAAGCGGAAATCGCATGGGTTACCTGAAGTTCTAAGAATTTGCCGCCGCGGCAACACCGCACGTCATCTCCTGCACGGCCACATCGGCAACTCGTACCGCCGTGGCCGCCACCGGAACCGTTGCCGTCACGGCCCATTGCGAAAGCGCCATGAGCGGGAAGTAAATGGGATAATAATGGTACCGCAGATAGAAAACCCGAGGAAACCCCGTACCGGTGAACTCATTTTCGTCCCAGGTGCCATCGTGCTGCTGGTTGTCAAGAAGATACCGGACTCCCCTCACAACCGCCGGGTGGTTCACCATGCCGGCAGCGAGAAGACCCAGGATCGCCCAAGCCGTTTGCGACGCCGTTGCCGGTCCTTGGCCGCGAAGCCGAGGATTGTCGTAAGTGTCGGGCGACTCGCCCCAGCCGCCGCACGGCTGCTGATGCGTAATCAGCCATTGCGCCCCGCCAACAACTGCCGGATCGTCGGTTGGAACGCCGACGCTGACCAGGCCGGCCAGGACCTGCCATGTGCCATACACGTAGTTGACGCCCCAACGGCCGAACCAGCTTCCGTCGGGCTCCTGGCTGCGACGCAGGTAGGCGACCGCGCGGTCCACGGCCGGGTCGCCCATTTGGCGGCCCAGTTTTCCCAGGGCCTCCAGCACACGGCCGGTCAGGTCGGGCGTGCTCGGATCGATCATTGCGTTGTGGTCGGCGAATGGCACATAACAAAGGAATTGCCGGTTGTTGTTGCGGTCGAACGCGCCCCACCCGCCGTCGTCGTTTTGCATCGCCAGCAGCCAGGCCAACCCGGTGCGGATTGCGCCGGCAGTCCGCCCGAGCATCGCTTCGCGATCCTCCGCACCCTCGGGCACTTCGTTGCCAAACACCCTCAGGCTCGGAGGAATGGCGACACCAGCCCGCGGGCCGTCGAACTGATCCTTAAGCGACATCAGCGCCATGGCGGTGTCGTCGCAGTCGGGATAGAAGTCGTTATTGAACTCGAAGCACCACCCGCCCGGTTCGGCGCAGACCGTCTCCGACCAGTCGCCCGGCCTTAACACCTGCTTGTCGAGAAGCCAGCGCGTCGCGCGCACGATGGACGGGTGTTCCGGACCCAGTCCACCGGCCGCAAGTGCTCGCAAGGTGATCGCCGTATCCCAGACGGGCGATTTGCACGGTTGCAGTCGTGCTTCGCTCGTTCGATCGTCGACCAGCACCAGGTCGTGCAGTTGCTTGTTGCACTGGCGGACCTCGGGGCTCTCGTCGTCATAGCCGAGCGAGCGCAGCGCGACGAGGCTCCAGACGATTGGCGGATAGATCGCGCCCATTCCATCGCTTCGCTCGAACCGCTCGATCATCCAACGCTCGGCCGCGCGGAGTGCTTTGCCGCGGCACGGGAGGAGGTTTTTCCGCTGACACCACTTGAACATTCGGTCCACAATGCGGAAGAAGCGGTCCCAACTTACGAGGCCCGTTGCACCCGGCAGCCCCGGACACCGCAGCGCCGGCCAGTGTTCCGGATCCCGCAAGAACAGTTCCCGGATCCCCACCCGCGCCTCGATTCTTCGAACCGGCTGCAAGGCCGAGATGATCGACAACGGCACGATCATCGTGCGAGACCACGCGCTGACGGCGTACAAGTTCACCGGAAACCATTTGGGCAGCAGCACGACCTCGGGCGGAACCGCCGGGCACTGGCTGTACGGGATCTGGCCCAGGATCGCCAGGTAGAAACGGGTGAAGCTGTTCACCGCGTCGGCGCCGCCGCGGGCGAGAATCGCCCGACGGGCCCGCTGCATGGGCTCGCAACTCGGATCGTGTCCGGTAAGCTTCAGCGCGAAGTATGCCTTGACGCTCCCACTGATTTCCAGTTCTCCCCCGGGATACATTGCCCAGCCGCCTTCGGGAAGCTGCTGGTGGAGCAAGCGGCGGGCGAGCCGGTGCGCGAGTTCGGAGTCCTCGCGTTCAAGAAAGGCGAGCAACAGAATTGTCTCGCTTTCCAGGATTGTGTCGCCTTCCAGTTCGGCGACCCAGCAACCATCGTCCTGCTGCTGGTCCAGCAGCCACCGTCGAGTACGCGTGATCGCGCGGCGCACCGACGTGGCGACCGGTGGGGTGGGAGAAGCTTCGACCGTAACGGCGGCCGGAATTCCGTCGTGCCCTTCCTTGGGCAAGACGGACGGATACCACGAAATCGACATGGCGGCGTTCGTCCTTGTTTGTCGCTGGCGGTCGTCCCTGACACGCGACCCTGACCGAAGCCAGGAGGTGATAATTTAAGCGGTACCGCAGTCTTGGACAAGAGCAGTACCCGGTGGGTGGTATGTCCGCCTGAAGCGGCACGGAGGGAATAGTCCGGATTATTCATAATGGGTGTGCGGCCGTTTCACTAGCCCGGCTGCTCTCGGTTAGAGCCCTCCGCTCCGGAATGGACAACAGCAGCGGCAGTAGCCGGGCTGCTTGCCGGCGGGCCGGTCGCTGCGATATCCTCTCTGAGAGGATATTTGTGCCGGCAATGGAGGAACTTTCGATGCGGACTCTCTTGATTTTCGCCGTCCTTCTCACTTCGTCGGCCGCACAGGCCGCCGAGCAGTCGTGTGATCTCGTTGTCTACGGTGGAACTTCCGGCGGTATAGCGGCGGCCGTGCAGGCAGCGCGGATGGGCAGGAGCGTCGTGCTCGTCGAACCGGGGCAGCATTTGGGCGGCCTCACTTCGGGCGGATTAGGGGCCACTGATATCGGCAACAAGGACGCGATCGGCGGGATTTCCCGGCAGTTCTACCAGCGGATCTACCAGTACTATCAGCAGCCCTCCGCCTGGCAGCAGGAGACTCGCCAGGAGTACACCACTCGCAAGCGAGGCCGTTCGATCGACATCGACACGATGTGGGGGTTCGAGCCGCACGCCGCCGAGGAAGTATTCGAGGCGATGATCCGGGAGGCCGGCGTCCCCGTGCTCCGCGGCGAACGACTCGACTTGGACCGGGGCGTGACCAAGAACGGCCCGCGGATCGTTTCGATCACTATGGAATCGGGCAAAACCTTTGCCGGCAAGATGTTCATCGATGCAACCTACGAAGGCGACTTGATGGCCGAGGCCGGTGTGTCGTACGCCGTTGGTCGCGAATCGAACGAACAGTACGGCGAGACGCTCAACGGGGTGCAAACCGGTCACGCGATCTATCACCAATTCGTCAAACCGGTGGACCCCTACGTTAAGCCCGGCGATCCGTCCAGCGGAGTCCTGCCGGGCGTCCATGCCGGAGGCCCGGGCAAGGAGGGCGAGGGCGACCGCCGCGTGCAGGCTTACTGTTTCCGCATGTGCACCACCGATGTTGCCGAGAACCGCGTTGCCTGGCCGAAACCCGAAGGCTACGACCCGCTCAGGTACGAACTTCTGCTGCGAAACTTCGAGGCGGGCGATCACCGGATTCCCTGGGCCCCCTCGGCCATGCCCAACCGCAAGACCGACACCAACAACAATTTCGCCATCTCCACCGACAACATCGGCATGAATTACGACTACCCGGATGGAGACTACGAGACGCGCCGGCGGATCGTCGAGGAACACAAAGCCTACCAGGAGGGGCTGATGTGGACGCTGGCCAACAGCCCTCGCGTTCCGGAGAAGGTTCGCAACGAGTTCCAGACCTGGGGCCTGGCCAAGGATGAGTTCACCGACAAAGGAAACTGGCCCCACCAACTCTACGTCCGCGAAGCACGGCGGATGATTGGCGAGTACGTGATGACCGAGCACAACTGCCGCTGGCAAGTGACGGCCGAGGATTCGATCGGCCTCGGCGCCTACGGGATGGACTCGCACCACGTGCAGCGCTACGTCGACGAAAACGGCCACGCCCGCAACGAGGGCGACGTGGAGGTCGGCGTGGCGGGGCCGTACCCGATCAGTTACCGTGCGATCGTGCCCAAGGCCGCCGAGTGCACGAACCTGCTGGTGCCGGTGTGCCTGTCGGCCTCGCATATCGCCTACGGCTCGATTCGCATGGAGCCGGTGTTCATGATCCTCGGGCAGTCGGCCGCCACGGCCGCGTCGCTGGCAATCGACGCCGACGCGGACGTTCAGGCGATCGACTATGCTGCGATGCGGGGAAAACTGCTTGCGGACAGGCAGGTGCTCGAGTGGACCGGTCCCAAGCAGAAGGCGGCCGTCATGCTCGACCCCCGGAAACTCGCGGGCGTGGTTGTCGACGACCAGCAGGCGACGCTCGTCGGCGCATGGGGCAGATCCAGCGCGATCGGCCCGTTCGTTGGCGTCGGCTATCAACACGATCTCGGCGAACAAAAGGGCGAGAAGTCCGCCCGCTTCGAAGCCGCCCTGCCGAAAGCGGGCCGCTACGTCGTGCGCATCGCGTACTCTCCCTCAACGAATCGGGCAACGAACGTTCCGGTGAAGGTGCACGCCGTAGACGGGACCAAGAGCGTCGTCGTCAATCAGCAAAAGGACCCGACGGAAGATCAAGCGTTCTTCCCGATCGGAACGTTTCGCTTCTCGGCCGAGCGGCCGGCTGTCGTCGTGATTTCCAATGAAGGGACGGACGGCCACGTAATCCTCGACGCGGTTCAGTTTCTGCCGGAAAACTGATCCGCTATCGGACCGACGCGTGGCGACGAAGACGACGCTCTGCAGTATTCCGCTCGGCAACTTGCGGCGGACGAGCCGGCACCGTCCCGAACCTTCGCCAGCCCGGACTATTCACGATGGGGCAATCAGCGCCGCACTCGCCGCGCGCCATGAATAATCCGGGCCGGCCGTCACGCTTGCCAGCAAAACGCGTCCCAGCGCCTGCCCAACCGCACGAATTACTATAAGCATTTCTAATTTTATCTATTACCAAAAATGGCCATTCCTGATAATGGTCGGCGTGTTAAAATCGGGGCTCTTGTCGGCCCAGTCAGGACCGCAGACGGCAGCACATACCGCATTTCTGGTCAGGTGGAGGTCGCGATGAACCTACAGATGCCCAGCGGGAACGACATCTCGCAAACCAAAAACCGCTCACGCAACGTTGCCCCCTATTCGGGGCTATGCACGCGTTGCCTCGACAGTTGTGTCGGCAATTGCGAGGTGTTCAAGTCCTCGTTGCGAGGCCGCGAGGTAATCTATCCCGAGCCGTTCGGCGAACTGACCGCCGGCGGCGACAAGGAGTATCCGGTCGATTACTCGCACCTGAACATCATGGGCTACGCGCTCGGTGCCGAGGCGATCGACGAGGCGAATCCCGATAAGGCGATTTTCCCGGACGTCAACACCACGACTGTCTACGGCCACATGCATCCGGTGCGGATGCGGATGCCGATCTTCACCGGCGCCCTCGGCTCGACGGACATCGCCAGAAAACACTGGAACGGGCTGGCCGCCGGCGCCGCCGTGTGCGGCATTTCGCTGGTCGTCGGCGAAAACGTCTGCGGCATCGACCATGGGCTCGAACTGGACAAGTTCGGCCGGGTGGCCCATTCGCCGGAGATGGAACGCCGGGTGAAGCTCTACAGGGAGTGGAAGGACGAATACGGCGACATTATCGTCCAGATGAACGTCGAAGACACGCGGCTGGGCGTGGCCGAGTACGTCGTGAAGGAACTTGGCGTCGAGACGATCGAGCTGAAGTGGGGCCAGGGAGCCAAGTGCATCGGCGGCGAGATCAAGGTGCGGGATCTCGACGGGGCGCTTGAGCTCCGCCGGCGAGGTTACATCGTCACTCCGAATCCGGAAGATCCGGTCGTCCAGGCCGCCTTCAAGTCCGGTGCGATTCGCGAATTCGAGCGACACTCCCGCCTGGGATTCATCGACGAAGAGGGCTTCCTGCGGGCGGTCGAGTATCTCCGCCGCCAGATCGGCGTCAAGCGTGTGTCGCTGAAGACGGGCGCGTACGGTCCCCGGGAACTGGCAATGGCGATCAAATGGTCGTCGAGAGCCCGAGTCGACCTGCTGACGATCGACGGCGCCGGCGGCGGCACGGGAATGAGCCCGTGGCGGATGATGCAGGAATGGGGCATCCCCACGTTCTACTTGCAGTGCTTGGCCTATAACTTCGCCAAGAAGCTGGCCACCCGCGGCGAGTGGATCCCTCACCTCGCCATGGCCGGCGGATTCTCGACCGAGGACCATATCTTCAAGGTCCTCGCAATGGGCGCACCGTACTTCCGGGCCGTCTGCATGGGCCGTGCCCTGATGGTCCCAGGTTTTGTGGGCGACAACATCGAGGGCGTGATCCGCGGGAGCAACGGCACCAAGTGGAAGGAACTGCCGGCAACCGTAAGAGCCTTCGGCGACAAGCCGGAACAGATCTTCGCCACCTACGAGACCCTGGCCGAGAAATACGGCAAATCGACGATGGATCGCATGCCGCTGGGGGCAATCGCCATGTACACCTACGTCGATAAGCTGAAAACCGGGCTCACCCAGCTCATGGCCGGCGCCCGCAGCTTCCGGCTGGATACGCTCAAGCGGGCCGACGTCATTGCTCTGACGGAGGACGCAGCCAAAGTCTCCGGTATGCCCTACATCATGGACTACGGCATGGAGGAGGCGGACCGGATCCTCAACGGCGCGTAATCCCCTCCGTTATGTCCGTCAGAAGCGAATCGACCCCGCCCGCAACGGCGGGGTCTTTCTTTGGAGTGCGCACGACCTGTCGTCGCTTTCTTTCCTTCTTCTTTCTTCTCGCCCCGCAAGCCTTCACTGGCGCCGGTAGAGACGGCGCTGTAGGTAAGGAGGAAGAGAAAACGCAAAGAAAGCGGTGACAAGTCACGCGCACTCCAAAGAACGCGTCCTACCGCGTTGCCTTGTCGGAGATATCCTTTCGGCACCACGCCCCGTCCCAACGGATCTTCTTCACCGCCGTGTAGGCCTGCAGTTTCGCCTTCAAGATGCTATCGCCCAACGCCGTCACCCCAAGCACCCGGCCGCCCGCCGTGACCACCTGTCTCTCCCGCAGGCTCGTGCCGGCGTGAAACACCTTTACATCAGCGACTGCCGAAGCCTCTTCCAGACCACGGATCGGGTGTCCCTTCGTGTACTTGCCCGGATAGCCTTCGCTCGCCATCACCACGCAGACCGCGGGCCGCGGATCCCATTGGAGCGGCCCGATCTGATCCAGTTCCCCCCGCACGGCCGCGTCGAGCACGTCGACCAGGTCGGTCTTCAATCGCATCACGAGCGGTTGACACTCCGGGTCGCCAAACCGTGCGTTGTACTCCAGCACCTTCGGCCCCTGGTTGGTAATCATCAGGCCCGCATAGAGCACGCCACGGAACGGCCGCCGAATTCGTTTCATCGCATGCACAGTCGGAACCAATACGTGCTCCGCGATCCAGTGCAGCAACTTGTCGCTCACCAGCGGCGCTGGCGAATAAGCCCCCATACCGCCCGTGTTCGGCCCGGTATCACCGTCGTAGGCCGGCTTATGGTCTTGCGCGGGCTGAAGCGTGACGATCGTCTGGCCGTCGGTAATCGCCAGTACACTCGCCTCCTGGCCATGCAGCCGCTCCTCGATGATCACCCGGTTGCCGGCTTCGCCAAAGACCTTTTCGCGGGCGATCTGACGGACCGCCTCGAGCGCTTGCTCGCGAGTGTCGCAGACGACTACTCCCTTGCCGGCGGCCAGCCCGTCGGCCTTGACCACGACCGGAACGTCTTCTCGTTCCTTGAGGTACTGAATCGCCCTGTCGGGGTCGCGAAAGGTTTTGTAGTCGGCGCTCGGCACATCGGCGCTGCGGAGCAGATCCTTGCAGAAGACCTTGCTCGCCTCGAGTTCCGCCGCGGCCTTGCTGGGCCCGAAAATCCGCAACTTCTCTTTTTCGAACGCATCCACAATCCCGGCCGCCAGAGGGGCCTCGGGGCCGACGACCGTCAAATCGACCTTCAACTCTTTCGCGAAGCGGATCAGGCCGGCAAAGTCGTTCTCAGCAATATCGATGTTCTCGGCATCCGCCGCGGTGCCGGCGTTGCCCGGGGCGACAAAAACGTGTTTCGCTCGAGGGCTCTGGGCGATTTTCCAGGCCAAGGCATGTTCGCGTCCGCCGCTGCCGATGATCAAGACGTTCATGAATTCTCTCCTCCCGAAAAACGCACTACGAATCGGCGATTCTAAAGCCGTTCGGACAAATCCGGAAGGGGCAGGGCGTTTCGTCACGGGACGCTGGTATCCCGCAAACGTCAATATCGCCTGGGAAAACGTGGAATCTCCCTCGGCCTGCCGACGGACCGAATTGGCCCCGCCGAGCCCTCACAACAGGTGGATTAAACCTGCTGCTCCGAGTTGACATGTCTTGCGTGCCGAACCATAAAGTAGGGAAGCAGATGTCTCGTCCGCGATTCGGCCACCCTGCTGCGTTGCTTGGGAGAAGTCCGTCTCGCGCGAGAATTGATCCCACACCGCAGCGATCGAGTCCCGGAAACTCGCGTCATGGCCGGCAAACACGCCCCCGCGTCGCCCCCAGCGGGCCGTCGCAACACCAATCCCGATCCGAAACGCCGAGGGCTCCTGCGGACTCTCTTTGGATCGCTCCTTGGCCTGGGTTTCACGGCTCTGGGCGCAGTTGGCGGGATTTGGGCCGCCGGAACTGCCCGGTTTCTCTATCCCAATGTCGTGACAAAGCCGCCCAACCGCTTCAAAGTCGGCTTTCCGCGCGACTATCCGCGCGGGCATGTGGAGACGAGATATAAAGGACAGCACGGCATTTGGATCGTCAACACCGTGTACGACGGAAAGCAACAGATTTGCGCACTCCGGACGGTTTGCACCCATCTTGGCTGCATTACGATCTGGCAGGAAACCGAGCAGAGGTTCAAATGCCCCTGCCACGGCAGCGGATTCTACATCGATGGAATCAATTTCGAAGGCCCCGCCCCACGCCCCCTGGAGCGTTACGCCGTGCGGATTGCCGACGACGGGCAACTGGAAGTTGATTCAAGCCAGATCTTCCAGGAAGAACTCGGCCAGTGGAGCGATCCCCGCTCCTACGTCCCCGCCTGACCAAACGCATGCCCCTCAGCGACAAAATACGCAACTCGCAGGTCTGGAAAAGCATCTTTCGGCATCCCGCGCCGGTCGACCGGCGAAACCGCGTCGTCGTCGTGCTCACCAACCTCGTGCTGCACGTCCACCCGGTCTCGATCCAGAAACATGCGCTGCGGTTCGGTTTTACCTGGGGGATGGGCCTGATCACCTTCTTTCTGTTCATCGTTGAGGTGATCACCGGGGTGCTTTTGATGTTCTACTACCGGCCGACGGTCGAGTGGGCCTATAACGACATGCTCGCCCTGCGCGACGTCGTATCGCTCGGCATCCTCCGCGAGGTCCACCGCTGGGCGGCCCACGCCATGGTGATCGCCGTCTGGCTGCACATGTACCGGGTCTTCCTTACCGGCAGCTACAAACCACCGCGGGAGTTCAACTGGGGAGTCGGCGTCGTGCTCCTGGTCCTGACGCTCCTGCTGTCCTTCACCGGCTATCTGCTCCCCTGGGACCAGTTGTCGATGTGGGCCGTCACCGTCGGCTCGAACATGGCGCGGGCCGTGCCGTTGGTGGGCCACGAGGGCCCCGGGCAACAACTCCTCACCGTCGACGGCGTCGACATGATCACCAGCGGCTCCGACGCCCGATACCTGCTGCTGGGTTCGCCGACGGTAAGCGAAGAGACCCTGAACCGGTTTTACGTCCTCCACTGCGTCGCCCTTCCCCTGATCGCCTCCTTCCTCATCGCGCTGCACTTCTGGCGAGTGCGGAAGGACGGCGGGATCAGCGGACCGAGCCAGTAGGCATCACATTATATCTAAAGGAGAAGACCGGTGTGGCACTGCTTGGAGTTGAATGCGTTCCCCACGCGAGTCAAAGCCTCCACAACTCCAAGCAGTGTTGCGCACATTTGCCACAGGACGCTGCACACTGCTTGTGATTGTGGTGCGTCGGACATGCATGGACAATCCGTCCAATCACAAGCAGTGCCACACGCCCGCCCCTTTCAACCGCACCTTCGCTTTTTCAGCACTTGATAATGCACGTTACCTCCGCCGACTTCATCGCACAGGCTTCAACGCCGCTCGCGTGGTTCTACCTCGCGGCGGCGCTGCTCAACGCGCTGGCGGTGTACTACGTCTGGCGGAAGCTCCGCGATCCTCTGGCCGCCGCTGGCTGGCTTGGGGTCGCCGCGGTTTTCGGCGGTCTGGCCCTCGCCGCGGCGCAAGGCCGCCCGCCCGTGCTGCCGGAGTGGTCCAAAGACGCCCTCGACG
Organism: Thermoguttaceae bacterium; assembly: GCA_040768665.1. Lineage (GTDB taxonomy): Bacteria > Planctomycetota > Planctomycetia > Pirellulales > Thermoguttaceae > JABWBD01. Next base: position 239,742 of record JAXGMN010000013.1, read on the forward strand.
CCGCCCTCGGCCCCGTTACGTTCACGGTCGGCACTTTCGCGATTCTCGTGGCACTTTATCTCGGCCGCAGAGTTTTCGTTCGGCCCGGGGTGGCATGGACGGTTTTCAATCTCTCGCTGCTCTGGATGGGCGTTTCGCTCACCGACCAGGAGTTCGCCGCCACGGTCACCAAGCCGGACAACATCCCGATCGTGGGCATGGTCTACTTGCTGGGCTTCTTCACCTGGCTCGGCGCGTACCAGGCGGTGAAGAACGACGAACGGCTCGAGCGGGACGAATTGCCGATTGAAAGCGACTACAGCGACACGGTCCTCGTCTGGCCCGACGTGGTCTACGTCGAGTTGATCGGTATCGTCGTCGGCACGGCAATCTTGATCGTCTGGTCGCTTCTGGTCCGCGCGCCCCTGGAGCAGCCGGCAAACCCGGTCGTCACGCCAAATCCATCGAAGGCCCCCTGGTATTTTCTTGGTCTGCAGGAAATGCTGGTCTTCTTCGATCCTGCCATCGCCGGCGTCATCCTGCCGACGCTGATCATTCTCGGCCTGATCGCCATTCCGTACCTCGACTTCAACCCGCGAGGGAGCGGCTACTACACGATTCGCGAGCGCCGGTTCGCCTATATCGTCTTCCAGTTCGGCTTCCTCCAGCTTTGGATCGTCCTGATCCTCATCGGAACGTTTTTCCGCGGGCCCAACTGGAACTTCTTTGGGCTTTACGAGCCCCAAGACCCCCACAAAGTGCTCGCGCTGAACAACATCAAACTTTCCGAGTACTTCTGGGTCCTCTGGCTCGACCGATCCTTGCCGCAGCCCCCGGGTGGCGTCGGCGTAGTCCGTGAACTCGCTTACATCGCCTGGCGAGAAATCGCCGGTCTGGTCATTCTCGGCGCCTACTTCATCATCCTCCCCATGCTTCTCGGCCGCACCCTCCTCCGAGATCTCCGCAACCGCATGGGCCCCGGCCGCTACACGATTCTCAGTCTCCTCCTCCTCATGATGTTCATGCTCCCGATAAAAATGCTCCTCCGCTGGACCTTCAACCTCAGCTACCTCCTCAGCATCCCCGAATACTTCCTCAACTTCTAAACTGACAACTGACAACTGACAACTTCCCACATGCCCTCCCCGGACGACAGCTTCTACAACATCAAGCGACTCCACGTCGTGTTCGCCCTCTCTTCGGCGACGCTGCTGGGGGTTACCGTCTGGATGTTGGCCGTCGACCACGGGCGGGAGTGGAAGGGCTACCAGCGGACGTTCCAGAATCGGATTGAACCTTGGCTCACCCAGGCGCAAATCCAGCAAGAGCAAAGCGACGAATTCACCCGCCACGAGACCGAATTGCAGCAACGGCTGGAACGCGCCCGCTCCGCCGTGCTCGATCCGGCGGCGATCGAAGAGTTTCGCGACGAGATCCTCCGCGACGCAAAGGCCCGCGGTACTGAACCGCCCGACCTGGCGTCTCTCGATCCAAACGCCCGTGCGGCGGATCGCAGTCGCACCCTCAAACGCCTCGCCGAGCTTGTTGCGGCCGCAAAGCTCCGCCTGGACAACGCCGAGCGCGAGCTGCGTTTCCGGCGAGCCGACCTCGACGAGATCCGCAGCTCTTACGAGTCAGCCGTCGGCCAGGGGTTGCCGCAGACGAAGCTCGAGGCATTGCAGCGCGAGGTTGATGCGGCCAAACAGGACGTTGCCCGGCTGACTGCGCGGAAAGAGGACGCCGCCCTCCATCACGACGCGCTCAGCGGACTCGTTGCGAAACTAACCGCCGAGGAGGACCAGGCCCTTCGCGCGTTGGCCGAGCACCGTGCGAAGATCGACCGCATGCGGCAGACGCTCCGCCGGCAGACCTCGAGCTGGGGCAAAAAGGTCTTGAGTCTTCCGCTGATCGACGCCTTGGGAAGTCCGTTGTCTGTCGATCAGGTGTGGTTGCCGGAACTGACGATCGACTACAACTTTGCCCAAGTCGCGCGTTTCGATCGCTGCACGACCTGTCACGTGGGCATCGACAAGGCGCAACCCGGCCAGCCCTCCGTCCCCGCATGTCCGTCGCCTGAAGTCCTCGCCCTGAAGCTCCCTAGGCCGCCAGCCGCCACGGAGCAACCTGAAGATCCGTCGCTGGAAAAGCTGTACGGCCTCGCCCTGGCGCCCAATGGCATACTCGATCCGGCCGCCCCAACGGTCGGCCTGGTCCTGCCCCGAACGCCCGCAGCCGACGCCCTGTTGCTCGCCGGAGACGTTTTTCTCGTGATCGACGGCCACCCGGTCGAAACGCGCGACGAGGCCCGCATGCGACTGATTGCGGCAGCAGCCTCACCCATTTCGTCCGGCGCGGAAGACGACGAGGAGGAAGCTGCGCCGCCGATCGAACTGAAGGTGCGGCGTGGTCTACCGCAGCCCTACTGTGCCCATCCGCGGCTCGATCTGTTCGTCGGTTCTCTCAGTCCGCATCCTGTGGCGGAATTCGGCTGCACGATCTGCCATGAAGGACAGGGCAGTGCCACCGAGTTTCGGTTCGCGTCGCATACACCGAACGACCCCACCAATCGCCGCCGCTGGCAGCAGCACTACGACTGGTTCGGGAACGAGCACTGGGATCTCCCCATGCGGGCGGCGCGTTTTGCCGAAAGCAGTTGTCTCCGCTGCCACCACGACGTGACCGACTTGGAGCCCGGCGAGCGATTCCCCGACCCGCCCGCGCCGAAGTTGCTCCAAGGGTATCACCTGGTCCGCCGCAACGGCTGTTTTGGATGCCACGAGATCAACGGTGTGGATGGATCGGGGCGGCGGATCGGACCGGACATGCGACTGGAGCCGAACTATCACGAAGCGGCCCTTGAGTTGCTCGCCAGCCGTCGCCTCGACGAAGACGCCGAGCGGCTCGCGCGCCGGGTCGTCGAGCACCCCGAGGAATCCTCTGCCAGGCGCGAACTCGTTGGTAAGCTCCTCGATTCCGATGAGGATCGCCTCACCGAGATTCTTTCCACCGAGGCCCCCAATCCCGGCACGATGCGCAAGGTCGGCCCCAGCCTTCGCGACACGGCAAGCAAGCTCGACGCGGCGTTCATGGAAAGCTGGATCGCCGATCCCACCGGCTTCCGTCCGAGCACCCGCATGCCACACTTCTTCGGTCTGCACGAACACCTTGAGGGCGAGAGCCTCCGCCAGGCCCGGCGGTTCGAGGCCGTCGAGGTCCGCTCCGTAACCGAGTACCTGCTGTCGGCCGGCCAACCCGTCCCGCCGCTGGGAGCGCCGCCGGAGGTGACCGAATCGCCGTCGGCCGAGCGAGGCAAGGAGCTGTTTCTCACCAAGGGCTGCGCGGCATGCCATCGGCACGAAGATTATCCCAAAATCACCTCGATTCAGGGCCCCGACTTGACCCGCCTCGGGTCCAAGATCACCAGCGATTCCGGCCGCCGCTGGCTGGTAAGCTGGATCCGCGATCCGGCCCGCCATTCACCGCGAACCACGATGCCCAACGCCTTGCTGGAACCGGTCCCGCTCAACGCGGACGGGAGCGAGTCGGACACGTTGGCCGAAAAACCCCGCATGACCGACCCGGCCGCCGATATTGCCGCCTGGCTGCTCGAGTCGGACGGATGGCAGCCCGGTCCGCGAACCGAATTGGTGGAACAGGACTTGAATGATCTGGCATTTGAGCACCTGAGCAAGGCCTACCCGCAGCGGCTCGCCCGTCAGTATCTGGGCGAAGGCATCCCCGAGAACCTGGCCGGCGACGTCGAAGGCGACGCCCGCGAACTGATCGGCCCGATGACGCTCGACAAAAAGCTCCGCTACGTCGGCCGCCGGACCATCCGCAAGCGCGGCTGCTTCGGTTGTCACGACATCCCCGGCTTCGAGGACGCGCAGCCGATCGGTCCGGCCCTTTCCGACTGGGGCCGCAAGGAGGAGTCGCTGCTGGCCTTCAACCAGGTCCACCGTTTCCTCGCCCTCCGGGGCCGGGAGTCGGAGGGTCGAGAGTTGAGTGATGAGAGTCGAGAGCCGGGGGAAGAAGCTGGTTATCGATTGGGGGCTGTCAAGGAGAGATCGGCTGGGAAGAAGCCGCGTTCCGACGATCCCTTCTACCTCGAAGCCATCCACCAGCAGCGTCGCGAAGGCTTCATCTGGCAGAAGCTCCGCGCTCCGCGCAGCTTCGACTACCAGGTCGCACCCAACAAGCCCTACAACGAACAACTCACGATGGGCCGCTTCGCGCTCACCGATCCCGAACGGGAGGCGATCGCCACATTCGTGCTCGGCCTCGTCGCCGACCCGCCGGTCGACAAGTATGTCTACCGGCCCGACCGCCGCGGCCGTGCCATCGTCGAGGGCCGCAATGTGCTCGACCAGTTCGGCTGTGCCGAGTGCCACACGATGGAAATGGAACGTTGGAAGTTCCAGTACGATCCCGATGAGTTCGAAGACCCCTTCGAGATGCCGGACTTCGAGTTCGCCAAACCGCACTTCACGGCAGAACAAGGCGCCCGCTCGCTGCAGACCGACCGTCGTGGGCTGGGCCATGCCGAAGTAGTCGGCATGCCGCGGGTCGACGAGGAAGGCGAACTGCTGGAGGATGAAGACGACGACGGCAATCCGCTTTACTTCTTCACCCTGTGGGAACCTGCGGCGATCAACGGCCAGGTCTGGACGGTCGGCGGCGCCGAAGTGATGATCTCCGAGCCCCAGATCCTCGAGCGACGGCCGCCCCGAGGAGGAGCCTTCTCGCGTCTCCTCTATCCCTTCGTGCTCGACGAGGCCCGAGCGGCCGGCTCGACCGCCGCGGAGATGGAGGCCTGGGGCTGGGTCCCGCCGCCGCTGGTCCACGAGGGCGACGCCGTCGAGCCCTCCTGGCTGTACGAGTACCTTCTCAACCCGGTTCCCATCCGTCCCGCGGTCGTCCTGAGAATGCCCCGGTACCATCTCTCGCCCCTCGAGGCGGCAAAGCTGGTCGACTACTTCGCAGCCGTCTCACAAGCCGAGTTTCCCTACACGTCCTCGCCGGCAGGGCGTGTCACCGTCCCCTCCGACCCTGAACCGGAGCGACTCAATCGGTTCGACAAAGCCATGCGGCTGGTGACCGATCGCACGACCTACTGCGCCAAGTGCCACATCATCGGCGACTACAGCCCGGGCGGTGATATACAAACGATCCTCGGGCCGGACCTGGAGCAGGTAGGCCGGCGACTTCGACCCGACTACCTGCGGCGCTGGCTGGCCAACCCGAAATCGGTCCTGCCCTACACGGGCATGCCTGTCAACTTCCCGCCCGAGGGGCCGCCGATGGGCCAGGACCTCTACGAAGGCAGCAGCCCGCAGCAACTCGACGCCGTACGTGAATTGCTGTTAAACTATGATTGGTACCTTCGTCGCCGCACCTCCGTCCGTGAGTGGATGGACAGCGGCAAGCAGAGCAACAGGAAAGCGGACTGAGCACCCGAGTATTCACTCCTTCGACCGCTTCGCGCACCACGGGAGAATCCCATGCAACACCGAATCCGCCGACGTCAGTTCCTGGCCGGCACCGCCGCAGTAGCCGGCGGGTTTGCCGCCGGATTCTCCGCGCCTGCGATCCTCAGGGCCGCCGCGGCCGATAAGTGGGGCGATCTCAAGGGTCGCTTCATGTACGACGGTCCCGCGCCGGAGCGCAAGAAGCTCAAAGTCGACAAAGACGTCGACTGCTGCGGCAAGTTCGACATTCGCGACGAATCGCTCATGGTGGCCGACGACGGCGGGCTGGGCAACGTCTATCTCTACGTCCGCGACCGCCGGGTCGATGTCTGCCCGGAGCTCGAGGAGGCGGTCGAAAAGCAGGTCCTCCTCGACAACCGCGACTGCATCTTCATGCCGCACTGCATGACCATCTGGACCGACAAGCAGGAGTATCGCATTGTGAACTCCGATCCGGTCGCCCAGAACGTCGCCTTTTCGCCGCTGGGCGACACGCCGGCGAACATCGTCTTGGCAGTCGGCGCCGAAGCCACCTGGACCTTCCGCCGTGCCCAGAGCGTTCCGGTGCCGGTCGCGTGCAATTATCATCCCTGGGAAAGCGCATTCATCCTACCTCGGGACAATCCCTACGTGGCCATATCGGCGGTGGACGGCACATTTACAATTCCTAAACTCCCCGTAGGCAAGAAGCTGGAATTTCAGGCATGGCAGGAGCGCGTCGGCTATCTCGACACTCCCGACTGGCGAAAGGGCCGTTTCGAACTTGAAATCAAGCCGGGCGTCAACGACCTGGGGACCATCAAGCTGTCCCCGAAACTGTTCGCGTGAAAACGGCCGCCGCCGGGCTCGCCCGGTGGAAGCCACGATTGACGGCTAGGACGCCCCGCCCCCCACAATTATTTTCACCCAAAGACACGCGATTGACTGCGGATCTATCCTTGAAATGCATTCGGACGGTACGGATTCCGCCCGTGCGCTCCCCTCAGGTCGCACGGGCGTTTTTCATCCTATTTGCGCTTCTGTTGACGGGCTGCCTGAACGACCCGCCCCAGTTCCGCCTGAACCTGGAGGGCCGCGATCCCGGCGAGATCAGTCTCGGCCAGAGCGAGGCCATCGAGGGCGCGCTGGCGGAGTTGTTCGGCACTCCCGATGAACCGAAGGTCCCGGAAGGCGTCGACCTCGATCTTGCGCTGCTCAAGGCCGCGGCAGGTCCGACCGCCAGCGATGCCGACGGTCGCCAGCGGGGTCTGTTTCGGCAACACTGCGTCGCCTGCCACGGCATCTCGGGCGACGGCGCCGGCCCCAGCGCCGCTTTGCTCACTCCCTACCCTCGCGACTTCCGCAACGGAGTCTTCAAATGGACCTCGACCGTTGCCGGGGCCAAGCCCACCTGTGATGACCTCGAGCGGACGTTGCTGCGGGGCGTGCCCGGCACGGCCATGCCCTCGTTCATGCGGCTCCCCGAGGAAGAGACTCAGGCGCTGATCGAGTACGTGAAGTATCTCAGCATCCGTGGCGAGACCGAGCAGTACCTGGTTCGCCTCGTGGTTGACGAAGACGAGTACCTCCCGCTCAACATGGATTGGGTGATTGAAGATGGGCTGCTGCCGGCCGCCGAATTGTGGGAGCAGGTCGAGCAGGATCCCGGCCGCTATCTCATCCAACCGCCGCCCGAACCACCGATGGACGTCGCCTCGATCCAGCGTGGCCGGGAACTGTACGCCAGCAAAGACGCGCAGTGCGTCAAATGCCATGGCCCCGACGGTCGCGGCGACGGCGAAGAAACCGAGATCTACGACGACTGGAACAAGCCGAAAAAGGGCGTCACGCCCGAACAAACCCGAGAACTGGCGCACCTTTACACGCTGCCGATCCAGAAACTCCGCGCACGCGACTTCCGCGAGGGCATCTTCCACGGCGGTAGCCGCCCGATCGATCTCTACTACCGGGTCGACGTCGGCATCCCCGGCACCCCGAGGCCCGCCGCCGGCCCCGCCGGCGGAACCCAAGGTGTCCTCACTCCCGAGGACATTTGGCACGTCGTCCATTACATCCGCTCTCTTGCCAAACCTTAGCAACGAGGGAAAGATAGAAAGACCATTGGTACTTGCTCATTGGTCATTTGCCCCCAAACGCAGCGACCAAGGACCAAGGACCAATGACCAAGGACCAATGACCAATGACCAATGACCAATGTCCAATGTCCAATGTCCAATGTCCACTGACAACTGACAACTGACCACTGACCACTGACCACTAACCACTGACCACTGACCACTAACCACTGACCACTGACCACTAACCACTAACCACTAACCACTAACCACTAACCACTAACCACTAACCACTAACCAATGCCCCACAATCCTTGGCCTCATCGCCTGGCTTGGGCGCTTGCCATCGGCACGTTTCCACTCATCTGGATGGGCGGACTCGTAACGACCTACGGCGCCGGCATGGCGGTGCCGGATTGGCCCAACACCTACGGCTACAACCTTTTCTTGTATCCGCTGGAGAGCTGGCTGGGCGTCTGGGACGTTTTCCTGGAGCACAGTCACCGGCTGATCGGCGCCACGGTCGGCTTGATCGCGATTGCACTGGCAGTGGTGCTCTGGCTCAAGGATTCTCGGACCTGGATGCGTTGGATGGGCATTGTCGCCCTGGCCGGCGTTTGTCTCCAGGGCACGCTCGGCGGCCTGCGGGTGATCGGTGACGATCTCCTTCTGGCCGAGATTCACGGTTGCACCGCGCCGGTATTCTTCGGCCTGGCGGCAGCGCTGGTCGCCTGGACTTCACCCGCGTGGCGACAAGCCGCGCGCCGGCCGCACCCCGCGGCGAGTCGCACACGATGGTTCGCAATACTGCTCAGCGCGGGCCTCTATGCTCAGATCGTCCTGGGGGCGCAACTTCGCCATCTCCCGCCCTACGCCGACGTCTTCTGGTTCAAGCTCTGGGTCTGGCTGCACCTGATCGTGGCTGGGCTGGTGTTGATCGGGATGATCTGGCTGTTCGCTTTCTCGCGCAGACGCCTGCCGGACCAGCCCAAGCTCCGCCGCCTGGCCCAACTCCTGTTGGCCCTGTTTCTCGTCCAGGTTCTCCTCGGTGTCGCCACGTGGCTGACCAACTACGGCTGGCCAGCCTGGTTCACCACCTACATCTGGCCTGTCGACTACACGGTCGTCGCCGAAAGCCGTCTGCAAGCCCTTTCCACCACCGCTCACGTTGCGGTCGGCTCCCTTTGCCTGATCACCGCACTCTTGCTGGCGATCTGGTCGCGTCGGCTTCTGCTCGTCGCTGAGGAAACCGGTCTCCGCGCATCACCGTCGAAGAGCTGAGATTCATGTCGCAAGCAACCACGTCCACGCCCGCCGCACCGACCCTCGCAAGCGTCCGATCGCACGAACGCTCTGCGGCATCCGCGCTGCGAGATTATTGGCAACTCATCCGCCCGCGGATCGTAGGTCTCGTTCTGTTCACGATGGTCATCGCCGCGGTGGTTTCACCGGCCGCGGCATTCTCGTGGCTGCTCGTTCTGCACGCGGTGACCGGTTCGACACTGGTCATCGTCGGCGCAATCGCCCTGAATGCTTGCCTGGAACGGAAGAGCGACGCCAAGATGCTCCGCACGGCCCGGCGGCCGGTCCCCGCCGGGCGACTGTCGCAACGGCAGGTTGTCTGGTTCGGGGCAGTCGCCAGTCTCGCGGGAATCGCCTATCTTGCCGTTTTTGTGAACGGCTGGACGGTCGCCCTGGCGGTGGCCAGTTGGATCATCTACGTCTGGATCTACACGCCCCTGAAGATGTTCACGGCGTGGCAAACACCGATCGGCGCAGTGGCCGGTGCGATGCCCGTGCTGTTGGGTTCCGCAGCCGTCGGCGAGCCTTTCAACCCCACGGCGCTCGCCTTGTTCGGCATGGTCTACCTTTGGCAGTTTCCGCATTCGATGGCCATTGCCTGGCTCTACCGCCACGACTTCGCCGCCGCCGACCTCCAGGTCGCCACGGTGGTCGATCCGTCCGGGCGCACGGCGGCCTGGCTCTCGGTCCTCGGAGCAGTCGCCTTGATCCCCATCAGCCTCGTCCCGGTCTACGTCGGCACGGCCGGTTGGGCATACGCCGGCGTTGCCTTGCTGCTCGACCTCATCTACCTGTTGCCCTCGATCCTCTTTTTAGCCCGCCGGGACGACGCAGCCGCGCGCACCCTCCTTCGGGCTTCGTTCGCCTATATCCCCGTCGTCTTTCTCACGATCCTTTTTGCCTGATATCCCGATCTCTTTCACCGTCGCGAGGTACGCCTCTCGGATCCGCGCACCGATCCTCATGGGCCATGCTTGGCAGGATGAGCAGACCGGACCGAAGGGCTGGCAGCTCTTCCGTCGCATTCCCGACGACGTCCCCAAACGCCTGGTCCTGACCAATGGAAACCATGGAGTTTGGCCCGACCGCGGCAAGGACGAGGCCGAGTGGTTCGCCCGCTGGCTCAGCGACGGCCGCTCCGAAAGCGCCTCCGACTCCGTCCCGCGCGTCGCCTGCTACTTCGAGACCGGCAACCCGTCCGCGGCAGATCGCCGCAACCATGGCGAACCGTTCCTCGCCGACGATTTCCCTTTCCCCCAGACCTGCTGGACACGCTACTACCTGAGAAGCGGCGAACGGCTTTTGCCTTCACCGGGCGGAGAAACCGAGCCGGCCGGTTTGTACCAGGTCGCGCATGCCCCGCCGAGCGGCCGGGACCGCCGAGCAGTCTACTTGATCGAATTTCCGGAGCCGACCGCCATCTGCGGCCCTGCGGTCCTTACGCTCTGGGCCAAGGTAACCACGGTCGATACCGACTTCTTCGTTCTCATCGGCGACATGGCCCCCGACGGTCAGCTCTACGGATTGCAGCGGGGCCTGCTCCGCGCGTCGCACCGCCGGATCGACCCGCAGCGTTCCGACTACGTCGAATTAGACGGCCGCAAGCACCTGATCCGGCCGCACCACTCCCACACGTCCCTTGAGCCCATCACGCCCCACGAGCCGACCGAGTACCAGATCGAGATCCCGGCCTTCGGCCACGTATTTCGGCCCGGTCATAAGCTTGCACTGGTGATCATGCAGCCGGCCGGGCCCGATCCGATCGGGGTCACTCGCTCCGGCGCTGCGAGCTACCGGTACGACTCGCAACCGCCGCCGGCCGCCGTCGCCATCCTCCACGACGCCGAGCATCCTTCCAGCGTCCTCTTACCGCTGTTACCGGAACTCCCACCGCTTCAAGATCCGCCCGTATCGATCGATCAGCAAGCGGGCCTCCAGCCGGCGAGCGACCCCGGCGCGATCCGGTAGCGAAACCTTCCGACTCCGGAAAATGAGCCAGTCCTCGACGGTTTCGGGATCGGCTCTTATCCATTCAGGATCCTCCGCAGTTCGGCAACGGTCTTACGCCCGCGCCGCCGCCACGGACGGCAGCCCCTGGCGGCCGTTGCCGTCGCTCATGCGGACGCGAAACGATCGGGCGGTTTCCACCAGCTCGACGATGTTTTCCAACGGCGTGTCGGCCGGCAGATCGACCAGCCAGTTATACCGCGTCCCATTTGCTGTTCCGGACGGATGTCCAGGCCGGCCGCGTTGTTGAATTCGTCGCCAGTGATGATGGCGAAGGAAGTCCAGATTCCGGACGGCTGATGGGTGTATTTGGCCTTGGCAATTGCCGCCAGACGGTCCTCTTCTCGACCACCACTCACCGTATCGGCTACAATACGGTCAGGCCGGCCCATATCTCACTCATCGCTGCCCGCCGGGTGCTGTTTGTCGCAGCAGGGCATGGCGGCTGATCGTGGATCGAAGCAGAATGGAGTCGTGTTTTGACATTTCATTTCGCCTCCCGCCGTCGCTCCCTGAAGGTTAGGACTTAAGACCCGTAACGAAGATGATCACCAAACGACCGCTGCAAGTCTGTACCGGATCCCTGGCCGTTATACTCATACTGGGGGTCTGCCACTATGGTCTCTCGGCGGACGCCGTTGTGCCAAGAGTCCCTGCAACCGACTCGGCGGCCTTGCGCGAGCAGGTCGGCAGGAAAGTAACCGTAAGCGGGCACATCGAACGGACCGGCCAATCTCGCAGCGGCTACCAGTTCTTGAACTTCGGCGACAGTGAATTCACGGCCGTCTGCCATCCGCAGCACGTGGCCGGTTTCCGCGAGGGCAAACCGGCGGATGTCTACCGAAACAAGGACGTCGAACTGACGGGCGAGATCGAGATCTACGAGGGAAAGCTCCAGATTCGGCTTCGGACTCCCTCTCAGATTCGCATCGTGCCGGCGGCCCGGCCGGATCGCACCAAAGCCTTCGCGCTGAAGGAAGTGGGCAAAGACGCCTGGCTCAGCCCGGCCGGTTTGCGGTACCGAGGGCGGGATCCCGAGGGGCTGACCCGCGTTGCGCATATTGGCCGCCATACCAGCGACATTCCCGAGCGCGATGGCCCGCACGGAGTGTTCGATGGCGATCTCGAGACGGCCCTGGCGGTGATTGACGAGGCTTGGCAACTGGCCCAGAAACGGGGACTCCGCCCGCAACGGGAAGGGGACCGAAGTTCGTTCACCGTGAATATGGGTCGCCGTATCGGCTTTCTCGGGGGACGCACCGGCGCGGCCAGACAGAATCCTCCACTGAGGCAGGTGTTCATCGTGTTCACTTCCGGCACTCAGGACATCATTACGGCATTTCCCAAGTAGCGAACGATGAAAGAACAAGAACTGCCCTACGTCGCTCCGTGCTCATTCTGCAACCAGGGACTGCTGCGGTTCATGCGGTGCCGGGAATGCGATGCCGTTGTCGCCGTTTGCGATCAATGCGAACTCGTGTGGCGCGACATCGCTGCCGTCCACCGTAACCCGCACTGTCCTTCCAGCGGTGCGTATCCCGCCTGCCCGGCCTGTGGCAATCCAGAGGCCCGCTGGTCGCGATTGACGCGTCGGAAAGTGGAGCAAGCAGATCTGGAACCGTATATCGGCGGCGAGTCCCTATAGTTCCGGGTGTCTTGGTTCCCTTGAAAAAGGGGAGTGCGTGGCTGCTTGAGTTAGTTGGGTTCCGTTGGGCGGCCTGTGGAACGGGCAATCGCTGGGGAGCATAAAGGTCGATCCGCTGGTTTGTTCGCAGTGTGGTCGACCTTCTGATCTTGCCCGCCGCGCGTCGGGACTGGGGCCGGTTTGGGCGAGTGGCGGGCTCGGCGCCGATTTTGCCGCCCGATTGGCCGGCAACAAGCCTGGGAAGTCTTCTCAGGATTTCTCCCGTGGTCCTTTTGTGAGGTTTTGTGAGGTGAAGGGTGCCGGAAGGGGAAGGGACGCCATGCCCACCCATTCCACTTCCGGCACCCTGTTGACTACCCAATTCTTCTGCCATAGGCTCAACGCGTGCGGCCAATCAGTTTTCCTATCACTACCCCCCGGTGCCGTCGGACAACAGCCCCATGTTCCGCGATGCCTTGCAGACGCACGGCGTGTCGGTCGAATACCTGGAACTGCCCTCCGGCGGCTACGGGCTGAACGGATGCCAGGGCCCCTTGTGGGAAGCGTGGAAGACCGCGTCGCTGGAGTGGCTGGCGAAGCGGGGCTTCATTCCCAAAAGAGCCGTGTATCGGCAATGATGGGATTGACGAGGAGTAACCCCGCTCAATGTCCGTTTCTGCAAGAATTGGCCAACTCGTCCTCTCGGGACTACCGGTTATGGCGGCAGTCACGCTGGTTGGGGCAGTCGCTGTGTGGACCGCCGGTGGACGCGGACACTGGTTCTTGCGGACGTCAGTCCTCGTCGCGCTGGTGGCTCTCAGCCTACTGGTCTTTCCCGAGCAAGCTATGCTCGGCTTGGCGATAGAAGCCGCCACGGTGGTAGTGGGGCTGTGCGGGTTTCGAGTCAGTGCTAACCGATCTTGGACGCGGCGGGAGGGTGCCCCGCGGAGCCTCAACGAGCCGGACCGATTTCAATTCTCGCTTCGCGATCTGCTCTTGGCCACAGTCGTGGTTGCCATGGCAGCGGGCCTGATCTCCCGGATACCGGCCCACGCGTGCGCTGACGCCAAGTGGATAACGTTGTACGGGGCATGGTTCGGCGTCCTCACGCTCGTGGCCGTATCTATGGTGTATGGACAGCGGCGCAGCAATGAAGGAAAGCCGCCCTGGCTGCCGCCGAGGAACACGGTTCGTACCGTTTGCATCGGCGGCTTGGCCGGCTTCGTCATCGCTGTCGCTCTGGATTCGATCCACCGGGCATGGTCCGCGGTGACCGCTGCGACCATCGCCAATCTGTCGCTCGTCGCCTTGGCAGTTGGTCTGGTCGGATTTCGCATGATAAACCAACTTATGGGAGGAGAGTTTGCGGACTTAACGGACGGAGTGGTTCGCTGCGGAATGAGATGCCAGGCGCGGATGCGGATCCTGATCTGCGAATTGGCCGTGCGGGTCTATGCCATCGAGCAAGGCGGCAAGCCGGAGACCCTCGCTGCATTGGTGCCCGATTACTTGGACGAGTTGCCGGTAGATCCGTTTACGCGTGAGCCGCTGAAATACCGACGCGGTGAAAACGGATACCAGGTCTATTCCGTCGGACCCGACAAGAAAGACGATGTCCTGCTGGAGGATCTGCTCTGATGTGGAAGAGCTGGGGTCCCGCAATTTCAGCCGTTGCACCTCGCAAAATGGGAATCAGAAAAGGGACCCTTTTTATCGCCTGTGTGGACCACTACGATAAAGCATTTCCGGATAGCCTCTCGGGAATCGCCACCGTGAGCACCACACCCTTCTCAGGAAATCGTCACACGCGGCCCCGCACCGCGCAGTTCCTTTCCAGCTCTCCTCCCTCACCCCGCCACAGTAACCGGGTGGTGCGGGACTCGAGGTTTTTGGAAAATCGGCATTCTTGTCCGCCACATTTTGCTCGAGCCTGCTGGAAAAGGGCACTGGCTCTGCAACCGGCACGAGGTGTCGTGGCCGAATTTGAAACGCTGAAACGGGACCATTGATGGCGCGGATACGATCCCGCGGGCTCGGCGGCTTTTGTAACAGGTCGAGATCGGGTAGACTTAGCTCATGTCGACGCCTCGGCTGCTGAGGATCAGCGTTGAACCGAGAGCGTGCCGAGCGTCGCACGCCGGCCGAGAGTCGACGTAAGTCATTCACCGCCAGCAATTTAGGGGTTGTAGCTCAGTCGGTAGAGCAACGGACTTTTAATCCGTAGGTCATGGGTTCGAGTCCCATCAACCTCACTTCCAACCTCGTCTGATGAAAAAGAGGGTTGGAGCGATTTGAGGCGTGCTGGCAGGGGTGGCGCGGAGTGGGCCGCAGGTGCCGAGGTGCTCGGTAGTTCCAGGTCCCGCTCGGCAAGCGGGGCCTACTTGCGGAGGGCCTACCCAAGAGTGCCGTCTGTTGGTCGGGTCACTTCTCTTGGGTGGAGATCTCCGCGGCGGTGAAGTGGCGGCGGATCTCCTCGGGTGTGAGCGCCCGGTCGTAGAGTGCCACTTCGTCGATCTTGCCCTCGAAATTGAAGAGGTTGTCGCTCCGGCCGCCGACGAACCAGTCGCTGGTGCTCTCTGGATCGCCGACCGCTGCCTCGCCGGAGATCTCGGGCGTGGGATTGCCGTTCAAGTAAAGCTGAACGGAGCTGCCGTTGCGGACGAGCACGACGTGGTTCCAGGTCCGCATGGGAATGTCGGAGTTGCCCACCAAGAGCTCTTTCCGCTGGTCGCCATTGTAGAAGATCAGTTTGCCGGCGCCGGCCGCGGTGCCGCCGATGCCGAGGTGATCGCCCGGGGCGCCGCGCCGGCCACTGGGGCCGTGGGAAAAGAAATAGCCGGTGACTGGCCTCGCGTCGGAAGGCATGCCGTTGAAGAACCAGGCTTCAATCGAGTAGGTGCTGCCGATCCCGGCGATCGCGGCTGCCATCCGGCCGCCGGCAAAATGTGCCGCGCGCCGCGCAGGAATGCCCGAAGCTCCAGCCTCAGGAATGCCGTCAAGATAGAGTGCGACTCCGTCCTCGTAGACGCCGTGGTTTTCGCCGATGGAATCGGCAGCCTTGGTGCCCGCGGATTCGCCGAGCTGCCAGTAGGAGACCGGTTTGGATGCGAGGACAGCCTGGGCATACGTGCCGGCCGGTTCGGCCGCCTCGCGCCGCGTGCGGCCCGAGACTTCCTCGAGCAGCTCGAGGACCGTTTCGACGATCTTCGGCTCGGCACCGACCTCCAGTCCGGCCGACCGCGCCGGCCAGGTTGTGTAGCCGCCGAGCTTGTGCTGTTCGGGCGGCGGGATGTAGCCCTCGGAGCCGTTGGCCAGTTCGAAGTTCATCGTCGGCTCCAGTGGACTCTGGGCCTTGATTTTCAGCCCCGTGATGCCGTACACCTCGCATGGGATCGCCGCGATGCCCAGTTCGCCCACGCGGATCGCCTGGAGCTTCAACTCCCGCACGGGCTGTTCGTGGAGATAGATCTGCTCGAGGGCATAGACCTCCGGCCTGTCCTTGGGAATGCGGCCATGCATTTCGCCCGCGATCTTGCGAGCCCAGGCGAGTCGCTGCTCGTCGGGCACGCGGCGCTCGAGCGAGAGCGTCCGCTCGGCCATCGTTACCGGGGCCCAATCGCGGTACTGGATCGTCTTGTAAGCATCGAATGCCACCTCGGCCACCTCGCGGGCATACTGGTCGATCCCGATGTCGGTCTTCGGCCGGCTGTAGTCCATCCAGTGCAGATCGCCGGAGGTTCCTTGCGACATCATCGTCACCGGGTGGCTTCCAGACTGTCCGCCGCCGATCAGCTCCGCAAGATCGGTGCAGAACCGGCCGTAGTAGTCGGCCGAGATGGCGGCCGACCCGAAATAGTGCATGGAGTAGTTGGCCAGCACCGCGATCGGCTCTCCGGCAGGCGACTGGACCGACAGCACGGTCAGGTACGGATCTTTCGGGCCGGCGGGACCGACGTAGTCGGGATTCTGGTAGCCGGGATGCATCATGGCTCGGATCGACCGATCGCCGAACGGATCGGTGCCCATGCGGTCGGGACGCACGATCCAGCGGCGGCAGTTTGTGTGCTGCGCGTCGCAGGCCACTGCCCACCCGACCTTGGCCGGCGCAAGATTGGCGACACCTGCGATGATTGCCTCGGCGATCCAGCCGGGGAGCCGCCTGGCGTAGGTTTCGTCGACACCCGTACCGAGCGCACCGCCAACCGACGGTGCGGAATGGGTGTGGGTGGCCGCGACCAGCATGCGCTCGACGGGTATTCCGGTCGCCTTGGCAGCGAGCCTCTTGGCATCGTCGACGAGATCGCGCGGCATCATCAGGTTGTCGACGACGACGATGGCCGCGCGGACGGCACCGTCGTCGAGAACCAGCGAACGCGCGTGGAGCGGATCGTGGACGCGGTCGGCCGTCCGCTGAAGGAAACTGCCGCTGACGATCGCGGGAAGCTCTTTCGGGGTGATGTCGATCGAAGCGGCTCCGGCGCGAAAAACCTTGTTTGCTTCGGCAGCAGGGGCGGCGGTTGCGACGCAGAAGCATGCTGCGGCGAAGAAACCGATGATCGCTGCAACAGTGGCGCGATGGGTCATCGCAGAGCTCCTTGGTGGATTGGTTGAGAGGCCCTAACAAAACGGGGACAGGCACCTCGCGGAGACGCCTATTTCTCCGTGTTTTGCGAATGTTCGGCTCGGAGCCATCCGGTTTGGTGTTCGACGCATCCTGATCATAACGAACGCCGAGAAAGAACCATAGCCGTTCGAGGCCATCGCGGCTGGCAGGCCAGCTCGAGCATGTCCTTGTGCGCCGCGCTGTCTCGCGTAGAAGTCTCTGCGGAAGCGGTTGTCGGCCTGCCGGGATGCTTTTCGGCAGACTATCGCAGTCAATCGCCGCGACGTGGGCCAGATGCGAGCAGTCTCGGCGCGGGGCCGCTCGGAAGAACTGGGCGATCCAATCCCCCGTTCAGCGGTGTTAGTCTATTTTTGTAGCGTGTGGAACAATTTTGCCGCGCGCTGCGTCAATAGATCAGGAGGCTTTTTGCTGCTGGAGAGAGAATACGCATGGAGCAGGTTTTGCTGTCGGTTCGGAAAACTGTGGATCAGACAACCTTGCGTCCCGGCGACATCGTCTACGAGGAGCCGTGGATTGAGCTTGCAGGAGACAGGAGGTTGACCATCGAGGACGTCCGGACGGGCGTTGTGGTTGTGGCCGACCGGGATGGAGTGCTTTATGGCATGCAATTGAGGGGGGGCGTTCGCATGGATGAGGAAGGCCCGCGGGGGATTCTTCATCCTCTGGACGCTCGCGAGACGCTCTTCGCGACGCAGTCCGAAGCACTCCTGGCGCAAGCGCGACGCGAACGCCTGGAGGCCGAGACTTCCATCCGCCTGGCCGAGCAGCTCGAGGCGCTGGCCGCCGCGTTTGAAGAAAGCTCGGACGCCGGCCGGTGACCAGGCCGCATGCGCCTGGGGGCCGAAATCGGACGCCCGGCTCACAGCGTCTTGAGGATCTCCGCCACCTTCTTTTCAAAGATCTGCTGCCACTCGGGTGCCAGCAGGCAATCGCTGTCCTCCTGGGCGCCACCGACGTTCTTGAGCTGTTCGGCCGTCGGCGAATAGTAGATGTAGCCGTTGGTGTAACCGGCAACGAACGTGAATTCGTGGGGGGAGCACTCCTTGATGTTCAGACCGATTTGGACGGTCAACTCGCCCGGAAACGTGACCAGCACGAAGTCGCCGACCCGCAAGGCCGACACTTCGACTTCGATTGTGGGTTTTCCGGCTGCCAGATTGTCCGCGTGGTGCTTCTTGAGCAGGGCCAGATTCGTTTGCAGGCGGGTCAGTTCCTCCATCACGTGGACGTTCCGCACATACTGCTCGAGGTTTTTGCGGTTTTCGGCATCAAGCATTTCAAGGTCGCTTCGTCCCATCTTCTGTTCGTGCAGATATCGGTGCGCGTGGTAGGATGGAAAACCCTGCGAGAGGTGATATTTCACAAACAACGGAATGAAGGCTTCGAGGTTGAGGCTCGTTCCTCGCAAGGACTGGAGCAGCTTTGCCTGCTCGGCCTCCATCGACGCGATCCGCCCGGCCAGATCGGCACGGGGCAACTCGAGCGTGGTGTGGATCAGCTTGAACTGCCCGGGCTCACTGCTCACGATTTTTCTGATCGCTGCGAGGGTGCTGAGGCCCAGCAGATTTCCGAGCGGCTCGGCGTCGCGGGGATTGGCGTCCTCTTTGTAGCGGACAGGATTGATGTCGCCGGCGCATCCCTGCAGAAAGAGGGTGGTGGCACCGTCGCCCAGGTTGTCTTCGATCACCTTCGACGCAAAGCCGGTCAGATCCGCGGTGTTCCCATGGCTGGGAACGCCCAGGATCGGATGGCAGGCGAAATTGTAGACGACGGCCAGAGGCCGACCGTCTTGCCGGTCCAGTCGAAGGACGCCGATCTCCGGATCCACCGGCCCGACTGCCGCGATCTGTTCGCTGGGCGGTAGCGAATAGGCATGGCGGACGTCGGCCTCCTTGCCGCTCTTGAGGCGGAGCCTGCGGTTCTCCATGATCCGGTCTTCATGGCCGACGGCAACGCCGACCTTGACCGGAACCATGTTTTGCCATGCTGCAGTGACCGCGCGCACGGTCCGCTGAGCGACATCGCCGCAGACCGAGCCGTGGCAATGGCTGGCGTTGACGAGAACGCTTTCCGGCTTGATCTTCAACCGGCTTTCGAGTTCCGAGCGCACGGTGGCGAGATAGTCGTCGCGGATCGGGCCGATTTCGCCAATTGCCACCGCGTCGACCGTGATGACCGCCGCCGTCGTTGCGCCGTCGTGCAACACGAGCGCTTTGACGTAGAGGGGATCATTGACCGGCCCTGTCGTACTGGTAACCTCCTCCGTTGCTACGCCGGCGCGGAGCTGCGCCGATTCGGCTGATGTAGCTGGTACGAGTGCCGCCGTCATCGCCAACAATATCGCGGCTGGACCGGTTCCGCACGGGTCGGCTCGGCGACCGGGAAACCGCCGGCTGCAGCAAGTGCCCGCATGAATGGTTGGTGTTCTCATGGCCTGTGGCCCTCTTTTTTGGGCGTGGGAGGGGACGCAAGGATTGTAGTCGAGGCGAAAGGTCGCCGGCAACCAGAATGCTGGCCTGCCCCCTCGAAATGGCCGTTCTGGGAGCCCGGCCGCTCGGGAATTGTTTTGCCGCTGTTGGCTCGATCAGCCGGTTGTTCGCACGTTTTTTTTTCACACTGGGTCGATCTCTTGCCTCTGCTGGTGCGTAGCCTATACACATCAGGACGGTCTTGTATTAGAATGAGGTTCTCACGCCTGGCTCGGGACGCCCCGCAGCCCAAGTATCCTCTATTTCCCCCCCACGTGTCGGAGCGAATCAATATGACGCATCAGCAAGGTCCTGCCATGATCGAAGCCGACGGGCTTACGAAATACTTTGGCGATTTTGCTGCCATCGAGAACGTCACCTTCAAGGTGCACCAGGGTGAGGTGGTCGCGTTCTTAGGCCCCAACGGTGCCGGCAAGAGCACCACAATGAAGTTGCTGACCGGATACCTGGCGCCTTCCGCCGGTACCGCCCGCATCGCCGGTCACGACATGACCAATGACCGGCTGGCCGGCTCGACCCGGCTCGGGTACCTGCCGGAAAACGGCCCCCTTTATCCGGACATGAGCCCCCGCAGTCTGTTGGAGTTCTTCGCGGAGGCTCGGGGCCTGACCGGTCAGCGGCGCAAAGATCGCATCGATTCCGTGGTTGAACTGTGCGCGTTGGGGAGCGTGATCGGCAAGCCGATCGGAAAGCTCTCCCGCGGCTATCGCCAGCGCGTCGGAATGGCCCAGGTGCTGCTGCACGAACCCGACGTGCTCATTCTGGATGAGCCGACCGCCGGACTCGACCCCAATCAGATCCACGACGTGCGTGATACGATCCGCAAGCTCGGCGAAAGCAAAACGATCCTGCTGTCGACTCATATTCTTCAGGAAGTCGAGGCGATGGCCAAGCGGGCGTTGTTCATCGACGAAGGCCGGCTGGTCTACGACGGCTCGGTTTCGGAGCTTACCGCCGGGGACAAGCCGCTGGACGAGCGTTTCCGCGAGCTGACCGGCAGCGGAGCGTCGGCCGGCGTCTGAACGCCTCCTGCGCGGACGTTCCGTTTTGCGTCGACGAGGACGCGATCCCATTCGCATTTCCCCCACACCACCAAACGCGAGTTCGGTAGGAGCCATGAATACAAAGGTTTTGTCCGCGGTCTTCAAGCGAAATTTCGTCAGTTATTTCGCAAGTCCCACAGGGTATCTGTTCATCTGTGTGTTCGTGCTTTTGAGCGCCATCGTCGCGTTCTGGCCGAACGAGTTCTTCAACACGAACCTGGCCAACCTCGACCAGCTCAACCGCTGGTTCCCGTTCATCATGCTGGTCTTCATCCCGGCGATCACGATGAGCATCTGGGCGGACGAACGGCGCCAGGGGACCGATGAGCTGTTGCTGACGATCCCGGCCAGCGACTTCGACATCGTTCTCGGCAAGTATCTCGCCGCGGTGGCGATTTACAGCGTGTCGTTGTTGTTCTCCCTGGTCTGCAACTACGGCGTGCTTCAGACGCTGGGCGATCCCGACCTGGGCCTGTTCTTGGGCACGTACGCGGGTTACTGGCTGGTGGGGCTGACCATGCTGTCGATCGGCATGGTGGCGTCGTTCCTGACGAGCAACGTCACGGTCGGCTACATCTTCGGCGCGCTGTTCAACATTCCTCTGGTGTTCGCCGTGGCTGCCGACACGATCCTCGGAGGCGAGGCGGCCCGCGCGGTCAAGCAATTCAGCTTGAGCGAGCAGTTCGCCGATTTCAGCCGCGGAATTCTGAGCCTTTCCGGGTTTGTGTACTTCGGCATGATCGTTGTGGCGATGCTCTACCTGAGCATGATTCTCATCGGACGCCGCCACTGGGTCCGCGGTCGGAATTCGTACGTGCTCGGCGGCCATTACCTGGTCCGCGTGCTGTCGCTGATTATCCTGGCCGTGGGAGCGAACGCCCTGTTCGCCCAGCGCGACGTGCGACTGGACGTGACCAGCGAGAAGCTCAGCTCGCTTTCTCCCTACACCAAGAACCTTTTGAAGCAGCTCGACTACGAGCGGCCCGTGCAGGTAGAGGCCTACGTGAGCCCGGACGTACCGGAGAGCTATGTCCAGGCCAAGATCGACCTGTTGAACATGCTCCGCGAACTGCGGGCCTGGGGAGGCGTCAAGGTCCACGTGCGGATCAACGAGACCGATCGCTACAGCGAGGAAGCGGAGCAGGCCGAGCAGCGATTCGGCATCACCCCCAAACGCGTCGTGACGTTCGAACGCGGCACGCTTTCGGAAGACCACATCTTCATGGGTGTTGCGTTCACCTCCGGGCTGCAGAAGGTGATCCTGCCGTTCATCGACCGCGGGATTTCGGTCGAGTATGAGCTGGTCCGTTCGCTGGCCACGGTGACCGAGCAGAAGCGGAAGCGGGTGGGCGTGGTCCAGACCGACGCCCCGCTTTACGGCCGTTTCAACATGCAGACGATGTCGAGCAGCTCGAACTGGCCGATCATCGAAGAGCTGGAAAAACAGTACGAGGTGGTCCAGGTCGACGCGACGAACCCGATTACGGAAAAGTACGACGTCCTCTTGGCGGTGCAGCCATCTTCGATGGCGCCGGAGCAGATGGACAACTTCCTCGGCGCCGTGAAGAGCGGGCAGCCGACCGTGATTTTCGAAGACCCGTTCCCGGTGTTTGCCAGCAGCGTGCCGGCGACGACGGCGCCGCGCCAGCCTCCGGGGGGCATGAACCCGATGATGATGGGCGGCCAACAGCCGCTGCCCAAGGGTGAGATCGGCAAGCTCTGGAACCTTCTGGGCGTCGATTTCTCGGCCGACCAGATCGTTTTCCAGGACTATAATCCCTATCCGAAACTGAGCCACCTGCCGAAGGAGTTCGTCTTTGTCGACGAAGGCTCCGGCGCCAAGGAGCCGTTTAACGAGGCCGACGAGATCAGTTCGGGCCTACAGCATATGCTCTTTCCCTTCCCGGGTTCGATGGCCAAGCTCAACACGTCGGGGCTGGAGTTCACCCCGCTGGTGCGGACCGGAGACAAGACCGGCACCGTGCGGTTCAGCGAGATGATGCAAATGACCCCCTTCGGGCCGATGGGCGGGCTGAATCCGAACCGGCGGCAATATCCGCAGAGCGTCAGCTATGTACTTGCCGCTCAGATCCGTGGCAAAGTCCCGACCGATCAGTTGATGGCTGACGAGAAGGCGGAGACGGAAAACGAAGTGGAGGAGAAGTCGGATGCGGCCGCAGAGAAGGCGGAGGAGAAGAAGCCTGAGGCTTCGGAGATCAACGTCGTCGTGGTGGCCGATATCGACATGCTCAGCGAAGAGTTCTTCCGGATCCGCGAGCAGGGCGATATCCCCGAGGCCGGTATTCGCTTCGACTTCGACAACGTGACCTTCGTCCTCAATACGCTCGACGAGTTGGCTGGCGACCAGCGGTTTATCGAGATCCGCAAGCGGCGTCCCAAGCACCGGACGCTCACCAGGATCGAAGAGCGGACCGAGGCAGCTCGGCGTGAGAACGCCGCCACCCGCGACAAACTCGTGAAGGACTACGAGAAGGCGGAGGAAGAGGAAGAGCAGAACCTCAAAGACACGATCGACAAGCTCGAGAAGCGGATGAAGAAGGAAAACGTCAACGCCCAGGAAGTGCTGATCCGCGTGGCGATGGCCCAGCAGGACGGCCAGCGCCGGCTGGATGCCAAGCTCGAGCAGCTCAAGCAGAAGCGAGATCGGGAGATCAACGCGATCGAAACCCGCCTGGCCCTGGAAATCCGCCGGGTCCAGGATCAGTACAAGCTTTGGGCGGTCGTTCTGCCGCCGATCCCGCCGCTGCTGGTGGCAGTGGGCGTGTTCCTCACCCGGCGAGCCCGGGAGCGCGAAGGCGTGTCTCGCAGCCGGCTCCGGTCGTAGGTTTCCCGGTAACCATCCATAAACACAAGGTCGATGCGTCCTGACTGCCCGTGCAGTCGAACGAGGAGACAGGAAATGAACGAAAACACGAAGACTCTTGCTTTTGTACTGGCTGCCGCGGCGGTCGCCCTGATCGCCTGGGTATCCCGTCCATCGATGCCCAAAATGACCGCGGAGGACATGCGGGGCGAACGGCTGTTCGCCGAGTTTAACGATCCGCTGGCCGCAGCCAGTCTGGAGATCATCAAGTACGACGAGGACACGGCCACCATCGCGCCGTTCAAGGTGGCGCAGGTGAACGGCCGCTGGTCGATCCCGTCGCACGATAACTACCCGGCCGACGCCAAGGACCACCTGGCCGAGGCGGCCACGGCCTTGATGGGCGTGGAGGTGCTCAGTATGGAATCCGACAGCGCGGGGGATCACGAACTGTACGGGGTGATCGATCCTTCGTCGAAGTCCTTGAGCGCGGGGACCACCGGTGTCGGCAGCCGGGTGACGATGAAGGACAAGGACAACAAGACGCTTCTTGACCTGATTATCGGCAAGGAGGTCCCCGACCAGACCGATCTTCGGTATGTCCGCCGTGCGAACCAGGACCCGGTCTACGTCGTCAAGGCCAAGACCGACAAGCTCTCGACGAAGTTCGAGGACTGGATCGAAGAAGACCTGCTGAAGCTCAATACGTGGGACATCATCGGCGTGAAGCTCCACGACTACTCGGTCGATCTGATGGCCGGCCGCCTTCAGGAGCGTGCCCGCGTCGGCCTGGAATACAACGACACCGGCGATCCAAAGTGGAAGATCGTCGACGACCGTGTCTTCCAGGGCGGCAAGTTCCAGGAAGGAAAGCTGGCCGAAGACGAAGAGCTGGACACCGAGCGGCTCAACAAGATGAAGAACGCGCTCGACGATTTGAAGATCGTGGATGTAAGTCCGAAACCGAAGGGCCTCAGCTCCGACCTGAAGGCGACAGGCAGCGTCTACGCCGAGCGCGAGACGCAACAGTCGCTGGCCAACCGCGGGTTCTACCTCGTGCAGGTCGACGACAAGTTCTATGAACTCCGATCGAATGAAGGCGAAACCCGCGTGCTGATGAAGGACGGTGTGGAGTACGTTCTTCGCTTCGGGCAAATTGCCGGCGGCGGGGAGAAGGCGGACAAGGAGAATTCAGACGAGGAATCGTCGGACGTGAACCGATACCTGTTCGTGATGGCGGAGTTCAACGCGGACGCCATCAAGAAGCCGGAACTCGAACCTTTGCCGGAAGTGCCGGCGGAGCCCGAAAAAAAGGCCGAAGAGAAGAAGGAAGGCGAGAAAGAAGACGCCAAGGACGGTGAGGAGAAGAAGGAAGACGATCCTGTGGCAAAGGCCAAGGCCGAGCGCGAGCGGATTGAGAAGGAGAACAAGCGCAAGCAGGACGAGTACGACGAGAAGGTCAAGAAGGGCGAGGATCGCGTCAAGGAGCTGAACGCCCGCTTTGCCGACTGGTACTACGTCATCTCCGACAAGGTATACAACGACGTTCACCTCGCACGGGCCGACATCATCAAGAAGAAGGAAAAAAAGGATGATGAGAAGAAGGACGAGTCGGCCCCGGTCGACACCAGCAACACGCCGGCAGCGCTGGACGACCTGAAAGACGCGGTCCCGGCAGCGCCGGCGGCGGACATGCCTGCGGCCGAGAAAGAACAGGTGAAGGCCGAGAAGCGCCCGCTGCCGACGAGGCCAAGGATGAAAAGGCCGCGGACAAGAAGTCCGAATCCAAGGCTGAGCCCGCCAAGGCCACGCCGGCAGCCGAAAAGGTCGAGCCGGGTGAAGCAAAGCCTGCGGACAAACCTTCTGCAGAGGAGGAGAAACCGAAGCAGGACGCTGAGGCGAAAGACAAGAAGTAGACGCTCGCACTTCGCAACGCACACCCCCCTGGGGGCGGCGACTCGTTTGCCGCCCCTTCTTCATGCGCGCCGAGGCTCGCCAGGAATTCCGGGAACGCCGGAGGAAACCGACACCCTGGGAGTGTTCTCGTGTGGCTTATGAGCGACCTCCGCCGCCGCGCAGCGGCCACTGACCGACACGGGAGAGGACTTCCGGCCGCGTACACAGACCCTAAGCCCTTGCCGTGACAGGATTTTTGCGGTAGTCTCGCGTAGATCGGCCGGAACGAGTTAGCGGTAAGGATAAGCACCCACCCCTGTAAAGGTCGTTTAACCGCAGTGCCCAGCGGGCCGCGCGGCAATCCGTCACAACGCGCGGCCCGCTGGCCCAAGCTTAAACGACGAATTCCCAAGACCTTAGGACCTTTACAGGGGCGGGATCGGCACTGTCTTACGGACACGTTTTTGGATCTACGGCGCCATGCAAGCACACGATGCCACACGGCACGCCACACGCCTGGACGATCAGCAGCACGTCGAGTTGCTCGACGGGGCATTCGCTCGCTACCGGGGTGAATTGCTCGGGATGCTGTTCTATGTGCTCGGTAATCGGGCAGATGCTTGCGAGGCTCTTCAGGAGACGTTCGTCAAGTGCTGGCGACGCAGGGACCGACTGGCGCAGGTCGAGAATCTTCGCGGCTGGGTATTCCGAATTGCACTGAACACCGCGCGGGATATTCGAGCCACGGCATGGCGTCGGCCGCGGCCGCCAGCAGTGGAAGAGTTGAATCTTGCGGCCGTTGACGGGCAGGCGGGCGAAGACGTGGAGCACCAGGAGCAGTTCATGCGACTTCGCCGGGCACTGGGGGAATTGCGTCACGAAGAGCAGGAGGTTTTTCTGTTGCGCCAAAACGGTCAAATGTCGTACGAAGAAATCGCTCGGTCGATTCATATCCCCGTCGAGACGGTGAAAGCACGGATGCGGATGGCTTTGAGCAATCTGCGCCAGGTGCTCGAATCGACAGGTGACACGGCGGGGGAAGAGACCTGATGGCAGTCGATTCGCGCGAGCGCCAGCAATTGCTCGAATTGGTTTACGACGTCTTGCCGGACGGCGAAGCGATCTCGCTTGGCGAGCGGATCGAATCGGACCCGGAGATCGCCGAAGCCTACGCGGAGGCACGAACCACCGCCGACCGCCTGGCCTCGGCTGCCCGGATCGACGGCTGGGAAGTCGAGCTCAAGCGTCCGGATGCCTTTCTTCCGGCCGCTCGAACGGCTTCTCGTCGCCTTCCGCAGCAAAGGCCATTGGCGCGTACACCTGCGCCGGAACGGCGATACTGGGGCCGCGAAACAAGCTGGTTGGTCGGCATCTCCGCTGCCGTCCTTCTGACGGTTTCGCTGGGCGGCTACTATTATCATCGCGGCCTTCTGGCCGATATTGCCACGGATCACCTTCGGCTGCGGGTCGTAGGGCCTTCGCAATTGCACCGCGGAGTCGGGGGCTGCTACACGATCGCGACGACTTCGGTCACCGGGCAGGCTGTTTCCGCCCAGGTCGAACTGATTCTCTATTCAGCAGACGGTGACCAGTTGACGGTCAAGGAAAGGACCGATGAGGAGGGCCATCTCCGGGTCGTTCTGCCTGCCGACTCGAGCTTGCCGGAGGAAGTGCGTCTGGAAATCGTGGCGGTGCACGACAACAAAAAGGAGCGAATCGAGACAAGCCTTGCGGTCAAGCCGCAGCCATACCGTGCGCATTTGCTGCTGGACGGGAGCCAGTATTCGCCGGGCGACGTTGCCCGCTGGCGGCTGCTTCGCATTGCGCCATTCGCCGTCCCCGAGGAGCGGGAGTCGCCGATTCTCGTTGAGATTAACGACACGAGCGGCTCGCCCGTGCCCGGCGCAACTGCGGAGGGAACGACTCGCCGAGGAGTCGGAGCCGGCGAGTTTGCCCTTCCGGCGGATCTCAAGGAGGGGCATTACCGACTTGCCGCTCGCAGCCTCGACGATTCACTTCCGAATACGCAGTTGAGTTTTTTCGTCAGCGGAAGGAAGCCGGCCGATGCGGATATGCCGGTGCGGTCCGAGAAAAAGGGTTCCGGGGATTTGGACGTTCAATTCTATCCCGAGGCAGGGGAACTGGCGGCCGGACTGGAGAATCGCGTTTACTTTTCGGCAAGCGACAGCCTCGGCCGGCCCGTGGAAGTCCGAGGGACGGTTGTCGACCACGATGGTCATCCGGTCGCCACCGCAGAGACGGATTTCGCGGGGAGGGGCGCATTCAGCTTCGAACCTGCGGCCGGGCAACAGTACCGGCTGATCCTCAGCAGCCCGGACGGAGTCGATGAGCAACCGAAGTTACCAATGGTGACGAGCGATCCGTTGACGATGACCACCGGGCTGGGTGTTTTCAGCGCGGGGCAACCGCTCGAGTTCAATGTTCGCAGCAGTGAGGCAGGGATTCCGTTGGTTGCCGCAGCGGAGTGTTGCGAAGTGCTGGTGGGGCAGCAGGCCCTGGTTACGAAAGTGGGCGCCAACCCGGTTGAGATTGCCTTGGACGAACATACGTCCGGCGTCATCCGACTGACGCTGTACGATTACCGCACCAACCCACCGCAGGTAGCGGGCGAGAGGCTTGTCTATCGACACCCCGCACGTCAGCTCCGGGTCGGCATCGGGAGTATTGATCGGCCGCGAGTGCCAGGCGGTCCGGCTCGACTCACGCTGCAAATCGTCGATGAAAAGGGCTCGCCGACGGCCGCCGCATTGGGCGTGGTTGTGGTGGGCGACAGCGCGCCCCCCGAAGCGACAGTCAAGTCTTCGGACGTTGCTGCCTTCCTCCTTGCGGAAGAGCTTGACGGCGCCGTCGGCCTCATGCTGGAGCACTCGCCCCCGTCCGATGGCCCAAAGGCGGCGATAGCGCTGGACAGACTGTTGGGCACGGCCGCTAGGCGATCGGCAACGGTCCGGGTGCCCGCCCCACTGGCAGTCTTCGACAATCTGAAGGATCTGCAGGAGCGCTACCGGGAAAGCCTGGAGTCGTACCGAGCGAACCGGACCCGGCCGCAGAACGCCATGACCATGCTCAGCATGCTGGGCGGCTTTGGCCTGTTGCTGTTCGTAACGATGCTGGCGATTCTCAACATCCCGACCGGGCTGCGGCTGTGGATACCTTCGGTCACGGCCGCGCTGGTTTGTCTGGTAATCGGGGTCGTGTTGATGAGCCCGGAGCGGCTCAATACGCTCCCGCACGACGCCGTCGCCTTTGCATCAGACAGTGCAGTGCCCGACGACTCGAGCCCCGGCAAGACGGCCGCGGAAGAAGCAGGGCCGGAACCATCGAACTTTGAGTTCCGGGAGTACCGCTATGCAGATCCGGGCGGATCCGGTGAAGGCACGCGGGAATCGACGGTCACCTTGTATTGGCACCCGCTGCTGCTGACCGATGGTCAGGGCCGTGCGACGATTGAGTTCCCCTGTGCGGAATTCGCTGCCGGGCTGCGAGTCTGGGTGGAAGCACATACGCCGGACGGACGCCTCGGCTCGTTCGGCGGGAAGATTGGCTTACCATCGGCGGGTCGGCCGTCCGGGAAGGTTACACCCAAGCGGTGAACGAAGACCGCGTGAGCGCGGCTGGGATTGCCTTGCCCATCTCCTTGTGGCAAACGGTGTTTGCTTCGACTACAATCGGTTTGGATATTCTTGTCGGCCATTTTCAAAGGAACATTCCATGCAGCGGATCGTTCGTTTCCTCGCTTTCGAACTCGCTCTGGCCGGGTTTGCCGTTCTCTCGGCTGACGTTTGTCTTGCGGGCGATACAAGCTCGACGCTTGTCGTGCCGTCTTCGCCGTCTGCCGTTGACATAACGGTTGACTTGCCGGAATCCTTTCAGCCGGACTCCTCGAAGGCGTGGCGACTCGTTGAGGGCACGGTTTCGGCGCCGGTGCAATGGTTGCCGGCGATTGCCGAGGACGGTTCGGCCGCCAATTCGCGCCGGCTGACCGCGCGGATTCCGGGCGCCGAGTCCGGCGAGGGCGTAAGGAGATTCAAGCTGTTGCCGGCAGATGCAGCGTCGCCCGCGGCGAAGTCCCCCTTCGAGTTCAAGGAAAAGAACGATGCGGCGATCGGCCTTTTCGACAAGAATCGGCCGGTCATGGTCTACAATCATGGTACGATTACCTGCGAGCAGGTGCCGGAAAACGACAACCGCCGGACTCGTGCGTGTTACGTGCATCCGGTCTGGGGACTCGACGGGGAAGTACTCACCGACGACTTTCCCAAGGACCACTACCATCACCATGGCATTTTCTGGGCGTGGCCTCACGTCGGTGTCGACGGCCGGGAGTATGATCTCTGGATCTACCGTGACATCCAGCAGCGTTTCGTCCGCTGGATCCATCGGCAAACGGGGCCACTGGCCGGGGTTCTGGCGGTTGAGAACGGCTGGTTCGTGGGCGAACGGAAGGTTATGGTCGAACGCGTCTGGATGCGCTGCCACACCGTCGATAACGGCCACCGGGCGATTGATTTCGAGTTCACCTGGCTCCCCGTAGATAAGCCGATCACGCTTTGGGGCGCCGGCGGAAAAAGTTACGGCGGCCTGAACTTTCGATTTGCGCCGCGGGAGGATACGCGAATCACGGTTCCAGCCGGGTTGACCAAGGCCGATCTGCCCGACACGCCGCTCGAGTGGGCGGACCTGACGGCGAAGTTCCCCGATGCTCCCGGCCCTAGCGGTGCGGCGATCTTCGTCCATCCCGCGCATCCGGACTTTCCGCCGACCTGGCTCACCCGCCACTATGGCGTACTCTGCGTCGGCTGGCCCGGCGTCGAGCCTCAAACGTTCGAGCCCGGCAAGCCGATCAAGCTGGGCTACCGGGTTTGGATCCACAAAGGTGCACCCGAGGCCGCCTCGCTTAAGGTGGCCTACGACGCTTACAAGGCCGCGATGGCGGCGAATTGGGAATAACAGCGGTTGCCGAAAAGGTGTCATATACATATAGGAGGTGTCGGGAACCTTCTTGTGGCTTTCATCGTCGCGAAGGGGAGAATCGGCCTGTTTTTGAAGCCGAGATTGTCGCGTGCCGAGGGCGAGCTGCTGGAGTTGCTGGCTACGCTTGCCGAACAGTATGAATCGATCGAGCATCCGACTCCTCAGGCATCTCAAGCCGATTTGTTGACTCATTTGATCGACGCCCGCGGAATCACTCAAGCGGAACTCTCGCGACAAGCCGGCATTCCGCGTTCGGTGATTACGAATGTCCTCAAGGGGCGCCGCACGATCAGCCAGGCGAGTATTGCCAGGCTCGCGGCATACTTCCAAGTATCCGCGGCAGAGTTTATCGAAGGCTGAATTCCTCCCGTACATTGCGGCTGGTGCTCGCCGGATAAGACCAGGCAAGTTCCTCGAGCGATTCCCCTGCGCCGAGCGAACGAAAGACGAGGTGTCAGGAACCTCCGTGGCCGTCGCGTCCGGGAGCTTGGCGGCGTTTCTCCCATCAAGACGCACCTCGAGCCACCGCGCGAACGGGTTACGGATCAGTTCGATCCAGTGAGTCTTTTCCGCCTCGCTTTTCTAGGCTGATGCGGAGATCGGCGCGTACTCGTGGCACGGGGGGGCTTGCTAGAATGGGGAGTTGGCGGATATTCTCCAAATCCATACAAGGGAGGGGTGCCGGGAATTGCGGATTTCGCCCCGTCATTGTCGTAAGCTCCACCTTGACAATATGATACGGCCAGGTGCGATTAATCCAGTGTCGTCCAGAGAGACGTTGGCAGGAGTGGGAAATGGCCTCGACCAAGCCATTCACGATTTCGATCCGATCTCGAATACACGTTCCTGAGCTGGATGGATATCCAACCGACGTTGTCGACTCGATTCTGGAACGGTGCACCGAGCACGAAGAAATGGAGAGACTTTCCAGACGACACATGTCCTGTTTTCGTGCGGTCATTGTATGTCTTTTCGCAGGCATGTTCGTTCTTCTCATGTTGATGCGGAAGGGGTATTCGGGAGCCAACTGGGCTTTGTTCTTAGCATTTGCTGTTACGCTACTGTCTTTGCCAAGCCACATTGTCCTGTATCACGTCCGGTCTGGGCGTCTTCTGCGGCGGCTTGTGCTACGGGAGTTGGCTGCTCGTGGTACGACTTCACTGCCAACGTGACCGACGCCGCTGAGCCGCAGCATCCGTGCCGCGGACGCCTCCGGTGTAGTGCAGGCCACTGTCGGCCAATTCTTCGGAAGTAGACTCCGCGTCTGTGGGAAATCAAATCGCCTATCAGCATGAAATGGACAATCGAACCCATGCCCCGATCGACACGTCGACAATTCCTCCGTCAACTCGCATGCGCGGGCGCCGCAGGCGTCCTGGCGCCGGGCGCGTCGCGACTGGCCGCCGGTGCGGCGGCATCGCTCGCGGGCGAGTTGGTCCGCGTGAGTCCCCGCGATTCTCGCTACTTCGAGCTAACCGATGGGCAGCCGTACATCCCGGTCGGCTTCAATCTGGTCGGCCCGCCTGAGGCCGGCGACCTGGAGCGGGTCGTCGACACGATGGCTGAGCACGGCGTGAACTACTGCCGCATCTGGCTCGATCAGCCGCTGTGGAGCGTCGAACAGGCCAAGAGCGGAGAGTACGATCCGCAGAAGGCCGGGCACCTGGACCGTTTTCTCGAACTGTGCCGGCCGCGGGGGATTCGCGTCAAGATGTGCGTGGAGTGGTTCCGGTCGATCATGCCCAAAATGCCCAGTCCGCCGGTGAAAGGGGCGTTTCCCAAGCCGCTCCATCACATCGACAACGGCGGCTACTATCGGGACATGACCGACTTTCTCACCAGCGAGCGCGGGCGGGCGCAGTTCAAGCAAAAACTGAAATGGTATGCCGACCGCTACGGCGATGAGCCGGCCGTCTTTGCCTGGGAACTGTGGAACGAGATGAACGCCGTGCGAGGTCCCTGGTATCCGTGGACCCAAGAAATGTTGCCGGAGCTCCAGCGGTTATTCTCAAAAAACCTGGCCGTGCAAAGCCTGGGGAGCTTTGACCGGGACCGCGCGCGGGACCAGTATCGTCAGCTTTGCGAACTGCCCGACAATGACGTACTGCAGGTTCACCGCTACCTGGACCTGGGCGCGGATCTGAAGGTCTGCCACGGACCCGTCGACGTGCTGGCCGCCGACTCGGTGGCGGAGCTCCGCGCCTTCGGTATTCGCAAGCCGATCATCCTCACGGAGACCGGCGCAGTGAAGCCGAGACACACCGGCGCGTCGGAGCTCTATGCGAAGGACCGCCACGGCACGCTGCTGCACGACATGCTCTTCGCGCCGTTCTTCGCCGGCGCGGCAGGTCCCGGGCATGTATGGTTCTGGCGCGAGGCGATCGATCGGCCCAATCACTGGCACCACTTCCAGCGGTTCAACAGGGCAGTGGAGGGCATCGACCCGGCCTCGGAGAGCTTTGAACCGATCGCGGTAGACCATCCACAGCTTCGCATCTACGCCCTGCGCGGCAAGCGCACGCTGCTGGCCTGGTGCAGGGACCGGCAGAACGACTGGCGGAGCGAACTGGAGCAGGGCACTCCGCCGCGGACTCTCGCGGGCGTGGAACTGGATCTCGAGGTGTTTCAACCAAGTGCCGATCCTGGCAAGCTTGCCGTGGACGTTTACGATCCCTGGCAGGACCGCTGGGTTGCCGTCAGGCCGGCCGGATCGAAAGTCGCGCTGCCGGGATTTCAGCGATCACTGATCGTTCGAGTTGCAGATGCGGCTAAGCAGTAAAGAGTATTCTCGAATTGCGGCAGTTCTTGGAGCGGCGTTGATCGGATTCAAGGGGCTACCCTGCCGATGTCAAAAGGACTGCCTTCCGTAACTCGTCTTGGTGAAAGGCAAAGGCCACTTTCGACGCGCGCGGACGCAGCAACAGCCGGCTCATGGTCAACTGCCACCGCTCGGCGTTGATCTTCAGCCGGTCCGGGATTGAAACCAGCACCAAACAGTATTTTCGACTAGTTTGTTTTGACACGGCACGGTTTTAGAAAGGATGCCCGCGGCTTGTCCGCGGGAGGCTCACGCTTGCCGCTACAGGAATCTCCTTTTAGAAAGGATGCCCGCGGCTTGTCCGCGGGAGGCTCACGCTTGCCGCTACAGGAATCTCCTTTTGAAAGGATGCCCGCGGCTTGTCCGCGGGAGGCTCACGCTTGCCGCTACAGGAATCTCCTTTAGAAAGGATGCCCGCGGCTTGTCCGCGGGAGGCTCACGCTTGCCGCTACAGGAACCTCCCCGCGTCCCCTTGGTTTCGCCCGCGGCGGCTTTGCCGCCGCGGGCGAAACCAAGGGGGATAGCGGCGATCGTGGCGTATGTAGCAGAGAACGTAACCATCCCGCGGACAAGCCGCGGGCATTCGCGACAGGACGAAAGTAAATGCCAACAGCCGGAAAAACCGTTTGGTGCCAGTTGCCGTTCTGCAATCAGCGTATTGTGTGTCCTATTGCTTTTGTCCTTTTGTCCCCTCCTTTCGTCTTCCATCGGATGGGGTTGTCGTGGATGTGCCGGATGGCATTGTGGATCGCCCACCGACTCGCGGAGGTTGCGTTCGTCGCCCGGACCGAGTTGCCACGTTCTGACGCCGGTTCACAATTTCCCGGCGGCCTTGAGCGCCTGCCGAATGGTCGTCAAGGGCAACAGCAGCACGAGCGGCGCGTCGCTCAGGGGAATTGCTCCGTAGGACGAATACCAATTCGCCACGCGCTCGTTCTTGGCATCGATGAGCATCGCCACGCCGCCGACTTCGGCCGCCGCCAAGAGGCAGCGCCGCCCGGCGGCCAGCAGCATTTGCCCTCCCAAACCCTTTCCCTGTACGGAACTCGCCACCGCCAATCGGCCCAGCCGAAAGACGGGCACATCGTGGCGGGCCAGACCCTTGCGAACGATCTCCGGCGTGCGCGCGTACACGATCGACCCCGGGCAAAGCGTGTAGAACCCCAAGATCGCGCGATCCACGTTGGAAACCGCCAGAAAGGTCTTTGCGGCGCCCTTCTCATGACCTTGCCGGGCGTGCCGCCGCAAGAAATCGTTGAGCGCGGGCTCGCCGCAGTCGAACCTAGCGCGGTCGTGCCTCTTGCCAATGGGCTCTTCATGCCAGTCGGGCAGCGTCGAATCCGGCAGCGTCATGCTCGCTCCGGCATGGTCCGGGCAGCCTTGCGCAGCTTCGCGTTCGGCGCCGGCGGGTTCTCCAGAAGTTCCAAGACTCGGA
This sequence comes from Thermoguttaceae bacterium, assembly GCA_040768665.1. Classification (GTDB taxonomy): domain Bacteria; phylum Planctomycetota; class Planctomycetia; order Pirellulales; family Thermoguttaceae; genus JABWBD01. The sequence continues at coordinate 274,300 of JAXGMN010000013.1, forward strand.
GGCTGTCTCGCTTGCTGAGCTTGACCTGCTCGTGCTCTTCGATTACCGCTCGGGCTTCCCGCAACGCCGTGCGCAGGATGAACTCGGTCAGGTCGGTTCCTTCCAGCGCAACCGCGCGCAGGATGACGGCCTTGTCGGCGGGCCGGATTCGCAGCGCCAGGCGGCTGTTCTCGTTGACGGCGGATCGGGGCATGGTCTTCCTCCTCTCATGTACACATTCAAAGCGTACACCACCCAACGCGAGACGTCAAATCCATCCTTTCTTGCCGCTGGGGATGCTCTGTGGTCGACTCCCAAGCAGCGAGGCCGCGAGTAGACGTTAGGATGCCGCTCTGCGCCACCTGATGCGCGGTTCGCTCGTTGGGGAAGGTCGATCGGCTGGCCGCGAAGCGCCTCCCGACCCCCTCGGCTTCCACCAACCGTCCACTCGCCTGCGTCGCTCCTTCCGGGCAGCCACTTGACACTCGGCAGTAGGTCTGCAATCATGCGGACTCTCGTCATGCGTCGCAAACAGACAGACTGCCGCCTCGCCTGGTCAAGTCGCAGGAGCAGTTCCAATGATCTCCACGACGTTCCGCCTCGTGGCTGCCGTCGTCCTGCTGATCGCCAGTACGGACTCGCTGTTCTCTCAACAACGCCGCGTTCTTTACGGCCACACCGCTTTCGTTCACGACATCCATTTCTCGCCCGATGGCACACGCCTGGCGTCCGGAAGCGAGGACGGAACGGCCACCACCTTGTCACACGCTAGGAGAGTCTCCCATGCTGATTCAAACGCTCCTTACGGCGGCCATTTTCCTGCCGGGCATCCCGGAAACAGACCGGCTTCCAGGCGATGATTCCATTTATGGAAAATGGAAGGTGACATCGGCGACATTCTACGGCAAGGAAAGTCCGCAAAACCACGGAGAAACGTACGAGTTTCGCAAAGACGGTCGGTTGCTCACGCAGTACCCTCGCGACAAGACACCGCAAGAGGGCGACTATCGAATCGATCTCGAAAAGACGCCTCACCACCTGGATATGCAGCGATTCTCGGACCACCCCGACATGGGCGGCGGCGGACCGACAAAAGGGATCTTCAAAGTTCAAGGGGACGTGCTGATTATCTGCATCGCCGGAAGCGCCGCCTGGCCCCGGCCGGAGAAGTTTGCGAGCGAAAAGGGGAGCCGAAGCATTCTGTGGAAGATGAAACGACTTCCTGCGGCTCCGAAGGTCCCCTAGCACCAAACGGTATTTTCGACTGGAAGTGTCCGTTTTGACACGGCACGGTTTTATAAAGGATGCCCGCGGCTTGTCCGCGGGAGGCTCACGCTTGCCGCTACAGGAACCTCCTTTATAAAGGATGCCCGCGGCTTGTCCGCGGGAGGCTCACGCTTGCCGCTACAGGAACCTCCTTTTATAAAGGATGCCCGCGGCTTGTCCGCGGAGGCTCACGCTTGCCGCTACAGGAACCTCCCCGCGTGCCACCCTGGTTTCGCCCGCGGCGGCAAAGCGCCGCGGGCGAAACCAAGGGGGATAGCGGCGATCGTGGCGTATGTAGCAGAGAACGTAACCATCCCGCGGACAAGCCGCGGGCATTCGCGACATCCGAAAGTAAATGCCAACAGCCGGAAAAACCGTTTGGTGCTAGCACTTGCAGGTGAATTAGTATCGTTCGAGACATGGGTGGACGGCAAAAAACGCCGGCAATTTCTCGAACGGCGCCTGAGCAGCAGCTCATCCTGGCAGAAAAATATCCTTGACAGGTCGCGCCGCAACGGCAGGGTGAAGACTGAACAAGCGAATCCTAGTTCGTTCTTTGGCAGTTTACACGCACACAACGCTCCTGCCGGCTCGCGACCGGCAGGAGCCGGCCATCCCACGCTGTGGCGTCTTGCTCCGCGTTTCCACGCTCGCAGCTCCGCACTCCAAGTCTATGCAACACGTACCTCACAACTACTAGGCGCGAGCCGTTTCCGAAGTCCAGCCCAACAAACAACTTGCGCTCCAATCGCATCCATGCAACACCCCGTGGTGCGTTGCGTGGCGTTGAAAAGGTCTAAGAAGTCCCTCGCCCAGCCCTCCACTATGCCCCAGGCAGCGAGTTTGCTGGCCGTTGCCGCGGTGCATGCCGTCTCCCGACTCGCTTCATCGCCGCCAGCCGATCATTCGTTCCTGTACTCTGACCGTCAGCCTCTTTGACGTCGCGTGTTCGGCCTTGCTACAATAGCCGGCTCGTGTACCACCCGGCTCCCTCGATTCAGCGATTCGCCAATTTCCCTGGGAAAGTGAACTGTTACGTGCAGAGAAGAACAGAATGCTGTCTTGCGGCCATCGTCGCGGTGCTCCTTGCGCGCGGGGCGATATTGCACGCGGGCGAGGCCCCGATCGTCCTCTGGCCGCAAGGCGCTCCCGGTGCATTGGGCCAGGCAGCCCAGGATACTCCCACCCTCACGCCCCACTTGCCCGCCGAAGCCAACGGCGCGGCCATGCTGCTCGTCCCCGGCGGGAGCTACAGCGGCATCTTCGAGCCGCAGGCCGAGCCGTTTGCCCGCTGGCTCAACGAACAGGGCATCACCGTCTTCGTACTGCGGTATCGGCTTGGCAGTGCCGGCTACCGGTATCCCGCGCAGTTGCAGGACGCCGTCCAGGCGATGCGCCTTGTCCGCACGAATGCAGCCCGATGGAACATCGCCGCCGACCGTATCGGCGCGATGGGGTTTTCCGCCGGCGGTCACCTTGTCGCCACCCTGATCACTTGCCCGGAAGACGGCGAAATCGCGACCGGGGACGACACCCACCGCACAAGTCCGCGTCCGGACCTGGCGATCCTCTGCTACCCGGTGATCAGCATGGCCACCAGGCCGCATGCCATATCGCGTCGCAATCTCATCGGCCCGTCGCCCAGCGAGGAACTGGTCCAACGAACCTCCAGCGAGTTGCAGGTTCGGTCCGGTCTTCCGCCATGCTTCGTCTGGCACACGAACGAAGACAAGATGGTGCCGGTCGACCACAGTCTCCTCTTTGCCGCCGCGCTCCATCAACACGGCGTGCCGCACGAACTCCACATCTACCAGCACGGCGACCACGGCACCGGGCTGATCGGCGCCGAGCATCCGTGGCTGGACGACTTGCTGTTCTGGCTCCGCGCGCAGGGATTCGCCGGTTCCCAATAGCGGCAGACGGTCGATATGCTCGCCGTTATGCGATCTCCCAACCTTTGCGGTAGCTTCCCCGGATGATCGCTTCGGCTTCGGGCAAGCCAACCGCTTCGAGTTTGGCAGCGTCCCAGAATACCTTCTTGCGCAGCCGAAGTGACAGCACGCCAAGGAGGACCAACTCGGTCAGCCGGGCGCCATACACAAAATTCGAGCTGGCCGCCGGCCCGCCCTTGCAGGCGTCGAGCCAGTCGCGGTGGTGGCCCTTGGACCGGGGGATTTTCTCCGCCGGCTTCACGTACTCTGCCGTTTTCTCATACGGCAGCAGCCGCGGAGCCCCGCCCGCGCCGTCGCAGAGCATCTTGCCCTTGTCGCCGACAAAGAGCACACCGCGGCCGGGCAGCGAGCTTTTCGGAGGGATCTCCGCCGGGCAGGGCGGTTTCAGACCGCCGTCGTACCACGTAACGCGAACGGGCGGCTGATCGCCGCGCGGGCCGAATTCGTAGTAACAGATCTCCCCGTGCGGCGCGATTTCAGCATCCATGTTCCCCGCCGGCAGAGACTCGACCGACACGGGCGCCGTCAGATCAAGCGCCCAGCAGGCCGCGTCGAGATCGTGGCATCCGAAATCGCCCAGGGCTCCCAGGCCGAAATCCCAAAAGTCGCGCCAAGTGACCGGGACGTAAGCCGGATGATACGCGCGGGGCTCGCGAGGGCCGAGCCAGAGATCCCAATTGATGCCATCGGGCACCGGAGGCGTGTCGGTCGGGCGGCCGGTCAACTGCTTGTTCCACCGCCCGGCGCCGACCCACGCATGGACTTCGCGGACAGGCCCGATCGCACCGTCCCAAATCCATTCGCACGTCTGCCGGATTCCCAGGTTGGAATGGCCGATGTTGCCCATCTGCGTCGCGACGCCGCTTTCCTTGGTAACCCGGGCAACGAGGCGGGCCTCGCGGAGGTTGTGGGTCAGCGGCTTCTCGCAATAGACATGCTTGCCGGCCCGCATCGAGCGGACGGAGACGTAGGCGTGCAAATGGTCCGGAGTGGCACAGAGAACCGCGTCGATTGCCTTCTCCTTGTCGAGCATCTCGCGGAAGTCTTCGTAGGCCGCGCAGCGAAAATTCGGACTCTTCTCCGAGTAGTGTTTTTCGATTTCCTCGCGGACCGGTTCCCGGCCCGCCATGCCCTTGTAGTAGAACGCGTTCATGTCTTCCTGCGCGATCGGATCGGCGACAGCGATCACCTGGGCGTCGGCCTCCCGGAACAGACGGCGGACGTTCGTCCGTCCCTGCCCGCCGGCCCCCACCAGCGCGACGTTCACCTTCTCGCTGGGCGGGACGAATTTCGGACCGCCCAGCACGTGCCGGGGCACCATCGTTGCGACTGCGGCCGCCGCTGTGGAAGCGAGAAACTGCCTGCGATGCGTCTTCATGAGGATCTCCTTGCTAGTGGACTGTTTACGGATGCTCGCTTACCAGAGGTTTTTCCCTTGCCCCTTCCGCCTCGATGATCGGCCAGCTCGCGCGGAGTTCGTCCTGGTACGGGCCGATCTTTTCAACGGGGATCAGTTGAAAGCCGAGCTGAAGCGCCGGCGATTGCGGTTTGAGACGATAGTCGTCGTGCTCGGGATCGACGAACAGCGGGTCGGCAATTACCGAGTGCCGATCCATGCCGAGCGTCTGCCAGGACGTCCACTCGTCGAGCGACTCGACCTCCTTCAGCGAAACGTCGTCGACCAAGAGCGCGCCGGCTTCATCGCGGAAATCGATCCGCACGCGGAAGGTCTTCATTTTCTCGTGATGACCTCTCTCCCCCGGCGCGGGCGTCCGGAACGTGAACTCAACGTCCTGCCACTCGGTGCCGACCTTGACCTCGTTGGGAGAACTGGCCCAAAAGTATTCATTAGCAACGTACGACTGGAGCATCAGGTTGGCCTTGGCGTCCGGGCGGGGCGCCTTCATCTTTGCCGACAGGCGGTAGGAACGGCCAAGCGGCAGGTCCAGGTCGCCGGTAACGATGATCGGATAGTTGTCGCGGGGTTTCTCCTTCGCGAACGCGGCCGCGATTTCCACGGCATATTTGCCCCCGGCGGAATTCCGCACCAGCGTGGCGCTCGCATCGGTGGTGGGCTTGATCTGCCAGCGCCAACCCTCCGGCATGCCGCCCGGAACGCCCTGCTCGAAATCGGGGTTCGGGACCAGATTGGCCGAGATGTCGCGGCCGGCGAGCGTCTGGCCGGTCAAGATCGGCTGGCCAAGGTGCCAGATCAGGTTCCGGTCGAACTCGTTGCGGTCGAACGGAAATGTGCGAACGCTCACGTATTTCGCGTCCGGGTCGCGGTAGCAGACGACGTTTCGCACAAAACGGTTGCCGGTCATGATCTTGCCGTCGGGCAGTACGGCGTCTTTGGGGTGGAGGTCCATGTTCCGCATCTTCTGCCACGCCGGCTGGTCTTTTGCCGATTCGTAGCCCTGGATCATCGTCGGCAGGTGGTTGGTCCAGTAGCGATGGGAGTCGGTCCATCCGTTGCACTCGATCTGCTGGAGCTTGCCGTCGACGAAGATATTGTTCTCCACGTGGTTGTCGCGGCCGTTGTGCAGGTGGATCAGCCCGCGGACCGCCCGGGCGACAATGTTGCCGACCACGTCGACGCCGCCCGTGTTGTCGTCGAGGTAGACGCCCCACGCGTAGTGCGGCGAGACCCAGCGCCCGTTTTCCTGGCCATAGCCGAGAATATCGTGAAAGTAGTTGTGACGGATGACGGTCCCCCGAGAGCCGAGCCAGTCTCTGCCGCCGGTGTAGACCGCCCCCGTGTCGGCCGTTTCGAGGTTGACGTGGCGGATATGGTTGTACTCGATCACGAGATTGTTGCCCGAGAATCCGATTCCCCAGCGGGGGCCGTCGTGAATCAGGTTGTGCGACGCGCGATTTCCGCACCCGTTAAGAATGACGCCCGAGCCCTGCTTGTAATAAACGCCCATGTGGTGGATGTAGTTGTTCTCGGCGTAGTTGTTTGCCGCAGCGAGCGTGATGCGATTGCCGCCGGAAAGATAGATCCCATCGCGGCCGACGTCATAGATATCGTTGCCCACCACGCCGTTCTCGCTGCCGCCGTTGACGGCGACGCCCGACCCGCCGTAGTCGCCAACGCCGCGGATCGTGTTGCCGGCGATCCGGCAGTGGGTCGTCTCGCGCAGCACGACTGCGGTTCCGGAGCAGCACTCGATCGTAAAGCCGCGGAATGTGACGTGGCTGGTTTGGTTGAGGTCGAGAATGGTCCGCAGCGTCGGCGCATAGACCGTCATCGTTGCAGGGTCGACGTCGTCGGGCGGCCAGAAGTAAAGGACGCCGGCGGTTTTGTCGAGATACCATTCGCCCGGCGCGTCGAGTTCTTCCAAGAGCCCTTGCACGTAGTAGCGGTCGGTTGGCCGGATCGGGTAAGAGCACTGGCCTGCGAGCGTAATGATCCGCTTCTCGGAATCCACACTCTTGATACGGACGAGGTTGTTCCACCAGTTGTACCGCGGAAAGACAAAGACTTCGCCTTCCTGCGGCCGGGTCCACGAGCGGGCGTCCTCGGCCTTGTAGTGCAGCGTTTGCTTGTCCTCGCCCGGCACTTCCGCATACATCGGCACGCGTTTTCCATCGGCGTACGCCCAACCGCCGCCGTACGGATTCTCCGGATCAAAGTTCGGATAGCGGGCCAGCGGGCGGCGCTTGCCGTTGCAGAAAAGTTGCCGGAAGTCGACGTCCTTGAGCCCCTGCGAAGCCAGGTCCGCCTTGAGGATCTTGCCTTTGTGGGGAACGAAGCCGGTGATCCGCCGGCCGCCGATGAGGACCGGCTTCTCCGACTGCCAGGCGCGGTAGCCGATCGGGGATCCAGCGGTGCCCGAGTCCTGCGATTCGAGCGAGAGGGTCTGCGAGAGGGCATAGCTGCCGCCTCGCACCCAGACCGTGACGGGGCCTTCGAGCCCGTCTGCTAGCTTGAGCTTCCGGATCTCCTCGCGAGCGCGGGCGAGCGTGGCAAACGGGCCGTCGGTGGCCGCAGCATTGGGCCGGTCGAGCCGGCCTGACCAGCCGTCGTTGCCGTCGGTGGCAACGTAATACTCCGTCGCGTGTGCGACTTGGGCGACCACTGCAAGAGCAAGGAAAATCGGAATGCGATGCAAGGTAACACCTCCTGATGCTCGGGGGTATTGGTCCAGGCGGCAGATTCGAGGAATTGGGCAGGCACGTCGTGGGAGAGCGTGAATTCCCAGTATAGTCTGCGGAGCCGAGCGGCGCAAGAGCAGGGCTACGGCTGCTCGTCCGGCAACTGCATGACCACCTCCACGTGCGCAGCCAGTCCGAGGGGTGTGAGTTCTGCATCAAGCTCCATGCCGCGCAGCCAATTCAATGGCGGCGTGACGAAGCCCGGCGGCGGCTGGTCGGGCGGCGCAGCGTTCCCTTCCAGCGCAGTCGACGTCCAGTAGCCGGTCCCTTCCGGTGTCCGGCGATGGACGTACTCTCCACCTAGCGGGCAGACAAGCTTCGCGCCCAAAAGCAGTTCTGCCGCGGTCACACAGTCCGGCCCCGGCACGTGAAACTGCTCGGAAAGCTGGTGCAAGAGGCGGAGATTGCCGACGCTCGTTCCGCGCGTGCGGAGATAGCCAAGACGGTTCAGCAGCGGCGGAACGCCGGACTCCGTCAGGTCTGCGATTCTCGCCCGAAGTTGGGCCGGTCGGGCTGCCTCTTCGAACCGAAGTTGCGGCATCACCTCCATGAGAAGTTCCGGATGGAACGAATATGCGGTGAACTCGCCGAACTCTCTCCGCCAGATCCCTGCCGGCGTGCTCGCCACGCCGTTCGCGTCGGGCGGTCCCATCCGCTGGTCGAAGAATCCCAGCAGACCCGGTCCGCCGATCGTCCCGATATATCCGACCAGGACGTTGCGAAGCCCGCCCGTCGGGAGCAACAGGCCGGTCAGGCCGTCCAGAGGATTTCCAAAATCTCTCAATCCGCCGAAGAGCCGGTCTTCCGGACGGATCCACTCGACGGAAAGGATATCGCCCGGCACCGGCGCGAGTTGCCTGGTATCGGCAAGGCCGACCTTTTTTTTCAGACGCTCGTAGTTGGCCTTGGCCATCGGCGTCATCCGCGCGTCGACCACGACCCGCTCGCGCCGTCCGGCAAGTCCGTGGCGTTTGATCCCGACCACCACGGGATCGAGCCGCTGCCAGTTCTCGTGGTAGAAATCGACGAATTCACCATAGGCCTCGGCTTCGGCCGGGGTAACCACCGCCAGTGCGACGTCGGGAATCGGTGAGAAAAACCCGCGGTATCCTCGGAGCGAGTCGTAAACCTCGCCGTTCTCGAGCACGGTCCGACTCCCGTCCGGTCGCGGGCCAAATTCCGGCGGCAAGAGCCCGGAGGCCACGAGCTGCTCGATCGAGTTGCCGGGCTTCCCTTCCGCCGCGGCCGCAAGGACCGCCATCTGCGTCAACTCGAGATCGGCCAAAGCCTGTACCCGGCGGAGGGTCTCGATCCGGTAGTGCGGGCCGACCAGGTTTCGGAAGAATGCATCCGATAGGTAGACGAAGACCGTGTCCCGCCGATCCAACGGCATCACGCTTCGGGCGTAGTGGAAATCCGGCGACTCGGCCAGAGAGGATTTGCCCGAATCCGTTTCCAGAAAGCGGCGGACGAGCATCTCTGATGTCGCGGCGAAGTGATAGTCGCCATCGGTTACGTAATAGGAATGCACGGAACCATCAGGCGTCGTGAGAAGCGAAACCGAATGATCGGCAATCGTAAGCTTCTTTTCCACGATGCCGTCTTTCTTGGCAAGCCGCTCCTGCCGCTGCCTGGCGAGATCGTTGCCAAGCATAGCCGTGTTGCGTGCCTGGAAGAGAAGGCCAAAGGCTCCGCCGTCGTGAAACAGCAAATCGGTTCCGACGATGGCAACGTCGGCGACGATGGCATCGCCGAAGAGCTTCGAGGCAATGGAAGTCTTCACGACCAGTTGCTCCTCAAAGCATTTTCGGGTCTGGTAGTCGAGGCCGCGGAGGCTCACCAGGTTTCTCAGGTCGCCGCCCCATTGAGCGAGCATGTCCTGAAGCCACAAGAAATTGGTGAAGCTGCCGAAGCGGACGTAGAGGCACTCGGCGGGAACCCGCTTCGCCAGTGGTTCCACCGCCACGTCGGCGGCCGGCTCGGGCAGCGCCAGCGAGGGCACGTCCGGAGGCGGCGGTACCGGCTGGTCGGCTGCCTGGTCCAGCGGGGACCGGCCGAGCATTCGGTCTTGCGCCAAAGACACGCGGACCGACTCCGTGCCGGTCGCCAAGCCGAATTGTCTCTCGATCTGGGCCTGCAACCCCACCGGCTCCGACTCTTCCGGCAATCGAAGCCCGAGCCTCCGAGCGAGCATTGCTTTCAAATAGTTCGCCACCAGCGGCGGGTAATCGGGCCGGCGCGCCAACAGGCCCGGCCTGTCCGTGTACTCTTCCCACCAATCGCGGAGCCGTCGCTTGTGGGCGCGGGGGCGGTCCACGGGAACAAGTTGGCCGGTGGCCTGCGTGCGGAACTCAAGAGTGATCTCAAGCGGCTCCGCGCCGCGGAACAGGAAAAGAATTTCCGCCCTGCGCGGCGGGGCCGTAACCAGGTTGCGAAGGATGCCGCCCGCCAACTCTCGCACCGGCCCGCCTTGCAGCGGCAACTGCTCGACGAGTTGCTTGGCGACCGGCGCTACGGTACGGTGATCGATCACCGGGTACAATACCCTGCCGTGCCGTTCCACGATCTTGATGCCAGCGAGGCCCAAGACCTCCGGTTGCAACGGCTCGGCCAGTTCGATCTCGACTCGCCCCACGCCGAACGGCTCGCCCAGGATTGCTTCACCCGTAATTTCGGCCTGCGCCGCCGGTTGCCATCCGAGTAGGACGGTCATCAAAGCAGCAACAGCCACGCGGGGACTGCTGCAAAAGCCGACCGGCTCGGCAACCCGTCGTGGCCTGGCTTGAGCCGAGCTGCCAGGTGTTGCGGTGCCTGTGCCTTTTTTCAAAGCTGCCACGCGGATGCTTGCAGATGGAATGGCTCGGAACATGCGCCGGCTCCTCGGTAGACTACCAGAAGGGGGTTGAGACCCATTATATACTTTCGCCGACAGATTGGTATGATCACAGAAGAGGTGGTAACCGTTCACGCCCACGGTTGGGGACTGGTCCCGTTTTCCTGACGCGGCCGAGCCGCCAGCCAACGTAGCTCGACTCTCCGAGTCGCGGCGATCGGGTCTATCGTTGCTTCCCGACTCGGAGAGTCAGGCTACAAAGATGCGCGCACGGCGCGAAGATGTTACGGAGAAAGACTCTCACTCGCACGACTGCGGCTCATGCCGAAATTGACACGCCCCCCCTTGGAATCATTTACCGACCTGATCCGGGCAACCGACCCGCATGCCACACACCGGCTGGCACTTTTGGCCGAAGCGAGTCAACGGCTCTTGGCTCCCCGATCCGGCGCTGCCGAAGATCGGAAGGTTCTCGCCGGCCGCCTGGAACGGTGGCGTTATCAACTGCTCAATGAACGGGCCGGCAACCTTCGGCCCGAGGATCGGAAACTAAGCGACGCGCTCGATGTCACAGCGAACGAATTGGCCGGACGGCCGTCGCGTCCGCCGCGAGCCGCCCGCGACGCCCTTGCCGGGGAGCGAGACGACCGGCGCATCGCGGAGGCGAAAGCCTGTCTTCAACCGGATTTCCCGCTGGACGATCTGGCGGCCCGTGCAGTCCGGCTCACCGCAGAGCATTTCGGGGGATGCAACAGGGCTCGCGCGCCGAGCGGTTCCTGGCAGATCCTTCTCTACGCGCCCCTCTACTTGTCGAGCCACTGCGTGAACTACTGCACGTATTGCGGGTTTCGTTATCCCAACGCGATCGAACGAGAGCATCTCGACGTGCCCGCCGCCGTGCACCAGGCCGAGATCCTTTATCGTCGCGGTTTTCGGCACATACTGCTGGTCGCCGGCGACTTCCCGGGGCTCATGACGTCCGCATACACCGGCCCGATCATCCGCAGGCTGACGGATCGGGCAGTGGAAGTCGCGATCGAAATCGCGCCGCAGACAACCGACGGCTATATCGAACTGGCCGACGCCGGGGCGTCCCGCGTGTCGCTGTATCAGGAAACGTACGACGAGCGGCTTTACCACGACTATCACCCGCGCGGAAGCAAAGCCTCGTACGACTGGCGGCTGGAAGGGCTGGAGCGCGCGGCCGAGGCGGGGATGAGGGGCCTGGGACTCGGCATCCTGCTCGGCCTTGCGGATCCGCGCAAGGATCTGCTCGCGATGGTCCGGCATGCGCGTTATCTCCAGGAGCGGTTTCCCGGACGCCTCCTGGCATTCAGCCTGCCGCGGATCCACGACGCGCCCCAAGGATTCGCCACACCGTATCCGGTCGACGACGAGTTGTTCGTCCGCATGTACTGCACGCTGCGCCTCATCTTCCCCGAAGCGATGCTCGTTCTCTCCACGCGCGAGCCGGCGGCCCTGAGGGACCGGCTGACGAAACTCTGTATTACGCAGCTCAGCGCCGGCAGCACGACCTCGCCCGGCGGTTACGAGGACGGCGCACAATGCAAGGGCGAGCAGTTCCCGGTTTCCGACCGGCGATCGGTCGATGAGGTCGCGCAGCGACTGCGGCAGAATGGATTCCAGGTCGTGTGGCGCTGCGATGATTCCGCAGCGGAGGCATCCACGGAATGAGACGCCGTCACTCCTTCGAAGCCGCTGTGCGTTTCTGCTGAAGGAGCCACTCGTAAAACTCAGGATTGGCGTAGGTCTCGGTCCAGGAGTCGTGGGCGGCCTTGGGATACACGGTGAGCTTTGCCTCGCCGCCGTGCTTGTTGAGCGCAGCGACCATCCTCTCCGATCGCTCCGGCGGAACGAGCGAGTCTTTGCCTCCGTGAAATGCCCAGGTCGGTACGTGGGCGAAGTCCTTGGTCCAGTAGGCCTCCCCTCCACCGCAGATCGGCGCAATCGCAGCGAAGCGGTTCGGTGTATAGGCCGCCAGGGCCCACGTGCCGAAGCCGCCCATGCTGAGCCCGGTAACGTAGATCCGGTCCTCGTCGACCCCGTATTTCCCGACGATTTCGTCCACCAGGGCGGAGAGTTCCTGCGTCTGCCACCAGCGGCCCTTCGGGCATTGCGGCGAGACCACGATGAACGGGAACTGCTTACCTTGCTCGACAAGTTTGGGAGGACCGTGCTTCTTGACCAGTTCGAGATCGTCGCCGCGCTCGCCCGCACCATGCAGAAAGAGCATCAACGGCCAAGAGTCTTTCCGATCGTAGTCCTTCGGGAGATACAACAGGTAGTCAAGCACGATACGAACATCGCGGTTCAACTCGCGGGCTTCTTGGGTCCCGGGATGGATCTCGAGGGAGGTCTCGCCGCGATCCTGTCCGGCGGGCTCTATCTCGCAAACCGCGACAATCCATCGCTGACGGATCTCGATCCCCTTCTTCCGATCGAGCGATCCACGTGCGACGACCGTCTTGCCGTTAAGCTTCTCGGCCAAAGCTTGCAGATCGGGATTCCCGCCGAAGTCCAACTCCCAGGTGATGTCCTTCGCAGAGATTGTGGTCCCGGTCGTCTCGCCACCGATGGCAACGATTCCGGTCCGAAGCGTACCCTTCACCTCGACGTGGATGGAATCGCTATATCCGGCGGCGGCCTTGTCGCCAGCCGTGGCCTGGCTTACCCCGAAAAGGCAGGCAAGACTCAGGTTCAGAATTGTTGCGAGGACAAACATTGCATGAGCAGGTCTCATTTCGGCCTTTCAAATCTGAAGCGAGGACAGTTGTGCTATCACCTTCTTTCGCGATTCCCGGAGTGCCTCTGCCGCGTCGCGGGCGTTGGAAAACGCTTCGTCCAGCGTCTCGGCTTGGGTAATCAACTCAGGGTCCATGGGTGAGGTTACGATGAAGCCGCCTTCTTCGGCAGGCTCAAGCGACAGCACCGATTCGCCGTCGCTTACCGTGTAGACTTTTCTTTCGGTCATGGCGTATCCCTCACCTGTGGGCAGAGCTGTGATCTCACAAGGTTACCACTCAATGAGATCGTCCGATTTCGGACGGCAAACGCTAGACAATCACGCATCATTTTAGTCACCGATCCCAGTGGAGGAAATGCCCCCGTAACATAAACAAAGGCATGGAAAGCGCTACTCCTTCTTCAAATCTGCCAGAATCTTCTCCATCAGCGGCGACACCCCGTATCCCATCCGCTGGAATTCGCGGCTGACATTCATCGGCAGGGCTTGGAGGTCGTCGAGGATGGGGAGTGCCTTTTGGTCCAAATCGTCGATTGCGTTCAGGGCCATCAGCGCCACGTAGACGCCGTGCTCGCGATAGTCTGACAGTTCCAGGAGAACCGGTAAGGCCATGTCAAGGTCGTCAGCCGGGCCATGCCGCCCGAGAGCCCACGCCGCGGCGATCCGAACCGCCGGGGCCGGATCCGCGAGGCACTGGCGCAGTTGCGGCCTTGCCGACGCCACGGCATCCCGTCCGCGGATCAGCATGCCCAGCGCCGCCCAATAGCGGACCGCGCTGTCCTTGTCGCTTGTCGCCTTCTTCAAGTCCACAAGTGCGGCCGGATCCCGTGAAGTGGCACTGTCGGCCACCGCCATGATCCGCTCGAGGGGATAACTCTGAGGATCGTGTCCTATTGCATACGGGGTCGTGCCTTGCGATCGGCTGTGGATCTCGGGTTCCGGCAGGAAGCCCAGGTCGCGGATCGCCAGGCAGTGCTCGCGGTGTGCGGTGCGCAACCGATCCAGGATTTCCCGGTGCTGCGGCGAATCGGCAAGGTTATGCACCTCGTCCGGGTCGTTGTCGAGGTCGTACAACTCTTCTGCGGGTTTCGGTTGCCAGAAGTGGCTCTGCTCCGCCGTCAGCTTGCCAGCATCGTAGAGTTGCCGCCAGACGCGCGTGGTCGGCGTCTGGAACATGTAGCGAACGTGCTGGCCGTAGGGTAGGTGCGGCATGTAGTTGCGCAAATAGACGTACCGGCCGTCGCTCGCCGAACGGATCATGTCGTAACGCTCGTCCATCCGGCCGCGGAACCCGAAGAGGTACGGCTGGGGACCGGCGTCGTAGCGGCCGAGAAAAGCACGGCCCTGCATATACGCCGGCGGTTCGATTCCAGCGAGGCTGAGCACTGTGGGCGCAAGATCGACGAAGCTGACTAGCCGGTCCGTCCGGCCCCCGGGGCGGTAATCCTGCGGTGCGAGGCCGCGGAATTTCTCCGGGACATGGACGATCAAGGCCACCTCAAGCCCGGAGTTGTACGGAAACCGCTTGCTTCGAGGCATGCCCGAGCCGTGGTCCCCGTAGAAAAACACGATCGTTTCGTCGGCCAGCCCGGCTTCCTGCAGCTCGTGCAGACGCTCTCCGGCCTGCTTGTCCATGGTGGTAATGTTGTCGTAATACTGCGCCCAGTCCTGACGAACCTCCAGAGTATCCGGGTGGTAGGCGGGTAGAGTCGCGTCGGCCGGATCGTGCACGAAATCGTGCGGGCGACGGCGGATCTGGCTCTCATGAGTTACGGTGAAATTGAAGATCGCGAAGAAAGGCTGCCCCGTGCGACGGTTTTTCCAGTGGGCCTTTTTCGACGACGCGTCCCAGACCTCGCCCGGCTTAGTCAGGTTATAGTCCTCCTTGTTGTTGTTGGTGCAGTAGTAGCCCGCTTCACGGAGATACTGCGGATACATCTGCATGCCCTCGGGCATCGGGGCCATGCTTCGCATGTGTTGCGAACCCGTCGAGGTCGGATAGACGCCGCTGATGATCGTCGTCCGCGCCGGAGCACAGACCGGTGCGTTGGACCATGTGTGCAGGTAGATCATTCCGCGGGAGGCAAGCTCGTCGAGGTGAGGTGTGTCGGCGTAGGCGTCGCCGTAGCATCCAAGTTCCGGTCCGATGTCTTCGGAGGTGAGCCAGAGAATGTTAGGCTTCAAAGTCGCTTCGGCGCCGGTGCTCGGCGACAGGCAAGAAAGCAGCGAAAACGCGACAACGAGCGGCACGACATGGAGTCGACCAGGATTCATCGGTTCGGCCCTTCCCAAAAAAGAGAGATTATCTCGTAGACGCCTGAATGGCTTGGACGACGGGGAGTATTTTGTCATCCGTGCCCCGGCTTTGCCATCCGTGCTGTGACGACAAGTGGAAGGCATGGCAGCACGGATGGCAGACCCGGGGCACGGACTGGGCGGCCTCGCCCTCCGCGTCTACCGGCTGCGCCGCCCTCGCCCCGCCTTAATGAGGATCAACTGGGCCTCGTATCTCTGGGCCAGATCGTTCTGGTTCGCCTTTCGGAATCGCCGAATTCCCCGCTCGAACATTTCGATGCAATAGCGACTCGGCGAGTTGTTTTGCATCTGCGGAATCTTGGGGAGAAAATCCTGGTAAAATCGGACAAGCTGTGCGTCGGTTCCCTCGATGTCTTTGCAGATGTCCTCGAGCCGGTCAAGCATCTGGGGCACATAACGGCCTTCCGTCGGCATTTGCTGAATCGAGAGGGTCAGCCACGAGATCGCCTCCTTTTCGCGCCGTTCCGACACGAGGTGGTCGACATACTTTAAAATCGTTTCGCACGCGAGATCCGGCCGACCCGTGGTTCCGCAGAGCGTCAGCATCTTTTCGTAGGCCTTCTCGTACTGCTTCGGGTTGTCCTGGAAGGCGATCATGTCCTCGAAAACCTTGCAGGGAAAGTCCGGAAAACGCCCGAAGGTCCGGAAAAGATTGTCCAGCGACGCCGCCATCGCCCGATGCTGGTCCGCCTCGATCTTCTTCTCTCGCGAGATCTGGGCGATGGCCAGCCAAGCCGCTTCACTGCCCGGACAGAACTTGATCACCTGGTTGAGAAAGGTCAACTGGGCAGCCGTGTCCATCTTGAGGACGTCGCGTATCGCCGGGTAGGCCCTCATGATCAGCGCGGCCTGCCGCTTCGCTTGGGGATTCAGAGCAACCGTGTGAAGACGAAGCTCCAGGTCGCGGTCGGTAGTCTCTTCGCCCGTGGCCGGGTCAATCAAGGTGCCGACGTAGGGCCGATCGCCTCCGGCGGGAAGCTGCGACTGCATTGCGAATACGATGCCGCCCTTGGAGAGATTGGCGAGTTCAACCCACTGGACCCAGGTCTGTTCGCCGCCCGATGCGACTCTGCCGGTAACGCTCGCGGCCGGCACGCACAGACACTTGGCAACCCGCACGGCGAAATCGACCTGCATCGGGTGCAGCCCGCCAAACTGCCGGAGGTTGGCCAGGGTGTACGGTCTCCCCTTGATCCTCCCGCTGCCGCCGCTCTCCGAAACGTTCATTTCGCCATCGTAAGGGACCTCCGAACAGCACTGTCCGATCATCGCCCGTTTCGGCAGATAGTTCAGCAGCGCCCAGTGCCGTTCGGGCAACGGGGTGCGGTGGTCGACCACGTAACACAGAAACTCCCACGGGAGCGACTGCGCTCGCCCCTGCATCACCTTTTCCGATTCGACGAAATACCGGAAGCAGTCGATCGGGCCGGCCGTGGTCTCAGGCGGCGTGGCGCCGGCCCGCTGCTGATGCGGGCCATAGTCGTAGATCCCTTTCTCGTCGTCCCACGTCACTGCCAGCGCGATGGCAAGTTCGCGATAGGCGGGGAAGGCGTTCGGGAACTGCTTCTTGAGCTCTTTGAACAGGCTGACCGCAATCTGCACGTCGTCGTGTTCCGGATCGAGCGCCGTGTAGAGCTCGTCGCGGATCTCCGATTCGGCCGCCAGCCACTGCTTCATACCATCGGCGTCCTCGCCCAATCCCCGGTGGATGTCGGCCCAGTGTTGGCGTTCGAATTGGTCGGCGTAGATCTTTCGGAGCGAGGGATACTCCGCGGGTTGAAATAGGCGGTTCTTGTCATAGATCGCCAGAACCTGATCGTTCGTCGTGTCCGGCCCGTCGGGGGCCGGCGGGATGATCACCTTTTTCTCGGGCGGCGACGCGGCCGCCTCTTCCGACTCCGGTTTCTTCTCGCCCGCCTTCTCCTCCGGCTTTTCTTCCGCCATGTCGGCAGACGCCTCGCTGGTCGCCAGATCTGCCGCGCCGGCCGCCGGAGCCGCAACGCGGACCTTGATCTCTTTCGTGGTCGAAAGCCCTCCGCCGCCCGCCTCCACGGCCGTCACCGTGAAAGCAACTTCCTCCTGCCCGGGCTCGAGCCCGGAAGATTCCCAATAGATCGCCCCCGTCGTCTGGTTGATCTCTGCTCCGGGCGGCCCCTGGGAAAGGAGAAATCTCACCTGGTTCGACGGCCTGTCGGGATCGTGCGCGTCGACCACCAGGTACAGCGGCGTGTCGGGCTCAATGGTCTTCTCCGCGATGGGGCCGAAAACGGGCGGCTGGTCGACTTCCAGCACCGCCACGCTGAACTGCACCTGGTCCAACGCGCGCTGCGAGCCGTAGTCGAGCAGGCGAACGACCACGTCGTAGGTTCCCGGGCCCTGCTCCTCCGTGGGCGTCCACGTGAAGACACCCGTCTGCCGATCGATCTCGGCGCCTTTCGGAGCCTTAAGCAATTCGAACCAGCCGGACTCGGCGGATTGCTCGCTCGCGACGGAGAACTTCAGCGTCTGGAGTTCCTCGATCTCCTGCTTGGGAACCGGTGCCAGACGCGGCGCCAGGCTCGAGCGGGTGTAAACCGCGATCCCAAGCCCGACAATCAAGGCCATGGCGAAGATCCCGCCCCCGACCGCCAAGAAGTGCTCGGCCGAGGGCTTTCTGCGGCGCAGCCTTCGAACCACGGAGTGTCTCGGAGCTTGCCCCACGTTGAACTCGTCTGGCGAATGCGACATCATGCTCCTCCGCCGGCGCAACTCGTCCGAACGGCTGGCGACGCGAGGTTACCTCCTCAACGGCGCTCCCGGCACGTCGGCCGAATCCCCGCCAATTGCGACTTCCCGTGCAACGGGCAAATGCCCGACCCGTTTTCCAGGTTCCTGTGCGCCCCGTTGTCATTCTAAAAGACACAACCCATCAGTGGCAAGCATACCCTGCCCGAACCGTGCCGGTTAAGAGACATTGCCGCCCCCGGACGTGGACTGCCGGGGAATATTCTGCCGTGCAAGTTAGGCCCATGGCAACTCCCTTTGACACCGCTCCCCCCACGAGGGATACTTATGGGATGCGCTCGTCAAAGGTTGCCCCTAGTGTCTCCCGTGTCGGCGGACCAGCCATGACCAACACACTCTATCTTCCCGAACTCCGCGAGATGCTGGCCGAAAACAACGCCGCCGAGCTCCGCGAGTTCTGTGAAGCGCTGCATCCCGCGCGGACCGCGGAGTTCATGGAAGGGCTGTCCGCGACGGAGATGTGGGCGGTCCTGCAATACGCGGAACCACAGTTGCGCGTCCAGATCTTCAATTTTCTGGACCACGACAAGCAGCTCCAAATCGTTCAAGACATGGACCGGGCCGAGATCGCCCGGTTGATCAGTGACCTGCCTCCCGACGACCGCGTGGACCTGCTCGAGGATGTGAGCCCGGAGATCATTGCCGAACTGATGCCGATGCTGCCGGTGGAGGAGCGTCGCGACATCCAGCGTCTGAGCTCCTTCCCCGAACACACGGCCGGGGCGATCATGACCACGGAGTTCGCACGGCTGAGCGAGAGTCTCACCGTCCGCCAGGCCTTGGAAGAGATCGGACGTCAGGCTGAAGAACTCGAGACCATCTACTATCTCTATGTGGTCGACGCGGAAGACCACCTTCGCGGACTGGTGTCGGCACGCCAGTTGGTTTCCAAGATGGGCAAGCCTGATACGAAGATCGGCGACATCATGGAGCGCGATCTGGTCACGGTCAACGCCCTGGACGACCAGGAGCAAGTGGCCGAGAAGGTCGCTCACTTCGATCTCCTGGCGATCCCTGTCGTAGACGACGAATGGAGACTTGCCGGGATCATCACGCACGACGACGTGATCGATGTGATGCGAGAGGAGGCGGTGGAAGACGCCTATCACCGCGGTGCCGTGTATCCGCTCGAGCGGAGCTACTTGGAGACTCGGCTCCTCACCCTGACCTGGAAGCGGGGAATTTGGCTCGCCGTCCTTTTTTTCGCCGCCTTGCTTACGGCAGTGGCCTTGGAACGCTACGAGGGAGTCATCGCCGAAATCTCGTGGCTCGTCCCTTTCCTGCCGCTGATCATCTCAAGCGGAGGAAACTCGGGCAATCAATCGGCGACTCTCATCATCACTGCCCTGTCGGCCGGCGACGTGACACTCGAAGATTGGTGGCCCATCGTCCGCCGGGAATTCCTCATGGGCCTTATGCTCGGCGGAGCCCTCGCTACCGTTGGCTATCTCAGCGCGTTGCCGATCGCCCCGGCATATTATGATGCCTTGGTTATACCAATCACTCTCTTGCTGGTGATCGTCTGCGGCACGCTGACCGGATCGCTGCTGCCATTGCTTTTCCGGCGAATGGGGCTCGATCCTGCCATGATGAGCAATCCGTTTGTTGCCGGTCTGATCGACCTTCTCGGAATTCTCATCTACATGAATGTTTCTCTGTTGATGCTCCGGCGCTAGACGCCCTGACAAAACGGGGACCGGCGCCTCGGCAGGCACTACTCTTGTTTGACTCGCCACACCGCGGCTTCCAGCAGCTCTTCCTCGAGCCACTCGATGAAGGCCTTATTGTCCACTTCGGCGGCGGAGAATTCCGGAGGCGTAGCATTTCCCAAGGTCGCGATTGCCTGATAGTTCCACCCGACGGTCGGCAGCAGCGAGATCGCGATGTTTCCACACCGGCATCGCAAAGCCGGAATCGACCTCCGCGGTTCCGGGCCGACTACCTCGCCGCCGATCCTTTCTGAAACCGCGCGCAGCCGCGGCAGGACGACCTTTTCGCACAGTTCCCGCATAAACCCTTGCATGTCCTTGGCGCGGCGGTCGACCTCGGTCTTCTCGGCAATCCGTTGCCGTTCCCGCTGAATCGCTTCGTCCAACCGTCTTGAGAATTCTTCAACCATCGGCCTGCTCGGGGAACCATTGGTGCAACCGTTCACGCCCACGGCCGGGTACTGGTCCATTTTTCGGCCAATTCCAGTATACTGGCGTCGAAGACGTTGGCCAAAACATGGACCTATCCCCCTCTCTTCCGCCCCTTGAACGGTTACCCTCTCCCCAACACCCACCCGACGCTTCCCACCCCCTGCTGCAAGGAGAGCCTGCATGATTCGTCTCCCCGCCTATGTCCTCGCGCTGACGCTTCTCCCCGCGGCGGCGCCCGCGGAGCCTTGCACTCTGTACAAGGCCTCGGACGTCGCCAACGCCCGCGAGAATGCCGCACGGCATGCCTGGGCCCGCGGAATCGTCGATAACTGGAAACGGTCCGTTCGACGGATCTTGGAAGAGGATCGCGATTTCGTCGACCAGATGATCGCCGACCTCACCCCGTGGCCCACCTATGGGCAGAACTGCCCGGCGTGCGTCGGCGAGAAATCGTCGATGGGGGAATGCGGCATCTATCGCTGGCGCATCGAGGATCCCGACAGGCTGGTCTGCAAGTACTGCGGCACCGCCTATCCCAATGCCCAGTACCCCGAAACCGGCAAATTGGTCTGTTCGCGAATGGGCCAGGTCTTTACTTACTACGAGACGGAGGCCGAACGCGCCCATACCGACGACAAGTCGGGCACACACGCCTTTCGCTGGGCGAGTTGGCCGGTCCACACGAGCTTCAGCGGCGTCATCCGGACCTACAAAACTGCTTACGTGGTGGAAAAGGCCCTCCCTTTGGCCAAGTTGTATGCCGTGACCGGAGAGGTTGAGTACGCCCGGCGAGCCGCCTGGATCATGGACCGATTGGCCCGCGCTTATCCCAACTACCTTTTCCATTCGTACAACGGCACCTATGCCGACTGTCCGCCCGCCGATGCCGCAAGGGAACTGGGGGAAAACCCGCGGGGCGGCAAGTTTCCTCCTGAGGTGATCGTCAATGCCTTCGGTCTGCACCGGACAAAGGACTATGCCACGTTGTGCAATGGCTTTTGGGGCGCCGGTCGCTACAGTTGTAGCGGCGGAGACGGCGGGATAATCCTCGACATGACGGTCGCCTACGACCTGATCCGCGATGCCAGGCTTCCTGACGGCAGTCGCGTCCTGGACGCCGCCGCCGAACGCCGCATCGTCGACGACCTGATCCTCGCCGGCTGCAGCGACAGCGAAAACTGGCAGGAAATCAACAATAAGTGCGGCCCCGGGCGGGCGCTAAGTGCCGCGGTTGGTGTACTGTTCGAGCGACCTGAGAGCGTGCGGTGGGCGCTGGCCGGCTTTCGGCAGTTGATGCAGCAGTGCTTCCATTTCGATGGATGTTGCGTTGAGTCGCCCTCCTACGCAAGCATGCACTTGGGCCTGATGCGAGATATCCCTGAGATCCTCCGCGGCTACTCCGACCCTCCCGCGTATGAGCCGGCCGACGGCGCAAGGATCGACCACCTTCAGCCTTTCGAGCAGATCACTCGCTACCGGCTCGCCTTGGAAAGCATGGTCCGCGTCTTGGCGCCCGGCCGCTGTTACCCCACGATCGGCGATACCCACCACCGCAGCCGGCTCAATCCGACTTGGGCTGAGATCCTGGCCGACCGCTACGGCCCGTCATACGCCGGCCTTCTCGAAGAAAGTCAGGGAAAGAAGCTCTCGGAATCGGGACGCGAGTATGCCCTCTGGTTCCGCAAGCCGGATCTGGAGGCGACCGCCAGATACGAACTGCCGCTGCGCACGGAGTGGTTTCCCGGCTGGCAGGTGGGCGTGCTCCGCGGAGGCGATCCGCACGGCGACGTGGCTTTCTATCTGAACGGCTACGCCCGTCACGGGCACCGCCACTACGACACACTGGGCATCCTCTACCATGCCCATGGCAAGGAATTGGCCTCCGACCGTGGCTACATCTGGGACGATCCCCGCAACGCCTGGACAGCCGCCACGCTGGCGCACAACATCGTCACGGTCGACGGGGAGAACCAGAACGTACCGGATCGCGACTCGCGGTTGGAGTTGTTCGGTGCGGCTCCGGGAATCGAAGTCGTCCAGGCGTCTGCGCGGGCTTATCGGCAGTGTGAACGCTATCAGCGGACGTGTGCTCTGGTACAGACCTCCGGTGGAGGGACGTATGCGGTCGACTTCTTCCGTGTCAGGGGCGGGAAGGTGCACCAGCAGTGTTTCCACTCCAACGGAGTCCTGGTCGGAACGAGCGTACCCGCCACGCAGGCGGTTGCGCGCGAGCACCGCTGGCTCGCCAATTTCCGTCAAGCGGAGGCGGTGGTGCCTTTCACGGCAACTTGGGACTTTGAGGGGACGCGGCTCGATTGGACGCTGCTCAGCCCGGTAGATCGGTTGATCGTGGCTGATGCACCGGGCTGGCGAAGCGACGCGGGGAGTGAGTTGAAGGCTCCACCCATCCGGCAGATCCTCGCGGAGCGAAGCGATGCAAACGGCAACACGGCAAGTCAGTTTGCCGCAGTGATCGCGCCGTACACCAGCGATGCTTCGCCGATCCAGTCCGCCCGGCTCATTGCGAATGATTTCCGGACGGGTGTGATGGCCGTGGAAGTGCGGGCAGGTGGTCGCACCGACACGATTATTTCCGGACTTGATCAGGAAGAGCGCGATTTCCAAGCAATCAAGCTCCGCGGTCAGTTCGGATTTGTCTCCGCAGACGAGGACGGCCGAATCCTGCAGGCTTATCTCCTGGGCGGCACACGCTTGTCATCCGGCAGCATGGAGCTCGTTCTGCCTGCGGCTGACGTGATTGTCAAGGTCGCGTCGACGGCCGACAGGACATATCACCTGGCGGATCCCCTTCCCGACGCAATTCGCGCCGCCGGAAGGTGCCTTCTGGCGGGGAAAACAGGGTACGAGATCGAGTCGGTCACGCCAAATTCAATCACCGTCCGCGACTACCCGGCCATCGAGAGCTCGGAGGTCAGGATCCTGAATTCGGCATCCATCCTGCCCGCCGCCGGTAAAACGCCGTAGCGACGCTCGTTCACCCCATCTTCCGGCAGATCGCCTCGGCCATCTCCTGGGTGCCGACGGCCGACGGGTCATCGCGGCTGGGCTTCATGTCGTAGGTCACATCCTTGCCCTCCGCGATGACCTCCGCCACGGCCGTTTCCAGTCTGTCGGCAGCCGCGGTCTCCTTGAGGTAGCGAAGCATCAGCATCGCGGAAAGGATCAAGGCCGTCGGATTCACCTTGTTCTGGCCTTTGTACTTCGGGGCGCTGCCGTGGGTTGCCTCGAACACGGCCCCTTCCGGACCGATGTTCGCTCCGGGGGCGACTCCCAGCCCGCCGACGAGGCCGGCCGCCAGGTCGCTGAGGATGTCGCCGTACAAGTTGGGCAAGACGAGCACGTCGTACAGCTCCGGCTTCTGCACGAGTTGCATGCACATGTTGTCCACAATCCGATCCTCGAACTCGATGTCGGGAAACTCCTCCGCCACCTTCCGCGAGACGTGCAGAAACAGCCCGTCCGTGTGCTTCATGATGTTCGCCTTGTGAACCGAAGTAACCTTCTTTCGGCCGTTCTCCCGGGCGTACTGGAACGCGTAGCGGACGATCCGCTCCGTTCCCGAAACGCTGATCGGCTTGATCGATACGCCGGTCTCCTCGCGGCCCGTTTTGATCCTGCGGTCCGGCGAGATCCGGTTGATGGTGTCGATCAGCTCGCCCGTCGTCGAGGCGCCCTGTTCGAATTCGATTCCGGCGTACAGATCCTCCGTATTCTCGCGGACGATTACCAGATCCACCGGCACGTTGCTGAAAAAGCTCCGTACGCCCGGATAGTACTTGCACGGCCGGACGCAAGCGTACAGGCCGAGTTCCTGTCGCAAGTGGACGTTGATGCTGCGAAATCCGGTGCCCACCGGCGTGGTAATAGGAGCCTTCAAGGCACACTTGGTACGGCGGATGCTGTCGACCGTGGCTTCGGGCAGCGGTGTGCCCGCTCGCTCCATGACGTCGACTCCGGCCTCGCGGACATCCCAGTTGATCGCGGCGCCCGTCGCGTCGACACATTTCCGTGCCGCTTGAGCCAATTCGGGGCCTACACCGTCGCCGGTAATCAACGTCACATCGTGAGCCATTCCATTCCCTCGCTTAGCAGTGCCACCGAAACATCGAAACCCAACACGGTACCAAATGGTACTTGAGCGGTCAACGAGCAGTAGGTCCCGCTTGCCGAGCGGGACCTGGAACCGCCGACCACCTCGGCAAACCCCAGCCTCCCTAGCGCCGCCCGGCCAGCCGGCCTCAAATCGCCTCAACCGTCTTTTTCAGCATTTCGCACAGAATTCCATGCCCGCTCCGCGCCGGCATCTCGAGAAACGCACCGATTTTTTCTGCACACCCCCCGAGTTCCCCGGAAGCCCTCCGCCGCAGCCGGAATATAATACAGTAGGATCGGAATCACGTGGCGGCCCCCTCGTCAGGACAGTGGGAGACTGTTTCCGCCCAGCTACGGAGAACCTCATGTCAACCGGACCGGCACCCCCCGCCCCTCCGCCGATTGAGCCCCTATCAAAGCACGAGCGGGACGAATACGAGGCATTGATCGAGCACCGGCTGAACCGCACGCAGCGGCAAGTGAAGGTGGTCGATATCGTTGCGGGCCTCTTGGCGCTCATCACCGGCACGCTCGGCTACCTGCTCATCGCGGCGATCCTCGATCACTGGCTTATCCCCGGTGGGCTGGGGTTCGGCGGTCGCATGTTGCTGTCATTCGGGCTACTGCTGGGGGCCGGGTACTATATCATTGCCCACCTCTTGCCGCTGGTCGTTCGCCGGATCAATCCGATCTTCGCCGCCTACACGATCGAACGGCATCGGCCGACCCTCAAGAACAGCCTGATCAACCTGCTGTTTCTACGCCGCGACGCGGAGAGCCTGGGCCGCGATCAACTCTCGCTGCGGATCTACCGCGGCATGGAAGAGAAAGCGGCAACCGAATTGGCCGATCCGTCCGTCGAAGCGGCCGTCGACCACTCGGCGATCATTCGGCTCGGCTATGTGCTGGCGGGCGTGTTGGCGGTGGCCGCGATCTATCTCGCCCTCTCGCCGAAAAGCCCGCTCGTCTCGTTTCGCCGCGTGATCCTCCCCTGGGCCGAAATCGATGCGCCCACGCGGGTGACCATCCAGCAGGTTGAACCCGGCGACACGGTAGCATTCCAGGGCGACAACGTGACGGTCTCGGCCGAGGTCCGAGGCATTCAGCCCGACGAGCCTGTCTCGCTCTACTTCACCACGGCCGACGGCCAGAGTCTCAACGAGGCAATCCCGATGGCGGTGCCCAACGGCGAGTATCGCTATCGTTGCGACGTTCCGCCGGGGAGCCTCGGACTCCAGCAGGACCTCCACTACTTCATTGCGGCCGGAGACGCGAAGACAAAACCGTTTGCGGTCAAGGTGGAAGTCCCGCTCACGATTCTCGTCGATCAGGTCCACTACGACTACCCGGATTATACGGGCATCACCGACCGCACTGCCCCGGCCGGCGATCTCCGAGCGATCGAGGGCACCAAGGTCCGCATCGACGCAACGGCGAGCAAGCCGATTGCGCGCGCGGCGGTGGAGCTCGACTGCGATGCCCGAAATGCCGTCGCGATGACCGCCGACGGGACGAACGCAACCGGCCGCTTCACACTCCGCATGGATCCAAAAGATCCCGCCGTGCCGGAGTTCAGTTCCTATCAACTCCGTTTCCGGGATGCCGATGGCCGCCACAATCCTCGCCCGATTCGCCACGAGATCGACGTCATCGCTGACTTGCCGCCCGATATCCGCCTGGTCGACCCGCCGGAAGACAAAAGCGAGTTGCCGGTCAATGGCTCTCTCGAGTGGAAGATCCGTGCCGCGGACCCCGACTTCGCGCTGCGGCGGATCGCCATCCGGGCCGAGCGCGAGGGCCGCAGCCTTGCGATCAAGCCGCTTCTCGACCGGCCGCGGCCGGAACAACCCTACACCGGAACGTACGAGGCGACCTACCGGTTCGACCCGTCCGAACTGAAACTGCAGCCGGGCGATGAGGTGACCTACTGGGCCGAGGCCGACGACAACAAGGAGCCGATCGGCAACCACAGCGAGACCCCCCGCCGCACCGTCGTCATCGTGGAGCCGCCGCCTCCCGGCGAGCAACAACCCGGAGACGACTCCGCGGGGCAGGCGCATCCCGACAACGATCAAGGCGGCGATGCTCCACAAGGGAGCGAGCCTCGGCAACAACCGAACGAGCGCGCCGGCGAAGAGCCGATGCAAGGCAAGCCCGGCGAAGATCAGAAGCCCGAGGAGGCACAGCAGAAGCAACAGGAAAACCAAGATCTGAAAAGCCCCCAGGAAAAGAACCAACAGGAAGGACAACAGGGCGGTCAAGAGGGCGCCGGCGCCGAGCAATCCGGCAACAATTCCCAGAAGCAACAGGGCGACCAGCAAGACGGAGACCAGCAGTCACAGGAAAAGGGACAGAAGTCGGACGGGTCTCAAGACGACCAGCAGGGTGAAAGCCAACGCCAAGGCGACGCTCAGCAGG
The DNA here is from genome assembly GCA_040768665.1 of Thermoguttaceae bacterium. Taxonomy (GTDB): domain Bacteria; phylum Planctomycetota; class Planctomycetia; order Pirellulales; family Thermoguttaceae; genus JABWBD01. The sequence goes on from JAXGMN010000013.1 coordinate 301,024, forward strand.
GCGAAGGACAACAGCAAACTCAACAGGACAAGGGTCAAGAATCGCCGGCAGGTGGTCAGCAGGGCAAGGCGCCCGAGCAGGGCCGGTCAAGCCGGCAGTCGGACGATTCGGCCGGCGCGGAAAGCAAACCCGTCGACGGCGAAACGAATCCCGGCGAGGCCATCGACAGAATTCTCGAGCACCGCAGCGAACAGCAACAAAACGGAAAGACACCGCCGCAAGGAAAGACACCGCCGCAAGAAGGATCCTCGAAGGCGGATCCGCAGCAGCCGGGCGAGCCGTCTCAGAACCCGCAGCAAAGCGATCAGCCGACGTCGGAGAAAGACGGGCAGCCCCAAGGCGGACAATCGCGAGAGAGTTCAGGCCGACAGGATGCTGGAGGTGAAGAAAAACAGGCAAACCAGCGCCAAGGCAAGGACGAGCCGATGGGCGGGCAGAAACCAGGACAGAGCGATAACGGATCCGACGGCCAGAAGCCTTCCCAGCCCGAGCAGGCAACGGAAAACCAACCCGGCGGCGAGCAAGCCTCAGATGGCCAGAATACACAGCCGCGGCAGGGTGCCCAGGGTTCCGGTGATAAGCCCGGCCAAGACCAGTCTCAGGCCAACCAGGACAAGCAACAGTCTGGCGAGAAGGGCGGCGCACCGCAGACTCCCAAGAGCGACTCCGGTTCCGGCAAACCTTCGCAGGACCAGCAGAGTCCCCCGTCGCCTCAGGAAGGAAATCAACCTCGCAACAAAACACCGGACGGGACGAAGCAGGACGAAACTTCCGGACAGGAGGCCACTTCTCCCAGCACCAGTCCCAAGGAATCGGATTCCAAAGGCGATGAAGCCGGCGACCGCTCCGGCGGTGGCGGCAAGGGCGGCGGTCAGCAGTCCGATCAGCCCGGTCCCGGAAGCCCCGGCACAAACACGCCCGCCGATCAGGGTGGCAAGCCGTCGACCCAGCAAGGCAAGGACGAAACCGGCAGCAAGGGCGGTGATCAGGCAAAATCCGACAAGCCCACCGGCCAGCCCGGCTCCGAAGCAGGCGAACCGGGTTCCGGCAGTAAACAACAGCCGGGCAGTGGGGACCCGCAGAACGCTCCAGATCAGCAGAAGCCCGCCGAACAGCCTGGCGGCGAGCCAGGACAATCCCAGTCGCCCGTAGGCGGCCAGCCCGGTGGGCACCAGTCAGGCGATCAAAGCACCTCCGGAGCCGGCAATCCGACGCAGGGGGGCATGCCCGGTGAGCAACAAGCGGACGATCGCCCACCGGAATCCGTTCCGCTCGGGGCCGACGATCCCAATCTCGAATACGCTAACGAGCAGACGGAATTGGCCCTGGAACACCTCAAGGACCAGTTGGCGAAGGAGGACCCGGAAGTCCTCGACCGTCTCGGTTGGGATCGGAAGCAGGCCGAGCAGTTTATCCGCAATTGGGAGAAGATGCGGCGCGATGCCCGCCAGTCGGGCGAGCGGGGCGAGACTGGTCAGCGGGAACTCAAGGACGCCCTGAAGAGCCTCGGCTTGCGCCCGCGCGGGACCGAACTGCAAGGCGGACGCTCCACCGCCGATCCCGTCGACAATCTACGCGAAAACCGCCGCTACGAACCGCCGGCCGAGTGGGCCGATTGGTTCCGCGCCTACACCAAAGGCCTCGGTGAAACCCGGGAGCCGCCGACCGGCACACGCTAACAGGCGGAAACGGGGACTGGCACTGGGCTGATAAAAACGGGGACTGGCTCCGCAACATCTTGTGTGGTCGCTCTGGCTAAACCGCTATTAGTTGCGGTGCCTGTCCCCGTTTTTATCAAGTTTTTATCAGCCCAGCCTGGCACCGCAAGTCCTTGTGTCCAGGTTCCCCTTCACCACGATCACTTGCGGTGTCTACCCCCTCGTTAGGTCCGTTCTTCGGTGAGCAGTCGCCTGGAGACGTTCTCTCCATCGGTGTATCATGGCGGCGGTGGCCGGTCCACCGGCCACGGCGGAAGACCATGCGGCAGTGCCTTTTGCCGTGGATTGCCGACTCATTTCTCTGATCGGCTAGGTTTGCTCGATAAACAAAATGTCAGAGAACGTTGCCATGTTGCCGGATAACCCCTGGAGAGTTTCCATGTCTGAACCGAAGCACATCAATCGCCGGAGTTTTCTGGGCACTTCGTTGGCCGCCGCGGGGGCGGGTGCTGTTGCGAGCGGCATGAGCGACCATGTCCGCGCAGCCGAGGCCGGCAAGCAAGTCTCGGAAAAAGCGGGCGAGGTTAAAAACGGTGCGATGCCGTGCGGCAAAATCGGCAACGTGACCATCAGCCGGCTTTTGGTGGGCGGAAACCTCATCTCGGGGTATATGCACTCGAGGGATCTCAAGTATGTCGGATCGCTTTTCCGGGCGTATGTCACTGAGGAAAAGATCCTCGAGACGCTCAAGATCGCCGAGGAGCATGGGATCAACACGGTATTCGAGACCGGCGCGCCGTTCGTCGAGAGATATAACCGCGAGTACGGAGGCCACATGCAGTTTATCCCGCATATCCGCCCGGAGGTCGACGGCGACTGGCGGAAGTTCGAGGCGGACGTCAAGCACAAAGTCGACACCGGCGCGGCGGCAGTCTACGTCTGGGGCGTGGCGGGAGATAAACTGGTGCAGGCCGGCGCGGTCGACAGGCTGGCGAAGGCGGTGGAATTTGCCAAGACGCTGAATGTGCCCGTCGGGGTCGGCGGCCACTCGCTGCTGGTTCCCATGGCATGCGAGAAGCACGGCATCCCGTGCGATTTCTACGTGAAGACGCTTCATAGCGACCAGTACCCCTCGGCGACGCCCAAAACGCTTCGCAAGGAATTCATTTGGCTCGACGGCGGCGAGGGTTGGTACGACAACATGTGGTGCATCAACCCGGAGGAGACGGTGGAATTCATGAAAACCGTCGAGAAGCCATGGCTGGCGTTCAAGGTGTTGGCAGCCGGCGCATTCGATCCTCGGCAGGGGTTCGCCTACGCTTTCAAGAGCGGAGCCGACTTCATCGCCGTCGGTATGTTCGACTTCCAGATCCGAGAGAACAGCGAACTGGTCGGGCGGCTGGTTTCGCGCGAGTCGGTCCGCGAGCGGCCTTGGCGGGCCTGAACCGCCGCTGCTCGGCGGGCAACCGTTCACGCCCACGGTCGGGTACTGGGCCATTTTTCGCCCGGTTGACGTATTTCGATGCCAGGGCGCACGTACTGCGGGGCTCAGTGGCCGGCCCGTCGGTTCAGTATGGCCGCCAGCAGGACCACCCAAACCGAAATCACGCCGAGGGTGGTGTAATTGACGAGGTCGCTGGTAAAGCCGGCGTAGGTCGAGCCGAGACTTCCGATGCCGAAGCCGAGCGTAAAACTCACCCCGTAGGCGAAGCTTCGCCGGTGACGAGGGACATATTGGGCGACCAGGCTGTTGAAGACCGGCTGGTGCATGAAGAAGAGGACGGCAAACAGCCCGGCCGCCAAGAGCCGCATTGGTCCTTCGGCGACGGCCATCCAGAACAGGGAACACGCCACGCCGACAAAAGTGAAAGCCAACAGCCGTTCAAGCGACTGCGGCTTTGCGATACGCCCGGCGGTGTACTGGCCCACAATGCCCAGTGACAGCACGATTCCTGTGAGGTAATTGTCGCGTGCAACCGCCTCGGCTCCGCCCAACGAGATGCCGGCGCCGTGCAGATAGCGGGGAAGGAAGTTGAGCACGGCGTGGTAGACGAAGCCCGCTGAGACGGTCAGGACGAGGAGAATTCCGAAGGAGCGCCAGTCCGCCGCAAGTTCGTCGGCGCCCGGTCCATTGCCTTCCGAGTCTGTGGCCTCCGGCTCGGCCTCGTGCGAAAGCCGCCACTGAAGGAGAACTGCCAGCAGAAGTCCCGGGACGGTCAGGAAGAGATAGTACTGCCACCAGGCGAAGCCGCTGTCCAGCACGAGCCCGGCAAGAAACGGCGCGGCGGCGATTCCGGCGGACCCGAAGATACCATGGTACCCCAGCGCCAGAGGGCGGTTCTCGGCGGTGGTGTGGTGCGCGATCAGTGCCAGACCGGCCGGGTGGTAGATGCTGGCGAACGAACCCAAAAGAAACATGGCGACGAACAGGGCGGCCAGATCGGGCGCGACCGCCGCCAAAGCGGTCGCCAGGCTGCACCCAACGAGATACAGCATCAGCAGTCGCTTGGACCCAAAATGCCCCGCCAGCCAGCCCGCAGCCAAGGCGCCCAAACCGAACGGCATCCGCAACGTCGTGCCCAGCGGCCCTGTTACCGCCGTGCCTACCCCGTACTCCGCTGCCACCAGTTGCTCCACACTGGCAAACGAGAGCTCGTAAACGTGGACCAGCGCATGGCAAGTCGACACGAGGAGAACGAGTCGCAGGGTCTGGGAATTCAACATCGGGGCGGTATCGTGCGGTTGTTCTTCTCGTTTGCTGGCGATGCCCTGCAGTAAGAGGCCCTAACAAAACGGGGAGGGGCACCTCGCCGGAGCGCGTATTGTGGGTGTCTCTCCCATGCTGGCTCGGAGCCAGTCCCCGTTTTGTTAGGGCCTGTAAGCCAATAGCCAGCCTCGATGATAAACCGTCGCGCGTTGCCCGTCGATGGTGAAAAGGCGGGGACCGGGACAAGCCCCGCCTTTTGGCGGCAGTCCTCCCCACGGGCGAATCGCGAGTCCGCTCTGCCGCTCGCCATACAAGTGCGGTAGCCAACAACGAGTACTCCAGCAAAGTTGGAGTGACGGGTAGCGGAAGTCGTGAGACTTCTGGCCACGAACTCTCACGAGTTCGGCTACACCCGTTAAAGGAAGATTGCTAGAGCACTAGAGTTCATCGAGCGGTTTGGCATCGAGGTCCTTGGGCGGGGGGCCGTAGATTCGCTCGCCCAGCGCCGAGAAGCGGCCTCCGTGGCACGGGCAGTCCCACGTCGATTCAAACTCGTTCCACTGCACGCAGCAGCCGGCATGCGTACAGACGGGCGAGAAGGCGTGCACCGCTCCCTGGTCGTCGCGGTAGACGGCCAACTGCTTGCCGCGGAAATGGACCAGCCGGCCTTTCCCGCTTGGAATCTCCTCGAGCGTCTTAATCTCTTCCCCGGAAAAACGGTCTGCAACGAACCGGTAAGCGACGTTGGCGTTCTCCGAGAGAACGTTTCCGGCGGCAGCCGACAATTTCACCCGGGACGGGCTCAATACGTCAGCCAAGGGATTCCCCCGCCCGAGCACCAGGTCTGCCAGAAGTCGTCCGGCGACGACGCCAAATGTGAGGCCGGTCCCCGAATATCCCGTGCCGATGTACAGATGGCCCGAAAACGGGGCGCGGCCAATATAGGGGAGGCCGTCGGCCGGCTCGAACAGTCCGGCCGACCAGCGGTGCTCGATGCTCTCAACATGAAAGCGACGGTGCGCGTAATCTTCGAGTTGTTCGAAGACTCTCCGCTCGTCGCCTCCCTGGCCGGTCTTGTGGTCGGCGCCGCCGATTACCAGCAGCTTGCGATCGTCGCTTGAAGCCAGGCGAATGTAATGGTACGGCTTCGCATCATCCCAGTAGAGAGCGTCAGGAAGCTCGCTATCCACCCGGGCAGTCAACACGTACGACTGATACGGCGCGACTAACAGATCGAGCCCGGAAATGCCCAGGTAGGACGAGTGCGTTGCCAAGACCACGTCCCGGGCAGACACTCGACCGCCGCTCGTCTGGAGTTCGCACGGCTGGCCATCCTTGGGCGGCAGGGCCTGCGATTGCTCATGGACTGCAACACCATTGCGATGGAGCCGGTCGGCAATGCCTTGCACGAATCGGAGACTGTGGAACCGCGCCTGGTTCTCGATGCGGAAGCCCCCGTGTGCGAAGGGCAACCCTGGCGGTTCCGTCATAGCCGTGGCGAGTCCCAGCCGGCGGGCCGTCTCGCATTCGGTTTCCAGCGCCGCGGCTCCCTCCGCCGATTCACTGTAGACATAGGCGGCAACGCGGCGGAAATCGCAATCGAGGGTCATTTCGCGACACCAGGTCTCGATCTGCTCAATGGCGTCCATTCTTGCCTGCGTCACCATCCGGGCGGCCGTCTCGCCGAAGGTCGCCCCGAGCTTCTTCACGCCTTGATCGGGCATCGCGTCCAGGTGCCCGCTCGTGCCGCCGGTCGTCCCGGACCCAATCCGGCCTGATTCCAAGAGAACGACTTTCTTGCCCGCCCCGTCCAGATACATTGCCGCCGCCAGGCCGGTGATGCCGCCGCCGAGAATCGCTACGTCGGCCTCGATGTCTCCCTTGAGCGGCGGATAGGACGCCTGAGGAGGCGACGTGGCGCGCCACAACGTCGTGGTCGCTTGGGGCAACGCTTCCGTCTGCGATAAAGCCGCGGCCATGGCAGTTTTCCTTGTGAGAATTGCGATTCAACAAGCCGACGCTTTTCATCGTGGTGCAAGATTCATACCGCCAATTCGTTTTGTGCTCGAATGTCGAGAGTTGCCTCTGTAAAAGACAAGCCCGGATTATTCACCACCGCGTCAAACTGGGCGCAGACTGCGCCACACTGAGTGCGAAGCGCAAGCGAGGGCAACTCGTTGTACAGCCCTCGCTGCGCTTCGCACTTCGTATGCGGTGGTGAATAATCCGGGCAAGGCAACCGGGCATGCGGCGAGCTTTGGACCGGCGGGCAATCTGTCGCAGGGCTGCGTCAGCTTGTCGTCCTCCGCCGCGACCCGCAGGCTTCCGGAATCTGCCGAAAACGAGGACCGGCCTCTTCAAAATGCCGCTGACCGGAAGCATCGAGAACGAAATTCACCGTCCGGACTTCGCTTCTCGCCGTAACGTCACCGACCCCCGGCCATCGGCTGCCAGGGGCGTTTCACTCCAGCGGTATTCCGGCGAAGGGGCTTCCGGCCATGCCACCGAAATCCGCGGGGTCGGGCACATGAAGAAACCATCGCCCACGCAACCGCTTGAACGCGATCGGCGCCTCGATCTCCTCGTCGTCGATCGAGTAGATGATCACGCCCTCCGCTTGCTCCCCATCCATGCGGACGTCCGTCAGTTCCGCCGAGGCGTGAAGCTTGATCACCGCCTTTTGCGCCTTCTTCGCCATGAGTTTGAGTACCGGGTTATTCGGCAGGTGCTTCTCCTGGTCCGCCTCGACGGCGTCGAGCAATTCGGCGTAGAAAGCAGGCTTGTTGCTGACGTTGGCTGCCAGGGAGGACGGCGGCGACACAGGTGAACTCGCCGGCCGGTACGGTACGCCCGTGCTGTCGGGTTCGTCCCGCGTGGGCAGCGAGGCACCGTGCTTGCGAAACACTTCGCCGACGGCGGGGCTGGACGGCGGTGTAGGCGGCCATTCGAGCCGCGAGTTCCACGACCCGGTCCCGCGAATCCGGATCGAGGGTGCGAACCTGGGTGGCCCAGTCTTTCTTCAACAGCCGCCTGCTGATATGCCTGATAGGCTTGCTCCGGCGTGGGATAGCCGGGCCTCTGTATCCAGGCGATGACGAGATACACCACGCCCACGCCCACCAACAGGAACCCAAGAGTGCCCGCCAACGCCAGGAGTTTCGCCAAGGAGGGCGGGAGCTTCTTCCGCGCGCCGAACCGGCTCGCGACCTTCCTCTTCTGCGGGCGTCGCTGTGTCGTGCACGGGTTGCGGACGAGTCGGCGGGGCGGCGGCCATGGCGTCGAGTTCCTCTTCCACCAACGAGCCGCAGTGGCGTGGGATCCTCCGGCGCCAGTCGATACACGGAATCGTCCGATTCGTTCTCGATCGGCGGGGAACGAGTATCGACGCCCCGCATTTGCATTTCACCCGCTTGCCGGCCAGTTCGTCGCGCAAGTGGTAGTTATTGCCGCATCCGGAACACTTGACGGTGATCGACATGCGATGTCTTTCCAGTGCATGAAAAAGAGGACGGGCGGGCACCGTAAGTAATCATCAAACTGTAAACGCCACCACCGCGGTTTATCCCGGTGGGGCGATGTTTGGCAACTACAAACGCCAAAGACCACTCGTTTTGTGATTTCGTTTCCGCCGCTCGGCCCTACAGGCCGAGCGGCGGAAACGAAATCACAAAACGGCCTACAGGATCGCCGTTTGTAGGTTAAACATCGCCCCACCGACGCGGGGTCGGTGGTGGCGTTTACAGTTTGAATAATCATGTGTTGGCGCGAGCGGACGATCTGTATCCGGGGTCGCGCGGCCTACTGACGTTCTGCTCCCCTGCGGGGCCCTTCGGTCTCCAGCAGCCCCTTCAGGACCGCGGGAAACATGGCCCAGGCGGTCTGGTAAGTCTCTTCGAGAGGCGTCGGCACGTAGACCTCGGGCCTCAGGAAGAGCGGCATCTCTGGCAGCTTATCGTCAACACCGACGAACTCAACGTAGGCCACGCACTCGGGGCCCGCGTCGTACGACGCCAGCGTCAACGGTTTGTCCGGCGGCAACTCCAGGTCTTCCTCCTGAAACTCATCCCAGATCGCCTTGTGGATCCCTTGTGGGTCGCGTTTGGCGGGCGGGAACAGGTCGATCACCAGCAGATGAACGCCTTGCCGGAGCAAGTCGGCGGATTTCTCGACCAACGCCCGAAACTCGGCGCGGGTGGCTTTGTTGCCTGGCGAAACGATCTCGATGACGGCCACCACGTCGCCATGACGATGACGCACCGTCACCCGACTCGCTTTGCGGAGGTACGAATCGAGTTCCGCGCGCCGCGTCAATCGCGTTTGCGGAACGCGCTGGGCGATCGCGACGGCAACACCGCTCTGCCTGTCATGGTCCGCGTCGCGTTCGGGTCCCGGCGACAGGCGCAGGGTCAATACATCGGGAATGGGCCCACGGATATTCTGTTCGACCAACGCGAAGTAGTCTGGAGGCAACTTCCCGGCGTTCAACGCATTGCAGAGCGAGGTCGCCCACTCCTGGTGGAAATGGTGAAACAAGCCGGCATCCACCCGCGTCCAGTCGTGAATCGGCATGCGGTGTCCTTCTCCAAGGGATAGGAAACTGGTTTCCTCCCACACGGCTCGCCTAATTCTAATCGGGAGAAACCTGGAAATCCAGGCACGATTCGGTGGAGATATTGCTGCAACCCCAGCGGTGGGCTAGAGTAGAGGCTAGTTTGCAGGTCTTCGGGGGCGGCACGGTCGTCTTGCTGCTTTCGTGAGCGCAGGAGGCGAGTATGAGGGATTCCGGCGGTTCTTCGCAGCAGCTCGCCTTACGGGCCCAGGTGATTTGCCCGCACTGTTGGCATCGTTTTGCACCCGAGGAGATCCTCTGGATTTCGTCTCATCCGGAGCTTCTGGGAGATCCGGTGGCCGGTCAGGACGCGCAGCGGCGGTTCCTCCCTGCGAGCTTCGACGCGAAAGGCCTGGCGCTGGATGCGCGGGGCGTCGCTTGCAGCAGACTTGCATGTCCCCGATGCCACCTGTCGGTTCCACGGGGCTTGTTGGAGATGAAGCCGCTGTTCGTCTCCATCCTGGGAGCGCCCTCGTCGGGCAAATCGTATTTCCTGACGGCGATGAGCTGGGCGCTTCGCAGCACGCTGCTGGCGAGGTTCCGCTTGTCGTTTCTGGACGCCGACGCCACAGCCAACCAGACGTTGACGAACTACGAAGACATTCTCTTCCAGAACCCGCGGGAAGACCAGCTCGTCGTTCTGCCCAAGACGGAACCCGAGGGCGAACTGTACGAAGCGGTCACCATCGAAGGCCGGGAGGTGTGGTACCCCAGACCGTTCGTGTTCTCCCTGCAGCCGGTTCAGTCGCATCCGGGGTACGACAAGCGAGCCCGCTACTCGCGGTTACTTTGCCTTTACGACAACGCCGGCGAGAACTTTCTACCCGGCCAGGAATCTGCCAGGAGCCCGGGCACTCAACATCTGGCGCTGTCGGAGGCGCTGCTGTTCGTTTTCGATCCGACCCAGCATATTCAGTTCCGAAAAGCCTGCGAGCCGGTCACCGAGGATCCCCAAGTGCGGCTGCACGATTGGACGCATCGACAAGACCTGGTCCTCCAGGAGGCTGCCAATCGGATACGCAATTACAGCGGACTGGGGCAGCACGAGAAATACTCTAAGCCACTCATTGTGGTGGTGAATAAGTTCGACGTGTGGCGGGAGCTCACGAGGATCCATCGAGTCGACCTCGCGCAGGTGCTTCGGCCCGTCAAACAAGGGCTGGCTGCTCTCGACCTGGAATTTCTGACCAAAGTCTCCCGGGAGACGAGATCCGTCCTGCTCAAGTTCGCCCGCGACATCGTCGCGGCGGCGGAAGGGTTTGCCAGCGACGTTTTCTACATTCCGGTGAGCCCGATCGGACGGAGTCCGGAGCTGGACGAGCAGAGCGGCTCCTTGCCGATTCGCCCCCGAGACGTTCGGCCGATCTGGGCCGAGATTCCCATGCTGTATGCGCTGAGCCGGGTGGCCAAGGGGCTTGTGCTCGCCGGCCGATCCGCTCAGACGTCGGGTGATGTGCCGGACGACGCCCACGACAAAGGCAATCTCCCCAGCTCGCCCGATGCAGGATTGCCTTCGCATGACGCGGGAGGGAAGCCGGAAAGTCCGAAGCCCCGCTTGTGGAAGGAGACCGGCTCGTGAGCCAGGAGATTCTCTACACATCGGCGCCGCGGGGCCTGAAGCCCGGGTCGCGAGGCTTCTCGACAGTGGTGAGCACATTCGGCATGTCGAAGACCCTGGCGGAACGGTTGGAGTCGCTCAGCGGATACCGGCATGCCTTCTTGCCGCCCGATCCCAACACGCGGTACAACCCGATCAACTACTCGCACTTGAAGATTACCGTTGGCGGACGGAGGTATCACGTCCTTTCACGGATTGCCGACGCGGGGCAGGACTACACCGGCCGCACGAATAAGTTGGCGCACCACGTGGCACTGGAGGAATCGGAGATCCTGGCGTGCCGCCAGGGGCCGGCCGAATTGTTGGCCCAGGACGGCTTCTGCGAGACCGCCTGGGACGGGCAGACCAGCGCCCGCCATCCGGGCCGGGCTCCGCAGGCGGGCGATGCCGTCGGCCGCGCCTGTTCGACGTGGGCTGCCATCACCGGGGATGCCGGCTGGGCCGGCGTTCTGGCCGGATCGGCCGTGAACGATCGCTCCCGCCCCGTTTCGGTGATCTTTCCGCCGGGAACCGACACCCTCGCGCTGGTCATCGAGGCGATGAGCGTGCTGCCGGCAGAGCAGCGATGGAGCGTTGCGTTCAGCACGTATTTTACGAGGCTGCCCGCCGGCGTGGACTGTTTCTGGAGATTCCTGCTCGACGGAAGTCCCGAAGCGCAGGCGGTTCGGCGCAATCCACACCTGGCGGTGATCGATCTTTGCCACGATCTGGAAGTACCGGACGAATCCGCGACGGTCAGCGCTGCGAGGAAAGGGCGAGTCGTTGGCGGCCCGCCGACACCGCGGCGCGCCAGACCACCTGTGCCCCGCATCCCTGCAACTCATCAGGCGGCGTCGGCAGGCGACGAGCAGTGGGGCGTTCTCGATCTGGAGAGCTGTGGGATCCAGCCGCCATGGTTGCCGGAGGAACACGTGGCCGGCGATCGAGCGGACACGCACGCAGGCCAGGCCATTCTGCCCCAGCGGGTTGCCGTAAGGCGACGGTCGTGGAAAACGCGCCTCGCCGCGGTGGCGGCGATCATCGCCTCCGCGGTGCTCGTTTTCTGTTTGGCGGCCGGAGGACTTCTCGCGTGGCGGCATTTCTCTCCAAGGCAGGACCGCGGGACCCCGGACAAAACAAAAAACCATGAACAGGAGGTAACGGAGAGAACTGAGAAAAACATCTCTCTGTTTTTTCCGTTAGCTCCTGTTCAAACCTTACGTTAGGCTTTCTTACCGCCAGCCACCATGCTCGACTGCCAGAAGATCACCGACGAGATCCAAAGCGTCCTCGCCGCGGCGAGCGATCATTCGCACGAAGCGATCGCTGCGGTGCATCGGGACTATCTGGAAGCGGTTCGCGAGGTGAATGCGCGGCTGGGCGTTTGCCGCGATCTGTTGGCACGCGGGCAGAGGTCCGAGGCGATTCGCCAGTGCAACGCGGAACCCAATCTTCTGGATGCCGTGGCGATACTGGATTTCCCCGATCGGACGAGCTGGTGCGACCTGCTTGCCAGACAGCGTCTGCCGCGCCCGCCGGACCTGCTCATCGACGCCGCTGCAGACCTCAACGACGCGTATACCGCGGAACAACCCATTGAGAGGCTGCTCCGCAACCATCGCCTTCTCGCGCTGGCAAGGGCCCCCTTGCCGCGTCGCATCCAGACCCTGCGAGCCATCCGCGCCGCCGATCCCGAGAACCCGATCTGGGAGCGAGACCTTCGGGATTACGAAAACGCCCGCCTCCACGAACTCCGCTGCGAGATGCAAGCGGCCGTACAGGCCCAGGACCTCGGCTGCCTGGCGACGCTGGAGCAGGAGGTGCGGGCGCGGGACTGGGTGGAGCCCGTTCCTCAAGATCTCGCTCGTCGGATCATCCAGGCCCACGGCGAGGTCCGCCAGCGGGCCGCGAGGCAGGAGCTTGGCCGGTTGGCGGGAGAGTTGAATCAGGCGTTCTCGAGCTTCGACCTTTCGCGGGGGCGAGAACTCCGTACTCGTTGGAACGCGGCGGCGGCGATCGGCCTGACCAGCGACGCAGACGAACTCCTGGAGATGGCAGGACCCGCCCTCGAATGGTTGCAACAAGAGGATCAGCAGGTTCAGGCGGGCCGGCAGAGGGAAAGTGCCGTGGCGGCCTTGGAACGGACCCTGGAGGACTTCGTCGAGTACCATGAACTGGAGCGGGCGTGGCATGCCGTGCGACGGTCCGGCGGAGAGATCCCGGTAGCGCTCCAGCGGCGGGTCGCGGAACGTTTTCGATACCTGGAAGAGGCGTCGACCCGCCGGCACCGATTTGCCCTGGCGGCAATCGTTCTTCTGGTGCTGGCGGCGTCGGCGGCGATCGGGTTGGGCGTCGTCCGGCATCTGCGTGCCAGGCAGGTCGAGGAACATGCCGCCCGAATGGGCTCGCTGGTGACGGGCGGCGAGCTTGTCCAAGCGCAGCAGTACGCGGAGAATCTCCAGCAATCGGCTCCGGATATTTGCTCGGAACCCGAAATCCAGGAGTGTCTGGCCAGGATCCGCAAAGCCGTGGTCGAGGACCAGGGCCGGCGAGCCAGGCTGACGACCTGCCTGGACGCGGTCCAGGCCCGCGACGCGTCGGAGCCGAGTTGGGACTCCCTTGCCGCCGCGTGGCAAGATCTAGAGGAGGGCAAGAAGCTGGCCAAATCCGACGAGGAGCTGGCGCGGGTCAAGACTCTGGAACTGCGGATCTCCGAGCGGCGCCGGCAGATGCAAAAAGCGGTTGACGACCGCTTTCTCAAGGATTTGACCTCGCTCGAGGCCGACTTCTCCCGAGTCGAGCGGACGGACCTGAACGAGATAGCCGTATTGATGGCCAGGGCTCGCCAATTGCAAAAGCAGCCGCACGTCAGCGCCGAACTCCTCGGCCCGATCGAACCGCTCATCGCCCGCTTGAATGCGTACCGGCAAGCCGAGGCCGACCGAGATCGCGAGCGACGGCAATTGGAGCGCTTTACGAATGACTGACGAATCGGAACGGTACTATACCCGCATCCGCGGAAAAGTACAGGGGCCGTTTACTGCCGAGGAACTGTCCGCTCGGGCCCGGCGAGGCCTGTTCGGGCGGCATTACGCGGTTTCTCTCGATCGGGCGACCTGGAAACGCGCATCGGAGTTCCTGGAGCTGTTTCCCGCCCAGCGGATCGTGACGTCCGAGGAGGGCGACGAGTTGTACCTCGAAACGCCCACGGAGACAGACGGAGGACCGCCGGCGGCGGATTCGGCGGGAGGCGACTGGTACTACACTCAGAGAGGCCGGCGGTGCGGGCCGGTGCGGCTTTCCCACCTGCAGTCTCTGGTCGCCGGCCGCCAGGTCGGCCCCGACGACCTGGTTTGGACGGAAGGGATGGCCGACTGGAGCGAGTTGCGTGCCGTGGCGGGCAGACTGTGGAAGCGCTCGCCGGCGCCGCAGGCTCCGGTGGAGGCGGTTGTTGTGCCGGAGCAGAAATCGACACTGGCGATCCTCAGCCTGGTTTTCGGCGTATTGGGGATCACCATTCTGTTTCTCATCGGCAGCATCGCGGCGGTCGTCCTGGGGCACGCGGCGCTGAAACAAATCGATACAAGCGGCGGCAGCGTGAGCGGCCGCGGACTGGCGATGAGCGGCCTGGTCCTCGGCTACATTGTGGTGCTGGCGTGCGCCGTCAGCGGAGTCGTTGTGACGATCGTCCTGCTGGCGGGATCCGTGTCGACGTGAGGGGAGATCTCCGTGGAGATGACCAACGAACCCAAGCTTTCCTGGACGCGCCGCGACATCGAACAGCGATGCGGCTTCCGTGGCGGCCGCTACACCGCGGTGAATACCGCCTTCTCCGCACTGCTGGCGGCCGTGCTGACCATTGCGTTCTTCGCGGCGCTGCTGCCTCTGCGCCATACGGGCTTTGCGCAGATGTTCTTCGAGCGCGGGCCGGTTCCTTACGCAATCGTCTTCTTCAGCGCCTGGGCATTGGCCATCCTCTTCGTGAAGTCCAGAAAACTCGCGTTCCAGCGGAAGTCGCTGGGCCTTTCCATCGTCCCGCCCGATCACGATTTCGTCCTTTCCTCAACGAACGTCGACGCGGTGATCGACAACATCTTCGCAGCGGTCGACGAGCCCAAGCACTTCGTGCTCTTCAACCGCATCATGATCGCCCTGGCGAATCTCCGCAATCTCGGCCGGGTGTCGGACGTCGACGACATCCTGCGCTCCCAGGCCGAGCATGACGAATCGCTCATGGACACCAGTTACCTGTTGGTCGGCGGCTTCGTCTGGGCCATTCCCGTGCTGGGATTCATCGGAACGGTTCTTGGGCTGTCCCAGGCCATCGGCGGCTTCGGCGGAGTGCTGCACTCGGCGGAAGAGCTCAGTAGTATCGCCACGGAGCTGAAAGGAGTGACCGCCGGTTTGGCGACCGCCTTCGAGACGACGCTCGAAGCGCTGGTCGCCGCGCTGGCCATCCAGCTCATCATGACCTTCCTGCGGAAGTCGGAGCAGGACTTCCTGGATGCGTGCTCCGAGTACTGCGTGCGGCAGATCGTCAACAAGCTCCGCATCATGCCGTACGAAGTCGAGAGGGAATGATGTCCTCGCACCGGTGGTATCTCGATCGGGACGGACAGATTGCCGGGCCCTACTCCATCGAGGAGCTCCGCTACCTGCGAGACCGCGGCATGCTGACGGCCCGGGATGAACTTCGCGATGGACCGGCAGGATCGCCCCTGTCCGCCGGCTCGCTGGCGGATCTCTTTCCGGAGAAAAGCCCCGCGACGGCCAACGATGCGACCGAACGCCCGGCCGATGCACAAGGCAACCATGCCGGGTCGGCACCGCGGCGATCCGCCCAGCCGGCCGCGGCGCCGGCACCTCCGCCGCACTTGCCTGGCGCCCGGCGGCCCCAGAGCGGCTCTTATGGAGTCCTGCCTGGCGTGGCAACGGCGGCGGGCGTGATCCTGGTCACAGCCCTGATCCTGTGGCTCGTTTGGTTCCTCCATCTGCGTTTTACCGGCGCCGGCGCGGGCGCTTCGGGCAGCGGGACCGTCAACACCGCGAATCCGCCGCGCACGGACGCGGCGGATTCGTCCTTGCCGGCCGCCGTTCATTCCGCGGCCATCGCTCCGGCGGACGATACGCCGGCTGGGCAACCTTCGCCGAGCGGCACGGCCACGTTCTTCGGTGTGTCCGGTAAAGGTAGTCGCATCGTCTACATCGTGGATTGCTCAGGAAGCATGGCTGGCGAGCCGCTCGACAAGGCCCGCGCGGAACTGCTGGCCTCGCTTTATCGGCTTGGCTCAAAACAGGAGTTCTTCGTGTTCTTCTTCAACGATGCAAGCTTCCCCCTGACTATGCCCGGCGGACCCGGCCGGAAGCTGCTGCCGGCGACGCGAGCCAACGTGCTCCATGCGCAGCAGTGGGCGGATCAGTTTTCCGGCTCCGGGGGGACCGATCCGGGACAGTCGTTGCTCGACGCCCTCGCCCTCGAACCCGAGGTGGTTTTCCTGCTCAGCGACGGCGAGTTCAGCTTCCGCACCGTGACCGAGGTGACGCGGCAAAATCGCTCGCAAATCACCATCAACACCATCGGGTTTCTCAATCGGTCCGGAGAGCGGCAGTTGAAAGCGATTGCACGAAACAACGGCGGAGAGTACCGCTTCGTCCCGTAACCGACGCAGACGGAAATAGGGGAGACCGAGGCGTGTAGCAGCGAACGTAACCATCCCGCGGGCAAGCCGCGGGCATTCGTGAGAGCCCAAAACCAATAGCAACAGCCGGAAGAAGCATTTGGCGCTAGCGAAACATGGCACGACGAAGAACCGTTTCATCGCCGTTTTCCTTGTTTGCTTTCCAGGATATCATCACCTCGGTCACGGGGATCATGGTCCTGATCACGCTTCTGCTCTGCCTCGAACTCGTCCAGAGGAAGTTCTCGCCGCCCCGGCGGACGGCGGAGTTGTCTCAACGCCTCGAGTCCGCCGTTGCCGCCAACGAATCCGAGATCCGGCAGCTTCGGGAACGCCTCGCCGAAGGCCGTGCGCGTTTGATGCAGGTGGCCGGACTCGACAGCGAATCAGCCGCGCGGAAAGTTGCAAACCTCGAGCGGCAGGCCGCCGAGCTTCGAGGCGATTGGAAACAGGCGTCCCGCGAGCGCGACGCAGCCGAGCGCCGCCAACAGTCGGCCCGGCAGCAAGAGGCACAGGTGGGCGCGAAGCTGGAGCAGACGCTCAAAGAGGCTCGGCAAGAGACCGCAAGGAAGAAGAACGCCCTGGAGAAACTCAGAAGGTCGAACCGGTTGGTCTTCAACCCCCGTCCGAACGCGAGCAAGAGGCCGTGGCTGGCGGAGGTCACTGCCCGGGGTGTATCCGCAGCCGCGTGGGGGAAGTCGGCGCCTCCGCAGGTGTTTCCTTCGGCCTCCGAGCTGAGCCGCTTCCTGGCGAGTCGCAATCCGGCGACCGAGTACTTCGTACTGTTCGTGAAACCGGACGGGGTGGAGCATTATGAACGGGCCCGCCGCGTTTTGGAGGACGCGGGGTTTGACGTCGGGTTGGATCTGTTGAACGCCGATCAGACAGTCGTCGACCCTGCGACGGGAGCAGCCGTGGAATGAGTCGGAAGATCACAACGGCCGACGGAAGTCTGGACCTTCTCCTCGACACGATCTGCAACACGTTCGGGGGCGTCCTTTTCATTTCCCTGCTGTTGGTCGTTCTCGTTAACAT
>JAXGMN010000014.1:0-289102 GCA_040768665.1 Thermoguttaceae bacterium
ACACAGGGAATGATTTCGTTTACCCGGACAACTTCACCGATCCGTTGGCGTCTTATCTGATTTTGACTGAACAACAAGCCGCGAACGGGGATCTCCTCACCTCCAATCCTGAGACTGCAGGGCGATACCATTCTGTCTGGCTTTCGATGATATATCCGCGGCTGTTCGTTGCTCGCCAGTTGCTCTGCGAAGACGGCCTCATTTTCGTCAGCATTTCCGATCATGAGGCACATAATCTTCGTCTATTGATGAATGAGGTTTTCGGAGAGGAGAACTTTATCGCACAACTTGTCTGGAAAGGCCGGCAATTTCAGGATTCTCGCGCCGTCACTCGGGTTTCAACCGACCATGAGTACATCGTCGTCTACGGCAAGGGTGGGCAAGTCCAATTGCGTGGAAGCGAACGAGATGAGACCAAGTTCAGCAACCCTGACAACGATCCTCGCGGGCTTTGGATGAGTCGAAGCATTCTCGGTCTGGCGACTAAGGAGCAACGACCCAATCTACATTATGAGATCACCGATCCGGCAACAGCCACGTCCTATGCGCCACCCGCCAATACCGGATGGCGGTACGCCAAGCAACGCATGAAGGATCTCATTGCTGACGGCCGCATTCTTTTTCCGGCCAATCCCAACGGACGCCCTCGCGAGAAGAAGTTCCGCGCCGACCTGGAAAACGAGTACACGTCGTTTCCCAGCATCACCGACGATGTCTTCACTGCCCAAGGGACAGCTGAGATCCGAGACATATTTGGTTTCCAGGCATTCGACTTTCCGAAACCTTCCGAGCTTGTACGGAGAGTCGTCGAGCAGGGATGTGGTCAGAATGACATCGTTCTCGACTTCTTTGCTGGCTCAGCAACAACGGCTCATGCGGTGCTGAGTCAGAACAGGCAGGACGGTGGGAATCGACGTTATATATGTATCCAACTCCCAGAACCTCTAACGAAGGATTCTGAAGCCTACAGGCAGGGCTTCCGAACGATTGCTGACATTGGAAAGGAACGTATTTGCCGCGTCATCAAGCAGATGAAGAAAGATGCCAACGGCAATCTCGATCTCAAGCACCGCGACGAGCCCGAGGACTTGGGTTTCCGTGTCTTCAAGCTAGTTGAGACTCGCTTCCGCCGCTGGACGGGCACGGAGGATAAGGATCCCGAGACATGGGCGAAGCAGATGGAGTTATTCAAGGATCCACTTTTGCCCGGTTGGGAGCCTCTCGACGTCATCCACGAAGTGGCTCTCAAGGAGGGCTTTAGCCTCACGAGCCGCATTGAGCAACTGCCGGCCAAGGAAGTGAAGACAAACACCGTCTACCGCGTGACCGACGACGACCGCGGGCAGTCATTCCTCATCTGCCTCGACGACAAACTCAAGGCAGCAACGCCCAAGGCGTTGGGCCTCACGAAGGATGATGCTTTCATCTGCCGCGATGCGGCACTGACCGACGAGATCGTCGCCAATCTTGCCCTCCAGTGCCACCTGAAAACGATCTGAGGCATACACCATGACGCTCGATGTCCCACAATCCCTACTCACCCTCTGGCCCAAACTTGCCTCATCGCTCCGGCTCATCGAGAAGTGGGGTGGTCGAACCGGGATTGTCTTTATTTCGCAAGACGACCAAGCCCGGGAGGCTTGCGATACGGTTGCCAGAGCGATCGGGTGGCCGCTCGTTTCCCGGACGCAGACCGCATCCTCAAGTCGCATTTCGATGAAGCCGTATACGATGTTCTCACGCGCGAAGAGACCCAGGGCGATCTGTTCGCCGAGAAGGTTGAACACCTCTGCTTCGTCATCTCCCGGATCGATCTTCAGGGGGAATGGCTCCTGTCACGAGTCAAGTTTCTCTGCGAGCACGCGAAACTCCCCTTCCTTGTTCTGGCCACGGCACACGACGAGCATTGGATGCCCAGCTATCTCCAAGGCCACCTGTTCGTCTGCCGCAAACGCGGTGCGTCGAAAGGTTCCCGGCACCAAGCGGATTAATCCTTCCGAGTATCTACCATGCGACTGAAATTCGACGCCAACCAGCAATTCCAGATCCAGGCAATCGAGGCCATCACCGACCTCTTCCAGGGGCAGGCACGCATCTCCGGCGGCATGACGTTCACACTGGGGGCACAGTCGAGCCTCGCCGCAGTCCCGAACCGGCTCGACCTGGATGAGGCGGCCCTGCTTGCGAATCTTGGCTCCGTACAGGGCCGAAATCGAATTTCGCCGGATTCGCAACTGAAGATGATTGAGGAAACGATCGACACGCTCGCCGGGAAGAAGGATGTCCGCTTCCCCAATTTCTCCGTGGAGATGGAGACAGGCACGGGAAAAACGTACGTGTATCTCCGCACCATCCTCGAACTCCACAAGCGGTATGGGATGCGGAAGTTCATCGTGGTCGTGCCGTCGGTTGCCATCCGCGAAGGCGTCCTCAAGACGCTCAAGATCACCGAAGACCACCTGCGGGCGCACTACGGCAACACCGTGTATTTCTCCTACGTTTACGATTCGGCGAATCTTACGCAGGTACGACACTTCGCCACGTCGGATGCGGTGGAAATCATGGTGATGACTATCGACTCCTTCAACAAGGCAGCAAACGTCATCCGGCAGAGCACGGACCGCCTCCAGGGAGAGACGCCGATCCACCTCGTACAGGTCGCCCGTCCCATCCTCATTCTCGACGAGCCGCAGAACATGGCGAGCGAGAAGCGGATAGCCGCTCTCGCCCTGCTCGATCCTCTCTTCGCGCTCCGGTATAGCGCTACCCATAGGAATCCCTACAACGTCGTCTACCGGCTGACGCCGGCGGAGGCCTACCGCCAGAGTCTCGTGAAGAAAATTGAGGTTGATTCCGTCGTGGCCATCGACGACGAGAACCGCCCGTACGTCCGTGTCGAGGATATCCAGGTCGAGAAATCTAAGATCTCCGCCAAGATTCGCGTACACCGGCTCCAGAAGAGCGGCACCATCGCCGAGGCCGTGATCACCGTCCGCCCCGGCAATTCCCTGCAGGAAAAAACCAACCGGCGGGAATACGCGGGCTACGAAATTGACGAGATCAATCCCGGCGGCAGGTTCATCCGGTTCGCAAACGAGGTTGAACTTCGGGTTGGGGAGGACTGCGGCGCCGACAGGGAGGCAATCTTCGAGGTGCAGATCCGCCACACGATCGAGGAGCATTTCCGCAAGCAGGCCCGGCTCCGTCCCCAGGGCATCAAGGTGTTGTCGCTTTTCTTCATCGACCGCGTGGACAACTATGCCGCGGCAGATGGCATCATCCGGCGGCTCTTCAACAAGGCATTCGATGAGCTCAAGGGGAAGTATCCCGAATGGCGAGACCTCAGTGTTGAATCCGTGCAGGCGGCGTACTTCGCCCAGAAACGCCGCAAGGGCGGGGAGGTCGAGTTGCTCGACTCCAGCGAAGGAGGCGACAAGAAGGAGGATCAGGCGGCTTACGACCTCATCATGCGGGACAAGGAAGCTCTCCTAAGCTTTTCCTTGCCCGAAGACGACGAAGAGACCCGCAAGAAACGACAGGTTGCCTTCATTTTCTCACATTCGGCTCTCCGCGAAGGCTGGGACAATCCGAACGTCTTCCAGATTTGCACACTTCACCAGACGAGCTCCATCACGAAGAAGCGACAGGAAGTCGGCCGCGGAGTGCGGCTGGCCGTCAATCAGGATGGCGACCGCATCCACGACGAGCAGGTCAATGTCCTCACCGTCGTTGCCAATGAGAGTTACAAGCGGTACGTGGAGACCTACCAGAGCGAAATCGCCTTCGAATACCGGGCTGAGATTGAGGCCCGCTATGGCAAGTCCATCGAAAACCTGAGCGATGAAGAGCGTCGCAAGATCGAGGAAGAATACGGCGAAGGCATCCTGCCGCCGCCGCCCCGTGAAGCTCGGCAACGCAAGGCCAAGCTCCGCAAAGCACGGGTGCTCAGCGACGAGTTCAAGAGTCTTTGGGAACGGATCAAGCACAAGACCCGCTACGCAGTGAAGATCGATACTGAGAAGCTGATTTCTGAAACCGTCCCCGAAATCGAGAAGGCGCAGGTTGCTCCACCGAGGATCACGATCACCAAAGCAGGGTTTTCGGTCAGCGACACGGACGTGTTTGAGGCGATGCAAATGAGCGCCGTCCTTACCGCCCGGGACCTTGCCGGCCGATATCCTTTGCCGAACGTCGTGGACGTGATGGCGGACCTCATGGAACACACGTCGCCGCCTGTGCGGGTCACCCGCGAGACGCTCCTTGGACTCTTCCGCCGGCTTCAGGAGAAGAAGACCGCAGTGGAGAATCCGCACGAATGGGCGAGCGCGGCAGTCCGCATCCTCAAGGAGAAGCTTGCCGATCAGCTCGTTGAAGGCATCCAGTACGAGAAGACCGGCGAATGGTACGGCATGCGGCAAATCTTGCAGGAAGAGGAGGTTGAACTCTTCAGCAAGTACATCGTCCCGACGGATGAGAGCAACGACCGCGCAGTCTACGACCTGATTCCCTGCGATTCCGAGGTGGAGCGGCAGTTCGTCCAGGACATGGAGGCACGGCAGGATGTGCGCGTGTACATCAAGCTACCATCCTGGTTCTCCGTACCGACGCCCGTGGGCGAGTACCACCCGGACTGGGCGATTGTGGTGGACGCCCCGGAGAAGGACGGCAAGCCGGTACTCTATCTCGTGGCGGAGACGAAGGGATCGCTCCGGAAGGACGATCTCCGGCCGGGAGAATGGCGCAAAATCCAGTGCGGTGCCGCTCACTTCGGATCGAAGCAGTTCCGAAAGATGGGGGCTTTGGAGGGAGTGGACTACAAATTGGTAAAGGACGCGAGCGAGTTGCCGTAAGAACGCTCAAGAGGTGCTCGGATGCGCTATGGATTGATCGTCTAACACTTTGTACCATTTGCCGCCCGCGCAACCCGCAGGAGGATGCGCAGGCGAGGCAAAATGGAAAGAGGTCGCATCGTGAGCAGTCGCGAAGGAACGGCAAGTTCCAAGCTTATCCATGACTTCGGATTATCGGGTCGCGGCCCCCGCGAGTTCCTGCGATCGCTCGACACACTTGACTCGTTCGAACGCCCCCTTCCGCAGTCGCACGCGATACGCCAAGCATGGCGGAACCTCGGCTTGAACGGAGTCCTGTACGCGAGCAATCAGCCGATTGCTTACTTCAAGGAAACCGCTCATCAACTTGCGACGGAGGAACTGGCCGATCTTCAGAAACGGTTCTGGAACCATGGATTGTGCCCGGTGCTGGTTTTGGCGTCGCGGTCCAGCGTCGAGGTGTTCTCCTCGCGGGCAGCGCCTCTCGGGCCTGGAGACGACCCGCGATCCACCGAGCGTCTCGTGACCGCCCTCAACCGGACGGCAGAGACTCTTTCTCAGTTGCATGCACTGACGGCCAGGATCGAAACGGGGAGAATCTTTGAGCGGACGGAATCCTTTCGCCCGGAACAAGCCGTCGATGAGCATCTCCTTCGGAACATCAAGGCGACCCGGAATCGGCTGCTTGCGGCCGGCGGCACCCTCGACTTGCCGACGGTTCATGCGCTGCTCGGACGAATCATCTTCGCCAGCTACCTTGCCCAGCGGAAGATTATCAACGGCCCGTTCTTCGAATCAGTCGGAGCGGAAGGGATTTCCGATATCGTTCAGCTCCTGGCCGAACTACCGGCGGACAAAGCCCGTCACTCGTTGTACCGTCTCTTCAAGAAGTTACAGGGGCCGTTCAAGAGCAACCTCTTCTCGGATACCCTGGAAGCGGAGGAGGCGAATGTTACTGCCGAGCATATCCCCGTGCTGCGGCGATTTCTCGAAGGGCACGACGTTGCGACGGGACAACGCCGTTTCTTCTCGACTTATGACTTCAGCGTCATCCCGGTCGAGCTAATCAGCGCCATCTACGAGGACTTCATCCAAGCAGAGGGAGAAGAACACCAACGAAAGACCGGCGCCTTCTATACCCCCCCGCAGCTTGCGGAACTGCTTGTTGAGGCAGCAACCGAAGGATGCACGCAACTGCTCGGCAAGCGGTTTCTGGACCCGGCTTGCGGTTCAGGCGTCTTCCTCGTGTCCGCGTTCAACCGGATGGCGGAGGAGTGGCGAAGCAAACATCCGACCGCGAAGAATGCGACGAAGGCCCGGGCTCTGTGCGACATTCTTCAGGAAAACCTTGTCGGCGTGGACGTGAACGAGGCGGCATGCCGAATTACCTGCTTCAGCCTCTACCTCGCCCTCCTCGATCATCTGGAGCCGAGAGACATCCAGGAGTTGGCGGCCAAAGGGACATTGCTGCCCGATCTCCTCCTTCTGCCCGGAAAGTCCCAGCCCCGTGGAAAGCCGGCCAGAACGATCATCTGCCGCGATTTCTTTGGCGATGATCTGCCAGTGGGGGAGGAATTCGATTTCGTGATCGGAAATCCCCCTTGGGTAAGCCGAGGCCGGGTTAAAAGCGAACACTCGGCCGTCGCGTGGTGCGCACGGGAAGACCTGTCCATTCCCCAGAAACAAATCGCGCACGCCTTCATGTGGAAGGCCCCGAGACATACAGCGGAAGATGGACGTGTTTGCCTGCTCCTGCCTTCTGTAACCCTATTGGGTCCGACGGATGACTTTCAGAAACAGTGGCTCCAGCGCTGTGCCGTAGAACGAGTCATTCAGTTGGCGGACATGCGCTTCTTGCTTTTTGCCCATGCCAAGCGGCCTGCGGCAATCATTCTCTACCGAAGTACACCGCCAATCGCCGACGAGATCGTTCACGAATCCCCGACAACAGAGTACACAGAGCTACGCGGGGGGATTGTGACGATTTGGCCGGAGGACAGAAAAATACTCCGCCTGACTGAAATCCTATCGGCAGCAGAACGAAGCGAAGCGGGGATGGTGTGGAAAACAGCGCTTTGGGCTACGCCGCGAGACAAGAAACTGCTGGACCGCCTCTTTTCTCTTCCGCGACTGGATGACCTGGCAGGAAATCCATCGGAAGAAAACGATGGATAGTCGGACAGGGTTTCGAGCCAATGTCCGAAGCCGACAAGAAAAAAGAGGTGCTCGTTAAGCGTCCCTGGTGGGAGCCTGACCATCCTCTCTTACAGGCCCAGGCAGGCCATTATCATTATGATATCGTCCTCACCTCACGGGATTGCGTTTCCGTCGGTACGCGCTTTCCAGAACTTCGCCGCCTGCCGGAACGAAGGATTTTTCAGGCCCCTCTCATTGTCTGTAATCAATGGTTCACGCGAGTTGCCTTTTCGGATTTTGATGTGATCTTCCAGCGATCCATGCAGTCAATTAAGGGGACCACAGAAGATGCCGACATTTTGGCATTTCTGACAGCGACACTGCTATCTCCGTTGGCGAAATACGTTCAGTTCCATACCGCAGCGAACTGGGGCACGGAACGCGACAAAGTGCTCCTATTCGAACTGCTCCGCATGCCGTTCCCGCTCCCTGACGACGCTCCCGACCCGAAAGCGGCGCGGGAAGCGGTGCATGAAGCTGCCGTGGAAATTCAGAGGCTTGCTCAGATTCTCTCGCAGCCGCTCGCGGACATCGAAGGCGAAAAACAGCGCACGAGGGACCGCTTGGCCGACTTGGTGTACCGCTATTTCGACCTGAATGAGGAGGAACAAGTCCTCGTCGGCGATACGGAACGCTTCATCATACCGAGTTCCACGCCACAGCGCGGCACGCCGGATCTGCCGATTCTCGTCCAATCTCGTCCCGCCGACAGGCTTCGATATGTACGAAGGCTCTGCCGCGTGCTGAACCGCTGGGGAGCGCGAGGACGCTGGAGGATCACAGCCAAGACCTTAGTCGCTCCAGAGGCGGACACAGCGGTCATATCGCTCGAAAAAGGGGCAACGAGCGGCAAACCGACAGAAGCAGTGGCACCGGAGGAATTGGAAGCCGCACTAAACCGTGTACGCGCGGTTCTGCCCCACAAACAGGGCGGCATCGCATACATGCGGAACCTCAAGGTCTTCGATCCCTCCACGATCCACATCGTGAAACCTCTGGCCCTCGGCCATTGGCTGGAAACGACAGCCCTGAACGACGCGGATGAAATCGCAGCCGCTGTTCTCTCCGGGGGGCATGATGGCGATAGCAGGTAATCCATCACAATGGGCGGACTTCTTTCCCGAGTGGCTCTTACAAGATGTGCTCTTGGTCATCGTCGATTCATGGAGGCACTTTCCCAAGCCCGCGAGCAACGACCAAGAAGTCCCGATCACGCAGAAGTTCCTCAAAGTCTTGCGGCACAATCAGGAGTTGCAGCCTTCCCTTCACAATCGACCGTGAAATATGGCTGGACGAATCAGCCGAGCAGAACGCACGTATCGATCTTCGCTTTATGCACGGGTACCGACACGCCGTATATCTTGCCTTCGAATGCAAACGGCTCAATGTTTCGTTTCCGTCGGGAAAACGTTCAGGCGACAGGTACGTGACTCTCGGGATGCTTCACGGTTCGTGACGCAACAGTATGCGGCGGGGCTGCGGCACGGTGGCATGATCGGATATGTCATGGACGGCGATTGCAATGGAGCAATCAAGGCGATTGAAACTGTCCTTCGGCAGAATCTGCATGCATTGGCAACCGCAGACGCGCAATTGAGGCAATCGGCGCTGTTGGGTGACGAGCCGCTCGCACGAGAAACGGCTCACATCCTCTCGCACGGCCAGTTCACAATTCATCACCTATTCCTATCCTGATGCATCTCGCCGTCGTTTCCGAGAACTGGCAAGCCGGTCTGGCACACTGATGCTAGTGACAGCGTCAGCAGGACCGACACCATCGGCAATACTCCGCAAACGTCTCGCGGACATCCGCAGCATTCTCGCCGCCCCGGCGTTCGACCACAGCACCTGGCGCATTTCGAGTTGGAGACGCTCATCTGGACGCACAAGTAGGAGATCCTGTCGTTTCCGCGCAGAGAAGAATCCCGGCAGGAGATACCGGGTCAAGAACTCCAGGCCCGCCGCTTGGCATTCGGTGGTGGCGGGAGACACGAAACGAGCCGAATGCTTTCGCGGTACCGTACGCGTGAAGACAACGAAGCGCGGCGGGCAACGTGGGGCATTAGGCGGGACAGGCAATGTGGCGGCGGGACGACGTCGTGCAGACAGCGGGCACCTCCGGTAGGAAAATGCAAGGACGGAAAATGCAAGGACAGGCAATGCGGCCGTGGGCCGCCACTGCTGCGCGATCCGACCGACCATCAAGCCGCAGAGGCACTGCCGCCGACTACCGGACCGGCAATTCTCCTTCCGCCGCGAAAGAGCCCGAAGCCGCTTCGTCCAACTGGCCTTGCACGTCCAATTGGGCCTCGATCCCCGCAATGTCCGCCGGCCGCGCCAGCTCCCTGGCCTTGCCGCCGGGCAATGCCAAAACGCGTGGTGCTCGACAGGCGGATCGACGGTAAGCTCATCATCGAGCGAGTCGCCTATCCAAGCGAGAGGCCGACCCGCGTTCCGGCGATTGTGGTCCGTCGGCAGTCGTTTGAGCGACAACCTTCCGGTACTCGTGAGGCTCGTTGCCGCGGGCAAGGACGCGATCCTGAAGGAAGAAGGGCCGGAGTTCGCCAGGGAGATTGCGCGGGGTCCGGGCGATGGCCGTTGCTCCCGATCTCCGCTGCTTCGGCGAGCGGTTCTCCACCGGCGGCCGGGTTTCCGAGGTCGACGTAGATTTCGCCCGCTCTTGTGTCGCAAGACGCAATGTGCCGCGTGAGGCCGGCGACGCGACATGGCTTGCGAAGATGTTTGCGCTGGCGGACCATTCCGTGGGGATTGCGATCTTACCCGATCCTCTGGCGTCGACTATCGCCGGCACACCGACGAGGAAATCGTTTTGCTTCTTTTCCCTTTTCAGGCTGCCGTCGAGCCGCGACTTGACGCGACTCGGCGCCTCGGCAAACGCCTACGAGTCCGCTGCGAGACCTTGTCGCCCGTTAGGATGCGAATCTCGTCGACCTTCTGCCACGCGTCCTTCAGGCCGAGCAACCCGCTGATCTCAAAGTAGCCCCGTGGCCACGTCAACGGCGCGCGAAAGCTGGCACCACCCGTGGAGGTAGCGCAGGACCCTCCGGTCGTTGTCACAGTTGTCGACGATGAAGAGTTCGCTGCCGGTTTTGCTGGTGCGTCTTGACTGACTCCACCGAGTGGGGACAATCGAGATGGAAGCATTCTTGCGAAGAAACATCGCACGGCTGATCGATCGTCGGCTATCCGTGCCAGTCGAGACGCACCCAAGGAATCCTAGTCGTGTCCTACCATTTCCCTCCAGACATCCAGCAGCGGGTTCGGGCTCAGATGGAAAGCGGGCAGTTTGAGACAGAAGACGACGTGCTCCGCGAGGCGATCGATACCTTGGAGCGGCGGCAGCGCGGACTTCAAGAACTTCGAGACATGGTCCGCGAGGCGGACGAGGATATCGCAGCAGGGCGCGTTGGCCCGTTTCATGCGGATCAAACTAAGAGTGCCGTCCGGAGACGGCTCGAGACGCGCGGAATCAGGGACTGATGTCTACCGCCCGACGTTCGGAAGCCGCAGAACGCGACCTGCAAGACATCGCGTTTCACATCGCCTTCATGGAGCGTCGTCCACTCACCGCGGATCGCGTCATTGACGAGCTGATTGTCCAGGCGGAGAAACTGGCTGAGCTCTCGGCGACTGCCACGCTGGGAACCGCGGCACCGGAAATCGGCGCTCAGCGTCAGGCTCTTTTCGTACAAGCGATGGGTGATTCTCTTCCGATACGAGCCGCACGGCATTGACGTTCTTCGGTTCGCCGATGGCAGTCAGGACTACTTGTCCTGGAAGCTAAGTTGATGGACTGGGAGGCTGGGACAGCACAGGCAATGCGACCGTGAGCCAGTCTGGTGGTAAAGCGGGATCGCACGTCGAAAGCTGCCCTGCAAGGCGACGTAAACCGCGGTATTTCCAGAGGTTACGACACGGAAAACGCCAGGACCGCCCCACTGCGCGCTCATGGCAGGAATGCCCGTCGCACGGCTGGTGTGAGTGAGGGTTGAACGGAAAGCGACGGGCAATACGGCCGTGGGCCGGCACTACTGCGCGATCCGACCGACCATCAAGCAGACCATCAAGCCGCAGAGGCACTGCCGCCGACTACCGGACCGGCAATTCTCCTTCCGCCGCGAAGAGCCCAAAGCCGCTTCGTCCAAGTCGCGTTGCACGTCCAATTGGGCCTTGATCCCCGCGCTGTCCGCCGGCCGCGCCAGCTCCCCGGCCTTCCCGCCGGGCAATGCGAAAACGCGTGGTGCTCGACAGGCGGATCAGCCAGCGGCCCGGAAAGCGGTGGACGCAAACCGGGGATTTCTCGAAACCGTGAGCGGGTTCTTTCGCGAGTTGCTAGAATCTTAAGAGAACGGCCGCTTCAAACGAGGGTTCGATCCACCCGGAACTTCGATGCCAAATCAGCTCATTCCGCCGCCCGAGCTCGCCCCGCCCAGCATAGCGCATCTGCCGCTGGAAAAGAGGGTGGAACTGTGGGCGGAATTGGTCGACGAGAACGAAACGCTGCTACTGGCCGGTCTCCGCGCGAGAATCGGCCCCAATGGGGATTTGCAGGACGCGTACCGCCAATGGTATGCCCGCCATATGGAAGAGCACGATCGTATGCTCTTCACACTCGCCGAAAACATGAGCCGCCGGGAGGCGGGAAATGGCAAGTGAGACGGTTCGGGCGGTTCTCAACCATGTTCTGTCGGCCCTCGAGCCACGCGGACCCGTGCGCTTTGATCGGAGGCATTGCCCTGGCCGTGTGGAATTATCCTCGCGCCACGCGGGATGTCGATCTGTTGATCGGTATCGAAAGCGGCGAAATAGAATCGGTCGTTCAATGCCTGGAGGCGAGTGGATGTCGCCCCAAGCGGTCGCACGCCGTAGTGGCTGTCGGGACACACCATTTTCTCCAGTTCTTGTATACGCCTCCCGGCGAGTTCTACGACGTCCAGTTCGATCTTCTCCTGGCCGAAAGTGAATTACAGAAGTCGGCCATCGCGCGCCGAGTGCAACGAGATGTGCCAGGCGTGAACCGGCCCGTCGACGTGATCCGCTGCGACGACCTCATCTTGCTGAAACTGCTCGCCGGCCGAATGATCGACCGCGCCGATGCTGCTATGCTGCTGCGTGAGAATCGGGATGCCATCGATTTCGATTATCTCCATGGCTGGGTGGCGCGTCTCGATCTAACCGTGGAGCTATCTGAAGTCTGGCAGGAAGCGTATCCCGACGAGGAGCCTCCGGCGGCGTCGGGGAGGGCTACCGACGGGTAATAGGCCAGGGATGTTCCTTGACTCGGTGGAACCGAGGCAAGTCACACCGCCTTCTCCAGCGCATCCGGCCCGTCGCCGTGGTCACCCATCGGGATCACCCCGGGGCCGGGACCAGGCGCGCGATGGCGTCTTCCAGCCAAGTCGTGCGAGTCTCCTCGCCCTCGGCGACTGCCGACCATTCCCGGCGGATGAGATCCAGATCGATCTCATGACGGTTGGCAATCAGCAACGTCTCGATGTCCTGCTGGTCCTGCGGCCGGAACGCCACCATCTTGGTCAGGATCAGCCCCTCGACCCCGGCGACGCGGACCTGATGGCCTTCGGTCCAAGTCAGCACGGAAGCTTCGGCCAGCGTATGCGCGTAGAGCGGCAGGACCGGTTTCAGCCAGTCAATCCGCACGGAGCCGTACCGCAACGATGTAAGATGTTCGCGGACATACTCGCGAATCACCGTGGCCGCGTCGAAAGTGAAGCCCATCCCGGCCAGTTCGTCCAGGAGCCCCGGCAGTGCCACCTGCGGCACGTCGAGCAGCAGGTCCACGTCCTGGGTGAAGCGAGGCCGGCCACGCATCGTGGTCGCCAGGCCGCCCACCAAGGCGTAGCGAATCGACCGCGCGGCGAAGGCCTCGCCGAGGAGTTCAACGGCGCGAATCAACTCGTCCGCCAGCCGTTCGTGTTCAGCAGCCATGGCGTGCCACAAACTCCTTGATCGCTTGCCGCGCCGCGTCTTCCTGCTGCTGGGTATAGTTGCGCAGGAACGCCGACTTGGGCGACCGATCGATCAAGAGCGATCCGGCCGCCAAAAGCCCGCGGATCGACCGCATCCGAGCTTCGGGCGACAGGGACCGGAACCGGACGACCTCCTCGGTAATGACCTCCGCGTCGCTTGGGAAATGAATCGGCAACTTCACGTCGTTCTCGGCTCGCGCAGTCGGTTGAAGTGTTGAACACGTTTATTCTACCCCCAAGCGAGCGAGTTGCAATCCCGCAGCCGCTGGACCCGCTGGACGCGCCGTCTTTCCGGGATTGCGATGGACGATTCGCACAGCGACGTCAACCTTGTTCCCGTCAGATCACACCAGTTCCGTCGCGGGATCCTCCGCCTTGCCCCCGAAGCATGGTCAACTCCTGTATCCCAGGTGTGCCATACGGGATCGTGTATGCTGCTGTGCTGTCCTGGGTAGTTCTTAGGAAAGAAAAGGAAACGGGGGTCATTCTGCCCATTATAGGGCGGTTGGCTCCTGTTTGGGCGGACGGCCGCGCGCGCGGAGGGTGTAGCCCAAGCCGACGCTCGCTGCCAAGCCTTGTAGCCAGGTATCGTCGCCAAACAGGCGACCGCGCTCGACATACGTCGGCAAGGCAGCAAGTTCTTTCTCGGTCAGCGGCTGATTCACCCGCTCGCGCTGGAGCCTTGGGTGGAGCCTGGAGCCTTGGGGTCGGAGGCTCGGAGCGCGGAGCCTCGAAGCCTTGGGGTTCCCGTCGGCGCGTCGCCTGCCCACACTTTGCCACTTCCGACGCAACGCTACGGCGTAATAACCCCAATCCCCGCCTCCACTTACCGCTCCTGTTTCAAGAAATTGCTTGACCTAGCGCGCCGCATCGACCACAATGACGCGGGTGAATGGACATGTGAACACATGCCCCCACGGACCGGCGCCAGCCAATTTTACGCCGCTCCGCTCCGCAGCTCTTTGACAATCTGGTAACCGGCTCCGTCCGCCCGCCGACTCTCCTCCGCTGACCAACGGCCGGGACTGGGCGGTCTCTCTGCCCACGGCTCTGCTTTCGCAGGCCCTCTTCCGCCCGTGAGCGATTAGCTCTCTGGTCGCTCGCCGCCGGCAATCCTTCCGCGGTGCCCAGCCTCAAGCCGCGCGGCGCAACGCCACCGGCCGTCGCCTACTCGGCGGCCTTGCCACCCAAAAGCGCGTGGCCACCAAACACCCTCGAATTTGAGAAATCGAAGCTTTGGTGGCCACAGTAAGCGTTCACGCCCGTGGTCGCGGACTGGTCCATTTTTCGGCCACCTGACGCATGGAATGCGATTTCTGAATCGACCCGCGACCCCGACGCTTCCGAAAGATGCCGGCAAGCCCGGCCGACGTGGTTGCGAATATCCAGGGCTTGGCAACCTGGTTTACGATTCGATCCTCGATGCGCCTCTCTCCCTCTGCGGAACCGGGTGGTAAGGTAAGGCCGCAATTTTGGAAAAACGCAGTCCTTGGCAGCCACACTTCGACCGCCTCACCGCCTGCGGCGGTGCGAGAGCGAGCGCAGGATGGTGTCGAGAACGAAGTCAAGCTGTTTGCCCACGTCTTCGGCAAGGAACCGCAGCACGAAGTAGCCGTTCTCCTGTAGCAAGAGGTCTTTGCGGCGGTCGCGGCGGTAAGCCTCGGCGTTGGATAGATGCTGGCCGCCATCCAGCTCGATGGCGAGCTTCGCATCCCTGCAAAGCAGATCCACCTCCATACGCCCCCAGCCATCGAAAGGAATCGGCAGTTCGACATTCAGGTGAAACTGCCCGGCGGTTTCCGAAAGCGTCTCGAGCCGTCGGTAAAGAAACGCCTCGGTGGCGCTTCGCGCATGCTCCACCGCCGCTCCATCCGCTGCGACCACCGGTGCCGCGTGCACGAACAGGTTCGCCAGCGGCGTATCGACGCCGTCGCGGACGAGTCGGCATACGCTGGCGGCATACTGGCTCTTCCACACCGGATCCACCGGAAGCGGCACGTCGGCGGGCCAGCCCGGCACCGCGCTGGCCGGCAGAAGAATCGTGTACCCCACCGCTTCGTATCCCCGGCATCGGCGGTCGAACATCCGCGACAGCATGGGCACATTCAGGTCGGCGTAGTCGTAAACGCGCACCTCGCGCTTGCCATGGTGCAGGCGATGCAGTCTGCCGACGTACTGCGCGATCGTCCCGTGCCAGGAGACGGGCAGCGTCAGGAACAGGGTGTCCAGACGCGCGTCGTCGAATCCCTCGCCGATGTACCGCCCGGTGGCCAACACGACCCGGTCCTCGTCTTCGGCAATGGCAGCCAGGCGTGAGAGATTCGCCTGGCACTCCTTGGGCCGCCCGCCGCGAAGCACGACCACGTGGCGAACGTCCGGCGTCAGCCGCGCTGCCAGCCTGTCGAGATGGTCGTTGCGCTCCGTGAGGACCAACGGAGAACGGCCTTCCCGGACGGCCTGCAGCACTTCTCCGCAAATAACCTGGTTGCGCTCCTCGTCCGCCACGAGCTCGCGATAGAGATCCTGGAACTGCACCCGCAGGTCCGGATTCGCCGGTGTCAAGGGCCGAAACGAGGTCGGCCGGACCAGCACACTGTGCTCGAAGGGGCGAGCCTCGGCCTGCGCCTTCGCGTCTACGCGATGGCGCACCGTACCGCACTGCATGAACACGATCGGATGATGCCCATCCTTGCGCGTGATCGTGGCAGACAGGCCGGTGACAAACCGCGCCTTCGCCCGTCGGACAACTTGCTCGAAGCTCTGGGCGGACAGGTGGTGGCATTCATCCACGACCAGGTGGCCGTACTCGCCCACGCAGTCGTTGACCACTCCCTTGCGACACAGGCTTTGAATGACCGCGACGTCGAGCAACCCGGTCGGTTTCCGTCGACCGCCTCCGATTCGGCCAATGGCCTTCGGCGGCAGGCCGAGAAACAGCGAAAGCCGTTCCACCCACTGCTCAAGCAACTGGCGGCGATGCACGAGAACGAGCGTGTTGACGCCCCTTTGGGCGATGAGCCGGGCGGCAATCACCGTCTTTCCGAAAGCCGTCGTCGCCGCGAGAACGCCCGTGTCGTGGGCCAGCATCGCCCGCGCGGCGGCTTCCTGATCGGGGCGCAATTCGCCGTGGAATGCAGCGTCCAACGGTTCGCCGGCGAACCGTTCGTCCCGTAGGGCGGACGCGATGCCCAGGCCGGAAAGGAGTCTCTTCACGTCTTCCAGGCAGCCGCGAGGCAAAGCGATGTGCCTGGGATGGTCTTCGGCGCAGGCAATGATCCGCGGCTTGTCGTACGTCGGCAGACGCATCGCTTGCGCCTTATAGAACTCCGGATTCTGGAAGGCCGCCAGCCGAAGCAGTCGATTTCGCAGCCCCGGAGGCAACGGCTCCTTGGCGATATAGATCTGATCGCCGAGCGTCAATTCCAGATGCTTCGGTAACGGCCCGGCGATGGGAGGCTCTTTCCGGCGGCGCGACGGAGGTGCAGTCCACGGCTCGGCGTCCGCGTCGTCGACGAGAGCCATGCGAACGCCGACCACGCGTCCGCGGCGTTCGGCATCATACACGATCCGCTCGACGGTGGAGCGGTCGAGTTTGTCGATCGATGACAGCAGTGCCCATTGGTCGTCGTAGGCAATCCCCTGCTCGTCGACAAAGACGCTGTTGCCAAGCTCCCGCGGGCGCTTCTGCAGCGGCAGGGCAATGAGACTGCCGAGACCGCCTTGAGGGAGTGTGTCCTGATTGGGGAAGAAACGGTCATAGGAGTCCAGGCCGACGTCCGGCCGGCGTTCCATGGTTTCCGTCAGAATATGAGAGCCGAGTCTGCGTGCCAGCGCGGCGGGGATAGCCTCCTGGAAGAACAGCCAGACGTGCCCGCCCTGCCCGGAGCGCGACCGCTCCAGGACGGCCGGCAACTCCATGCGGCGGCATGTCTGGAGAAACGCCCCGGCGTCGTCCAGCCAGTGCGTCTTGTCGAAATCGGCCGCGAGAAAGCAGCAGGTTTCGTCGACGAGCATCGGGTAGACGCCCATGACGAAATCGCGGCCGGTCTCCTCCCGGAGACTGCTGAAAAAGGGGACTGGCTCTGCAACCGGTGGTAGATTGACTTGACGACGCGCACAAGACGTTGCGGTGCCGGTCCCCTTTTTCAGCAGCCTCTCCCGGCCGGTGAGGTGCCGGCGGATTACGTCGTCCGTCACGGCAAGGAAGCTGCGGTGCGGGCAGTCGGCGCATCGGACCTTCGGTTTCCGGCACACACCCGGAGCCCACTCGTTGGCACATGCCGGCTGATACCCGGACTTGCCGGTCTTGCGGCTCTCAAAACGGCGAGCATACACGTCCTCTCGCCCACGGAAGAGCGAACGGAACAGCGCGATCTTGGATTCCGGGCACGACAGTCGATCGACAGGATCCTGGTTCGGCATGGTTCAAATCTCGACGTTGCCAGGTAACAGGTAGGTCCCGCTTGCCGAGCGGGACCTGGGCGCCGGGTTGGCGTCCCACCGCCGCACTGAGTGGAAACGTGCTTAGCCGCTCAGGTCCCGCTCGGCAAGCGGGACCTACTGGCTGCGACCTGCCCCGTATTTCAAGTCCATCAAAGTGCCCTCTGGGTCGGTCGTCGCAACAGGCCATGTGCCAGACTCGCGCCTCCTGGGGAGTATAGAACGAAATAGCCGGTCGCCGGAATCGATCGCAACGGATCGGAAGGGGCAGAAGTCGTCCCGAGGGCCCGGCTGGACGAGGTGACGGTGGAACACCCCCATCGTCGAGGAGTGAACGATTGACCGTCTGGCGTCCCCGCGGTATCCTGCACGTTATGAGTCCTCCACGGCAGCAGACGAACATGTGGTTCTTGCCGGCGATGCCAATGACCCTTTGACCAGTAAGGGAGAGATCATGTCCAAAGTCACCCGTCGCACATTCCTGAAATCCTCGGCGACCGCGGGCACCGCAGTCTTGCTCTGCGGCACCGCTGCCACGGGCCGCGCATTCGGGGCCAACGATCGCCTGCGGATCGCCGTGGCGGGGGTCGGTGGCCGCGGAAGCAATCACATCGATGGCTACCTTGAGCAGCCCAACGTGGAGATCGCCTATCTGATCGACCCGGATCAAAAGGTGCTCGATGCGAGATTGAAGACTCTCGAAAAGAAGGTTCAAGGAAAGTTCACCTGCAAGGGAGTGGCCGACGTACGCCAGGCGCTGGAAGACAAGACGCTCGACGCCGTTTCCATCGCCACACCCAATCATTGGCACTCGCTGATGACCATCTGGGCGGCGCAGGCGGGTAAGCACGTCTACGTCGAGAAGCCGATGAGCCACGACATCGCCGAGGGCCGCGTCGCCTGGGAAGCGCAGAAGAAATACGGCGTGGTCGTCCAGCACGGCACCCAGAGCCGCAGCAGCTCGGCGAACGCCGGCCTGCATCAGGCGATCCATGACGGGCAGTTCGGAAAGCTCAAGATCTCCTACGGCTACGCCTGCAAACCCCGCAACGGTATCGGTTTCAAAGAGCCTTCCGATCCTCCCGCCGAGCTGGATTGGAACCTGTGGCGGGGCCCGGCCGTCGTCGATCAGTTCCACGGGAACCTCGTGCACTACAACTGGCACTGGTTCTGGGCCACCGGCAACGGGGAACTCAACAACCAGGGCACGCATCAGCTCGACATGGCCTTCTGGGCGCTCGATCCTAAGGTGACGCATCCGGTCCGCGCCATGGCGATCGGCGGCCGATTCAAATGGGACGACCAGGGCGAGACGCCCAACACGCTCTTCGGCATTGCGGAGTATCCCAACGGGCAATACGTGTTTTTCAACGTCCGCAACGTGAACTACGAGGGTTACGAGCGCCAGGTCGAGAACGAGTATTACTTCGAAGACGGCGGCAAGATTGTCCGCGGCCAGTACTATCCCAAGGGGAGCGAGAAAGGCGAAAAAGTCTCCGTTCCGCCGGGCGATGTTACGCCGGGGGGCAATTGGGGCGCCTTCATCGCCGCGTGCCGAGCCGGCAACCCCGAAATGGCCAACGGGACGGCTCGCGCCGCCCATTACAGTTGCACGCTGGGCCACGTCATCAACAATTCGTACCGCCTCGGCAAGAAAGTGCCCTTCAACGAGAAGGCCGGCCGCTTTGGCGACAATTCGGCCGCCTGCGAACACTTCATGAAACTGCACGCGATCATGCGCGACGGTGTCGGCGTGCCGGAAGACGGGGCGAATTATATCGTGGGCCCATGGCTGACCTTCGATGAAAAGACCGAGCGGTTCACCGGTGAATTCGCCGACGAAGCCAACAAGCTGGTGAAAGACCCCAACCGTCCCGGCTTCGAAGTCCCCGCGGCGGACAAGGTCTGACGAGAAAGCGGCAGGGTGTGGCACTGCTTGGAGTTGTACGGACGCTCCACTTGCTTGCGGCGTACCACAACTCCAAGCAGTGTTGGTTTGACCAATTCACGAACTCAGCGAGGCAGGGTGTGGCACTGCCTGGAGTTGAACGGGCGCTCCACTTGCCTGCAGCGTACCACAACTCCAAGCAGTGTTAGTTTGACGACTCGGTTGTCGTTCCAACCCACTCCGGTCAGCGAAGCATGCGTGAGGTCGTCTTATGGCTACAGTCACCGCGGTACAAGGTGAAAGCCGCGTCGTGCTCCACAATATCAGTTGGGAGACCTATGAGGCCCTGCTGGCTGAGACCGCCAGCGCCGGGCATCGCTTCACCTGACCGCAGCCCGGCTTTCCCTTTCCTCCCGATCAGTCAGCTCGAAGCCTTCCTCAAGGAGGGCAAAACGGCCGACGAACCCCGTGGGTCCGGTCCTTCCGCGCATGGGTCGTGCGAGAGCTCAGGCGATAGCCGTAGAACCGGCCGTCACGGCCGCGGCCGGGCCTGAGGCTCGCTGCACCGTCTGCAGCGGGTCTGCTGCGTGTTCAGTTTGGCCCCGCAACGGCTGCAACGGCGTTGTTTCAGTCTCTTGACGAATCTTGTACGGGGTCGGGATCTCATCGTACGGCTTTCCTGCTGTTTGGTCGCCCGGGCCGGCCGTAGCCGCCGTGTGGAACCAGGCAAACCAGGATTTATAGATCCGAAACTGCGAGATGACAAGGGGTTCCAATCGAGGGCAACCTCTCGATCCTGTCCGCTCAGGGGGGAGGATCGTCCTGGCTCGTCGGCGGATCGGCTTCGTTGGGGTCCCTCTTGTCCCGTTCCACTCCGCCAGACCGCTCAACATGCCCCGCATCCAACTCGACCCAATTTCCGCACTCGCACTGCACCCCGTGGCCAAACTGAAACAGCGTTGCGTCGAACTGCCGGCCGCATTTCGAGCAAGTAATCGCCACCGCTACCCCACCAGCAGAACGATCAGCCGCTTCGGACCATGGACGCCGAGAATGAGGATCTTCTCGATATCCGCCGTCCGGCTGGGACCGGTGATCAGGACAAACTCGCCGCGGAGGTTGAAGTCGGCGGCCCGCGACGCAGCCGACTCCCAGATCGCCGGCAAGTGCTCGGCAAGCTGCTCGGTTCGGGCGACGATGATCGAGACGGGCGGAAGATAGCACAGCAATCGTTCCTGCGGCGTCCCGCAGGCGATCAGGCAGCTCCCCGTGTCGGCCAAAAGATGGTCGGCCGGGAGTAGCCCGGCCCTCAGTTCCGACATCGTGCGGGCGGTGCCGCCGGGCTCGGGCCAGGCCACATGATCCGGCGGTAGCTCGGAGGCCAGTTCCCGGCAGATTGGCCGGTCGATCGCGCCGAGAAGGCCGCACCCGATTTCTTCCAGGAGCTCCGCCAGCTTGCGGCGCGCGTCGTCCATGGAGCCCACGCGGTGGACCTCGCCGCTGACCGCCTGGAGTTCTTTGGCAAAACGGTCGGCCATTTCCTCGATGCCCGGATTGGTCCGGGGCCAGACCTCCGCCACGGGCGGGCGGTCGACCGGCGCTTCGTCGGACAGTGCGGTACGGATTCGGCTCAGGATGGTATCGCGGCTAGTCATGCCTGTGCAATCGGTTTGCTGGGAGGTGTGGATTGGTTTTTCGGCTTCACCTGCTCGCCGTTCCGCCGCCACCAAACGCGGAACGGCGGCCCCTCGGGCACGCGCGGCAGCTCGCGGCCGCGGGTCCACGCGCCGAGCTTGCCCGGGTGCCAGGGGAGGAATTTCGCCATGCGGATCCCGAGCTTGACCATAGCCATCGCCAGCCGGTACCGCTTCGGCCCGCTGAACCACCAGGCCCAGACCGCCCAGGTCAGCCGCTCCATCGGCGAATTCATCGGCGACGGCTCATTCACGGCCCGGTGCCGCATGTGGACAAGCTGGTGCGGGATGTCGATCTTCACCGGACAGACTTCGCCGCACGCCCCGCAGAGCGAGGAGGCAAACGGCAGCTTCCCGGCCTTGTCCACCCCGATCAGGTGCGGCGTAAGCACCGCGCCGATCGGTCCCGGATACACCCAGCCATAAGCCCAGCCGCCGGTGCGGCGGTACACCGGGCAGGCGTTCAGACACGCCCCGCAGCGAATGCAGAAAAGCGCCATCCTTGCGGCCGGATCTTTCAAGACATTGGTCCGGCCGTTGTCCAGCAAGATCACGACCATCTTCCGCCCCGGCGGCGGGCCGTGGAACAGGTGCGTGTACGTGGTGAGCTGCTGGCCCGTCCCGCAGCGGCCCAGCAGGTTCAAGAACACCGGCAGATAGTCAATGCTGGGAATCACCTTTTCGATCCCCATCAGCACGACGTGGATCGGCGGGGCCGACGTCGACAGGCCGGCATTGCCTTCGTTTTCAACCACGCAGATCGTGCCCGTGTCGGCCATGGCAAAGTTGCACCCGGAGATCCCCATGTCGGCCATGATGAAATCCTCGCGGAGATGCTTGCGCGCGACATTCGTCAGGTGCTGGTGCTCGGCGCTGAAAGGCTCCTTGAGCTTATCCTCGAAGAGATGGCCGACGTCCGCAGCAGAGAGGTGCAAGGCGGGGGTGACGATGTGCGTGGGCCGCTGCCGAGCGAGTTGCACGAGATACTCACCCAGATCGGTCTCCACCGGACGCGCACCGACCGCCTCCAGGGCGTGGTTCAGCTCCATTTCCTCGCTGACCATCGATTTCGACTTGACGATGGTCTTTACGTTGTGCTCTTTCACAAGGTCGAGGATATACTGATTGGCCTCGCGGGCGTCGGCCGCCCACAGGACCGTGGCTCCGCGCGCGGTAACGTTTCGCTCGAATTCGACGAGCAGCTTGTCCAGGTTGGCGATCGAGTAGTTCTTGACGCGGTTGGCCGCTTCACGCCAGTCTTGCCAGTGCGGGATGGCCGCCGCGATTTCGGCCGTGTGCTTGGCGGACCGCTCCGCCGATTCGCCGAGGGCCGCAAAACCTCTCGGCTCGGCTAGCCCGACCGTCTCTGCCTTGAGGAACTGGGCGCCTTCCAAAGGAATCGTATCGTGCGACATAATCGTTGTTCCGCGTGGTGACTCCGAGGCTGTTCGGAAACGGGGACTGGCTCCCCGATGTTGTGTATCAGCTCTCACCATTGCACAAGATGTAGGGTGCCTGTCCCCGTTTCCGGAAAACCTCTCAGATCACTGGCCGTTGTTCTTGGCGGTCAGCACTTCCGCGATGTGCATGGCCCGGATGTGTTTCATTGCCGGGTTTCGCTGCATGATGCCGTGGACGTGCATCAGACAACTGATATCGACGGAGCAGACGACGTCGGCGCCGCTCTTGAGAATATTCTCGGCCTTGGTTTGCCCCATCGCCAGCGAAGTTCCGGGCATCTTGACACTGAACGTCCCGCCGAACCCGCAACACTCCTCGATGTTGGGCAGTTCGCAGTACTGGATCCCGCGAACGTTTTGCAGAAGCCTGAGCGGCTGCTTTACCAGGCCCAACTCGCGACGGCCATGGCACCCGCTGTGCATCGTCACCTTGTGGGGAAACTCGGCGCCGGTGTCGCCGACGCCCAGCACGTCGACGAGAAACTCGGTCAATTCAAACACCCGCGAACCGACGCCGACGATCCGATCGTCCGGGTCGACGTGGCCAAAGAAGACCCGGCACATCGCCGTGCACGATCCCGACGGACAGACAATGTAGCGGTAATCGGCAAATACCTTGCAGAAATGGTGAATCACCCGCCGGGCCTCCTCCCAATAGCCCGAGTTGAACGCCGGCTGCCCGCAGCAGGTCTGTTCTTCCGGGTAAACGACCGGCACGCCCTGATCGGTGAGGAGTCGGGCGGTGGCCTCTGCCACCTTGGGGTAAAACTGGTCGACATAGCAGGGAATAAACAGCGCGACGGGCTCGCCCGCCTCGTACCGCGGGTACTCCCAATGTGGCGGCGAATGGTGCTTGGAGCGAATCATGAGGCTACCATCTGGACCGGGACAATTTCACCTGACACGCCCTGACAAAAACGGGGACCGGCTCCGGGGCAAACACTCGTAAAACGGGGAGAATGGCCATCTTTGCGAGGTGCCTGTCCCCGTTTTGTTAGGACCTGGAGCGGCGCCAACGGGCATTCCCGTAGGCAAGCTCACCGCCGTACCGTTATATCTGGTTTTGCGAAGTCACGCCAGTTCCCGGGGTGTGCCGGGGCTGAGCATTGACCGGTCCAGGCCGGGTTGCTAGACTGAACTGGTCATATAAGCATACCACAACCCGCCGTCGAGGACCGGACTTGGCTACCGTCGAACTCCAGGCGATCAACCCCCGCGAGACAATGGTCGATGCCATTGCCAACGCCCTGATCCGATACATTGCCGAAAACGAACTCCGCGGCGGCGACCGGCTCCCTTCCGAAAGAGAGTTGGTGGAAATGACCGGTGCCAGCCGCCTCCCGCTCCGCGAGGCCCTCTCCGTGCTGAAAGGGCTGGGGATCATCGAGGCTCGCCATGGTAAGGGCATCTTCGTTAAGCATCTCGACCCGGCCGCCGTCTTCGGCATGCTCTCGCCGCTGTTGAAGATCCAGTCCGGCATCAACGTGCGGCACCTGTTCGAAGCTCGCTTGCCGCTGGAGATGGAAATCGCCTCGCTGGCAGCCAGGCACCGGACCGACGAACACCTGGCCGCCCTGGAGGACGAGCTTTCCGCGATGCGTGCGGCGCTGCGGAAGCGGCCCGACTACATGACGCACGACCGCGCCTTCCATCAGGCGCTCGCCCGCGCCACGAGCAATCCCGTTTTTTCCGTATTCATGGCGTCGCTCACCGACCTTTTGGCCGAGCTCCATGAGCGATACCTGGACAAAGTCGAATTCCGCCAGGCGGCTCTGGGCGAACATGAAGAGGTTTTTAGCGCCGTGCGAGACCGTGACCCGACCGCCGCTCGCGGGGCGATCCGACGGCATCTTCTGAATTCCTTGGAACGAACATGAAATAGCAAACCCGACGGAGCAGTCGCAATGGCACCGGCTTCTGCCGAACGAATATCACAGTTCCTGCGACCGGTTCTAAGGGGCCCTAACAAAATTGCGGTTCGTAAGCAGCCCGGCTGTCTCATCGGGCCGGACAGGGGAGATGGTAGCGCCGGGCTGCTGGCACCCGCTCGGCAGGGGTTTTTGGCCTTCTTCTCTGCGTCCGTGGCGACGGCGTCGGCCGATCCGATCTACCGGCGGGCCGATTCGCTCCAGGAGACCCTGCTCCTCACGCGGGCTCGCTACGAAGCCTGGCTGAACGAGCAGCCCGATGCTCGCCGTGCCGTGGCATTCGCCCCCTGGCTGGCGACTTCCACCCTCCCCGCGGCAGAAGCCGACCAGCTCGTCCAGCCCGCCGGAAAGATCGATCTTAAGCGCCAGCGAGCCGGCGGCGAGCCGGTCTGGTCGCCTCGCGCAGATCTGATCGACGGCAAATCGGTAGCGTTCATCAGCGGATCCGGTAATACGGTCGCGTATCTTGCGAGGACCGTCCGTGCCGAACGGCCGGTCCGCTTGACGGTCGGCATTGGTGGCGGCGATCGCCTGGAGGTTTGGCTCAACGCCCAGAAGGTCGCGTCCGCCGACACCCACCTCACCTCCGGCCGCTACGGATGCGCCTACCGCGTCGACGGCACCCGCGTCGACCAGGTGCTGGTCGACCTGGACCTCGAGGCGGGCGACAACATGCTCCTGGTCCGTCTCGTCCCGGGCCAGGAACCGTCGTTCTACTTCTCGCCGTCTCCCCGCCCGGTGCCGCGGCTCTGGGAAAAAGTCCGCCGCGATTTTCCTCCCAAGCACAACCCGCTGCTCGACCTTGTCCATGCCGACTGGTTCGCGGCGGAGGGCTGGTTCGCTGCCGACGCCGGCAAACTGGAAGAAGAGTGCATTGACCGCCTGGCCGGTAAGTGTGGCAGCGAGGAGGCGGCCATCCGGACGGCTCTCGTTCAACTCAAGCAGAAGTCGGCCGATGTGAACGACCGCCGCCGGCTGGACCTGTGCGTAAAGGCATCGGTCCTCGCCACGCTCCGCGATGGCCTCGATCGATTGCGCGCGGCAGTCGCCGAACTCGCCCGGGCCTATCCGAACGAGTACCCTGGCGAGGAGATGCTCGCTCGGCTGAACGAATACGACGAGCGACTGTCGGCTCAAGCCGGCTCGAAGCTCGATCCCACCCACGAGGCCACTCGCCGCCTGATGGCGGAAATCCCCGCGATGCAGCGCCACATGCTCGTCGACTGCAATCCGCTGCTGGCAGGGTCGGAGATTCTCTTCGTCAAGCGGTACACGTACGACAGCAAACACTACTACGACGACTTCCAGCACATCAGCCGCTTCGGCGGCACCCTTTGCGTCCTCTCCCCGGCTGACGGCACCGTCCGTGAGATCGCCGGCGAACTGGCCGGCGGTGTCTTCGACCGCTACGATCTGTCCTTCGATGCCAAGCGAATCCTCTTCGGCTATCGCCGCCCGAAGCCCGAAGGCTTTCGCATCTGGGAGATCGGCGTTGACGGCACCGGCCTGCACCAGGTCACCCATCCGCCCGAGGATGAAGACCAGCGGATCGCCCGCTACGGCCGGACAAGCCTCGGCGACTCCTTCTACGCCGCGACGAGCTATCACTTCTGGACGGACGACGTCCATCCCTGCTACCTCCCGGACGGCTCATTCTGTTTCGCATCCACTCGATGCGAGCACGGCGTTCTCTGCACACCGCTGCATTACCTCGCCTGCACGAATCTCTTTCGGATGCAACTTGACGGCACCGGCCTGCGGCCTCTCTCCCGCGGCGCCCTTAGCGAATTCACACCCACGATGATGGGCGACGGCCGCATTCTCTACAACCGCTGGGAATACGTATACAAGGGGATTGCCGCCGTCCAGTCGCTCTGGACGATGCGCCCCGACGGATCGGGCAGCGAGGAATTCTACGGCGACAACGTCGCTAACCCCGGCGTGCTGTGGCAGGCCCGTCAGATCCCCGGCGATCCACGGCGGGCCGTCTGCATCGGCTGCGGCCACGAGCCGTTTGGCATCGGCCCTGTTTTGCTTCTCGACCTGAATCGCAACAAGCGCACCCCCGATCCGATCATCAGCCTCACCCCGAATGTAAAGACCCAGGGAATTCGCGGCCTTTTCCAGCTCCGCAACGGCGTCTGGCAAGAGGACCTCTACGGCCCGTTTTACGCGGATCCCTACCCTCTATCCGACAAATTCTTCCTCGTTTCATGCAACCCCCACGCTCGCTACAACGACCCGGCAGCCTACGGCATCCATCTGCTCGACGTCTTCGGCAACCGCGTGCCGATCTACCACGATCCGGAGCTCTCGTGCTGGCAGCCAATACCGTTGCGGCCTCGCGAAATTCCGCCGGTGCTGCCTGAAACTGCGAAGGCATCAAACCAACTCGTCAAGTCGGGGACTGCCGATGCCCCGGCTACCGTCTTCCTAAGCGACGTCTACCGTGGCTTGGACGGCGTCCAGCGCGGCACCGTCAAATATCTGCGAGTGCTGGAGCAGGTGCCCAAACCCTGGGCCGCCGAAGTTGATCTCCTTCGCGCGGAAGATCGAGGCGCCGACGGTTTCGGCGGGCATCTCGTCATCAGTCACAACTCGCATATCTGGGTCGTCGTCCTGCGGGGGATCGTCCCTGTGGGAGAAGACGGTTCCGCGTGTTTCGAAGTCCCCGCGGGGCGAAATCTCTTCTTCCAGGCACTCGACGAAGACTTCATGGAAGTGCAGCGAATGCGGACCTTCGTGAGCTTTGAGCCCGGCGAACGCCGTTCCTGCATCGGCTGCCACGAGCGTCGCACCCAGGCCCCCGTGTCGCGGCTTGTCTCGGCCTTTTCCCAGCCGCCCATGCCCCTGCAGGCGCAGCCCGGCGAAACCGCGCCGCGACCGTTGT
Source organism: Thermoguttaceae bacterium (assembly GCA_040768665.1). Taxonomy (GTDB): domain Bacteria; phylum Planctomycetota; class Planctomycetia; order Pirellulales; family Thermoguttaceae; genus JABWBD01. The sequence continues at coordinate 27,334 of JAXGMN010000014.1, forward strand.
ACTACCCTTCCGACGTCCAGCCGATTTTCGACCGCCACTGCGTGAGCTGCCACAATGGCCAGCCGCCCAGCGAAACCTCCGGCGCCGAGCCCGACCTGCGCGGCGACCTGACCACTCTTTTCAACCGCTCCTACGAGAACATCTTCAAGGCCGAACTGGTCGATACGATTCGCGAGTGGGCCGGCGCCGACCACTCGATGCGAAACGCCGAGGCCACGCCTCCCTATTCGCACGGATCCCATCGCAGCAAACTGGTAGCCATTCTCAAGGCGGGCCATTACGACGTGGAGCTCTCTCGCGAGGAGTGGATCAAGCTGGTCACGTGGATCGACTGTGGCGCTCCCTACTACGGATCGTATTACGGGCGTCGCAACCTGGTCTATAAGGGCCAGCCCGATTTCCGGCCGGTGCCGACCCTCGAGTCTGCCTGCGGGACCCCTCCCGAGTTTCCAGAACTCAAGCCGTGCGAGCCGCTGCCCGCGGAGCTTCTCGCCTGGTGGCCCTTGGAAAACTCGGGCGATTCCATTCAGTCCGACGCCTCGGGCAATACCCACCATGGCGAAGCTGTGAATGTCCACCTGCCGCCCGACAGTGCGGCCGGCTGCGCTGTCTCGCTGGATGGAAACGGCTATGTTTCCGCCGGCGGACTCGGAGAGCAGCCGTCGCTTTCAGTTTCCCTCTGGATCAACTCGTCCCGCCTGCCGAACCGCTGGAATCCCCTGCTGTTCAGCGACAGCCGCGACCGGGGAGCCTTCCATTTCAGCCTGCTCGAAGACGGCACTCCAAACGTCGCGATCAATAGTCAAGCCCAGCAATGGACCCACCGCCGCGCGGCAGCCGGCCTGGCGCTCGGTCAATGGCATCACGTCGTAGTCACATGCGATCCTCGGTACGGCGGCAGCATCTACTTCTATCTTGACGGAAAGCTCGACAGCCGCCAGTTTCTTGGTCTCGGCGTTCCGCTGGATCTCACCTCGTTCCGCCTCGGCGGATGGAAAGGATGGGAGCAGAACCCAAAGTCCGGCTTCCACGGCCAGTTGGACGAGGTGCGGATTTACCGAGGCACCCTCGGCGAAAGCCAGGTTGCCGACCTGTTTGCCACAGGTCGGTCCCGCTTGCCGAGCGGGACCTTGCGCACCGACCAAGCTCAGCAACGGGACCAACTTGCCGTGCCCCGTTTGAACCAAACCCCGGCCGCGGCGCACTCCCCGCCGCATCAAAGCCAGAAAACATCGATCGCCCTGAAGCGCGATCCTTACTCAAACTCTAACCGCCACCACCGACCCCGCGTCGGTGGGGCGATGTTTGGCAACTACAAACGCCAGTAAAACCCTCGTTCTGTGATTTCGCTTCCGCCGCTCGGCCCGTAGGGGCCGCCCCGCGGAAGCGAAATCACAGAACGGCCAACAGGATCGCGGTTTCTAGTTGTCAAACATCGCCCCACCGGGACAAACCGCGGTGGTGGCGTTTACAGTTTGCGATCCGTAGCAGACTGCGAGCAAGAGAGGAGATCTTTATGGGCCGAATTCCACGCACTGCTCGATTCCGCCGAGTCGGCGTCCTGATCTGCACAGCCTTCGCGGCACTGCTTGCCGCCAACGGCCAACTCACGCAGTCCGCCGACTCCGCGAACTTCTCCGCACCTGCTTCCACAATTCATGCCGACCAACCCTACGTTGTCTCTTTCGAACCGCGTCAGGCCCGCTTCATCCGGGTCGTGATCCAGCGGAGTTCAAGCAGTCAGCCTTGCATCGACGAACTCGAAGTCTACGGTCGCGACGCAGCAGAGAATCTTGCCCTGGCGGCGGCCGGTGCCAAAGCGACGGCTTCCTCCTGCCTGCCCGGCCATGCCATCCACCGGATCGAGCACCTCAACGACGGCCGATATGGAAATTCTCAAAGCTGGATCGCTGCGGGCACATCCGACGAATGGGCACAGGTCGAGTTGCCCGCCCCGGCGGAAGTCGCCCGCGTGGTGATCTCCCGCGACCGTGAAGGCACCTATCACGACCGCGTCCCGATCGCCTTCGAGATCCGGTTCTCGATTGACGGTCAAGCCTGGGAGACTGCCTGCAAAGTGCAAGCCAAGCCGGCGGTGGCGGCTCGACGGCAGCCGCAGTACACCGGTCCCTTTCATCTTCCGCCGCAGCCCGGTTGGGGCGAGTTGCTCAGCTATGCGTTCGATTGCGAACGGTATACCTGGGAAAGGATCTCGGCCGACGATCATCTGTCGCCGCTTGCCACGGACCGGCCGGCATTGCCCGGCGGCGAGCCCTATTGGGCGCGCATCGCTCGGCTGGATCCGCTGACTCGAACACTCGTCCAGATGGACGAGATGGTCCAGCGATTGGACCGCAAAGGACTCAACGTGGCGGAGGAGCGCCGCACGTTGGACGACCTGCGGCGGCGGCAGGCAGCTCTTGCGGCGACAGAACAGCAAGGCAAAGCCGCCGCGGACCGGCTCTACCACGACGCCCGGCTCGCCAAACGCCGTCTCATGTTCCGCGACCCGGACCTCGATGGCCTGCGGCGCATCCTCTTCGTCAAGCGGCATCCCTACCACGCGTCGCACAACTATAGTGACATCCTGGACTCGAAGTTCGAGCCCGGCGGCGGAATCTGCACGCTCGAAATCCCGCGAATTGACGGTCGTCTGGAACCCGCCGCGGCAAAGCTCTCGACACTCTTCGACGCCACCGAAGGCATCGCCCGTGACCCCATGGCGGATTTCGGTGCGGAAACTATTTACTTCGCCTACCGGCCGGACAAGAGTTCCGTGGCCGGCTGGGACCCGTACTGGCATTTGATGTCCGTACGGCATGACGGCAGCGGCCTGCGGCAACTCACCGACGGTCCGTTCCACGACTACTATCCGTGCCCGCTGCCCGACGGCGGGCTGGCTTTCGTCTCCACTCGCCTTAAGGCCCGCTTCATCTGCTGGCGTCCCCAGGCGTTCGTCCTCTACCGCATGGACACCGATGGAACGAACCTCCGGCCGCTTTCCCACGCCAATCTGAGCGAGTGGACTCCTTGCGTGATGCACGACGGACGCATCCTCTGGACTCGCTCCGAATACCTCGACAAGGGCGCCGACTTCGGCCACACCCTTTGGGCGATCCGCCCCGACGGCACCCACGCGGAGCTTATCTTCGGCAACAACACCCCCAACTGCTACATCAACGGACGGGAGGTTCCCGGCACCCGCGAGATCTGCTGCACGCTCTTCTCCCACGGCGGCGATCACAACGGCCCGATCGGGCTCATCGACCGCGCCCGGGGACCGTTCGACACCGGTGCGGTGACCAACATCACGCCGGACGTCAAGCCCCACTACAACATGAGCTGGCCGCGGTACGAATGCTTCCGCGACCCCGTGCCGATTGCACGCGACTACTTCCTGGTCAGCCACGCGCCTGCGGACTGCTTTGGGCTTTATGTCATCGACCGTTACGGCAATCGGGAGCTGCTCTCTATCGATCCGGAAATCGGCAGCATGTGCCCGACGCCGCTTCGGCCGATCGAGCGACCGCCGGTCCTGCCGCCCGCGTTCGACGCGCGTCTGGCGAAGACCGAAACCGCCGAAGTCACCCTCGTCGACGTCTACCAGGGACTGCGGCCACACATCAAGCCGGGCCGAGTCAAGTATCTTCGTGTCTGCCAGGAGGTCCGCGCCGACCTGATCGAGCTGCCCGACGGGCAGTGCCGCAACGACCACGAACCGTTCCAGGACTGGTATGCCACGCCGATCCACAAGGTCAGCGGCCCGCACGGTTGGCCGAGCTACGTGGCCAAGGGGACGCTCGGCCTGGTGCCGGTCGACGAGAACGGCTCCGCCACGTTCGAGGTTCCCGCAGGAAAGACGTTTTACTTCCAGGTTTTGGACGAACAGTTCAACGAGCTGCAGCGGATGCGGAGCGTCGTCCAGTTCCAGCCGGGCGAGAGGCGGAGCTGCATCGGTTGTCACGAAAATCGCCGCTCGACTCCTGCGCCGCAACGTGCGATTGCCACACCGCAACTTCCCTCGAAACCGGTTTCGCCGCCCTGGGGAGCCGGGCCGTTCTCTTACCAGCGAGTCGTACAGCCTGTCTGGGACAAGCATTGTGTCCGCTGCCACGCCGCCGGCGACAAGGACGGCATGAACCTTGCCGGCACACTCGACCAGGACAAAATCCCCGCCTCCTACCGCACACTGATCGCGGGCGGCTGGGTCCACTACTTCGACTTCACCTACAAGCTTCGTCACCACAAGGCCGACCCGCTCTCCTTCGGAACACTCCAGAGCCGCCTGCCGCAGTTCCTTACCGGCGACCATTACGACGCGAAGCTCACCGAAGCCGAGCTCCGCGCCGTGAAGTGCTGGATCGACCTGAACTGCCCGCTGTGGCCCGACTACCAGTTCCGCCCCGAACGCCGGGCAGGGTTGGTATCGCGCTAACCCGAATTATTCACGAAGACGAAGGACGTGCTCGTAAATGGATGAAGAAACAACGCTTATGATGGCTCCACCCAAAGGCACTGTGTTCGGGCCTTGTTCGGAAGTTCTCGGTTGATTGCGAACTGGTGAATAATCCGGGCTAAGATCGCCGAACGAATAAGTGCCATAGAAAGTAGGAGGCACGCTCCGTCGTGCCGTCCGCTGCCGACTGACGGAGCGTCCCTGCTACGGCAAAGTCCGACAGTAGTTCATTCGCCGACACTTGAGGTGCACGCCGTGCGGGTCGAGCTCTCGATTCGAGCGATGAGCGAACCGTTGTTGAAAGAGCAAGCTGTTCCGGAAGTCGCTCAGGCTCGAATCTGCTCAAGCAGATCCCGAGTGCCGTGTTGATCGCACCAGCGCCGGACGTATTCCCAATCGATCCGATCCTTCTGGACCGCAATAACGCCTCGTGCATCGTCAAGATCCTTGGCACGGCCGCCGTGCTGCGACCAGCGAAGCTTGGTGACGACCACGTCCTCCACCGTGGGCACATAGGTGCCGCGGCCCAGCAGGTGTACCCGCCGCCGACGCTGAAACCGCTCCTGGTCATGAGCGTCGTCGCTGAGCAGAAAGAGCTCCAGTGGAAACGGCACATCGAACGGCTGTACGACGTAACGCTTTGTCGCCGTAATCAACTCGAACGACACCTGTGGGTCGAGCCTGAAACGGGGGCCGAGTCGATTGAGAATCGTCGAGAGGAAACCCGGCTCCAATTGGATCACAAAATCCGCATCCTGGGTCGCACGCACTACGCCGTAGAGGTTGCTTGCCAGCGAACCGACGACCATGTAGGGCACGCCCGCATCTTCCAATGCACCGATCATGGCCACCACTGCGTCTTCGCTGGTCATAAGCGGTTTTCCAAGCGGCGTGCCAGCGCCAGCCGCTCACGGAGGACCCGTTCGACGGTCTCGTCGTCGGCGTCCGGGTACTCGTCGCGAATGCCGTCTCGCATGATGCGGCATACCTGGTCGAAGAGCCGCGGCCCTCCAAAAAACTTGTCCGGCGGGGACATCCTGCCGGCATGAGCGATCGTCTCGCGATCGAGTTCATCGAGAAGGCGAACGTCGGGTTTCATGGTTATGCCTGTTTTCGCGACAGCGCAATTCGCTTCCGCTCAAGATCGATCTGCAGTACCTTTACTCGGACAATCTGTCCGACCGAAACGACCTCGGACGGGTCCCTGACAAACTGGCGGTCCAACTCGGAGATATGAACCAGCCCGTCCTGGTGCACTCCGATATCGACAAACGCCCCGAACTTCGTAACGTTCGTCACCACGCCCTCGAGAATCATCCCCTCCCGCAAATCGGAAAGCTCGTGGATTCCTTCCGCGAACTTCGCCACCCGGAACTCGCGCCGCGGGTCGCGGCCGGGTTTCTCGAGCTCGCGGAGAATGTCTTCGATTGTCGGCAGTCCGACCCGCTCGTCCACAAATTGTTTCGGCTCGAGCTGACGAAGCAGGGCCGTATTTCCGATCAGCGCCCGAGCACTTGCCCCCGCAGCCGCCGCCATCTTTTCGACCACGTAGTAACTCTCGGGGTGGACCGCCGAGTTGTCCAACGGCTGTGCGCCGCCGCGGATCCTCAGAAAGCCCGCGCTTTGCTGAAACGCCTTTCCTCCCAGCCGCGGAACCCGCAGCAGATCCTCCCGTGAGGAAAACGCGCCGTGCTTGTTGCGATACTGCACGACCGAATCGGCCAGCTTCGGCCCGATTCCCGACAGGTAGCTAAGCAGTTGCACGCTCGCCGTGTTGACGTCGACGCCCACCAGGTTTACCGACGACTCCACCTCGCGATCCAGCGCCTTGCGGAGCTTCGTCTGGTTCACGTCGTGCTGGTACTGCCCGACGCCGATCGACTTGGGGTCGATCTTCACCAGTTCCGCCAGGGGGTCTTGCAGTCGCCGCGCGATGCTGATCGCTCCCCGCACGGTAACGTCGAGATCGGGAAACTCCGCTCGTGCCACGTCGCTTGCCGAATAGATCGACGCCCCCGCTTCATTCACGCTTACCTTGGCCAGGTCCTTGCCGCTTTCTTTGAGCATCGCGGCGACGAAGGCGTCGGTCTCGCGGGAAGCCGTGCCCGTACCGATCGCGATCAATTCGACCCGGTGGCGGTCAATGAGCTTCAGAACGATCTCGGCCGCCTGGGCGGTCTTGTTGTGCGGCGGCGTGGGGTAGATCGTGGCATTGTCGAGATACCGGCCGGTCGCATCGACCACCGCCACCTTGCAGCCGGTGCGGAAACCGGGGTCGATCCCCATCACCACCCGCTGCCCGGCGGGCGGAGCCAGGAGCAATTCCCGCAGGTTCTGCGAGAATACCTGGATTGCTTCGTGGTCGGCCGCCTCCTTGCTCTGGGCCAGCAAGGCCGCCTCGATCGACGGGAAGAGGAGGCGCTCGCAGCAGTCGGCCACCGTATCCGACAGTTCCCTTCGGAAGAGAAACGAGGGATTGGTCACCAACCGGCCGGTCAACCGCCGAAAGACCGTCTCTTGCTCGAACTCCACCCCCACGCGGAGTACCTCTTCCGTCTCTCCCCGTCGCATCGCCAGATACCGATGCGAGGGAACCCTCGCCAGCGGTTCCCGGTGGTCGTAGTACATGTCGAACTTGCTCGGCTTGCCGGCCCAATTCTTGCGGACTTTGGTGACCAGCATCCCGCGGTTCATCGCTTCGCGCGCGACCGCGCGGATCTCGACATCGTCGGCCCACTCTTCCGCCAGGATATCGCAAGCTCCCCGCAGTGCCGTTTCCCCGTCGGGCACGTCCTTGGCCGGATCGATATAGGGCCGCAGCACGTCCTCGCGCGACCCGCCCGGGTTCACCTGCCGCCGCAACACGTCGGCCAGCGGTTCCAGTCCCCGTTGCCGTGCCATTGTCGCACGTGTGCGCCGTTTCGGTTTGTATGGCAGATAGAGCTCTTCCAGTTCTTTCTTGTCGCGACACGCGACGATCCGTTTGCGGAGCGCTTCGTCGAGCTTTCCCTGCTCGCCGATGGTCTTCAGAATCGTGCCCTTCCGGTCGGCCAGTTCGCGAAAGTACTCGAGCGCGTCGTCGATCGCCCTCAGCGCCGCCTCGTCCAACCCACCGGTCCGCTCTTTGCGGTAGCGGGCGATAAAGGGGATCGTATTGCCGTCGGCCAGCAACTCCGCCGCCGGTCGCACCCGGGACACCGGCAGACCGCAATGCTCTGCAATTTCGCCGATCGATTGGCCCGGATCGAACCCTGCTTCGCTGCTCGTTGCCGAACCTGGTTCACCGGCCGGTCGAGCCGTCAGGGGGCTGGTTTTGTTCTTCATGCGGCGGACTCGAATGGAACGAGTGTTCGTTGGGAGATGGTGTGACTTATGACGGGGTGATGCCGCACGCTATGCCGCCGAAGGGCCGACGGGCGCGTCAACTTCTCTAGTTTATCGGGCCGTCGCGCGGTCGGCAAACGGGAAGGTGGATGGAGGTCGAGGGGGTAGGAGTCTTGCCGCAACATGGACCAGTCCCCGGCCGTGGGCGTGAACGGTTACCGATGGAAGAGAATAGGATGGAGGAAAAGAAGATGAGAGAATCCCTGCGACGGGGCGAGCCGGCTCGTTAGGGCCGTGGTTCTATCGGACCACAAGATCCAACTCGCCGCCGAGTGGGTTTGTGAGCTTGGCTTGCCCCCGCGGTTTACCTCTCCCGTCAGGCGGAACTCACCATCGTCCTCCTTCGCCTCGCCGGGGAGCGGCAGATCGATGACGCCTGGGCATCTGGTTTTCGAGAATACGGGGCGTTGCTGACAGCAGGTTGCCAGCCCTTGAACGGAAGTGGCGGAAACGGGAACATGGGGCTTGTCGTGTGCCGACAGGCCCACCACGAAGAGAACCGTCTTCAAGTTCATCCAATCCGTTGCCGCGGAGACCAGCAGTTGTCCTCTGCCCATCCACAACGTCCCGTTCGACACGGTCCGTATCCGGAACTGACCTGGCCCGCCGTCCTGGCAGGCTGGTTCCTGGGTTGTCTGATCGCGGTGTCGATCGGCTACGCGTCGTTGATCCTCGGGTTTTCGATCGAAGGGTCGGAACTGGCCGCCATCCTCGGCTGGGGAATTTTGCGGGGCGCGCTGCGGCGCACGAGCATCATCGAGAACAACATCAACCAGACGATCGCCTCAGCGGTCAACGGCGCGTCGGCCGGCATGATGTTTTCGATTCCCGCCCTGTTCATCCTGTCGACGCCCGAGCGCGATCCCGAGGGCCAGTTCGCCCTGCTCACCCAGTTCAATGTGGGCCTGATGGTGCTGGCATGCATCACCGGCGGCGTGCTGGGACTGGCGTTTATCATTCCGCTGCGCAAGCAGATGATCGACTTCGACCGGCTGGCCTATCCCGGCGGAATCGCCGTGGCGGCGATCCTCAAATCGCCCGGAGCGGGAATGCGAAAGGCCGGGCTGCTCCTCGGCGGCGGCGTGCTCTCGGCGGGGTTTTACCTGCTGGTGATCGCCCTCAGCGAAGCCGAACATCCCCAGTGGGCCGCCGGCGATCGACTGGACCTTCCGGCATATCTAAACGTCACGTTCTTCCTCTCCCTGATGACGATCGGCGTGGGGTTTCTCTCGGGCAAAGGTGGATTCTGGTTCGGAGCCGGGGGGTTCCTTTGTTATTGGGTGCTGGCTCCGCTGTTGTCCGGATTTGGCGTGGGCACGGAGAAACTGATGGGCGACCCCGATCTGCTGAGAGGGGCCCTGTTCCGGCCGACCGGCATCGGCATGCTGATCGGCGCCGCCGTGGGCGGGATCGTGGCCGCGAGGCCGCTGATCCGAAGCGCCCTGAAAAGCATGCACGAAGCCCGCCGGCCCTCGGGCGAAGACGGGTCGCCGACCGGGTCCGACGAGATGCCGATCGGACTGCTCTACGCAGGCATCGGCGTGGGAGTCGTGGCCTTGATCGCGATCTGCCTGGCCAGCGTCTCCGATCCCGCGATGACCCTTGGAAGGGCCGCGACCATGGCGATCCTCGGAACCGTGTGGATCTGGGTCGCCGGTGTGATCGTCTCGGAGTGCCTGGGCCGCACCAACTGGTCGCCCCTGTCGGGCATGACGCTGATCGCCGTGACGATCCTGCTCGTGATCGCCCAGGCGGGCATGAAAGCTCCGGCGGCGATTCTCAGCTCCGTGATCATCGGTGCGGCCATCTGCGTGGCCATCGCCCAGGCCGGCGACATGATGCTGGACCTGAAGTCGGGTTACCTTGTCGGGGCGATGCCGCGGCGACAGCAACTCGCCCAGTTCGCCGGCGCATGGTTGGGTCCGCTGGTCGTCATCGGCCTGATCTTCGCCTTGCACAAGCAGTACACGCTGGGCAGTGCGAACCTGCCGGCGCCGCAAGGCACGGCCCTGGCATCCATGATCGAAGGCATCGTCGCGCGCGACGTGCCCGCCTACCGCTACGTCGCCGGCGGCGGACTCGGCGCCGTTTTGTCGTTCAGCGGGCTGGGCGGCATCGGGGTGCTCATCGGCCTTGGATTCTACATGCCCTTCGACATTGTGTTGACCTACACGATCGGCAACATCCTCCGCATCGCCAGCGACCGTTTCGCCAGCAAGCGGTTCTCCGAGCAGGTGGGCGTGCCGCTGGCCGCCGGCTTGATCGTGGGCGAAGCGCTGGTCGGCGTGGGCTACGCCTTTTATCAGATCTTCATGGCCTAGGAGGCCGTAACAAGACGGGGACAGGCACCTCGCCAGGACGCATTTTCCAGGTGTGTTGGGAGTGTTTGGCTCCGAGCCAGTCCCCGTTTTGTTCGGGCCTCTCAAGGCAGAATCTCCGGAGTCGAATTATGAACCGCATTCGCCCGTGGGGACATTTGCTTCTGTGGACCGGTTTTCTGGTCGGGGCCTTGGTGAGCGTCCGCCGGACCGAGGTGCCGGAATCGCCCTGGTCGACGATTTCCTGGCCTGTTTATGGGGCGGCCCTGTTCGTGGCGGCCGCCGGAGTGGTCATCCTGCGGACGACCGGGCGAGCGTCGGGCGTTGCCGTGGGCGAAGAAGCCGGCGCCGTCAAGGAGTTGGCAGCCATCCTGGACCGGCTCCGCTCAACCGTCGAGCATTGGGACGCCGCGTCGGACAGAACCGATGTGTACCGCTTCCACGAAATGATCGACGACCACCTGGCGGAAGACCTGGGCCGGTTCGCCGATCTTCGAGAAACGCTGATTGCGCAGTTCGGTTTGGACCACTACGCCCGAATCATGACCGAATTCGCGTTGGCCGAGCGGACGGTGAACCGGATCTGGTCCGCCTCGGCCGACGGTTACGTGGACGAGGTCCGCGTCTGCCTGAAGCGAGCCGCGTCCCACCTGACCGCCGCTCGCCGGCGGCTGGACGAGGCCCAGCGGGAGCTGCTATAGCTGGTCATAGACCGTCGATGCTGCGGCGTTTGGCCACGATGGTCCGGCCCGCGAGCCGGAAAGGTTACCGTTAGCAGTAGACCTGAGAGTCTCCATCCGTTAGAATTCCGAAGGACGGTGCGGATGTGTGCAAATGCTCGTTCTTCACGGAGGGTGGTTCGATGAAGGATTTCGGCTCGTGGCTTGTCGCGTTCGGCTGTTTGTTCTCGCTGCTGTTCGCGGCGCCGGAGATTGCGCCGGGGGCGGATGCGAAACCCACGATCAAAGACGTGATGAAGGTTGCGCATAAGAAGCCCAAGGAACTGCTAAAGAAAGTTGCCACCGGCGTGGCGACCGGCGACGAGAAGGCCGAGTTGGTCAAGTTGTACGAGGCGCTGGTTACCCTGCGCCCGCCGCGTGGCGAAGCGGCGAGTTGGGAAGAGAAGACCAAGACGCTGCTGGCCGCTGCCCGGGCGGCGGCCGAGGACAAGCCCGAAGCGGCCGCGGAATTGAATCGAGTTGCCAACTGTGCGGCATGTCACAAGGCACACAAGTAACTGCCACAGGGAGGGAACGAACATGCGCTGCCTGGTGATCGCGGCTGTCGGCATCGGATTAATGTCCGTCTCCCTTGGAACCGTGTCCGCGGCTCAGCCGAACGATCGGCGACGGGATTTTGTCGACGGCGTATTGCGCGTTTTGATTGAAACCCAAGTGCTGCCGCATTTGACGCGTGACGGTCAGCCGCCACATGGCAGACCGCCCGGTGGGCCACCCCTTCCCAAACCTCCCGGCGATCCACGCTCTCGCGACGATCGGATCGCCCTGGAAGAGTTCGCGATGCACTCCGGCGAACTCGTCTCCATCTTGCGTCAGGAAGTGGGAGTACGTCCCGAGTTGCGTCCGCTGCTGGGTGATGCGATCGCCGTCAAAGCGATGACGGACGGCCTGGTGCAGAGGGTGGAAGCCCAGCCGGACCCTGCGTTGCTGGCCGACGGTTTTGTGGTGGTGGACCGGCATTCGCGGACTCTGGCCACGCGTCTGGAAGGGTCCTTTGCCGTCTCTGCCACTTGCCGAGAGTGCGTCCGCAAGCTGAACGCGTCGCGCGCCCGCCTCTGCCAGCGCCTGGCCATTAGCCCCCAAGTGGATCAGGAACAGGTCGTGCAGCTTTTCGGTACGCTGACCGGGCACCTGCGCGGTCTGCTGGACAACGTCGCCGGCTCGCTGCAGCGTTCCCGCGACAGCCAAGTTCTGCTAATCGACGGGAAGCGACTGCAGATGCAGGTGAATTTCCTGACGACCAGTGTCAGCCGTCCGGTCCCCTACGAGGAACTCCTCCACCAGTATCGGACGGTGCATAAAGACTGGCGGGCGTTGGCGGACCGGCTTCGCTCCCTGGATTCCCGGGACAGCGAACGCCACATTCGGCGCATCAATCACGTGCATCGGCAACTGCACGAGGTTCTTTGGATCCCCTATGAAATGGACCGTGGAGGCTTGGCGCGCTGCGCGGCAGCGTTGAGTCGAAACGTGGACGCGGCGTGTGAGCGCGTTTCCCTGAAGATGCTGCTCGCCACACCGGACGCTGCGGGCGCGGTCGAGGTCGCACGGGAACTGCGGTCGATGTGTGCGGACTTCAGCAAAGCCGCTGCCGGCCAGGACCCGCTCGATTCCCTGCGATGGGATTTTCGGCCGTTGGATGTCCAGTGGCAGCAGTTTCGGACTGGTTTCCAGGGTCTGGCTGCGCCCGAGCTGGCGCAGCAGTTGGCCGAAACGGACGAAAACATTCAGGCGGTCCAGGAGTTGTTGGGCATCGCGCCGCTGATCGATGTCGAGCAGGCTGTCGAATTGTCCGGTGAGGTGGACTCGCTGACGGACCTGCTGTTCCGCGATCTCGCCGAACGGCTCGGCCCGTCGTCGCGTTACCCGCCACAGTTCCGCCGCGAAGCGGCTGCTGCTGCGGAAGCCCTTCACGAGTCGGCGCATCAACTTCATGACGACCTGCTGCGCCGCCCCCACTCAGAATCCGTCCGCAAGAAATCGGAGGGCTTGTCGGTCGCCTGGGAATCGCTGCAACAGTACGTGGGCAAGCTGGAGCACCGCGATCGTGCGGTTGTGACCCGCAACTATGAACGGCTGGCACCTGCCATGGCCCGTCTACAAATGATGTTCGTGTTTTGAACTCGCGCGAAGTGGTCATTCCGACTCTGCGAGTCTCGAGTTCCTTTTCTCTTTCGTGGGGCCAACTCGATCCGGATCCGATCGGGGGCTGCGGCAATTCCGACCGGATACGCGGGATACGGTCCGGGTGGCCCCGGGTGATCACTCACCCGCTCTTGCCCGCAGATCCGTACGTGCAGAATTACCGCATACGGGTCCTCAAGTAACCCCATCGCTGACTCGCCTTTAGTTGAAATCTAAAGCCTGACCCTGACTCGCTGGTAGTTCGGCCGGATCGGCGCGCCGTGTCACTGCACCGAGGGATCCAGCGGCATGTCGAGCTTCTCGTAGAGATTGCGCCGACCGGCTTTGTCGCGATCGAGGATGCCCCGCGCATACTCGGCCACTTGCTCCGCGTGCTGCCGGGGAACGACGATCACTCCGTCGCCGTCGGCCACAACGACATCGCCGGGCATGACCAGCACGCCGCCCACGACCACGGGCCGATTGACCGACTCGATCTCGTTGCGCCCCGGGCGGATTCCCCGGCCGGGACCGGTGTAGTAGAGAGGCACGCGCTGGGCGGCGATCTCGTCGGTATCGCGAGCGGTGGCGCTGGTGACGACGCCGACGCAGCCCTTGGATTTCCAGCCGAGGATGTTGTTCGAGCCGATAGAGCCGACGTCGACGTTCGCCGCATCTTCGATCACCAGCGCCGTGCCCGGCCGCAAGAGCGGCACGAACGGCTCCGGCGAAATCTCCTTGTACCACCGCCCGGCCCACCGGTCGTAATCCTCCGCCTCGCGCTGTCCGGCCGGCGGCCTGTTGGTGGGCACGTAGCGCGCAGTCACCGCGATGCCGGCGAAGCGATGCGTGAACCTCTCCGTGTCGCGCCAGAGGGGCCGGATCTTCGAGGAGACCAGACCGGTGTTTTGCAGGCCCGCCGCATCCATGCCGTCGGAGACATCCGCCACGCGAAGCCCTTCGAAGCGCTCGAGGATCTCCCGGTCTTCTTCCGGCGTGTAGATCTTCGTGGCAAGGAAGTTTACGCCGGCGCGGAGATCGGCCGGCTCGCGCGGCGGTTCCTGGGACACAGCCTTGGGGATCGACATCGCCAGGAAAGCGGCAAGGAACGTTGCAGGCACTAATCGCACTCTACGGGAGTCGCAGCAATCCATGGTTTCTCTCCTCGATCGTGACCGAGCCTGTCATTCTGCCAGCTTATTCTATTCAGTCCTGCGCTGCAAAGGTTGCGTCAGCCGAGGCGGCGGAACAGAATTCACATTCGTTACGTTGATGCGCCAAGAACAAGGATCTGTGTCATGAGATCGACTGTTGCGGCAGGGGAATTGGAAAGCCGTTCGGCTGAAAGACTCAACGCCCATCGAGCTCTACGACTTGGAGTCCGACATGGGAGAAACGAAAGACCTTGCCGCAGACCATCCCGAGATAGTCCAGCGGATGCAGGCCATCATGGGGAGCGCCTACTCGCCGCAAGATCGGTGATTTGCTCTGCTCCTAACCCGCCTGGTCAGTCCAACTCCGGTGGCACGCTTCCGTAGGACCAGGGCTGCCGGAATGGCGGAGCCTTCGGCCGCTGGGGCATCTCGCCCGGCGTGAGTGCGGCGGCCAGCGCAAGGCCGGCCTCGACGATCTTCTTTCCCGCGCCGATTTCCAGATTGCTGCAACTGGTCAGGCGGGTCTCGTAGCCTCCGCCGCCGGGCTGGAATGCCTCGTCGGTCGGCACGTAACCGTTGAAGCCGTTTGCCACACTCACGCAGAAGGTGAACGGGAACGGGCTCTTCTGTTTCTGCTCGAGCTGGTACCGGCAAAACATCTCGCCCGGGCTGGTGAGGAACACCGCCGGGCCGACCTGGATTGCCTGCACTTCGACTTCGGCAGTGGGGGCTGTCTTGATCAGGGCGTCCAACAGCACCATTTCCTTGGCGAATGCCCAAGTGGTCGGGTCGGACTGTTTCGGATCTTTGCGGACGATCCCGTACGCCTGCTCGACGCGCTCCGGCCGAGGCACGCGCCGCGGAATTTCCAGCACCGCCGACCGAGAGCTCAGCGGCACGAGCGGACCGGGATGCATGCCCAGGAGAGCTTTCGCTGCCTCGGCCCCTAGGTTACCACCGACGATTTGCGCCCAGTGGTCGCCGTCGGGCCTGGCGTAAGGGCTGAGATTGTCGACCTGTGTGACGTCGCCCGAATAGCCGGGGAGGAAGACGACGATCACATGATCTCCGTAGAAACCGCGGATCATCTTCTCGAGATAATAGACGTAGTTCGCCGAGATGCCTGGCGGGCTGGTCGTGGCGTGACATGCGAAGTGGACGATGCATCCCAGAAGCTTCCCTTTTCCGCCCCACGCTCCCAGCACGCCGACCTCCGGGTCGGTCGGCCCGGCATACTCGAGCGAATCGGGGTTGCCCTGGCCCGGATGCGTGTACGTGTGGCCGCCCTTCATCCGGATCCGGCGGTTGAAGGCAATCCTATCCACCGCGCCTTTACCCACACCGGCCCGGGCGGGCGCACGAGCCTTGTCTGCTTCGCAGACCGCGCCGACCGTCTGCGCACAGACCCGCTCGAGGTACTTTGCATCGGCGCAGGACGATTTTTCGTAGGCCAGCTTCTGCACCTCAGCCGAGGCGTGGTCGTATTCGCCCGGCTGGACAATCCCCAGCGGGCCGGAGGAATGAGAATGGGTTGCGCCGATCAACACCGCATGGCGCGGAATTCCGCAACGATTCTGAATCTCCGCGCGTGCCTTTTCCACCTCCGGCCGGAAGACGAAACCGCCGTCGACGCTCACCAGTGCGACCCGCGAATTGCCGTCGTCGAATACCGCTGCCCGGACCTTGCACGGATCATGGATCTCGCGGCAGAACGCCTTGGAGTAGCCGCCGGGCACCTCCATGCCGATCTCCGGCGTAATGTCGCGTTCCGCGAATCCGGCTTGGAAGGCGAGCGGCGGTTCGGCACTGATGGCAGTTCGCAAGGAAAGCAGATACGCCGCGGTCGCGACGGTCAGGATATAGATGCTACGTCGAGGCATTGGCGTTCTCAAGTGCGGCGATTTGCAGGAGGGCGAGTTCCTGGAAGTATCCGAACTGGATAAGGAACGGCTGCGGACACCATGGTAGGAAGCGATGTTTGCGCTGACCTGACCGAAGGGAACAGGTCACGTTGGCATCCCCTTCTTGACTTTGCCAAGTCGAGGCTTTCGGAGCACGCCCGGCTGGACTCGAACCAGCAACCTGCGGATTAGAAGTCCGCTGCTCTATCCGATTGAGCTACGAGCGCGTGTTCTCAAGGTGGGAAACCTGTGCGTCGCCGAAGTTGACGGCAACGAGCACGGGTCGATGGAAACAGGGTCCCTGCTGAGGGGGTGTGGAAGCTGAGCCGAAAAAGGGCGAGCCCAAATGAAGATCACGTCAGCGGTTCAGTCTACCACAAGGGTCCATAACGCCCAATACCCTTGCTTTCCCGCTATTTCTGCACGTCACAGGTCAAGTGGCCAAGAGAATGGACTACTACCCGGCTCTTCTGACCGACAAACACGGCCAGTTGAAAACTCCCTCGATTGGCGGTATTAGGTCTTGCCATTGCTGCGTTGTTGTTCCATTGACACGCGTCCCAAGGCCATGGATAATCCGCCGCCCCGCCGAACAGTGGGAAAAAGGGGCCACTGCGCGCTCAACACCACCGCGCGAGCAAAGGACTCTCTCCGTTAGCACGAGGTCTGCGGATTTGTTTTTGTTTCGGGTTCTCGTTCTCACGATCGTGGCGTTCTGCTTGCCCGGGCGAGCGGCTGGGCAACAGTTCGGAGCCCCAGCCTCTGTGGGCTTACCGGAGCCCGGGCCCTTTGCAGAAGCGGGCAGCTCTGACGAGGCCGACGTGCAGTACGGCCCACCGGGTTTGATGTCTCCACCAGCCCCCGCGTATCCTCCCGCGATGCCTTTCATGCCCGGCTCCTACGTTCCCGAACCGCCGCACCGGCGCCTGGCGCGCACGATTGGCGAATCGCTTCATGGCCTGATGCACCCGGCCGCCGCACTGCCCGGCGGCCTGCCCGGCCCGAGCGTTTGCGAAACTTGGCTGCGCCGGCCGTACAGTGCGACCTCGTTTGCCGGGGTGGTCTTCGGAAGCGAACTGATCGAGGACTGGGTGGAGCAACGCCAAGGCTACTTCGCCGGTTATCGGCTCGGTGAAGACCTGGACGAATTCTGGGGAGTCGAAACGCGAATCGCGTTCAGCTATGTCCGACTCGACGACAGCCCGCAGGCCAAAGCCGCACAACAGGCGGCCGACAATGCTGCGGGCGTGGCAATCGATGACCCTTACCGCAACCGTTTCGACCAAGGTCGCGAGGCCGACTTCTTTCTGTGGGATGTCGATCTGCTCTACTATCCTTGGGGCGACCGGCCGTTGCGCCCGTACGGGATGATCGGTTTCGGACTGATGCGAGTATCGTTCGTTGACAGACTCAATCGATCGATCGAAGACCTGATGTACAGTATGCCGCTGGCGATTGGGATCAAGCATCGCCCGACCGAGCGCGCCGCGTTTCGCTTGGAAGTTGCGGACAACATTGGGTTCGGCGGCGACTTGGACATGCTTCACAATGTGAGCCTGACCCTGGGATTCGAACTGCGCTTCGGCGGATCGCGCAAGGCGTACTGGCCCTGGAACCCGGGGAGGTATTATTGGTAGGCTGGGGGGGAAGGCTCGGCAAAGCTCCGGCGCTCTGCAGTTTTTCCGGGAACCGCGGGTCCCGTGGGACCGATAAAAGTCAGGATCCGTCGGAATAAGCGGGCGGGCCAGCCCTGCTTATTTACTCCGACGAGGGCTTTACTCCGCAATCTGCAGGAGGCTGTCATGAAACGCCGCACCGGAATCTGCGGCTTGGGTGCAATGGGGGTGCTTCTGGTGATCTTATCTGGGGCGGGCGCTCAGGAATTTCCTGTCCTGCCCCCCGCGTCGGAACCGGTCGGGCCATCGCTTCCTGACGGGCAAGCCGGCGTGGCGAATCCGCCCATTCAGCAGCCTCCCGACGACGCCGGCACGCAGGCGCAATGGCCAGCCGGCCCGATGCCGTCCTCCCCATCGCGGTCACTTTCTCCCTCGGAAGATGGATCCGGTTACCAGTACGAGTGGACCCACGTAAACCCGCGCGGCGGGATGATAAAGTCTTTCCAGACGACGACAACGGAAGAGGGCTCGTCGTATCAACGGCAACAGCTTTGGACGGCCCCCGATGGCACGGTCATCCGCCAGCACACTTGGAACGGCTCGCAGGTCGATCCCTACAACTATCAGCGCGAGAAGACGATGACTCTTCCCGGCGGCCGCACCATGACGCACACCCAGAGCCGAACCTGGGACAGCCAGACCGGCACTGGCACGATGGAGCGGACTTTCCAAGGCCCCAACGGACAAGAGCGCCAGTGGAGCCGTTCCTGGGCGCCGGACGACGGGGCGACCGCAGCGGCTCCCGCCGAATCGATCGCCAGTGATCCTGCCCCGGGGATTGGCGCGTCTGCCGAATCGGTCGGGCAGCCAGAGCAAGGGTTCTTCGGAAGACTGAAGGCCTGGGGCAAACGAACCTTCGGTTCGGCGAACTCCGGATCGAAGTCCCGGGCCCGCTCGGGCTTCACCCTTGGTGCCGCCGGACGCAATCGTGCGCCGGAAGCCGCGTCGCCCCGCGGCCTTTCCAAGCAGGTTCCGGGCCAGGCGATGCCTTCTTTGAAAGGCTCGTCCGCACCAAGAGGCGCGAATGCTCAGGGCCGATCTGCCGCTGCGCGTGCCGGAAAGCCGCACTGAGATGGCGCGGCCCTGGAAGACTCGGTTCTTGACATCCGTCGCCACACTGCTCATGGCGGTCGCGACGCAGGCTGAGGATCTTGAGTACGCCGCACCGAGCCTTTTTACCGAGCAAGCGATGCATGGGAATTCCCCTGCATCGCAGGTTCGTCCCCGGAGTGCCGGACGCCAAGAAGAGGCGTATCCGCAGCAACTTGGCATCGCCCAGCGGATCAGCTCGATCACGCAAGGACGCGTGCAACTGGAAGGCGGGTACATCTTCACTTACGACCGGGTCAGGGATGTTTCGGTTGCGGAACACGCGATTCCCGACTTGCTCTTGCGGATCGGGCTGACGGAACGACTGGAACTGCGGATCGGATGGCCCGGATACCGGTCCGTGGATTACGGCGGAGCGTGGGGCGACCTGTCCTACGAAGAGACGTTGGATCCCAACGTCGGCTTCATGTTCGACCTTTGGGAACAGAGAGGCTTGCGGCCACAGACGGCGTTCTCAGCCGCTCTGCCGATTGCCCTCGAAGATGATCCACTGGTATTCGACAGCCTCCAGCCGGCGGCCCAGATCCTTTATCTGTGGTACCTGGACGACCGTTGGTCGATCGGGGGAACGACCGGCCTGGGGATTTTTGAGGAGTCGGGCGACCGCTACGCGCAGTTTCAGCAGTCGCTGGGCGCAGACTGTCTGCTGACCGATTGGTTCGGCGGGTTCGTCCAGTGGACGGCTCTGGTCGACCACCGCTCGGAAGAAGATGGCAGTCAGCACCTGCTGTCGGGCGGCCTCTCAGCACTTTGGACGGAGCGTTTTCAGTCCACGTTGGAAATCGGGGTAGGTCTCAACGAGCGGGCCCCGGACTTCTTGACCGCTCTTCGCTTTGCCTTTCGATTTTGACACCTCGGCGGGGGCTATACAGGCTCTCAAGATGTCCCAGCGGCTGCGACTGGCCACGGCCGAAACACACCCGAAATCTCCACTTGAGCGACAAACATTCCGTCCCTCCGGCTGGAAATGCTGCCGCCGCTGGCTAGAATACAGCCGTAAGCCGCCAGTGGAAATGCGGGGGCAAGCACTCCGGGTCGTCTCCGCCCTCTTTTTTGGTAGAGGGGAATATGTCCCCCTGATTTGGACCAGTCGTATTCAGTAATCGAGTCTGACATGAAGCAGAATGCCAGCAAATCAGCGGCAAACAGCGGCGTCCTTCCAGAGGGTGTGCTCCCTCATCTGTCTGTAGATGCGGATCCCCAGGAGACCCGCGAGTGGCTTGAGTCGCTCGACTACGTGATCCAGACCGGGGGGTGCGATCGGGCGGCATACTTGCTTGAGCGTCTGAAGCAGCGGGCTTTCCACTGCGGGGTCCGCTTTGTCTCGGCCGCGACCACCCCCTATGTGAACACGATCCCCGTCCACATGCAGCCGGAATACCCGGGCGACCGCGACATGGAACGGCGGATCAAGAGCCTCATCCGCTGGAACGCCATGGCAATGGTGGTCCGCGCCAATCGGGCCAGTTCCGGAATCGGCGGACACATTTCCACCTACGCCTCGGCGGCCACGCTCTACGAGGTTGGTTTCAATCATTTCTTCCGCGGCAAGCAGGGCAAGCACCCTGCCGACCAGATCTACATCCAGGGCCACGCCACGCCCGGCATCTACGCCCGCGCGTTCCTCGAGGGACGCATCGACGAGCAGAAAATGATCAATTTCCGCCGCGAGTTGGCCCCCGGCGGCGGCCTGTCGTCGTATCCTCACCCCTGGCTGATGCCCGATTTCTGGGAGTTTCCCACGGTCTCCATGGGCTTGGGACCGATCATGGCGATCTATCAGGCGCGGTTCAACCACTACCTGGTCGATCGCGGGATCAAGCCCGATGCCGCGGCGTCGCGGGTCTGGGCCTTCGTGGGTGACGGAGAATGCGACGAGCCGGAGACGCTCGGCGCGATCACCCTGGCTGCCCGCGAACGACTCGACAACCTGGTCTTCGTCATCAACTGCAACTTGCAGCGGTTGGACGGGCCGGTGCGAGGCAACGGCAAGATCATGCAGGAACTGGAAGGCGCATTCCGGGGCGCCGGCTGGAACGTGATCAAGGTCGTCTGGGGCTCCGACTGGGATCCCTTGTTCGCCAAAGACAAAGAGGGTGTTCTCGTCCAGCGTGTGGGCGAGGTCGTCGACGGGCAGTTCCAGAAGTACGTGGTGGCCCCCGGTAGCTACACGCGGAAACACTTCTTCGGCGTCGATCCGCGCCTCGAGGCGATCGTCGCCGACCTGACCGACGAGCAGATCCGCCTCCTGAAGCGCGGCGGCCACGACCCGCTGAAGGTCTATGCCGCTTACAAAGCCGCGATGGAGGCCGAGGGCGCGCCAACGGTGATCCTCGCTCAGACCGTCAAGGGCTACGGGATGGGCGAAGCCGGAGAGGGTCGCAACATCACCCACCAGCAGAAAAAGCTCAACGAGCAGGAACTCCGCGAATTCCGCGATCGCTTTGAGATCCCGATTTCCGACAGGCAGATCGCGGAGGCTCCCTTCTACCGGCCGCCGAAAGACAGTCCGGAAATGGAGTACCTCCTCGGGCGGCGCAAGGCCCTGGGCGGCTTCGTTCCCAGCCGCCGGCGGCCCACGATGCGGCTCAAACCGCCGGTGTGGGAAGACTACGCCGAGTTCTTCGCGGGCAGCGAAGGCCGCGAGGTTTCCAGCGCGATGGCCTTCGTGCGGCTGTTGGTAAAGCTGATGCGGGACAAGTCGTTGGGCCGATACGTCGTGCCAATCGTGCCCGACGAGGCCCGCACGTTCGGCATGGAAGCCCTCTTCCGCCAGTTCGGCATCTACGCCCACACCGGGCAGCTTTACGAGCCCGTCGACTCGGAGACCGTTCTCTTCTACAAGGAAGCCAAGGACGGACAGATCCTCGAAGAAGGGATTACGGAGGCGGGCTCCATGTCATCGTTCATCGCGGCCGGCAACTCGCCCTCCACCCACGGGATCAACATGATTCCGTTCTTCATCTATTACTCGATGTTCGGGTTCCAGCGGATCGGCGACCTGATCTGGGCGGCCGGCGACATGCGATGCCGCGGGTTCCTCTTGGGCGGCACCGCCGGCCGGACCACCCTCGCCGGCGAAGGCCTTCAGCACCAGGACGGGAACAGCCTGCTCAACGCGATGGCGTTTCCGAACCTCCGCGCGTACGATCCGTGCTACGCCTACGAGATGTCGGTAATCGTGTTGGACGGCATCCGGCGGATGTACTACGAAGATCAAGACATCTTCTACTACGTCACGCTGATGAATGAGAACTACGACATGCCGATCCTGCCGTTCGGCTCCACCGAAGGCATCACACGCGGCATGTATCGCCTCTCGCAACGCCAACTCGGCTCCGACAAACCGACGGTGCGGCTCTTCGGCAGCGGCGCGATCCTGCGGGAATCGCTGCGTGCCCAGGACCTGTTGGAGCAGCAGTTCGGCGTCGCCAGCGACGTGTACAGCGTGACAAGCTACAAGGCCCTTTACGACGATGCTCGCGACTGCGAGCGATGGAATCGGCTGCACCCGAAGGAAAGCCCGCGGCGGCCCTATGTCCAGGAAGTACTCGACGGCGAGCCGTTGCCGACGGTGGCGGCTTCCGACTACGTGACCGCCGTGCCGATGTCGATCGCCCAGTGGCTACCGGAGGGCTACGTCGTGCTCGGTGCCGACGGATTCGGCCGGAGCGAAGCCCGCAAGGAGCTCCGCCGCTTCTTCGAAGTCGACGCAGAGAACATCGCCCTGGCCGCCCTGACCGAATTGGCACGCCAGGGCAAGTACCCCAAGTCGAAGCTCCCCGCCGCGATCAAGCAGTTGGGGCTCGATCCAGACAAACCGAATCCGGTGACTGTGTAGTCAACTCGCAGCCGGCCGGCAAATGACCAATGACCAGGCACCAATGACCAATGACCGGCAACGGCTGACGACTGATAACTGACAACTGTCAACTGACGCCTGACAACTTCCCATGAGCATTGAATTCAAACTGCCCGAATTGGGCGAAAACATCGAGAGCGGCGACGTGGTCAACGTGCTGGTCCGCGAAGGCGACCAGCTCGAGGGCAACCAGGGCGTCGTGGAACTGGAGACGGACAAGGCCGTCGTCGAGATCCCGTGCCCGCATCCCGGCAAGGTGACTAAGCTGCACGTCAAGAAGGGCGATACCGTCAAGGTCGGCCAGACGATCCTCACGGTCGAGGCGGACGGCGAGGCGGAAGCGACGGAGGCGCCGGCGCCGGAACCGAAGGAGATGGTCGGCAAGCGGCCGGAGACGGCAGCGGACGCTTCGAAGAAACCTGGTGCAGCCGAGCAAGAGCGGTCGGCGCCGCTACCGGTCCGTTCGCAACGGCCGGAAGCGACTCCCATCCCACCGGGGTCCACCGAGCCCGACACCGCCGAAGTAAGTCCTGCCGGGCCCGCCGCACGCCGCATTGCGAGGGAAAGGGGCGTCGACCTGCGTCAGGTGCAGGGCAGTGGAAGCCGCGGCCGGATTACGCCGGAAGATGTCCAAGCCGCGGCGTCCGCACCGACGGCACAGGCGCTGCCGGCACGTGCCCCGGAGGAGGCGATCGAGCAATTGTCCTCGATGGAGCCGGTTGTCCCGCCGGGCGAACCGGGGCAGGACGCCTGGGGCATGGTCCGACGCGACCGCATGTCGAAGATCCGCAAGACGATCGCCGCACAGATGGTCCGCTCGGCGACCACGGCCGTTCACCTGACCAACTTCGATGACGCGGACATCACCGATCTGGAGCGGCTTCGCAAGGGAGTGCCCAAGGGCTGGCTCGGCGCGAACATCAAGCTGACGACGATGCCCTTCGTGATGAAAGCGGTGGCGATCGCCCTGCGTCGCCATCCCATGCTCAACGCCAGCCTCGACGAAGAAAACGACCAGATCGTTTACAAGCAGTACGTGCACCTCGGCGTGGCCGTCGACACGCCGCGCGGACTGGTCGTGCCCGTGGTTCGCGACGTCGACCGCATGACGATTCCGGAGATCGCGCGTGCGATCGCCTCCGTGGCGCAGCGGGCGCGCGCGGTGCAGTTCGCCGTCGAGGAGCTCCGCGGCGGATCGTTCACCCTCAGCAATCTGGGCGCGGTGGGCGGGACGTACAGCACTCCGATCATCAATTATCCCGAGGTCGCGATCCTGCTCTTGGGACGATCGCGGTGGATGCCGGTGGTCCGCGACGAGGGGGCGAAGATGGAGTCGCGGCTGATGTTGCCGCTGAGCCTGTCGTACGACCACCGGCTGGTTGACGGCGCCACCGCCGCGAGATTCCTGAACGACGTGATCGACTATCTGCAGACGCCGGGGAAGCTGCTTTTGGCTGAATGAAATCGGGAGAGACATGGATACGCAAGTTGTCGTAGTTGGTGGCGGTCCCGGCGGGTATGCGGCCGCATTTCTGGCCGCGGACCTGGGCCTTCAGGTCACGCTGGTCGATCTTGAAGAGCGGCTGGGCGGCGTGTGCTTGCTGCGGGGCTGCATTCCATCCAAGGCGCTGCTTCACGTCGCCAAGGCGATCGCCGAAACGAAGCACCTCGGCGAGTGGGGTGTCCGGTTCGGCGAGCCCACCATCGACGTCGACGCCGTGCGAGCCCGCAAGGACAAGGTGATCGCCACGCTCACCGGCGGACTCAAGCAGATCGCCGGAAAGCGCCAGGTCAACGTGGTCCGTGCCCGTGCGGTTTTCGAAGACTCGCGGACGCTGCGGCTTCAGCCGGTCGACGGCAAGTCGCTCGATGACGACCGGCTGCGGTTCGAGCACTGCATACTTGCCACCGGCTCCAGCTCGGCGATGATTCCCTCACTCAGCCTGCCCAGCCAACGGCTCATGGATTCGACGTCGGCCTTGGACCTGCCGGAAGTGCCGGAATCGCTCCTGGTGGTCGGTGGCGGCTACATCGGCCTGGAAATGGGAACGGTCTATGCCGCGTTGGGCAGCCGGGTAAGCGTTGTCGAACTGACCGACGGACTGCTCCCCGGCGCCGACCGCGATCTGGTCAAGCCGCTGGCGAAGAAGCTGGAGAAGCAGTTCGAGGCGATCTATCTCAACACCAAGGTCGTCGAGATGAAGGAGAAGGGCAAATCACTCGAGGTGACCTTTGACGGTGACGTGGAAAACAAGAAGCAGCGGTTCAGCCGTGTGCTGATGTCGGTAGGACGCCGCCCGAACAGTGCCAATCTTGGGCTGGAAAACACCAAGGTCGAGGTGAACCAACAAGGATTCGTTGTGGTCGACAACCAGCAGCGGACCGACGACCCCGGGATCTTTGCCATCGGCGACGTTGCCGGACAGCCGATGCTTGCCCACAAGGCTGCGCACCAGGGAAAGGTTGCCGTCGAGGTCATCGCCGGAAAGAATGCCGTTTTTGCCCCCCGCGCCATCCCAGCCGTGGTCTTCACCGATCCGGAGATCGCCTGGGCCGGCGTGACCGAGACCGACGCCAAACGCGAAGGCCGCAAGGTCGAGGTGGCCCAGTTCCCCTGGGGCGCCAGCGGCCGGGCGGTGTCGGTCGGACGCACCGAAGGACTGACGAAGTGGATCGTCGATCCCCAGAGCGAACGCGTGATCGGCTGCGGCATCGTCGGGGTCAGCGCGGGCGATCTGATCGCCGAGGCCGTTCTGGCGATCGAGATGGGCTGCTCGCTGGGCGATCTCACGGAATCGATCCACGCCCACCCTACGGTCAGCGAAACCCTCGGCGCGGCTGCGGAAGTCTTCTACGGTACGGCGACGGACCTGTATCGGCCCAAGAGAGACCGGCGATAGGCCCCCGACGCCCAGGGACTTCAATAACGCAGGCATGTGGTGATGCTTAGGCTTAGGGGCTGTAAGAGAATAACTTGCGCATTTCGTTGTAAGGGCGGATTTCAATCCGCCCCAAAAATAAGGGTGGATTGAAATCCACCCTACCATGTCTGGTCAACTCGTTCTTTTACGGCGCCTTACTGGGTCCCTGTTTTTGTTCCTCTCGACCTGGAAGAACTGCCCGACGCATGAAGCAAAGGCTGTAGCCTCAGAGGGCTACTTAGCGTAACCTCTCGCGGTCCGACCCGATATAATTCCGAGACTCGATGGATTGACGATGCGACTTTTCCTCAACCTGCTCCCTGTCGGACAACTTTGCATGGCCGCCACGGCCACGCTCTTGCTGAGTTTCAGCGCTGTCTTCGGCGCCGGCCCCGAGCGGCCGAGAATGCACTTCGCCGATGCCTCCTCCGGCCGTCCGTTTTCCAAAGACCCGGCGGTTGTGAGATTGCAGGGAAGGTATTGGCTCTACTACTCGCTGCCGCCCTACAAGGGCAAGATATCGCCCGGCTGGAGTATAGGAATTGCCCAAAGCAAGAACCTGGTCGACTGGACGAGAATTGACGAGCTTCGCGCCGAAGGCGACGTCGAACGAAACGGCTTCTGTGCCCCGGGCGCGATCGTGTTGGACGGCA
Source organism: Thermoguttaceae bacterium (assembly GCA_040768665.1). Taxonomy (GTDB): domain Bacteria; phylum Planctomycetota; class Planctomycetia; order Pirellulales; family Thermoguttaceae; genus JABWBD01. Next base: position 53,633 of record JAXGMN010000014.1, read on the forward strand.
AGGTACATCTATTCTATCAGACCTACGGCAACGGCCCCAAAGACGCCATCTGCCATGCGTGGTCCGACGACGGTATTCACTTCCGCCGCAATCCGACCAACCCAATTTTTCGGCCCAGCGGCGATTGGAACTGTGGCCGCGCTATCGACGCCGACGTGATCGCCTACGAGGGTCGGCTCCTGCTGTATTGGGCCACCCGCGACCCGGAGTTCAAGGTCCAAATGCAGGGGGTATCGGCCGCGCCGCTGGGAAGCGATTTCGCGCGCGACAAGTGGACGCAACTCAACCCCGACGGCCCCATCCTCAAGCCCGAACTCGACTGGGAGGGCCACTGCATCGAGGCGGCGGCGATGGCCAGCCGCGGTGGCCGGCTCTACATGTTCTACGCCGGCAACTACAACAACCAGCCGCAGCAAATCGGGGTCGCCGTAAGCGACGACGGGGTAAGCTTCAGGCGTCTGTTCGACGAGCCGTTCCTGCCGTGCGGTCCGCCGGGTTCCTGGAACTCTAGCGAGTCGGGGCACCCATTCCTGTTTCAGGACGGCGTCCAGGACTACCTGTTTTACCAGGGCAATAGCGACAACGGCCTCACTTGGTTCCTCTCGATGGTGCCAATCGATTGGGACCGCGACAAACCGATTCTCGCCGTGCACAAGCTTCCACGAAGATAAAATACAAAAGCTGGGGAACTAGGATTTGAACCTAGACTAACTGATCCAGAGTCAGTCGTGCTGCCGTTACACTATTCCCCAGTGCGGTCAGCCGATGTGCAAGGCTACGTAGAAGGTATAAACGTCAGTCCGGCGGGAGTCAAGGGGAGAAGCACTCACGGTTGACACCCCTAGCGGGGCAGACCTAGAATCAGCTTTGTGTTTATTGCCCTCACGGCCTCCGCCAGTGCAAGCTGAACCGCACGCACCGCCCCGGCCGGAGAGGCGAACGCAACAATTACCCCCGCCTGGAGGGGAAGATATGGCTGTATTGCAGGCAGTTCGTGGGCCCAACCCGGGCCAGGTGTTTTCCTTGGACAGCGAATCGTCCGTCCTCGGGCGTCACCCCGAGTGCGATATCGTCCTGGAGGTCGGAGCCGTCAGCCGGCAACATGCTCGCGTGTTGCGGATCGACGACGTGTATTTTCTCGAGGATCTCAACAGCCGCAACGGCACGTTCCTGAACGAGGCTCGAATTGAGGGTCGCCAGAAGCTTTCTGAGAACGATCAGGTCCGCATCTGCGACGTTGTCCTCGTGTTCCACCAGGGCCCACCCGCACCGGTTGGCCAGCCCCCGGAATCTGCGCCGGCGGATCAAGCGACTCTCGGCACCATGCTGATCGACGACGACCAGCCGGGGGTCAGCTCGACGATCATGTCGAAGGTGAGCATCTCTGCCGGTTCGACCGGCCTGGTTCTGGCGGTCAATGCCGAGGCGAAGCTGAAAGCCCTGTTGGAAATCAGCCGCCATCTGGGGCGGGTTGTCTCGGTGGTCGACGTGATGCCGAAACTTTTGGACAGCCTCTTCTCGATCTTTCTGCAGGCCGACCGGGGGTTCGTCGTGCTGCGGGATCCGGCGACGGGGAGGATCATCCCCAAGGCCGTCAAGCATCGGCGAGAAAACGCCGACGAAGCAATCCGCATCAGCCGCACGATCCTCAACGGTGTGATGACGGCCAAGGAGGCTATCCTTTCGGCCGACGCAGCGACCGACTCTCGCTTCGAAATGGCCGAGAGCATTGTCGATTTCCAGATCCACTCGATGATGTGCGCTCCGCTGGTCAACAGCGAAGGTCAGGTGCTCGGCGCAATCCAGATCGACACGTTGGATCAGCGGCACCGCTTCACGCGGGACGACCTCGACGTACTGGCAAGCGTTGCCTGCCAGGCTGCCATCGTGGTGGAGAACGCCCAGTTGCACGAAGTGGCGCTTCAAGAGGAGGCCCTGCGGCGCGAGTTGAACGTCGCTCACCAGGTCCAGCAGGGGCTGCTGCCCGCGTCTCCGCCGGAGATCGAAGGATACGAATTTTTCAACTACTACGAGCCGGCACGGCAACTGGGCGGCGACTACTTCGACTACATCCCGTTGAGCGATGGCCGAATGGCGGTGGTTCTCGCCGATGTCTCGGGAAAAGGGGTCTCGGCCGCCTTGTTGATGGCCAAGCTTTCCGCCGAAACCAGGTTCTGCCTGGCGAGCGAGCCCTCCCTGACCGCCGCCGTCGGCAAACTGAACCTGGCCTTCAGCGAAAGCCGGTGGGAGGATCGGTTCGTCACCCTCGTGGTCGGCGTGCTCGACCCTGCCAAACATCAGGTCACGATGGTCATCGCCGGTCACCAGGCGGGACTGTTGCGCAACGTTGCGGGCGAGGTGAAGGAGGTCGGCGAGGAGGCGGGCGGCCTGCCGATCGGCGTTTCTTCTGATTGGGAATATGAGGAGTCGCAGCTCACGTTCGAACCGGGGGATTCGCTGACTTTCTACACCGACGGGATTACAGACGCCATGAATCCGGCTGGCGAATTCTACGGCAACGAGCGCCTGTTCGCGCAAATGGCCGCACCTGCCGACGGCGTCAAACAGATCGGCCAGAACCTGATCGATAGCGTGCGGCGACACATCGGAAACCGCGCGCAGACCGACGATATCTGCGTGGCCTGCTTCGGCCGGCGGAGGTGAGGACGCGGGAGGGAATGGGACGTTGGAGTGATGGATTCATGGAGTGATGCATTGTTGGATGGAGTGGGAGAGTTGGCAACAGGGCCATTCCATTCATCCATTCATCCATTCATCCATTCATCCATTCATCCATTCATCCATTCATCCATTCATCCATTCATCCATTCATCCATTCATCCATTCATCCACTCATCCACTCATCCAGCTTCCCCACCTAACGGAGGTGAGCCTGCCGGATCGACTCGAGCTGGCGAAGAACCGGCTTCGGATGGCGGCGGAGATCGAACAGGCCGCCGTGCGGGAAATCGTGCGGCTCCGAGTCACGGAGCTGGTTCCAGTAAATCCCGTGCACGGAGGGTTTGGACAGCAGAAGCGGCAGGTACCTGGTGACCCAGGTTTGCTGGCTCTTGGGGGTCCAGTGGTCCGGCGGCAGTTTGACGCGGCGATGAGCCAGGGGATCCGCGTTGGAACTGCTGGGCACGGTCAGGCTTAGATAGATCGGCACGCCCAGCATGCTCCAGTAGTCGATCTGCCGTCCGAAGTCCAGCGGGTCACGACACATCGTTCCGCCCGGACTGTAGCCGACGTTGATCTCCAGGACGACACCGGACACTCCGATTCCGGCGCGGATCAACGCATCGGCAAAGTGCAGCGGGGGAAAGTCATGCGGTTTCTGCGTCAGGTACTCCCCCATGGCTGATCGAAGGAGATGAGTGCTCGCTTTCCGGCGTCCAGCAGGCGGATCAGTTCGAGGCAGCGCGCGGTCAGCCTCACTTTCTCCTCCTCGCCAAAGGAGAGGAATTCACCGGTGTTGATCCGTCCCGCCGCAATCCACAACTCGATTGCCGAACGGTAGCGATTGACCACCGCTTCGATGAAGTGCGAAGCTGCATCGAGAACGGCAGGGAACTCGCCCGCCGCGATCCAATCGGGAATACTGCGGTCGTCGAAGAGAATGAGAGGTCCGCCGACGACCGACAGGCCGTTATCCCGGCACCACTGAACCTGCCTGTCACAAACATTCCAATTGAAGGAGCCGTCCCCGGTCTCGACGTCTTTCCAAGTGAAGGGAACGACTGCGGCATTGAACGCCTGCCGGAACTGTCGACCGGCATATTCCTCCAGCGGCGCTCCTCCCAGGTTGGCTCCCAGAAACGTGGGAAGTTTGTGCTGGACCCGCCGGCGAACCGCCAGGGCCTGCTCCGCGTAGGCCGCCGCGAGCTGGGTCCCGGCGTCCAAGGCAACACGAATTGCCTCTTCCGACAGTTCAAGCAATGCGACGGGATCCTGCCGGTCAAGAGCGGCGCGGCCGACCAGGCGGGTCGCCTCAGACACCTTCTGGCGAGCCGACTCCGGTACGAGCAGGCCGGCGGATTGCCAGTCGAACAACTGGTGGCGCACCTGGCTGACCTCTCCGCGTGCGAGTTCCAGCGGAAGGTGGTACGGAGTTTCCCGTTCCATGAGGGTTCCGGTAGTCAACATGATTTCGCCATACCCATCCACGTGCCAAAGCAGGTGAAGCGAGGCAGACTCCGAAGCAGCACGATGGAGGATCAGTTGATCTCCTTCGCAAGAGGCGTGGACAGGCGTGGGAACCCGATCGAGGCCCGATAGATAGACCTGCTCGACCGCTGCCGCGGTCATGCGTCCAGGCGGCGCGATAAAGCGCATCAGGCCCATCCGGATTGTATCCTCTTGCGATGTATGAACATGGAACCGATACGCGGGGCTGTTCATGCCAAGGCTTCCGGGTACTTCGAGAGCCGCACGCCCCGGCACTCTCTGAACTCAATCGCACATCGACTCGCGAGCCCCTATGGAGGAGTTTACCTGACTCAGACGGTGGATTCAAGCAATCGGCGACTCCTGGCAGGCCAGCCCCAGTCCTGGTATACTGCCGCAACGACGATCCACACCCTCGCAACACCTCCCCAGGATGCTGCAATGACGAAGTCCGTTGTGCTGGAAACTGCCATTCCGGGAGTACCCGTCCGTCGGGGTAAGGTTCGGGATGTCTATGATCTACAAGACCGGCTGCTGCTGGTCAGCACCGATCGGATCAGTGCATTCGACTGGGTGCTGCCGACGGGCATTCCGTCCAAAGGAAGGGTTCTCACTCAGATTTCGGCATTCTGGTTCGACCGCCTCGGCGAGCCTCACCACTTGATCACCGCAGACATCGACCAAATGGACCTGCCCCCGGGTGCGGATCGGGAGATTCTTGCCGGTCGGTCAAGCCTGGTCCGAAAGACCGACGTCGTGCCGATCGAGTGCGTTGTGCGAGGATATTTATCGGGCTCCGGCTGGAAGGAGTATTGTTCCCACGGGACCGTTTGCGGGATCCGTCTACCGGCCGGGTTGACGGAGAGTTCACCGCTTGAGCAGCCGATCTTCACGCCGGCGTCCAAGGCGGAGACCGGGCACGACGAAAACATATCGTTTCAGCAAATGGTCGAGGTGGTCGGGGAGGACGTGGCGGAGGAGCTTCGGCGACGGAGCATTGCCATCTTCCAGCGCGGGACGGAGTATGCGCGGAGCCGCGGAATCATCATCGCCGATACGAAGTTCGAGTGGGGCCGTGTTGGCGACGAGTTGATCCTGATCGACGAGGTCCTTACGCCCGACAGCTCCCGCTTCTGGCCTGCCGACCGGTACCAGCCTGGTCGCGGTCAGCCGTCGTTCGACAAGCAGTTTGTACGCGACTGGCTGGAGACGACTGACTGGGACAAGAACAGCCCGCCGCCGGCATTGCCCGACGACGTCGTCGCGAAAACCTCGCAGAAGTACGTCGAGGCCTACGAGCGGCTCACGGGCGAGCGGTTTCCGGCCTAGTCGCGGCAATGGTCCACGAAGCTTTCGACGAAACGTGAAGCCACCCGCCGGCTGCCACCGGCAGCACTGACACTGCGGGACTCGTACGTCTGGCGGGCGGGTGGTTGTCACCGGTTTTCCATTGACACCGCCGGACCGCTGTGTCTACCATGCCCTGAATATCTTCCTTCTGGCTGGCGATCTGGTACTTGGGAGAGAAACGTCGATGGTGAAGAAGCTGGCGGTCGTTCCGGAATTGTGCTCCGGGTGCAGGATCTGCGAACTGATATGCGCGATCGAGCACTTCGGCGCAAACAATCCTAAAAAAAGCGCCGTACGTGTGCTGGTCACCTACCCGCACCCGGTGATGCGGCTGCCGATCGTTTGCAGCCAGTGCAAGGTGCCGGTCTGTGCGGAGGCATGCCCGGTCGGGGCCCTGACGCGGTCCAACGGTGTCGTCCATCTCGACGAGCAAGGCTGCATTACGTGTATGAAATGCGTGGAAGCATGCCCGTTCGGCGCGATGTACGCCCATGCCGACGTCGACCACCCGATCAAGTGCGATCTCTGCGGCGGGGAGCCCAAGTGCGTCGACAAGTGCCCGAAGGGCGCAATTCGGTTCATCCCGGAGCAGTCGTTGGGCGAGACCAAGCGCATGAACAACGTGCTGAGCTACACGCACATGAAGGAGATCGAGTTTACCGAAAAGGGCGAGAAGAAGATCATTCGCTACGCCGAGATCGGCAAGGAGGAGCTATAAGGATGGACATTAAATCCGGCTACTTCAGAAAACGCCTTCACGTCGATCTCACTGCCGGGCGATCGGAGCGATTGCCGCTCTCCGAGGATTTCTTGGAACAATACATCGGCGGCCGCGGGTTCGGGGCAAAGCTCGTATGGGACAACCTGGTCGCCCATGATTTCCAAGTGGATCCGCTCGGGCCCGACAACCTGCTGGTGATTGCCCCGGGCCCCCTCACCGGCACCTATGCGCCCTCGTCGGGGAAATGCTCCTTCGTGGCCATTTCGCCGGCTACCGGAATCTATGGCGATTCTTCCATCGGCGGCGGCTTGGGGATCGAGCTCCGCCAGACGGGCGTCGACATGCTGAGCATCACCGGTCGGGCTCCCGGGCTCTCGATCCTCTTTCTGGACGAGGACGAGACGTCAATCGTCCCCATGCCGGAGTTGGCGGGAAAGACTTCGCTGGAGGCGGAGGGAATCATCAAGGAACGGCTCGGCACCCACGAGATCAAGGTCGCGGTGATCGGACCGGCAGGCGAAAACCTGGTTCGGTTTGCCTGTGTCAACGCCGACTGGTCGCGCAACGCCGGACGGGCCGGCATGGGCGCCGTGATGGGGTCAAAGAACCTCAAGGCGGTCGTGGTGCGCGGCAGCAAGGACCTGCCGATCCAGGACATCCGCGGTCTGATGGAAGAGGCGGAGAAGGCCTACGGCTACATGGCCAATCACAAATACTTCCGCATGTGGCAGCGCGAAGGGCTGATGATGGTGATGGAGTATGCCAGCGCCGCCGGCATCCTGCCGACGCACAACTTCAAGGATGCCACCTGGCCGAAGGTCGGCCAGATCAACGGCGAGGTGATGCTCAACGGCTTCAAGATCGGCGACAGCGCCTGCTTTGCCTGCTCGATGAGCTGCGGCAACCTCTGCCTCGTGCGGCAGGGCCGCTACGTAGGCACGGTCACGGAGGGGCCGGAGTACGAGACCTGCGCGATGCTTGGCTCGAACATCGGGGTCGACAACTACGCTGCCGTGCTCCACGCCGGACAGCTTTGCGACGAGTTGGGGCTCGACACGATTTCCGTCGGCAACCTGCTCGGCGCCGTGATCGAAGGTTACGAAAAAGGAATCATTTCGCTGGAGGATCTCGATGGCCGGCCGATCACCTGGGGCGACGATGAGTCGATCATGGAGTTGATCCAGAAAACGGCCCGTCGCGAAGGGATCGGCGATACCTTGGCCGACGGCTCTCGCGGCGTTCTGGCGCGGTGGCCGGAGATGGACAAGGTCCTGTTGCAGGTCAAGGGACTCGAACAGAGTGCGTACGACAGCCGCGCCGCCTCGAGCATGGCGCTGGCCTACGCGACCAGCGACATCGGCGCCCACCACACCCGCGCGTGGACGATCGCCAGGGAGATCGAGCAGGGGGCGAATTGGTCCGACGACGAGAAGGTCGATTTGGTGATCTACCACCAATCGGTCCGGCCGCTGTTCGATATGCTCGGCGTGTGCCGTTTGCCCTGGATCGAACTGGGGCTCAACGAGGAGCATTATCCGCGGTTCTACACCCACGTAACGGGAAAGAAGGCCACGCTGCCGCAACTCCTCGAGAAATCGGGCGCGATCTACAACCTCACGCGCCTGATCAATACTCGGCTCGGAATGAGCCGCAAAGACGACAGCCTGCCGTACAAGGTCCGCGCCTGCCCGATCCAGACCGGCGCCACGGCCGGCAAAACGGTCGACCAGGAGACGTTCGACCGTCTGCTCGACCTGTACTACAAGAAGCGCGGATGGAGTGCGGACGGCATTCCCAAGGCAGGCACCGAGGCGGCATACGCGTAGTATCTATTGCGTTGTTATGTGGTAGCCGGCCGCATGGTCCGTCGAAGTTCTCTTGGGCGTGTGGCAGATGATCGCATCCCCTCACGATTGCCATCAGCCCGGCTGCTTCCGAGCAGCCGGGCTGATAGCCGGGTGAATTCTCACCCGCCGCTCGCCTTGCACCCTTGCTTTGGGGGGAGAATTCGGTTAAAATCCAGAAGGTTTGTCAATCTCCACTTTGTTTGCCACAGCGCGTCGGGACGATGAAATCCCTGAAAGGCCACGTGCTCGTTGCGTCTCCGTATTTGGTCGATCCGAATTTCGTTCGGACCGTCGTGTTGATGCTGCATCACAGCGACGAGGGCGCGTTTGGGGTGGTATTGAATCGCCCCGCGGAGAATACCGTCAGCGAGCTTTGGGAGAAGATCGGGGAAGGGACGTGCGAAAACGACCAGTTGATCAATTTCGGCGGCCCTGTTTCCGGCCCGCTGATGGCATTGCATGAGATGCAGAGTGCTTCGGAAATGGAAGTGCTCCCCGGGCTGTATTTCGCCGCACAGCGGGAAAATCTGGAGAAGATCTTGCGGCAGGAGAAGCACTCGGTCCGCGTGTTCGTCGGCCATGCCGGTTGGGGTGGGGGGCAGTTGGAGCAGGAACTCGGAGAGGGCGCCTGGCTGACCGGCGCCGCGAAGGCCGAGTACGTTTTCTACCAGCGAGACCTCGATCTGTGGAAGAGAGTCTCCAAGCAAATCGGAAACGAATTGCTCGTCCGGGCGACCGGGATCAAGCACCTGCCCGACGATCCATCGCTTAATTGAGCAGGCCAGACTACGTGGGCCGCCTGAGTTCCGCCAGGCTGCGTTCGTATTCCTCTTCGTCGATCTCGCCTTCGATATACCGGCGCCGCAGCATCTCCTCGGCATCCTCGCGGGATTCCCGCCGAGGCGCTACCCGGACCACCCATAGAATCACGGCCAGTACGGCGAGGCTGATCACCAGCCACGCGAGCCATGGATACAAGTTTACTGCCCACCATTCGCCCATCGAGAATTCTCCGGTTTTTCCCAGCCGTTTAAGCGGCGGCCGGCGACTGGTCCATTTTTTCGGCTAGCTCAAGTACTTTGGCGTCAAAGACGTCGGCCGAGACCATGGACCTGTTCCGCCCCGTGAACGGTTACGGTCTTTCGTGCTGCCCTGGAGTCATGTTAGCATTTTTCGTGCCGGAGATGGAACGCCGTTTGCAAAGCGGCAGACCTCCGGGCCGAGGATGCCCAGGCTGAGCAGTCGGGATAAGTTGTCGCCCCGGTGGTTCGCTCCCGGCCGACGTGATATGGCCGGGAGCGAAGAAAGGTTTCTCGCACGTCGGTGGCAGATGTGCCGGCAGGCGCGGCCGCTTCGGCTACGGCGGAGACGATCGCACCGGGCCGCTGGTCAGTGCATCTCGGTCGCCACGGTGCCGATGGCGGGACGGTAGAAATTGAACTGCACGTTCGGATGGTCGGCTAAAAGCGACATCGGTACCGACGGGTCGGGCAATTTCTTGGCAATCATATAGGTCGTCAATCGCATGCCGAAGGGATTGTCGTGCGTGCCGGCCTGCCAGATCGAGACTTTTTCCGCTTTCCAGGTCTCAAAGGGGCCGACGGTCGCCGCCTGGGTCGGCACGAGAGCCACTTGACCGCCGCCTGAGGTTCGGGCGTTCTGCACGATCGTCATCGGGTGCAGGTCGGTGACGCGCGTTTTGAGTTTGCGGTACTCTTCCGGCGAGGGTGGGTTGTCTTTGTACTTCCCTTTGCGGCGAGGCGGATCGTTGAAGGCCCAGTGCTTCACCTCGCCCTGGCCGCCCTGCATCACCATGCAGCGAACCTGGTCGTAGGTCTTCGAATAGGCGGCCAGGTCGCCGGTCGGGAAATGCAGGTGCTCGTTCGGCATTCGCAGTTTCTTATTGATCCACTTGAAGCAGATGTCCATGTCGGCCTTGGCAAAGCTGAGCGGATGCGTGGTGGGAACCGGGTTGCCCTCGTCATCCACCCATTCGTCCATGCCCCAGAAATGAGCGTTGCGGATGTCCAGCTCCAGCTCGTTCACCAGGCGGGCTACCAGCGGCAACTGCTCGGTTGGGCCGATCGGACCACAGATGCCGCACGGGTTATCGGCTGTCGACTGCTTCCAGGCCGTGATGTATTCCAAAGCCTCGGCCAGGTAAAAGTCTTCCAGTGAATCGTACAGAACCACTTTGAAGCCGGGACGCGAGAGCTTTTCCATATCCTTGACGGTCAGCTTCGCCACATCGCTCAAGAGCTGCGGATCGAGTGTCGTATAGTCCCACCAGTCCGGGGCGACTTTGCTGATCGGGCGTGCCATCGAAGTTCTCCTTGTGAGTGAAAACGGGTGGGTTAGACCAGAATGCTGCCGCTGGATCCGAACAGGGCGGCCAGCAGGTCGTCTTTCGGATACGCGTGCCCGCGATGCTGGACAAACGCCTCGGCCGCGGCCGCGCCGGCCTGCTGCCCGCGCATCGCCATATGACGCTTCATCGTCTCCACGTACTCATCCATGCCGTGATGGGCCATCAGCCAGTCCCGCTGGCTGGCATGGCATGCGAGCATCTCGGTCTTCTTTTCCATCTGCGACGTGACATCGACATAGGTCGTCGGCTGAATGGGGTTGCCCAACGGGTCGATCCCTTCCACCGGATCGCAATAATAGAGATACGGCGTGCCCGAACCCTCCAAAACGGGAAGCTCGGAGACGTTGGGACCGGCATAGAGGAAGCTCGCCGCCCGTGCCAGGAGCGATGCCTGCTCGTGGTCCATCATGTAGTCCTTCGCCGCATGGGTGAATACGAGCGAGGGGGCAATGCGTCGGAAGAGGTCATAGGTCTTCCGCAGCGCCGCCTTGTCGTAGACCACGAATCCGTCGTTCTCGTCGATGCAGTGGTACGTGGCGCCGATCAGCGACGCCGCTTTGGCGGCCTCCTGGGTGCGTATGCTGCTGATATCCCACCGATTGCGAGTCGCCGTACCGCAATCGCCGGGCGCGGCCGTGGCGATGTGGAGTTCCCAGCCCCGCTCGGCCAGCCGCATCATGGTGCCGGTGCAAAGGAATTCGGCGTCGTCCGGGTGAGCCATAAACGCCAGCGCGACACGCCTCTGAGGTTCTTTCATGGTTCCTGCTCGCTGTGAAACACGGTGTGGACGATGGAGCGTCGACGGAAGCTGTTTAGTATACCGGGCAGGCGATGAATGGGAAGAACCGACCGAAGACATTGGTCATTGGTCATTTGGGACTCCGATGTCGGCCCCCCTATTCTGGGCTGTCCCTGGCTTCGGCAGCTTGCACTTTCAGTCAATTTTCGCCAAGATCACGGCATCGTGACGGGGCATTTTCGTTTGGGAGGAGGTGCAACGATGACCGACGGCAAACTTGGAGTAGCCATCCACGGGGCAGGGAACGTCGCGCATGCGCACGCGGCAAGCTGGCTCAAGAATCCGCATGCCAAAATCGTCTCGGTAAGCAGCCGCAAGAAAGACAGCGCCGAGCGGCTGATCGAGAAACTCGGGCTGGACTGCGAAGCAAGCGACGACTACGAGCAGGTCCTCAAAGACGATCGCGTGGACATCGTCAATCTCAGCGGCCCCAACCACGTCCACACTCCGCAGGCGGTGGCGGCTGCGGAGGCGGGCAAGCACATCCTGATCGAAAAGCCCATGTGCATTTCGATGGAGGAGAATCGATCCCTTCGCGATGCGGTGGCCAAGGCCGGTGTCCGGAGCGTCGTCAGCTTCGTGCTTCGCTGGAACCCGCTGTTCGAGAATATCAAGGCGTTGCTGGCCCAGGGCGCAATCGGCGAATTGTTCTACATCGAGGTGGACTATTGGCACGGATTGGCCGAATGGTGGACCGGCTGGGACTGGGGCCACCGGTACGAGTCGGGACGCAGCACGATGCTCACCGGCGGTTGCCATGCCGTCGACGCCATCCGCTGGTTCGCCGGAAAGGAAATCGTTGAAGTATCGGCGTTCAGCAATAATCCCAGGGGAAAATTCGAGTACGATGCGAACGTGGTGGCCGTGCTGAAATTCGAGGGCGGAGCGATCGGCAAGACTTCGGCGCTGTTCGACGCCGATATGCCGTACCAGTTCAACATCGATCTGGCAGGGACCGAAGGGACCATCCGCGACCATCGCGTTTGGTCGAAGAAGCTCTTCCCCGGACAGACCGGCTGGACCACGATGCAGACGATCCTGCCCGATTCGGGGGCCGTCGAGCACCATCCGTTCGACTTCGAGGTGAATCACCTGGTCGACTGTATTCTCGAGGGCCGCGAGTCGCACGTGAATATCGCCGATGCGTATCGGACGCACGAGGTATGCATGGCGATCGATCGGTCCATTGCCGAGGGCGGCAGGCCCGTGAGTTTGCCGCTCAGCTAGGATGAGAGATGAGGGATGAGGGATGACAACTACATGCGTGCGGTGGAAAAAGATCATGACCCGAAAAGGCGACACGAGGACTAACATGACGGCTCATTCTTTATCCCTCATCTCTCACCCCTCATCCCTCCTATGACCCCCCGAGAGCGTTGGCTTGCGCTGTTGAACGGCGAGCGGCCGGATCGCATCCCGACCGACTATCAGGCGACGCCCGAGGTCACCGCTCGGCTGCTTCGAGATCTCGACTGTCTGGACGAGCGGGCCCTATGGAAGCGGCTGGACATCGATCGGCGGACGATCCTGGAGCCGAAATGGAAGCTGCCGCACCACCCCGATGATCCGGCGGCCGACATGTGGGGCATTCGTTATCGGAAGGCCGACTACGGCACGGGGGTTTACGACGAACCGGTCCACATGCCGCTTGCCGCGATCGACACGGTCGAAGAAGTCCACGCCCACCGCTGGCCCTCGCCCGACGATTTCGACTATGGCGTGATCACGCGCGCGATCGAGGCCGACGATGGGACCTACCCGATCCACGTTGGCGTCTATGAGCCGTTTCTCCTTTATGGATACATGCGGGGGCTCGAGCGGGCGTTCGAGGATCTGCTGCTGCGGCCGGAGATCGCCGATGCAATCCTCAGCCACATTTACGACTTTTACGAAGAGTCCAACCGCCGCAGCTTCGAAGCCGGGGGTGGCCGGATCGATTTGACCTACGTGGCCGAGGATCTCGGCGCCCAGACCGGTCCGCTCATGAGCTTGAAAACGTACCGTCGCTTCCTGCTGCCGAACCAAAAGCGGATGGCCGATCTCGCCCGGTCGTTCGGCATCCACGTGATGTACCATACCGACGGCGCGGCTCGCCCGTTCCTTCCCGACCTGGTCGACGTGGTCGGGATCGAGATTCTCAATCCGATCCAATGGCGTTGTCCGGGGATGGAGCGGGAGAAGCTCGTGGCGGACTTCGGCGATCGGATTATCTTCCACGGTTCGATCGACAACCAGCGGACGCTCGCCTTCGGCACGGTGGACGACGTCGTGCGGGAGGTACGCGAAAGCATCGAAATCTACCGCAATGTCCGCTGGATCTGCGCCCCGTGCCACAACATCCAGCCGGTCAGCCCGACGGAGAACGTGGTGGCGATGTACGAGACGATCCACCAGTTGGGAGGGACGTAGAGAAGTAACCGGGCTGCCGGCTTGAGTCGGAACGACCAAAACCGTCAGATTCTCCGTTTCGAATTCTGGTTTTTGCGTTTTTGAATTGGTTTGGAATTTCGAATTTCGTGCTTCGAATTTCCCCTCAGTGGGTCTGCCCGCCTTCGGGCTCGGCGGTGAGATTTCTCGTCATTTGGACGATTTCGTAGCCGCCTTTGACGCCCACATAGAACAGCAGCAGGCCGTACCAGGCGATCGAGCCGAAAATCATGGCGGTCCAGAACAACACGAGCGGATTGAAAATGATCTCGTTCATGACTGCTCGATGTCCTTCTTGCTAATGAGTCCCGGAATCGGGCCGGCGACGCCGGCTCCGAACATGCGTGCGACGTAGGTGCCCACGATCATTCCGGCAAAGGCCAATGCGAACGCGGCCAGGCCCGCTGTCTCCGGTTTGATCTGCTTTGCCGGGTCCGTCACGATGCCGTTGTAGATGAGGAACGTGATCGGTCCGACCGCCCCGAGCACCAGGGAGGCGATCGCGCCCCAACTGTTCGCCTTCTTCCAATACAACGCACCCACCAAGAGCGAGAACACGCTGGCCAGGTAGATGTTTCCCGTGACGGCCAGGTAGTCCCACGCCCGGCCGGGCATTTCATACCAAAGGCCGTAGAAGACGAGAAAGATTCCGATCAAGACCACCAGTGATCGAACGACGAGCAGCTTGACCCTGGGTGAAGGGGGCGTCTTGACCAACGGCATGACGATATCGTTGTAGATCACCGTGGCCCAGGTCAGCAGGTATCCGCTGTCGGTCGACATTTCGGCGGCCAGCATGGCGGCGATCATGATGCCGATCACGCCGGTCGGCAAGAGCGTGTTGAGATAGGCCGGCATGGCCGTCAGGCTGTCGACGCCTTCCGGCAATCCGCCCTGACGCCAGAAGTAATAGAAGGCGGCCGCGCCCCACAGCCCCGGCAGGCCGAAGCGCCCGACGAAATAGAAGGATGTCCGCCGGTAGACTTTCCTGGCAGTCGCGTCGTCACGAGCGCTCAGCACGCGTGCGATGTTCGTCTGCCAGGTCGTCACTACGGCCATGGCGAGGATTGCCTGCCACGCGACCCAGAACAAGCCGATCTCCGCGGAGGCGAAGGGGTCGAACGGGTTGCCCATGGTAAATGTTTCTTGTTTCGCCGTGTTGACCAGCGTCGCGCCCTCCTGATGCGCTTGCCAAAGGCCGGTGATCAGGTCGGTCCAGCCGAGACTGCCCACAACGAGCACCGACGTGATCACGATGCCCAGGCCCATGACCAGGAACTGGATATAATCCGTGACCAGCACGGAGAGCATTCCGCCGAGCACGGTATACAAGAGCACGATGGCCAACAGCGCGGTCATCGTGATTTCCAGGTACTCCTTGGGTAGCCCGGTAACGTGGACGAGAAACTCCCCGCCCAGCCGCAGAAAGATTCCCATGTTCAACACGCCGCCGAGCACGACGACCAGTCCGGCCAACCAGCGGACGTGCTTGCCGAAGCGTTTTTCGAACAGTTCGGGGATCGTGATCACGTCGGTCCGGCGGAGCGGCCCGATGACAAAACCGGTCATGCCGACCAGGAGCATTGCGGCAGCGATGAGCACGCCGGGCGTGGCGCCCGCGAACCCGCTGCTGAAGCCCATTTGGGCCGTATACATCACGGTGACGATGCCCATTTCCGTGGCGGCCAGCGAAGCAACACCCAGATTGATGTCCATCTCGCGGCCGGCGACGGCGAAATCGTCGACACCACGGATATAGCGTCGCATCCACACACCCGCGACCACGCACGCGACCATGTACGCCGCAATGATCAGCCAGTCGATGGGTTGGAGCATCATGAGAAGTATCTCCCGTTAACGTGGCACCGCTGGTGCGCGCAGTGGAAGCAGGAATTCAGAAAACGCGAGTATAATTGCCGGCCGGTTGCCGATCAAGCGATCCGCACTTGCAGGTGCGGCAAGTTCTTGGGACACGCCCATCCGGCCGGCTTCTCGTTTCGCCGCAGTCCCGCTGGAGACTGCTGAAAAGGGGACAGGCACCGCAACATCTTGTACCTATCGTCAAGTCAGGTTACCACCAGTTGCGGAGCCAGTCCCCTTTTTCAGCAGTCGGCCCATCGCCGGCCGTCAAAGCCGAAATGCCGCGGGTCCGGCGGCTGTGGTGAAAAACACGGAAGTGCGATCGTGTTCGGGGAACCGCCGCCGGTAGGTTCCTGACCACTCCGCCAGGAATGCGTCGGCGGCCGATGCCTCGATCAGCGCCCAGACACTCCCCCCGAAACCTGCGCCGAAGGCGGATGCCGCGACTGCGCCGGCCGCACGTGCATTCAGTGCAAGGTGCACCGTCTCAGGTACCTGGTTGCCCAGAAGCCGTTCGGCCGCGAGCTGCGACTGGTCGACCAGCGTGCCGAAGCGGGCCAGGTCACCGCGGGCGAGCGCATCACCGGCCGCCGGCACGATTTGCTCGTTTTCGGTGATGAAGTGCTCCAGGCGCGTGAGAAGGGCGTCGGCTTCCGAAGGTTCGGCATTCTTCACCGCGTGCATCAGACGACCGACGGCATTGGCCCCGCTGGCCAGCGCGGCCGCAAGATGCAGGTCGTCGCGCCCCGTGGCTTGCCGCCAAAGCTCGGTGGTTCTCGACACCATGCGCGACGCTCGATTGTACTTCTCCATTGCCGCGCCGGTCTTTGCCGCCACAACGCCGCTGCTGGCGATCGCAAAAACGTAGCCGGGCGGAATCGGGATCGCCCGATCAAAACAGACCGGGCAGTACGAATACTGGCTGACGTGTCTCGGCCTGGCGTTCAGAATGGCCGTGTGGTCTTCGCTGCCGCCAAAGGTCCCGACGCCCCGATCACCGACGAGCGAGCCGAACGTCTGGCCGTTCTCGACCGTGCCGAGATAGCCGGCCAGATCGGTGAGCGTTGCGATGTTTTCGCGGTATTCCAGCCGCTGGTCGAGGCGGTTGACCTCCGCCAGGGCCAGGAAGGTGGCCACCATCATGGCGCTTGAGCTGCTCATGCCCGCCGCGGACGGAAGGTCGCTGGCTAGCGCGATGTCGGCGCCGCGGAGCGAGCCGGGGAAGTTTCTCGCGACGCGGCGAGCGACCGTCATGGGATAATTCGACCAATGGCCGGTGCGCGGTGCCAACTCGGGGTCGGCTTCGAACTCGACAGTCTGCCGGCAAGCGGCGTCGCACACGCGAATCCGCGGGTCATCGCGGGGGACCGCGACCAGGCAAAACCCTCGTTCGGCCGCGGCGACCATCGTCCGCCCGCCGGCATAGTCGGTATGCTTGCCGAGGACCTCGATCCGCCCCGGCACGAAAAATGCCAACCGCGCCGCGCCGGTATCGACCGGCTCAAGTGTCGCTGCGGCCGTGGCGAAGCGTTCGGCCTTCGCGGCGGCAGCGGCAGGGCTGAGGCCGGACTCGAGCAATTGGCTGCCGAGAGCCTCGATATCGCCCAGCGATCCGCGAAAGCCGAGATGTCGAATCAAAGGTTCACCTCCGTGCCCGCGAGTTTCTCGGCGATCGAAGCGATGTCGCGCCGGCTGGTCATGTCGAGCACCGGCGCGCGGACCATGACCGTGTGGAAGGGCTGCCCGAGTACGTCCATGGTGTACTGGACGGCGTCGGGGATCTCCAGCTCTTTACGCGCGGAGGGCTTGATGTTGCGGCAGGCTTCGAAAATCGCCGGCCCGAACCGCCAGCAGTTCATGCTCAGCCAGAGCGGCCTCGGCAGGGACGCCAGGGTTTCGGCGTCGGGCTTTTCGAGGATCCGCTCGAGGCTGCCGTCGTCTCTCGTCTTGCCGACGGCGAAGTGTCGGATCCGGTCCTCCGCGATGTTGCTCCCGGTAAGCATCGCCTCCTGTTCAAACAGGGCTGTGGCGAAGCCGTCCTGTTGGCGCAGCCCCGCGAGGGCTTCGCGCGGGTAGTAGTTGTCTGAATTGATGACCAGAAAACAGTCGTCCCCGGCAAACGGCTCGGCCGCGGCCACCGCGTCGGCCGTGCCTCTCGGCTCGACCTGAACGGCGAATTCCACGTCAACCCGCGTCGGACGTACCTCCTCGTGATAGTATTTCCGGATCACTTCGTGGTCCGGAGCCACCACCAGGCAGACCCGCCGGTAGCCCGCATCGGCCAACCCGGAGAGGACGTAGTCGAGAAAAGGCCGGCCGATGGGGATCAACGCCTTGACCCCGGTCTGGGCCATCTTCTCCTGGTTCTCGTCCAGTCGCGCCGTCTCGTCTTCCTTCCGCATGCGTTTGCCCAGCCCGCGGGCAAGAATGACCGCTTTGTCCATCTGCGGCGAAACCATTCTGATCCTTTCGTGGTTCTTGCCGGAAGTCCGGCTAGTCCGCAACGCTCTTCGCAGCCTCCTACTTCCGAAAGCCCCACCCGGCACAGGGCCGGGGGGGACAAAGTTCTCAGCAGCCCGGCTGCTTCGAGCAGCCGGGCTGGTTGCAACCGCTACTCCAATCCTTCCCACTATTGGAACTTCGTAATGCCCGGCATCGGACAGGGATACTGGCCGTTTTCGTCGGGCTTGACCGGCGGCTCGGCGTCCCAACTGTACGCGCTGGGCGCCAGGACGAGTTCCGAACCCATGGCCTGATCCCAGGTGAGCTGCTGACCGGTGTAGCAGACCATCTGGGCAAGGATCCCCAGCATGGTGCTGGTGAACATGTAGCTCGAATTGTTCAACGGCCTGCCTTCGCGGATCGAGGCGAAGAGTTCTTCGTGCTCGACGTCGTACATGCTCCGCTTCTTTTCCGTCCGGTACTGCCACTCGTTCTCGCCTTCGATTCGCGGGCGGCTGGGCAAGATGGCTCGCCCCTTGGTGCCGAAGATCACGTCGGTCGTCTCGTTGTAGCAGCCGGGTTGATCGCGGCAGTACCCGAAAACGCGGACGCCGTTTTCGTATTCGAAGACAGCGGAAAAATGATCGAACTGGTCGCCGTACTTGGGCTCGATGCAGACCTGGCGGCCGCCCGTTCCCCATGCCTTGACCGGCGGCTTGTCGCCCAGTGCCCAGGAGGCCTTGTCGAGACTGTGGACCAACTGCTGGCCGGTCTGGTCGCCCGACAGCCAGTTGAAGTGGTACCAGTTCTGAAGCTGATACTCCATCTCGTTCCACTCGGGTTTCCGCTCGCGGAGGCCGTAGGGCGAGGTGATGTAGGTCTCCTGGATGACGACGATGTCGCCGATCGCGCCGTCGGCCACGCGCTGCATGGCCTCGCGAACGCCCGGATCGTAGCGCCAGCAGAGCCCGGAGACCAGGCTCAGCCCTTTTTTCTTGGCCTCTTCTCCGGCGGCCATGGCCATCTTGAGCCCCGGCA
This sequence comes from Thermoguttaceae bacterium, assembly GCA_040768665.1. Taxonomy (GTDB): domain Bacteria; phylum Planctomycetota; class Planctomycetia; order Pirellulales; family Thermoguttaceae; genus JABWBD01. The sequence continues at coordinate 72,652 of JAXGMN010000014.1, forward strand.
CGTCGACGCCGTGCGGCTTCTCGCAGAAGACGTGTTTGCCGGCGTCGATGGCCGCCTTCAGGTGGGTGGGATGGAAGTGGCTGGTCGCGCCGAGGAGCACGACGTCGATGTCGCTTGCTAGTACCTTCTGGTAGGCGTCGAAGCCCACGAAGCAGTGGTCGTCGCTGACGTCGACCTGCTTCGGCTTGGCAGCTTTCAGCCGGCTGCGCGATCCCTGAACGTATTGCTCGAAGACGTCGGCCATGGCCACGAGCTTGACATCTTCGCCGGCGTTCATGGCGTTGACCGCTGCACCGCTGCCGCGACCGCCGCAGCCGATCAGGCCGATCTTGATCGTGCCGCTGCCGGCGGCGTGGGCGCCACGTGCGACAGCCAGCGTGCCTGCCGCGGCGCCAAGGACTGCGGTGGAAGTGGTGCGGAGAAAGTCACGCCGGGTGGCGCGCATTGGAGTTTGGCGGGGGTGGGAGTCTGGCATGAAGGATTCCTTGGTTGAAGCCTTGAGATGGGACTTTCCAGCGGCGGATCGTCAAATGGTTACCATACCCCCAACGGCCGGGCACGGCAAGGTGGGGGCTGGATGCGTGTGCGGCAAGAGCTTTGGCCAGACCCCAGTCGGTTCATCCGGCAGGTGAATCAGGTTCCCAAGCTAGCAAGCACCCCCGCCACAATACAGACCCCTGCCGGTTCATCCGGCAGGTGAACCAGGTTCCCAAGCTAGCAAGCACCCCCGCCACAATACAGACCCCTGCCGGTTTATCCGGCAGGTGAATCAGGTTCCCAAGCTAGCAAGCAACCCCGCCACAATTCAGACCCCTGCCGGTTCATCCGGGAGGTGAATCAGGTTCCCAAGCTAGCCGTCCCACCAGGCAAACACGCGGTCGACGTCGTCGATATCGTCTACCTTGCTGCCCGTGCCGCTATTCCAGCGTTCGATCTTTTCGAAGCTGTCGAGCCACAGAATCTGCGCCAGTTCGTCCAGCGGCACGCCCGCCGGCGGGCCGTAGCTGTCCAGGTCGACGGCCGCGTCCGTCAGCGCCGCATGGTCGACGTCGCTCGCCCCAAAAGCGTTCACCTCGTGGAACGACCGTGCATGGTTCGCATACGAGCCCGAGGAATGCGTGCCGGAGAGCCGCACTTCCGCAGCCGTGCCGGTCAGTTCCGCCCCATTGACGTTGCCGTACAGATTGGCAATGTCCAGCCCATACTTCGACTCCACATGCACCTCGTCGAACAATCGGGCATAGAGCCGGTAACCGGGACCCACCAGCGTCGAAAAAATCGGCCGCCCGGTAAACGTGTCCACCCCGGTACGGCTGTCAGCGGGATCGGCCAGGTCGGAAAGGTGCGCGGTGTCATTTCCTCTGCCGCTGCTGTGGACATTGACCGACGGGAAGTTCAACGCCTTGTTAATGTACCCGGGGCCGCTCATGGTCACCTGCGTCGGATCGCCCACCACCGTATCGTCGTCGGCGGCGTACACCGAGTCGCCCAGGCTGATCTCGTCCGCCGCCTCGTTCGCGTAGGCCCGCCGCACTTCCACCGTGCCGAAGCCATGGGTTGCGACACTGACCGCGTAGTCCGGCGCCTCGAGGCTCGCCTGCAACCGTCTTACGTCGAATGTGTCGGTGCCGGGAGTGTCGTTTAGGAAGAGTTGGTCGGCGAGTGCCCCACCGAGGCCATAGCCCGCGATCGTCTCGTACCCATAGGCGTAATGCCACACGCTGCCGGAGCCGCTCAGGAATCTGACCACCGACGTCTCCCGAGTCTCGTTGTACGGGTTGACCCTCAGATAATCATTAAGCTGAGAACCCCGGACAACGACACGATCCGCATCGCCCTGCACTGCTTCGGCATCGGCCTGCATCGTCTTGAAACCGCGGACGTGGTGGAAATAGCCGTCTCCCCGCATTCGAGCCCACCAGGAGAAATACTCCAGCACGTCGTCGCCGTCGCCATCCTTGAAATACACCGTATCGCCGCCGCCGTTGCCGCGTGCGTAGATGTTCTCAGCCGTGACATGGATCGAAACATCGTCGCCGGTCATCCATCCCCAACCCGCTTCGGCCGTGTAGGTCTCGGTCTGTTTGGAGCCCCAAATCGTAACCACATCGCCCGCTCCGCCGTCATAGTCGAAGACTTCAACGTTGCTCACGTTGAGCGTGTAGTCCTCACCGGCGAAGGTGCCGGACGTGGGTCGGAGGGTCGCCGTGTCCGGGCCCGGGCCGCCGACGAACTGCACCAGCTCACAACCGGCGAGTCCGTCGAACGAGAAGGTGCCGACCTCGCCGGGGGCAAACTGATACGAAACCTCCTTGATCGTGAAGCTGCAGCCGGCCGAGGCGTCAAACACGAAGGGATCATTGTCCTTCGTGCCATACACATCCACCGCGCTGCCGGCCCGTTGGACGAGGTTGGCAAGGCAGACCTCCGCCGTGGCATCCAGGCCGGTAAGGGAAAGCACGTAGCGATTCCCGGCGAGCGCCTGCGTGAAATCGATACGTCCCTGCCCGGAAGCCAGGGCCGGCAGGATCGGTGCACCCATCGGGCCGACGGCGTACAGGGCGATTTCCGTTGCAGCCGACGATCCCTGCCGGACCTCCGCAGTGACAAAGCCGTCGCGAATCGGGTGGAAGCTGTAGGCCAGGTTGCCCGCGTCCGTCGCCACCAGTCCGGAGCTCCAGTAGTCGACGATCTCGGGAGCGGTTACCACCACGCTCACCTCCATCTCAGCAGTGGCGTAGGTCGGCGATTCGGCGTCGTCATAACCATCGTAGACTCGAACTTCCACGACGTACTCACCGGTCGTCGCATAGGCGTGGTCCAGGTAGAACACCTTGTCGGGACCGAGCCAAAGGTCCTGCACGCCCGCGCCGTCGCCGTAGTCGACCGTCGCCCACCAAGCATCGCTGCCCGGATCGGTAAACCAGCCTGCCACTTCCAGCGGATTGCCCTGCTCGACTCGCGCATCCGCGGGCATGCCGATCGTTGGCAGCACATTGTCGACGACGACTGTCAGGTGCGTGGCGGGATCGAGCACATGAATACCATCCTCGTCTTCGATCTCTACCCGGATTTCGTATACTCCCGCATCGGCGTAGACATGGCCGATGCTCTCGGCAGCCGCATGCGAAAGCAGCGTGTCGGGCGATACCTCGACCGTCTCCGCCGGCGTATCATCGCCCCAGTAGACGATATACCGGGCAACCGTGTCGCTGCCGGAGTCGATGGGGCTGCCGATCGTGAGCCGGTACACGGAGCCTTCGTCGACCCGGTCGCTTCCGCTCAGGTCGACCGTGGGCGCGACGTTCGAGACGGAGACCTCCAGTCCATCGGCTTCGGCGAACGCCAATCCCAGGATTGACTCCATTTCAACGATGCCCGCCAGCAGTTCAAGCCCGCTGGCGCCGGCCCAGAGGCTCAAGGGGCGCATCACGGTGACATTGTCGGCCCAACTCGCCCCCGGCGCCCACTCAACGGAGACGAGATCCACGAAATCGCCGCCGAAAGTGAGGCGTTGGAGCCCACCGCCGGTATCCGCCACGTCGAAGGTCTGCGTCACGGTGCCGCCGCCCAGGAGCGTGCCGGTGAAGGCGATCGTCGCAGCCGCGTCGCTGCCGATGTCGAGGTACTTCAGCGCAAACGGATGGCCGTCCACGTCGGTCAGGCTGAACCATTCGGTCTCGGCATTGGCGGCCGCCGCGGCTCCCGTGAGGTCGTCCCTTCGCACGAGCCTCGCCTGGCCATTGGTCGAGACGGCCGCGAGGCGCAGTCCGCTCTCGACATAGGCGGCGCTTCCGTCGACGAGCTCTTCGAACCCCATGGTTGCAGCCCCGGCGTCGACCTGGCGGACCAGGGCGGCGTGGGCCTGCCCGCCGCTGCCGCCGCCGGCCCAGCGCGTGTAGTTCATGTCGGCGCCGGTTGCCCAATCCAGGACACCGTCGCCGTCCAGGTCGGTCAGGCCGATCCAGGCCCGCTCCGGCGCGTCGGCCGTGTCGAAGAACGACCGGTCGAGGAAGTCCTGCTCTGCGTAGTCGGCGATCTCCACAAGATGTCCGCCCAGCAGTGCGGCCTCGCCCTGCGCGGCGTCCCACGACGTTTGCCCCGAAGTGAGCATGTAGAGGTGCCGGCTGGCGTGCGGGCCGTCGTCGAAAGCGAACAGCGGCCGATCGAGCACCGCCACCCGGGAGACCTGATACGGCGCCTCGGGAGTCGTATCGCCGTCGTAAGCCGTGACCAGAATCTGGAACACGCCGGCGCCCGAGTCGTCGGCATACAGATGACGGACCGTGCCGGTATTGCCCTCGAAAGTCTCGCTGGCACCATCGCCCCAGTCGATCGTCCAGGTCAACTGCTCTTCGCGGCCGGGGTATCGAGCGGCGAGGAAGAGCGTGTAGTAATCGCCTTCATCCGCCGCAGGCACTCCGGCGATCCGCAGCTCGGGCTCCAGCCTGTTCACTGTGATCGGCTTCGTGGCGCGGTAGGTGTCGTCGGCGCGGATCGCGGTGCCCTTGATCAGAAGGTCGCCGTCGACCAGGTAGGTGTGGGTCAGCGCGGCCCCCGGAACTCCACTTTCCAGCGGGCTGCCGTCGCCCCAGTCGATGATCCACGTCGAACCGGCAAACGCCGGCGATCCGCTCAGCGCGAGCGAGTAGGCCTCACCCTCGTCCGTGGCGGAGAGGCCCGCGAGCGGTTCCACCGCCTGCACCTCGACGGTCGTGCGCCAGTCGACCGGATACACTCCATCTTCGTCGGCGGCCCGGACAACGACGACGTCCCAGGTCCCGGGCGGATACTGGTGCGTCGCGACCGCCGCACTGCCCGGCACGCGGCCTTCGGACCCGTCGCCCCAATCGATCACCCACTCTTCGATGGCGTCGTTTTCGATATCCGTCGCCGTCAGACGAAGCACGTAGAGGGTGAACTGGTCGATGGAGTCGGAATCGCTGCTCACTGCCAGGCTGGGCGCGACATTGGCGATCTCGACAGTCGCCGTGGCAAGGTCGGAGCCGCCACTTGTGGTAACCTGCACCGACACCTGGTACGTGCCGTTGTCGTCCAGCCCCCACTGGCACAGTTCCTGCCAGGAGAGGAACGGTTGAGGTCCGACCCAATCCCCGAATTCACCGTCGCCATTAATGTCCCATTCGAAGATCCCCGCTCCTCCCGGCAGAACCGAAGCGGAGGCATCCAGCGCCAAGCTGCCGCCTTCGTTCAAGCTGTAGACTCCGCCAGTTCCCCCTGCGTTGGCATCCGGCAACTCGTCCGGAAAATCAAGTCGTTCGATTCCCCAGTACGCTACCACCGTCGTGCCGCCGGCGGCGATCGTGCCGTCGGGGGCCGTCGGGCCCGGATCCGCGTCGCCCGCAAACACGAGCAGGTCCCCGGGCGCTTCCGCCGGGTCGTCGCCCCAGACGCTCACCGCGGCTCCCAGGCGATCGCCGGCCACCCGGATCGTGTCGTTGCCGCCGCCCGCGTGGACCTCCGTGGTCGAACCAGCGCCGGTGGCCCAGATGCGGACGGTGTCGTTGCCCGCTTCGCCGTAGATCTTCGTGGTCGCGCCCTCGCGGGTGCCGACGAGATCCAGTTCGTCAAATCCTTCGCCAAGAAGGACGCTTACCGTTACCGTCTCCGGCACGTCGTTCGTGCGGACCCGGTCGTCGCCATCGCCCGACTGGACAGTCAGCTCTTGAATCCCGGAATAATCGACCACCAGCGGCCGAGCGGCGGGTACGTCCTGTGCGATACGGAACCACGCCAGTCCGCCGGGGCGACCCGCTCCCTCGCCGCTGCTGGCAACGTAGAGCCAGTTGCCGTCGGCGCTGATCGCTACGGCATTGGGATTCTCCAGACCTTCGACGTCCCCGAACAGATTCCCGAGCCGCTGGGCGAAGGTCAGGCGGCCATCCACGCCTCGATGGAAGACCACAAGCGAGTCGTCCTGCGTGCCCACGGCGAAGACATACTGGTCGGTCGTGACCAACGAGGACACTCCCCCCAGGCCGCGAACGCCGCGTGAGCCGTTCCGGGCAGACTCCAGGAAAGCAAGTTCGCCGGTGACCGGATCTCGCGAGAACACGGCAATGGCGTTGGCGTCGTGGCCCGCCACGTACAGGAAGGCCTGGTCCGGGCTGAGGGCCACCGCCGCGGGCCGATCCATCCCCTCGACGCCGCCGATCCCGTCCTGGAATACCTGGTCCGGGATCGATGTCAACTCGCCCGTGGTCGTATTCCGAGCCAGCACCGCGAGTTTGTCCGTATCGGCGAATGCCACATAGGCGTGCTCGGCGGAATGATCCAAAGCAATGGCCTTTGGCCCCGGATCGCCATCCGAAAAAGCCACGTCCGCAAACCAATCCGTAAACAACCCTGTATCGGGATCGCGCGGGAACTTCACGATGTATTCAAACTCGCTCGTGTAATAGACATACTCGCCGTCGGGGCTGATCGCGACCGCGGCACCGTCTCCCATCCAATAGGACGACTGCACAAAGGTTTGCTGCCGAAGCGTCAAGCTCCCGTCGTTCAGATCTCGCTCGAATACGAAGGCTTCGTTGTTAAAGTGGTGTGCGCCGTAAACGTGGTGATCGTCGGGACCGACGGCGATCGAAGTCATCCCGCTAGCAGTCTTGTCCTGAAAGAGGAATACCTGCCCTGCGTCTGTTCGGTCCGGCGGACCGAGTCCATCCACGTCCGGGGCACCGATGAGTGCCATGTCGCCGGAGATCGCAATGGCCTGGCCGAAGTGGTCCTCCTCGGCGAGGTCGGGGGCAGTCGATTTGGCTTCATTCCACATCCCCGTCAAATCCCGCTCGAAAATCGACGCGGCGCCTCTTCCGCCATCGTGATCGGGATCGCCGACGATCGCCACGTCGCCGTCGATGGCAACGGACTGACCGAAATGGACAGATCCCGCGGTCGCCAGTTTCTGTAGCCTCTGCCACTCCCCGAAGCCGTCTTCGCCGAATACGAAAGCCGCGCCGGGCCCCTCTCCAAGCTGAGGAGCCCCAACCAGTGCCACGCCATCCGAGATGGCCACGGACGAGCCGAACCGCGCCTCGGGGGTGTCTTCACCGTCGGTGAGCCTTGTTTGCACCCAGCTTGCTCCGTCTTTCTGAAGGAGATATGCCGCTCCGGCATCGCTGTCCTCGGAGGGAGCTCCCACAATGGCCGTATCGCCGGAAATCGCGACGGAATAGCCAAAGTGAAGGCCGCCGTCAAGCTCCGTCGCTTCCCAGCCCAAACCACCCTTTTCGAAAAGCGTGGCTGAATTTCCCCAAGGAGCTCCCACGATCGCAATATCACCGGAGATCGCCACGGACCAGCCGAACAGCGCATTGGGTGCGCCCTCGCCCAGCTTGGTCTTTGTCCAGCCTTCGTCTCTTTCAAATACGTAAGCCGCGCCGCCGAAGCCGTTCTCATAGGGAGCCCCGACGATAGCCTTGCCCCCGGAGATCGCAACCGAGTTGCCAAAACCTGCACCACCGGTCAGCGTAGCTTCCATTTGCCACCACCCGCTCCCCCACGCGGATTCCCATCTGAAGATCTGTGCCAGTTGGCGCCCCGGGATCCCGATGATCGCCATGTCGCTCGAGATCGCAACCGCGAACCCGCAACGGTCATTCGCCTGATCTCCATAAGAGACACTCTGCTGCTCCCGCCAATGGCTGAGCCGGGTCAGGTCGCCATCCTCTCCGTTCCGCTCGAAGGTATTCACACCCGTATCGGGCGAGGATGCGTAAACAAACGTCCCATCCGCCGTGATCACCGGCGAGCGCATACCATCGGAGTCTTCGAGAAAGTCTTGACCGGCATAGGAAAGAATCTCGACCCCGTGCTGGATGCGGACGCGATTGCCTTCGAGCAAGACGGTCTGGGAAGTTGGTACACTGTCTGCCACCGAGAGCGTATCGGCGCCCATGCCGTCCAGAAACACCCGACCGGATCCCAGCACTTCGGCAATGGCCACGCTCGGGATCGCATTGTCGAGCCATATGCGGCCGTCCTCGACCCGCCAGGCGGCCGGCTGCGGGTCGCCGATGTGCCTGACCCGCAGTGTCTCGACCGACATCGCCAGTTCGTCGAAGCTCGCCGGGCCGGCCGGATCGATTTCAACCGTCAACGTGTCATCACCATCGTCGCCGTTGACCGTCGTCCGGCTGCCGATTCCGCGCAGTACGATCTCATCGGCACCGCCGCCCGCCTGGATCGCGGTGTCGGCGCTGGTGTTCTCGATCGTGAGCCGGTCGGCCCACTTGCCGAGAAGCAGGTCCAGTTGTTCCACGTTGCTGTAGTGGATCGGCGATGCCCATCCCGTCCATGTCATCTCGTCTGCCCACAGCGCGCCCTCGAGGCCGGTCGCTGCAAGCCTGCGGTCGATCGTCAGGGTGTCGTGATCGCCGATGCCGCCAAGGTCGAGCGTCAGCGACCCCTGGGCATCGACGACCGTGATCTCGTCGTTGTCGCTCCCGCCGTTGATCGTGACCGATCCGGGGATCGTGCTCTGCACGCGGACCGAGTTGCCGTTGCCGTCCGAGCCGAGGCTCAGTTGCAGGTTCTCGATGCCCCCGTAAGCGACACTCGCGACCGGCTGGCCGCCGCGGATGGCGACGACCTCCGTGTCCGAGACATATACTTCGGGTTTTCCGGGCTCGAGGCGATCGTCGGCGACGTGCAGCGTATCCGTGTCGGCCGGATCGTCCGTGGCGGCGCCCGATGGATCGATCGTTCCCCCCCAGACCGTCACGTTGTTGTAGGGCGTCTTGAACGTGTCGCTGCCGGGGCCGCCTTCCAGGGCGACGGCGATCAGGTCCCGCCCCGGCAGCCCGCCTTGGCCGGCTCGGACCTCCAGCACGTCATCGTCGCCCAGCCCGAACACTTCCAGGCGATCTGCGGTGGAAGAATTCCAGATCAGGACCTCGCGCGGCACTGCCGGATCGGCCTGCTGGGTGATCCGGACCGCCGGTACGTCAAACTGGATCGACTGTTCGCCGTCCGGCCCGGACGTCGTCTGGTCGATCGACTGGATCACTCCTTCCACAAGGATCGTGTCGGGCCCCGAGGTGCCGAGAAACTGGACGGTATCGACGGTCGCATCGGCCGATTCGCCTACGGCCAAGTTAATGAGGACTTCGCGCAAGCTCGTCCCGCCCAGGTCACCGACCACGACCGTGTCGGATCCTTTCCCTGCGGAAATCGCCAATCGCTCGATACCCGGTACGGCGATCGAGCTCTGGTTCGTGGCGATGCGAAGCTGGTTGCCCTCGGCCACTAGCGTGATCATGTCGTTGAGGTCATCGATTCCGCCGGCGAGGTTGAACGTGTCGAAATCGGCCGGGTTGTCGCTTTCGCTGAAAAGATCGGTGTCCGCACTGATCTGCTGATCGTACTCGTCGCTGCCCTCGCCGCCGTCCAGCGCGTCACTGCCCGCACCGCCGTCCAAATAGTCGTCGCCGCCATCGCCGTGGAGGAGGTCGTCTCCAGCATGGCCTTCAAGGAGATCGTTGCCCTCTCCGCCGTAGAGTTGATCGTTTCCTTCGCCGCCGCGAAGCTGGTCGTCGCCGTTCTCACCCTGGAGGATGTCGTTGCCGCTGCCGCCCCCGAGTCGGTCGTTGCCGCTGCCGCCCAGCAATTCGTCGTCGCCGTCGCCGCCGGACAGTTCGTCGTTGCCGTCACCGCCCTCCAGACGGTCGTTGCCTTTGCCGCCCTGGAGCAGATCGTCGCCGGCATCGCCTTTCATAGTCGCCTGCCCCGAGCCCAGGTAGACCAGCTCGTCGTTTTGGGGGCCTCCTTTCAAAGTCGCGGCGGCGACGACGCCGTCGCGCACAAGGAAGTAGTCTTTGCCGATGCCCCCGTCGGCAGTGATGCTTTTTACGTTTGGAAATTCCTGCCGGTACCAGTCCTGCAGCGTGACGCGAAGCGTCTCGCCCTGCTCGGGAGCACTTGGGTCGGTCGGTCCAAGCGACTCGATGATCACATGCTCATCGATGCTATCTACCGCAACGTTCCGGCGATCGGCGTCGGGCCCAAGGAAAAGGGCCAGGACCCCCTGGTCATCGACCGCGCCGAGGACCGCCGGCTCCAGAGGCTCGCCGGTGAGGATTTCCTGGTCGTCCGTTTTGTTTGCCAGGTTCCACGAGCCCCAGTTCAGCGGGAAGCTCAGAATCGTGTACGGCCCAAGCTTGAACACCGTATTATGCCAGATCGAGACTTTGAAGAAGCACTCCAGCCCGAGGTCCGCGTTGAAGGTCGGGTTGTAGATGGCGCCCGGGTCCACCATGCGAATCCGGTCTTGTTCGCTGAGACGGACAAGTCCGTCGTACTCATAATCGTCGGGGTTCGCTGGATACGGATCGTTCGGCAGGTCGTTGAGGTCCCGGCCGACAACTATCTCGAGGTATCCCAAACAGCCGGCCTTGATCGAATAGAGCGGACCAAGTTGCAGCGCCTTCGGGATGTTCAAGGAGGCCCCGATCCCCACTTTGACGACGATTGCCATCTCGGGCTTCTCTCCGACCGGTTTCGAAAAGCCCAGGATTTCCATAGGCATGGCGGTCTCGCCGTCTCGGAAGCGCCCGGAGTCGTTGTGGTCATCAAAAATAAAGCCTTCCCGCAACAACTCGAGATTGTCCATCATGTTGGATCGCAGGTTGGGGAGGCTGCTGTAGTCCAGCGACTGGCTGAAGCTTTCCAGCCCGATTCCGTCCTGGCGGAAATCCAGATCGACTTGGGCCCCAAGCGATATCAAACCATCAATACACACCAAACCAGTAAGAGGAGTGAAAGGGGGAGGAAGCGGGACTGGCCAGGAGAAGTTCACGTCCAGGGCCATATCCATTTCCGTCCCAAACCGGAACATTTCCACCCCTTCCGTCTCTCCTTGCATCAGCGTGAAGATCATTCCCGGATCTTCCAGCATCGGGAAGCGGAATGCCTCGCCGAATTCCTTCAGCCGGGCTTGCACGCTCCGCCTTGCCTGGGAAACATGCGAAGGCTCGCCGGGACGGGCGACGCCGAGCTTCTCGAGGACATCGAAAGTCGTTTCCGTGTACCATGGCTGCCCATTCTTGAACCCCGTTTCGAAAGAGCCCAAGTCTTCCCAGATCTGGTGCCGGAGCGAATTGTCAGGGGTATGCCAGTAGTAGCCTTGAATCTGTTCCCACTTCCCGGTGGAATAGCCCGCGGGAGGCGGATAGGCCGGATACGTCCTGCTGTCCTCCCCGACCAGAACGAACCGGTTCGCATCGAGCACCTCGACCCGGAATTCGCGATCATTCAACTGGGTCATCCATGCTCCCGTGATGCGGACCCCGTCGCCGGTGGAGAGCCCATGCTGGGAACTGGTGACGACCGCAGGATTCCCTTGTGTGATATTCGTGATCACGCCTTGACCGTCTTCCACCAATCGATCCAGCACGTCAATCACCAGCGCAGCCTCTGCGAACCCCCGTGCTCCGAGCGTCATTCCTATGGGAGAGCCCAATGCCTTCAGCGTTGCCCACAAGCTTCGACTTGCCAGCGGAGTGGCTGTTTCGATCCACGTGACCGGCTTCATCCCGAATGCTTCAAACGTATCGCTGACAACTGGTATTCGCTCGGTCAACACGCCCAAAGGGCCATTGATCGGCCGGACTGTCTCCGCCACGATAATGGAAGTCGGCTCAACAAACCCGTCGCAAAACTCTCCCAGGTTCATCTGAACGTTCGAAAAACTAAGGACGCTTGCCGGCAGTCCCGTGCCGGTCCGCTCCTGGAGGTTGTAGGTGATATCGACGTCCGAGCGGATCGCCAGGTTGAACAGGCGCTGCTTCGCGTAGTCGGAAAGCCCCCCGTCTTCCCAGAAATCGGGGATGAACGCCGCGTCGGCGTGGAGCGAGACCGCGGCACTGCCAGTCAGGCTCGTCGAAAGGCGCAGCGGTTCGAGTTCCAGCACGCCCGGGCTTCCCGACTCGGTCAGTCGGAGATGCGTGTCCACATCGGCCGCTGTGTCGAGGACGTCAAACGCGTAAGTCGCGTCGAAAGACGAGAGCTTGCCCGGAGCGGGCTGGTAGCGCGCACTGAAAAGCCCCAGCGGGCCGTAACCCACGAAATCGCCCGGCAAAATCGCCAGAACGTCCAGCGATAGCTCATCCTGCGGGAGCGTGGCAATAAAGAAGCCCGACGCATCGACCCCGAACGTGAGGTCGAATGTCCACGTCGCCTGAACGCTCACGGCATCCTCTAGACCGATCAGGGGGGCGACGATCGCGTCCTCCCCATCCGCATGTGGAAGCGCCAGATCCAGATCGACCCAAACCTCGTGGGTCTGCATCAAAATGAGCTGAAACACGATCTTTTCGTCACCGTCGTTGCCGGTGACCGTAATTCGGGTGGCACCGTTCGGCGCCACCACCAGTTCTCCGAGCGTTTCCTTAAGCTCCCTGGTGACCTCGGCGACTTTGACCGGCTGGCCGGTGTCCTCGATCGCAAAGCTATTCAGTCTGTCACCGATCGTCTTGGCGAACTGCCCGAGCGGTGTACTCGGATCGCCAAGCTCGCCTCCCATCAGCGGCGCGGGTGCCGCAAAGGCCCCGGCGTTGATTTCGTCTTGCAGGGCGTCGAAGAACCCGGCTTTCAGTCCGTCTTCGACGAGGCTGAGGTCGGCGATCGAAAGCATCCGCCGATCTTCGAGCGGCTCGCAGAGAAGCCGCCTGGGATCCACGAAAGCTGGACGCAAGGCAGCATACTTGGAACGATGTCCCTTGCCGGATCGGCCGGCGGGCTGGCGGAGGAATAGGTACGCCATGAGTGTCTCTCCCCGGAGAAACGAAGGTGCGCGTCCGCAAAAAACCTGGTACCGCAGAAGTTGCGCGGATCCCAATGTTAAGGTCGTGCTAGCGTCTGCCGCTTTCCGAGTCCGGCATGCCCGAGTATGGAGAGAGTGTCTCACCCAGCTCTAGTCGGCGTCTTCCTGACGCCCGACCGCAAGGCACCGCTTTACCGCGCCCCTCATTGGGGAGCGGCCTCTATCGAAAAGCGACTCCGAATTCGAGCCGCACGGTCCACACGCTCGGCGACTGGGTCCCACCTCGAAGAGAATTCAAACACGCGGTCTCGGGGATTCCAGCCCGGTGAGACATAAGGCCGGAAATTAGCAGTGTGTTATCCCCGAAGCATTCCCACGCCCGCGACCCAACGCAAAACGCAGCCAAATATGCCGACAGACATAACACCGCCTCAAAATGAATAGCGCGAAGCGGTGGCCGAAAGGGCATGCCAAGCCCCAGTCTAATATGTACGAAACGCCCGTCAATACCCCACCCACCGGAACGGCAGCGTTTTTTGCGGGGAATAACCCCAAAGGGGCTTTCCAGAATCAGTCAACTGGAAACGGGACCCCTGCCGGTTCATCCGGCAGGTGAATCAGGTTTCCAAGCTCGCCGGTGCGAAACCTCCTTCCCCCGGCCCGCGCCGGTCGACACCAATGAACAGTCCATTGCCGCCGCGAAGTTGATCGACCGGCCCGATTCGAGCAGGCCGATCGCCCACTCACTCCCACCAGGCAAACACGCGATCGACGTCGTCGATGTTCGTCTTCTCGCTCGATCCGGTCTGGCGCAGTTCGATCTTCTCAAACCCCTCCAGCCACAGAATCTGCGCCAGTTCGTCCAGCGACACATCCGCCGGCGGGCCGTAGCTGTCCAGGTCGACACGTAGCAGGTGGGCACCAGGTTCGTGCTGACCTTCAGCAGCAGCGTGCCCGAGCGAGCGCCCAGATCGGCCAGGATGGCTTCGCCGGGCATGATCTGGGCCACGTTGTCTCCCGGGCCGGCGTCGATCCAGACGGTCTTCTGAACGGTGCGGCCGACGGTGACGTGGTCGTTGTCGGCGAGGGCGCTGTCTTTGTCCTCGAACAGCGCGCCGTGGCGGCCGTAGAGATCGTCGTTGCCGGCGTGGCCGTACATGAAGTCGAGCACCGTGCCCCCGTAGAGGCGGTCGTCGCGCACCGAGCCGAGCATGCGGTTCAGCCCCGTGTCTTCGAACTCGTAAGGCAGCCGCACCGGCCTTGCCATCCGTGCTGTTATTTCTTGCCTGGCTCTTGATTTCCGTTGCACGGTTTGACATGATGGATTGTCAATCTCCCTTTCCGTTTGCCCGGGCTGCCGGGCTCAAAATTGTCAGCACTACATGCAAAGAAGAGACAGCCATGTCACACGCGCTCTCACGCCGCCGCTTTCTGAAGACCGTCGCGGCAGCCGGTGTCGTTGTTCCGCAAGTCATCCCGGGGCGCGCGCTCGGAAAAGACGGAGCCGCCGCGCCGAGTGAACGAATCACGCTCGGAGGAATCGGGGTCGGAAATCGAGGCTCGTACGTTCTCTCTCGATTTCTGACGAACGCCGATGTGCAGATGGTCGCCGACTCCGACCTGCAACGCACCCGCCGGGAACGGGTGAAGGAGATGGTGGACAAGCACTACGGAAACAAGGATTGCGTCCTGTATCGCGACATGGACGAGATCCTCGCTCGGGACGATATCGACGCCGTTCTGATCACCACGGGCGACCGCTGGCACACGCTCGCCTCGATCCTGGCCGCCAAGGCGGGCAAGGATATCTACTGCGAGAAGCCATGCAGTATGACGATCGAAGAGAGCCGAATGCTTGCCGACGGGATCGCCCGGTATGGCCGCGTCTACCAGGCCGGAACGCAGCGCCGCAGCATCGAGAACTTTCAACTGGCCGCGCATTTGGCCCACAGCGGAAAACTCGGCGAGCTCAAAGAGGTTCACGCGAACATTCTGGCGCCGCTGACGCACAACCCGTGGCTGCCCGCCGAACCGGAACCTCCCCTCGAACAGTGCGACTGGAACCAGTGGCTGGGTCCGTGCCCCTGGCGCCCGTACAACTCCAAGTATGTCGCGGGCGGATGGCGCGGCTTTACCGACTTCCACGGCGGCGGCATCCTTGAATGGGGCTCGCACACGATCGATCTTTGCCAGTTCGCCGCCGGAATGGATGATTCGGCCCCGGTCGAGTTCTGGGCCGACGACTACAAATTCGGGATCTATTACTCCGACTGGAGTACGACCATGGCCGCCCCGAAGACAAACGTCATCTACGGCCGGTACGCCAACGGCGTGAAGCTCGTGATGCGCGACGGCGGCTGGCAGGGGCTCGGGACCTGCAGCGTCAAATACGTCGGCACGGAGGGCTGGATCGAAACGGGGGACAGCGGGGCGATTCAAGTGGCGCCCGACTCTCTCCGCAGCGAACTGAGCGTGGTCACCATGGCGGGAACCGACCCGGCGACGCACGTGAGGAACTTTCTCGACTGCGTCAAGTCGCGGCAACTCACCCGCGCGAACGCATTGGCCGCCGCTCAGGCGCACGTTGCCGCGCATGCCGCCTACGTGATGGCGACGCTCGGACGGCCGCTCAAGTTCGATCCGAAAACCGACACGTTCCTCGACGACGCCGAAGCGAACAAGATGCGATCCCGCGCGTGGCGACAACCGTGGCACGTTTAACGGTTTGTCTGAAGATGGCCCGTTTTCCTGGATCGCGATGAACCGGTTGCAGGTGTTGTCGGAATGTCCAATGCACGCGTCTTTAGAAGCACTCCCAGAAGGAAAGTAGTTATGCGCCCGAATTTCGCTCTCCCGATTCTCCTCGTCTGCCTGCTTGGTGCCGTGGCCGCGGCCGCCGACGATGCGGCGGCGCTAATCCGTTTGATTCAGTCGACTGAAACACCCGACGTCGATCGGGCGAATGCCTTCGAAAAGATCGGCGATGTCGCGGGCGAAGAGGTCGTCGCACCGTTGGCCCGCTTCCTCGGCGACAAGAAGTGGTCGCACTATGCACGTTATGCCCTGCAGAAGATGGAAGGGAAGAAAGTCACCGAAGCCCTTCTCCAATCGCTCGACTCGCTCGAGGGCGACCTCAAGCTCGGAGTGATTGGCACCATCGGCCGGCGCCGGGACGCAAGTGCCGTCGCCCCCCTTACAAAGCTGCTGACGCATGGCGATCCGAAAGTCGCCGACTCCGCCGCCGTTGCCCTGGGGTGGATCGGAACGCCGGATGCCGCCGCGGCGCTCACCGGCGCAATCGGCTCGGAGCAGGATTCCCGCCGCAGAGAGTCGCTCGCCCACGCAATGCTTCTTGTCGGACAGCAGCTCGCGAAAGGCGGAGACACTCAGACTGCCATCGGCGTTTTCGACCTTCTGCGAGGTGCGCAAGTGCCCAAGCCTTGCCGAATCGGAGCCACGCAGCATGCGATTCTCGCACGCGGGGCCCGCGGCGTCGACCTTTTGATCGACCAACTGAAGTCGGCGGACCCCGATGGTTTTCAAGTTGGACTAGCCGTCTCCCGCGTTGTTCCGGGCGAGGGCGCGACACAGAGTCTGATCGATGCGATCCGGACGGAGTCGTCGCCCGATCGGCAGGCGCTTCTGATCCTCGCGATGAAAGACCGCGGCGACCGGCAAGCTCTTCCGGTGGTCCTGGGCAAGCTCAAGAGCGACTCGCCGGCGGTCCGCTCGGCCGCGGTCGATGCGCTCGGCGCGCTCGGCGACGCCTCGTCGGTGCCGATCCTTCTGTCGGTTGCCGATAGCGCAACCAGCGACGCGGTCCTTGAGTCTCTGGTTGCCCTGCAAGGCGCCAACGTGAACGCGGCTCTGATCGGCGCGGCGGAGCCGCCCGAGGTGTCCACGGTTGCGGTGAGAGCGCTGGGGAGACGTCGCGCGAAGGAAGCGGTTGACTTGCTGCTCCGGCTTTCCGAGTCCGATTCCCCGGCGGTCAGTGAAGAGGCGATCGTCGCTCTCGGGACGACCGTGCCGCAAGACCGGTTTGCCGACTTGCTCGCACTGCTGAAAAGTGCCAAGAGCGAGTCCCGGAAAACCGCCATTCAGAAGGCGATTCATGCTGCCGTTTTCCGGAGCACGCAGCCGGACGCTTGTGCGGAAGCGCTTGCCGCCGAGATTCCGGGTTCAAGCGGGGCCGATCGCGAGTTCCTTTTCGATCAGGTGCGCGGCGCGGGAGGATCGCGAGCGGTCGCGATCATGCGCGAATTTGCGACCGGAACGGACGAATCCCTCCAGGATGCCGCGACGAAGACGCTGGGTGTTTGGCTCTCCGCCGACGCGGCCCCCGTTCTCTTGGAGGTCGCACAACGCGAAGGAAAATTCGCCAACCGTGCCTTGGGAGGATACATTCGTATTTTCCGCCAGTTCGAGTTGCCGGAAACCGAACGAGTAGCGATGGCAGCCAAGGCCCTCGAGGTGGCAAGCCGGCCGAATGAACGAAATGCGGCCATTGATGCGATGACGCGGTTCCCTTGCGTTGGTACGTTTGAACTCGCTCTGGAACAACTCGATGTCCCTGGAAGTCAACAGGAGGCCGCAAAGGCCGTCTTGACGATCGGGCGCACGGTTCTGGATCTCGCCCCGGAGACGGGCAAGGCGGGACTCAAGAGACTCATCGACGCGAATGTCAGCCCGAGCGCGACCAACTCGGCCAAGGCACTGCTGCAATAAGAGGCTCCCAAGACCATCGGGGACCGGCTCATTTTGCGGAGTATTCCGAGCAAAATGGGCCAGTCCCTTCTGCCGGCCGCCGCCTATCGGTACGGCTGGGTCCATGCGGCGGGTTTGGATTGCCAGTCCGGCTCGATGTCCTCGGTGACCTTGACGATCTTTGCACGCACGTACAGATCGTCCGGCTTGAGCGTATACGCACCTTCTGTATCTTCCACCGAATCCAGGACGATGCCGATACTGTCCGAATAGATGTCGATCTTCCGCGCCGGGCAGCGAGGCCCCTTCTCCACCTCGACAACCCGGCTCGATGGATCGTAGTCCTTTTTCGTGCCGAGGAAGAGAATTCGATAGCGATCTTCCTCTCGGACGTCGATCTTGACCGACAGCGTCCTGCCGTCGAATTGAATCTCTTCGAAATCCAGCCCGTTGGAGGCGTAGAAATCCCCGGCCGACAGGGCATCCAGCAGATCCTTGGTGCGGAGGTTCGCCGCTCGAACGACACTCCAGGCCTTGGCCGATTCGCTGTAGGAGTGGCGGTCGTCCGATCCCATGCCCAGCAGCAGCGGCTGGTCATGCGCGGCCCGGTACGCGTTGACGACGTCCCAGAACTGTTCCGGTTTCCACCCCTGCGGATGCGGGTCAAACCCTTTGGCGATGTCGTTGTTGTTCAGTTCGAACAGGCGTATCTGCGGAAGTGCGATCAGGTCGGCGGGAGAGTAGTCGTAGTACCGCCACAACGGATGGTTCGCCGTGAAGAGATACTGTTGCCCGTCATAATCTTCGAGGCCCTTCGCAAAGGTCCGCTCGAGAATCTCCTTGGGTGTTTCCGCGGTGATGTAAGGGAAGACCTCGCGGACGTTGATGAAGTTTACGTGAACCTGCTGCTCGTTGGGGCAGCCGCCGGTCTGCTCGTATCCCGGGATCATGAGGAACTTTCCCGGCTCGGCGAACTGCTTCTCCAGCTCGGAAAAAGGCGTCATGCGAACGTACGTCCGGCCACCGACGGTGATCGTCCGGACCGAATCCTTGCCGAACTTGTCGGTCGTTTCATCGACAAGGGCTTGCGTCAGTTTCGGCCAGCCCGGGGTCGGAGAGACCACCTTCCAAAGCGACGTTTCTTCCTGGAACGCGGCAAGATCAGACGGCCGGTTCTCGAAATGAAAACCATCGAAACGCAGGTCGTCGGATTGGAAGATATTGTGGTCCGACGGGCAGATGAAGTGGTACCCGTGCGACTTGTACCAGTCGACCGCCCACTCCGGAAGCGGCTCGCCGTCGGACCACTGGTTGTGCATGTGCAGATTGCCCTTGAACCAGTGCTTCACCGGTGCGGAGACGGCGCCCTGGGCGGAGGACACAATCCTTGGTCCCGCGACTGCCGCAGCCGCCATTCCGGCAGATGCCTTGAGAAAATCGCGACGAGAGATATTCTTCAACATGGATCGGTGCTCTCCTTGAGATTGAGAAAAAGAACGCGCAGGACCGGGTTGATGAAAAAGGGGACTGGCTCCGCAAGACCCTGGATCTTCGGCCACGATGACTTGCGGTGCCTGTCCCTTTTTTCATCACTTCGGGGCAGGCCCAAGGGTAACCGATAATTTTCCCTCATGGATGACGCGGAGGCAAGCGTCCGGGGCCTCGCGATCCGTGTTGGGAAATTATCTCCCGCGCTCTGGCACGCGTGTGGGGTAGAGAGTACCCTGTATGTCGACGGCCGAAGTCCAGAACTAGCAACAGGGAGCTCAGCATGTCGCAACGATCACGATCCACCATGACGCGCCGGACGTTTGTCGCTCAAACGCTCTCGGCGGCTGCTGCCGGGGTTCTGGCGTCGCCGCTGACTGCCCGCGGCGGTTCGGCGGCTGGGGGCGACACGCCCGTCGCCATCGGCTCGCGGCGCGAACTGTTCGTCGGCGGTTTCCTCGTCGACCGGCTTGGAGGCGGAGCAAGGCTCCAACTGCACCATCCCGAGCCGCGAGAGACCGTTCTCGTGCATGACGCGCCTTGGGAGGGAACGGGCAGCGGATACCATAGCGTGTTCCAAGACGGCGATCTCTACCGGATGTATTACAAGGCGTGGCACCTCGACGTGACCAAAGGCAAAGTCAACACCGCTTCGCACCCGCTCTTTTGCTGCTATGCCGAAAGCGACGACGGCATTCACTGGCACAAGCCGAAGCTGGGACTGCACGAGTTCAACGGCTCCAAGGCCAATAATATCGCGATCGCCAGCGGCCGGATGGGACCGATCACGGTAGACGCCGGCCATCCGGCCGTGTTTAAGGACGAGAACCCGGACGCGCCGGCCGACGCCCGCTACAAGGCCATCGTCCGATCGCCAAAGCCGCACGGTCTGCACGCCCTGAAGTCCCCCGACGGGCTTCATTGGGCGCCAATGGCCGATGCCCCGGTGATCACTAGCGGTGCGTTCGATTCGCAAAATCTTGCCTTCTGGGATCCGGTTCGCAAGGAGTACCGAGCCTACTGGCGGATTTTCACCTCGGGAACGACCGACGCAGAGAACTGGAAGCCGGGCGGTGTGCGGGCAATCCGCACGGCCACGTCGCCCGACTTCGTGAACTGGAGCAAGCCGATTGACGTTGCCTACGTCGATTCGCCCGCGGAGCACCTTTATACAAACCAGATCAAGCCCTACTACCGCGCTCCGCACATCTTCATCGGCTTCCCGACGCGATATGTCGAACGCGGCTGGTCGCCTTCCATGCGGGCGCTGCCCGAGCTCGAGCACCGCGAATGGCGAGCCGGAGCCAGCCTCCGTTACGGCACCGCGCTGACCGAAGGACTGTTGATGGCCAGCCGCGACGGCGTGCTGTTCAACCGCTGGAACGAGGCGTTTCTCCGGCCGGGAATCGAGCGGGAAGGGACCTGGCACTACGGACACCAGTACATCGCCTGGCACGTGGTCGAGACGAAATCGCCGCTGGAAGGCGCGCCGAACGAGCTGTCGCTCTACGCCGGCGAGAGCTACTGGACCGGCACGAGCAGCGAACTCCGCCGCTATACGCTCCGGCTCGACGGATTCGTCTCCGCCGGCGCCCCGATGAGCGGCGGCGAGGTCGTGACGAAGCTTGTGACCTTCGAGGGCGATCGGTTGCAGTTGAATTTCTCGACATCCGCCGCGGGCACGCTCCGCGTCGAGTTCCAAGACGCTGCCGGCCGGCCGATCCCCGGCTTCACCGCGGCCGACTGCGACGACGTCTTCGGCGACGCGATCCAACGCACGGTCACCTTCCAAGGCAGCGGGGATGTCGGCAAGCTCGCAGGCAAGCCCGTACGGCTGCGGTTCGTGCTCAACGACGCAGACGTGTACGCGTTTCAGTTCGGCGGTGGGTAAGGCGTTGGAGCAGGTTTGCTCACAAGGCGACCGGCAGCAATTCGTAGCCTGACTCTCCGAGTCGGGTCTGGCCTCCAACGCCCGACTCGGAGAGTCGGGCTACGTCGAGCGGGTAGATTTTTTCCTGCCGCTCGCCTTAAAGGACCACGTCACCCCGGCGGCGTTTGCGCGAGGCGATCCGGTCGGCGGAACGGGCGATCTCGTCCCAGAGTCGCTTCCAGTCGATCGCGCCGCGGGGAATTGCGCGCGTACTCCCGCAGAAAGCGGCAGCACGTGGTGCGGGTCACCCACGGATGCGCGGCAAGTCCGACGGCGAGCCGCGAAAGATCTGCGGCGGCCGATCTCGGCAGCAACCGTCGCGTGAGGCGAACGTCGTCGACGTCGATCACGTACGTGTCGAGTTGATCCCCTCGCTCGGCGACCAGCAGATTGGTCGCTTTCAAGTCCCCGTGCGAGATGCCCCAGGCATGCATTCGGCCCAGGAGCCGGCCCAGACTTCTGGCACACTGCGAGGCTCGGCGACTCCGCTCTTGCGGATCGCGGGCGGCGACCCGCCATCCGTACAGGTGCAGGTTTTCCGCCCCTTCCAGCCACTCGGTCGCCAAATAGGTCCGGCGCCCGAACCAAGGCCGCCGGGGTGAAATCATGACCAGAGGACGGGCGGTGGGAATCTCTCGCTCAAACAGCGCCTGCCCGAGCCGCCAACTTCGGCGAGCCCGATCGCGGCCAAAAAGCCGACAGAGCGATTTCCACCCGTTCCGCGGCCGGTAGCACTTGTAGGCGACGGCCATGGGGCCGCCGCGGGTCGGCAGTGTCGCCTTGACGATGAGAGTGCTATGGCTCAGCTTCACCGGTTGCTCGACGTGCCGCCATATCGGTGCATCCGGACACCGGCTCAACTCCAACAAAGCGTCGTCGGGAAGATCCTGAAGCGCGTGGAGTCTCACGCCCTCGTGGTGGATCGACCGGTAGTCGCGGTTTGTGTGGACCGCCCGCCTGTCGCGACGGCGGTGGAGTTCCCGGAGGAACTGCCGCGAACCCTTCTCCACTTCGGCGATAACCGAAGAAAGAGTCGGCGGGCACAGTCCCGGACGCCGGGAAACGTAGTCTCGCCAGAAGCGCAGCCGCTCCGTACGCGTGGTGCAGTGACGGCCAATGGCAGCCAATCCGGCGAGGCTTTTGGCGGCGGACGGCCATGAGAGCGGCCCGCCGATCCGCACCGACGCGACATCGATCAGATGGAAAGCGGGCGCGCCGACCGACTCGCCGGCTGCCGTCGGACACGATACCAGAATGTTGCCGCTATGCAGGTCGTTGTGCCGGATGCCCGCGCGGTGCATCTGTGCGAGGAACCCGGCCAGGCCGTCGAGCAGTCGCCGCTTGGCACGGACGCGCTGACGCAGCGTGAGCGCAGGAAGGCGGGTGGTCAGATACTCGCCCAACGTCGAGACGTCTTCAATCGCTTCGGTGACAAGGTAGCTTTCCGTCACGAAACCGAACCGGCGTCGCTCTCCCCATGCAAGCAGCCGTGACGTCGGCACGCCGCGATGGGCAACTTCGCGCAGTCGGCGTCCTTCGCGCCGGGCAGGGCTGCCAAGTGCCACGGCGCGCAAAATGTCCGACCAGCGCGATCCACGGAAATGCTTCACGTAGACCCGCCGACCATTTAGCTCAAGGCGGTGTACGGTGCGATGCGGAGCCCTCTTGACCACTTCGGCGCGTAGGTCTGCCGCGAGGGACACCCATAGGGGGGCATTAGGGCCAAACAGGAGCGAACGCCAGCCGGCCGCGACATACCAGCGCGTGTTGTGGCTCGAAAAGCACTCATCGCCGCTGACCAGAGGCAGCGGGGAAAGGGCGTCATGCCTGTCGCTGCGGCTCTGCGAAGGAGCCGTGGCGGGCCTGGAAGCTTTCGTGCAAGAAACGTATGTCGACACGGGGAGTGAGGACAAAATGAGGAACAATTCTACGACATTCGACGCGTTGGTGTACTTGCCAGTACCCTCTAGTAGGTCCTGCTTGCCGAGCAGGACCTTGGAAGCGCGCTGCCGGTGCCCATCTCCTCGACGCATCGCCCCACGAAACCACGCTCCCAGTAGGTCCTGCTTGCCGAGCAGGACCTTGTCCCACAGATGCCTCTCGCCAACCGGAACCTACTTGCGCTACCTTCCAACGCGGCCCAACGGAGACTGCTGAAAAAGGGGACTGGCTCTGCAACCGGTGGTAGCTTGACTTGACGACAGGCACAAGATGTTGCGGTGCCTGTCCCCTTTTTCAGCAGTCTCCAACGGGGTGTGGTATAGCATAGCCTTGCGTCGTCAAACAAGTTCAGTTCATCCGTGGTTCTTCAAACTCTAATGGGCTATCCGGAAACGGGGACAGGCACCCTACACCATGGATGATCCTCGGTCTCCAACACATAACATCCGGGAGCCAGTCCCCGTTTCTGGATGGGTTCTAAGTGCTTTGCGTGCCGTAACGCGGGTCAATCCCGTCGCACGGACAAACAAAGACCCCGATCTTCCCATCCGCCAGTTCCTGGGCAGGGGCCACGCCCCCCTCTTTCAATCCTAGCGCTGCTATGCCATACTACAGGGTTTCGCAGTTGCCGGAGTTCAGCCGTCAATAGAATGAGTGCGGCTTCCAAGCATTCCTCTAACCCCTAGGAGAAATTCATGTTCAAGAATCTCAGTGCATCGGCCCTCGGAATAACCGGTCACCAGAGTGAGATTATTGAGTTGGCGCTCACCTACGGGTTCGGCGGAATTGACGTGAACATCCAGGAGTTCACCACCCGCGTGAAGGACCATGGAATGCCCTACGCCCGCCGGCTGATCGACAGCGCCAAGCTACGAGTGGGCCGCTTCCAACTGCCGATTTCCTGGGAGGAGGACGACGCGGCTTTTGAAAAGGACCTGGATCGCTTATCGGCCGCGGCTGAGGCGGCGGCTGAAGTGGGCTGCACTCGTTGTCTGGCAACGGTCAGTCCTTATAGCGACGGAAGGCCGTACCACGAGAACTTCGAGTTCCACCGCCATCGATTCACGGAGATCTGCAGGCGGCTGGAACCTGCCGGTGTGCAGCTCGGGCTCGGTTTCCGAGCCGCGGAAAACCTGCGCAAAGGGCAGGCGTTTCAGTTCATTCATGACATCGACGCCCTCTCGCTGCTGGTCAACATGGTTGGGGCGTCGAACGTAGGCATCCTGCTGGACGTCTGGGATCTGTACGTTTCGGGCGGATCGATCGAGAACGTTCGCAGCATGTCTGGCGGGCAGATTGTCGGGGTGCAGCTTGCCGACCTGCCGGCGGAGGAACCGCTGAACTCGGTTACCGAAGCCGACCGTCTTCTTCCCGGCGCGACCGCCCGGATCGACGCCGTCGCGCTGCTGGAAACGCTCAAGGAGAAAGGGTACGACGGACCCGTGACCGTCAAGGTATCGCGCAAGGCGTTCTCGACGTCCCGCCGCGACGAGATCGTGCGGCAAGCGGGAGCCGCGCTGGACGAGGTTTGGCGAGCGGGGGGGCTGCCGAGCGAGGCCCGTTTCTCGCCCAGGAACGCCGGGTAGGCCGCCTGAACGGTTTGGCAAAGTACCGGCTCCGCCTCGAACATGCGATCTCGCCGTCGGACCATGCGGACGACGAACGGCTTTTCGACAAAAAAGCCCCTTGCAGGCAACCTGCAAGGGGCGCGGTGGGTGTGACCCGATCCAGTTTTGTCCAGGTCCCCGACCCCGGCGGTCTGCCTTCGGCATGCGGACCCATCGGCACCTACTCTCGAACGATCCGCTCTCGATCGCCCTGACTCTCGATCAAGTTACCTCCTGCCGATTCAGGTAGCTGCGCCTCGAGACCTTTATGCTGGGGGCCAGAAATCTGGCTGTGTTCTCGGCGTCGAGCTACGGAGGTTTGGCAGCCGTGTCGCCTGCGTCGTTTTTCTCGCGGGCGGCTTACGCAGTGTATATCGGATGGGAGAATCGCTGGCTGCCAATGGTTCGCATTCTGCCGTTGCCGTTCTTCCAACCCTCCCATCTTCACGCAGCCTGTCCATCGGCGCCGGCTGGATCAGGATCAGCCCGTGTAAGGGTGCTTCCAGGGGTCGCGGTATTCTCGCTTTAGTAGTCGGGCAGCCGCGTCGTTGTCCCGGATTTGCTCGGCCGCCGCGTCCCAGTCGACCGCGGTTCCCGACTCATACGCGATCATGCCCAACTGGACGGTGGCCGTCGACTGATAGGCATCGTCGATCGTGCAAGCCGGGCGGCGGCGCGTGCGAACCGCGTCGAGAAAATCGGACATATGGAGAGCGCCTGCGTCCGATTTCGTCTCGTGCTCCTCACGCTGCCGCTGCTTATCGTTGGGAACGACGACCCAGCGGTTATCCGTCGCGAAAACGGTCGCCTTGTCGCCAAAAAAGAAGACGCCGTTGTTAGTCTCCGGAGTGTATTCCTCGGCGCCCCAGAGGCGGTGGCGCCAAACCAGGGGGCAGGAGTCGAACTCGAAATGTACGCAGAGCGTGTCAGGCGTCGTGATCTTGTCGCGAAGGTAGTACAATCCACCGGCGGCGACGACCCGCTTGGGACTGCCTAGCCCCAGGACCACGCGGCAGGCATCGATCAGGTGAATGCCCCAATCGACAAGGTGGCCGTGGCCCGTGGTCTTCTCCAGCCGCCAATTGTGATGGCCGACCTGCGGGCTGTACGGGATTTTGGGCGCCGGCCCACACCAAAGCTCCCAATCCAACGAAGGCGGCGGGTCCTGGCCAGTCGCATCCTTTGTGGAAGCCCGGTAGTGAATCTGAGCGTCGACTTGAACGATTCTGCCGGCTTCTCCCGACTCGATGAACTGTTTCACTTCCTGAAATGCCTTGCTTTGACGCCGCTGGAACCCAATCTGCACGATGCGATCCGAACGCTTGGCTGCGTTGACCATCGCACGGCCTTCGCGGATGTCATAGGCCAGCGGCTTCTCGCAATAGACATCCAGGCCCTTGTCCAAGGCGGCAAGCAGCATGAGGGCATGCCATTGGGGTGGCGTCGCGATGATCACGCCGTCCAGTGGCGCCTTGTCAAGCATCTCCAGGTAATGCTTGAACGTCTGAGGGCGGCGGCCTTGCAGCTTTGCCAGTTCGTCAACGTTCTTCGCAAGGTGTTCGCTGTCGACGTCGCAAATGGCCGCGATCTCCACGCCACCGACTTTCAAGGCCGCTTTGGCATCAACCATCCCATACCAACCGACCCCGATCACACCGAGTTTCCGCTTTTGTTCTTCCGCTTTGACTCGTACCGAACTGCCCATGGCGAGTGCCCCCACGGTGGTTCCTAAAAATCCCCGGCGACTTACCTGCATGGCT
The DNA here is from genome assembly GCA_040768665.1 of Thermoguttaceae bacterium. Lineage (GTDB taxonomy): Bacteria > Planctomycetota > Planctomycetia > Pirellulales > Thermoguttaceae > JABWBD01. The sequence continues at coordinate 98,863 of JAXGMN010000014.1, forward strand.
GTGTTCCTGCCTGTTTGAACCGTATTGGATGACCGTACGCAGATCGAAGCTATCGCCCAGCAACTCAATCGTCAAGCAACAAGTGGGACCGCGCCACTTCCGGAAGCCCGGGGATAAACTCTAATAGCGTAAGCACTTGTGTCCTATATCGTCCGCAAAGTGGCGATGTCCAGCTAGGCAAGCCGGCGGAAATCTGGAAAATAGAAATAGAGAATCTTTTATTGGTAAACCGATCTCGAATAGGAGGCCGGCCGTTATGGCTGATACGTCGAAATCTGCACCGCTACCCAGCATCCGCCGGCTCCCTTTATACTTGCGGACGCTCAAGCAACTCCGCAGTCGGGGCAGAGAGGTGGTTTCCTGTACCCACATCGCAAGGGAATTGGGCCTTGTAAGCACCCAGGTCCGTAAAGACTTGGCGATGACCGGTATCGTTGGCAAGCCGAAGGTCGGCTACGACGTAGCCGCCCTGATTAACGCTATCGAGGGGTTTCTTGGATGGAACAACACTCGGGAGGCCTTCGTGGTCGGTGTAGGCGGTCTAGGCAGTGCACTGATGGGTTACGAGGGTTTTCGGCAGTACGGCTTGAATATCCTGGCCGGTTTCGACATCGACCCGGACAAAATCGGCACTCGGGTCTACGAAAAAGACGTCTTCGATCTTGAGAAGCTACCCGACTTTGTCGCTCGAATGCATGTGCTGATCGGCATCCTTACCGTCCCAGCCAAGGCGGCGCAGGATGTGGCCAATCGCATGGTGCTATCAGGCATGCGAGCAATCTGGAACTATGCTCCGGTGAACTTGGAGGTACCGGATTCCTTCATCGTTGAAAACATGAATCTCTCGGCAAGTCTCGCTGTCCTTTCCAGCAAGCTGGAAGATGCGCTGGGCCGCAGCCCTCGGTACTCCCTCCGCAAATAGAGGCCGCTGGCGACTGCCAGCCTGCGTGGCCTCTTGCCACCTGCAATCCGCCTCCACAGCCAAGGGACTGGCTTTTTTGCCCGGAATGTGGTCTAGGTGATACTAGCCCATGAGGACGAGACGATTCACTGGTAAAGCAAGCCTCACTGAGTGCTTTTCCGGCACGGTTCAGCAACGGGGACCGACTCCCGGCCAAGTCCCCCTGAAGGCCGCTGAAAAGCCCATCGTGGCGACGTGCCTGTCCCCGTTTTTGAACCATGCCACTTTTCTCGGTCCCGTCCTCGTAGTAACCTAAAGGAGATGTCTCCCAATCGCGGCACCGGTCTTGGTAACCGTTCACGGGGTGGAAGAGAGGGGGACAGGTCCATGTTTTCGGGCAACGTCTTTGTCGCCAAAATGCAGGGAACAGCCGAAAAATGGACCAGTCCCCGACCGCCCCCGTGAACGGTTACCCGGTCTTGCACGACTGGTTCGTTCGAGACTTACGTGAGGTTTCCAAGTCGGCTTCAGGAAGTTCAGGAGCCCGTTCTTAACCTCGCAATTCGGATAGGCGTTTGCGCCTGTCCCGAGTTCCTGCAATAGGCTCTGAATCACCCTAACGATCAACGCGGTTGCAATGAGGTAGTCGATGGCCAACGTGAGCGACCTGACAATGGCAATTCGAGAGGCATTAGTCGCGCTTCGCGACGCGGATGCAGCGGCCAGCGAAGTAAAGGCACAGATCCTCGAACTCCACCCGGATTTGGAAAGTGAAATCACCTCGACCTTTTCTACCAGAATCTACAACCAGCGGGAGTGGGCACGAGAGCAGCTCGAAGGTCAGCGCCTTCGTCGTCGTGCGACCGTCAGGAGCAAACGCAGAACCAACGGCCTGAGCACACTCGAACGTTATCAGGCTGCCGAGCGGTTTCTGGGCCTCTGCGGCGGAAACTCGCAACATGCCGAAGAGGTGCTGAGCTTTCTGGAAAAGGTCGATCCTGACGAGCTGCGGCAGGCGTACGAGGGATGGCAGCAGTTGGTCGCCAGTGCCGGTACCGCGCAGAAAGCGCGACAGGTTCTCGCCACCATGCGGGATACTGGAATGTTAGGATGATCCTCCGTCCCGGATCCGAGACTGCTGAAAAGACGAATCCGAGCGACCGCGGGGCGGCCAAACCGTTGAAAAAGGGGACTGGCTCCGAGCGTGATTTTGGCCGGGCGTATCAAGAAAACCCATGCCGCTCGGTGCCTGTCCCCTTTTGTAACCGTTCACGCCCATGGCCGGGGACTGGTCCATTTTTCGGCCGGTTCGGGCGTCTTGGCGCGAAACACGTTGGCCGAAAACATGGACCTGTCCCCCTCTCGACCGCCCCGTGAACGGTCACCCCCTTTCAACGGCCGTTAACAGGCCGCCGGAGTTCTACGGTTCGTCCCAGTAGGCGAAGACCTCGTCGACGCCTTCGATGTCGCTCTGGCCGCCGTCGCTGGTCTTCCGCTCGATCTTTTCGAAGCTCTTCATCCACAAAGCTTGGGCCAACTGGTCGATAATGATGCCCGCCGGCTGCCCGTAGCTCTCGTCCACGGTCGCATCGAGGATCGTTGCCTTGTCGCTTCCGTCGGCACCTTCGGCAAAGACTTCGGCGAAGTGCCTGGCGTAGTTGGTGAACGTGCCTTCGGCATTCGTGCCGGAGAGGCTCACCTCGGACGCCGTGGCGTTCAGTTGATCGGCAGTGCTTGAGCCCTTCAGAGTGGCAATGTCATGGCCCTGCCCGGCTTCCGCATGGACCTCGTCGAACAGGCGAGCCCACAGCTTATATCCCGGCCCGCTCAGGTGCGAGATCACGGGACCCGCTGTAAACGTGTCGTCCTGGTCGAGAGGATCATCCTCGCTGACGAAGTCAGAGAAGTACGCGGTGTCATTGCCTTTGCCGTTGCTGTGGGCCATGACGAGCGGGAAGTCAAACACGCTGTTGGAGTAGCCCGGCCCGGTCATAGTCGCCTGCTCCGGGTTGCCCACCAGCGTGTCGTCATGATCGAGCCTTGGGGCGTCGTAGAGGCTGACACTGTCGGCGCTCTCGTTTTGGAATGCCCGCCGGGCTTCAACCGTTCCGAAGCCGTGAGTTGTGACGGTGACCCCGTAGTCCGGCGCGTTAAGGCTTGCATGGAGCCGTTCCAATTGGAACGTATCCGCGCCCGGCGTGTCGTTGATGAAGAGCTGGTCGATCAGCCCCCCGCCTCGGCCATACCCGACGATCTCATCGAATCCGAACGCGATATGCCAGATGCTGCCGGTGCCGCTCAGGAAGCGTACCACGGATGTGTCCTGCACGTCGTTGTACGGGTTCACCCTCAGGTAGTCGTTCAGTCCGGAGCCGCGGACGACGACCTTGTCGTTGCCGCCCAGTTCGGCGTCGGCTCTCATCGTCGTGAAGCCCCGGACGTGGTTGAAGTAGCCCTCGCCGCTCATACGAGCCCAAATGGGGAAGTACTCCAGGACGTCGTCGCCCGGCGAGTCGTGGAACCAGACCGTATCGCCGCCGCCGTAACCGAGCGCGTAGATCGTTTCGGCCGCGGCGACAATCGAAACGCCGTCGCCGGCCATCTCGGACCGACCGGGGTGGGCGTGGTATTCATTCTCGCCCCTCGAGCCCCAGATAGTGGCGGTGTCCTGGCCGCCGGCGCCGTCGTAGTCCGTCGCCTCGATATTCGTCAGCGACATCGAGTAGCCGGGCCCGGTGAATTCCGCCTGGTCCGGGCGGATCGTCGCGTTGTCGGCTCCATCGGAACCGATGAACTTCACCGTATCGCTGCCGCCGAGGCCGTCGAAGCTCACCTCCACGTTCTCGCCGGCGACCGGGTAAGGGGTGCCGTTGAGGCTGACGATCCACTCGCCCGGATTGACGCCCTTGGTGATCGTCAATTCGTCGGCGTTTTCGGTGCCGACAAGCACAAGGCTGCCGGGCACGCTTCCGCCGGCATCGGTCACCTGGATCGCGAGCGTGTCCGTGTCGTCGGGCGTCGCCCCTACGGTCGAGTCATCGACTGCGATGGTCACTTCCAGCAGCGGATTGCTCTCGAAGTCAAGCACCGCGCCGGCCTTTAGGTACAAAGCGTTGCCGTCGATCTCGAACAGGTCGGCGTCGGGTCCGGTCAGCGTGAGTGTCTCCGTGCCCAAAGCGTCGTCCGTCACCTCGATGTCGCCCACTTTGATGCGCGTGGCAGTGTCGACATTCTCTGCGAGAGAGGTGGTGGTGTTCTCAAGTGCCACGGTCGGCGCTTCGTTGATGTCGGTCACGGCCACGCTGATCGCTTGTGTGTCCGTACCGCCGTTGCCATCGGAGACCTCGACCGTCACCTCATAGACGTTATTGCCATCAGCGTCGGTCGGGGCTTCGTAATCCGGCGCAGCCGCGAAGGCCAGTACCCCTGTCGCGCTGCCGATCGTGAACTTCGCCGCGTCGGCGCCGCCGACGACGGTGTACGTAAGCGTCTGCGCCGGTTGATCCTCGTCCGTAGCCGCGACCGTCGTCACGACAGTCGTGTTCTCCGCGACAACCTTGTTGGCCGTATCGCCTCCGCCGTCCGAGGTGATCACAGGCGCCTCGTTGACGTCCGTAACGGCAATCGATAGCAGCTCCGAGTCCTCGAAGGAGGTGCCGAGGCTCGGGTCATCGACCCTCACCGTCACGTCCAACTGCGACTTGGTCTCGAAGTCCAACGACACCCCCGCCCTCAAGTACAACACGCTGCCGTCGATCTCGAACATCCCGGCGTCCGTTCCGTCAAGCGACAGCGTGTTGCTGCCCAAGAGGTCATCCGTCACCACGATATCGGCAACTTTGGTGCGTGTGGTAGTGCTCGCGTTCTCCGCCAGCAATTCCGTCTTGTTCTGGAGATCGATCCTTGGCGCGTCATTGGCGTCCGTGATGGTGATCGACAGGGCGGCCGTGGCGTCGACTCCGATTCCGATCGTCGGGTCGTCAACGGCAACGGTAACGTCCAGCCGCGGATTGGTTTCGACGTCGAGCGTCGCGCCCGCCTTCAAGTACAGCACGTCGCCGACGATCTCAAACATGGCGGCGTCCAGGCCGCTCAGCGAGAGCACCTCGCTGCCAAGTGCGTCGTCCGTCACCACGATATCGGCCACCGGGATCGGTGCCGATGTATTAGCATTCTCCGGCAACGTGGTCATCTTGTTCTCAAGCGTCACCGCCGGCGCCTCGTTGACGTCGGTAAGCGTGATCGTCAGGGACGCCTGGGAGTCTCCGGTCACCCCGATCTTCGGATCGTCGACGACTACGGTAACGTCCAACTGCCGCGTCGCCGGGTTTTCGTAGTCGAGGGTCACGTTCCTCTTGAGATAGAGCACTTTGCCATCGATCTCGAACATCCCGGCGTCGTCGCCGGTCAGTGAGAGCGTGCTGGTTCCCAGCGGGTCTTGGACGACCTGGATATCGGCGACCTTCCGCCGGTTGGCCGTGCTCGCGTTCTCCGGGAGCGTCGTCACGGCATTCGCCAGTTGGACGGTTGGCGGGTAGTAGACGGAGATCCGGTAGTCCTCGACTTCGCCGGTCAGCACGGTGCCGGTGTAGGATACGTCCTCCACCGCGGAGAACCGGAACCTTGCATACGTCGTGCCAACCTCGGCGTCGGCCGGTACGGGTACCGTTCTCTGCCCGGACTCCAGCATGTGCCAACGGAAGTGCTCGTGTACCAGGTTGCCCTGGGCGTCGGTGTAGTCGGCCCACGCACCATCGGCGTTGAAGTCGAACCACGCGTTCAGATACCCGTCGCGCGATACGATGATGTCCAAATTCGCGAGCGTTTCGGGCTGGAGACCGTTCAGGAAGGTGATTCCGTCTTCGTCATCGCTGATGTACGTATCGTCGCCGTCGGCGGCGAACGAAGGCCGGCCGTTCGACTCCGTATCCACGCCGCTGCCGAGATAGTAGCCGGCATAGGCGCCTCCGGTGACGTGGCGGGCCCCGTTAGACGTCAACACGGTCGGGTAGGGCAGTGGCGCATCGCCGAAATCCATCGCGCCGTCGTCGTTGAGGATCGTGATTCCCACCTCGAGTTCCGCTTTCGGCGTTCCGGTGCCGTCTGAGAAGATGGCGCCGGAGGGGCTTGTCAGCTTGAGGCTGTACCGTTCATCGCCCTCCACCTTTCCGTCGCCGTAGACGTACACCTTGACGCTCTGGGTCACCTCGGGCTCCGACTGGGTGGCAATCACGATCTCGTAGTTGCCACCCTGGTAGCTTCGCCATGCCACGAAGTCGTCGGCGACCTGCGGATACCAGTCGTACTGGCTGTTGCTGGAGATATTCAACGGAATGGCGTTGGTGTCGATGTCCGTATAGAAGATCTCCCAGTTGTTCCCGACGTAGCTATGCCACGCGACCCGCCCGTCGCGGATCGACGGCCGCTCGTCGGTGACAAAGTTGTTCGAGAGATTGAACGGCTGGCCACCCACCGTGAGGTTGTAGTACCAGATCTCCGAATCCGATCCGTCGCTGGCCTGCCAGACGACGTCGTCGCCGGAAATCGCCGGGTACCGATCGTCGACGTTGTTGTTGGTCAACTGCCGCGGAGTCAGAGCCCCGAACTCATAGACGAAGATTTCGTAGTCGTTGCCGTCCGACGCTTCCCACACCACCGCATCCTCGCTGATCCGCACGTTGCGGTCTTCGCGGGTGTTGTCGGTAAGCCGGCGCGTGGTGCCGTCGTAGATCCAGATCTCGTTGTCGCTGCCGTCGAAGCTCGACCAGACGACTTTCGTGCCGGCGATCAGAGGCTTCTCGTCGCGGAACGTGTTGTTCGGCGTCAGCTTCGTGCGCGATCCGGTGCTGATCTGGTACATCCAGATGTCGGTGAAGTTCCCGGCCCCCGCGCTCCACACGACGTGCGTGTCGGAAATCTGCGGATCGAGATCGTCGACCGGGGTGACGGAATTGTCCGTCAGGCGAACGGCAGGGCCGCCGGCCTGGATGTCGTAGAGGTAAACCTCGTATTTCTCCCCGGCAGCCGGGATTCCCGACCACACGACATGAGAGCCGCTCACGGCGGGGAAGCGGTCGTCGGTGGCGTTGTCGGTCAGGCGCGTGCTGGTTTCACTGCCGTGGTCGTAGAGGTAGATCTCCCAGTCGTTCCCGTCGAACGCCTCCCAGACCACATAATTGCCCGATGCCTCGTAGTCGAAATCGGGCCCCAGGTTGGCCGTGATGGCCTCGGCGTTCCACTCTCCCGGCCTCGTGACTTGCGGCAGGAAGGTGATGGTGCTGTCCGGATCACCGAGGTTGATCGGATCGTAGTCGTTGTCGGCCACGGTGGCGCTGCCGTCGCTCGTCTGGAGATTGATCGTGATCGGCACACCGAACGCGCCGGCCAGCCGCAACGTCACCTCCAGCTCGGTCACGCCCAGTTGCCCCTCGACCACCGACACATCGTCCACGCGGATCTCCGACGTTCCGTGATGGTTGCCGAAGTCGATCTCGGTGATATGATCCGTCGTGCCAAGATCGATGACGTAGCCGCCGTTGTCGACCGTAATGCCCAGAGGCACGACCGTTGCGGCATTCGGATAGGTCTGCTGCCAGTCGCCCGCAGGCAGTTCCTCGCGAACGACATACGTCCCCGGGAACATCCGGTCGAATTCGTAGTAGCCGTTTCGGTCGGTGATATCGAACCGTTCGTACGCGATATCGACCCCCGGATCGAACTTCAGGTTGCCGTTGGTGTCCTTCCAATCGAACTGGCCCTGTGTATACACGGCATCGTCGATCGGCTCGTCGATGTAAACGAGCACCCCGCGCAGCGTCGGCTCCTGCCCGGAGGGCATGCCTGTCACCGGATTAAACCGGTAGCTGTAGCGGCCCTGCGCGACCAGGGCATCGAGCCCTTGCTGGTTGTAGGGTTCTGTCTCGATCACGAAGTTCTGGCCGTCGCCGGCGTTGAATCCGACCAGCGCGCCATGGTTCCACGGCAGAGTACCGAACCCATTGACCCCCTCCCGGTCGCCGGTGGTCCAGGCCATGTTGTCGTACTCGAAGACGACGATGTCGCCGCCGGGGTCGTCCTCGATGTAGACCTTGAACTTGTCCCGCTTGTCCGAGTGCTGCTGGTAATACCCGACGTTGACCCAGTCGATCTGCACGTACGGGTTTCCGCGCGAGCTGGTGCCGCGAACCAGGTTGACGCTGCCGGCGCCCGTCGAGGTGTCCACGTCGGCCCAGAACGGCGCCAACATCGGAACGCCCAGTGGGAAGCCCGGGTAGGGGCTGGAGACCGGCGAGGTAAACGAAATCGTGCCGTTGTTGTTCACGTAGAACTGGCTGTACGCCCGGCCGAAGAACTCGAAGTTGAATCCGAAGTTCTGCACGGAACTCGAGCCGTTGTCGGTCGGACCGAGATCCGGCACCGGTTGGCCCGGCTGCTGCGTGTCGACCAGCACGTCGACCGACAGCGGCTCCAAATCCCACTCGCCGTTGTTGTTCAGATCGTAGAACTTGTGCCCGCTGATCGAGGCGTCGCCCACTTCGATCTGGACGCGATAATCCTCGACCTCGCCGTCCGGCGCCTCGCCCGTCCCGATCATCACGGCATCGCGATCCGTGCTGAAACGGAAGCGCGCGTACGTGAATCCGGGCGCCACGGTCTCGGGTACGAACACCTGGAACGGAATCGTCTCTGTCGCGCCCGCCGTGCCGATCGGGGTGCCCGCCGTCGTGTTGATGATCTGCTCGTTGGTATCGAGCACGCCGTCGCCATCGAGATCTTCGCCCGGCTCGAGAATGCCATTGCCGTTGACGTCTTCGCTCCCCTGGAACACGCCGTCACGGTTGTAATCGATCCAGCCGGTCAGGTAGCCCTGCCCATGGATCGTAACATTGAAGGTCGCGATGTGGTCGGGCGCCAGCCGGCCGGCGATTTCCACGCCGTCCTCGTCGTCGCCCAGCAGGTCGTCGTCGTCGCCCGTCGCGGCCGAATTCGGCTGCCCGTCGCTCTCCGGGTCGACTCCCGCTCCCAGGTAAAGCGGCGGCGCCAGGCTGCCGCCGGCACCGGTGGGAATCGCGTGGCGTGCGCCGTCCTCCGCGAGCAAGGTCGCGTAGCCGGCCGGGGCGTCGCCGAAATCCATACCGGCGTCGTCGTTGAGGATGGTGACCACCGCCTGCGAGTCGTCGACCTCCGCGTCGATCGTGCTGCCGTTCGGTCCCGCGACGACTGCCCCATCCACATTGACATAGAAACTCTCATCCAATTCCGGCTTCGTATCGCCGTTGACCGTCACGGGAAGCGTGAACGTCAGTTCCGGATCCTCCTGGGTGGCAATCATGAGCTGATACGACTCGCCGTCGAACGCCCGCCACGCCATCAGGCTACCGGTCACCCGCGGGAGCCGATCCAGCATCGGGAGTCCGCCTTCCGTGAGCGAGTCGCGCGAAACGTTCTGGGCAGCAGCGCCCGGATCGAGCAGCCGGTGCATGACCTCCCAATTGCCGCCGAGCCGTTCCGATTCCCACGCCACCGCGTAATGGGGCTCTCCATCCACGAGGATCTGGACAATCTGCGGGTTCCAGTCGTCATGGCTCGCGTTGGCCGATACGTTGGTCTTCGCACCCGACGGGATGTGGTAGCGGAAGATATCCCAATCGCCGCGGTCGGCCGGATTGTCGGGATCCACTCCGTCGTAGCCCTGCCAGACGATGTTCTCCCCCGCAACCTGCGGAGCGAAGTCGTCCGTCAGGTTGTCGGTAATCGGGATCGCCGTACCGGACTGGGTAGCTGCATCGTACTCGAAGTGCCAGATCTCATAGTCGTTGCCGTCGTAGCTCATCCAGACGACGTTGTTGCCCTCGATCTGGACCGCTTCGTCCCTGCCGACATTGTCCGAGGCCTGAATCAGGACGTCCTGGGCGGCGTCGTAGACGTAAACCTCGTAGTCCTTGCCGTCGTAACCGTACCAGGCCACAAGCGAACCGGAGATCACGGGAGCAACGTCGTCCAGTCCGGCGTGGTCGGGCACCTCGTCGGACAGGTTCTGCGTCGCCCGCGTCGCGATGTCGTACAAATAAACATCGCGGTCGCTTTCGGTGCTCGCCCACCAGGTCACATAACCGTCGGAAACCTGGGGATTCCCCACGGCGTACAACGTGTTGGTGAGCTGGCGAGTCTGGCCCGTTTGAATGTCGTACAGATAAATCTGCGAATCGTTGCCGGTGCCGTCGGTGCCCAGGTAGCCGTCGCGGCCGACCCAAGTCACGTACGAGCCGTGGATGCTCGGCGAGTAATCGTCGCGGCTGTTGTTGGTCAACCGTCGCGTTGTTCCGTCAGCGACGTTGTGGAGGTAGATCTCGCGGTCAGAGCCGTCCATCGCCTCCCAGACGACATAATCGCCCGACGCATCGTAGAAATACTCCGCGGCGCCGATCGCCACGTCGTCGCTGATCTCGCCCGTCGCCGGGTCGATCCGGAAGACCCACTGCCCCATCGCGTTCAGCGCATTCAAGCCCGCCTGATTGTTGGGCCGCATCAGGCTGAGGTAATTGGCGCCGTCGCCGGAATCGAAGCCGATCTGGGCTCCCAGCCCACTCGGGTCGGTGTCGCTGGTGGCCCACCGCATATCGTGATACACGAAGGCCACGATGTCCCCGGCCGGGTCGTCCTCGATGTACAAGGTGAAGGTGTTGCGCAAGTCAGTATGGGCGAAAAAGTACCCTACATCGATCCAGTCGACCTGGACGAACGCATGGCCCTCGCTGGTCGTGCCCTGAGTCCAGCGAACCTCGCCGCCGGGCGCACCGGTCGTGCCGTCGGGACGCGTGTCGACGTCCGCCCAAAACGGCGCCACGATCGGCGTCTGGTAGGGGAATCCCTCGGGCACGTACTCCCACAACGCCCGCTCAAATGTAATATTCCCGTTGTTATTGATGTAAAACTGGGTGAAGTTGTTGCCGTAGAACTCGAACACGAATCCAAGGTCCAAAAGTCCGGTCGACTGGTCGTCGTTCGGAGCCATGGCCAGAGCGCCGGGCGTCACCAGGTTGATCTCGATCTCGTCGGTCCTCTCCTCCCGGACATACACCGGTCCTAGCACCGAAGAGGTCCACTCGCCCAGCGGATCCTGCTGCGGACCGATCGGCAGATGTCCGGCCGCCACCGGATCGTAGTCGTTGTCGCCGTCGGTAGCGTTAAGATCCGGATTGATATCGTCGCCGTTCTCGGTCGAGTAGACCAGGTCGATCGCCGAGCCGAACGACTTCTTCACGTGCACGGTAACCTCGGCCGTCGTCTCGCCGGTCTGGCCTTCGTACACCTCGACGTCAGACACCGAGATGTGCGGGATCCGGAAATTGCCGAAGTCGGCCCTCTCGAAGCGGTCGCCCGGGTTCAAGAGGTAAACCGAATAGAAGCCGTCCTCATCGCTCTGAGAACTCTTGTCGGAAAGCGCCGTCGCCGAGGCCAGCCCCACGTCCAAGCTTGCGTCGCCCTCGGCCGAAAGCGCGATCAGGTCCCCCGCGGCCGAAGCGGCCACATCCAGGCCCGGAGTCTGATTGATCGCATGGGCCACCGTGGCCGCCAGGTCGGCGGCGGTCCGATGCGATGGGCTAATCACTACGGCCCGGCGCGTCGGCGTCTGCACCACGCTCCCATCGTCGTCGAATTCGAAGGTGATCTCGCCGGTTCCGTCATCGATGGTAAACGTCTCGCCGTCGATATCGTCGCTTGTCGACCATTCCACCTGCACCGTCCACTTCCCTTCCGGCAGATGCGCGGTCGTGTTGGGAGAGGTCTGCACCCAATCCGAGCTTGGCACGATTTCGCGGACGATGTAAGCCTCTTCGCGTGGGAACAGCCCGGTGAACTCGTAGTAGCCCGTCTCGTCAACGTCCGGCGTCGACAGATCGTCGAACCATGTGGTCGTGTGTGGCTCTTCCGGACGGTTACTTGAAAGATCGGCTGGCGTCCATGCTCCGTCCCCGTCGAGATCCAAAAACACCTCGACGCCGCCCATTCCCGGTTCCGGAATTACCGGGGCTCCGCTCGCGGGATCGATCCGGAACGCGTACTGCTCGATCTGCAGCAGGTCGGACAGGTCTTCCCCGCTCTTGGGCCGCATCAGGCTCAGGTACGTGCCGTCGCCGGCGTTGAACCCGATCTGCGCACCCTGGCCGCCAAAGCCGGCGGTCCCGGTTCCGTCGCCCGTTGTCCACTCCATCGACTGATAATCGAAGACCACGATGTCGCCCAGCGGGCTGTCCTCGATGTAAAGCGAGAAGGCGTTGCGGGCATCGGTGTTGGTCGACTTCGTCTGGTCGAAGTACCCTACGTCGACCCAATCGACCTGCACGAACGGACTCCCCTGGCCCGTCGTCCCCTTCGTCAACCGCACGTTGCCCGCGCCCGTCCGCGTGTCGACGTCCGCCCAGAACGGAGCCAGAATCGGCGTCCCGTCCGGGAACCCCGCGGGCAAGAAGCGGCCCAGCGGGCCCTCGAACGTGATATTGCCGTTGTTGTTGATGTAGAACTGGCTGTACGTCTGGCCGTAGAACTCGAAGTCGAAGCCGAAATCCTGAATCGCCGACGACAGGTCGTCGTTTCCGACCACGTCCGTGTAGTCCTGATTGTTGCTGTCCTTGCCGGACATCAGCACTTGCTGACCCGTGCCGAAACCGGTGATTTCGACCGGCGGAATGAAGATCGACATCCCCAGGTTGTTCCACACGCCGTCGGCGTTGCGGTCGTTGAACTTCCAACCGCTGATCGTGCCCGAGCCGGTCACGATCGTCACACGGTGGTCTTCCACTTCGCCGTTCCAGGTCTGGCCCGTCGGGGCCGAACCGGTCGGCTGGGCCGCGCCGGCCGCACTGGAGCTCAATCGCAGCCGCAGGAATGTGTTGCCCGCCTGAATGCCGGCAGGCACGAGGAACGCCTCGAAACCTGGCCGTCCCCGACTGCCCGCGCCGCAATGACGCGCTCGGAGACCGGGTTGCCCTCGGCATCGGTGTAGTCGGCCCACAGGCCGTCGCCGTTGAGATCGATCCACGCGCTCAGGTAGGCGTCGTTGCCCGTACCGTTGGTCACGTCGATGGTCAGAGTTGCGTACTGTCCCGCCACGAGGCCATCGATCGTGTCGCCTCCAACGGCGGAGGTCAGCGAAACGAGGCCGTCTTCGTCGTCACCCAAGAGATCGTTGTCGTCGGCCGTGGCGTCGTCGCTGGTCCGGCTGCTGTTCTCCGGATCGACCGTCGAGCCAAGTGCCAACAGCGGGTCGCCCACGGCATCCTTGAGGATCGAGTGGCTGGCCTCGCCGTAGCTCGCCGGAGCATCGCCGAAGTCCTTGCCGCCGTCGTCGTTAAGGATCACGATGGTCGCCGAGGCGTCATCGATCACTGCCTGCACCGTGCCGGTCAGCACGCTTGCCGTCGCGCCGTCGATGATCAACTGGAACTGCTCGTCGGGTTCCACCTTCGTGTCGCCGCGGATCGCCACGGGGATCGTCGCCGTCACTTCCGCCTCGGTCCGGCGAGCGACCATGAGACGGTAGACTCCGCCGTCGAAGCTCCGCCAAACCACCAACTGGTCGCTCAACAGCGGTTCCACGTCTTCGCAGGGCTGATGAAATTATTCACCGCCGAGCCGCATGCAGGTCGCGGTGCAGGATCTCGCTGTCACCGCCAAGGCGAGGCGATTCCCAGACCACCTGGTTGTTCACGATCTGCGGATTCAAATCGTCGAAGAAGGCGTTGGCCGATACGTTCGTGGTCGCCCGCGTCGATGTGATAGCGGAAGATGTCCCAGTCGCCGCGGTCGGCCGGATCGGCCGGATCGATCCCGTCGTAGGCCTGCCAGACGATGTTGTCGCCCGAAATCTGCGGCGAGTTGTCGTCGAAGTTGTTCGCCGTGACCGGGGTGGTCGCGCCGAGTCTATGTTGTAAAGGAGGATATCGTAGTCGCCGCCGTCCAGACTCCGCCAGACGATGTTCGAGCCGTCGATCTTCGCCGAACCATCGGCTGTCGCGTTGTTGGTCACCTGAGTGACCGATCCCGTCGCGGCGTCGTACAGGTAGATCTCGTCGTCCTTGCCGTCGTTGCCGGTCCAGACCACCCGCGATCCGGAGATCTGCGGGTCGAAATCGTTCCGCCCGCCGTGGTCGTAGACCATGTCGGAAACATCTGCGCCGTTCCGGCCCCCACCGTCGTAAACGAAGATGTCGCGATCCGTGAGCGTGTCGGCCGACCAGGTCACGTAGGCCTGTCCGGCGGCCGTCGCGGAAACCTGCGGATCGGCCACCGAGAATGGGTCGCTGCTGGCTTGCACGGTTGCGCCCGTTTTGGTCGCGGTGTCGAACGTGTAGAGGAAGACCTGGGAATCCGCCGCAGCGTCGTGCCGGACCCACGTGACGTAGACCTTCGAGCCGTCGGCCAGCGCGTGGATCTTGGCGGAGAAGTCTTCCGTGTCGTTATTGGTCAGACGGTGGACGGCGCCGGTGGCGGTGTCGCCCAGATAGATTTCCGTTCCAGCAGCGCTCGGCGATTCCCAGACCACGTACTCGCCGGAAACGTCGTACGAACTGACCGCGGGAATCGTCCCCGAAATCGAGTAGTAACCCAGGCTGCCGTAATCGGTGTAACCCGGATCCGTGCCTGCCGCCTTGCCGACCCCCTCCACCGACAAGTAGTACCTGCCGGCGGGCAGATTCAGATTGAAGGTGGCGTCGAGGAAGTTCGTCGGATTGCTCGTGGTAATCGCATTTCCGCTGGAATCGTAAAGCGTCGCGGAAATATCGAGATTCGGACTGCGGTAGAAGGGCCGGATGTCGAGCGTCACCGCCCCGCCGCCGCTGTTGAACGAGAAGTAGTCCACGTCGGTGCCGCGCTCGATGATGCCTGCGCCGGAGACGTGTCCGACGCCGGTCAGGCGCGTGGCGGTGGCAAGCGTGTTGCCATGGTCGTCCGGCCGATAATTGAAGCCGTTGTTCGTGGTGATGATCGCCAGATCATCTTCCTGGTTGTTGGCATCGGGGTATTCCCCCTGACTCCACTGAACCAGTTGCTGGTAGTAGCCGACTCCCATGATCGGCGCCCAGCCGGTCGGGCCGCTTCCGTAACCCGGATAGTACTCTTGCGTGCTGTCGCCGTCGTGGTACAACCCGAGGGTGTGCCCAACCTCGTGCGACGCCGCCTCGGCCACGCCGGTTTCACCGACGTTGAACACGAAGCACGGCGTGTCGGAGTTCCATGTAAACGAGGTAAGGTAGGCGATGCCGCCGGCGCCGGTGGCGGCCTGGTCCGGCCCGATCACCACCCGCATGCCCCACTGGCTATCGCCGCCGCCGCTGTTGGTCAGCGCCGCCACGCCCGGATCTTCCGTCGTCACATTGACGTCGAACGGCACATAGTCTTCGGCCACCCGCTCCCAGACTCTCTGGATCTGTTCCAGTTCGATATCCGAGAAGCTGGACGAGCCGTCGAGACTGTAGGCCGGCGTGACGATCGACGTCATGTTCCACAGCGTGTTCCACGACGTGCCGGTCGTGGTGTGGCCGTCGAAGTCCAGATAGATCACCTTGGAAGCGCCCGGATTGCTGTGCAATGCGAACGTCTGTGAGAGCGGATAGGGCGGCGCCATGACCGTCTCGGTACCGCCGACCGAAGGCGGAAGCGTGGGCGCCGGCGGATCCACGAAGTAGACTCTGCCGGCCGAGTCGGTGAACTTCGTCGGACCGGTCACCGGCACGGGCGCCGGCAAAGGACCGCTCGGAAGCGGCACCGACGGCCCCGATCCCTCGCCGCTGGAAGCCGATGTGCCCGATGGGTTCATCGTGGCGATCGACCAGGAGTCCCAGCCGTATGCCGGGCCTGTCTGCGGGCCGATGGTGATCTGACCGCTCGTCCCCTGGTAATCGTTGTCCTCGCTGGCCTCCCCGTCCTGCGCCGTCCCGTCCTGTGTGTGGTAGTCCACCACGACCGTCGACCCGAACGACTTCTTGATCCGGACTTCGACCTCCACGGTCGTATCGCCGGAATCGCCTTCGGGGACGGCGATGTTCGACACCTCGATGTGCGGCTTCACGTAGTTGCCGAAATTGGCGCCCTGGAACTGCTCGCCGGCACCGAGGTTCACCTGGTAGTAGCCGTCTTCACCGTAAGACGTGATGAGATCCAACTGGTCGGTAACGCTCGACACGTCGACCGTGAACGTCGCGCCGGCCTTCGCGGCGAGCCGCACCACGTCGCCGGCCGCCGTCGCCACCACGTCCAGTCCCGGCGCCCGGTTGATCGCCGACACCATCGTGGCAGCCACGTCGGCCGCCGTCCCATGGCCCCGGTAATGACGATCGCGTGCGGGCGTTTCCACCACGCTGCCGTCCTTGTCGAATTCAAACGTGATCGCGCCTGTGCCGTCGTCGATGGTAAAGGTTCCCTCGGCGATCTGCGGCCAGGCTTGTTGGACCTCGAGCTCCTGGATGCCGTCCGGCAGGTAGACTTTCGCCGTCGGATTCGTCGGAATCAGGTCCGGGTCGGTGATCCTCTGGCGCACCCGGTACTCGCCCGGGAAGAGGCCGTCGAACCGGTAGTAACCGGTCTCGTCGACGTTCGGCGTCGAGGGATCGTCGCTCATCGTCACCGTCAACGGCTCGCCGGGATCCCAGCCGTCGTTCTCATTGAGATCGAGGTAGACCTCGATGCCGGCCATCCCCGGTTCGGGAATCACCGCCTCGCCGGTGACCGGATCGAGCCGAAGCGAGTAGCGCTGGGTCTGCAGGAGATTCGAGAGGTCCTCCAAGGTCGTCGGCCGCATGAGGCTGAGCGACCTGGTCCCATCGCCGGCATTCAGGCCGATCTGGGCTCCGAGCCCGCCGAGCCCGCCGGTGCCGTTCGGATCGCCGGTGGTCCAGTTCATCGACTGGTAGTCGAAGATCACGATGTCGCCCGCCGGATCGTTCTGGATATACAGCGAGAAGGCGTTCCGCGCGTCGGTGTTGCCGGGGTTCGTCTGGTCGAAGTACCCGACGTCGACCCAGTCCACTTGCACATACGCGTGCCCGCCGGCCGTGAGCCCCCGGTTCAGCCGCACTTCGCCCGCGCCCGTCCGCGTGTCGACGTCGGCCCAGAAGGGCGCCACCATCGGCGTCGATTGCGGGAAGCCGGCCGGGTTGAACTGATCGAGCGGCCCGCCGAACGTGATATTCCCGTTGTTGTTGATGTAGAACTGCGTGTACGTCTGGCCGTAGAAATCCAGCGAGAAGCCGAAGTCGACGGCGTCCGACGACAGGTCGTCGTTGCCGACCACGGCGGTCCGGAGTTGCCCGTCGCTGTCCGTCCCCGACATCAGCACCTGCGTGCCGCTGCCGAAGGGCCGCAGTTGGACCGGCGACACGAAGACCGTGCTGCCGTGGTTGTTCCACACGCCGTCGGCGTTCAAATCCTCGTACTCCCAGCCGCTGATCGAGCTCGTCCCGTTCTCGACCCGTACCCGGTGGTCCTCCACCTCGCCGTACCAGGTCTGGCCGGTCGGGGCCGAGCCGGTCGGCTGCGCCGCGCCCGCCGCACTGGAGCTCAGCCGCAGCCGCAGGTACGTATTGCCCGCCGGAAGTCCCGCCGGCACCTGGAACTCTTGGGAAAACTCGCCGTCGCCGACGAGCTCCGCCGCAATCACGCGCTCGGAGATCAGATTGCCCGCGGCATCCGTGTAATCGGCCCACACACCGTCGCCGTTGAAATCGATCCACGCGCTGAGGTAAGCATCGCTGCCCGTGCCGTTGGTCACGTCGACCGTCAAGGTCGCCGTCGCGCCCGGCACCAGCCCGGAAAGCGTCTCACCAGCCACCAGCGACGTCAGCGAAACCAGGCCGTCTTCATCCGCGCCCAGCAGATCGGTATCGTCGCCCAACGCATCCGCGCGCGGCTGGCCGTCGTTCTCCGGATCGACCAGCGAGCCGATCGCCAAGAGCGGATTGCCCGCGCCGTCGCGCAGGATCGTGTGGCTCGGCCCGTTGTTCGCCGCCAGCGTGCCGTAGCTGACCGGGGCGTCGCCGAAGTCCTTGCCGCCGTCGTCGTTGAGGATCACGATCGTGCCCGTCCCGTCGTCGTCCGCAACCGCGTCGATCGTGCCCGTGACCAGGTCGATCGTCGCCGTGTCGACGACTAGCTTGAACGACTCGTCGTCCTCGACCTTCACATCGCCCTTGATCACCACCGGGATCTTGGCCACCACCTCCGCCTCCGACTGGCGGGCGTACATCAGCCGGTAGTTTTCGCCGTCGTGGTTCCGCCACACGATCAGGTCGCCGCTGACGATCGGGAAGCGGTCCTCGTTGGCGTTCATCGAAATGTTCTGCCGCGCAATGTCCGCGTCGAGGTCGTACTGCATCACCTCGTAATTGCCGCCCAGCCGCTCGACGTCCCACACCACGCGGTTGCCTTCGATCCGCGGGCTTTCGTCGTCGAACGTCGCATTGGCCGACACGTTCGTAGTCCCGCCCGACGGGATGTGGTATCGGAAAATGTCCCAGTCGCCGCGGTCGGCCGGGTTGCTCGGGTCCAACCGTCGTAGCCCTGCCACACCACGTTGTCGCCCGACACCCCCGAGATGGTTAATCCCGGAAACGCGTTTGTTCGTGATCTGCGTGGTCGCTCCCGACTCGATGTCGTAAAGATAGATCTCGTAGTCGGTGCCGTCGTAGCCCCGCCGCACGATGTAGGGCCGTCGATCTTCGCCTCGTGATCGTCCAGTCCCGCGTTGTCGGTCACCGTCTTGGCCGTCCCGGTCGCGGCATCGTAGAGGTAAATCTCGCGATCCTTGCCGTCGAAGCCGGTCCAGATCACGCGAGCCGAAGGAAATCTGCGGATCCTCGTCCCTCATCTGCATGGTCGTACACCAGGTCCGGCACGTTCGAGATTACCTTCGTCGCCATGTCGTAGACGAAGATGTCGCGGCCGGTCGGCGTGTCTTCCACCGAGGTCACGTGCGTGTCCGACACCTGCAAGATCGCCCACCATGTTGGCGGAGTAGGTAATCTGCACGGTGGTGTCCGTATCGATGTCCGTACAGATTGATCAGTCGTCGCGGTGCGCCAGGACCGAAGTCGCCATCGTGCCCGACCCAAACCACCTTCGAGCCGTGAATCTTCGTGTAGCGGCTCCGGCAGGTGTCGTTGGTCAACTGGCGCGTAGAGGCCGGTCAGCGTGTTGTGGAGGAAAACGTCGGTGTCGGCGCCCATCGAAGGCCCTCCACCACGGCCGTCGCCCCGGACGTCGTAGTAGTAGTCGGCCAACTCCTCGACGACCACCCGCTCGAGGAAGTCCGTGAACGCGGTGAAGAAGTTCGTCGGATCGTTTCGGAAGTCCTCGATGTCGAACCCTCCGCCGCCCGTCGCTCCAGGCCATCGCGCCCATAGCGCGTCCGGTATTCCCGTACCAGGCCGTGCCAAACGCTGGGCTCGCTCCGATGTAGGCGAACAGGGCGTCGTGGTTCACCAGCGCCGACAGGGCCGGCCGCAAACTCGGTCAGTGGCGTCGTCGTCCTCATCCGTCAACATCACCAGCGCGATCTTCGACCCCGGGCAGGAAGTTGAGCGTGGTTGCCGGGAAGCCGCTCAGGTCAGGCCGTTCAGCGCTCCAACACGGCCACGCTCCGGGCTCGTAGGCCCCCTGGATCGCCACATTGAGGGAAGGGCCGAGCGGGTCGGTGAACGTAGGCGAAGTCGGTCACGTCCTGGGTCATGATCGCCTCCCACCCCCGTGTCCCCCGGTCTCTACCAGCGTACTGGGCATTGATGCCCGCCGCCTGCATGGCCGCGTCCATCAGCGGCGAGTTCGTCTGCACGTCGTTGATGCTGCCGCCCATCTTCGGCGTCGTGTCGAACAGGAAGACGATGTCTGCCCTGGTTGACCACCGTTCCCTGCGGCACGGCCAGCGCGCTCCACAGGCGTCCTTGCCTTCCAGCGGCGTGTTGTGCGGCCCGATCACGAGCTGGCCATTGCTGATCGGCACGTAGTCGAGATTCACGGCGATAGCCGAGCCGTCCGCATCGGTGTGGTAGTCGATCGTGATCGTCGATCCGAACGACTTCTTCACGTGGACTTCGACCTCGACGGTCTTCTCCCCGGAATCGCCCTCCGCAACCACCGCGTTGCCGATCTCGATGTGCGGCTTCCGGTAATTGCGAAGTGGCCCCGCGAAGTGCTCGTCCTCCTGCAGCAGCCGGATCGTGTAGAAACCATGCGGCATCCATGGTCGACGTCACGTCTTCCAGCGCTTGAAGCGCCCGCCGAAGTCCCAGGTGAGCGTCGCCCGTCGTAAGCAGTCACCGTGACCGGTCACGCCGTCCAGTCGCCGTCACGTTAGCGCGACCGCCCGGTGTTGATTTTGGGCGATCGCCGACGCCATCATCGTAAACGTATAGTCCTCGCGGTACGCAATCCGCGTATTGCCTTGCGCTGCCGTTGCCGCTGGCCGTGATATTGTCGAACTCGAAACGTTCACGGCCGGCTGGTTGGCGGGGTTGCCGTCGTAGATCGTAAACGTATCCCCTTCAAACGACGGCGATCCGCCCAGCGTCTGCATCCGCGCGGTATTCGCGGGCACGTACCCATTGGCGTTCGGATACGTCTGGATCCACTCTTGCGGATCGAGCGGTATCTGCGCGGACCGTACTGCCCCTGAACATATCCTGGTCATCGCCCGGTGACCGTAGTACCCCGTCTCGCCGATATCTCCGGCGTCGAAAGATCGTCCAGCAGCGTGAATCATCCAGGGCTCCGCCGGAATGTGGTTGGCCGGATCGCCGGGATGCCAGACACCGTCCGTTCCACCCCCGGCACGTCGAGGAAGATCACTCACGCCGCCGATCCCCGGTTCCGGCTCGATCGGCGCGCCGGTGGCCGGATCGATCCGGAACTTGAACTGCTCCGTCTGCAGAAGATCCGAGAGATCCTCCAGGCTTTTCGGCCGCATTACGCTCAAGTAGTTGGTTCCGTCGCCCGCGTCGAAGCCGATCTGACGCCCCAGGCCGCCGAGGCCATCGGTCAGTCGCGTCGCCCGTGGTCCAGTTCATATCCACGTAGTTGAACACCACGATATCACCGCCGGATCGTTTCTCGATGTACAGCGAGAAGGCATTGCGCGCCTCCGTATTGCTCGCGTCGTTCTGGTCGAAATAGCCGACGTCAACCCAATCGATCTGCACATACTCCTGCCCGCGCGAACTCGTGCCGCGGTGCAATTGCACCTGGCCCGCGCCGGTGCGGCGTCGACGTCGGCCCAGAACGGCCCGATCACCGGCGTCGACTGCGGGAAGCCCTGCGGGCTGAATTCGCTGACCGGCCCGCCAAGACTGATGTTGCCGTTGTTGTTGACGAAGAACTGCGAGTACATCTGGCCGTAATACTCGAACGAAAAACCGAAGTCCTGCGCCCGCCGACGACCATCGTCGTTGTTGGCGAGCACCACCGACCCCGTTCCGAATGCGGCTTCAGGTTGACGTTCGGCACGAACACCGGCGTACCCTGGTTGTTCCACGCCGTGCCCGTTGCAGTCGTCGAACTTCCAGCCGCTGATCGTCCCTGTGCCGACCACGTGCTCCAGCCCTGTAATCCCCTCCACTTCGCCTTTGGCTGTGCCCGTCAGAGAAGAACTGCACGAGCTCGCCAGCCGCAACCGCATGTAGGTCGCGCCCCGCTTCGATCCCTCGGGGACGAAAACGGGAAACGCTTGCGACGTTCCGCCGCTCACCGCCACTCCGGCGAGCACCTGCTCGGAGATGGATGCCCTCGGCATCCGTGTAGTCAGCCCACACGCCGTCGCCGTTCCGATCGATCCACGCAGCCAAGTGGCCGCCGGTCCCGGCGCGTCGACGATGTCGAGCTGCAAATCGGTGTACCGCCCGGCACCAGCAGGACCAGGAGAAAGCTGGTTCCCAACGTTGTCTCCCTCTTCGTCGTCGCGCAGGAAGCTGTCGTCGCCGTCCGCGTAGTAGCCCGGCAGTCGATGGCCTCGGCATCCACCGTGGCACCCAGGTCAGTTGCTGGTTCGCAATGGGACATCTCCGTCGAGGCGGATCTTGTGGCGGGCGCGTTGCGTCAGGCCAACAGCATCCCGTAGCTCTCCGGCGCGCGTGCGCCATCAGGTGGCGTAGCCGTCGTCTCGTCGTTGAGGATCTCGACGTCCGCCCGATCGTTCACGATCACCCCGTTGCCCAGGCCGACGACCATGGCGCCGTCCAGAATCACGGAAGAATTCGTTGTCCTCCGGGCGCGTATCGCCGTTCACGTAGAGCGTGATCGTCCCGGTGACTTCGGCTCCGCCTGCTTGCCATCAGCCAGTAGTTCTGCCCGTCGTAGTTCTGCCAGACGACCAATCCCCCGCTTACCAGCGGAAGCTGTGGTCCTGCCCCCGCTTCCGCGATACGTTTTGGGCGTCGCGCTCGACAAGATCCCGGTGCATGACTTCCCAGTTGCCGCCCACCGCTGCGACTGCCAGACCACCTGGTCGCCGTAGATCTGCGGATTCGAGTCGTCCAACTGCGCGTTCGCCGAGACGTTGGTAATCGCGCCGGATGGAATGTGATAGCGGAAGATGTCCCAATCGCCGCGGCCCGCGGGATTGTTGGCGTCGTAACCCCGCCGAACGACGTTCTCACCGGAGACCATCGGCGCGGTATCGTCGGTTGCGCTCGGGAAGGCCACGGTATCGGTGACCTGCGTCGTGCTCCCGGAACCGCTGGCGGCGTTGGCGCAGTAGAGGAAGATGTCCCAGTCGTTGCCGATGCCGTTCCGCCCCTGCCACACCACGCTGGTGCCGTCGATCTGGACTGCGCTTGTCCTCGGCCGAGTTCGAGGTAACCTGCACCGGCACGTAACTCGGATTGCCGACTGCCTTGGCGGTGTCCCACAGGTAGATCTCGTTGTCCTTGCCGTCGTAACCGTACCAGACGACGATACCGCCGGAGATCTGCGGCGCGTAATCGGCCATCCCCATGCCCGGGGACTTTGGCCGAGATGTTCGTCGTCGCTCGCGTCGTAACGTCGTACAGGTAGGATCTCGTTGCCGCCCGTCGTCCCGCCCCACCACGTGACGTAGGCGTTGTAGGGCGGCCTGATGCTCGGCTGCGGATCGCCGACCGCGTACGGGTGTGCGTCACCTGGGTCGTCACGCCCGTGGCTGTTTGCGTGTCGTACGTGTAGAGGAAGATCTGCGAGTCGTCGCCGCCGCTGCCGTCGCGGCCCACCCACACCACGTATACCGTCGAACCGTCTGCCGAGACGTGCACCTTCGGCGCGGAGTCCTCGCGCGCATTGTGGGTCAATTGCAGGACGAGATTCCTCGCGCCGTCGTACAGATAGATGTCCTTGTCGGCGCCGTCCCTCGCCTCCCACACCACATAGTCGCCGGCTACGTCGTACTTCGCCGCCAGCGTGCCGGTCGTGGCCAGCACGGACGAATTCCAGGCCCCCAGCGGCGTCGCCTTCGGATCGATCGTGATCTGGCCCGACGCCCCCTGGTAGTCGCCGTCCGCCAACGTGGCCGTGCCGTCCACCGTGTGGTAATCGACCACGAGCGCCGACCCGTACGATTTCGTGACGTGCACCGTCACGTCGACCCGCGTCGGGTTCGCCGGATCGTCCCCTTCCCACACCGCCACGTCGGAAACGCTCACGCGTGGCAGGAAGAAATTGCCGAAATTGGCGTCCTCGAAGCTCTCGCCCGCGCCGAGATTCACGTCGTAGTGCCAGCCGCCGTTGCTGAACGAAGTGACGTCCTCCAGAATGCCGCCCACCACCGCCAGTCCCAGACCGACGCTGGAGCCGGCCTCCGCGGTCAACTTGACCGCGCTGCCGCTCGAAGTCGCCGAGATCTTGAAATTGGGAGTGGCCTCCACGGCCGCGGCGATCGCCGCGGCAATTTGATCGGGAGTGTCGCCGCCGAGGATATCGACCGCGCGGAGAGTCGGCGTTTCCGTCACGCTGTCGTTGTTGTCGAACTCGTACGTGACCACCTTGCTGCCGTCGTTCACCGTGAACAAACTGCCGTCGGTGATGCCCGCGCCGTTCTGCAGCACGCGGATGTCGCCCGTCGCCGCGCTCGGATGCGTCGGGATCAACTCGGGATAGAGCGCCGGGTCGATCCACTCGCGGACCTGGTAGGAACCGTCGAAAAGCCCGGTGAATTCGTAGTAGCCCGTCTCGTCGATGCCGGCGGTCGACGGATCGTCCGACCGCGTCACCCTCGAAGGCTCCTCATTGCCGAATCCGTCGTGGTCGAGAATGCCGTTGCCGTTCAGATCCAGGTACACGATGATGCCTGCCAGCCCCGGCTCGGCTTCGATCGGCTCGCCGGTTGCCGGGCTGATGCGGAATCCCCGCTGCTCCATCTGCAACAGGTCGGACAGGTCCGCGGGACTGTTTGGCCGCATCAGGCTCAGCATTTGCGTCGGATCGCCGTCCCCGGCATCGAAGCCGATCTGGGCGCCAAGACCCCGAACCCTGCCGTGCCGGTCGTGTCGCCGGTGGTCCATCCCAGCCGACTCGTAGTCGAACACGACGACGTCGCCGTTCGGATCGTCCTCGATGTAGAGCGAGAACGCGTTGCGAGCGTTCGTGTTGCCCGCCGAATTCCGGTCGAAGTAACCGACGTCGACCCAATCCACGCGGACGTAGGCATGCCCTCCGGCTGTCGTCCCGGTCAGCCACCGCACCTCCCCGCCGCCGGAACGCGTGTCCACGTCGGCCCAGAAAGCGCGCAATCACGGCCGTCGATTGCGGGAAACCCTGCGGGACGAACTCGCCCAATGGAGCACCGAACGACACGTTGCCGTTGTTGTTGATGTAGAAATCGGTGTACGTCTGGCCGTAGAAGTCGAACGAGAAGCCCAGCGGCAAGGCCGCGGAGGAGCCGTCGTCGCTCGCACCGATTCCGGGCACCGCCACACCGGCCGTTCCGAAATCGGAGAAATCGATCTCGGGCACCGCGCCCACGCCGCTGCCGATGTTCCACGCGCCGTCCGCGTCGATGTCCTCAAACTTCCAGCCGCTGATCGAGCCGGTCCCCACGATCGTGGAGACCCGATAGTCCTCCACCTCGCCGTCCGGCGCCGCTCCAACGTAACTGAGGTCCTCGACCGAGCTGAAGCGGAACCTTGCAAATGTTCCGTCCTGCGGAGAGAGGCCCGCCGGCACGTCGACCGCCACCTTCTGCCACCAGCGCCCGCCGTAGAACTCGAACGCGTCGTTCGGATCGCCGGGATCGAAACCCGGCACGGACGGAAGTCCGTTCGACCCGATCTCGATCAACCGGCTGTCGATGATGTGTTCCGACAGCAGCCCTCGGTCCGGATCGACCGCCGAGCCGTTCCAAGTGCCATTCTTGTCCCAGTCGAGCCAGCCGTTCAAATACCCCTCCGCGCCGACCGTCACGTACACCCACGTGCTTGCCCCCACGCGGAACTTGCCGTAGCCGGGGTCCGCTCGGATTCAGCGATCCGATGCGGATGCCGTCCTCATCGTTCACCACCCCGTCCGAATCGTCGCCGGTTGCCGTTTCTCCCGCGTCGAGGATCGCATCCTGCTCGTAGTCGATCGCCGCGCCCAGGCGAAGCGGAGAGTTGAATACGTACGCATGGCGCGCCCCGTCCTGCGCCAGCAGCGTCGGGTAATCCGGCTCGGCTGCGTTCGCCGGGTTGTACGGCGCATCGCCGAAGTCGAACGCCGTGGCCACGATCTCGACTGCATGGTCCTCCACCTCGCCGTCCGGCGCCATGCCGAAGTAGTTGATGCCGTTGACCGGATCGCCGACCACGCTCATCGCGCTGCTCAACCGGAACCGCGCATAGCTTGTCCCCTGGCTCGCTCCCGCGGGCACGTGGAACGTGAACGAGTCGCTGAACGTACCGGTGCTCAAATCAATCGGAATGTCGACAAGCACGTGCTCCGAGACCAGACCCTCGAACGGGTCGTTGTAATCGGCCCACCGGTCGTCGATGTCGAAATCGATCCAGCCTTGCAGGTAGTACGTGCCGCCGCCCGCCGGCAGCGTCGCAGTCACGTCAATCTGCGCGTCCTGCCCCGCAACCAGCGCGCCGAACGTGAACGCGATCCCGTCCTCGTCGTCCCGATCCGCCGTGTCGTCGCCCAGCGCGTCGGAGCTCGGCCGGTTCGTCCCCTCGTAGTCCACGTCGGCGCCGAGCCTCGCCCGCAAGCTCGGGTCGGGATCCAGCACGTGCCATGCCGGATCGGACGCCGGCGGAACCGCCAGATTGCCCTCGTAGCTCGCCGGCGCGTCGCCGTAGTCCTTCAGCGACGTGACGATGCTCAACAGATAATCCTCGACTTCACCGTCCGCAGCTTCGCCCGTCAGCGGCAGCCCGCCGGTTCGCGAGAAACGGAACCTGCCGAACGTCTGATCCAGGTCCCCGCTGATCTGGCCGCTGTTCACGACCAGATAGAAATGGTTCAGCCCCTGCGAAACCGGGATCGATTGGCCGCTCAGGTAGTGCACTTCCGAGCCGGGAGCGTCATCGTAGGAAAACCCGTCGCCATCCAGATCGGTCCAGACCTCGATCTTCTCGTTCGCTTCCCAGCCGTCGAGCCCGTCATAGTCGATCCAGGCATCGAGATAGCCGCTGCCCGAGGCCGTCACGGTGAAGTGGATATAGTTGTCCCCCAACTGGTTGACCAGCATCGTCGGCCCCAGGCTTATGCCGTCGTCGTTGCCGTCGCCCGTGGCCGTGGCGTTCTGGTAGGCGTCGGCCTCGTACGTCACCCCGTTGCCCAAGTAGTAGCCGGGATCGATCAGGTGCCGGGCGCCGTCGTTGGCGTTGAGCGTCGGATACGCCCCGCTCCCGTCATCCGGCGCGTCGCCGTAGTCGTACGTCCCCAGGTTCACCACGAACACGGTGCGATTCGCGTACGCGCCGCCCAGCGTCGTGGGAGAAATCGCATTGCCCGCGATGTCCTGGATCGTGTTATCCAACAAAATGCTGTAGGTGCTCGCCGGAGTCCAGAAACCGGCCGCGGGCGTCAGTGTGATCTTGTCGTCGACGGGGCTGTAGACGGCAAAGTAGTCCACCCCCTGCACGAGCTGCGTGCCGAGATCGGGGAACGTGGTGGGATCTGCATTTCGCCACACATGGACCGGCGCTACCAGCAGGTCGCCGAGATTCGCGTCGACCGTCAAATCCGCAATGCCCACGCCCGTGTCGAACAACTGGATCTCGAACCTGCTCAAATCGGCGGTGGTGAAGACGTAGTCGTCCTGCGTGTCCGCGCGGTCGATCGGTCCATTGTCCAGCGGATCGACCAGCTTTGCCCAAGGCTGCGCCGTGTCGATCCGTTCCACGGCGCCTCGGTCGAAGAACGGATCCGGGCCGTCGCCCGTGTTCGGCGTCAAGATGTCATCGGCGCGAAGCTGGGCGAATCGGTCCAGCCGCGGCGCTTTGATCGCCGAAGGCGGAATCCCCACGTCGGTCTTCACGGCCGCGATGTCGCTGCGGTCCCCCAGGAAGCTCTGCGAAGAATCGATGGCCTCGCTCCCCGCCGCCAAATAGAAGTTGCGGTTCGCCGGATCGACGAACAACGGTTGGGCGGCGCTCAGGATTTTCTGGTTCGTTCCGACCGTTCCGTTCGCCGCATTCCCCTTGAACAGGTTGTAGTCCACCTCGGTCCACGGATTCGAGCTGGCGTCGATCGAAATGCCCGTCGCCGTGTTCGAGACGATATTGTTGAGAATCGTCGGGCCGGCGTTCTCGGTGACCCGGATGCCGATCCCTTGCGCGCTGGCGCCGCCGTAGACCGTGTTGTTGAGGATGCGCCCGAACGGGATCGCCGCGTCGGCCGTATTCCCGTTGTTCGGATCGCCGCTGAAGAAAATGCCGCCGGTGATCGCCCCGTCCACGATGTTGTTGACGATCGACACGCCCGGCACCAGGCCCCGGTTGTTCACCGGCGTACTGCCGTCGTTATAGAGCGTCGGCAGATTGCGGACCGACCCGGGGCGCGGCAGGTTGTCCGTGGCGTCGCGCGGCTGCGAGTCGACGTAGATGCCCCATCCCGACACGTCGGCGATCGTATTGCCGTAGATCTGCAGGTGGTCCTGCTGGCGCGGGACGTTCCGGTCGCCCACCGGGGCGAACAGACTGCCGCCGTACGACGAATCGTTCTCCCGGATGAACCGCTCGTTCGTATCGAACTGCGTGCCGTGAATGATGGTGGAACGCAGATCGGTCGCCGGCTCAGGCATACGGCGTTCCTCGCCGGATCTCCAACTGATACGCTCCGCTCGGCACTTTGCAAGCGCATCCGGCATCGGGTTCTGCGGAACGGTTCGGAAATGCGACTCGTCCAACGGAATGACCGGCGCGTTCGTCACCATCTCGCCGCGCTCGGCATAGCCGATGATGATGTCGTCGACGTAGAAACCTTCGTGCTGGTTGTTTCGGCCGCGATTCGCGCTCGTTAGACTCCCCGCGTTGTTGATGTTGTTCCCGGATGCAACGTTGACGTCGTTGTTCATTCGGCCCGACGTGCCGAAGTCGAACCGCAAAATCAGGTCCGATTGTCCGGCGAAGTCACCCAGGTCGACCCGCGCCTGCCGCCACACACCCGTGTTGTCGTACAACTCCTGAACACGCTGCTGAGAATAATTGTCGCCCGTTCGGGAGGAGGCAGTCTTGTAGCGCGGCAACTCGTTGTCCGCAAAGAAACTGGACAGGGTTGAATTGTTCGTTGCCAGCAGGTGCCAGCTCACGCCGCCGTCCTGCGAGATCCACACCCGCGCGCTATCCCTCATCCTTGAATCGTTCGACGCACCGATCGAGGCGTTGGTGTTCTCCGTCTCCAGGAAGTAATTGAAATACAGCGTCGGCTTGTCCGCGTAGACGCTTCCCGCCAGGCTGAACGAGTCGGTGACCAGGCTCCCCTCCGCACCACCCGGCAAGTTGTAGTTGCCGCCAATGCTGGAATTCGTGGTGATGTTGCGATGGCTGAGTTCCGAAACGCCGTATTGGGCATTCCCGGCGTAGGTGTAGTAGGCGTTGGAGGCCGATGGATTGGAAACCCATTGTTCCATACCGAAATAGAAGCTCGCCCCGCCTTCGTTCTGCGACGCACCTCGCCCGTTGATGCTCGGGACCGGGAACGCTGGGCCGCTGCGGCTGACGTCGAACGACTCCACGATGCCGTGCCCCGCGTCGCCCCGGCGGTTCATGGTCGGATGCCAGAGGTTGAAATCGAGCACGGAGAAAGCGAGCCCCCGCGTGTCCGTCGGGATGTTTTGCATCTGATTGGACACATTGGCATCCGCTTCATCGTCTCCATCGGTGTCGAAGACGAAAAACGCCGGCGCGTTGCCGCTGCTGTCAAACGCATAAAGCCGCCGGTCCGTCCCCGTCGCAAAGAAGATGTTGACCAGTGGACGCGTGCCGTCTTCCACCTCATCGGGAATGCCGTTTCCATCCGTATCGCGGCTGTTCAACACGTCGAGGTTCTGTGGCCCGAGCGTAAGACCGGTGAAGCCGGTGCTCCCCAGCACGTTGTTCGCAACCAGAGTCCAGCCGCTGTGCGAAGCGCCGAGGTTTCCTCCAGGGTCGTTGACCGTCGTTACCCAGAGGTTGCCTGTATCGCTGACCGCGTAGAGTGCGGCTCGTCGGGCTGGCGAAAGCAATCCCCGTGATGGTGTCCGCCGGCAGCGTCCCCACTTCCTGGAAGCCGGTCGCCGTGCTGCTTTCGTCAATGGCGCTTCCGCTCGAATTCAGCCGGTAAAGAGCCCGAGGGTACCCGAGGCCGTCTCCCCCGTTGTTATTGTCGTCCGCGTCCTCGTTGTTGACCGCCCACGTCGTGTACTGGCCCGGGTTGCCGTATTGCCGAAACGCCAGCGCGTCCCACTGGCCGCCCCGGTCCGGATTCGTGCCAAGCCCGTCGTCGCCCAGGTTAGTCTGCGCCGCATTCTCCGTGCTGATCTGGCGGAAGTTGCCCGAGTTGCCGTTGTTGGTGCCGAGCGTCTGCCCGTAGAGGGTGCCATCCGCACGCATGGCGATGTCGCCGTAGCCGTACCCGGTACCCGACAGAGTGCCCACGTCCGTTACCCGCTGACCCGTAAACGGATTGACTGTATACAAGTGTCCGTTGTCCGGACTGCCTGATGCCACGTAGAGCACCACGTCCTCGAACGTGTACGGCCGAACATGCGTCCGAAGCGCCGTGATGTCGGCAAGATCCAGCAGCGGATTGGTGTGTTCGGGCATCACCTGTGTAAACCCGTCGATCATGCTGCCGCTGGGGAAGCCTTGGAACCCGATGTGGTCCTCGGCCACGCGCTTGATCGAGTTGATCGGTTCCAGCCGCGTCGTGTAACTGCCGGAATACGCTCCGGAAGTGCCGTACAAGGTCGCTTCCAGCGCCCGCGGCACCTGATAATTCGTCGTAATCGATACATAATACGTGGTGGTCGAGCCCGGTGTCCCCGCTGGCAGATGGACCGGGCCGATGAAGGGATCCAGGGTGCCGAAACTGCCTCGTGTCAGGTCGTCGCGGTCATCGCCCTCGTCCACACCCGTTCCCCGCACGTCATCCTGAACGTTCGAATCGCGACTGACGAGGATCAACTCCCCGCTGGAATCGTAGATCGAGAGGATCGTGTCCGGACGCGTCAGCCCGTCCGCGTAGTCGATGTCGAACGTCACGGGGAACGTCTTCCCACCGTTGCTGAATCCGCCCAGAACCTGGATCTTGTCGTAATCGACCGTAAAACTGAACCAATCCGCGTCGTTGTTCGCCCGCATGTTGCCGCCGACGCTGATCACGTTCCGATCGCTCACCAGCAAATTGTCCAGCGGCTGCGAACCACTGCCGTAGGGGCCGTTGAACACGTCGGCTCCACTCTCCGTGTACGCCTCGTACGATTCGCCGGTCAGCGGCGAGTGCGCGGGCTGCCCGTACACCTCGATGCCGTTCGTGGCGTAGCGGATGTCGGCATACCGGATGGCCGTTCCGGGAACCTCGTCCAACTGCGCCAAGCGTATCTGCAACTGGTACTCGCCGCGCGACAACCCGCTCTCAAGATTGTTGATCGCGCCAATCGGCGTGTTGCTCCGCACCCGCACGAAGTAATCCTGGAAATTCGGGTCGTTGGGATTTCCGGGCAAGATCAACCGCATCCCCGCGTCGCGCGAATTGCTCGTGTACCGGTCGCCCCCGACCCAGCTTTGATTCGTCAAGCCGGCCGGGCTCACGCCGAGATACCCGGAGATGTCGCCACTGTTGATCGACCGCGCAAACACCTGCCCGTCGCTGCGGATGAGCTCCACGACGGCGTCCAGCCCCCACCCGGTGCGATCCAGATCGATCCAGACCTCCGTTCCGGCCCTCGCCTGGAAACGGTACACGTCCACGTCCGTCCGATCGTCCAGTGCGATGAAACCGTTCACCTGGAAACCGAGTTGCTGGTTGTCGTCCCCCGCCTTCTCGTCGTCGATCACTTCGTCCGGTTCGTTTGGATTCGTACCCCGCTGGACGTCCGGCGCCAGGTTCCCGAGGAATTGTGCGGTCCCCGGGGTCCGGTTGATGTCGTTGCCGGCCGTCGTCGCCGATTCCCGCTCGATGTAAATCCCCACGTTCCGCGTGTTCGCGTGCTGCTCGACCAGGATGCTTCTCCAGTCGCCCGGCGATCCGGTGCTCGCCCCGTCGCCGTTCGTGTCGTACAGCGGGAAACCGTCCAGATCGAAGCCGGCCGGAATCGTGTCGTCCGACCGCGAAGTGAATACCACCGGCCGGTCCGGTTCGCCAAGAATGTACAACGAGCCGCCGATGCGGTCGTCGATGTCCAGTTCCGTGCCGGTGGCCGTGAAACCGGCTTGCGGCCCGGACAGCTTCACCACCAGCCCGGCGTCCGCATTGCTCACCAGCCGCAGCCCGCCGTAGGTGTGCATATCCGGGATCACGATCTCGTCGCGAAGGATGTGCGCGATATCCGTATCATCCCAGACGCTCTCGGTCGTGAGCGTCCCGCCGCGGATCGCCATACCGTTGTACTGGTTCCCTTCCAATCGGTTCAGCCGTACCAGCGGACCTCGGTTGCGGAACGCGTAGGCGTCCGACAAGCCGGTCGACCGCCCCGGATCCTGCAGCACCGTCGCCTGCATCGAATTGGCGTTGATGCTGATCACGTCGCCCAAATTGTCGTAGATGCGGTTGTTCACGATGATCGGCTGCGCGCCGAGCACGTAAATCGTAGCGGGCCGGTTGGCGCCCAGGCCGTCGCGGCTCCCGCCCTGGCCCGCCGCATTGTTGTGGATCACACTGTTGGTAACGCGGACGTCGGCCTGGTGGATCTCGATGGCATTGAAGCGATCGCTGCTCGGAGGCACCGGCGACAGACCACCTCCGTAGGCGATCCAGGCATGGTCGATTGTCCCGCTGGAGGTCGGCCGGAATACCAGACCGCTCCAGTTCCCCGCAGCCGGGGTCGTGAAGCTGCCGTCGTCGTTCGTGTCGAACGTCCCGCCCGCCCCGAAACGATCGTCCCTGGTCGAAGTGAAGATTACCGGCGCGTCGACGCGCCCCTCGGCGATCAGTTGCGCCCCCATTTCCACGTCGATCCGCGACGCTCCCAGCTTGACAACCACACCAGGGTCCACAGCCAGGCGCCCGTCCAACCTTGCCGTGGTGTCCAAAGGACCGCCGGGCGTGCCGCTGATCACGATCGTTTGCGTGACGAAGTGCACGATGTCCTTGTCGTCCCACCGCGCCGCTCCGTCGATGCTCTCTAGCGGCAGGCCGGTGTCGGTGCTCGTCTTCACCCGCACCCGCAGGCCGTTCACCGTGTTCGTCTCGCCGTTGCTGACCAGCCGGTTCCCGTGCACGTCGGGCCCCACGCGATCGACCCCGTTCGCCCAGTCCAGCACGCTCGAAGAATCCTCGAAACTGGCCAGGTCGGCCGAGATGGCCGCGTCGGCGCTCAGCGTGATCGTATTGAACGACACCGTCGGCCGCGCGCCGACCATGTGGACGGGATTGAACGTCTCTTCCACGTTGTTCACATACACCTTGCCGCCGCCGTGCCGGAACTCCGCGTTGTTGACCCAGTTGAGGAAGATCCCTTCATCATCGCGGTCCGAATCCGCCCGGAAAACCACGCCGCCGAAGTCGCCACGCGCCGGCTGCGGGCCGACGCCGTCGCTGTCCCCGCCCACCGTGTCGTCGCGGAACGAACGAAAATGCACGCTCTCCAGCGGCGTGCCCAACACCTGGATGGAACCACCGGCGAGATCGATGCCCACCTCGGCGGTTCCCGCCTCGATGCTTCCCTTGCGCATTTTGAAAAGCGCCCCGGCGTCGATCATCAGCGTCACGCCCTTGGGAACCTGAAGCCGCTCGCTCGGGACCCGCGCGACCAGGCCTGGCGTGAATTGGTCGAACTGCACCAGCCCGCCGTCCTCCAGATACGCGCCGGCATTGTTCAAACCAATCAGGTACGGCTTGTTGTCCGCGATCGTCGCCATGCTGCCGTCGGCGCCGCCGTTGCCCGCCACGCGGACCACGTGGTCGACCGAGTCCGCGTCACCCGCGGCAGTCAAAGCCGCGATGAACGCGTCGGGAATCTTCGTGTAAGGATGGCTCAGCGAACCGTCCGCCCCGGCTGGATCGGCCGACTTGTCCACAAAGAGCGTGTGCGCGGCGTCCTGGACGTTGAACCAGAATTCGAACTCCCCGCCCGGCATCCCGTCGGAATCGCCGTCGAGCCTGGTTCCGGAAGTGTCGGCAATCGCCGAATTCGGCGCCGTGTCGAGATTCAAATGAAGTTCGTAGCTGCCGGCGGTCGTTCCGCCGAATCCTGTATTCTCGATCGTCGGATCGATGTCGATCACGCCCGTGCTCGTCACGCCGATGTAGTACGTGCCGGCCGACAGTTGCAGCCCGATGAACGAATCGCTGCTGAAATAGTCGTCGTTCGTGGCCATCACCTCGCGGGCGCCGCTGGCGTCCTCCCGGTACAGCGTCAGCTTCGTATTGAGCACGCTTGTGGGCGAGAGCCGCTCCGCGACCGTCTCCGCCGTGAACCAGCCGTCTTTCTCCACCTGAAACTTGTACAGGTCGATGTCGTTGCTCGACGGCGGCCGGACATATTGCAGGTGAAGAATGTCGTGGTCGCCCGGGAAAACGGCTTCCGCGCTACCCGTGTAAACCGCGTCTTCACCCTGGCCCATGATCGTCAGCGGAGGCAGGTCGTAGCTGTGCCCCAACCCGATCGTATGCCCGATCTCGTGCATCGCCACATTGAACCATCCACCGCCGTATTCGCTCGCGCCCCAGTTCAACCCGCTGTTGACGATCGCGTAACTGCCATTCGCAATGCCCCCGGCAGCCAACGGTGGAATCGTCGGCTCCAGCGCCCGCACGTCACCCGTGGCGATGGTAAACCCGGAGCTTGCGGTCTCGCGAAATTCGTAGCCCGACAGGCTGGCATAAATCTGGAGAATTTCCCGCGCACGTTCCTTCTGAACCTCCGTAATGTGGTTCGTGTACCCGCCGGGCAGACTGTCCCTGAAGTTGTATTCCCTCACCAAGAAGCTGCTGCCGCCGCCGCCAATGTGTTCCTGCGACTTTGCGAAGTAGGGAATATACCGGTGAGCGATTTCGTAAACGTCCGGACCGCCGGGCAGAAATACCGGCCCACCAGGGGCGATATTCGCCGCAATCTCCGTCTCCGCAGCCCCGAGGCTGCCAATATTCGTCGCCGTGTCGAAGCTCGAATTCGCGTCGTTCATCGGCGCCGGCGCGTTCACCGAGACCACCATTCGGTATGTCCCCGTGCTGCCGCCGGAAACGGTCCCCGTACCGTTCAACGGGTCGTAGCCGCTGTTGCTCGCGCCCGACACCCCAACGTAGAACACCATCGGCTCGCGCTCGGTGGTCAAGGGATTCGGATCGACATATGTGACGCCCTGGCTGATCGAGGCGCCCGCGGCAACCGGTGCGCCCGCGCTGTTAAAGAGCCGCACGATCCCGCTAAAACCGTCCGGTGAGCTCAGGGTCACGCCGATCGTTCCATCGGCCACGACGCTCATCCGGTACAGATCGACGTCTTGATCGCCTTGCGACGCCGCAAGCAGGTTCGGATTGTCCCCCAGCATCCGCGTCAAATCGGCGCCGCCGAGGTTCGAAGCGAGGGTTCCCAGACGCGTCGACGTGGACAGCGTATCGTTCACTTCTTCCGAGGCGCCGATCTCCATCCGGTACGTGCCGAGCGTTCCGGAAGGCCCCGAAACTCCCGCCGGAATGTCGTTGGCAAACGTCAGCGTCGCCTTGCTCACGCTCGCTCCGCCGACGCCGGGCTCGAACACAACCGTCTCGGGCAATGTGATCGACCCGTCCGCCGTATCGATCAAACGGTAGAATGAAGGGTTCTCCACTGAACGGTCCAGCGTCGCGACGTTCATGTTGTCGTCGTCGAAGTAGACGACGATCTGGTTCCGCCGCTGCATCAGCGCCTGGCGCTGTGAAAACTGCAGCGATTGACCCGACGGCGCCTGAACCAGCGCGTGCGACTCGCCCACTTCGTCCAACGGCTCGATCCGTACGTCGTTGCCCTCGGCCACGGCCGTCACGCTCAACCCGGCGCCGGCGACCTCGGTGGCGATCTCCGTGGCGACAGCTCCCGGCGACAGGCCGTTGATGTTGATGACGACGTCCGCCGTACTGAGCGGGTTTCCGTCGCCATCCACGTCGAATTCAAACAGCCGAGTATCCGTGCCGTCGTTGACGATGAACTGGCCGCCCTCCTGGACTCCCGAGAAGTCGCTGAGAATCACCGCCTCGTGCGACGTCGGCTGTGGAACGATCGAGGTGATCTGTGCGCCCAGTTCGAGGGTGAAATTCACCTTCGCGTCCGACAGGCCGCCGCGGAAGATCTTCGGCGGCGTGTCCAGGTTCGCCAACGGGTTCGCCCCGGTGCCCACGACGGTGATCTGGTACAGATCGTCCGGCAGCGTCTCTGAGAAACGGACGACGACTTCGTTCGGGTTGTCGCCGATCCCGATCCATCCCGGCACGATCGTCTGATCGGCAATCGTCCCGGCCGTGCCGATCACGTCGTCGCCGCCGCTGCGAACGAACTGGATCCCCGTATCCAGCGTCGCCGGATCGATCTGCTGCCCCTCGTTAAACCGGAGCATCAGGCTCGACGGAGCCGAACTCAACGACGAGCCGTCGTTGAGAAGTTGCCCATCCGGTCGGAAAACCGCCACGAGTTCCGGTGGACTGATGCTCAACAGCACCCGGTCCTCGAACTGCTCCATCATCAGCCCGCGGTTCTTCAGATGCTTCGCCTGTGGGGTTCGCTTCCCGACGGACCCGACCTTGCGATCCCGTGTCCGTTTGCCAGCCAGTCGACGCAGCGTATTCCAGATCCTCATGGATCAGTCTCCTATAATGTCACGACGTGAGCGAACCCGGGCGCCTTCGCGGCGTTCGATTCCTTGGTAAGGAAAAAAGTCAAACTCGTCAAACATTTGGTAACAAAGATTTTCCACCTAGCCCCTAATCCCCAGCCGACAACCTCTCGCCATCCTACTGGCGCAAACAGCCCCATCCTTACGATTAAAATTGTCCGCAGGGCGAAAATCAACACCCAAACTACCTAAATCGCACAGTTTCCGAAGGATGTGCAGAGGCCCTGTGCTGGTGGGTCGCGCTGCGACACCCGTCTTGAAGACCCTTGCTGCTGAAGATTTAACGAACAGAAACGCCGCCCGAACGACCACAGGGTCATGGCCAAGAAGAACACCCGTCCACACGGGGGAAAGACTACCAAGATGCCCTTATGTCTCCCAAGCTGACAGGCGACCGCGACCGATTGTACGGGTGGTGCGGCATGTGCGCACGTCAACGGGACTAGGAAGGACGTTCCGGCAAAAAAGTTCCCGCTCCTGGGAAAAATTCTTCAGAAAATTTCCTGGCTCGCGCGGACCGCTCCTCCGGCCCTAAATCGCAGGGTTGCTGAGCGGCCCGACATTGTTTACATAAGACAATGTTCCGCAAAGACTTGCAGCACAACAGGACCCCCGTGAGCTCGGCCCACGGGTGAATGAGGTTCCGCAGCTAGCATTCGTCACCCACAACCATTCCGGGCCCCCTGCCGCCTCTTGCGGCAGGAGCCCAAGGTTCCCCGGCTACCGCGCCTAGCCCGGATTATTCACGTCCTCATATTAACCCGAAGCGCAAGCGAGGGCAGTTCGTTCGTCGGGGGACGTGAAGAATCCGCGCCTAGCGATCGACTTGACGAGAAGGAACAAAACCCGAAGCCGGGTACGCCGACGGAGTGCCCACGTTTTCCCCTTCCCTGGACTCCCGCACTTACAGTTCGAATATTTATAATGCTTTTTTCTGGCAGAATTTTCTTGGGCCACGGAAGGTCGGCGTGTCGTTTCTGGAAAACACGATCTTCGACGGGTTCGGCGAGTCCGAACTGACGCCCGCAGGGCACCCTGCAACCGGCGACCTCGAGCTCTGCGCCGACCAGCGCGCGTGTCGCGGCCTCGTTCGCAGCCGCTGCCAGCCGGTGCCCGGCGTCTACGGCATGATTGATGACCAGGGGCAGTTGATCTACGTCGGCAAGTCCAAAGCCCTGCAAAAACGCTTGCTCAGCTACTTCTCCCAGGGCGATACGGCCTCAAAGGCCCGCCGCATCATCGCCCGCACGCGACGGCTGGTTTGGGAACTCGCCGGACACGAGTTCAGTGCCCTCGTCCGCGAACTGGAGTTGATTCGGCGCTGGCGCCCGCGCTTCAACGTGCGGGGACAGCCGCGGCGCCTCCGCAGCTACTATCTCTGCCTGGGACGAGGCCCGGCCGGCCACGCATATCTTGCCGCTCGCCCCGCCCCGCGGAGCCAATGGCTCTTCGGGCCGGTCCGCTCCCGTTGGAAAGACGCCGTAAGAACACTCAACGATTGCTTCCAGCTTCGCGATTGTTCCGATCGGGTTCCGATCCGTTTTCGCGACCAGTTGGAGTTGTTCTCCCAGCAGCCCGCGCCCGGCTGTCTCCGCCATGAACTGGGAGCTTGCCTGGGGCCGTGCGCCGCCGCCTGCACTCAGGCAAGCTACGACGAGCGCGTCCTCGCAGCAAAGCGGTTCCTCGAAGGAAGCGACCGCTCGCTGCTGGATCGCCTGCACGCCGACATGCGTTCGGCCGCTGCCGTGCGGCAGTTCGAACGTGCGGCGTATCTCCGCGACCTGTGGCGCGAGCTCGCGGCGCTCGCCGACCACCTGGAGAGCCTCCGCGACGCCCGCCGGCGGTTCTCCTTCGTTTATCCCTTGCCGGACTCCGGCGGCGCATGGCGATGGGTTTTCGTCCGCCACGGCCAAGTCGTCGCGGCGAGCGAGGCGCCGAGAAACCGGCCAACGACCCGCCGTTGTCTCAAACTGTTGGAAGAAACCTACCGATCGGACCCCGACCCTCTTCACCAGCCGCGGGAGGATCACGACATGCTGCTGTTGGTCAATGGCTGGTTTCGCCAATTCCCGGAGGAGTTCGGCCGTACCATCACGCCCGACGACGCCATCGCCATGTGTCAGGTGCCGTCGCCACGCCGCTCCCCTGCCCGAGCCTACTAAAAGAGGCCGGCTCCGCAACGCGTCACGCGTTGACTGTAGTTGAAAACGGGGCGACGGGCTTACGTCGCACTCAGCACTCGGTACTCAACTCCTCAACTCCTCAACTCCTCAACTCCTCAACCCTCAACCCTCAACCCTCAACCCTCAACCCTCAACCCTCAACCCTCAACCCTCAACCCTCGTCCGTACTTGCGGGCGGTAAGGTTCCCTGATAGATTGACGAACACCTAATCCATACCGTTCCAGGTAAACATCCCAGGGCAACCGCTGACATGGCCCCACGCTGGCACCCATCAGGGGAGAGCGACGAGTTGGTCTTCGCCGTTTGCGAGCGGTTTCTTTTCCAGCTCGCCGAACAGTACCAGGGGCAAGGAGGCGACAAGCGGGGAGCGGCGGCCGCCGTGGCCAAATGGCTCCGCGAAGACCGAGGCCGTAGCGATCTGGGCCGAGAGCGCGTCTACCCCCTGCTCTGGGAGGCTTTTCGCCGCAACTTCCTCTTTCTTCAGCCGCCCCGCGCGCGGCACCTGGCCCAACAGATCGCCGACCGCTACCACATCGACCGCTATGCCGACGACCAGCAGGTGCTGCAAGTCGTCGACGCGAGTGGACCGGAGGCGGCGCGGAGCGTCAATGCCGTCGGCGCCGATCTGGTGATTTCGCTCATCCAGCACGTCGCCAGCCAACGCCCGGGGCCGGTCCACGTCGGCCTGGGCGCGGGCTACTCCGCCATGCTGGTCGCCAAACGCTTGGCCCACCGTCTCTCGTCCGACCCGAAATGTCCCGATCTGATTCTGCATGCCCTTTCCGCCGGCGGTTTCCGGATCGATCAGCCCCACAAGTCGCCGATCACCTATTTCAGCTTTTTTGACGACGCCCTGGCCCGCGTCGACTGTGTCGCCTTGTACGCGGAAACCGTTGTCGCCAACAGCGACTACCGGCGCGTGAAGGGAAGCCCCGGGGTGAAGAAATCGTTCGAGCGGGCCGACGAGATCGATATCGTGATTACCTCGTTCGCCTCCGAGGAAGACGAACACGGCATGCTCGGCCAGTTCCTCGCCAATCTCATTGAAGAGGGCGAGCTTCCGCCCGACTCGCTCGACAAGATGCGCGCCGCCGGGTGGGTCGGCGATGTCCAGTTTCGGCCGTACTCGGCCAACGGTCCTTTGAAAGACGAATGTCCCGTGCGGGCCGTGACGCTCTTCGAGCTTTCGGAGCTCGTGGAGCGTGCCGGGCAGAACGACCGCTACGTAGTCCTGCTGGCCGGCCCATGTGCGGAATGCGGGTGCACGAAGTCCAGCCGCTGGTGCCTCTGCTGACACAGGCGAACCTGCGGCTGTGGACCCATCTGGTGACCGACCTTCAGACAGCCAGAGAACTGCTGGAAGCGGCCGATTGCAGTGCCGCAGACGACCCATCTTTGGAGTGCGCGTGACTCGTCACCGCTTTCTTTCCTTCTTTCTGTTTCTTTGTAACCTTTCACGCCCACGGCCCCTCTCTTCCGCTGTTTCCGCCTCTTCCGACTCTCATCCCTTACTCAAACTGTAAACGCCACCACCGCGGTTTAGCCCGGTGGGGAGATGTTTGGCAACGACAAATGCCAAGAACCCTCGTTCTGTGATTTTCGCTTCCGCCGCTCGGCCTGCAGGGCCCGAGCGGCGGAAGCGAAATCACAGAACGGCCTACAGGATCGCGGTTTGTAGTTGCTAAACATCGCCCCACCGACGCGGGGTCGGCAGTGGCGTTTACAGTTGAGATCCCTTAGCACTTCCGTCGCAATGCGACGCCGCAATAACTCCAATCCCCGCCTCCACTTACTCCTCTTGATTCAACAAAATGCTTGACAGACTGCGCCGCAACGACCACAATGGCGCAGGTTAATAGACATGTGAACACATACCCACTGGACCCGCGCCGGCCGACCTTACGCTCCGGAGCTCGTTGACACCCTCGTATTTGAGAAATCGAAGCTTTGGTGGCCACACACGCAACTCACCGGCGAAGTTTCGTGCCGTATCTGGCCGCCTCACCACCCAGTAACCGTTCACGGGGCGGCCGGGGACTGGTCCATTTTTCGGCCCATTCGAGTGTTTTGGCGTCAAAGACGTTGGCCGAAAACATGGACCTGTCCCCCTCTCTTCCGCCCCGTGAACGGTTACCACCACCCAGAAGCGCGTGGTGCCCAAAGTGCCTCCGTTCTGAGAAATCGCCAACTTGGGCACCACACACCCAACAGCGGCCACAAGCTCGGAGCGTGGAACATGGACTTTCCAGCCCCTTGTCGCCTCGGCCCGCAGATGAACAGGTTCGCTCTTGAGCCAAATGGCTCGTCTCAAGCTCCCTTCACCTTAAGACTCCATGCTCCCCACTCAGCACTCCTCACTCCACGATATCTACTCGGTACTCCGTACTGGGTACTCTGTACTCCGTACTCCGTACCGTGTACCCTGTTCTCTGAACTCCTGCTCCCCTGCCGCTCGCCCCCAGCTTCCATCCCCTCTACGGGGACCGGGTGGTCCGGGGCAAAGAGTTTTGGAAAATCAGGGTCCTTGTCCGCCACAAGCGCCACTGCGGCACTGGACAAAAGGAGACTGGCTCCGAGCGTGATTTGGGCCGAAATTGCCGAAAAAACGCCTGCCGCTCGGCGCCTGTCCCCTTTTCAACGGGCCGCCCTGACGCAGACCACGGAAAACCAGGCAAATCACGCGCGAAAGTCCGATTGGCGATCCCTTGAAGTCAGCAGGTCTGAAGATGCTACCCGATTCTCTCCCGGTTTTTCTGAGCACCTATCGCGACGGTCTGTTGAACGACACCGTGCCCTTTTGGCTCGAGCACGCAATCGACCGGGAATACGGCGGGTATTTCAACGCGTTGGACCGCGACGGCGCCATCCTGCAAACCGACAAGGCGGTCTGGATCCAGGCCCGCTTCGCCTGGCTCTTGTCCACGCTCTACAGCACGGTCGAGCCAAGGCCCGAGTGGCTGGAGCTCGCCCGCCACGGGATCGATTTTCTCAATGCCCATTGCTTCGACAGCGACGGCCGGATGTTCTTCTGGGTCACTCGCGATGGCAAGCCGCTTCGCAAACGCCGCTATCTCTACTCCGAGTGCTTCGCCGTGATGGCCCTGTCCGCCTATGGAGTCGCGTCACAGGATCCCCATAGCATCCAGCAGGCCTCGGAGTTGTTCCGGCTCATTCTCCACTATCACTCGACCCCGGGGCTGCTGCCTCCCAAGACGATGGCGGAGACCCGCCGGATGAAGTCGCTGACCATGCCCGCCATCCTCCTCGGAACGGCCCAGGAATTGTGCAAGGCCGTCGACGACCCCATTGCCGTGCAGGCCATCGACGGCGCACTGGCGGAAATCGAGCGGGATTTCCTCAAGCCGGAATACCGCTGCACCCTCGAGACGGTTGGCGCGCAAGGCGAGTTGATCGACACCTTCGAAGGGCGGATGGTCTGCCCCGGGCACGGCATCGAAACCGCCTGGTTCATCCTGGAGGAGGCCAGAAGGCGGCAACGTCACGAGCGGCTGATGTGGCTGGGGGCGACCATCCTCGACTGGGCGATGGAGCGGGGCTGGGACGAAGAGCACGGCGGCTTGTTCTACTACCGCGACGCCCGAGGGCTTCCTTCCACGGAATACTGGCACGATATGAAGTTCTGGTGGCCGCACAACGAAGCGATCATCGCCACGCTCCTGGCCTGGCAGCTTACCGGCGATCCGCGCTACGCCCGCTGGCACCAGACGGTCCACGATTGGGCGTACGCGCACTTTCCCGATCCGGTCCACGGGGAGTGGTACGGCTATCTCCATCGCGACGGCAGCCTCTCGACCAGGCTCAAAGGCAACATGTGGAAAGGCCCCTTCCACCTCCCGCGGATGCAGTGGTACTGCTGGCAGAGGCTCGAAGAGGTGCGTCGCGAGGGGCAGACCGCGTGGACCGCCCCGACGCCGGGCTATCATATGCCCGAAAGCTGATTCCCGTTGACAGCCCCGCGTCCGCCGCGCGAAAATGGCCGAACCGGCGGCGAAACCGTTTGGCAGGACTGGGGTAACCGTTCACGGGCGGTCGGGGACTGGTCCATTTTTCGGCCCATTCGAGTGTTTTGCCGTAAAAGACGTTGGCCGAAAACATGGACCTGTCCCCCTCTCGGCGGACCAACCTGATGCCCCGTTCGGCGCGAAAATGGCCAAACCGGCCCCGAAACCGTTTGGCAGGACCAGGAGACCTCTCATGACCGGCCGTGAGCGTGTGCTGGCGACTCTGAACCGCCGGAAGCCGGACGTCATCGCGTTCGACCTCGGTGGCACCGACTGCTCGAGTGTGCACGTGAGCACCTACGACAAGCTCCGCAAATGCTTGGTCTGTCCGACGGTCCGATCCGTTGCGGCTGCCTGATCCAGTTGGTTGCCGCTTCCGGTGCGGATATGGCCGCGGCCTTGGGCACCGACGTCGAGGCGCTCTGGTTCGGATCTCTCAAGACCAAGGTCTGGCGCACGCCCTTCGGCCTGGAGCTGATCGTGCCCGAGCGTTTCGCCGTGGAAGACCGCTCCGACGGTTCCTCGGTGGTCACGAACGCTCGCGGCGAGGTGCAGTTTCGGCGAGCACGCGACGCCTACTACTTCGACCCGGTCGCCCCGGCCCTGGCCGGCATCGCGTCGGCACGGGAATTGGACCGGTTCGACGAACTGTTCGAACGGTGGGATTTCTCTCCGGTCTACGACGAGCCGCTCGACGCTCTGGCCCGGCGGGCCCGTGCGCAATACGAAGC
Organism: Thermoguttaceae bacterium; assembly: GCA_040768665.1. GTDB lineage: Bacteria > Planctomycetota > Planctomycetia > Pirellulales > Thermoguttaceae > JABWBD01. The sequence goes on from JAXGMN010000014.1 coordinate 142,145, forward strand.
GACCGACCGGGCCGTGGTGACGCTCTGGCGGATGCATTACAACCAGGCCGGCCAGTTGCTGCGCGGATTTGAGCGGTTCTTCGTCGATCTTGTGGAAAACAAGGATCTCGTCCATGCGATCATGCAGAAGCTCCACGAAGTCTACCTGCGGCGTGTGGATGCGTTCTTCGACTCCTTCGGCGACTGGTTCGACGTCGTTTTCCTGACCGATGACCTGGGAACGCAGCAGTCGGGCCTGATGTCGCCTGCCATGTACAAGGAGATCATCTATCCGTACATGTCCGACCTGGTCCGCCGCATCAAGTCGCGAGGCAAAAAGGTGATCCTGCACTCCTGCGGCTGTGTCTTCGATTTCGTGCCGCTGATGATCGAGATGGGCGTCGACGCCCTCAACCCGGTGCAGGTGAGCGCACGGAAGATGAATCCGCGGGACCTGGTCCGCCAGTACGGCAAAGACATCGCGTTTTGGGGAGGCGGATGCGACACCCAGCACGCCCTGAATGCCCCGATCCGGCACTGGTGCGGCAGGACGTTCGCCGGCGACTCGACGAGTTCGGCCCCGACTCGCATCTCGTCTTCACCCAGGTCCACAACATCCAGTACGACGTTCCGCCGGAAAACATCCTCGCCATGCGCGACGAATTCTGGCTCCGCGCTCGCGGGACGGCCGTCGCATGAGCCGGTCGCCGCGACCGGATCCAGGAGGTACACCATGAAACTAACCGTTGTCTTCGAGCCCATCCTGAAACCGTTGGGGACTGGCTCATTTTGCGGAGTCTTCGGAGCAAAATGTGCCTGTCCCCTCCTCTTATTGATTATTGGAATTGCCATGTCGACGATCGGCCCGGCGCTGGCCGCCGCGGAGGATTTGCAGGAACGAGTGGAAGCGCTGGTCAAGGAGGTCGTCCCGGCCGTGGTCGAGTGGCGGCGGGATCTCCACGCCCATCCGGAGCTCTCCAACCGCGAAGAGCGGACTTCGCGGGTCGTGGCCGAGCAGTTGCGAGCCATGGGCGTGGACGAGCTGAAGACCGGCGTGGCTCACCACGGGGTCGTTGCACTGATCCGCGGCAACCGCCCCGGGCCCACCGTCGCCCTGAGGGCCGACATGGACGCACTGCCGATCGAAGAAGAGACCGGGTTGCCGTTCGCGTCCGAGAACCCGGGGGTGATGCACGCCTGCGGCCACGATGCCCATACCGCCATCCTCCTCGGCACAGCCAAGGTTCTCGTCCAATTGCGCGACCGGATCCCGGCTCCGTGAAGCTCCTTTTCCAGCCGGCGGAAGAAGGCCCTCCGACCGGAGAAGAAGGCGGGGCCAGGCTGATGATCGAGCAAGGGGCGCTCGACAACCCGTCCGTCTCAGCGATCTTCGGGCTGCACATCAACCCGGAGCTCGAGGCGGGCAAAGTCTCTTACCTGCCCGGCGGAATGATGGCCGCGGTAGACCGGATCCGGATTGTCGTCACGGGCAAGCAGTCGCACGGCGGCATGCCGTGGCAGGGCGTCGACCCGGTCGTCGCGTCGGCTCACATCATCACGGCGCTGCAAGCCATTCCCGCCCGCCACGTCGACGCCCGTCAGCCGGTCGTGGTCTCGATTGGCGTGGTTCGCGCCGAGGGCGCTTGGAACATCATTCCCGACGAGGTCGAACTGCTCGGCACCGTCCGGACCCACGATCCCGAGGTTCGCCGGCAGGTCGCCCAGTGGCTCCACCGCACCGTCCACCAGACCGCCGCTGCACACGGCACCAAAGCCGAGATCGTTTACGGCGATTACGGGCCGGTCCTCTGGAACGATCCCAAGCTGGGCGAATTGGGGTTCCGCTGTCTCGCGAAAGCCGCCGGTGAAGGGAACGCCGTCGAAGCGAAACCGTTGATGGGCGGTGAGGATTTCGCTCATTACGCCCTGAAAGTGCCGGGATTCTTCTTCTTCCTCGGAGTGCGCAACGAGAAAATCGGCGCCGTTCATGCCCTGCACACACCCAGGATGATCCTCGACGAAGCTTCGCTCCCGGTCGGCGTGCGCGCCATGGCTATGCTCGCCTTGGACTACTTGGCTCAGGCTCCGCAACAGAAATAGAGAAGGAGCGTGAAACGTGGCTGCGATCGGCGTCGGAGACAGTGCCCCGGATTTCGCGCGCGAAGCCCACACGGGACAGACCGTCACGCTGAGCGAGTATCGCGGCCAGAAGGCCGTCGTCCTGTTTTTCTACCCCAAGGACGGAACGCCGGTGTGTACGGCCGAGGCCTGCAGTTTTCGCGACAGCCACGAGATTTTTGCAGAAACCGGGGCCGTGGTCATCGGCGTCAGCAGCGACAGCCACGAGAAACACCGTCGCTTTGCCGCCGAAAACCGGTTGCCGTATCTGCTCCTGAGCGATGCCGACGGGTCGCTGCGGTCGCTGTTCGGCGTGCCCAAAACCATGGGCATCTTCCCGGGGCGTGTAACCTATGTGATCGACCGGGAGGGCGTCGTCCGCCACGTGACCGACGTTCAGCTTTCGTCCGCCCGCCATATCGCCGAATCCCTTGAGATCGTGAAACAACTTTGAGAGGAGTCTCGCCGTGAATCCACACCAGTCCGTGCTTAAATCGGCATTATCGCGGCGGCAGTTTGTCCAAGGGGCGCTCGCCTTCGGCGCCTGCTCTCTGGCCGGCGGTCCGGGCCGTGCCGAGAAACGAGCCGAAGGCCACATCGACGCCCATGTCCACGTCTGGACCTCCGATACGGAACGCTATCCGCTCAAGCCCGGAATGAGTAAGGACCGCATGGCGATCCCGAGTTTCACACCGGAAGAGCTGTTCGCGCATTCGAAGCCCTGCGGCGTCGAGCGGATCGTCCTGATCCAGATGAGCTACTATGGCTCGGACAATTCCTACATGCTCGACGCGATGAAGCGTTGCCCCGGCGTCTTTTCCGGCGTGGCCATTGTCGACGAGAGCAACCGGCCGTGCGAGGCGATGCGGGATCTGGCCGGCAAAGGAGTCCGCGGATTTCGGCTGCGTCCGCCCGGCAAGTCCGGCAGTGCCTGGCTCGACAATCCCCGGATCGCCGCCATCTGGAAGTGCGGTGCGGAGCACAATCTGGCCATGTGCCTCCTGATCGACCCGCAGCACTTGCCCCTCATCCGGCAAATGGCAAAGCGACACCCGGACACGCCCGTGGTCATCGACCATTTCGCCCGCATCGGAGCCGACGGCACGATCCGCAGCGACGACCTCGACGCGCTCTGCGACCTGGCAAAGAACGGCAACGTCAGCGTCAAGGTCTCGGCCTTTTACGCTCTCGGCAGGAAGAAGTCGCCGTACCTCGATCTTGCCCCGATGATCCGGCGCCTGATCGACGCCTACGGCCCCGAGCGGCTCATGTGGGCGTCTGACAGCCCTTTCCAGGTGCTCAACGGACACACATACCGCAGTTCCGTCGAACTGATCCGCACGGGGCTCGATTTCCTTTCCGACGCCGATCGGCAGTGGCTGCTGCGCAAGACCGCAGAGCGGGTCTTCTTCTGACGCTCACCGGCAATCCGGCGGCTACGATCCGCTCGGCGAAGGCGGAGCCGCGGCGGTAGTGCGAGCGGCCGGGCTGCTCCTTGTGATTTCGACTCCCTTGCCCGCCCTCGCTCGGACCCGCTTCAATGCCGCCTGAGCCACCGGCAGCGATGTCCTTGCCAGGCGGTCCTCGGCCAGTTCCGGATTCGCAGCCAATTCGGAAAGACTCTCGACGCACGTCTTCAGCATGGCTTCGCACTGCGGCATCGCCTCCGGCTCGTTTCGCTCGCACCGGACCTGCGCCAACCGCAGACGGAAGAACTCCGTAAGCACACGGTTGTGGCACGGCAAATCCGGGAACTCCGCGACGCAAGTGCTCTGCCTGTCCAGCGCCCGCTGAAAGTACTCTTCGGCCTCGGGCAGTCGGTGCATGGCCCAACAAATCGTGCCAAGTTTGGCAAGGATCAGCGCCTGGGAGGTCGCGTAGTGGGGAATAGTCGGACTTTGGACGACTAACCACTGCGACTCGTCCAGTGCCTTGAGCAGGTTCTCTTCGACGGCCGGCACTGCCGCGAATTGCCCCTGCCACGGGAACAGTCCGACGGGAACCCAGGCATAGGTTGTTGTCAGCTCGTATCGGTAGTCGGCAACGGCCGGGTACTCGGCCTTCAACTTTTCCAGGATACGAATCGCGCGGTGGCGTCCTTCACCGCTCGCGGGTCCCCGAGCCGGTACCGGCGCAATCCCCGGCGGCCTGTGGCAGAGCGCGAGCAGAAAGCGATAGTCCGGGACGCCGGAATCCTCGCGGACCAACTCCTCCAGGATCCCCACCGCGCGCTTGCGCTGTTCGGAGCCGGCGTCGTGTTGCGGCCAAGGGTCCGTTTCGCCCGCCGGCTCGCGTCTTCCCAGACCTTCGGCCGCATTGGGCCTTCTGCTGCTAAGCAGGTAGAGGGTGCGGGCCAGCTCGTAACGAAAAACTGCCGGCGGAACGGCGGTTTGCTCGAAAGACTCGAGAACGGCCAGGGCCTCTTCGTGCGCGGCCAGTGCCGCCGTATGATCCAGCCTTGCCGACCGGACGTTGCCGATCTCATTGTGGCAGCGAGCCAACTCGGTGGCGACGGTTGCGGTGATACTCTGCTGTCGCGGAAGAGCCAGCAACTTCCGAACGGCCCTCTCGTATTCGCGCTCGCCCTGCTCGGTCTGGCCAAGCCGTTGCCGGATGTCGCCCACGCGTCGGCTTGCGATCGCCGACTGCAAGGCCACGCGGCTGTCGTTGCTGGCCTGCTCCGCCAGCCGGTCGTAGAAAACGAGCAGGTGCTCCAGTAGCATTGCCGTTTCGCGCGATGCCTGAACGTGCACGGCGGCCCGTTGGTCAGCCGGGCAGGAAGTATCGCCCGAGCCCAGGCCGATGCATGCGCACGCCGCGCTGCCGGCTTCGGCGGAAGCGATCCCGACGCGGTCGGGCGAGAGCTGCAGGTAGATATTCTCGAGCACCGCCAGCGACACCAGCGAGGTCGCTTCAGCCCGATTCAGCGCAACCTTCGCCTCGCTGTACGCCGTTCTCGTCTCCCGGTAACCGGCCGCAGCGGTCACCACGACGGCGATCAGCAGCACTCCCGACAGCGCCGACACTCCGGCCAACGCGGGGTTTCGGCGGCACCACCGCCAGGCGCGGTCCGCACGACGGATCCGCCGGGCTGCGATCGGCCGGTCCTCCAGAAACGCCCGCAGGTCGGCGGCCAGCGCCGCCGCGGTCGCGTACCGGCCGGCGGGCTCGTGCGCCAGGCATTTCAGAACAATGGTCTCGAGATCCCGCGGGATGTCCGGACGGATCTTCCGCGGTCGAACCGGTTCGGCTTGACCGTATCGGCCGCCGGGCGCCTCGCGGCGATCCGCAAAGGGCGGTTGCAGGGTCGCCAGCTCGTAAAGCGTCAGGCCAAGGGAGTACAGGTCGCTGCGTGCATCCGCACGGCCGAGGAACTGTTCGGGAGCCATGTAGCGGACGGTGCCCACCGCATCGCCGCTGCGGCTGAGGTCCGCGTGGTCCATCGCCCTCGCCAGACCAAAATCGGCGACATACACGGCCCCCTCCTCATCGATCAGGAGGTTGCTCGGCTTGATGTCGCGGTGCAGGGTGCCGTGAGCGTGTGCATGGGCGAGGGCTTCCGCTGCCCCGAGCCCGATCCGCGCCGCCGCGCGGAAGTGGTCCCGCCGGTCGCAAAGCTCCGCCGCTTGACTCGTCGCCTCCGGCTCACCGGCGGATGCCGCGGACGGACGGGGCCCGAATTTCTTCGTCACCAGCGCCCGCAACGTGGCGAGTAGATCCCGGCTGCCGCCGCCTCGCGCGGACCGCAATTCCACGAGGATCTCGTCCAAACCGACGCCTCGCACCAGCGGCATGACGTAGTAGTGCAGGCCGTCCTGCTCGCCGACGCCGAAGACGGGCACGATGTTCGTGTGATGCAACCGTGCGGCCGTCCGGGCTTCGCGCTCGAACCGGCCCACATCGCTCTCGCACAACAGGGCGTGTTTGGGGAGCACCTTCACGGCGACCCGTCGGCCAAGCGAGCGCTGCTCGGCCTCGTAGACGATGCCCATGCCGCCGCGCCCGATTTCCTGAACGATATCGAAATCGCCGAGATGCTCCGGCGGACGGGCCGAGTTGGTTCGCCGGATCGCGGCCCGGCAGTCGGCATTTTCCTTAAGGCGAAGCTGTTCCATCAGGCCGATGGTCGGAAAGAGCTGCCGGATTGATTCAGCATACGTGGGGTGCGTCGCGGCGTAGTCGGAGACGGAGGGGCGTTCGCCCTTGCGGCAGCGCAGGGCGAACTCGTCCGCAAGCAGGTCGAGAGGGTCTCGTTCATCGGACGCGTCGCGTTCCACCGTCTTCCTCTTTCGGGGCCGTACCCTCGAGGCTGGTTTGCATCGGACTCTTGCGGGCCGGCAAGACCTCGTCCCGCCGGCATCATGCAAGATTCTGTTCGACGAACATGACGCTTCTCAACCGTTCCAGTGCACGAAGATAGCGCTTGCTCGCCGCGTACTTATCGATGCCAAGGATTTCAGCCACCTCGTTATTGCTCAGTTCTTCCAGATGCCGGAGCACCAGGACTTCACGATCGATTTCTTCGAGCGAATCCAGCGCTGCCCGCAGCTCGCATGCCGCTTCCTCCCGCACGGCAAACTGGCTCGGCGTGGTAAGGCTATCGGCCAGTTGAGCCACCAGCAGAGCCGAACTTGTACCCGCCGACGCACACCGGTACGCACTGACCTCCTGCCGAACGTCGCGCATCTGAGTTCCGAGATACCGGCGATGGGTGTCAATCAGTACCTGCGAGCTAATCTGGCGGAGCCAGACGAAAAACGGCACCGAGGGACAGTCGAGGTAATCCTCCACTCGGCGGGCAGCTTCCACAAAGGCGTCTTGAAGAATGTCCTCGATTTCCACCTTTCCGAAAATCCGCCGATCGAGCCGCAAAGCGATCATCCGCGCCAGTTTCGGCCGATACCGCTCCAGCAAGGCTGCGACGGCCTCGCGTCCGCGGCTGCGGAGCAGCTCCAGTTCGGCGGCATTCTCGGGGTGGGCGACCATCGGAAACACGAGCGGCAGGTGAGCGGATGCATTGTCAGGCGGGGACACATTCCATGGTAAGCGGAGAGACGCGGTTTCCGCAAGGCGGTACCCGGCAGGCTCACGGCGGGTTCTTGGGGGTATTCCGCACGGTGCCAACTTACGTTCCTGCAACAGCTTGCCACACACCTTCGGGCTTCTTGCTTGTACGTTCCGTCAGGGATAGACTACCCTTAGAATGAGCGGTCGCAGCGGAGTCAACCATGCGACCCGAGGTAAGTGGGGGATACAACCATGCCGCTCAACGTCGAAGTCTGTCGCGATGTGCTCTTCTCGCCCTCAAAGCATGTGACTCTCTGGGCACTGAATCCGGCTTACGCCTCGCCGCAGGGCACCGGCATGGTGATGACGGTCACCGAGACCGACGGCCACGGACTTGGAGCCGGACGCTACCTGGAGTGGACGACCACGTGCTGGCGATTCCGGTCGCTCGACGGCGGCGCGACGTGGTATCCTGCGGACCAGCCCTTGTTGCACCCGATCACGGCTCGCAACCAAAAGACCCACGTCGGCTACGAGGGGCCATGGGCATACTGGCTCGAGGCGAAGTCAGGCAACTTGATCGGGCTCCATTCAACTCCGGAGTACTCGAACGATTTCGAGAAGAGCCGGTCGCGGTTCTTCTATGCCGTTTCCAACGACGGCGGTTTTCAATGGACTCCGCGCCGCCGGATCATTCATTGCGGCGACGGCTGCGACCGGGATCGCTGGATGCCCGGCTTTGACGGCAGCCGCCACACCGCGCAATTCGACCAGCCGCACCCGGTCACCTTGGAGGATGGAACCCTGGTCTTCGGCTTTACGGTCAAGACGCCGCGTTATGCCACGCGATTCTTTCGCGGCCGGTGGAACGACGCCGGGCAGGCGATCCAGTGGGAGGCGAGCGAGAGTATCACTGTGCCGGAAGCGGTCTCTTCCACCGGCCCCTGCGAGCCCGACCTACTGCCGCTGGGCGGACAACGCCTGCTGGCCACGATGCGGACCCAGGGAATTCCCAACAAGAAGGTTCCCACCACCAGGCAGTACGCCGTATCGGAAGACGGAGGCCGGACGTGGTGCAAACCGGAGCCGTTGAAGTACGACGACGGCACCTTGGTCTGGGTGCCCGCCGCGATCAGCGCATTCGAACGCGACCCGGCCAGCGGACGCGTCTTCTGGTTCGGCAATATTCAACCCGGCCCGGTCTATGGCCAGATCCCGCGTTATCCGTTGACGATGGCCCAGCTCGATACCAGGCGGCTGTGCATCCTCAAGGACACCGTCACGGTAATCCAGGATCTTCCTCCCGGCGCACCGCGCGCGGGCGATCCCAAGAAAGGTGAACTCGGGCGGCGGTACAGCAACTTCGGCCACTACGTCGACCGGAAGACCGGCGAATTCGTGCTGCTGGTGGCGGAAGAGCCTCGGAAGACATGGGACGACTACTGGTCGGACACGGTTCGTTTCCGCATCCGGCTTCGAACGGAAACGAATTCGAAATGATTCCGACCACGTCCCTCGCCTGCGGTTTGGTGATAGAGATCCCGGGTAAGCACCGGGGACAGACGGGGCGGTGTCTCCGCTGTGTGGCGGCCCCGTCGATGTGCCACTTAAGAGCGGATCAGCCTGTTGGGACTGATGTTCGGGACGTTCCGTCGCGAGGCGGCAATCGTCTACCTGATGAGCCCATGCCAGTGCGCCGCGGTGTTTTTATTCCCTGCTGATTCTTCGGGCCCTCGGTCTTCGGCTGATCCAACGTCGGCGTGCGAAAGAAGCGAGATAGTGTTTTGCGGCACGATTCGATGTCTTGTCATTCGCTCGGCTCCCCCAGTTTCTTTCGGAGCGTGGTCCGGTGGAGTCCGAGTCGGCGGGCGGCGGCAGCGTACTGTCCCTGGCAGTGCTCCAATGCCGCCTTCAACAGCGGCGGCTCCGTCAGGCTCAAGAATTTCGCATAGAGGTCGCCGTCTTCCGGCGCATCCCGAAGCTGCGCTTCCGCCCACTGGCGAATCAGCATGGCTACGAGGCATTCCTGCCCCGGGCCGCTGGTCGCCGACGCAGCGGCGGGCGGCAGGTGTTCCACGAGCAGCGGGCCGCCGCGCGCGAGAATTGTGGCGTGCTCGATGGCATTACGGAGTTCCCGGACGTTGCCATGCCACGGGCGGCGTTCGATCTCGGCCATCGTTTCCGGCGGTACGCTTGGGCGTGCCAGCCCGCCCCCGGCCGTGAGCATCGCGAGGAAATGGTCGATCAATTGCGGGATGTCTCCTCGCCGCTTGCGGAGCGGCGGCAGCTCGATTTCGAACGTGATCAGTCGAAAATAGAGATCGTCGCGAAATGAATGCCCGGCAACCCGCTCGGACAGGTCGCGATTGGTGGCCGAAATCACGCGAAAGTCGGACCGCAGCGGCCGGTCGGCGCCGACCGGCAAAACCTCGCCGTATTCCAAGGCGCGCAAGAGCTTTACCTGCACGCTCATAGGGATCTCGGCGACTTCGTCGAGGAAGATCGTTCCGCCGTCGGCCTGCTCCAGAAGTCCCTTGCGGCCCTGTTCCGCACCGGTGAATGCACCGCGCACGTGACCGAACAGTTCGCTCTCCGCGAGCGAGGGGCTGAGCGAGGCGATATTCACCGCGACAAACGGCGCGGCGGCGCGGCTACTGAAGCGATGGATCGCTCTGGCCACGAGCTCCTTGCCCGTGCCGCTTTCGCCCCGCAAGTGGACGCAGGCATCGGAAGGGGCGACCAGGGCAATCCGCTTAAACACCTCCTGCATCGCCGGAGACGTGCCGACGATCCGGCTTGAGGAATCCTTGTCGCCAGGCTCCTCGCGAGCCGCCGGGGCCGGGCCGCGCCGCAACGCCCGCTCGATGGCCCGGCGGGCAACGCTCAAATCGAACGGCTTAGTCAGATAGTCGAACGCGCCGTTGCGGACCGCTTGGACCGCCGTATCGAGTTCGCCGTAGGCCGTGATCACGACGATCGGGATCTCGCCCGCGGCCTTGCGAAACAGCCGCATCGCCGAGAGCCCATCCATGCCGGGCAGACGAACATCCAGCACGATGGCGTCCGGCCGCTGATCGCGGGCCAGCTCGAGGCCTTCCTCGGCAGTCGCGGCGGTCGCGGCGGAGAGGCCGAGTTGGGACGCCAGCTTGGCCAGTCCCCAGCAAATGCTCTGTTCGTCGTCAACAATCAACAGGTGCGGCATGGGCGGCAGTTTGCTCCACGAGCGGAAGTTCTACGGTGAAGGCGGTCATCGAACTGCGGCGTTCCCACCGGATGGTACCGCGGTGTTGCTCGACCACCTGGCGCGCCACGGCCAGGCCGAGGCCCGTACCATCGGGTTTGTCCGTCATGAACGGCTCGAAGAGCCGTTGGGCCGTATCGGGGGCCGGCCCCGGTCCGCTATCCTGGAAGCACAACACGGCGCGGCCGCCATCACGCCTCAGTTCGACTGCGACCCGGGCGCCATCCGGACCATGCGAGGCGACCGCCTCAATCGCGTTGAGCACGAGATTGACGATCACTTGCTCCAGGGCAGCCCGCTCGGCCAACACCTCCAAAGGTTCGTCCGGCCGGACGACTTCCAGTTCGATCTTGCCGTGGTGGCAGGCGGGCCCCACCAGCGTGAGCACCTCCTCGACGAGGATTCCGACGTCGAGTTTTTCGGGCGAGGCGGCACTCGGCCGGCCCAGCGTCAGGAATCGCTTCAGGTAGGATTCCATCAGCTTGAGCTGGCGGGAAGCGACTTCGAGCGACTCGCCGTTGGCGTCGGCCGGGCATTCGTTCCGGTGCAGTTCAAGAGCCATCAGGGCCCCGGTGGCGGCGTTGCGGAGCTGATGCGCCAGACCTGCCCCGAGTTGGCCCAAGGTACGAAGACGTTCGCTGCGACGGACCTCCTCTTCGTAGCGGCTGAGCTGTTCGGTCATTCGGTCGATCGATTCTGCCAGCTCTCCGAGTTCGTCCTGGCGGTGACGCAACGTCACAGGGCGGAAGTCGCCCGCGGCAATCTGCGCCGCGCGGTCGCCGAGCTGCCGGATCGGGCGGACAAAGCGGCGCGCGAGGAGCGCCGTGACACTCGCCGCCCCGGCCGCGGCCAAAGCGCCGACAAGGATTGCCGGATAAGCGGCCTGGCGTGCGGCGGCCTCCCAACGGTCTTCTGGATAAAGGACGACGAGCGACCCACCCCGACCGCTGCCGCGGCCCACCGGCACACGGGCGGCCAGGTAGCACCGGCTACCGAGGACCAGCGGCGGCGATTCCGCCAGCGACGCCATCTCGAGGCTGTTGCGAACTTGCGCGATCGCGGTCCGTGCATTGGGGTCCATGGCGCGGGTAGCGGAATGGAAACTTCCGTCACGATCCAGCAGGACGAACTCCGCGCCCGACAGCCCGCTCATCTGGCGGAGAACCGATTCCGTAAGCGGAAAAGCCGCTTCGGTCAGCGTCTGGACAACGCTGCGGAGCCGCTCCTCCTGCTGGCGGCTGGCATGGACGGCGCTCACCCATGCACCGGCTCCGGCGGTCAGCACGATTGCAGCGACAACCACCGACAGCATCGGCACGAGAATTTGGATCTGGATCGGCCATCTCATATATTCCACGTTACTGCGCCCGCGTCGAGAAGGCAACGGAGCAGCAGCGAGGCAGCGGGAGCCGTTATCTGCCGTTTGACGGCAAGTTGCGCCGCACCTATGCTGAGAGCGGCTGGGAAAAGAGCTGGGATTGCCCCTGCCTTGAACAGACAAACGGAGTCCTCATGACCTGCTATCGAGATTCGGTCGCCGTCTTCGCCCTGCTCGTGCTGCTGCAGCTAACTCCGCTCAGCGCGGCGGAACCGGATAGCACCCTACCGCCCTGGTTTGAACAAAATCGCGTCCAGGCGCATTTCGAGAACGGGATTCAGGATGATCTGGACGGCTTGTACCAGCAGTTGCACCCGGTCATTCGGTCGATGGGGGCCGAGGTGCTCACGCGAATCTTCAAGACGGTCGGAGAAGGGGCCTGGTGGCCGACGGCGGTCGGCGAAACCCACGCAGCACTTCGCGGGAGGGATCTGGGCGCCGAAATCGCCCGCGACGCCCATGCCAACGGTCTGAAAGTGATGGCCTACTATCGGATCATGTGCGACGACTTCATCGAGCGGGAACACCCGGAGTGGCTCTGCCGGGATATGGCCGGCAATCTGGTCCTCGAACCGCGAACCCGCCGGCGTCCGGACCCTCAGGACCGGAAACACATCATCTGCTTCAACTCGCCCGCACGAGAATGGATCGAGACGCGGCTGCTGGAACTGGCCCAGCGCGGCGTCGACGGCATCTACTTCGATTCGTGGCACATGCCGGAAGTGTGTACGTGCGAATCCTGCCGGGCGGCCTATCGCCGGGAAACGGGCCGACCGATGGACCTGACCGCGGAGCGAGGGTCGACGGAATATCGTTCGATGACCCAGTTCGTGGCGAAAACCATCGTTCGCAGCTTCCGCGAGTGGAAGAAGGCGGTGAAGGCAAAACATCCGGGCGTCGTCTTCGCCATCAGCAGTTCGCTCTATCCGTGTTTCGACCGCCAGATGCAGATCACCGCAGCCCTGCTCGCGATATCCGACACGAGCAAGACCGAGTTCTCGAAGCCATTTGGCGGGTTCCTGGGATGGCCGATCGGGGCCCAATTGCCGCCGAGAGGCCGGCCCTACCTCAACGAAACTTTCGCGCTGCCGAGCTACGACGTGCAGAATGCCCTTGGCTGGACGCTGACGCGCGACTCCTGCGACGGGCGGCCGCCGTTGATGTGGATTCCGTTCACACGGAATGAACAGGAGGCCCTCTTTTCCGCTGCGGCGGCAGTATCGTACGGCTGCATCGCCTCGATCCATCCGACAGGGCTTTGGACGCGCCGCTCCCCGTCGGTCGATCGTGAAGCCGCGGCGATCTATCGTTCCTCGTACGCGTTGGGCGACGCCGTGTCGCCCTGGCTGGCCGGGACGCGACCCTCTCCATTTGCGCTGATCCACATCAGCGAAAGCTCTCGGGATGCCCGAATCGCCGATCCGCGGGCCCTGTGGACCGAGTTCTTCGCACCGATCCTCGGCATCTTCGAGGCGATGAAGGAAGAACATTTACCGGTGGCCACGATCAACGACCTTCAGCTCCAACGGGAGATCCCATCGCGGACACGGCTGGTCATCCTGCCGCACGCGGAAGAGATCACGCCCGGCCAGCGATCCCTTTTGCAGGCGTTCGAGTCGGCAGGGGGCAAGGTCCTGCGAGTCGACGCGGGGCAGTCCTGGCACCTGAAAAACGAGAAGGCGGGTCTCAAACAGGATCTGCTTCAGCAGGTAGCCAAGAGTGTGGATCCGCCTCCGGTTCGGGTACGCGGGCCGGCCGCCATGCATGCAGTGTTTTTCGAGAGCCCCGATTCACGGCGAACCGTCGTTTGCCTGGTGAACGCGTTTGGCTGGTTCCGTTCCGAGAGAGAAAGCTCGGAGGATGAACGCCAAACGGCGCCACCTCCCTGCCAGGACGTGGTGCTGGAAATGGCCGACTCGCAGCCGGCACTTCGGAAAGCCTTCGAGGCCGTAACCGGAACGGAGTTGACGATCCGCCAGGAACCGGGAAAAACAGTGGTTTGCGTGCCCGAGTTTCCTGTGATGGCTTGCGTGGTGCTCGACGCCGTCAAGTAATCTTGGGAACGACGTAGGGCTTGCGATAGTCACGCGTGAGCATGGCATTGGCTTCCTGGTCGCTGCCGAACGTTTCCGTCTGGGGGTCGAAGTTCACCGTCCGTTTCAGCCGGTAGGCGATATTGCCGAGGTGGCACAGGCCCGAGGAGAGGTGGCCGTCTTCGATCTCCACGCCCAGGTCCTCGTGCCTGCGGCTCCGCACCCCGGCGATGAACCGCTCGTACTCGTTCGGAGCGCCGGTGGCGGTCGGGCCGGCCTCACGGTTCTTGCCCAGGAACGTCTTGTAGCCGAAATATTCCACCTGCATGTACCCTTCCGACCCATAGAACGTGACGCCCACGGCGTTGGAGGCCCTGGAGTCGAAACCCTCCTGGTTGGTGATCCAGTGGCGGGTCTCGAAGACGAGCATCTTGTTTTCGTCCGGGTACTCGTAGATCGTCACCAGCGTGTTGGGCGTTTCCTGATCGTCGTCGAACATGAAGTGGCCGCCGCCCGCGTGGACCCGCTTGGGCAGGCCGACGCCGAGGCCCCAACGGGCCATGTCCATCTCGTGGACCCCCTGGTTGCCCATGTCGCCGTTGCCGTAGTCCCAGTGCCAGTGCCAGTTGTAGTGGAAGCGGTTGCGGTTGAAGGGGCGCACCGGGGCCGGGCCGAGCCAGAGATCGTAGTTTACGCCGGCCGGCACCGGTTCGTCAGGTGTGTGGCCGATCGACGGCCGCCACTTGAAGCACAGCCCACGGGCCATGTAGACGTCGCCGATCACTCCCTCGCGGACTTTCTGGATTCCTTCCCGGATTGCCGGCGAGCTGCGTCCCTGGGTGCCGTGCTGGCACATGCGACTGTACTTCCGTGCGGCGGCGACGAGTTGGCGGCCTTCCCAGAGGTTGTGCGAGCAGGGTTTCTCGACGTAGACGTCCTTGCCCGCCTCCATGGCGGCGATCGCAATCAGCGTGTGCGTATGGTTGCAGGTGGCGATCGACACGACGTCGATTTCCGGATCCTCGACCAGCTTCCGATAATCGGCGAAGCGTTTTACCTTGCGACCTCCGGTGCGGCTCTCCCAGGCGTCGGCCTTCGGACCGAGGACCGAGTCATCGATGTCGCACAGCGCCACCACCTCGGCTCCCTCGACGCTCTCGAGCCCCGCCATGTGATGGCTTCCTTTGCCCCGGATTCCAACGCAACCGACCCGGATGACGTCGTTGCGGCTGACCGGTTTCTGCTGAGCGGTGGCCAGGCGAGTGATGCCTCCCAGGCCGGCGGCAATGCCTGCTGAAGAAAGCGTGGCGACGAAGTCACGGCGGTTGAGAGGACTAGCCATCGGCGAGGTCTCCGAAAGGTGGGGCTAACGGTTTGTCGGGAGGCGATCGCCTTCACTATAAACAGGGGGTCGGCATCGTGGCAAGTGAACGGCAGGGCGTATCTTTTTAGCCATCTCGACTTTTCCGCAAACAAGCTTGGGCGAGGCGCTCGGCCGTAAGTGACGGTTGGAGCAGGGGTTTCGTCGCAGGTTGTGAGCGCAAGTTCGCACCGTCCGAAAGCTGGGTGTCTAGAAAGTCGGGAATTGTCAGTGCTTGCTGCTTCGGGCTTCCATGAGTTATGCGGCCGAGGCCCGGTCAGTTCTTCTTCGGCAGTTGCTGCTCGCGGACAGCGCGGGAGCGGTCGAGGTATTGATCGAGGATCTCGATCTCAAACTCCTTGATCATGTCGTCGATCGACCGCTGGGGATGGATCGCGGAGAGGAAGTATACCGCCTCCGGGCTGGCGGTCTCGATTCGCACGTGCGGCCCGTACTTTTCCTTGAGCCGGGCGACGCGATCGACGTTGTAATCAATGTGGACGATCTGGCTGTCGAGATTGATTCTGGCAAAGATAATCCTGCCGTAGTGGCTCGACTCCGCCAGAGTCCGGCCCAACGGATCGACGATCAGGCCGTTCTCGCTCGGCACCGCGCTGGCGATGAAGCACTGGTTCTCGAACGCGACGGAGGGCACCCGGAAACCGCCTCGGAAATTGGAAAGAAAACAGAGCAGCTCCACTCCCTGGCGTTTGTATTCCGCCAGCAGTTCCTTGAAGTTCAAATCGAAGCAGATCAAGGCCCCGATCCGGCCGAAGTCGGTGTCCCAAACCACCGCGCCCGCGCCGGGCAACACGCCACTTTCCATCTCCGGGATCGTGGGAAACATCTTGTCGTAGTACCCGACAAGCTTTCCTTCCCGATCCAAAAGGACGGCGCTGTTGTACCGGCCGCGATTTTCGGGGTCTTTCCGCCAGTAACTGCCGATAATGTACGTGCCGTGCTCTTTCGCCTTGCGGGCCAGGAACGTCGTGATCGGGCCGAATTCGGGCAGAGGCTCCGAGCGGGCATCCTTTTCTTCCCGATCGGCCGATGCATGCGTGTTGTGCATGCAGCCTTCGGTGAGAAGGATAATATCGGGTTTGTCGAGCGCGGCGGTGTCGATCCACTGTTCCATCTGCTCGATCTTCGCCCGCGGTGGATAGCAGATGCAGGAGACGCCGACGAATCTCCCTCCTGGTTTACCGGTTTCCTCGCCGGGCGCGGAGGCAGCACCGGCAATGACGATCAACGCAGCCGCTAAGGCCGATGGCATTTTTCCCGTCAACATGGCTATCTTCTCTCTGTTGAAGGTTTCATTCTGCGATCAGTTCGATTCCAGAAATCACCGGGGGCCGTGGCGTTGAGGCGTCGAAATCGAGCTTGAGCGAAGTGCGCACGGCAACGCCGCTGAATTGTCGAACGATGCAACGTCGGGGGCCTCCGGCTTGTTTGGCCACATCCAGTTGGTCGAGCACTTTCTTCCCTTGGAGCCTGACCGAGAAAACTCGCTGGCCGGGCTGGAGGTCTTCCGGCTCGGCAAAGTAAAGGCGGACTGTGAACGGTCGTTTTGGCAAGGCGATTTCCTTCGGCCGAACAAGCGAATCGGGACGACCGTCTTCCCACCGAAAATCGATCACCGCGTTCGTACGGAGGACCGCCGGTCCGGAAAAATTCGGATGGTCGTAGTAGGCGGCGGCAAGTCCGCCACGTGTTCCGTCGACGGTGAAAAATGCCGTCGACGGGATGATCGTCTTGGTGACCGAAGGACTGCTCCAGGAAAGCCGCAGGTCGGCAGCCGCGGCTGCGCCGGGCGTTTGGTAGTACTCCAGTACAAAGGGTTGTGGTTCACCCTGCTTCAGATCGATCGCGGCCGAGCTCTCTTGCGTTTCTCCACGACGGAGATTCTTGCTGTTGTCCAGCAGCAATCGATCGCCGCCCCAGAGGCGGATGCCGTGGTTTGCGGCGAGGTGGAAGGTGTACGTTTCGCTGAACTCCGGTTGCACCGAGCCGCACCACCGCGCACTGATCGCGGGGCTGGCGGCATCCGAGCGGCGCGCGACGGGCTCCAATTCGATCGACCGCACGCCGACGAGACCCGATCCGGCAACCCACGGCGGGCCTTCGCCGCCTTCCATCCACAGAGCGTGTCGATAGAACGGTTTGGCATCGGACGGTTCCACGCGAACGGGAATCGTGGGCGACGGGCCGCCGACGCTCGGCCAGTCGAGCCAAAGTGTGCCGTCCGGTGCCATGCGGTCGCCCGGTGCGCCGAAATTGATCCCGCCTCGCACCAGCGGCGCTTCCTCGGCCACATCGCCCCACGCGGACCACTGTTCATGCTCCGGCGGCATGGAGACCATCGCCAGGGATGTGAACACGGGGTAGTTGCACGTGCAATTGCCGGTCCAGGAGGGTAGCGAGAGAACGCCGGCTGCCGGCACGATGCTGTTCCGGCAGCCCGAGCGAACGCCGCCGATATTGATGGTGCCGCTCTCCAGTTGTTTGTCGTAGAAGGCCGCGGTTCCGGAACGGTAGGTGATCACGCGGCCATAATCGACGGGGTCGCGGTCGCAGCCGTACGTTTTGAGCATCGTGCGGCCCTCGACGACGCCCGTGAGCGGATTGGTACGGGGTGCCGGAACGGGAGCCGGACCGGTCCAAGGGGGGCGGGTTTCCGGAGCGGCCGAGAAATCAATCTGGTGAACCTCTTCGGGCGACAAGACGCGGCCCGTGTAAACGTCGGTATACGACGGCACGTAGGTCTTCTCGCGCTGAAGTAGCCGGAGATAGTCGTGGTAGCCGACGCCCGGAGGGTTGGGGCCGTAAGGGTCGCGGGTGGTCGCGTATTTCATCACGCCTTGGCTGACGCTGATCTCGGTGGGCAGTCCGCGACCGGCTTCGTAATAAAAGGTCTTGTAGAACAGCTTGTGATGGTGGAACGTGTCGCCGAACCAGAGGAGCCCCAGGGGCGCGGCGACGCGCTCGTCGAAGTTTTCGTCTCCGGCGTAATCCTTTGCCCCGGGAAGCGGGCCGGGACGGATGAAAAGCACGTGATGGTCGGCGTGCTTCAACTCGACGCCGGCGCTTTTCAGGCCGCGGCAAGCGGGCTCAAGAGACGTGTACTCATCTGCGGGCATCGGGAAGCATGCCACGCCGCCGAAAGGGTGCAAGACGTGAGCAACCCTCTTGCTCAATTCACTCTTGGGAACCTTCGCTAAGGGGCGGGGATCCTCGGACACGACCAATTCCGCCAGGTATGCCGGAAGCCCGAAATCGGTCGGATCGCCCACGTGGACTGCCGCCCGCGTGCCGTACAGGCCGGCTTCGTCCAAACGGCGGCGGAGATTCTCCACTTGTCCGCAGTCCGGGTCGACGGCGATGACGTGGTAGTCCGTGCGGTGGATCAACTTCTCAACGAGACCACCGTCGGCGAGTCCCCATACCAAGGCAAAGCCTGCTCTGTGTCTCGGATACTCAAGAACGGTGTCGGCCTCCGCGGACCAGCGGTCGGCTTGCGGCGGAAGCGAGACGGTCTGCGTCTGGTAGTGCTTTGGCTTGTCGGCCCCGGAAGCGAAGCAGCAGAGCGATCCTTCGCGGGTGACGATGAATAGTCTGCCGGCGGTGGCGAGCATCGTGTGAACTTCGCCATCAACGCGAACGGGCGGATTGTCGAAGGGGTAGACTTTTCCGCCCAGGGTGATCGACCGACGAACTCCGGCCGCGAGCCTGTAGTTTCTCGTGCCGATCTGGATCTCGTCCGGGAGGATTTCGCCCTTCTGAGGGCGGACATCGCGCTGACCAATCACCTGCTGGCCGGCATCGTGGATTCCGGTGTTGATCTGGGGGTCGACGAGCAACTTGCCATGCTGGCCTGTCGCGAGAAACCAGCCGCCGGGCCTGCTGCCGTGTCCGCCGTGTCCGAACTCGAATTCAACGAGTCGGCCGTCGCCCGAGTCGAAGTAGGCCGGAAACGCACGGCCGCTGGGAACTGCCAACTCCTTGCCGTGGACGAGCAGGTATCCCATCGGGGACGGGCCGCCAAATGCCATGGCGCCATGAGGGTGCTGGAGGTAGAGGCTGCCGGTGCGGTCGTTCACCCACCGAACGTTTCCTGTTTCAGCGTCGATCGCGTAGAGAAAGATTCCTTCGGAGGGCCAGACCCCGGCGGCGAAGTAGACCGTTCCGTCGGCGATCACCGGCCCGCCCCGGACCGGCCAGACGGAAATCAGCCGCCCGTTGCCAAGCACCTTTCGCGGCGAGGGCGAAGCGCGGAGCTTCCAGCGAAGGCGGCCGTCGGCCAGATCGAGGCAGTAGAGGTGCCCGTCGTCGGAGGCGACGAATACCTTGCCTGACGCGATGGCAGGGGCGAGGCGCACTGGGCCGTCGGTATGGAACCGCCACCGCTCCGCCCCCGTCGCGGTGTCGAAGGCAGTAACGCTGTCGGTCCGGGAGGAGCCGATCAACAGAAGATCTCCGGAGACCACCGGTTCGTAGCCGGCGTCGAACTGCTGCCGGTGCTGCCGCACTTCGTGGTAGGCCGGTTCAAGCGGCGGAAGCTGCCGGCGCCAGGCGAGCTGGAGTGAATCGGGCAGCGCTTCCGGAGAACTGGCCGTGCGCCCGGCGTCGTATCGCCACATCGGCCAATCGGCGGCACGTGCAGCAGCAATCCAGGCGGCGATTACCGGCAGGGTCAGAAGAATTCTTGAATGTCGGAGCATGTTACAGGTGTTGGACTTGGAGATAGGAGTTGGTCGAATACGGGCCACGACTCAGTAAGGCCCGAGGTTCACCCCGGGGGCAGGAAGACAACCTCGAAGATAGACTTCGAGACCGAAGCGTGGCAATAGGGAGCCGATGTTCAGATGTCCTTTTCGGGGACGTCTTCCGCGGGTTTCAGGCCGCCGCTCATTCTTGCCTGCCGGCGCGATTGGAGTTCGAAGACTTCGACGAGCTTCGCGGCCCCGTCCAGATCTTTCTTCTGGGCCGTGATACGCCGCCGCTTCTTCAGAATGCCGATGGTGAAGTAGAGGAGGACAAGAATCGCCAGGGCGCCGTACAGAGCGATCGTGATCGAAGCGCCGTAGAAATTCGTGGCGATTTCGACCGGAGACCATCCTCGCACGAAGAGATTACTGAGCACCGCCGCGAGCACCAGGAGGCCGCCGTAGACCGTCTTCACGCGTGCCGACAGGCTGTAGTCGGCCTTCGCGAAGTGGTAGAGGAATCGTCAGGCTTCCTTGACGACCTTCAATCCCAACAAGTGTGCCAAGTGGGTGATCGTTCGGGTGTGGTCGCCGTAATAGGCCACCCGATGCAAGGAAGCATAGTAGTTCTTTGCGCTTTCGCCAAGCGCCCCGCCGCCCCAATTGGCCAGGAGTTCGTCGGCATCTTCCACTTCGGCAGCGATCTCCGTGCGGCAGCCACGTTCGGTGCCGGCGGGGACCTCGGGCACCTCGACAATGGTGCCGGTGAAGACCAGCAGCGTGTCGAGGTGCACCAGCTTGGTGAAAGTGACTTTCTGACCGATGCGGTAGTGCACCTCGGGCACGGCGCCGTCGCGAACTTCGGCATGCCGCCGGAGCAGATAAGGAGCGGCCGGACCCGCGGGCCCGTCCATTTTCAGCGGGGCCGAGCAGTGGGAGAGATGGAAGACACCACGCGACGTGTCGACGCCGGCGGCATTGCCCAGGAAGCCCGGTTGGCCGAGCGCGTGCTGGAAGATCAACATGGTCAGAAGGCAGTCCATGTCTCCGTCGCAAGCTGCCGGGATGCCCCGGTCGTTCAGGCGAGAGAACCCCAGGCACGGAAAGCCGCGAGGGAGCCAGCCCATGCACGTGCCGACGCAGAGGCCGCTGGCGTGGTTTTCGGCGATGAGCTGATCCAGCGCCAGACTCGCGCGCGCGGCTTTGAGGACGTCGTCGCGTGTGGGTTCGACGAGTTGCTTCGCCCCATTGAGCCACTTTTCCGCTTCGGCCTCCGCAGCCGCGGGATCCACCTTGGCGAGGATCTCGTCGTAGCGCCCGTCGGCGATGGGGGCGAACTGGACTCCGAGCCGCGTCTTTACCTGGTCCCCATCGTAGGACTCGGGTGTGCCCTTGAACGGCGGCGAGCCGAGCACCCGGCTTTGCCGCAGCAGGGGAATGACCCGCAGCAAGGCTGCCGCGCGTTGGAGCTCGTTGGGATCGCTGGTGTTGAACAGTGTGATCCGGTGTCCCTCGTCGCGCCATGGTTTCACCAGACACCAATCGTGCCCGCCGACGACCGGCAGATGGAAGACGGCGGTTGGCCGGCCTTCCCGGAAGACTGCCGGCATGACAGCCCGGCTGAGCCCGAAGATCTCTGCGCTGATTGCCAGCACCGGAGCGTCGGGTCCGGCCTTTTTGAGCAACTGGGCCGTTTCTTCCGGGTTACCCGCCTGACCGACGATGAACCGGACGTTGCCGAGGTTTTTCTCGGCTTCGACCAGGCGATTCTTGAGCACGCTTACCTCGGCCTCGGAAAGGCTCCAGCTTCGATCCGGCGGCCTCCCGGCGACGACCACACAGATTGGGACTTTGGATTGGGCCGGCGGTTTGTCTGCGGGTGCGTTTGCCGCGACCGCCAGTTGGGTCGCCGCCAGGGCCATTCCCCCAACGGCACTTGTCTCGAGAAACTGCCGACGCGTGCAGTGCCTACACATGGTCATCCCTCCCGTATCTTGTTGTTCGAGCATGATCTGCCGGGCACAAGAGTTTTCCAGCAGCAATCACTTAGAGCCTATCCCAAAACCTCGCGAGGAGAAGGGGACAGTCGCATTTTGCTACGAGGACTAGTGGGTATCCGTTCAGACAACCGTCGGCGGCAGCCTTCCAACAGGCCCGAGCTCGCTTAAACACGGTGGTTTTCGATCGGCTGCTCATGCCCCGCAGGAGCCGCAGTGCGACGGTTGCCTTCCGAAGTGCGACAGACTGCCATGCCCGGCAGGCGACTCGTATGGGAACTGTCGAGACCTTTCGTTTGTGCGGTCCGGCGGCGAGCCGCGGCAAATTGGGGCGATCTGGCGCCGGGTTTGCTGCCGATAACGACTGTCCTTGGATCAGTGAAAACGCCTCTCGGGCACCCATACGGCCTGTGGGTTTTGGGCGTCGTGGCGATCGGATTCATCGTTTTTGGGGATCTCGCGATTCATCACTGCCCACTATTGTCATTTCCAAGTGAGTTGATTCGAGCAGCAGCTCGTCATTGAAAAGGAGGATGTCCGATGACCGGAACACTGATCAGGTTGTGTGCCCCAGGTGCTCTGACGGCGGCGTTGATGTTGGGCGGGGGGAGCACGGCGGCCAACGCGCAATGGTATGGCTGGGGCTCTACGCCGTACTATTCTCCGTATGGATATTGTCGCCGATTGAGTTGGCGGCTACGCGGCCTGTTCGATTGAGGTCGTTCGCCACAGCCGCAAGACTTCCACGTAGAAAGCACCACAGAGCTTTCGGCCTACTTGCGCGGCGCTTTGCCGACAATCTCGAACGGCACGGCTGGAATCAGGCCGTAGCTGGAACGGACCGGTTCCGGCGAAGGCTTTTCCTTGGTAGCGGCGGGTTTGGTTTCCCGGTACGCCGTGAAGAGCAGATTGCCGCGCATTCCCGACTTGACCTTTTCCGGGTCGACCGCAAGGATCGCAACCAGCCCCCGCCCTTCAGGCACCACTTTTTCCACCGTAATACCGTCGGGCGGCTCGACCAGTTCGACGCCAAGCTCCGCGGGGGCAGCGGTCTTGTCGGCAAGCAGCATCGGCACCGTGTTCTTCTCGCCCAACTTGAGCTTGAGGATCCCCTTGGGAAACGCGACAGGAGACTTCCCGGCCGCCCTCCCGCTGACCACCACGGTCCAGTTCTCGGCCGTGACGAGCTGATACCAAATAAACGCCTGCATCATGTTCTCTGCAGGCACCACGGGGCGGGTCATGCGGAGCTTCTGCCCGCGGCTACCCATCGCCTGGCCGTCCATCTCCAGGTGGATCGGCTCCAAGTCGACGTTCTCCGGGACTTTGAGCGTCAGCGCCAGCTTGTCGACGCCGCCGGGGATCACGGCCCCAGCGAGTTCGAATCCAGACGGCGGCTCCACGAGCGAGAGCTGGATGTCGTCGTTGAAATCGTCTCTCCGCAGGGCATAGACCGTAATCGGCACGACCTGTCCGGGCCGGGCCATGATCGTCGAGGGGACCACTCGCAGATCGAAGTCGGGCCGGGGCGGCCTCACGTAGAGCCGGTAGATGAAATCGCGGCCGCCTTTGCGCTGAGCTTCGGTGAGGTGCAAGTAGTATGTGCCCGACCCCGGCAGCGTCGCTTCCAGGCGGGAGTCGGCGTGATGGGTGATCAGAGGATAGGCCTTGTCGACATTGTCGTCGTTGAAACCGACCTCCTTGCCGTCGGCGTCGGTGATGGTGAGCGCGGAATCGACGGGCGAGCCACCGCGGCGGGCGTAGACCTCGGCCACGACCTTTCCGTAGCCGCTGAAACGGAAGACGTCGCGATCGTCCCGCTTGTCGATCCGCCCGTTGACGATCACCGGTAGCGTGATCTCCTGAGCCGAATCCAGGTTGTCGTTCGGCTCCGCGTCGAGCACCTCGTTGATCATATCGATGCGCAAGGGGAAGTCGACCGCGAGGTCCTGCTTCTGGGGAATCGAGTACCAGCGGACGGGCCGGTTCCGATCGACAATGGCGCGGACGTTCAGATCCTTCGAGGCGAGATTCCAGCCTTGAAGCTCGACGGAAACCTCCGTTCCGGCGCGGCCGCCGAGGGGGAAAATGCCGGTGACAAAGGGCAGTTCGCCGATTGTCAGGCGGTAGACGAAATCTTCGCGTCCGCGATAGATCGAATCGCGAACCTCGACGACGTATTCGCCGTCTTTGGGTACTTCGTAGTAGATCACCGGGTCCTGCCGGTAATAGAACGCACCGGCATACGCCACTTCGTTGCCGTCGGCGTCGTAAAGCGCCAGCACGCCCTGAAACCAGCCGGGCACCGCGTCGGCGAGGTACGGCATCACGTCGCGAATGGCCGCGTCGATGACCAGCCGCATCCCCTTGCGCGCGGTGAAGGAGAAGCGGTCGACGTCGCCCGGATAGATCTGCCCGTTGACCACGACCGGGATCGTGGAACCGACCACCGGATCGGGGTTCAATTCGTTCGGTTCGGTCTCACGGCATTCCGGCCACCGGCTGACGTGGAACCAGATCGGGTTCGACATTGCATCCGGAGTGATCACTCGCACCTCGCGTTTGCCCGGCTCGGCACCGGGGTCGATCGTGAATTTCACCGTGAGCTCTTCGGCGATCTGGTCGTTCGGTTGGCGCTTGGGGTCGGCGTCGCGTTTCCGGTAGATCTCCATTTCCTTGAGATCATTTTCCGTAATGGCCGCCTCCTTGTAGACCATCTCGTCAGTGATCGGTTCGGTCTTGCCTTTCTTCGCCGCCTCTTCCTCCATTCTCTCTCGCGTGAAGCGGATCTTCAGGCTCATCCCCACATACTGCCCTTGCGTAAGCGGGCGGTACCACTTGACCACTTCCGCTTTCACGCCGCCGCCGGATACGTATACCGCGTTGACATCTTTGGTGTACTGGCCGCCGATGACCGCCTCGAAGTAATTGCCCTGCTGGCCGCCGGCCGGATAGCAGTAACCGATGTGCGGATCCTGCGGTGCTCTCTGGGCATGAAGCAAGGGGGTGGCGGACAGGAAAACTGCAAGACCTACAGTTGCTTGCCATGGGAACCGCTTCATGGTGCACTCCTTGTTGGAATCAAAGAATGAAGTGCAGACAAACCTCCGGCCAGGGGGCACCGCTCGTACCCTGGCCGGGGAAAGCTTGACTGCGGTAGAACAGGCTGCGCATCGCCGGCATGCGACAGCAGCGAACTAAATAAGCTCCTTGACGCGTCCGCCCGACTTGACGTCTTCATCGGGACCCGGCGTGGCCCGGATCACCTCGCCCATCGGGTGAGGCAGATTGCCGTCCGGATCGATCCCGAGCAGTTCGTACATCGTCCCGATCAGATCCCACGGGTACACGGGCCGATCCTTGACTTGCTCGCCCTTGGCATCGGACGAGCCGAGCACCTGCCCACCTTTGAATCCGCCGCCCGCGACCACGTGTGAGAAAACCGGCCCGTAGTGGTGGCGCCCGCCGTTCCAGGGTGAACTCCAGTCGACCTTGGGTGTGCGGCCGAACTCGCCTCCGATCCATACGATCGTGCTGTCGAGAAGCCCGCGGTCGGCCAGGTCCGAGATCAGGCTGGCGACGCCGTTGTCGAAGTTCGGCAGAAGGCGACGCATTGAGGGAAAATGATCCTTATGCGTATCCCAGACGAACTGATTGATCGTGACGTATTTCACACCCTGCTCGATCAGCCGGCGGGCCACCAAACACGACTGCCCGAAAGTATTGCGGCCATACCGCTGCCTTAGTTCATCCTTTTCCTGGTTCACGTCGAAGACCTTGCCCGCATCGCCGAGAATCAAGTCGTACGCCTGCTCCTTGGCGCTCTTGGCCGCCTCGAGCTCCTCGCTGCCCTTGCCGAAATGGCCCAGGGTGTCGAGCTTGGTGAGCATCTCTCGGCGCTGCTGCTGCTGCTCGTCCGACATGCTCGGATCCACGATTCCTTCCACGGCGAACTTGAACGCGTTGGGGTCGCCGCCGGTGGCGAACGGCTTGTACCGAATTCCGAGGAAACCGGCCTCGGAGAACCGGCCCTGGGGCTGGGTGAGCACGATATACGGTGGAATCAGGCCCTGCTTTCCTTCTTCGAACCCTTTGAAAGCGGTAACCACAGCGCCCACCGCCGGGTAGGCGTGCCGGCTGCCAGGCATACGACCGGTCTGGACCATGTACGCAGCGGTCTCGTGCCCGTTCACTCCGTGCGTCATGCTGCGGATGATCGAATACTTGTCGGCCACCTTGGCCATCTCGGGAAGCGATTCACCGACGCGTATCCCCTTGACATTGGTTTCAAGCGTCTTAGCCAACGGGCCGGTATAGTCGCTCCCGGCATCCGGTTTGGGATCAAACGTATCGGTGTGGGTCGGGCCGCCGGAGAGCCAAATCTGGATCACGGCCTTGGCCTTCGCCGGTTTGGCGGCAGCCGCACCTGCCGCCGCTTTGGCCGCAGGATCGGCCGGCGTGGAAGGGGCTCCGAAGCACAACCGCTCCGCCAGCATAACGCTTGCCGCCCCGATCACACCGCATTGCATCGCCTCGCGGCGCGAATACCGGGTGCCGCTCGACTCGGGATAGTACGGACGTTTCGCACACATGATTACCTCTCCTGTCTCGAGCGGCTCGTGCTCCGCCAACCGAGCCGCTCCTGTTAACGCTTGAAAAGAAACGCTTCGCTTCAATGCCTAAAAAGGAACTCCTCGCTATTGATCAACGCCCACGCCACATTCTGCGCTCCCCAGCGGGAATTGCACTGGTTGTATACTTCGTTCCACTCTTCGTCGGTCGGCAGACGCGAGAGGATCGCCAGATAGAGGGTATCCGCCGTCTGACGCCCCATCGTCGACTCGAAGATCTCCAGGAGCTTGGGCCCCTTGGTAATCTTGTCGCGGATGTGCGTGGAATTCAGCAGGTGCAATCTCTGGTTGGCTGTGATGCGGTTGTTGCGTTCCGACTCCAAACCCGAATCGCGCGACGGACGCCCGAACATCTCCAGGAACGCACTGGTGATACTGCCGTCGGGCAGACACTGCGTCCGGTGAATCTCGGGAACGAAGGTATACGGTTCAGGAATAATGCTGGAATAACTTTCCGTGGTGCCCGTGATCTGACAGATCGCGTCGATGAGCACCTCGGCGTCGAGCCTTCGCATCGGATAGAATGCGAAGTGGTCCGCGCTGGCCGGGTTATCGCTCTGGGGGATAAACGAAAGCTGATACGTCTTGGAATTAAGAATCAATCGAAAAACGTGCTTGAGATCGTAGTTCGCATTGACCAGCTCGTCAGCCAGATAGTTCAACAGCTCCGGATTCTGGGCTGGATTGTCGGGCCGGACGTCGTCCGGTTCGTGGACGATTCCGCGCCCCAGGAGCCAGTACCACTGGCGGTTGACGATCTGCCGCGTGAACCACGGATTGTCCGGGCGGATCAACCAGTCGGCGAAGACCTCCCGCGGATCTTTGCCCGGCGGAAGAGTCCCGGGGGTGCCATCCGGAAACACGGGCTTCGGTGGCGGCGTGCCGTCGGCCGCCGCCTTCGCCTTCCTCGGATCCCAGACGACGATCTCTTCTTTCCACTCGTTCGACGGCTTATATCCGACTTGCGAAAAGAAGGCCGCCATGCCGTCCAGCCGCTCCTTGGGCCAATTCTCGGCCCGCTCGCCCAGGAACACCAGGGCCACCGACTTGGCGAGGCCCGGCGGCGTCTTGCTCTCCACCGCTCGGAAAAAGTTGACCTGAGCGGTTCGGAAATTGCTGCCGCAAGAGGTGAGCAACTCCCTCGCGAACTGGTCGTACGGCATGTTGTCCCGCAACGAAGCCCGGACCCACCGGTCGTACGCCTGCGCGGCATTGGGCCACAGGTTGATCGGAAACTCCGATTTCACCCGCAGTGTGTCGCACCAGTGCAACGCCCAGTAGTCGGCATATTCCGGGCGCTCCAGGAGGTAATCGATCAGCGCCGAACGTTTCTTGGGATTCTTGTCCTCCAGGAACCCGCTCGCTTCCGCCGCGGTGGGCAGCGTGCCGATCACGTCCAGATAAGCTCGCCGGACGAAGACGGAATCGGAGCACAACTTCGCCGGCTTCATGTTCAACTGCTTGAGCTTGGCGAAGACCAACTGGTCGATCTTCGTCTCCGGAACGACTTCGCCCGGGATCTCGAAGGGGTTCTGCTCGCGCCGCATCTGGACGAGATCTTCGAACGTAGGCCCCGTGTCCTCCTCCGCAGCCGCCCTCTTCTCGCCACGGAGCCGAACGGTGAAGATCTTCTCATCGCTCGGCGCGTTTCGCCCGGCTGCAGTGACTTTGGCAATCACCTGATACGTGCCCGGCTCGTCCGATCCCCGCGGGGTCCAAGTGAGAACGCCCGTCCGCTTGTCGAACGTGGCGCCCGGAGGGGCGCCGCTGAGCTCGTAGGAAAGCTGCTGCGGCGAGTATCCCTTTACACTCACTGGAATCTGGATCTTGAGCTTGTCACCCGGCGAGACTTCTTGGTCCGCAATCGATAGGATCGTCACTTCGCCAGCAGAGCCCTGCGAGACGATCCACCACCCGGCCCCTCCCAGGGCAGCCAGAACCGCCAGCCCCGCGACGACGGGCAAGAGGCTTCCCAAGATCGACTTTTTCCGCTTCAGCCGGGCGAACCTTACGGGCGTTTCGTCCAACTCGAGTGGAATAGCGTCATTTGTGGTTTCTTCGACACGAACCATTCCGACTCCCCTCTGCGACCGCAGTGCGATGACAAGGCTCCGCGCTGGCAAGTATTCTATCAGGAAACCGGCCCACATGTCCAGCAAGCTACTTGATCGGCACCCCCTACTCGGACTGGCCGATAGCGCCAGAAATTGCGCTTAGAACCTATCCCAAAACCGTCGGGACTGGCTCATTTTGTGGAGTCTTCGGAGCAAAATGTGCCTGTCCCCTTCTCCTCCGAGGTTCTGGGATAGGCTCTTAGTCGACAATACCGCGGATGTCCAGCAGGTGAAGTTGCCGGCCCTCATTTCCATGCGGCGCGTCGATGCATACGAGCCGACCGTCGCGGCTGAGACGGGGGTGCGTGTCCACTCGCCACTCTCCGCTGTAGGCTTTGGGCAGCGGAAAATGCCCCAGGTCGACGCGGCGCCCCGTCTTGACGTGATACAGGTGCGGCGTCTGCATCCGTTCCTCACCGCGCGGATAGGTGTCGTTCAGGATCCACTCGTTAAGCGGCAGGTAGCTCACGTGGCCGCCGCCGTCGAGCACGCCCCACCCCACCACTTCGGGGACGACGCCCTGTTTGTCCTCGAACAGGAAATTACCCCAACTCGTGTGTCCCAGCCAGTTCTTCGACTGGACAAGGATGTGGGCGGGGTCGCGCCATATAAAGTGCGACGCGTACCCGTTGGGCACAACGATGCGCAGATCGCCGCCGTCGGGCCGGGCCGTGATCATCCGGGTCAGCCGGCTGCCGTTGGGGTAACGCCAACGGTGCAGGGCGATGAATCGCGAGCCGTCGGGGTTGAAAAGCAAGTGGTTGAAGTAGTGTTTGATGCCGGGCTCTTCGTTAGGAATCGTGCCCAGACGGGCGATATCGGCCAGCGAGATGATGAGCCTCGACTCGCCGGTCTCCATGTCGATGCGAAACACGCCGGAGTCGTCGGGCGCCAGGTCGTCGGCATGAGGATCCTCCAATCCGGCGTAGCCGTAACCGGGACGCACGTCGTGAATCCGCCGGAAATCGGGCGCCACGGCCGTTTTTCCATCGGGACTGACCGAGTAAATCGGGTGCGGGATGGTGCGGCCTTGCTTCGTCCGGACATCGAGAATGCGACAGACGAACCGGTCGCCCTCCCGGTCGTTCCACAGAATCTCGGACCGCGAGCCGGGCATCCACTGGAGCATGCAGCCCTGCTGCCAGTTCCAGGCAACGCTGCGGCCCAACTCGGTCCAGCGATCGCCGGCCTCCAAATCGACCATGCCAATCTTGATGACGTCGTCGGGTTCGGGCGTTCGGTGCTCGAAATCGACCTCCATCGCCAGCACGTACCGGTCGGTCGGATCGAACTGGAGTTTGTCGTAATAGCTAAACCAATGATGCTTGGGCCCGTGCGTGATTTGGCGGACCGGCACCAAGGCAATTGTTTCCGCCGCCCGTACGACTCCGGACGTCCCGGTACGCAGGGCTGCACCGGCGGCTGCAAGGGCGGCACTCTTGAGGAAATGGCGGCGAGTCGTTTTCATCCGGCGAGTTCCTCCTGAAGATGGTCAAAAGGGCAGAGAAAGCGGGTGATGCATCTTCTCGCTGCGCGAGACGTGGAGCCTGGCTCAAGTAGACATCCGCGTGTGGAGCCGCTTGAGGCACAGGATTGATTATGACAGCCGGTGGTCAGTCGTTCAAATCCCATCTGCAACTGGGGCCGCTTCGGCAGGTAACCGTTCATGAGGCGGCCGGGGAATGGTCCATGTTTCGGCCCCCTCGACGCATTTTGGCTCCCCGGAAGTGACCGATCAATTCGTTGACGACTTCCGGCCGGTGCCGTCCAGATTGTTCGTTTACCCGAAGGGTCGATTCAGGCGTGGCTAAAGCCGCAGGTAAATTCCTTTTTTCTCCATGAACCGGAGGCTCAGGTAGCAGACTGCCAGGAAGCCCGCCAACGCCGTCAGAGCCACGGCCCAAGCGGCATCGTGTGCGAGAAGCGGTTTCATGGCCTGATCGACCACCATATGGATCACGTATCCCGCCAGGGCGTTTACGCCTAGTGTGCGAAGCACAGCGAATTGAAAACCACGGATGTCGCAAGCCCAGACGAACACGGCGTACAGGGCCAGCGAAAGCCCGGAACCGAAGATGAGATAGGGGACCGTGCCCGCTTGCTGATTCATCGTCCAGTAATTGACCGCTCGGGTGGGAGGCACCAGCGGCGGTTCCAGGAGCACTTCACGAAGGCCGCCGCCCGAGTACGAGTTCGGCGGCGTCACCCGATTCAAGCAGGACAACGCATAGCCGGCGATCATCAGCGCCAGACCCCATGCAGCCAGTTTCTGCACCGCGGCCCCTGCCGATCCAGCCGCAACGGCGTCGTAGGCCAACGACCCGGCCAGCATGGGAATCGACCAGGTGAGAAAGCCCAGCGGGCCGCCGTCGATTCCCGGTGCGGTCATAACCCACTGGTAATAAAAGGCGTGCGATAAGACCACCTGGATTGCCGCGGATCCGCCCGCAAACGCTACGCGAGCGAGCGGACCGGCGCCGATGACCGGCAGGATCCAAAGGACCGTCACGCCGATGTGCACCAAGGCCTGGAACACGTCGGTTCGCAAGCCTCGAACCACCAGCGACGGCCAACTCGACGAGGGAGGGTTCATCCACGCCTCCAGCGCCGCGCCCGACAGGTAGAGAAGCGCCCCCAGACCGATCAGTCCCAGGCTTCGCCGGATGAACCGCTCGTAGAGGCCGGGCCGGTCCATCCGTCTTGCGCGCCGCAGGAAGGTAAGGCGGTAGGCCAGTCCGACCGCGAAGAAGAACTGCGGCATGATCGTATCGGCATAGCTGCAATAGGTGTTGTGGTGCTTGAGAGCCGCCGGGACGACCGCGAAAAACCCCACGAAGTTCACAACAAACATTCCCAGCACGGTATACCCGCGAAACTGGTCGAGCGAGACGATTCGCTCGGAGAGCGGAACGCGCGGGGTTGACGACGCTCGCGGCTCGTGCATGGTTTGGTTCATAGCGTGTGATTACTTACCGTCCGCTCGTTTGATCCATGCCGTGTTGAACGCGGCGTGTTTTTCTGCCGCGAACCACACCTTTGAGAACGGCGACGGACATCGTCCACCTCCTTTCACTTTCCGACTCTCCACAGGGTTGACATCCACCGAATGTGACAGGTTTGGGCGAGATCGGCAAGATCAAGCACTTTCCAGCCGCTGGAGGCGGTCTTTATCCGACCATTCACGGGTGTTTCTTCGCCGGATTCACTGTGCTATAGTCCGGTTGGATTTGGACAGACTACCTTTGATTCACTCACCGCAAAGGAGCTCAACGATGCACGTTTTCCGCCAGACAATCCTCCTGTATGTGCCGGTCCTCTCGTGCCTGGTGCTTCCGGCCGTTGCCGCTGAATTGAACACGCTGAGCGACCAGGAGAAGCAAGCCGGCTTCGAGCTGCTTTTCAACGGCCGCGACTTCCAAGGTTGGGAGCAGCCGGGCAACTGGGTCGTCGACGACGGCGCAATGTTTCGCAGCAAAAAGGGAGGCAACATCACCTACACGGTCAGGCCGATTCCCGACGACTTCGAGCTCTGTTTCGACTGGAAGGTGGCCGAAGGAAGCAACAGCGGAGTCTACTACCGACCCGGGCAGTACGAGTATCAGATTCTTGACAACCAGGCCCACGCCGACGGCCTGAATCCTCGCTCCAGCGCCGCTTCGCTCTACTTCTGCATGGCCCCGTCGAAAGACGCCACCAAGCCGGTGGGTGAATGGAACACCGGGCGGATCGTGTGCAAAGGGACCGTGATCCAGCACTGGCTCAACGGCGAGAAGGTGATCGACTTCGACTACTCCGATCCGCGATGGGCGGAGAACGTCGAGTTGCTCCGCCGCCGCGGCGCGAATCTGGCGGACCGCGGCGCCAAACTGTTCCTTCAGGACCACGGCGATCCCGTCTGGTTCCGAAATATCAAGCTTCGCAGGTTGACGGAAAAAGACCGGCTCGACCGATCGGAAGTCGTGCCCCAACCGATTGCTCAGGACATCCTGCAGAAAGAGAAGGCGAAGCTCGAGAAAATCGAGCAGAACCGCCAGCGAAAGGCGAAAAGGTAGTGCAAGCAGCCGGGCTGCTGCAGTCGAGTCACGTGCCGTGCCGCGATCGGTAGTTTGCGAGCAGCCGGGCTGCCGAAGGTCAACCATTGAGCCGAGCGCCTCGCTTTTCAACCACACGGCGGACGTCGCGCGGGTCGAGCTCCGACGGGTCGCAGTTTTTTTCGACGCTCATAGCCGCGGCAATCCCGGCGGCCTGGCCCATCATCGAGCACGTCGTGCTCACGCGAGCGGACGACAGGGCCAGTTGGTCCGCGGAGAAACACCTCCCCGCGACCAGCAGGTTCTTGGCGTCGCGGACGATCAGACTCCGCAACGGAATCTGGTAAGGCGGGACGCTGAGTTGATCCTTGGGAAGGATGTAGGTCCGCTTGTCGTCGTCCGGTTTGTGCCCGTCGAGATAGAAGACGCCGCGCGCCACCGCGTCGTCGAACGTCCGCCCGGCCCGCAGGTCCTCGACCGTCAGCACGTACTGGCCGATGGCCCTGGCCCCTTCGCGGATCCCGATTTGGGGCGAGCATCCATCGTAGCGCCACGGCTTGTTCTCGACCCGCTGATAGTAGTCGAGCACCTCCCAGACGCGACGCCGCGCTCGGATCTCCGCGGCCGTGAACGACTCGGTGTCGGAAGAATCAAACCCGGGGATCTTGACCTTCAGGGCGCTGCTCCGCGGACCGTTCGGCCAGACGCTCGTCATGGGCAAATCCTCCTTGGACCCGACCGGCTGAAACCAGCCCTCGGGCAGTTGGGCCCCTGCGTCCTGCTTCTCGACATGCCGGACGAAGAACATCATTGACATCGGCAGTTGCAGGCCGTCTTCCTGGCGGCCCTTCATCACGGGCAGCCCGGCTCGGCGGACGACGTCGGCTTCGCCGCTGGCGTCGATGAACTGCCGCGCTTCGAGCGCCTCGGGGCCCGACTTGCCGCAGAGGATGCAGGCAGTGATCCGGCCTTCGTCGGTTCGGACGACGTCGGCAAAAGGAGTATGCAAGAGCAGTTTCACACCGCGCCGCAGCAGCAGTTCCTGGAGCACGACGGCCAGAATATGATGGTCGAAGACTCGCGTCGACTGACCCGGGTAGGGCTGCTTGTACGGGGCGAGTGCGCCGAACCGCTCGAGATCGGCGACGATTTCGTCGAAGACCTCTCCCTGTCCTTTGGTTTCGCCGCAGAAATTGGCGACCCCGCCCGCGGTCAGATCGCCGCCGGTGACCGCGAAACGCTCGACCAGCACGACCTTGGCGCCGCTGCGGACGGCGGCACAGGCCGCCGATACACCGGCAATCCCACCGCCGATCACGGCCACGTCGGCCCGATAACGGACCGGTACGCTCCGCGACCATTGGACGGCCTGGGGATCGGCTGGATCGCCGGCCCGCGCAGGCTTGGAGACGAATCCGCGTCCGAAGAGCCAGCCCGCCGCACCGGCGGCTGCGGCGATCAGGGTGCGACGGGGAACCTGGCCAGGCTGTCCATTTGTCATGGTAAGGTCTCTTGAGCGGAAGGGATGCCCGATTCACCGGCACTATTGTTGTCGAGAAGCTGCACCGTTTCCGACGACCACCTCGACCGGTCCGAAGTCGGTGGTGACGCTTGTGAGGCAGACGCCGACCCAGGTGATCGACTCGATGGGTCGCTCAAGCGGCATCTCGATCGACTCGCCGTGGATACTCGCGGTCACTTTCCGGCTTTCCAGATCGACGGTGGCTTGAAGCTCGGCGACCTCGTCGGAGTTGACGCCAACCTTCTTCGACACGCCTCGCGAGGCAGCCAACGGACCTGGCACGATCATCAAGACCTTGCCGGAAATCCGGACCCCGCACTTGATAAGCTGCTCGTCGTCGGAGCCGTCACCGAAGGCGATGAACCCGTTGCCCGGCTTGTCGGGTGAGCCCGCACCGGGCGTGGGGCGAAGTTTGACCGAGAAGGTCGCCTGACTCGTGATCGGCTTCGAGAGTTTCTTCAGGGCCAAGCCGATTTCGCGAGGAGCCGATTGCATCTGGTAACCGAGATCGGATTTGCCGATCCGAACTGCCGTAAGCTGCTGGAAGTCGGGGTGCGACGGGGTCGGTTCCAGGCGAGCGGGTCCGGGCGAGCTCAGCGCGAGGGGGCTCAACTTCGCATCGGCTACCGCGGGAAGCGCCGCTCCGTTGCCCGATCCCAGGCAAAGGACCTTGCCGTCCATGGTTGCCAGGAAAAGCCGCGCTCCGGCCGCGGCGAGGCCGTCGAACACCGGCGGCGATTCGAGCTCATAGGCGGCCAGTTGCTCGCCCCGGGACTTCGACGCGGCCACAAGGACCGCTCCCCTGCGGCCCTCGAAGGCAGCGACCTGTTGGGCCATCCCGGCCTGGACGTCGGGGCTGCCGTAGTTCAAATAGACCTCGTTTTCGTCGGCGACCGCTCGCGGTCCCGCCACGAACAGATGGTCGCCGGCCACCACGAGCCCCCTGCCGATCACCGGCGAAGCAAGCGACCAGTCGTACTTGAGCCGGCTCGGTACGACGGGGCCGTAAATCGACGTGCCCTGTTTACGCGGCGTCACCTTGGGATCCGTGTGGATCTCCGGCTGCCGGTCGCAGGCGAAGACGTGGTAGACCTTTGGAGTGCCGGTGAATCGCAGCGGGGCGTAGCCGAAACCGTATACCTTGGAATCATCGACCGCGAGAAGGTTACCGGCCGGGGCCTGGTAGCCGGCCAGATACCAGCCGCCGGCACCGCTGATGAACGATTTTCCCCACATCCAGTAGCTGCGGTGCCAGTAGGAATCGTCGAGGAAACCCGTGGGGCTGAACAGGTGGTCCGTTTCGCCCTGCTGGTCGCGGTAGTCGCGCGGTGTGATCGCCTCGGGGCGAGTGCCGTCGAGTTTGAACGGCTGGGAACGCATGTAGACGTGCCGGCCGTCGCAGGAGAGGATGTCGGGCAGCGCTACGGGCAGGTTCGGCCAGCGGAGGTCGTTCTGGAGGTTCTTGTCGGTTCCTGGCTCCTTGTCGTTCAGCACGGTTTCCGAAAGGAGTCGCCCGGTTGCCGCGTCGAGCCGGAGCATGCGCAGGCCGCCGTCGAGCCACATGGCGCGCCCCGCCACGCAATAGACCACTCCGTCGCGGACCAGCACGCTGCCGTGGACCGGCCAAACCGACTCGATCTGTTCGGCCGCCATCAGCCTCTGGTCGAGCGGGGCGGCGCGGAACCGCCAGGCGAGCGCCCCGTCGGACGCGCGAAGGGAGTAGACATATCCGTCGGCCGAGCCGAAGAGGACTCGGCCTTGCCAGATGGTCGGCGGCGAGTCGATCCGTCCGCCGGCCGTGTACGTCCAGAGCGGCTTGCCGTTTTTGGTGTCCAGGGCGTGGAGCGTGTGCGTGTCGATCGACGAGACATACAGCTTACCGTCGGCGACCGTCACCGGGCTGAGCTTGCCACCAACGGTCGATTCCCAGATCCGCTTCAGATCGGAAGGGACTGCCGCCGCGGTGGAGCCGCTCCTCAGCGGATCGTGCCGGTAAGTTGGCCAGTCGGAGGAGGGTTGAGGGTTGAGAGTCGAGGGTTGAGAGTTCGACAAGTCGTTGTCGGAATAGGCCGGACCGGGTTCCAGGCGTTCTCCGGCTTCGGGTTCTCCAACGTTGCCGCTCGGCTTTCTCTCGGCCGCCAGCGCGCTGAAGCCGCTGAGCTTGGCCAGAAGATAGCAGGCACACGAGTGCGGAGGCGCGTAGACGAGTCCGTTGCACGGCAAGATGCCGTAATTGCACGACCCGCGAACCCAGTGATTCGCCGTCCAGTGCTCCGTATCCAGATCGACGAACTCGATGCCGGTTCGCGAGGTGAGGATGAAGTCGCACGTGGCCTTCGCACGGTAGCAGCGGTGGTGCGGCATGTGGCGCCAGTCGTCGGGAGGAAACTCGCGTTTGACCTCGCCGGTGTGCAGGTCGCGGCCGGTGAAGACGCCCGAGTCGCGGGGACTGGTGGTCACGCCGCACCACACCAGCCCGTCGATGACGAAGAGATCCTCCGCCGATGCATAGCCGGAGGGTGGGTGCGGGGCGGTCCAGAGCACCTCGCCGGTGTCGGCAGACAGGGCGGTCATCGTGTCGTTGCCTCCGCGGATCGGATCGAGGTTCTCGCCGCCGGAGAAGAGGACGACGCCGTCGTAGACGATAAGCGTCGGGCTGAACAGCACGTGCATCGGTTTCCAGCGCGGGATCGGCTTGGACGACCAGACGGTCTTTCCCGATGCATCGAGGCAGACGACCTTTTCACCGTTGTGGAAGTAGACCCGTTTGCCGGCGGGTAAGCGTTCACGGGGCGAAAGAGAGGGGGACAGGTCCATGTTTTCGGCCAACGTTTTTGACGCCGAAATGCGTCCATCGGCCGAAAAATGGACCAGTCCCCGACCGCCCCGAACGCTTACGTCGGCGGTTGCCAATGTGCTCGGGGCAACGACGGCCTCGTGGCTCCACTGCGGTTTTTTCTCTGTGAGGTCGACGGCGACGATCCTTCGTGGGCGCTCGTCCCAGTTCCAGTCGCGGCCCGCGCTGCGAATGGTGTCCACCGATTCGGTGGAAATCGTTTTGTAGGCGTCGAGCTCGGGATTCACGAGCACGTAGGCCATGCCATCGGCCACGATCATCTCTTCGGCGCCCTCGGTGCCGGGGAGCGTTTGCAGGGCCTGCCCGGTGGCCGCCTCGAGCACCGAGACCGGTTGGCCGACGCCGAGCGTCACGTAGACACGGTCGCCCACGGCGACCAGACGCCGCATGAGTTGTGCCGGCCCACGCTTGAGCGGCCAGAGATGCGGGTGCCAGTGTTCGATCGGCCGTTGCCATAGGATGATGCCGTTGAAAGCATCGCGCGCGACGAGGGTCCACTGCGGCGGCATTTGCACCGACCACCGCGGCCCCAGGTCCATGATGTAGAAGAGCCGACCTCCGGCCGAGACCATGGCGCTCAAGCCTGACAGATGATCATGGTGCCGGAGGTAGTCGGGCGTGCCGATCCACTGGTAGTGCCTGGGAGGTCCGACGCGCTTATCCTGGGCGACGGCGTTGTTGGTGGCGTCGTGGAGGTAGTGCGTCCACTGGTCGATCTCGGCGGGCCACGGCTTGGCGGTTTTTTTCCACGCCCCATCGGATCGGATGTATGCCACTCCGTTCGGCGCCAGAACCCGCTGGAGTTCGTCGTTGGTGATCTGGCCGAGGTCTTCCGCGACGATCAGATTCACGAGGTTGTCGACGTAGGGGAGACGACTGCCGGAGAAGCGGTCGATCGAAACCGTTCCGTAGAGTCTCTTGCTTTGAAGGAAGTGGCGGGCTGCTTCGACGTTCTTCGGATCGGCGTCCAGGCCGTGAACCAGGCGATTTTCGCCAGCGAGGCCGGCCGTAAATCTGCCGTCGCCGCAGCCGAGGTGAACGATCAGGCCGCCCTGGAAGTTGCAGGCGGCGAGGATGGAGTCGACGCCCGAGGGTTCGGTGGCAAGGATGCGGCTTGGTGCCGGTTGCGAGGCAACGAGGAACGAGAGCAGTGCGAAGGTTGAGAGCCCGGCGAGGAGAATTCGGCCGGTTCGGTTCATGACTCGTTCCTTGATCTTTGTTTAAGAGCCTATCCCAAAACCTCGAAGGAGAAGCACCCGGCGGTTTTGGGATAGGCTCTAACCTCGACGCAGGCTTCGGCCGCAACCAACGCAGAATTGGCGATTGAAAGCAGAGCTGAGAAAAGAAGATGGTGGAAAAGAAGATGACGAGGGAGATGAATTCGGTTTGCGACTTGGGAACCCTCTTCCTTTCCCCCATCTTCTTTTCCTCATTTCACGTTGGCCCTCCCCACGGCCGCAACCAAATTCGAAGCCATTTGCGTCATTTTTTGAACAGAATGACAGCCAGGCGAAGATTTGTCCAAATACAAAACTCTACGAGTCTGCAATGCAGTGCCCAACGGGCCGCACGCTGCGCGGAGGGCGGCGCGGCTATCGGTAACGGCGCGCGGCCCGTTGGGCACTGCGGTTAAACGATTGTTGACTGGGTCGGGTCCTGGCCGGAATTTATTGTACTCCGCGCGTGTTCTCCCCGCCAAGGGGTGCAACGGCGAGTCAGAAGGGGACAACGGCGTCCTTGACCTGCTTCGTTCCCCAGATATTCACTTCTTCCACAAAGCAATGTTCCGGGACATCGATGGCGTGGACCAGCGCGCGGGCGAAGTCGCAAGCATCGGGGTAGCCGGTCAGCCAGTCGTCGGCGATTCCGGCTGCCTCGCAGAATCCCGTGCGGGCTGCGCCGGGAACGAACGTGGTGGCCTTGCCGCCCCATTGGGCCATCTCCAGGTGGAGGCATCGCGTGAAGCCGATCAAGCCGTCTTTCGCGGCCGTGTACACGGCCCAAGAGGGCCAACTGTGGT
This sequence comes from Thermoguttaceae bacterium, assembly GCA_040768665.1. Taxonomy (GTDB): domain Bacteria; phylum Planctomycetota; class Planctomycetia; order Pirellulales; family Thermoguttaceae; genus JABWBD01. The sequence continues at coordinate 181,136 of JAXGMN010000014.1, forward strand.
AGGCGCAGGCGCTGGAAACGTTGACGATGTGTCCGCCGGCCTGCTTCTTCATCACCCGCACCATTTCCCGGCATCCCTTGATCACGGACGCCAGGTTCACATCGAGGACGGCCCGGATGTCGTCGTCCTCCATATTCTCCACCTCGGCGATCTTGATGCCCGCGCCGTGGTTGTTTACCAGCACGTCGATTTGCCCGAATCGCCGCACGACCGCATCGATGAGCCGTTTCCAGTCTTCGGTCAAAACTGCATCGGCCTGGACGGCCAGGAGATGCTCGTGCCCGAGGCTCTCTTCCGCTCGACGCAGGCGGGCCTCGTCGCGGCCGGTGATGGCCACTTTCGCCTCCATTTCCAGAAGCATGCGAGCCGCCTCCAGGCCGAAGCCGGAGGTGCCGCCGGTAACGATGATGATCTTGTCGCGGATGTAGTGTTCCACGCGATATTCCCTTGAGTTGTGATGGCGGATGAACAGGAGCGTCGCCCGTATCAAGCAGCCGACTACCGTCCTGCGATCCGATAAACATGAACGTCTAGCGGTTCAAACATGTCGCGAAGCGCTCCGGCATCCGACCGGATCGTGCGGTCTTCGTCGACAACCGTCACCGTTTCCGGATAGCCTCTTGGAGATTCTCGCCACCTCATTCCGCGCATTATAAGTCCGTGGTACCGCGGAAGCAAGAACCTTGGTCCGTCGCTTTGTAGCCGTCGTGTTCCCCTGTTCAAGCCTTGTCTTCTTACCCGATCACACGTGCAGCCGACTGCCCAAGCCGTCGTCGTACCTCGGCGCCAGCATCTCCGCGGCGAGGCGGACCGCCATCTCGAGGGCATCCGGCCCGTCGTCGTGGTCGCTCACCGGGAATTCCTGGAGCTGGTGCACCAACAGCCGCGTCGACGCACAGTCGGACTTCATCCGGATCCGCCGCTTGGAAAGATAGGGCCCGAGCCGCCGGATCCGCACCAGCTTGTTGGCATCGTTCCGGACGAGCGACACCGGGACGCCCAACATTCCGCGTCGCTGGAATTCCTCCTCGAGTGCGCTTCCCAGCAGGTCCTGATACTGGTTTGCTTCGACCGCGAACGCATGCGGGCGGAACTGGCAGTAGTGCTCCACCCCGTCCGCGACGATCTGCGGAGTCGGGCGCCTCGCCATATCGGCCTGGGCGTAAATCACTCCCTGCCGGTCGACACCCAGGCGGATGAATGCCGAGAAGTCGCCGTGCTGCGAATCGGTTCCCTTGCTCGGATCGAGCGCGAGGACCTTCACCTGCAAGTTGTCCGGCCATTGGTCGAACCAGATACCTTCGCCAAACCAGCTCTCCGGCCATTCGCAGAGTTCCGGATTCACCGGCGAGTTCTGCTTTTCCCGCTCGAATGCCCCTCGGCCGCTTTCCACGCGCAGACACATGAGCGTGTAAAGATCCTCGAGATCGGGCCAGAGCACTGCGGCCCCTTCGTCCATCGCTGCGCGGTGTTGCTCATAGAACGCGCGGGCGGCCTGATCGGCTTCAGGGTTGTGCGGATCGGCGTAGATCGCCTCCCACTGTTCCCAGAGCGTCGTGTTCGCCGGCCAGGGGTCGATCGAACGAAAGATGCGGCTCGTCCAGCCCGGGGTGTGGTCCAACTCCATCGCGAGCGCTTCGCGGTGCAGCGCGGTGGCCAGGTTGACTACGTTGGTCAGCGGAGTGCCTGCTTTGAGCAGCGTGCCATGGAACCAGGTCCGCGCGTGCTGGCGCCGCAGGGCCGATTCGATGTGGGCGTCGTTCTGCAGGTCGTCGCAGACGATCAACGTCGGCCGGTGGTGGCGCCGCCGGTGTCCGCGGATCCGCTGTCCCGTGCCAAACGCCTCGACGGTTACGCCGTTGCGGAGCACGATCGCGCCGGAGCGCCAGACCGGGCCGTGACCGGCAGAGCCGCGGTAGAAGGCGGCGAGCCGGGGATTGTCGATGAGCTCATGCTTGATGTTCTCCAGGTGCGCGCGGGCCTGGTGGGCCGTATCCGAAACGATCCAGATATACGGCTCGCGGGCTTCCAGGGCTGCGCGCAGGGGATAGGCCAGTGTGGCCAGGGTCGACTTGGCCGCTCCTCTCGGCCCGAGGACGTTCAGCTTGCTGCCCCGCCGCCGGTCCATCCGGTCCAGCCGGTCGGCGAGCCACTGATGCATGGCGGAGGGCGGCCTGGCGAAGTGCTCCGGCAGATATTCTTGGCCCCAGGCCAAGAGATCGCGCGGATCTCTTGGCGGGCTGTCATCAGTACCTTTTTGATACTTGCGCAAGAATGCCCGGCGGCAGCGGAGCACAAGCCTGTGGAGTTCGCGGTCTGTGAGCAGGGGAAGGGCTGTCTCCAGGTGCTCGCGAGAAAGGCGGCCGGAAGGCGCATCCGGCGAACTCACGAGGCTCTGTGCGTCGAGCAGGAGTTCGTAAAGGTGCTCGATATCAGGGGTCATCAGTTGTCAGTTGTCAGTTGTCAGTTGTCAGTTGAGTTGATGGTTGATGGTTGATGGTTGATGGTTGATGGTTGATGGTTGATGGTTGATGGTTGATGGTTGATGGCCTGCGGCTGCTTGACGTTTCGAATTCGGGCGGGGATGTGGGCGGAAGGGTGGGTCTAGTCGGACATGGCTGGGAAGTTGTTTGGTCGGTGGAAGGGGGTAAACCCCGGGGCGGCGTGCCATGTGGGCATTTTTGCGACGCCCCAGGGTGTTGTTGCAAAATTTCGGGCGCGGGCACTAGCCGCAAGTCGTTTCCGGGGCGGCACTTGGCGGGTTGGCTGTTGACGGAAGTTCTATATCGCTCGGCAGCGGGGCGTTGCAAAAATCGGCTGCGCTGGCGTCGGTGGAAGGGAGATCATGGCCGGGTTCTCCGGCGGATTGGGTGGATGGATTGTTTGCCGGAGGGTGTTGCGACGTGCTTTGGGCAGCCGGTGGATCGGCGGGAGCGGGGCCGGGTTTGGTGTCGGCGGCAAATTCGTTGAGGACTGCGTCGAGCTTCTCGCCCACCATGAGGCGATGCTCTTGAGGCAATTCGTCGGCGATGAGTTTGGCCATGGTGGCGACGGTCTGGAATACCTGCTCCGTGGTATAGGAGTCGGGGGCGCGGAGGGCGAAGTCTTCGGGATTGAGCCGCTCGAGGAGCCAGGCCCCGGCCCGCCAGTAACGCTCCTGGGTCGCGGCGTTGTTCAGCGCTCGGAGGATGCGGACCTCGGTCGCGTATTGGGCGTGAGCGATCTCGTCGGCGAACTCGGGATCCCGGGCGGCGGTGCGGGTGATCGTGCTGGGAGAGCATCCGACGACTTTGGCGGCGATGCGGCGACTGCTGCCATTGGCGAGCAAGGCGACGACGGTTCGGCGCTTGGCGGCGTCGAGGAGTTCGGGTCGGCCGCGCGAGGCGGTGGCGGACATGGGCGGCGCGTCGGTGGACGGCTGGGGGTTGGTGGAGATGGAATCGTTCATGGCGGTTGCTCCGAGGTTGTTGGGGCACTCAGGAAATCAAACAGAAAGCAGAAAGCTTGAACAGGAGGTAACGGAGGTAACGGAGGAAGGGTCAACAAAAAACCCGCCGCGAAGGTGCGTTTGGTGTGCAAACGCAGGTTCGCGGCGGGCTCATTTTGATACCGGGCCGTTGCGAGGGGGGCTCTGCCGATACCCGCGGCTTTCTGGGATATGTTCTAATGTACACTATCGGTGGCGGGTTGTCAAGAAGAATTCTCGGGGTAATTGAGGGGAGCTCTTGGGGCGGGTCAGCAAGAAAGGGGGGCACTGCAGGTAGCAACGGGTCGGTGGCGGTGGTCGGTGAGCATGGGCCGGCGATGAACTGTTTCACTGCCGGTTTCCGTTTGCGGCCCAGCCGCGGAAGCCGAAGAAACCCCAGGCGCGGTCCGATCCGTCGCGCGACGGTCCGTTCGAGTCTCGAGGACTCCTGCCGCAAGCTGCCCGAGCATCTCGTTGACGGCGGCGGTCGCTGTCCGCGGCCGCGCCGGACCGCCAAATTGCCTGAGGTCGGATCCGGCGGGGGCCATACGATTATCGAAAAATCCGGCTCAGCCCAAAAAACCTATTTGAGAACCGCAGAGGGTCTGGCCCGTTCAGGGCCGTCCGCTGCCGCGGCAAAGATTCCCGCCGGGCCGCTGGGCGCGTGCGCGGCGTTTCTCAATGAGTCTTCACAATTCGTGGAATTCTCGTGGCGGGGGCGCTCGCGTTGTAGCCGCCAATCGAGGCTTCCACCGGGCAAGCCCGGCGGCGGCCTTTTCCCCGATTCGTGAAACGTGATTTCGCTGTCAATCATCGCCGCAGCGGGATGAACCGCGGTGGTGGCGCTTCCAGTCTGAGCCGTCATGATCCGGATGACGTGAGGAGTACGGAGTACAAATCCTTCGAGTTGGCGATGCGCTCTGCCGGGGTGCTTAGGGCTAGCTGGTGAACCTTTGGCCCCTGCCGCACGAGGCGGCAGGGGGCCGGAAGTGTGTTGGAGGACATGGGCTAGCTGCGGAACCTCGTTCACCTGCCGGATCAACCGGCAGGGGTCCGATTGAGGTGGATGGTCTTGCGTGCTAGCTGCTGAACCTTGTTCACCCGTGGCACGAGGCCACGGGGGTCTCGTGGAGCGGGAGTTGGGCGAGTGCGGCAGGATCGAAAGAGGGGATCGAAACCGGGACGTAGCTCGAATTGACATCGCGGGAGAGACTATGCGCGTAGTCGTTTTGATCTACACGAGGCAGTTGCCGGTTCCGGACGGCCGGCAATTCGTGTTGCGACGAAAGCTATCGAATCGGATTAAAACAACGTCAACTGCCCACCTTTGGCTCTTGCGCGTGATCTGCCAGAGAGCTCTTGGACGGCATGGAAGGTTCCGCAGGCAGTCTCCTCCAAACGGTCCTGAAAAGCGACCACCGCCTCCACAGCAGCATCGGGGGAGCGGATCGGACCGAGTCGAGAGAGGAATTGGCTGATCACCACCACACGACAGTCGTTTCGCGAAAAGGAAAGCCCCGTCGCCGCCAGCCGGGAAAGCAGCCGGTCGATCGGCGGGAGCGGGGCCGGGTTTGGTGTCGGCGGCAAATTCGTTGAGGACTGCGTCCAGCTTCTCGCCCACCATGAGGCGATGCTCTTGAGGCAATTCGTCGGCGATGAGTTTGGCCATGGTGGCGACGGTCTGGAAGGGCCGCTGGGAGCCTGCGGGACATTGCCCAATCGCGAAAGCTACCGCATGCTGATCACCGGCACGGCACTGGGATCGTTCGGATTTGAACTCGAAGAGCATGTTCCTGCGGGACAGTTGTCGTTGCCCGGACTGTCGCCTATCGAGGAGGCAATCGACGAGGCCCGCACGATGATGGAAGCTACTCTTGGGACCGATGATGATCTGGCTGAAGCGGCATCGGGCACCGACCGCCGGGCGGTCGCGGCGCTGCGTGACTTCGTAAAGATCCTGGCCGATCACGAAGCGGTTTGCGCTTTGGAGTCCGATGGAAAGCTCTTTCGCTTTTGCGACGTGGGTGAAGTTCGCAGGAGTGTGGACCGGTTGAGCCAAGACACGATCCACGAGGCGGAGGAGACGATCGAAGGCGTATTCCAGGGCGTGCTTCCGCATCGTCGCTCGTTCGCTTTTCAAGATGTCGGATACCGCCGAGATCATCACCGGGAAGGTCGGCGGCGCGATCGAAAACGCCGCCGAGATCGATCATGTGCTTGAGCGGGATGTGAGGATTACGGTGCTGACGACATATGGTGTCCAGTATAGTCTATGATAAGGGTCACACGACAGTGGGGGCAGGGGGAGCTGTTACGCGTCTCTGCTAACGATTCTCAGGTCGCTGCCCGCAGCCTTCGGCAATCGGGATGGCGCGGGCGGCCCCCCTCTTCCTTGGCGACCTCGGCGTTGACTCCGACCGCGCTGGAGCCGATAATTCCTATGTTGAGATTCGGTGCCGGACGGCTTTGTTCCGGCGATGGGCCGCAAGGCCGCCGGATCTCTTTTTTATGCGCTCGGCCACGGCGATCTGGAATGGTCACGCCCGCCAACACGCGGAACTTGCGCCCGGTGTTCACGTTTTCGCGGAAGCTCTCGTCAAGACAGACCAGCATCGCTCTGCTCCATCACCCGCCTATAGCTTCAAATACTTCCCAATTCATCGCGCTACGCATGCAGCGAGCCATTTCGCTGGTTCACTTCTCCGCCGCAATAGCCAGTGCGAGGTTCAATTCCAACAGGTTCCCCAACAAAACCTCATCCGAAATGCCCGGATCCCACCGATACGCTGCGAATACCGCCTCGTCCAGCCGCCGGTGCGCGAGGTCGAGCCAAGTGGGCGCTGGTTGTAGAGGTTGGTGAGTGTCCGCTTTTTTAGTTCCTTCGCCGCGTCTGCGTCGCAGGCGACGAGGCGCGGATAGCGGACGGTGCCGATGCCGCGGGCGTTGGTCTTGTGGACGTAGCGCTCACCAGGGGCCATCGACCGAGCCGGGCAGTTCCAGGATCTCTTTGGCGCACCCACTCCGGCGGATTCAGCCAGTTGCTCCGAAGCCGGCCCAACTCCGCCGCCGCCTCCGTATCGCTACATGTCCCCTCAATTCTCCATATCTTTCTGGAATTCCTCCAGATCGGCACACGAAGCCGCCTTTCGCACCAACTCGGTCAGACGGTCTTGATCCGTTATCGATTGGATGCGCTCGGCGATCTCATGCGGAACTTCCCCAAATCGAGTCTCAAGAAACACCAGAATACTCCGTTGAGTGTTCTCGGCAACAAGCTCCTGAATCAGCGGCGATTCAATCATGACTTCTCTGCCTCCCAAAATAGGCAACAATGCGCTCAGCAACCCCGCATCATTATACCGCAGACGCGTCAGCACCTGGGTTACCGCCAGCAGGTTGGCCCTCTCCCCCGCGGGAGCGTGCTCTTCGATCACGTCCCGGCAGCGCCGGATTACGGCTTCCGGCGGCTCGGCGAAATCGGTCAATGGCACCCAGGGTATTAACCCGACGTCCTGCGTTTCCAGAAGCCTCTCTGCGGGAACGGTCCACAGCTCGACGACATGCCATTTCATGCTGCACGAGGACAGCCCGCGCCGGCTGCGGAGGTTGCGGCGAGTCGGTATGCGATACTTTCCTTTCGGCCGGAGCACCAGAGTCACCGTCTCCGGCAGTTCCCGGCGGTCGAGGTAGACCAGCATCAAGTCGCGGGTTAATTGCTCCGCCACGCGCTGCTCCGGGAAGGTCGCCACTTCCAACAGGAACGCTTCTTCGCGGGTTTCGCCAGCCAGACGGACCTCCAAGAGCCCGTCGGGCAACTGCCGCGGCTGAACGATCTCGGCCTGGGCGGGCCGCCACGCCTCGATGCCTTCGATCCGGGCTAGCCGCAGCATCGAGTCGCCGTGGTGCTGGATCAGCCACTTGCTGCTCCTGTCGTAGGGCTGGTGTTCTTCGTTGCCCATCACGGTTTGTTCCTCCCGACAAATCCCGATCGCAGCCGCGTCACTTGTGCCGCTTCGAGGTTCTACTCTCCCGGTGTTCCGGCGCGTGCGAGGTTCACTTCCAACAGATTCCCCAGCAACTCCTCGTCCGAAATCGCCGGATCCCACCCATACGCCGCGAACACCGCCTCGTCAAGCCGCCGGTGCGCCAGGTCCAGCCAAGTGGGCCGCTGGTTGTAGAGGTTGGTGAGCGTCCGCTTCTTGAGTTCCTTCGCCGCGTCTGCGTCGCAGGGGACGAGACGCGGATAGCGGACGGTGCCGATGCCGCGGGCGTTGGGCTTGTGGACGTAGCGGGACCAGGGGCCGTCGACCGTGCCGGTGAAGTTGGTGTGGATCTCGAAGCGGTCCAGGTCGCAGGCGACCAAAAGTGGCGGGTTCTCCAGGGCCTCGCGGTAGAGAAGAAGCTGCTGGTAGGCTTCGTCCAGGTTGCGGCGCTTCTTCTTGTACTCCCAACCAAAACGGCCGCGCATCCAGACATCCGCCCATCCCTGGCCGCCGGACGTCTTGCGGACTCCGCGCTCGAACGTGTACCAGGCGCCGTCGGGATCGGTGGTGGCCGGGGTCGGCTGCCCCAACAAGGCGCAGAGATCGAGAAAATGCTGCTGGCAGGCGCTCCGTTCGGAGAGGTTGGCGCGTTGCCACTTGGCAGTGAATTCGTGCGGCGTCATCCCTGCGGCCCGTCGAGTGTGGGTTCGTTCGTTCCGCGCACGGTGCGCGTCTTTCGCCACGCCGCGGTGATGGGTTTGCAGGTGTCCGGTCCAGCCCCATTGCCCGTTTGCCTGCGGCTCGGCTGCTGCGAGATAGGATCCAAACCTGCCCCACGGCCGGCAACGCCCCGATTTTAGCCGGTCGGGGGGAACTCGCCTAGTGTCCGGTCACCGAGGCAAGTGCGCCAATTTAGAGGTAGCTTATGCTGCATGCGTCAGCCGTGGCCGTGAGCGAGGTCGACGTCCCTGCGGATCCGCCGTTGCGAAGCCGACCGGGCGAGCCCGCTCGCGGTTAACAGACAGGTCTGATCTGCACCCGGGGCGAGACTCGAGGGGTGATTTGAGGTCGCAGCTTGAATGTTGAATAGACTCCTGTTCAACCGGCGGATGCTTCCTCAAGGAAGCTTGGCCCCAGGGCTGCGCGGACTTCCCCTGGGCTTTCGACTCTGGCCCCTTCAGGGCCGTCCACTGCCACGGCAAAGCTTCCCCTGGGGTCGCTGGGCGCGTGCGCGGCGTTTCTCAATGAGTCTTGATAATTGGTGGAATTGTCGTGGCGGTGGGGCTCGCGTTGTAGCCGCCAATCGGGGCTTCCACCGGGCAAGCCCGGCGGCGGCCTTTTTGTCCGAATCGTGAAACGTGATTTCGCTGCCAATCATCGCCGCAGCGGGATGAACCGCGGTGATGGCGTTTCCAGTTTGAGCCGTCATGGTCCGGATGACGTGGAAAGTACGGAGTACAAAGTACAGAGTACGGAGTAGAGAGTACGTGAGTACAAATCCTTCGAGTTGGCGGTGCGCTCTGCCGGGGTGCTGAGGGCTAGCTGGTGAACCTTTGGCCCCTGCCGCGCGAGGCGGCAGGGGGCCGGACGTGTGTTGGAGGACATGGGCTAGCTGCTGAACCTCGTTCACCTGCTGGATCAACCGGCAGGGGTCCGATGGAAGTGGATGGCCTTGCGAACATCGCGGGAGAGACTATGCGCGTCGTCGTTTTGATCTGCACGAGGCAGTTCCCATTTCTGGACGGCCGGCAATTCTCATTGCGACGAAAGCCATCGAGTCGGATGAAAAGAACGTCAACTGCCCACTTTTGGCTCTTGCCCCTGCTCTGGCAGAGAGCCCTTCGACGGCATGGAAGGTGCCGCAAGCAATCGCCTCCAAACGGTCCTGAAAAGCAGCCGGTAACCGTTCACGGGGCGGAAGAGAGGGGGACAGGTCCATGTTTTCGGCCAGCGTCTTTGTTGCCAAAATGGGTCCACTGGCCAAAAAAATTGGACCAGTCCCCGGCCGCCCCGTGAACGGTTACCCGATCTCCACCTCCGTGATCGGCGGGAGTGGGTCAGCGGCCGACGCTGTGGCGGCGGCGAGAAGGAGCAGAAAGAACCCCACGTTGCGACAAGGCCAGTTCATGATTGCGTCTCCAGGAGCCGTTTCAAGGACGGTCAGAAATGTGTCAGTAGCGGATTTACGTTCCAGCTTAACAGGCTACACCCACATGCTCGGCCTCCGCCATGAAGATACTTTTTCACGATGTCGTCTCCCAAAACGGCGAAGCGAGACTCCTACTTGGACACCGGCAGCGCTCTCAACGTACGCCAAGGTACAGCTCCATGCCAGTGCCGTGCGACAAGCCGGCCTCGTCGTGGAACCTGCGACGGAGAACTCACCATGCATTTCCTCAGGCATGGCCGAGCAAATGGTTGTAACAGGAATCGAGGCTGGCTAGAATCGGGGGGCCTGGTTGACCCGGCTGGGCACGAACCGAGTCGAAATCGAGGCCTTGACCAAGCTCACCGCCGCTTTTTTGGGCATGCTCGGGGAGTGCAATGAACGCCGTCTTGATGGAGCCGCCGAAGTCCTTCGCCGGGTCGGGAATGGAAGGCGGTCCCTATCTCACTTCAAGGAGCTTTTATCATGCGAACCCACATCTTCTCGGCCTTTTTCTCCATTGCGATCTCGCTGCTGCCGGCGTCGCCGTCGGTCGCCGCGCAGTTGCTCGTCGGCACGGCTACGGCCGATATCACTCCCGAGGGCCCCGTGGCGCTCCGCGGGCAATTCCACCTGCGGATCAGCAAATCGGTGGAGACGCCGCTATCGGCCGGCGTGGTGGCCCTGGAATCGCGCGACGGCGACCAATCGCTGGACGCGGCCGTCATGGTGGCCTGCGACTTGATTGCCATTCCCGACGACGTGCGGCGGATGGTCCGCGAGGAAGTGGCCAAGCGCGTCGCCGGGCTGGACCCGGCGAAGATCTTCCTCAGCGGCACGCACACGCACACGGCGCCCGTGATGGATCCCGGCAGTTTTGTCCTGCCCGAGGAAGGCGTTTTGCCGATCGAGCAGTACCGGGCGTTTCTTGTGGAGCGGCTTGCCGACGCGATCGCCAAGGCCTGGAACGGCCGCGTGCCGGGCAGTGTGACCTGGGGACTCGGCCATGCTGTGGTGGCGTACAACCGCCGCGCGGTCTATGCCGACGGCTCCGCCCGCATGTACGGCGCCACGAACGTGCCGGAGTTCCGCGGCATCGAGGGCTACGAGGACCATAGCGTCAATACGCTGTTCTTCTGGAACGCGGAGGGCTTGCTGGTCGCCGTCGCGATCAACGTGGCGTGCCCGTCGCAGGTGGTCGAAGGCCGCTCGACGATCAATGCCGACTATTGGCATCCGGTGTACACGGCCCTCCGCGAGCGCTATGGCCAGGAATTGTGCATTCTGGGCTGGTGCGGCGCCGCCGGCGACCAGGCCCCGCGCCCCATGTTCCGCAAAGCGGCCGAAGCCCGCATGGCGAAGCTCCGCGGACTGGACGCCTTGGCGGAGCTTGCCCGCCGCATCGTGCAGGCGGTCGACGACACCTACGAGGTGGTGAAAGACGACCGCCACAGCGAAGTGCCGCTGGTCCACCACGTCGAGACCGTCCGGCTTCCCATGCGCCTGGTGACGGAGGCCGAATACAAGGAGGCGAAGGCCGGGCAGCAGAGTGCGGCCGACGCCATTGCCAAGGACCCCAAGGCGGCTGACCGCTCACACACCGCCATGCGGTGGCACGGCCGCACGGTCGAGCGGTTCGAGGCCCAGAAGGATGATCCCAACCCGCTGCACGAGATGGAGTTGCACGTACTGCGCATTGGCGACGCGGTGATCTGCACGAATCAGTTCGAGTTGTTCACCGACTACGGCATTCAGATGAAGGCCCGCAGCAAGGCATTGCAGACTTTTGTGGTCCAACTGGCCGGCGCCGGCACCTATCTGCCGACAGAGCGGGCGGTCCGCGGCGGCAGCTACAGCGCGATCGTGCAGAGCAACCGGGTCGGCCCCGAGGGCGGGCAGGTGCTGGTGGATAAGACCATCGAGGCGATCGACGCGGTTTTCGCGCCGCGCGAATGACGTGCCCGCGCAGGTGCTGCGGTTTGTCGGCGCTTCCGTAACCGTTCACGGAGCGGAAGAGAAGGGGACAGGTCCATGTTTTCGGCCACTGGTTTTGTAGCCAAAATGCGTCAACCGGCCGAAAAATGGACCAGTCCCCGGCCGCCCCGTGAACAGTTACCCGCTTCCGTTTGTCTTGCCTTCCCGTGGCGTTGGAATGGACAGCCGCCAGCGATCAACCTGAAACGGAAATGCTTCCGAGCAGCCGGGCTGATATGCGGGTAAATTCTCATCCGCCGCTCGCCCTACGGCGTCTACCACAGTTCCTCGATGGCTTCGACCGTTCGGTCGACCAGCACCTGGGCACCCTCGGGACCGACGAGGTTGTGGGTGACCTCGGCGCTGTAGCCGCCGGCCTGGACGGCCCGCGGCGTCGGCACGTAATAGGCGAAGTCCAGCGGAGCGGCAAGTTGGATCATGACCGTCTGCTCGGCCGGGCTGCGGGCCTGGATTTGTACGCCGTAGTCGACGTAGAGCTCAAACGGATTGGTGGCGATCGCCACGTCGCCCAGCCGGAGCACGTGCATCTCCGCGGAATAGACCGGATCTGCTTTCTTGTGTGCTTCGTAGCGGTCGACGACATAGCCGTAGAAGTGCCGGTTCCACCAGTCGGGTCCGACCATTTTGGGCTTGGCGTCCAGGGCGTCGCAGATTTCTTTCGCATGGGCATATTCCTGATCGCTGACCTTACAACCCGGAAGGTCCACACGCCGGACGTCGTGCCGAAACGGAAGATCGGTGCGGACATCCTGGATGATCACGCTCAGGACATCGTCGAAGGCGTTGGCGATTCGCCGGCCCAACTCTTCCGTTCGCGTCAGGCCGCGGAGGCGGTCCATGCGGGCCTCGCTCTTCTTGCGAAACAGCAAATTGGGGGCTTGGTCGCCGGCCGGAGCGCAGAAGCCGAGCACACAGACGTCGTCGCCGTGACGCTGGTGAACGAGCTTTCGCACGTCGTGCCAGAAATCGGCACTGAGCATCGAACCGCCGATCGATTGCGAGGGGCAGGCGAGCGTGATGGCGACTGCCGTGAGCTTCTGCCGGCGATCGAAGAAGCAGAGGACGTCGACGGCGTGGTCTTCGTAGCCTTCGATGTGGCGAAAAGCCGGCGTATTGGTATCGCCGTACATCTTCGCCGTGCCGTCGTCGTAGACGGCGCGGCGATTGCAGCCGATCACCGCGTGGCCCAGCCCCCAGGCCGCCGCGCCTGGCACACGGCTCTCCCAGGCGCGGACAACCGCCTCGGCCATCCGCTCGTACAGCAGCGGCACGTACTCCTTAGGCTGCATGGCGTTGCCGTAGTCCTCTTCGTTGTAGCGGTCCTGCAAGAGGACTGGGGCTGCGTGCGTGTGGGTGGCGGCCAGGAAGAGCTTGTTTATGTCGACCCCCTTGAGCCGGCCGCCGAGATACTTGCGAAAGCCCTCTTGGATTCCAGGCCGGATCACGCAGAGATCGCAGGAAACAAGAATCACCTGATCGACGACCTTGCCGCTCTTGCGGCTTTCCAGGGCCAACACGTTGGCCGTGCAGCGGCTGTGGATCCCCTTGGAAACCCGCACGGTCTTCATCCCGGTCAACGGCACCGGGCGATCGGGGGTGATGTCGGCGGTCGCAGCGCCGACGTAGAGCTCATCGGCCGACGAGCTTGCCGCGAGCGGGAAAAGGAAGGGCAGGAGGCAGATAGCAAGTCGAAGTTGCGTGGTCATGCAATTATCCCATTCCTGATTATCGCGTCTTCGGGAATCATCGGGCGGAGTGGCCATCATCTCGGCAGTATAACCGGGGTATATGTCGCGTAGCTCAGCCATGCATCGGAGACGAGTCCTCGCATCGTCCTCCGTGTGACCCTGTGAAAGATGGCCAGGTCAGACGGCTAGGATATGCGGCGCGGTCGAGGTTGCTTTCAGGACCGATTTCGCCGCCGCATCGCCTCTTACGTGGAAACTGCCAACTCTTCGGCGATCGTGTGCGGCAAATCAATCGTCAGGAAGTGGTCCGCCGGATAGAGGTAGTCTTCGCCGGATTCGTCGATTACGCGAACGTATCCTTCTTTCGCTGCCGAGGTATCCGGTAGCACTTGGTAAAGCCTCCGTATCTGCAACTCGTCGCATCCTTCGTTCCGCACGCACAAGACAAACTGCGGTATTTGTTTTTCTTGCCCCATCGGTCAATCATCCAGGAAACGTTTGATTTTGAATCCTCTCCTGCCAACTCCATGCGCCTCGTACCAGTGTATCTCGGCGCGGCGAACGCGGCCACTGGCGAGGCGGATGGTCGCGGTACCTTTTAGTTTGCGCCAGCGCCCGGAGCCGTAACGCTTGCGTAGTTCCGCCAACGTGCGGATACCCCGGCCGGCTGCGATCACTTCGACGTCGGCAATCTGTCCAAGAATCTCAAAGTGCATATTGGCCAGTCTTACCAGAAGGCGCGTCACCGTCAATGCTGCACCAATGGGAGGCGCCTTCAGCAGGTGGCCGCCGCGACTGAGTTTTCGAATCTCCAGTTTTTGGGACGAGGGCGGTCCCAAGGCTTTTCGGCGGCAATCTCCTCCCGTTCTCCGCTGCAATGCCCTTCCCGCCCCCCCGCTGGCCTTAGTGTCAGCCCCGTGTATCGCCTCCAGTGGGACACTTGCCACGTGGCGAACTCTCTCGTTGTCATCCTATAGAATGAGTAGGCGCGGCCCCGGTACTCGCAAACCTCGCCAAAGCGACAATCTGCTTCGGAGGCGGTTTGATGAGGTGATTGCGAACCGACGTCGTGACTTATCGCGCGGGGGTTTCCTGTGGCCGAGCCGGGTGCACCGCCTCGACGATCGGCAGAAGGAATGGTCGGAGCACCTCGTAGTGATCTGCTCCCTCATTGCGTTTCCACGACTTGCCGGCTCGGGCGACGACCACATCGAGCGATGGAACGACGACGATCAGACTGTCGTAGAGGCCCCACGACCAGTAGGCGTCGACCGGCGCTCCCATGAGCATACCGTCCGCATTATTCCACCAAAGCAGTCCGTAGTGTGCGGCGGCCTGGCCGTGTTGGTGCTCGGGCTGAAAGGGGGGAAGCTTCTCGTGTCCCGGCGGAGTTCGCGGGGCGAGGCGGGCGTAGTCGCGGGAGAGGATCTCCCGGCCGTTCCACCGGCCTTCGCGGAGCATGAGGTAACCGATCCTCGCCATTGCGTCGACATTGGCATGGATGCCCGCGCCGAACTCGCGGCGGGCGATGCCCTCGATTGCCGCCGGGCGGTAGGCGTTCTTTCGCCAGGTGAGATCGGCGGACTGGATGCCCAAGGGCGTGAAAACCCGCTCGAACATCCAGTCTTCCAGGTCGCGGCCGTAGGCCAAGGTAATGCACTCGGCGAGCCAGTTGGGCCCGGAGTCGCTGTAGTCCCAGCGCGTGCCGGGGCGGAAGAGGAGCTTCGTGTAGCCACCCGGTTTTTCGAATCCGGCGGTCTGCGAGGCGAGGTGGAAAATGGTGATTTCGTCGAGCCAGCCCGTGGCTGCATTGGACTCCGGAGGGATTCCGAGGCCCGGGTGGTGTTTCTTGGCCTTGTCTTCCAGGTGAAGTTTGCCATCTCCGATCGCCAGGCCCAACGCGATGGAACCGAACGACTTTGTGGTCGATTTCAGGTCGTAGCGCTGCCGAGGGTCGCCCCATGCCATCGCCAGCCGACCATGCCGCGTGATGTACCCGGCCCCGCCGCCGCTCATCGCGTAGTCGCGGGCCAAACGCAACTTGGCTTCGTCCATGCCGACCTCGTCCGGCAGAACGTGCTGCCACTGGGGCATCGGCCAGACGGTGGTACCTGAACTGCCGTCTGCCTCGGTACGCTGCGGCTCGGCTGCCAATCCGGTTGCTGGACCGACAAGCCCCCGGTTGTCGCACGGTTCGGGCGACGTGCGGAGCGTCGCCTTGCGGACGGAGAAGTGGTCGTCGCCCGAGAAGACGAGGTGGACCGTCTTGCCGTCTTCACTCATCCACTTGGCCGGAAAACTGCTTGTCTCGCCGGGGCCCACGTCCCAGTGTTCCGTGGCGAAGACGGTCGTCCACGGCCCCCACGGCTGGGCCGCGTCGTAGATGCGGAAGCCGCCTTCGAATCGCATGCCGTGCGGGTGAGCCGTGTCGGGATCGATGTGGCACCAGAGATAGCGTTTCAAGCCCGCGTTGTAGGTGATGCCCTGCCGGTAGCACTCGCCGGGATGGGTAAACACGGCGCCTCGATGGTCGATATCGTGGGACCACAACGGTTGTCCGGCGGCGTCGATCCGGACGAAGAACTCGTAGGCTCCGCGGTCGGGGATGCGGTTCTTGGGCACCCGAGCCATCACCATTTGATCGGCCCGCTCGTAGGCACTGTCGTTGTCGTGCGAATAGAGGTAGACGTATTCGTCGCGAGCACCGGCGTAGTTCTTCCCGAAATTGAGAAAGCTCGGGGCGCCGAAACTCGTTGTGAACTTCCACGGACTGAACGTCCACGTCTTGCCGTGGTCCTCCGACCAGGCGACTTGAGAATTGCCGGCGTTGCGGACGAGCAGGTAGAGCACGCCGTCGACCATCAGGATGCCGCTGGCTTTCTTGCCGGCGGGACCCTGGCCGCGATTCTCCAGCGTGGCCGAGCGGATGTTGAAGCCTTGGAAGTCGGCCGGACCACCTTCGACGCGGGCGAAACCGAGACCGAGTTTCTCGTGGATCAGCGGTTCGAAGCCATAGCCGTCGCCATAGGCGGTGTACTGGTGTCCGTCGTCCGCCCAAGTCATCGGCCAGTTGTCGCCGCCGGGCGCTTTGCGGATGATCGTATCGGCAGGGGCCCAGTCGATTCCGGTGATAACCTCGCTCGGCGGATACGATGCAACGCCGCTCTGCATCGAACGCTCGACTGCGTGACTTGCGCCGGCGAGCAGCGCGAAAGCGAGAACAGCATGACTCGTCGCGTGTCGCATCATGGCTATCCCCTATGGGTGCTTTGTCGTTGAACTCAACCTCAACCTCCGCAGGCGTCATTCTAAGGCGTGTGGCAGATGATCGCATCCCCTGACGATTGCCATCAGCCCGGCTGCTTCCCAGCAGCCGGGCTGATATGCGGGTAAATTCTCATCTGCCGCTCGCCTAAGACTCGGACGGTATCGCACAAGTTCCGCAAGGGCATCCTTGAGAGACCGCGGCCTGGCATGAGTTCCCCACCGTTCCCACCCATGAACGCCCCGAGATCAAACCAGCCATCACTCCACCCAAAAAGGTGCCGTATCCATACTGCCTCAGTCCTGAGGAAACGGCCGCCTGCCACCATACGCGGCAACCGGGAGAAAGATGCCGAAAGCCGCAGGGGCGTCGACGCCGCGCACGTTCCAGGAGCCTGCTGAAAAAGGAAACCGGCTCCGCAGCCGATGGTGGTTTTGACTTGACGACAGGTACGAGATGTTGCGGCGCCCGTCCCCCTTGATCAGCAGCCTCTTCAGGATCAGCGGTGCACCGCTGTGCGCAAGGCTGGATTGTGACTCGCCGTGCGGTAAAATGACAATACGCGAAAACGCACTGCAATCCCGGACTTGTGGAGGTCTATGATGAAACGACGTTCTCTTCTGGTTGGTTTAGGGTGCACCGTGGCAGCCGGGGCAACCGCGATTGCATCGCCTCCGGCTATCCAGGAGGCGCCGGCAACCGGGCCGGGCCGCAGTGCGGGCGGCCTGCCGCGGCGGGTTCTTGGCCGCACCGGCGCGAAGGTCTCGATCGTGGGCTTTCCAGGGCTGGCGCTGGTCCATTGTTCCCAGGATGAATCGACCGCTGCGATTCACCGCGCTTTCGACAACGGGGTCAACTACTACGACGTCGCCCCCGCCTACGGAAAAGGCGAATGCGAAATCAAGATGGGAATCGGTCTCGAGGGGATTGATCGCCAGAAGATCTTCCTGTCCTGCAAAACGAGGACGCGCGACAAGGAAGGTGCCCGCCAGGAGTTGGAGACCTCGCTCGAGCGGCTCAAGACCGACCATTTCGATCTGTATCAGTTGCACTGTCTCCAAAGGGCCGAGGAGGTGCAGCAGGCGCTCGGCCCGGGCGGGGCGATGGAGACGATTCTCAAGGCGAAGGATGAAGGCAAGATCAAGCATATCGGCTTCTCGGCCCATACGACCCAGGCGGCGGTGGCGGCGCTGGACGGCTTCTCCTTCGACACGGTCATGTTTCCGATCAATTTCGTCGAGTACTACACGATCGGCTTTGGCAAGGCCGTCCTGGAATTGGCGGCTCAGAAAGGCGCGGCGGTGATCTCCATCAAGCCGGTTTCACGTGGTCTTTGGCCGAAAGACGTCGAGCGGACGCGCCGTTGGTGGTACCGCCCGGTCGAAGACGAGGAGGAGATCGGCCTGGCTATGCGTTTTGCGCTCGGCCTGCAAGGAGTCGTCACCGGTCTCCCGGTGAGCTTTGTCGAGATTCTCGACAAGGTGATCGCGGCCTGCCGCGAGGACCGGCCCAATACGGATGCCGAATCGGAAATGATTCGCAAGCTCGCCGGCCAGTGCGAATCCGTTTTCCGCCGCGAGGAGCTGAAGGTCGCGGCCGGCGCGTGCGACGAACCGGTTTACGCCGACAGCCCACACGAATGCTGGGCCGGACACCTTGCATGCCCCCGGCTATTGGCCGGCAAGACACGACGATAGGCCGCGCGCAGCGCGGCCTATCTTATCTTCCAAACTCGGCAGCGGTCAGCTAACCGTGATGGCTTCGGTCGGGCAGACGTCGACACACGCCCCGCAATCGCCGCAAGTTTCCTCGTCGACCACCGCGTGGTCGTCTTGCATCGCGATGGCGTCCAGCGGGCAGGCTTCGACGCACTCGCCGCATGCCGAACACTTTTCTGCATCTACAATGGCTGTCATTAATCTCGCACTCCACTAATAGAGAACTGGCAACCGGAGATCGGGAGAGCCGGTCCGATCTTTCTTACGCCTTTTCGGCTCCGAAGGTTCCGCGAAACCACGGTTTCTCGTCCGGACACCTCCGCTGGCGCTCAAATCCAAAAGGCCGAAACAGGCAAGATAGCAGCGAACTGGCCGTTTGTGAAGGAGGAGTCCATTTTCGATGAATATTCGCAATTACCGCTTGCAAAAAGACATTTGTGCGGCCTGGTGGCAAACCGATGTGCCCGGGATTCTCGCTGTGCCCGCCGGGGTCTCGCCGACTACGCTCTTCCTGGTATTCCGACAACCACCGGCTGACGGGCGTCCACGGTCTTCCGTGAACTCGAACGAATCTGCCTGTGGGGAACCATTCCCGCACACGGCCGGGGGGCTGCCTTGGCCAATTCGTCAACGCCCCGAGGATAACGTGAGGCAAAATGGCAAATCCTATATGATCGGGGGGTATGCGGCTTTCTGGCCTGCGCGAAACGGTGGATCGGCGCGACCGGGGCGAATCGGTGAAGTTCGGTTTGAAGCGGATGCCGAGCCCGGGCAATGGAAGACATTCGAGGAAGAAGCCATTGCGAAAGCCGGCGGAGCCTTTGCCGCTGTTCCACCAGAGGTGATGATCGAAGAAGAACACCAGGCTTACGAGGGGAGCAACAAGCGGCTGGCTGAATTGCGATCGTGGACGTGCGACATTAGATTACGGGTATGGCAACTCACGACAGCAAGCTGGAAAGATTGCCGGCAAGGCGGGATCGCTTTGCGACGACGCATTGGAGCGTGGTGGCCAGCGCCGCGAGTGTCGGCTCGCCGCAGGCCGGCCCGGCACTGGCCAGCTTGTGCGAGGACTACTGGTTCCCGCTGTATGCCTTCGTCCGCCGGGCAGGCTACTCGGCCGAAGACGCCCAGGACCTGACGCAGGAGTTTTTCACCCGCCTGCTGGACCTGCGGTTCTTTGCCAAGGTGGACCGTGAGAAGGGGAAATTCCGCTCTTTCCTCCTTGCGGCACTGAAACACTTTCTGGCCGACCAGCGGGATCGCGCCCATGCCCGGCGGCGCGGTGGCACGCAGACCATCCTTTCCTTCGACAGCCTGGGTGCCGAGGCCCGCTACCGCCTCGAACCGGCCAGCGAGTTGACGCCCGAAAGACTCTTCGAAAAACAGTGGGCCCTTTCGCTTTTGGAGCATGTCTTGGCGCGGCTGCGGGCAGAACTGGCCGACCAGGGAAAGTCCGCCTTGTTCGACGCCCTGAAGGACACGCTCACCGGCGTCGGGTCGGTGACCTACGCGACCATTGGCGCCCGCCTCGGCATGTCGGAGGGGGCCGTGAAGGTGGCCGTCCATCGCCTGCGTCGCCGCTACCGGGCGCTGTTGGAGGAGGAAATCGCCCAGACGGTCGCCAGCCGGGACGAAATTCGCACTGAAATCCGCTACCTCTTGTCCTGCTTGTAGTTAGCGACGGCCGAGGGTACCGCCAAGGCTGTCGTTCTTGCGTTATTCCTGTAACCTTTCGCCTCGTTTGCCTATGGAAACAGTAGAGACGCCCCTCACGAACACGAAGGCAAGAGCCCAAGATCCATGAACGCAGAGAACCGTTGTGCCGGATGCGGGGCGGAACTGGCCCCCAACGCGCCCCAAGGTCTATGCCCGGCCTGCCTGCTGCGGCGCGGCCTGGCAACCGAGACCGGTGCGACGGGCAAGGGCGACGCATCGCAGTGCCGGGAGTTCGTGCCGCCGGCGCCGGCGGAACTGGCACCCTTCTTCCCCGATTTGGAGATTCTGGAGTTGCTCGGCTGTGGCGGGATGGGCGTGGTCTACAAGGCGCGGCAAAAGCGGCTCGACCGCTTGGTAGCACTGAAGATCCTGTCCCCCACGATCGGCCACGCCCCGGCTTTTGCCGAGCGGTTCGCCCGCGAGGCCCGGGCGATGGCCATGCTCAACCATCCGTGTATTGTGGCCGTCCATGATTTCGGCCAGGCGGCGATGGGCGGAGAGGGGAGCGAGGAGCGAGGTGAGAAGCGCAATAGTGCTGAGGCGCCGCTGTATTACTTCCTCATGGAGTACGTCGACGGACTGAACCTCCGCCGGCTTCTGGACACCGGCAGGCTGGTGCCGGAAGAGGCCCTCGCCATCGTCCCGCAGATTTGCGACGCCCTGCAATACGCCCACGACCACGGCGTGGTGCACCGCGACATCAAGCCGGAAAACGTGCTGTTGGACAAGGAGGGCCGGGTCAAGATTGCCGACTTCGGAATCGCGAAACTGGTGGGAAAAGAAGCCACCGGGCCGGTGCAACGCACCGGTGAAGAGGGGTTGGCCACCGCCGAGGCCGGCGCTGCAAGCCTTGCACTCGATGAGTCGCTTACCGCGGCCGGGCAGGTGATCGGCACACCGCAGTATATGGCCCCCGAGCAGATCGAGCATCCCGAGCAAGTCGACCACCGCGCCGACATCTATTCGCTTGGCGTGGTCTTCTACCAGATGCTCACCGGCGAACTGCCCGTCGGCCGCTTTGCCTCGCCTTCGAAAAAAGTGCACATCGACGTTCGCCTTGACGAGGTCGTCCTCCGCGCCCTGGAAAAGGAGCCGGATCGCCGCTACCAGCAGGCAAGCGAGGTGAAGACTGAGGTGGAGACGATCTCTTCCAGTCCCGGCCGGAGCCGGCATGGTCAGGTTCAAGCGGAAACCGGTCCGTCGCGAACGCTTGGCATCTGCAGCAGCTATGTCACCACGCCGGAGCACCTCACCACTTTCGATGGCCAGTTTTTCCTCTGGCGCCGCAAGTACCAGATGCTTTTGAACGATCGCGAGCTCTCCTTCGCGCGCGCCGGCACCGCTACCGTCATTCCGCTGAACGCGATACGCGACCTGAGCATCGGCCGTTACCCGCGCGCGGTGAATCCCGCAGGTATCGATCTTATTAGCGTGACCTACGATGAAGGCGGCGAGACAAAGCGACTGTTCTTTTCACCCTACGAACGGGTCTTCGGGCTACCTTCGCACTTCAACGAATTCGTCGGCGAGTGGTTCAAGGCCATTCGGGCCGCTATCGTTTCTGCCACAGGCCGCGAGCCGAATAGCACGCCTGCCCGAAAACTCGACGTGCCGCCCAGTTCGGTCGCAGTATACGCCTTGTGGTTCATCATGCTGATGCCGGCCGTTGTGCTTTCTATCTGGCTTGCACGGACAAGCGGGGTGACGGCCGATGTTTTCCCAGGCACGGCAGGAAAAGCGGTTTTGTGGGTGTTCGTCATCGGTGTCGCGCTGCTCGTTGTCGCTCGTCTCTTTGGCGCGAGGCCGTCGAAGGCCATGGGCGGCGTGCCCACGCCTGCCAAGACCCAGCAACTTGCCGATTTGGTCCAGATGTTACTCGGAAGCCCCTTCACCTCTCCGCTGGCACGCATGTGTGCCAACGCCGCAGCGCTCGGCTTTCTCGGGTTTCTTGCTTCCTTGAGGTTTGTGCCGCTTCCCGGGATGCATGCGTTCTCTGGGTTTGCCGGTTTCTTCGGCTTTTTCGGATTGATTGGCGTGGCCGTGATTATTGAGCTTGCGGCACGACGCAAAGCCAAGGCCCAGCCGAAAGCCACGCGCAGGCAAGCTGCCCGCGGCACCCAAGCCGACGCTACCGTGGCGTCGGCCACCGACGATGCTGCCGCCGATGAGGCGCAAGCACAGGTGAAAGGGCCGGCCATCGGTCTGCTGGTCACGGGAATTCTCAACTGGGTCGCGATTCCGCTGACGCTGCTGGCAGTCTCGGTCCTCATGCCTGCGATTGCGGCTCGGGGCGGCCCGGCCCCGCAGACGCTTGCGCCGCTATTCCTGGCACTTGTGCCAATTCTCGCCCTGGTTCTTGCCAGTCTGATGGTCGCTGCCGCGCTCATGATGAAGCGACTGCAAGGCTATTGGTTTGCCATTGCCGCCAGCGTCTTGGCCATCGTCATTTCGCCGGGAAACCTGATCGGTCTGCCGATCGGCATCTGGGCCCTGGTCGTGTTGAGCCAGCGGGATGTCCGAACGGCGTTTCGACGCAAGAGCAGTGCAAGAACCAACGCCCGCTCGGCGACGGCCACTGAAAAGCAGAGAAGGATAGGAATGGCGGCGCTGGTAATATGCCTTGCCGGAATTCCGTCCACCCTGTTGCTTGCCAGCCTTGCGGGCAGGAATTGGTCCGTATGGTCTGTGTTAGCGTTGGTTCTGTCCGTCGTCATGGCAGCTCTTGTTTCTGGAATCGCAGGACGGAGGTCCGGTGCAGGAAAAGCCGCCGTGATCATCTCTGCCGTCTTTCTGCTGCTTGCTGCGGTGTTTCTTGCCGTTGTGGTATCTTATGAACTACCACGGCTCCTGCACGATTTCGGCGGCTGGCCAGACCTTACGCGTCTTGAACGGGCAAACGAGAAGGCGGCTGCCGCCGGTGCAGAGGCCGAGAAGCCTGCGACAGCCGAAAAGCCTGGAGGTCCGGTCTTGATTTACGAGGTCGAGCCTGCTTCTCCGCCGGGCCGTGTGTCGGTTGCCGAAATGGACAGACTCGTGGAAGCGGTCGACCGGCGGCTCAACTCGGCTGGGGAGAAGCTTGCCCGGGTACGGAAGCTGGACGATGGGCGGATCGAGATTGCACTGCTTCGCGACCGTGACGCGGACCGGCAGCGGGCCGAGCGGCTGCTGGCGCGGCAAGGGACGCTGGAGTTCCGCATCCTGGCCAGTAAACAACAGAACAAGGCGATCGTCGACGAGGCCGAGAAAGATCCTTCCAAGGCGGAGGTGCTCGACGATTCCGGCAAGAGATTGGCCTGGTGGGTGCCTGTCAAGGCGGGAGAGGAGAACGCCCTTGCCGGTCCGGACATCGTCCGGCGGACCAAGAGACAGGACGACCGCGAGGTTGTGGAAGTGCTTGTCGTCGCCGACCCTCACAACATCACCGGCGAGTACCTTACGAAGGCCGCGGTGGAGGTGGATAACCGCGGTCGTCCCTCGATCGCATTCACGTTCAACGATGCCGGTGGGCAACTCCTCGCCAAGCTGACGGGCGAGCACCTGCCCGACAGGAAAACCGGCGTTCTCCACCGGCTGGGCATGATCCTCGACGGCGTGCTTCACTCCGCACCCATCGTCGTTGCCACAATTGCCGGCAAGGGACAAATCACCGGCGATTTTACGGAAGAGCAAGCATCGGAGATCGCCGACGCTTTGAATGCGGGCAGCCTGCCGGTGCGGATCCGATTGACGCCAAAGCCGAACCGCGTAGTGGCGGCCAAGCATTTGAAGACGCTTGCCATTGCGATGCACAACTACTACGACGCCAAGGGTCGATTCCCGCCCGCTGTTCTCTACGGCCCGGATGGCACGACACCGTACAGTTGGCGCGTGGCCCTGCTGCCATTCCTCGGGCAGAAGGAGCTTTACGATCAGTATCATTTCGACGAGACCTGGGACAGCCCGAGGAATTGCCGGGTGATGGAGAGAATGCCTGGCGCGTTTTATTGTCTGGAGAAACGGGCAGAGTCCAAAGTGGCTTCCTATTTCGCCCTGGTCGGGCCGGGCACGATGTTCGACGGCAAGGAGGGGGCGTCGCTCGAAAGCGTCACGGATGGCAGTTCGAGCACCATTCTGCTCGTCGAAGCCAAGCGAGACATTCCCTGGACGAAGCCCGAAGATATCGCCTACGATCCCAACAAACCCGTGCCTGCATTGGGCGGCTGTGTTGAGGCGGGCTTCCACGCCGCCTTGGCCGATATTTCGGTGCACTTCGTGCCGAGCACAGTCGACGAGAACGTCCTGCGCGCGCTGATCACGAAGTCCGGCGGAGAGGCCGTGGAGGTCCCGCATGCACCGTCGTCGCCGCGACCTTGAGGGCAGGTTGAGGCGAGGGTAGGATGCATGGTCGGCCCGAATGGCCGAGGTGTCAGAAGCGACGACACAGGTACGGTTTCTACTGCTGGGTGTCCCGCAAAGATCCACTCCGGCATTGGCAATGGTCAAATGAGAAGCGGCCCATGCGGGTGGGCCGCCAATGCCTCCAGAAAAACGGTTGAAAGTAGACCAAACAATCTGCTATACAGAAGTTGACTGACTGCAAACGTCTGCTGAGTATCGGAGGAGCCGGCCCGCGCGTGGGCTGGTATCTCGAAGAGCCCGGAGCCGCCGGGGAGTCGCGGAACACCACCGAAAGGCGTTGCATGACAAGGTCGTTTGCGCCCTGCCGGATGCCAATCACGAACGACTCCTAGGGGTGCTTCCATGGGGGATCAAGAAGTTCGAAACGGCTTGATCGGGCGGCGGCAGTTTCTGGCTCGGGTTTCGTCGATGGCGGCAGTTTCGCCAGTCGGCTTGAAAGGGGCATCGGCGCGAGGAACCGCCCCGGCTTGTCCCTTGAAGATTGCCGTATTCTCCGGAATGTTCAAGGCAATGCCTTTGAGAGCGGCGATCGAGACGGCGGCTGCCGTCGGGTATGAGGGGATCGAGATCATGGTGGGGTTCGGGGCCAACCATCTCGACGTGAACTGCTCTTCCGAACGGGCGCGTGAGATCAAGACCATCGCAGGCGATAACAACCTGGCGATCTGTCTGATCTACACTTCTCTCGGCAACAATGTGTTGGGTGGAGACAGACAGCGAAGGGAGGGGCTCGACGATGTCGAACGTTTCCTGGAAATCGGCGGCCGGATGTCATGCTCGATGGTGAAGGTGACGGCGGGCCGATTGAAGAACAGCGCCTTTCAAGACGACGAGGCGCGAACCGTGGCCGCCTGGCTCGCTCATGCCGCCGATCTCGCGGCGAAGCACGGCGCGAGGATCGTCACGGAGATCCATTTCGGCCAGTATTGTGAAACGGTGGCCATGGCCTGCCGGATCATCGAGCTTGTTCAACGCCCGAACTTCGGCGTCATCCACGACGCGGGAAACCTGTACATCGCGGGCGACTCCTACGGAGAGGAGTCGGTCGATCGGCTGGGCGACCGGATTTTCCACGTCCATATCAAGGACATGATGAAAGTCGCAGCGGACGACGGCGCGGCTCACGATCGTCCGACCAGCCGCTTCAAGCGGGCATTGTTGAATGAAGGAGACGTTGACCATTTGAGCTTGTTCCGGGGGCTCAAGAAGAAGGGCTACCGCGGTTATCTCTCCTGCGAAGCCACCGGCGGGGACGATCCCACGGCGGTGGCGAGGCATGAGTTTGCGGAGATGCAGAAGCTTCTGAGTCGCATTTAGCAGAGGCCGAGAAGCATCGGGTGAATCGTTGAACAGGCAGATCGCAGGATATCGAAACCATGACTCCCCTACTGGTGCTCGCCATGTCGCTCGCTTCCGATCCGGTTTTTGTGCGTCACGACATCGACGGCTTCCCTGCCGGCTACCAGGTGGCGGTGGCAGATCTCAACGGCAGCGGAAGGCCCGACGTGATTGCCCTGTCGACGGAGGCGGATCGCGTCGACTGGTATGAAAACCCGACCTGGCAACGGCGGCCGATCGCCCGAACCGCAAAGAACATCGACCTGGCCGCGCACGATATCGATGGCGACGGGCAATTGGAAATCGCCCTGGCCAGCGGATTCTATTTCGCCCAGTCGCGGCGTGGCGGTCAGATTGCCTGGCTGGGCCGTGCCGGGCGCCTCGACGAGCCCTGGTCCGCCCATCCGATCGCCGTCGATCCGGTCGTGCACCGCATTCGTTGGGGCGATCTCGACGGCGACGGCCGCAAGGAGCTGATTCACGCCCCGCTGTTCGGTCCCGGATCGGAAGCGACCCGCAATCCGAAGCCGGCGCACCTCTGGGCGTTTCGCGCGCCGGCAAACCCGGCCCGGGACGCGTGGGAGACCTGGAAGATCGACGAAACGCTCACCGTGCTGCACGGGTTGTATGTTGCCGATCTCGACGGCGATGGGCGTGACGAAATCCTTACGGCCAGCTTCGAGGGGATCTACCGGTTCGACTTTGAAGGCAGCACGGCGGAGGGCCAGTGGCGAAAACGCGAGTTGTCCTCGGGAGCGCCGCCGGTCGATGCGAAACCCGGAGCGGCGCGCGGTTCCAGCGAGATTGCGGTCGGCCGGTTCGGACCGGATCGGCCATTCCTGGTCGCGATCGAACCGTGGCACGGGCACCAGCTTGTCGTCTACACGCAGCGCGGCGAGGCGTGGGTACGGCACGAGATCGACGGCACGCTTGACCAGGGACACGCTCTGGCGGTTGCCGATTTCGACGGCGACGGCGCCGACGAGATCGTTGCCGGGTGGCGGGGCGGCGAAGGAGGACTTGCCCTGTACGATCCGGCGGACTCGGGTGTGCCGTTTCGAAAGGAGGTGCTCGACCGGGGCATCGCGGTGGAAGGCGCGGTGGCCGTGGATATCAACGGCAACGGCCGGCTCGACCTGGTAGTCATCGCCGGACGGACCAACAACCTCGCGTGGTACGAGAATCGCCGCCCATCATCGCGACGCGGCAATTGAGCCCGTGCGCTGCTAACTCGCCAGTTCAAGCCACCACAACCCCACCGGGATCCATAGCGGAATCGTCAGCAGGCTGACCAGCGAGGTCGACAGCGCCACCCTCAGGGCGATGCCCGGCGAGCCGCCGTAAAGCCGAGCCATGATGATCGGAAAGACGGCCGAGGGCATGGCCGCTTCCACGGCGATCACCCGCTTCAACTCGTCGGTTCCGGGAACGAATGCTGCGCCGAGTAGGAAGAGCGCCGGCAGTACGCCCAGACGGAGCAGGCACGCCCAGCTCATCATCCTGGCCATGCCGGCGCGGCTGCGGGCGTTTCCGTTGGGACGCAATTCGTCGGCGATCGTCGCCCCGATCAACAGCAGGGCCAGCGGGATGGCCGCCTGGCCGAGCCACGTGACGCCCGTGGCGAAAAGCGGGACGAGCGATTCGGGCAGATAGCGGTCCGTGGGCAGATAGTTCAGCGCCAGCGCGACGACAATCGTTACGCTGGGCGGATTGATCATCTGGCGCCACCATCGCTTGCCGAGTTCGCCGCGGATTACCGTCACACCGAGCGTCCAGAACGCCAGTTCCGCGCCCACGTTGTGGACGAAGAGAACGCCGAGTGTCGCCCGGTCGAACAGAATCGTGATCAGCGGGATGGCGAGATAGCCGTAGTTATAAATGCCGACGGCAAATGCGAAGGTGCGGCGCTCGCGAGCGTCGGCAAGCCCGGTGATCGCGTATCCGAGACGCACGAAAACCAAGGCAACGACCAGGCCGGCGGACATGGTCGCAAAACCGATCAGCGGCGGCAGGGCCACGTTGCCGGTGTGCTTCAGCGCCGGATTTCCGACGACCGACGTAAGGATCAGGCAGGGCATCAGCACCCGGATGATCAGTTGCAGCAGGCTGTGGTCGGCCTCTTCGTTAAGCCAGCCGGCGAGCCGGGCGGCCGCGCCCACGCCGATCACGGCGAAGACGGAGACCGACGCCCCGATGATCGAGAGCCACTGTTCGATCACGGTTCGATGAGCTCCGACGGCGCGGGTATCTCCGCGTGCGACTCCAGCAGGCCGCCTGCGATCCGCCGCTTCGGCGCAGTGCTTGAGCCGGACGATATGCCGGCCGCCGGGCCGCCCGCGCGCGGCGAATGCGGGCGCACGCCTTCCGCAATCTGGGGAAGCAGCGGCTCGTCACCAAACTGGCCGACCCTGTCGGGCTCGATCACCTGCATGTGGCGCCAGTGCCCCTGGAGAAACCGCCCCAGGTAGATCAGCCCCAAAGCGCAGATCCAGCCGGTCACGACGATCCAGCACCAGGTCAACCCCAAGCCGAACCACTGGATGCCAAACCAGGTGGCCAGCACCGGCCCCGGCGAGACGATGAGGTTGTTCCAGAGTATGAAGCGAGTGTCGCCGGCCCCTTTCAGAGCGCCGACGAAGACGATATTCATGGCATCGAACAGGCAGTACGCGGCCACGAACCGCAGCAAGACCACCGTCACGTTGCGGAGCTCGGCGAACTGCTCGGGCGAGGCTCCGGCAGCATGCCCCATCATCAACAGATCGGGCCCGAGGACATAGAGCAGGCCCATCGCGCCGGTGTAAACGCCGGCGATCCAGGCCGAGGTCCAGGTGGCGCGGGCGGCCAGATCCGGACGCTTGGAACCGAGTTGCTGTCCGACGATCGTGCTCACCGCCAGCCCCAGACCCAGCATGGGCACGAATGCGACACTATTGATGTTGAATGCCAGCGTCGTGGCGGCCATCGCGGCTTCGCCAAGGCGGCCTACCAGCAGCAGGAAGATGGAAAAAGCCGCCACCTCGACCAGAAGCTGAAGTCCGTTCGGGCCGCCGAATCGCACCAGCCGGGCCAGCAGAGGCCCGTCGATCCGCCGCCCAGTGACGACGTGGAAGACACGACGGTTGGCTGTTGTATGCATGAAACCCACGTAGAGCAGCACCCGAAACCACTGCGAGACAACGGTCGCCCAGGCGGCTCCTTCGATGCCCATCGCAGGCAGTCCCCAGTGGCCGAAGATCCATGCATAGTCCAGCGCGACGTTCATCGCCGCGCCGGCCGAATCGACGAGCATCACCACCCAAGTCACGCCGCGGCCGGTGAAGAACGTCGACAAGGCTCCGCAAAGCACGCCGGCCCCGGCGCCGTAGGCAAGTACCTGGAAGTACGTCACCTCCTGATCGAGCAACGGGCCGCTGTGACCGGCGAGGGTAAACACCACCGGCGCCAGCGGAATGGCCGCCAGGAACAAGGGAATGCTCGCCAAGGCGATCCACACTCCCTGCCACACCGACACCCCGATCCGTTCCGGGCGCCCGGCGCCATGGTATTGTGCGACGAATGTATTTGCGTAGGAAGCCAGC
This sequence comes from Thermoguttaceae bacterium, assembly GCA_040768665.1. Taxonomy (GTDB): domain Bacteria; phylum Planctomycetota; class Planctomycetia; order Pirellulales; family Thermoguttaceae; genus JABWBD01. Next base: position 210,433 of record JAXGMN010000014.1, read on the forward strand.
CCCAACGGCAGGCAGATCATCGTGAAGTGGAGCATTCCGGCCGGGAGCGATGCCGCCATCGCGTCGCGCGAGTGCCAAAGGAGGAACATCCGGTCGATGAAATTCATCACCGTCCAGGACATGGTCGACACGATCAGCGGCAGGGCAAGCACGAGCACTTCGCGCCCGCCACAGCGGCGGCCCCACCAGGTCTGGATACGGGCCGATTCATCGGATTCGAGACAGGGAGCTTCTTGCACAGTCGAGTTTTCTGCAGATCCGGCGGCCACCAGACCGGAGCAAGTGGAAGGATTGCTGATGGGGGGGCGGAGTGTCCGTCTCCAATCCCACCATTATCGTCTCCCTGGAGCGACCTCGCCAGAGGCAAAAAGGTTCGCGTTCGAGTGTTCTCGGGAAGCGGGACGTTCACGGTTGAGGGTAGGTTGGGGGCTTTGGGTGCGGAGTCAGGCATGGCTCGGAGCGGACGTGAGATTGGCAACTTGGTTGGTAACTCCAGGTCCCGCTCGGCAAGCGGGACCTACCACGCGAGGCTGATTCCGTCAGTGCAACTCGCCCCATTACACCCGGCTAAGATCCAGTTCCAGGTCTCCCTGGACGGTGGGGACGATCCTCCGCTCGGATTTAACACCCGTAGCGAGAAACGGGGGGAGCGCGAGAAGGCAGCCTTCCAGCAGCTCGAGTTCCCATGCCAAAGGAGGGCGAACGGACCGGCCTGGGTTGACTCGCATGGCGACCGGATAGGCTTCGGGACCAGCGATGGGCCACCCGTATTTCTCCGCCATATCGAGATCACGGGCCGGCGCGGCGAATTCTTCGTCGAACGTGACCGACAGCGCCGAGACGCGACGCGAGTGTTCGTCCTCTTCAATCTCTTCCCGCATCAGCGAGCACAGGACTTCCGGATCCTCGTAGAGCGCAATGCCGAGCGTCATCCCCGATTGGCCCATCACGGCGGCGTACCAGGTGCCGTTGGTGAATTTGTCGCAGTGGATCCGGATCATCCGATCGCCGGGAATCATCCGCCAGGGAGCACGGCGGTAGAACTCGGCGGCAGCCGCATAGAATCCGCCGACCTGTTCGTGCGTCATCCCGGGCACGTCGACCAGCGGACGGGGGCCAATCCCTTCGGACAGATGGTCGCCGAGACCTTCGAAGACGGCGTTGGCCGCCGGCAGGTCGTCGACGACTTCACAGCAGATATCGAAGGCTTCGAGGCGCGGACGAAGCGCCGAAGCGTACTCGGGCGACTGGAGCTCGACCGTGCCGGGGCGGTGCGGATCACCGGCCATCGGCTGAGCCATCGCGCGGAGCAGCACGTTCCAGAGAGAATCTGCAGTCGGCAGCTCCAGCGAAAGATCTTGAGCCAGGACCAGGTTGCCGTCGGCATCGACGACGAGCACCGACCAGGGGCGCATCGCCTCGCCCTCGCTGTCGACCCAGGCCGGCAGCCGCCTGGCGTCGATCTGCCACGTCGCGCCGGCATATTGGGGGACATCCTCGGGATCAAATTGGCCGGCTTCGACGCTCGCGGCCCCCTCAACACCACCGAGGACGGACATCGATTTCATCTGTCCGACGATCTCGTCGACTGCCGCCAACTCGCCGACCACGCTGCACTCGACGCCAATCTGTCCGAGCCGGGTCCGCCAGGCGTTGTACAAGGTCTTCAGGCGTACCTCGATTTTTCGCGGCCGGCGAGGCTCGCCCTGTCCGTCGAGCATTGCGCCGATGAGTTGATCCCAAACGGCTCCGGGCGAGGGGCGCTCGTGTTCGGCGTGGACGGTCAGCAAGCGGTTTTCTTCCGCGTCGATCACCAGCACGATCCAGGGCCGGCCCGCGTCGCCCGCCTCGTCCAGCAGATGCGGCGCCCGCTGAAGGTCGACCTGCCAGACCTCTTCTGCCTGAGGCAGCGAGGCGACCCGGGGTTTAATCCGCTTCCAGGGAACGGGTGGGCGAGGGCCTTGCTCCGGCGGCGCCACCCGCAACATCTTGCGGACCCAGGAAACCGCACCCGGCGTATTCCTCCAGTGGCGAAGCTGAGCGGCCGCATAGTTGACCGCTTCGTCTTCCTCGCCATGCGCGACGAGCTCCGGAGTTTCGGCCGGAATGGCTCGATTGCCGGTCAGGTACTCCGGGAGGTAGGCGTTGGCTTCCGCGGCAGCGGCCAGGGCCTCGCGAGCGCTAGGGCTGTCGCCCTGTTTTCGGAACTCGAGTAGCGCGCAGGTATACTTCCAGCCGGCCGAGCCATCCTCTTCGTAATCGGCGAGCAGAGCTTCCAACTCGTCGTGCTGCTCCAGGTCGAGCAGGCTGTCCGCGAGGGTATACCGGACGCCCTGGTTGTCGTTCGGGTTCAGCCGGAGCATTTCCCGGTAGTGCGACAGGGCCTCTTCACGGCGGCCGGCCTCCCAGAGCGTGCGGCCAAGGGCGAACTTCGCACGCATGTAGGGCCGCGTCTCGAGATGGCCCCAAAACTCGCCTTCAAGTTTCCGGAAGGCCTTTTTGCCGATGGCCCGCTCGCCGGCCGCGACCGCCTGCTCGTAGCGATTGAGCGATTCTTCCAGGGATTCGGCCTCCTCGGCCAGCAGCACGTACGCATCGGCGCAGTCGGCGCACAGTTCAAGGGCTTGCCGCGCGAGGGACTCGCGCCGACGCGGATCGTCTTCGTCGTAGGCCGCGTAGACCATCTCCTGGGCTTGCGACAGCGGAGTGTCCTCGCCGCCGAAGAGTTGCTGCGCGAACTGTTGCATGGCGCGTTCCATCGCCCGGCGGTCGAACGGCAGTTCTCCGCCTGAATTGGACTGCCTTCCCGGCTTCTTGCCCTTCTGCTTCTTCTTGGCCATAACGGTCTTTCCTGCAAATGGCACTTCCCTGAGCGACCCCGACGTCAACCGCCGGACGTTCATCAGCACGAATGGAATCGCTGCAGCCCGATGGTAAACAGCACAGACTGATCGTACGGCGATCGAACCGGCCTTTCCTTCAAGCCACCGAGGCAATTGTATTCGGGCGGGCCTCGCACGAAAACCGCTGCATGCGCGGAAAAAAGCCGGTTCATTCGGCAGGCGAACCCGATTTACCTGCCGGTTCTCCCTGTTTCGTCCCCGGCGACGGGTAGCCCGCCGCGAGATCGTCCAGGACCAGCACCCAATCCAGATTCTCGCCGGGCTCCGGCGGCGAGAACGCCCGCTGGCCTTGATTGGAAAACTCGCCGATCCGATCGGCCTCCCCGTTGCGAGGGTTGAACCACCAAGCCACGGCCTTCGGCCCCGTGATTTTGTCCATGCGGACTTTGAACGTTCGTCCCACGGGCGCGTAGACCATGGCATAGCTGCCGCTGGCATCCCGCGTGGCCACGAACCGCTTCCGACCTGCGCCCGGCACGGCGGTAGGCACCTCGGCCGGCACAAGGATCGAGTCGTCCGGCACCCGGGTCAGAAACGGACGCGACTCGAGCAGTCGCCGGGCGAACTGCATCTGGGCCGCGCCCGGCTGTCCGATCGCTTCGAACCAAGGCATAAGCGGGCCGTTCACCGGCTTGCGAGGCGGCGCCCACATCTGCCAGACCGAATGATGGCCGTACGTGTGGCCGAACGCACCGGAGAACAGGTCCCAATACAGCGGCCGGCGGACGTCGGCGGCGGTGGAATGGCCGAAGTCGGCCGCTTTGAACGAGAGCGGATGGTCTTCGTAGAGCGGTTCGCCATCGAGCACCGGCCGGACCGGCTTCAGGTCGTAGTCCGCCCGCGTCGCCGCGTAACGCGGGGTGAACTCGGCCACGTGGCCGTTCTGGCGCATGTGGAAGTCGATCCAGTTGTCGCTTGGAAAGTATTCCGCGGAACCGTGGCCGCCTGAGGGATGGAAGGTCATCAGGTGCCTGCCGCCGTCGCCTTCGCGCAGGCCGCGGGCCGTGGCACGGAGGATCTCGCGGTGACGCTGCGTCTCGACCGGACGATCGCCGCCGAGGATCCAGACGATCGCGCTGGACTTGTACCGCCCGCCGAGCCACTTGCCGTAAGCGCGGGCGTTTTCAGGTGTGAAGATCTCCGGGCCGACGCCCCATTTCTTGTTCCACTTGTCGCCCCAGGTCGGCAGCAGTCCGATGACTAAGCCGAGCGATTCCGCCCGCCCGACGATCCAGTCGACATGGTCCCAGTAGTCGTTATTCGGGCCGTCCTTCACCGCCGGCCGCGCGGGATCGTTCTCCACCAGCGGCACGTGCCCGTAGGCGTTCGGCGTGTTCAGCCCGTCCAACTCCGCGAGCGCAACCGCCTGAACCACGGTGAAGCCTTTCGTGGCGCGATCCTGGAGATAGCGGTCGGCCTCTTCCCGGTTGAGCCGGTGGAACAGCTCCCACGCCGTATCGCCCAGCCAGAAGAACGGTCGTCCATCTTCATAGACGAGAAAGCGCCGGTTGTCGCTTACCTTCAGCCGCGCAGCGGCGTCGGCCGCCTGTGCGGCGGGAATCAAGGATGCCATGGCAGCCATCGCGACCAGAACAAAGCCACAGCGGGAAACATGAGTCGCAGAAGTCATTGTTGTGCTCCTTCGAGCGATTATCGCGACAGAACGATCTCCACACCTTCGCGCGACGGTATCTCCACGCCGGTGATCGTGATCCGCCCCCGCCTGTCCACCTCGACCACTCGCCACCCGTCATCGCCGATTCGGACGCCCACCCGACCGGGCGGCTGAAGCTGGAACCATTGCATCCTTCGCAGCGTGACATCGGTTCGCACCGGGTACTCGATTCCCGGATAGTCCGCGTGGATCGTGATTGCATACGCGTCGACTCCATCTCGGACGCCGCTGAACCCCATGCCCCGGTTCATCCACCCGACCAGGTCGCCATCTTCGGGGCTTCCGTCTCCCGGATTCCGGTCCGACGAGGTATTGCTGAATGCAGGATAGCTCTGATCCCGGCGAAACTCGCGAAACCGCTGGGCCCAGGCTTTTACGTCGGCGGGTGCGTCTTTGCCGCAGGTGCTATGGCTGCCATTGTCCCAGTAGACGGCAAACGCCTGACGCGTCTCGGCAAGTGCGCGGTAGAAGGGCGGGTTGTTTTGCCACGGGATGGAAGCGTCCTGCCGACCGTTGATCAGGAAGACCGGCGGCAAGTCGCCTTGGAACTGTCGGACGAAACGCTCGCCGTCCATTCGTTCGAGCAATGGCACACCTTCGTTGGTTTTGAGATCTGCGGGGATCGGCCCGATCCAACAGGATGGCTCGAACCGCCGCGCGCTGCCCGCCCCACGGTAGGTATAGCTGACGATCGGCACGTGTGCGTGGACTGCGGCAAAAAGCTCGGGACGCCGGAAGCCGAACGAGATCGTCCCGCAGCCTCCCATGGAACCGCCGGAGCAGTACCATCGGGTCGTGTCCGGCTGGTAGTAGTCTCGCACGAAATCGAGAATCCACAAGTTTCGCCGTTCCGTATAGTCCGTCGGCACCCCTTCGGCCATCCGGCTCCGGTCGAAAATGTTCGAGTTGTAGCCATACCAGAAAGTCCAGATCGCCGGGGTGCCACCGTCGCCGGCCTCGGTGTGCGGGCGGTTGATCCAGACGCGATCCGTGGGGCGCACGATCAGCTCGTCGCCTTGCATGCGGACGCTGAACTTGAAGGGCAATCCCTCGCGCCAGCCCATGCCGGCATCGCCAAACACGAGATATTCCATATCGGCCACAACGCCGCCCTTGGCGTGCAGGTTGAGCCAAAGGGCCCTCTCCCGACCCGCGCCTCGCGCGTGTGGGGGTATGTTTCGCTGCCAGATCGGAAGGATCTTGCCCGGTTCCGCATAAACTCCGCTTTCGAGCGAGTTTTCTCCGAGCGTCACAAGCGTTGCTTCCTGCCCCGCCGGATCTGTGTGCGTGACGGCGAAAAACAGTTCTCCTCTCGTCCCTTCGGGCACCGTATGCACGAACAGTCCACCGGACGGGTCCACCCGCGCCTCGCCTGGCCGCAGAAGCCAACCTACTGGTCTGCTCGGCGGATTGCCCTTGGAAAACGACGCCGGGTCTTCCCACCAGTCGCGGGCGCTGTGGCGTTCGATGTGGTGAGCGATGCGCCGAGCTTGGACAATTTCGGTAATGGGAGCATCCGACACGTAGACATTCAGCGTCGTCCCCTCCGGGGTTTCCGCTTCGGTCCAAGTGAGAAACACCTGTCCGCCTTCCAGCGTCGCCTTCAGGTCGCTCACCGGCGAAGCCGCCAGCCCACAATCGAGCGTTACTGCCCAGATGATAAACGTCCAGGTTGGCAGTTGCGTCACTGTTCTCATCGCTGATTTTCGTTTACTGGGGCCGGTGACATGACTCACCTCCTGGGAGTATCTCAGCAGCTCTGCGCCGCTGTTTGTTTCGCACCGCATCCCGTCAATTATATCAGCGTCAGGCGAGCGACACACCACCCGGTGTGCGATTGCGACCGGCCGTTTGGCTCAAATTGCGCCGGCCTCTTGCCCAGTGCCACTGTGCTTGACCGTCCCCTTGCGGTAGGATATCCGCTTGTGATGGAATTGAGAAGGTAGCGGGTTCGTGACAGGAGAAGGATGGTACGATGCGTGAACAGCCCGCCTGGCAATGGAACGAGCTTCAGCAGGTCGGCACCGATTACGCAGATGCCACGGAGGTCGCACGCTACGAACAGCGGATGGGTGAATTTCGCAACTTGCCGTCCGAGGACGCCGCGATTTTGGACATCCTGGCGCTGGCGAAGGGGTCGCACCTTTTGGAGATTGGCACCGGTACGGGCCATTTCGCGCTCGCGGCGGCCAGGGCCGGTCATCGTATCACCGCTCTGGATGTTTCGCCGACCATGCTTCGATACGCCGAAGGTCGGGCCAAGGCCGAAGGACTGGACGATATTGAGTTTCGCCACGCCGGTTTCCTCACGCTTGCGGCCCCGCCCAGCACGTTCGATGCGGCCGTGTCGGTGGCCGTGCTGCACCATCTGCCCGACCTGTGGAAGGCAGTCGCGTTGAGCAATATCCACCGCGTCCTGAAACCCGGCGGTCAATTCCTGCTGTGCGACGTGGTCTTCTCGTCGAAGGATCGCGATCTGTGGACACAGTTCGACGCTTTTGTTGCAGCAATGCCGCAACCCATGCGAGAGAACGTCCATGGCCACATTGCCAAAGAGTTCAGCACGCTCGACTGGATCATGGAGGGCTTGCTGGTGCGGGCGGGCTTTGAGATTTGTCGGATCGTGGTTACCCAGGCCCCGCTGATCCAATATCTCTGCAAGGCCAGATAGTTCTTGATGATACAGGAGTTCGATCATGCGACCGGTTGTTGCCGTCCTTCTGTGCACCGTGAGCGTTGCGGCTCATGCCGAGCCGATCGCGCATTACGCGCTGGACAAGGGCGCGGAGGGTGTGGTGCACGACGGCAGCGGCAATGGTCACGATGGCAGGCTCGTCGGTGCCACGTGGTCGAAAGGCGGCCTGCGGTTCGACGGCAGCGGCGATTACGTCGATCTCGGCGACAACCGGGCGCTGAAGATTGCCGGAGATCTCTCCATCTTCGCCTGGGCTACGCTCACTGCCTCGCCATACCCCGACGGCACGACCAACTGGACCATCGTCGATTGCGAGCGGTTTCCGGAGGAAGGCTTCATTTTGCGGGTCGACGGCGGGGCGTCGAAACTGATGTACCGGGCGGACAACCATGGGAAGAACTGGTATCGCTTCGGGAACACTGCACTGGAAAACCAGCGAGCCTACCTGCTGGGGGTCGTCGTCCATGATGGCAAGGCGACGCTCTACGTCGATGGCCGCCCGGACGGGACGTTCGATGTCGGCCAGCCGGCTTTCGGCAGTGAGCCGATGAAGATCAGTTCGCCCGCCCAGTCGTTTACCGGAGTGATTCACGATGTGCGAATTTACGGCCGGGCCCTGTCGCTCAACGAGGTGGTCAAGCTTTTCCGCGATGCCGGCGAGTCATTCGGCAAGACGGAGGCCGCAACGGGGTGCTTGGGACTCGAGTCGTTCGTCTATGACGACGAGCGACGTGCGATCGCCCGGGTCGATTTCTTCAGCGCGTTGCCGCTGGGCGACGAGGAAGCGGTGCACGTGGAGGTGCTCGACCGCGCGGGAGCAGCGGTTCGCACCCGCAGGGTGGAAGACGTGCCGGCGAGCGTTACGGACGACTACGCGTTCGAGCTCGGTGATCTTCCCGCGGGCGATTACACCATCCGTGCGGTCGTGCGTGGTCCATCCGGTGATCGGGCCGCTGTGGCGGAATCGTTTACATGGCCCACACCTCCGCCGACGGTGCCTTCGCCCCAGGCGCTCGTCGTGGGACCACTGCCCGCGGCGCCGGCAAGGATCGTGCCGAAGGTCCTTCCCGCGACCGGTGGAGCCTTGCGAATCGTCGCGGGCGGCTGCGAGTTGGACGTCGAGTCGGCTTTCTCGATTCCCGACGGCTGGAATCGTCTGGCCACCGGCGCCATAGCGGGCGACTGGTCGCTGGAGCAGACGCATGGTGACGGCGACGGCGTCGTGACCGTCTCTGCGAAGGGGCAGAGCTACCTTCTCAAGCGCATCGCGGTGCCCGAGCAGGGACGCGTCCTCATTCACGATACCGTCACAAACCTCACTGAGGAACCGATCGCCGTTCTATTCCGGCACAGCGCGCGGTCGAATCCGGGCTCGCTCGGCAAGGTCCATCTCGCCGGCATGCAGGTAGGACGCGCCGGCGGGAGCGTGGAACTGAAGACCTGCCCGATCGCCACGTTCGAGTGCAACGGGGTTGCGCTCGGCCTGGTGCCGCTGGACGATGTGTTCATCGTGCAGTCGACCGGAGCGTATGACGGGGAAAAGGTCACGATCGGCTCCGACACGTTCGCTTTGGGCGGCGGCAAATCGCACACATTCGAATGGGCGGTGTACGCGTTGGACGGCGGCGGCTACTACGACCTCGTCAATGCCGTCCGGCATGACGACGACCGCAACCATGTTACCGTGCAAAGCGGCTTCGCGTTCGTCCCCGGCACTCTCCATCGCCGGAGCCTCGAGTTGGTGCCTGATGAAAGGTTCTTCAAGATCCGCAACGCGGACTACATTTCGCTGTCGTGCCTGTCGTTCTGTTCAGACGATCCCAGCTTCTCGCTCGAAGGGATCGAGTTCATGGAATATCCGCTGGAACGTCAGCGCGTCCGGCAGATGATGGACGCGATGAACAAGGTGCGTCCCGGCATCCGTGGCATGTTTCACGTGGCCCATCAGCTTTATGCCAACGCGACCCCGGACCGAGTGTTTGCCGATTCGCGAGTCCTTCAGGCCGACGGAACCCATGCGGTGTATCCGTACGACTACTCCAACGGCAACTACTTCACGCGCCAACGCTACGAGCAGAACTGGCGGTGGTGGATCTACTATCCCACGTTCAAGAACAGTTTTGGCAAGGCGATGCTCGACTCGATTGACGTGATGATGGATGAGATGGGCGCCGAGGGTGTGTTCGTCGACGGCTATCTCTGGGGTTACGGCGGCGACTACACATACGATCGATGGGACGGCGTCAGCGCCGACGTCGATCCCCAGACCCATCGCGTCAAGCGGCTGAAGGGCTCGGTCATCCTCCTCACCCAGGAGTTTATGGCCGAGTACACGCGGCGAATCGTCGATCGCGGCGGAGTGGTGATCGGCAACAATACGATCCCGACGCGGACCATTTGCCGGGCCCCGGTAATCGTCGACAAGGAAATCACGGAAGGTCCCTACGTTCACCTGGCCACAACTCCGATCGCGCTGGGCAATCCGGCTGCCATTCGCACGGAGCAGGACGTTTACGAGGACGTGCGGGCCAAGCTGGCGTGGGGTAACCTGTACTTCTACTATGGCGAACCGGCGAACTTGACCTATGAATCCGTGCCCGCAAAGATGTATCCGATCACTTTTCAGGAAATCCACAGCGGCACTGTGAAGGGGAAGGAGCGGATCGTCACCATGCATCCGGGGATCTACGGCTGGCGAGACGGCATTCAATTGCACCGTTGTTACCGCTACGATTCGCGTGGGCATCAGGCCCCGCACGCGTTCGTGACAACCGTCGACGCGGACGGCGTGCGGACGCTGCTGGATTTCAGCGGAAAGGAGATGGCGGTGATTGAGCGCATCCCGGTAACCATCGAGACGGCAGAGCCGGTCAATGTGCTCGTCGAGCGCTGCGGCGGCGCCGATACCGTGCTGCGTCTGAACGGTATTGGAAAAGTGATCCTCCACGTCAACGATTTTCAGCGAACGATTGCACTCGACGGTCCCCAAGTCGTAACCATTCCTGGATGCCAGCCATGAAACAGACCATCTTCGCCCTCGGTGTGCTGCTTTTGTACTCAATCCTTCCATTGCCAACCGTCCGCGCGGATCTTGCTCTCGTGGCGAGCGGGCAACCGAAAGCCGTGATCGTGCTCGCTGACGAGCCGTCGGCTGCGGCGAGGCAGGGGGCTGCCCTGCTGGCCGCCCAGATCGAGCGGATCTCGGGCGCGACATTGCCGGTGGTGCGCGAAAGTGCCTTGGGTGAGGTGAAAGTCGCTCAGGGCAGGATCATTGCGGACGATCCCGCAATCTCCGCGGACACGTTCGTTCTTGTCGGCCAAAGCAGCCTGACGCGCGAACTCGGCGTCACCGCTGAAGGGCTGGGTGCGGGAGGGATTCTTCTGCGGACCGCCGGCAACGCCCTGGTCCTTCTCGGTCCGGACGACAGCACGCCCTCGGATCCCGATGGCACGCGCTACGCCGTGACAACATTCCTCGAGGACGTGCTCGGGTTTCGCTTTCTGTGGCCGGGCGATCTTGGCCTGGTAGCGCCCGTCCGCAAAGAGCTGGTTGTTCCGTCTTTGGATCGACGATTCACACCGAGAATCGGCCAGCGGAAGATTCGCAACGCGCACTACAACGACCGGATCCAGGTGGGACTCGATTATCTCGGCTTCTCGAAGGAGGAGAACGACAAAATCGAGGCGGTGACGCTTGGCAGCGGGCCGGACATGCCGAATTGGTTCCAGTGGCAGCGCCTCGGGGGAAGTATCGGACTGGTGGCCGGCCACGCTTACGGGGATGTGTGGGAGAAGTATCATGGCGAACACCCCGAGTGGTTCGCCATGCAACCCAGCGGGTCGCGGGATCTCAGCAAATTGACGCCAGGCCGTGCACGGCTGTGCAAGTCGAACCTCGCGCTCATTGAAGCCTTGGCTTGCGACAAGATCGCCCAACTCGACCGAAGCGGCGGCAAGAGCGCTTCGCTTTCGCCGAACGACGGGGGACTTGCCTGTTTCTGCATGTGCCCGGAGTGCAAGAAGTTGGATCCGGCGGAGGGCCGGGTCATCACGTTGTGGGACAATTCCTCGGGACCTCGCAGTTCGTTCCAGTATGTTTCGCTCACCGACCGGATGGTATGGTTCTGGAACCGGCTTGCCGAGCGGATCACGGCCAGGTATCCGGAGGCGTGGCTGACGGTGTATGCCTACAGTGCCTACAAGGCTCCGCCGCTTCGCGAGACGCTGCATCCGAATCTGGCGGTCGGATTCGTCGGCATGGATTACCGAAGCGATGCCCAGCGGCAGCAAGCCCGCAGCGATTGGGATGCCTGGTCGAAGGCAACCAAGAAGCTCTACTGGCGTCCCAACCTGCTTCTGTTCGCCCGGCGGGAAGGTACGCCGTCGCTCTACGCGCACAAGCTGGCGGAGGACCTCAAGTACTTCGCCGATCACTCGCTGGTGGGCACCGACTTCGATTCCTGCTGCCATCACTGGGCCACGGAAGGGCTGAACTACTACGTGCTCGCCCGGCTGCTGTGGGCACCCGATGCCGAGGTGGACGCAATCCTGGACGACTACTGCCGATCGGGATTCGGGACGGCCTGGCGCGAGGTTCGCCGTTATTTCGACCGCATCGAGGAGCTGACCGACGCAATCGCCAGGCAGGAGCTCGGCGCGACGGTGCCCTACACTCCCGAGATCGTCGCCGAGCTGCGCGGCATGCTTGATGCCGCCCGGCGCACCGCGGATGACGACGTTGCCCACCGCCGCATCGCTTTTCTTCGGCGAGGGCTGGAATTCACCGGTTTACAGCATTGCACGCACGACCTTCTCGCACGCCACGCGGCTCAGCCGCTCACCCCCGACGACAGAAGCGAGCTGGTCAAGCTCCAGCAGGAGAAATGGCTTGCGATGCGCCGCATCTTCCGCGAAGAGCCGCTGGCGGTGAATGTCGCGATGGTCGCTTGGGGCAGCGAAGGAATGTTCCGCAAGTGCGGATGGCGGGGAGCCGCCAGTGTGCCCCGGTCGGTGGTCGAGGCCGACGAAGAAGGTCGCCCGATCGATCCGTAGCGGTCGTGCCGCCTTTCGACAACTCGAGATGCCAAGGATGTCTTGCCGAAAAATGAGTTGGGTCTGCCTCGTCTTTTGCCTCGTTTGCAGCGCCGGCTGCGAACCCGGATCATCCGATTCTGAATTCGTGGATCCGCCGGCCATCTCCACTGCTGCGCCGCAACCGGCCGTCCGCGGAGTCGACTGGCCGCGGTTCCTCGGCCCCGCCGGCGACAGCAAGTCGCCCGAGACGGGCATCTTGACCGACTGGGGTGAGTGCGGGCCGCCGGTCGTCTGGCATCGTGAATTGGGCACGAGCTACGGGATCGGTTCGGTTGCCGACGGCCGCTACTTCCAGTTCGACCGCCACGGCGACCAGGCCCGGCTGACCTGCCTGGACAGCCGCACCGGCGAGTTTCTCTGGAAATACGAATACCCGACCGACTACGAGGACATGCTCGGCTACAACAATGGGCCGCGGTGTTCGCCGGTCGTCGACGACGGCCTGGTCTATCTTTTCGGGGCGGAAGGCGAACTCCACTGTGTCCGCGCCGAGGATGGCACACACGTATGGCATGTCGATACGGCGAAACAGTTCGACGTCGTGCAGAATTTCTTTGGCGTCGGCAGTACGCCGGTCGTCCAGGGCCATCTGCTGATCGTCGTGGTCGGCGGCAGCCCGCCGGAGTCGCAGGACGCCGGGCGGTTCGATCTCGATCGCGCGCAAGGCGCCGGCAGCGGGATCGTCGCCTTCGACAAGCGGAACGGGGAAGTGAAGTACGCCGTCACCGACGAACTGGCCGGATACGCGGCGCCGCAACCGGCGACGATCGACGGCCGCCGCTGGTGCTTCGTCTTCGCTCGCGGCGGGCTGGCCGGCTTCGATCCTCAAACGGGCCGGCTCGATTTCCATTACCCCTGGCGGTCCCGGCTTCGCGACAGCGTCAATGCCAGCACTCCGGTCGTCTTCGGCGATGAGGTCTTCATCTCCGAATGCTACGGACCGGGCAGCTCACTGCTCCGCGTCCGCCCGGGCGGGTACGAGGTCGTTTGGAAGGATCCGCCGGGGCGCAACAAGTCGATGCAGGCCCACTGGAACACGCCGATCTACCACGACGGCTATCTCTACGGCTCCAGCGGCCGCCATTCCAGCGAAGCCGAGCTCCGCTGCATCGAGTGGAAGACCGGCAAGGTGATGTGGAGCGAACCGCGGCTCCGGCGGGCGTCGCTCCTCTACGTCGACGGGCATTTCGCCTGTCTCAGCGAGGACGGTATGCTGCGGCTGGTCGAAGCCAACAAGGATCGCTACGTCGAGGTTGCCCGTTCGGTCGTCCGCGAGTCGCCGGACGCCCCGCCGCTGATCACTCCGCCCGCGTGGGCCGCCCCGATCCTCGCGCACGGTCTGTTGTACGTCCGCGGCGGTGACCGGGTGGTTTGCATGAAGTTGATTGCGGACGAACGGCGAACAGCTTCAGGAATGTGAACCTCGCCATACAATCCGGAACACACCGTGGCAATGGTACGTGTGTGTCCTCGGTTGTTCCACTTGGCTCTCGCGAAATTTGGCAGTAAAATTAAGGTGTCACGGGGCAAGAGTGCGAGAGTGACTTATGTCAGGAAAGCGACACCAGAAAGGCCTATCCAGAAAGGGCGGCGGCGAGAGATTATCGCCGACCGTGTACGTCATTGCAGGCCCAAACGGAGCCGGAAAGACGTCGTTTGCGAACCGCTTTCTGCCGGACTTTGTGCGCTGCCGCGAGTTCTTGAATGCAGATCTGATTGCCGCCGGTCTGTCGCCGTTTGCGCCGGAGACTCAGAACGTTCGGGCCGGGCGGTTGCTGCTTGGACGCATCCGAGAACTGATCGAGGCCGCGCAGAATTTTGGCTTTGAGACGACCCTGGCGGGTCGTAGTTACGCGCGGCAGTTCAGGGAGATAAAGGGCATGGGATCATCTCCCACCACGGCTTATCGCCAGCCAAGACGCTGCCGATCTCCAGGTTCTGGACGCTCCCTTATATAACCAGATCATACGCAGTGCGGAGAAGTAGATTCATGGAAAGCGAAGACGCGAATGCAGCCCTAACGGCAAAGGCGGAAGCCGCTTTCCGGCAGGCGGCAGAGGAAGTCGTTCGGCGGGCCCGAGAGACCGGTACGCCCGTTATCGTCTGGAAGGATGGCCGTATTGAAAGAATCCCGAGCGAACAAGTGGAGTTGGTTCCAGCCGCCAAGCAGCCCGGCGATCCAGCAGACTCAGCCACAGGCGGCTGAAGAGCCGGACACGCGTGCGGCCGGCCGCTCTGGACGAAATCCGAGGGAACATACTACGTTGGCGAGTGGAAGGCGAGCGGCGTGCGGATTGGAACTCAACCGCCAGTGCAATAGGTTCGGCTTCGCCTGCGTCGAGATCCTGACACGGCGCTTGCACCCAGACCCAATTGCTTATCCCTTCTGTCTTGATCCAGTATGCATTTTCCATTTCTGCGGCCCCCGGTTGACCGGCTCATCCGCGAGGCGTGAAGCACGTCGCGCGGAATCTCAATGGATACCGTTGCTTGCATTGCGTTGCTCCGAAATGCCCTGACTTATTGCTCGTCGGGCCGATCATCAGGGCGCGGCGGCAGCGGGACGCCCTTGCTGTTGAACCGGACGACGGCGAAGATCAACCGGTCGGTGCCGGTGTTTGTCAGTCCGTGGTAGACCCACGGCTCGGTGTAGAGAATATCACCGCGGCTGGCCGGGAACTCCTTGCCGTCGAGCGACCATGTGCCCTTGCCTTCCACGAGAATCAGATATTCCTCTTGGGCATGGCGATGGGCGCGATGCACGGCCTTGCCCGGTTCCACGACTGCCACCGCCGTCAGCACGTCCTTCGTGCCGTGCGTCTCGCCGGTGAAGTAGCGTCGCATTTCGCCCCAGTCACCATGATGCGTCTTGGCGTCGTCGAAACGGACGACGCCCGATTTGAGCGGCTTGGACGGAGGATCCGCCGCCTCGGCAGTTTGCTGCAAGGCCAAGGTGAGGAAGACGCCCAGCGTGAAGATTGCGGACCCTTTGGACCGTAAGCGTTGTGTCATGCTTCTAACTGTCCGACTCATTTCGGCGATCTCCTGGATCCACTTGGGCGAGGAAATCCCTCCCGCCCGCACTCAACTGCCAACCGGTATTCTACCACCATTTGCTCATTCTGCGACACCCCGCCGCGCCCTGCCCGCAAGAATCGCTGGACCCGGCGGCGCGTCTCTCTATTATTTATGTCGACTGCGGTTGACATTATTCGGGAGGCGGCCGCATTCCCGCCCCCTCGGCGGGCGGCTGTGTTCGCGCAGCCACACTGCCCGCTCCAGCCTCAAGAAAACACAGTTCCGACGCATGACGCTGGTAGCTCAGCAAATCCCCCATTCTGCCGCGACACGACTCTCAGCAACCCTTGCGCTTCGCACGGAGATTGTCTTCGGGGCCGGCCAACTCAGCCGTCTCGGCCAGTTGGCCCGCCAGTGCGGGGGAAGGCGTGTGCTGATTGTCACCGATGCAGGCATTGTCCAGGCCGGGCATGTCCAGCGAGCCGAAGAAATCCTGGGAGACGCCGGGCTGGCGGTCGCTCGGTTTGATGAGGTTATCGAGAACCCCACAACGCGGGCCGTCGAGCGGTGCGTCGCAGCCGCCCGTTCGCACAGGGCCGACCTGCTCGTCGGTCTCGGCGGCGGCAGCAGTATCGACACGGCCAAAGGCTGCAATTTTCTGTTCACAGGCGGCGGACGGATGGAAGACTACTGGGGCCGCGGCAAAGCGACCCAGCCGATGCTCCCGATGATCGCCGTTCCGACCACCGCGGGAACCGGAAGCGAGTGCCAGTCGTTCGCACTAGTTTCCCAGGAGGAGACCCACGCGAAGATGGCCTGCGGCGACGCGAAAGCGGCTCCCCGTATCGCGCTTTTGGATCCAGATCTTACCGCCACACAGCCACGCGCCGTGGCAGCCGCGACCGGGCTGGATGCGCTGTCGCATGCCGCTGAGTCGGCCGTCACGGCCGCACGCAATCCGTTTTCGGGGATGTTCTCTCGCGAGGCTTTCCGCCGCACGGCGAGGAGTCTGGTTCGCGCTGTCACCGATCCATTTGATCTGGATGCGCGGGCCGACATGCTGCTGGGTGCCGCCCTGGCCGGCGTGGCCATCGAAAACAGTATGCTCGGCGCCGCCCACTCGGCAGCCAATCCGCTTACCGCACGTTACGGCATCACGCACGGGCAGGCGGTTGCCCTGATGCTTCCCGGCGTGGTTCGATTCAACGCACAAGACGAAGAGGCGTGCCGGATTTATGCCGAACTGGCGGCAGACGTGCAGCTTGAGCCGGCAGGTGGCGATCCATTTTTGGCGGCGGAGTCTCTTGCCGCGTTTCTCGAGGAAACCCGTCAATCCGCAGGCCTCGCCGGTTCGCTTGCCGAGTTGGGCATCGACGATCCGCCCATCGAATCGCTCGCCGCGGAGGCCGCCCGACAGTGGACGGCCCGGTTCAATCCGCGGCCCGTGAGTACCGAGGATTTCGCCGCCCTTTACCGACATGTCTCGGCCCAAGCCTGATGAGAGGTTATGCATGAGCCCAACTACCGATGTCCTCTCTCGCGAGAAGAACGAAAAGAAGCAGACGACCGCGGGGAACTACTTTGTCGCCAACTACCCGCCGTTCTCCTTCTGGAAGCCGGAAGCACGCGGACGGGTAGAAGATGTCCTCGACCGTAGGCCGGCAGCGGAAACCCCGCTGGGGCTCTACCTCCACCTGCCATTCTGCAGAAAACGGTGCCACTTCTGCTACTTTCGCGTATACACCGGTCGCGACGCCAAACGCGACCGGGTGACGAAGTATATCGACGCGGTGCTCAGCGAGCTGAGGGCCTATGCAGACAGGCCGCTCATCGCGGGTCGGCTCCCGCAATATGTCTACTTCGGCGGCGGAACGCCTTCGTTTCTCTCGCCGGAACAACTCGAACACCTGATCCACGGCATGAAAGCGATCTTGCCCTGGGACCGGGCCGAGGAAGTTACCTTCGAGTGCGAACCCGGCACGCTCGACGAGCGAAAACTCGACGTGCTGGGCGACCTGGGGATCACGCGATTGAGCCTCGGGGTGGAGAACTTCGACGACGGCATCCTCAAGACCAACGGCCGGGCGCACTTGTCCAAGGAGATCTATCGCTGGTACGAGTACGCCCGCTCGATCGGCTTCCACCAGATCAACATCGACCTGATCGCCGGCATGCTCAACGAGACCGATGAGAACTGGCACACCTGCGTTGAGAAGACCGCCCAGTTGGCGCCCGACTGCGTGACCATCTACCAGATGGAAATTCCGTTCAACACGACGATCTACCATGAAATGCACGAACGTGGCGAGATCGTGGCCCCGGTGGCCGATTGGCCGACCAAGCGGGCCTGGGTCGCCGAGGCATTCGACAAGCTGGAACAGGCGGGCTATACGGTCGCTGACGCCTATTCGGCCGTCCGCAACCCCGACGAGTACCGTTTCCGCTACCGCGAGTATCTTTGGAAAGGCGCCGATATGGTTTCGCTGGGCGTCTCGTCGTTCGGCCATTTCCAGGGCGTGCATTACCAGAACGAAAAGGACTTCGGCCCCTACATGGACCGCGTCGCCAACGGCGAGTTGCCGATCCACCGGGCCCTGGAAATGACCGACGAAGAGAAGCTCATCCGGGAGGTGATCCTGCAACTGAAGTTCGGAAGCCTCGACCGGCGGTATTTCCAGACGAAGTTTGCCACCGATATCTACGATCGATTCTCGCAGCAGCTTGGCCGGCTCCGCGACGAGGGGCACGCAGCGATCGACGACCAGCGCGTCGTCGTCCGCCGGGACAGCCTGCTGGCGATCGATGAGCTGCTCCACGACTTCTTCCTGCCGCACCACAAAGCTGCCCGCTATACGTAATCCTGGATCTCATGCCGTCCGTCGAATTGACCACCGTCCGCTCGCCGAAGTCGTGCGAAAAGGTTTCCCGGCTGGTAAACCAGCTTTGGGAGTCCGTTTCCGCCGAACCGGTTATTGCCGCGGAGGTGATCGAACCCGACGACATGCCGGAGCCATATCGCGGGCTGCTGGTCCACCAAAGCGACATGACCTCGCGGCTGACGAACCACTACGGCGAACCGATCTCGCTTCGCGTCGTGGATCGGGCGATCGAAGCGGACTGGCTCGCGCGGTGCAGTGTCCTGGAAGTCGCCCGCACCCGGCAGCCGGTCGAGTTCGGCGTGATCCGGATCAATCTCTTGGTCCTCCCGGATCCGGTTCGCCGGCGGGTGGTCGAGGGCCGGGTACCCCTGGGCGGGCTGCTCAACCGATACGCGATCGGCTACCGGAGCTGCCCCGGCGGTTATCTCCGCGTCCGGTCCAACGGCACGATGAACGAGGCATTTGCTCTCGACCAGGCAACCTGGCTTTTCGGACGCTGCAACTGCCTGTCCGATCTGAGGGAGAGGACCATCGCGGAGGTTGTCGAGATACTCCCGCCAGCACGAATGACGAATGACGAATGACGAATGACAAATGACAAAGACACAATGACCAAGGACATGGAACAATTCGACGTGGTGATCGTCGGGGGCGGACCGGCCGGGGCCACCGCCGCGTCGGTGCTCGCGCAACACGGGCGCAAGGTGCTCGTGCTGGAAAAAGAAGCGTTTCCCCGCTATCACATCGGTGAATCGCTGTTGCCGTTCTGCTACTTCCCGCTTGAGCGGCTTGGCCTGATCGAGCGGATGAAGGCCTCGCATTTTCCGAAGAAGTATGCGGTGCAATTCGTCTCCACCGACGGCAGGCAATCGACTCCGTTCTATTTCTGCCGGCATCTCCAGCACGAGGCTGCACAGACCTGGCAGGTCGTGCGGAGCGAGTTCGACGAAATGCTGTTGGACAATGCCCGGCGGCTGGGGGCCGAGGTCCGGACGGGCGTCGAGGCGACCGATTTCCTGCGAGAGGACGGCCGCGTGACTGGCATCGCCGCCAGGTCCGCCGATGGCCGCGACCTGGAGATTCACGCACCGGCCACGATCGATGCCAGCGGCCGGGGAGCCCTGGCGGTCAAACGCCACGGCTGGCGCAAACCCGATCCCTACTTGAACAAAGTGGCGCTCTGGACCTACTTCCGCGGTGCAGTCCGGGATTCGGGGATCGACGAAGGAAATACCACGGTCGCTTACGTCCCCGAAAAAGGCTGGTTCTGGTACATCCCGCTTCCGGACGACGTGGTGAGCGTCGGCGTTGTCGCAGAGCGCGACTACCTTTTCCGCGACACGAACGACCTGGCGACCATCTACTGGCGCGAGGTGAAAAACAACGCCTGGATCGAACAGCACCTCAAGCCCGGCCGCCAAATCGAGGAATTCCGCATCACGAAAGAATATTCGTATCGGTCCGAGTATTGTGCGGCCGACGGTCTGGTGCTTGTGGGCGACGCGTTCGCGTTTCTCGATCCGGTCTTCTCCTCCGGAGTCTACCTGGCGCTGCGCGGAGGCGAACTGGTCGGCGATGCGGTGCACCAGGCGCTCGCCGAGGGCGACGTGTCGGCCGACGGTTTTGCAGCCTATGCGGAGCGGCTCTGCTACGAGATCGAGTCGATGCGGAAGCTGGTCTACGCCTTCTACGACCAGGCCTTCAGCTTCGGCCGGCTGATTCGCAATCACACCCACCTTGCGGGCGACGTGACCGACTGCCTGATCGGCAACTTGAACAAGGATTTTACCAGCCTGTTCGACGCGGTTTGCGAACAGGCCGCGGTCCCCGCGCCGCTGCCGCACGGCCGGCCGCTGGTGGCCGTCTGACCGCATGCAATCCACCAGAGCACGGGAGCGGAGCGTTGGCTTCTGAATTTCGCTGGAAACACCGGGTCGAATTCGGCGAGACCGATATGGCGGGGATCGTCCACTTCACCAACTACTTCCGCTATATGGAGATGGCCGAACACGCTTTCCTGCGATCGATCGGGTTGTCGGTCCATGCGGAAAACGGTGGCATGGTGGTCTCGTGGCCTCGTATCCGCGCCGAGTGCCAGTTCAGAGCCCCGCTGACGTTCGAAGACGAGGTCGAGGTCCATCTCACGGTTCGGGACAAGACGGATCGAACGATCACCTATGATTTCCGGTTGTTCGAGAAGGGTGGCCGCCTGGTCGCCACGGGGGCGACGACCGCAATCTGCGCTTCCATCGAGGGAGGCAGGAAGAAGATGTCGGCGATCGCAATCCCGGACTGGATCGGAGAGAGGATCGAAGTCGCACCAGCCGCCCTGCAATCGCCTCAACTGGAACCTGTCGGCGAAGGTGACCTTGTGGACAGCCCGACTGCATGAAGATGCCTGCGAGATCCGAGCGAGACCGAATGAACTGGCTACTCTTCGCACTGATGACGGTTGCCGCCTGGGGCCTCTACGGCGTCTTTTTGCATTCCGGCCAATCCCTGATGCGTGATCCGGTCGATGGTCGGTACAAGGCGTTCCTTTTCGTCGGCATCGCCTACTTTCTGACCGCCGTCGTCGCCCCGTTGGTCCTTTTGTGGCTCCGCGGCGCGACGTGGAGCTTCTCCGGGCCGGGAATGAGTTGGTCGCTCCTGGCGGGAACGGTCGGCGCGATCGGCGCTTTCTGCGTGCTTTTGGCCTTCGGGGCCGGCGGGAAGCCGAGCGTGGTGATGTCGATCATCTTTGCCGGGGCGCCGGTCGTCAATGCGGTGGTCGCGCTGGCAATGCATCCGCCCGCGGGCGGATGGTCGGGTCTGCGATGGCAGTTCGTGGCCGGGATTCTGCTGGCCGCTCTCGGTGGATGCCTCGTGACGCTCTACAAGCCGGCGCCTGGCAGGACCGCCCGTCCTACTGTGGTCGAGAATGTTTCTGTGGCAAGCGAAGTCGTTGCGTCGAAAAAGTTATGACATCTCTCGCCGTTATCCATCCCGAAGGCCGCGAGGCGATTCGCCGCCGGCAACTTATCGCGCTGAGGCGACTGCTGGGCGAGTTGATCCCCGGCAACCGCTTCTATACGCCGATCCTCCGCGGAGCCGGTCTCGACGGCAATGTGACCAGCCTCGAAGAGTTTCTCGAGCGAATGCCGTTCACCGAGAAGGCCGCCGTGGTGGAGGACCATCATCGGCACCCGCCCTACGGCACGAATCTCACGTACCCCTTGTCGCGTTACTCGCGCTACAACCAGACCAGCGCGACCAGCGGCGCTCCCCTGCGGTGGCTCGACACCCGCGAGAGCTGGCAATGGATGCTCGAGAACTGGAAGCAGGTGCTGCGGGCCGCCCGCGTCACATCATCCGAATGCCTCTATTTCGCCTTCTCGTTCGGCCCCTTTCTGGGATTCTGGACCGCGATGGAGGCGGCGAGCCAGATGGAGTGCCTCTGCATACCCGGCGGCGGCGTCAGCAGCATCGGCCGGCTGGAAGCGATGGAAGCGAATCGGGCCACGGTTCTCTTCTGCACGCCGACCTACGCCCTCCGCCTTGTGGAGGTCGCCGAGGCGGAGCATTTCGACCTCGCGCGGCTGAAAATTCGGAAGATCATCGTGGCGGGCGAGCCGGGCGGCAGTGTCCCTGCCGTGCGGCAGGCGATCGAGAATCGCTGGCCGGGAGCGCAGGTGTTCGACCACCACGGGATGACCGAGGTCGGCCCCGTCAGCTACCAGTGCCCGGAACGGCCCGGGACACTGATCGTCATCGAGCAGTCCTACATCGCCGAGATCGTCGACCCGGCCAGCGGGCATCCGGTACAGCCCGGCGCCACGGGCGAGCTGGTGCTGACCACGCTCGGACGGCTGGGGTCACCCTTGATCCGCTACCGCACCGGCGACCTGGTCTGTGAGGATCTCGAGGTTGCCGACCGGTTCGGCCGATACGAGTTGGCCCTAAAAGGCGGGATCCTCGGCCGATTGGACGACATGATGCTGGTCCGGGGCGTCAACGTTTATCCCAGCGCGATCGAGGAGGTAATCCGATCGTTCGCCGCGGTGGCGGAATACCGATGCGAGGTCCGCCGCAGCGGCGCGATGGCTCAACTCTCGATCCAGATCGAGCCGGCGCCCGGATGCGGGGATAGCGAAGGCATCGCACGGCAGATCGAAGCCCGGATGCGTTCACAATTCAATCTCCGCGTGCCGGTGACCGCCTGCCCGGCCGGCGCGCTGCCGCGGTTCGAGATGAAAGCCCGCCGATGGGTGAAAGTATGAATTTCTCTGTTCAGCCTTGACCGGAAGATTCCCGCCGTAAAATTTCCGTCGAAACACAACCGAACATGTCAACATCCTGTGTTCCTGTGTGCCACTGCTTGGAATGGAACGGGTCTTCCATACGAGCAGACGTTCCACCATTCCAAGCAGTGTCGCGCGCCCTTCGCACGGCGGCCACACTGCTTGGAGTTGTGGCATGTCCTTTTTGATGGCAAACCGATTCAACTCCAAGCAGTGCCACACCGTTCACAGTTCAGAGCCTCACGTCTAGCCGACTGGTGAATTGCTATGACCCAATTGTCCCCCTTCTACACCGGCCTCGTCGCCGCCGCTTGCCTGCTGAACGTATCCTCCGCCGGCGACTGGACCTCCTGGCGCGGCCCCGCGCAGACCGGCGTTTCCTACGAAACGAATTTGCCGTCGTCGACGGACCAGATTCTCTGGCGGTCCCCGATCGGCGCTCGCAGCACCCCGGCCATCCACAACGGGAGGGTCTTCATTATCAACCTCGCCGGCGAAGGCGTCATGGAGCAGGAGCGCGTCATGGCGCTCGATTTGTCCAACGGCCAGCCCGTCTGGGAACACCGTTTCGGCGTCTTCCATACCGACATTCCGAACTCGCGGGTCGGCTGGGCGAATGTCGCCGTCGATCCCGAAACGGGCAACGTCTACGCCCACGGCGTCCAGGGGATGTTCTTCTGCTTCGATCGCGACGGCAAGATCCTCTGGTCGCGTTCGCTGACCGAAGAGTTCGGCCGGATCAGCGGCTACGGCGGGCGGATCCATACCCCGGTCGTCGACGAAGATCGGGTGATCATCAGCTTCCTCAATTCCAGCTTTGGAAACCAGGCAAAGGGCGGACACCGCTACCTGGCCATGGACAAACGGACCGGCGAGACGCTCTGGTGGTCGGAGCCGGGCGGTCAGCCGACCGACACCACCTATGCCGTTCCGGTCGTCGCCGTCATCGACGGGCAGCGGCTGCTCATTGCCGGCAACGCTGACGGCAGCATCTACGCCATGAAGGCCCGGACCGGCGAAAAGGCATGGGGCTTCCGCCTCTGCAAGTCGGGCATCAACGCGTCGGTGGTCGTCGACGGGTACCGTGTGTACGCCTCCCACGGAGAAGAGAATTTCGACACGACGACGCTCGGCCGCGTCGTCTGCATCGATGGTCGAGGCAGCGGTGACATCACTGAAACAAACGAACTGTGGCGGCACGACGGGATCGAGGCGAGCTATGCCTCGCCGTTGATCCATGGCGACCGGCTCTACGTGATGAACAACTTCGGCGTCCTCTACTGCCTCAGCGCCGAAGATGGACGGAAGGCCTGGGAGCAAATCATCGGACGCGTCGGCAAGGGATCGCCCGTGTGGGCCGACGGCAAGATCTACGTCACAGTGGTCAATGGCACGTTCGCCATCCTGGAAGACGCGGGCGACAAAGCTCGCGTGCTCGACACGATGTCATTCGAATCGTCGAACGAAGCCAGCATCGAACTGTTCGGATCTCCGGCGATCGAGGACGGCAAGGTGGTCTTCTTCACGACCGCCGAAGCCATTTGCCTGGGCCGAACCGACGCGAAATCGGCCGAGGGCCGGGTGCCTTCGATGCCGGCCGAGGCGCCCGCGGATCCGTCCGCCAAACCGGCGCACGTCCAGGTCCGTCCGGCGGAAGTCCTGCTCAAACCGGGCGAGAAGGTCAGGTTCCACACTGTCGCGTACGACGCCAAGGGACATGAGCTCGGCCCCATCGACGCCCAGTGGTCGTGCGAAGCTTCCGCCGGCTCGATCGACAGGGATGGAAACTATCAGGCTCCTTCGCAAGGCGGCGGAATCGCGACCGTGAGCGCCAAAGCGGGTGAGCTGACCGCGACCGCCCGCGTGCGGTTCGTGCCCCAACTGCCGATCGCCGAAGACTTCGAATCCTATCAGGACGGCCAGGTGCCCTCCTGGTGGATCGGCGCAACGAAAGCCAAGCACGAGGTCGAGACGGTCGACGGATCGAAGGTCTTGAAAAAGTTGGCCGACGCCCGGGGGCCGATGTTCAATCGGTCCAAGGTCTTCATCACCCCGCTCCTCGAGCCTGGCTGCACGATCGAAGCCGACCTGATGGGAGCCAAAAACGGCCGGCAGCGCGGCGACGTCGGGTTGATCAACAACCGCTACCGACTCGAGATGTTCGGCCGTGCCAAGCGGATGCGGATCGTCTCCTGGGTGCCCGGCCCGCGGTTTGAAACCCGCCTGGAGCCCTTCACCTGGGAGGCCGACCGCTGGTACCGAGTGAAGTTCCGCGTCGACGTCGAGGATGGCAAAGGACTGGTGCGGGCAAAGGTCTGGCCTCGGGATGAAGCCGAGCCGGGCCAGTGGATGCTTGAAGGCGTCGATCCGCAACCGAATCTCGAAGGCTCCGCCGGCCTCTACGCCTACTCGGCAGCACCACTCTACTACGACAACATCCGTATCTACCGGGAAGAGGAAACGAAATGAGACGAATCCACATCGGGTTGTTATCAGCCCTATTGTCTGCGGCCCAATCCGCCCCGCTCCTTGCCGCCGACTGGATCATGTGGGGCGGCGACCCGCAGCGCAACATGGTCAACGACGCCGAAAAAAACATCCCCGTGAAATGGGACGTCGAAACGGGCGAAAACATCAAGTGGATCGGCCAGCTCGGCTCGCAGACGTACGGCAATCCGATCATTGCCAACGGCAAAGTCCTCGTCGGAACGAACAACGAGGCCGAGCGCCAACCCAAGTCGACCGGCGACAAGGGTGTGATCATGTGTTTCGCGGAGAAGGACGGTAAATTCCTCTGGCAGATGACGCACGACAAGCTCCCCTCCGGCCGCGTCAACGACTGGCCGCAGCAGGGCATCTGCTCATCGCCGGCGGTTGACGGAGACCGGTTCTACTACGTCAGCAATCGCTGCGAACTCGTCTGCGCCGACCTCGAGGGCTTTCTCGACGGCGAGAACGACGGCCCTTACCAGGACGAGAAGCTCAACAGCAAGATCGACGGCGATATCCTCTGGAAACTCGACATGATGGTCGAGCTGGGCGTCTTCCCGCACAACCTGGCCACCAGTTCGCCGGTCTACGACGACAAGTACGTCTACCTCCTCACCGGCAACGGCGTCGACGAGGGCCACGTCGTTCTGCCGGCACCCGACGCCCCCAGCTTCATCGCGGTCGATAAGGAGACCGGCGAGGTGGTGTGGGAACGAGGTGACCCGCAGGAGCATATCCTGCACGGCCAGTGGTCGAGCCCGGCCATGGGCGAGATGGGCGGCACTCGGCAGGTGGTCTTCCCCGGTGGCGACGGCCGGATCTATTCCTGCGAACCCGACTCTGGCGATCTGCTCTGGTCGTTCCAGTGCAACCCGGAAGGCACCGTCTGGAAGCTCGGCGGTTTCGGCACCCGCAACAACATCATCGCCACGCCGGTGATCCACGGCAACCGCGTCTACATCGCCGTCGGCCAGGACCCGGAGCACGGCGAGGGCCCGGGGCATCTCTGGGCGATCGACGCCACCAAGCGGGGCGATGTGACCAAGTCCGCCGCCGCCTGGCACAACGACGAAGTCACCCGTTCGATGAGCACCGTCGCCATCCACGACGGCATCCTCTACTTCTGCGACCTCAAAGGGATTTTCCGGGCGATCGACGTCGAAACGGGCAAGACCATCTGGGACCACGACCTGCTCAGCGCCGTCTGGGGCTCGCCCTACGTGGTCGACGGCAAAGTCTTCATGGGCGACGAGGATGGCGACATCGTCGTCTTCCAGGCCGGCCGCGAGAAGAAGATCCTCGCAGAAACGAACCTCGGCAACGCCGCCTACACAACCCCGGTTGCCGCCAATGGCGTTCTCTATGTCACCAGCCGCGACCGGCTTTATGCGATCCAACAAGGCGCCAAATCCGATCCGGAGAAGGTGAACTGATGGCCTCCGTCGAACAGCTTGAAGACAAAACGTCGACAACCGACTATCGCGCTGCCGAAGCCCGCGGACGGCTCGATGCCTGGACCCGCGAAGTCGTCCAGTGGCATTTCGACCCGGCCACGGGCTGCCCCTTCTGGCTCGATTTCGCAGAGCGTCTCGATTGGGATCCCCGCCGCGAGATCCATACCTTCGACGACCTCGCCCGGTTTGGCCGCTTCCAGGACGATTGGCTCCGCGGCGGCCCCGTGCGGCGATGGGTCCCCAAGGGCTACGCCGATCGCCCGGTCTACGTCTTCGAAACCGGCGGCAGTACCGGTGTGCCCAAGACGCGGGTGACGATCGACGATTTTCGGATCGACTATTCGCTCTTCAGCGAAACCCTCGATCCGGCTGCCTTCCCGTTCGGGGCCAACTGGCTGATGCTCGGCCCTTCCGGCCCACGGCGGCTCCGACTGTCCATCGAGCACCTCGCCCAGGTCCGCGGCGGGATCTCGTTCTGTGTCGATCTCGATCCCCGCTGGGTCGTTCGCCTGGTCAAGAAAGGGCAAATCGACCAGGTCGAGCAGTACAAGGAACACGTCATCCAGCAGGCGCTGACGATCCTGCGCGCCGGCCACGACATCCAATGCATGTTCACCACACCGAAGCTGCTGGAAGCCCTCTGCGAAAAGATTTCGCTCCGCCAGGCTGGCATCCGCGGCATTTTCTGCGGTGGAACCGAGATGACCCGCCAGTTCCACCGCTTCGCCCGCGAGGAATTGCTCGAAGGCGCCGAGTTCGTGCCAACCTACGGCAATACCCTGATGGGCCTGGCCTGCCACAAGCCATTCGATCCGGACGACGACTACATGATCATCTACCACGCGCCGCAGCCACGGGCAGTGCTTGAAGTCGTCAACCCGGACCAGTCCGACGAGCCCGTTGCGTACGGCGAGCGAGGCCGCGTCAAGCTGACCACGCTTACCAAAGAGTTCTTCATGCCCAACTTCCTGGAACGCGACGAGGCGATCCGCACGCCGCCGATTCCCAAGTATCCCTGGGACGGCGTCGGCGACGTGCGGCCTTTCCGGAAGATGGAGATCAACGTGGTCGAGGGGGTCTACTGATGCTCAAGATTCCCATCCTCCGCGCCGGGCGGTCCTACTTCAGCAAAGAAGTTGTGGACATCCACGACTACGCCTCGCAAGAGCCGGTCGCCCGGGTCAGCCTGGCCAACCCGGGACTGATCGGCCGCGACCTGCTCGTTGATGCGTGGTCCGACCTTCAGAAGATCTCGGTGGAAGAGTATCTAGGCCGACTGCGCCAGGCCGCCGGCCACTTCATGAACGACGAACTGCCCGTCGGCGAGAGCGTCCAGTCGCCCGAGGCCTTTGTCGCAGCGCAGTCGGCCACCACGGGACTTCCCCACGCGCTCTGCCGGCAGAACATGCGAAAGATCGAGGCGGCCATGCTGCACATGGCCGAGATCCTCGACGGGCTGACCGGCGGGCTCGATCCGGCCGTGCTCGACGCCGGCTACGGCCGCCGCGACGGGCATACCGTCAGCTTCGCCCCTCAGGCCCGCCGCTTCGGAGCCATCCTGCCGGCCAACTCGCCGGGTGTGCATGCGCTGTGGCTGCCGGCGGTCGCGCTGAAAATGCCGCTGGTCTTGAAGCCCGGCCAGCGCGAACCGTGGACACCGCTGCGGATCTTGGAGTCGCTCCGCAGGGCCGGAGTGCCGGACTCGGGGTTCGGCTTCTATCCCTCGGGGCACGACGGCGCCGGAGTGATCTTGCGCCGCTGCGGCGCCTCGATGCTTTTCGGCGGCGGTTCGACCGTCAAGCCATGGCTCGGCGATCCGCGGATCGAGATCCACGGCCCCGGATACAGCAAGATCCTCCTCGGCCCGGACGCGGCCGACTCGTGGGAGACCTGGCTCGACGTGATCGTCGAATCGGTCGCCTGCAACGGCGGTCGGTCGTGCATCAATGCTTCCAGCATCCGCACCACCTCGCATGCCGACGAGCTGGCCGAGGCCCTTGCCGACCGGCTCAATTCGATTGTGCCCCGCCGGCGCGACGATCCCGACGCCATCCTGGCCGCTTTCCCCGATCCGGCCGTTGCCGAGGCAATCGATGCCGCGATCGAGCGGGCCCTGGCCCAAGGCGGCGCGGAGGACGTCACCGGCCGTCGGCGCGGTGCCGGTCGCTTGGCGCGGTACGAAGGCGGAACCTACCTGCTGCCTACCGTGATCCGTTGCGGCGTCAACCATCCGCTGGCCAACCAGGAGTACCTGTTCCCGTTCGTCAGCATCGTCGAGTGCGGGGCCGAAGAACTCGTCGAGTCGCTCGGGCCGAGCCTGGTGGTCACGGCGCTCACGCAGGTCCCGGAGCTGGAGCAAGCACTGCTTGCCAGCGCCGGGATCAGCCGCCTGAACCTTGGCCCGATTCCCACCACGGTCGTCCAGTGGGACCAGCCTCACGAAGGCAACCTGTTCGGGCACCTTTACCGTCCCCGTGCCTTTCAACGAGAGAATCTCGAACCGGCCTGTGCGGCGGTTTGAAAGAGACCGTCGTCTGCCGGTCGCCCATCGCGAGAGTACCCAAACATGAAACACAAAATCTTCTGGGGCGTCTTTGTTCTCTTACTCATTCTTCACCACGACTGGTGGTTGTGGAACGACGGTCGGCTGGTGCTGGGGTTCATACCCGTCGGCCTGGCGTACCACGCGGTGTTTTCCATGGCGGCCGCAGTGCTTTGGGCCTGGGCGGTGTTCGACGTTTATCGGGATATTTTCGAGGCAGCGCCCGAGGAAATCACTCTGCCGGGAAGGAACAAACCGTGATTCCACTGATCATCATCATTGTCTATCTCGGCATCCTGCTCTGGATCGGCCGTTTTGCGCATGTCGGCTTCTCCAAGCACACGGCAGGCGACTACTTTGTGGCCAGCCGGACCATCGGGCCATTCCTGCTGATCATGTCGATCTTCGGGACGACCATGACCGCATTCGCCCTGGTCGGCAGCACCGGTGAGGCCTTCACGCACGGCATCGGGGTCTATGGGCTGATGGCTTCCTGGTCGGGCCTGATCCACTCGGCCTGCTTCTTCCTGATTGGCGTGAAGCTCTGGTCCTACGGAAACCGATTCAATTTCACCACCCAGATCCAGTTCTTCCGCGACCGCTTCCAGAGCAATACGCTCGGCCTGGTTCTCTTCCCGGTGCTCGTCGGACTGGTGATCCCGTATCTCTTGATCGGGGTGCTTGCCAGCGGGGCGACGATCGAGAAAGTCACGGTCGGAGCGTTCCCGGCCGCATTCCCCGCCACCCGCGGCGGGATCCCGAGCTGGTTGGGATCGGGCGCGATCTGCACGGTGGTGCTCATTTATGTCTTCGGCGGCGGCGTTCGCAGCACGGCCTGGGCCAACGCGCTGCAGACCTGTGTGTTCATGATCCTCGGGGCCGTCACCCTGTTTATCATCGCCGACAAACTCGGCGGGGCGGAGGCAGCGTCGCAGCGGGTCGCCGAGCTGCGCCCCGATCTGCTCGTGCGAGGCGCCGTTGCCGGCCATCCTGCGCACATCGGCCATCTGCAATTCCTGAGCTATCTGTTCGTGCCGCTGTCGGTGGCGATGTTTCCGCACCTTTTCCAGCACTGGATGACCGCTCGCAGCGCGAAGACATTCCGCGCGACCGTCATCATGCATCCGGTGTTCATTATGATCGTTTGGGTGCCGTGCATCCTGCTGGGGATCTGGGCATCGACGGCCGTCTTCAACGGAAAGTTGATCGTCCCGCCGGACGCCAACCCCAACGCGGTGCTGGGGCGGATGGTCGGCGCGTTGACCAACGACTACATGACCGGTTTTCTCACGGTCGGCATTTTGGCAGCAATCATGTCTTCGTTGGACAGCCAGTTCCTGGCGATCGGATCGATGTTCACCCACGACGTCGTGTTGCACCACTGGGGCGAACAGCGATTCAGCGACCGGCAGCGGATCCTGCTGGGGCGGTTCTTCGTGCTGGCGATCGTGGTGGTCACGTATCTGATCTCGTTGGCCAGCCCCGGATCGGTCTTTGCGCTGGGGGTTTGGTGTTTCAGCGGTTTCGCCAGCCTCTTCCCGCTGGTGTTTGCAGCCCTCTATTGGAAGCGAACCACCGCCGCCGGAGCGATTGCCTCGGTTCTCACAGCGGCGGTTGTCTGGTGCGGCTTGTTCTTCTGGTCGATGACCACCGGCAAGGACGAAACACACCTCCTTTACGGCCTGATGCCGGTCTCGCTGATCCTGGCCGCGTCGGCCGTGGCGTTGGTAGGCGTGTCGTTGGTGACGAAAGCCCCGTCGACCGCCGTGTTGGACCGCTATTTCCCGACGGGCAGAACCCGGTCGGTGAAGCAATCGCCGCTTCCCGCCGCACAAGGAGTGGTCGGCTAAAATTCCGCCGTTGCGATCTGGCTTCGGTTAGGGTCGGCTTCGTGCGCCTTCAATAGTGAATCGCGAGCCACACGGTGCGGTGATCCGGCGCCGTCCATTCCACCCGATGGCGTCGGTGTGCGGGGATCAGGATGTAGTCGCCGGCCTTGAGTTCGACGGCTTCGGTTTCACCGTCGAACCGAATACGGGCGGCACCTTCCACGACAAGGACCCACTCGTCCTGGTCTTGGTCGTACCAGAACCCCTCGGGTGAGGCGTGGCCCAGGGAAACAATTCGCTCCACTCGAAAAGCAGCCGTGGTCAAAATCGCCGTGAATAGCTCGTCCGGCAATCGGTTGGGGATGTTCTCAAGTAGATTCCCAGCGGGCGCGGCAGTCATTTTACGGGACGTAACGGGCTTCGGGAGATGACAAATTTCTTGCGGCCCGCCGCTGAAGCGAAGTCGACGGTGGCCTGTCGTTTGGGGCCGTTGCCGCTCAACGCAATCACCCGGCCAAGGCCGTATTCCGGGTGGCGAACGATCA
The DNA here is from genome assembly GCA_040768665.1 of Thermoguttaceae bacterium. GTDB lineage: Bacteria > Planctomycetota > Planctomycetia > Pirellulales > Thermoguttaceae > JABWBD01. Next base: position 241,837 of record JAXGMN010000014.1, read on the forward strand.
TGCCCTGCCGGAAATCGTCGGAGTTGGCCGCCGGGGAGGTTCCTCCGTTTGCCATCTCGGCGGCGGTGACCAATTTTGGGACGGTCCCGCCGTTCGCGTGTCGAGAGGTTTGATTCGTACGCGGGGCGGGAACCGGAGCCTGGTAATAGCATCGGTCTTCCGAATCGCCGTCTGCGAAGGGATCGCAGGCGGACGAAGCCAACTCGTGGACCTCCATCTCGCCGCGCGGCAGCTCCATGAGGAAGGGGCTTGGGACCGTCATCTTTCGCTGGCCGCGGAAGTCGCGGTAGGCCGACATGCTGATCTGGAGCTGCTCGCGGGCGCGGGTGATGCCGACGAACATCAGTCGCCGCTCCTCTTCGAGCTGATCGGGTTGCTGGCGACTTCGCTCGTGCGGCAGGAGGCCCTCCTCGACGGCGACGAGGTACACGACGGGGAATTCGAGCCCCTTGGAGGCATGCAGGGTCATCAAGGTGACACGGTCGGTCTCCACCTCCCAGTCGTCGGTGTCGTTGACAAGGCTTGTCTCCTCGAGGAATTCCTCCAGAGGTCGCTCGTGATGGTTGCGCTCGTCGAATTCCCGCGCCACGGTGAGCAATTCCTCGATGTTGGCCAGACGCTGCTGGTCTTCTTCATCCTCGGCGTGCTCGAACTGCTGTTTGTATCCGGTTTCGTTCAGCACGTACCCGAGCGTCTCCTCGACCGGGCCCGCGGCCATCGGGATGAGCCGGTCAAACAGCGCGACGAAACCGGCAACCTGGCAGATGGCCCGCTTATTGAGCGACTCGATCCGGTGGCACTCGCGAGCCGCGTCGATCAGCGGCAGTCCGTGTGCCAAGGCGTAGTCGCCGACCCGAGCGAGCGTGGTTTTCCCGATGCCGCGGGCCGGCGTGTTGATCACGCGAAGCAGGGCAATGTCGTCGTGGGGATTGTTGAGCAGGCGGAGATAGGCGAGGGTGTCGCGGATCTCTTTGCGGTCGAAAAAGGCCACGCCGTTGACCACCTGGTTAGGAATGCCCTGCTCGCGGAGCGCCAGCTCCAGTGCCCGGGAAAGGGCGTTCACGCGATAGAAGATGGCAAAATCGCGTGGTCGCCGGCGGCCCGCATGAATGTCGTCGGCGATCCGCGCGGCGATCCCCCGGGCCTCTTCCTTCTGGGTGGGATAAACAACGAGTCGGACCGGCGCACCTTCGCCATTCTCGGTGTAGAGGTCTTTTTGTTTGCGCTTGACGTTATGCGCGATCAACTGTGAGGCGACGCGGAGAATCCGCTGGGTGCTGCGGTAGTTGCGTTCCAGGCGCACGACACGAACCGCGGGGAAGTCTCTTTCGAACTCGAGGATGTTGTTGAGGTTCGCCCCGCGCCAACCGTAGATCGACTGGTCGGGATCGCCGGTGACGGCCAGATTGGGATGGTCGATGGACAGCGCTCGTGCGATGGCGTATTGCGCAAGGTTGGTGTCTTGGTACTCGTCGACCAGGATATAGCGGTACCGCTCGTCGAGGCTTCGCCGGACCTCGGGGTTCTCGCGCAGCAGGGTGGCGGCGTGGAGGAGCAAGTCGTCGAAATCCGCCGCATTGGCCTTGCGGAGCTGCTCTTGGTATGCGGGATAGACCCGCTTGACCAAAGCCCCGAGTGGATACCCCGGGCGGGGGTCGTACTCGTCGGCGGTGATGAGGTTGTTCTTGGACCAACTGATCGCGTGAGCGAGATTATCGGGCGTGAAGTGGGCCAAGTCGACTTTGGCTCGGCCGATCGCCCGCCGGAGTGCGCGACCACCGTCTTCGGTGTCGTAGATTGTGTAGTTTTCCTGAATGCCGATAAACGACGCATATTTCCTGAGCAGCCTGGCGCAGAAGCGGTGGTAGGTGCCCATCCAGACGGCATGTCCGGGAACGAGCCGCTCGAGTCGGGCTCGCATTTCGTCGGCGGCCTTGTTGGTGAAGGTGAGCGCGAGGATTTGTTGGCCGGGTATGCCCAGCTCGAGCAAGTGGGCGATTCGGTGCGTGATCACCCGCGTTTTCCCGCTGCCCGGTCCAGCCAGGATCAACAAGGGTCCGTCGACATGCTCGACGGCTTGGCGCTGCGCCGGGGTGAGTCCTTCCACAAGATGATGCAAAACGGGGCCTCCTTGCGAGACATGGTCGGGCGAGGGCGGCGAGAAGTCTTGGCACACAAACGGTTTGGCGGTTATTGCCAGCGTTCAATATACGGGCTATCGAGAGAAATGGCACACCCCGAGGGTGGGCTGATAAAAACTTGATAAAAACGGGGACAGGCACCGCAACTAATAGCGGTTTAGCCAGAGCGACCACACAAGATGTTGCGGAGCCAGTCCCCGTTTTTATCAGCCCACCCCGAGGGCGGCCTGACGAAAAAAGAGGGGACAGGCACCATCGCAAGAAAGGGGGGGCGGGGCGTGCAGATACACCCGTACTATGCAAGCTTGACAGTTGTGATATACTGTGCGGTTACCGGTGGGAGGGCCCATCGCGAGCGGCTGCGAGCCGCTGGTGGACAAAAGAAGGACCTGTTATTTTTTGGGAGGGATCCCATGAAAACCCGAATTCCTCTGAGCACTGTAAGGAACGACGCCGACGACCTGCGAGAAAAGCTGGAAATGAGCACGGCAGAAATCGGGCTCTCGGTCCGCACGACCAATTGCCTCGAAGAGCGTGGGATTTTTACCGTGCAGGACCTACTGAACTGCACCCGCGCGGATCTTCTGGGCATATCGAATTTCGGCGAAAAGACGCTGGAGGAAGTCTTCAAGGCTTTGGAAGGCATAGGCTTCTATCGGAAGTCGCGAGAGCCGGTTTCCACGGAAGCGGTACGTGTCGGTTGAGCGTAAGCCGAGAACCTGCCGTTCGATTACCGAGCCAGAGCGGTCGCCGCGTGGCCACTTCGAGCAGGGCGGTACTGCGCCCCGTCCGGAGGAGACGCACTTTGGCTGCGAGAATCCGCATTTACGAGAAAAAACGCGGCCACCGGCGCACGGGATCCGCCAAGGCGGGGAGTGCGGGCGAGGCGATCTTCTTTACCACTTTTTTTCTGCTGGGTTGCATCGGCTTGGCGGGCCTGGTCGCCTCGTTCGTCATTCCCGAGTGGCGCGCGACGAACCAGTTCGTGCCACACACGTGCACCGTACTCGACGCGCGAGTAGGACAGATTCAGCGGGAAGGAAGGCCATTTTATCGGCCGGAGATTCAGGTCAAATATGCGATCGAGGGCGAGACCTATGTCGCATGGACGTATGACGTCCATAGCGTCCGGGGCAATGGCTATTCGGCCGACCGATCCGATGCCGAGGCGGTCCTGAACCGGTACCAAGCCGGCCGGGAGTATCGTTGTTGGTACGACCCGACCGACCGGACTACGGCAGTGTTGGTTCGCGGCTTGCAGTGGTGGGTATGGCTGACCTTTGCGGTGCCGGCCTCACTTGTGATGATCGGCGGCGGGGGCCTGGCATACAGCGTTTTCAGTTGGGGCAAGTCCGACGAGCGCCGCTGCGCCCTGGTCCGCAAGGCCGCGAGCCTGGCAGCGTTTGAGCCGACGGACGGAGGTCAGGATTATCCCAATGTGCCCAGCATCGCCGAAGTGGTCGACAGCCCGGGTACGACCCTTCGCTACCGATTGCCGATGGCGGTATCGCCGCTGTGGGCCCTGGGAGCGGCATTGGCCGCCTGCCTGTTTTGGAACGGCATCGTTGCGGTCTTCGTTGCTTTCGAGGTAAGTTCCCATCTGTCCGGAAACCCGAACTGGTTCTTGACGCTGCTGCTCGTTCCTTTTGTGCTGGTCGGCGTGGCGCTCGTTCTTTTCTTTTTTCGGCAGCTTCTGGTGACGACCGGGATCGGTCCGACAATCATCGAAGTCTCCGACCACCCGCTCTATCCCGGTGGGCAATACCGGCTTTTTCTCTCGCAGACCGGGAGGCTCCGATTCAATGCCTTGGAGATGACGCTGGTCTGCGAGGAGGAAGCCACGTTTCGCCATGGCACCGACACCCGCACGGAGACTCGCCGGGTATTCGAGCGCTCGCTGTTCCGCCGGGAGGGCTTCGAGGTGCACCGCGGTTTTCCTTATGAAAGCCTGTGCACTCTGGATATTCCCTTGGACGCTATGCATTCGTTCAAGTCGCAGCACAATGAAGTGAACTGGAAAGTGATCGTGCGGGGCAACGTGGCAAGGTGGCCCGACTACGAACGGAGCTTTCCAATCATTGTCTATCCCGCCAGCGAAAGGGAGCATCGATGAGCGAACCGAGCATCGCGATACGCTTCCATGCCAACGGCCGCGCCTTTCATCCCGGGGAGGAAATCTCAGGAGAATACCGCTTCGACGGCTTGCTGCCCGAGGAGGTCAAGGCGATCGAAGTCTCCGTCCTGTGGTATACGGACGGGAAGGGCGACACCGACATGGCCGTCCACGATTTCCGTCGCATTTCGGCGGAAGACGGCGATTGGATCGATCCCCGGCGGGCCGGCACATTTCGCGCGGTACTTCCGAACAGCCCCTTGAGCTACGACGGCGCGATCTTGAAGCTCAAGTGGTGCGTGCGGGTGCGAGCGTATCTCGGCCGCGCCAGAGAGATTGTGGGCGAGTTGCCTTTCCGGCTCGGCACGGTACCTCCTGCTCGAGTGGCGGCCTCGTGATGTCGCGCGACGACTTTGCACCGGCCGCGAATCCGTTCTCTGCACGCCACATCCGCCCCGGGGCGATCGCCTACCGGTTCCCCCCCGGCGAATCGGGAAAAGCGATCGTCGACAGACTGCGGCAAGCCGGTTGGCGGGGCCAGGTGATCGGCCCTCACGGCAGCGGAAAGTCGACTTTGCTGGCCGCCATCTTGCCATTGATTGAGCGGGCAGGAATGGCCGTCTTGCTCGTCGAACTCCATGACGGAGAGCGGATGCTGCCTATCAGGTTAGACCGGACTCACGTCGCACCGCCCGCTGTCGTGGTGGTCGACGGCTATGAGCAACTCAGTCTGTGGAGCCGGATTCGTCTTACGTGGTACTGCCGGCGCAAGGGGCTTGGACTGCTGGTTACCACGCATCGCCCACTCGGTCTGCCCATTTTGCTGCGAACGCAGGTGGACACCGGCGTGGCAAGTCAAATCGTGGGGGAGCTTCTGGGCATCGAAGCTGGGCTGGTCGACAAGGTCGAGGTGTCACGGCGGTTGGAGAGGCATGGTGGCAACCTCCGTGAGGTGCTGTTCGACCTTTACGACTGGTATGAGGACCATCGAAGATCTGAAGGAAGGAATCAGGAGGGCGACACAAGGGCAAACAACTCGCTTTGCGAATAGCCTTCGCCCACCTCCACCAGCGGTGTCCGTCGTCCGTTTCATCCGCACCGGTCACCCCTTCATACACGTCCTGGTATGCATCCTGATAGGCGCGCACCCATCTCCTCCATTTGGCCTGCCGAAGAGGCTTGCTAGAATGCCACTGTCGGGTGTGGTGAGACGGAGTGCCGCGTGCTGGAACTGAGAACATGGGCGAGCTGACTTCGCACGAGTTGACTTCGTTCCTCATGGGGCTTTCGGTCCTCCTGGGCAGCGCGCATTTGCTGGGGGAAATCGCTCGACGTCTTGGGCAGCCCGTCGTCATCGGAGAAATGGCAGCCGGCGTGTTGCTGGGTCCCAGTCTACTGGGATGGCTCGCACCGGGCTTACAGGCATGGTTGTTTCCGGACGCGGGCCCGGCGGCAATCGCCTTGGATGCGATCATTGTCCTGGCCGTGGCCATGTTGTTGTTGGTAGCGGGTATGGAGGTCGATCTTTCGACGGTTTGGCGGCAGGGAGGAACGGCCTTGTCAGCGGGACTCGGCGGTGCGCTGATTCCGCTGGCGGCGGGAGCTGCAGCAGCCTGGTATGCGCCCGCGTGGTGGGGCATGCCGCCCGGTGGCTCACCGGGAGTCTTTGCAGCCTTCTTCGGGGTAGCCATGGCCGTGAGCGCACTGCCGGTGATTGCCAAGATCTTGCTCGATCTCGATCTGCTGAAGACCGATTTCGGCATGCTCACGCTCGTGGCGGCAACGCTGACCAACCTTCTGGCCTGGCTCATTTTTTCCGTGCTTGCCGGAACCGGCCACACAGAAGCTTCCTTGGCCTATACCGTTGCACTCACGGTGGGATTCGTCGGGCTGATCCTGACGGTCGGGCGGTGGCTTGCGGACCGGATGCTTCCCTGGGTGGAAGCTCATCTCGTGTGGCCTGGCGGGGTCCTTGGTTTCATCCTGGTGGTGGGATTGGCCGGCGCCGCCGTTACCGAGGCCATCGGTATCCACGCGATTTTCGGGGCTTTCCTTGCCGGCATTGCCTTGGGCGATTCCGCGCACCTGCGCGAGCATACGCGGCATATCGTCTATCGCTTCGTCGAGGGGATCCTGACGCCGATTTTCGTGGCAGGAATCGGGTTGGAAGTCAATTTTGTCGCCAACTTCCATATTGGCCTGGTGTTGCGAGTCGTTATTCTGGGCACGGCCTTGAAGGTTCTTGGCTGTTCTCTTTCGGCACGGCTGGGAGGCCTCCGCGGGATCGAGGTATGGGGTATCGGCTGGGCGCTGAATGCGCGCGGGGAGTTGGGCATTGTTCTGGGGCTCATTGCATGGCAAGCGGGCCTGATCAGTGAGCGGCTTTTTGTGGCTCTGGTGACCTTGGCTCTCGTCTCGACGGCAATGACCGGTCCGGTCTTGAAACGCCTTCTGCGCCGCGAGCGAACCTGGTCGCTGGCAGCGTTTCTCGACAGCCGTGGCTGCGCCGTGGGCCTCGATGCCGTCGATGTCCGGTCGGCGATTCGCGGCCTGGGGACGCTCGCTGCACAACGAGCCGGACTCGATTCCGAGCAGGTGGTCGCGGCAGTGATGGAACGAGAAAGGATGATGGGAACCGGTCTGGGGCACGGTGTGGCGGTCCCGCACGCACGCCTTGCCGGCCTGCGCAGCCCGGTCGTCGTTCTGGGGACCGTCCCGCACGGCGTCGACTTCGAAAGTCTCGACGGCGAACCCGTTCACCTGGTCTTTCTTATTCTCACACCGGAGTCGGATCCGGGCTCGCAGATCCAGATACTCCGCGAGATCGCCCGCCTTATCCATGATCCGGCGGTGCGCGAGGAGGCGGTGGCATCCCGGTCGGCCGTCGCGCTGTTGGCAGCGCTCCGAGTCGCGGATGCGATTCGGAAGTCGAACGAGTGAGCGGCGAAACTCGAAATCTCGATTCGGCCGAGAACCTATCCCAAGACGGCCGGGGACGCCCCAATTCGCGGACGAGCAGGTCCTCAGGGCAGGACCCCCTTTCAGGAGCGACCGATCACGTCGGCCGCGTCATCCGCCAGGGATCGAGAGCCTCGTTGAGTTGATCCTCCGGCAAGACATTCTTCTCCCGGCACAACTGGCGGATGGTCTTGCCGGTCTTGAACGCCTCTTTGGCCAAGGCCGCCGCGTGCTCGTAACCGATGTAAGAGTTAAGCCCGGTGACCATCGAGAGACTTTTCTCGACCGCCGCCTCACAGGCTTCGCGATTGGGCTCCATTTCGACCAGGGCAAGATCGGTGAACGCCTTGGTTCCACCGGCCAGCAACCGCACGCTTTCGAGCACCGCGTGGCCCATCACGGGCATCATGATATTGAGCTGAAACTGACCGCCGGCGGCCCCGGAGACGGCGATGGTCTGATCGTTTCCCATCACACGAGCAGCGACCTGCATCAGGCTTTCGCACATCACCGGGTTGACCTTGCCGGGCATGATCGAACTGCCGGGCTGCAGGTCGGGAAGCTTGATTTCGTAGAACCCGCAGCGCGGCCCCGACGAGAGCCAGCGGATGTTGTTGGCCACATTGAACAACGTTGAGGCAATGGCCCGCAACTGTCCGTGGCACTCCACCAAGGCGTCGCGCTGGGCATTGGCTTCGAAATGATCGACCGCCTCGACAAACGGGATTCCCGTCTCCCGGGCGAGAATCTCGCTCGTGCGGCGGCCGAATTGCGGGTGCGTGTTAATGCCGCTGCCGACCGCCGTGCCGCCGACCGGCAATTCCAGGACCGCTTGCTGCGCTCGGCGAGCTCGCTGGACGGACAGTTCCAACTGCCGTGCCAGGCCGCCGATCTCCTGGCCGAGCGCCAGCGGTGTGGCGTCGGCGAGGTGCGTGCGGCCGATCTTGAGCACATCGCTCCACTGGTCCGCCTTGGTTGCGAGCACGTCGCGGCAACGGTGGAGGGCAGGCAACAACTGCCGCCCGATTTCCAGGGCGGTCGCCACGTGGATGGCGGTCGGAAAGGTGTCGTTGGTGCTCTGGCCCATGTTGACGTGGTCGTTGGGATGAATCCGCTTGTCGGGTTGCATGCGGTCGCCGCCGACGAGCTCGATGGCACGGTTGGCGATGACCTCGTTGGCGTTCATATTGCTGGAAGTGCCCGAGCCGGTTTGGTAGACGTCGATGGGGAACTGATCGTCGAATTTCCCGTCGCCGACTTCGCGACAGGCGGCCAACAGGGCGTCGACCTCCGCGTCGGTGAGGGGATGCTTCCCGGTACCCGTGAGCTTTCCGAGTTCGCGGTTGGCCGTCGCGGCGGCCCATTTCACCAGACCGATTGCATGGATCAAGGCTGGCGGCAGGGTTTCGCCGGAAACGGGGAAATTCTCGACAGCCCGCTGGGTTTGGGCGCCGTAGTAGGCGCTGGCGGGGAGGCGGATCTCGCCCATCGAATCACGTTCGACACGGTGCTCGTTCATGATTGTTCCTCGCGGAGGCGGGGTGGTCCTGTTGCCGGTAACCGTTCACACGCGCGGAAGAGAGGGGAAAGGTCCATGTTTTCGCCCAATATCTTTGACGCCGGAATACTCGAACTGGCCGAAAAATGGACCAGTCCCCGGCCGTGGGCGTGAACGGTTACCGTTGCCGACTGTACCATCATAGCGGGTGGTCAACCGCTGGGAACCGGCGTACCGTCGCCCTGGTCGGATAAAAAAGGGACAGGCACCGCAAATACTCGCGGGCCAATGGGACCGAAGAGACAAGCTTCTGCGGAGCCAGCCCCCTTTTCACCACTCCACGGACGGGCACTATACCGCTGAGGTCGAGCAGCGATATAATGGTTGAGACACGTGCCATGTGCACCCCCCGAGAAACGGGTTGACCCGAGGAGGATTCCCGATGGAAGAAATCCGGAAACAAATCCGTCGGACGCAACGGTGGCTGGCTCTGCAGCGGTTCGTTGGGGTGATTGGTTGGACGCTGTCGATTGCCTTGGTGGCGGCGCTGATCGGAATTGGCATTGGCAAAATCTGGCCGGTCGGTGTGGCCGATTGGGTTTGGCTGGCGGGAGCGGCGGGCTTGGGGGGGCTTTCTGCTGTCGGTTGGACGATCGCGACCAGACGGCCCGCGGTCGACGCCGCAATCGAGTTGGACCGGCGGTTTGGGCTGAAAGAACGGGTCTCCAGCACGTTGGCCCTGTCGGTCGAGCAGCGCGAGACCGAGATCGGCCAGGCGCTGGTGGCCGACGCCGTCCGCCGCGTTTCGCGGATCGACGTTCGCGAGCAATTTGGGGTCCGGCCCGGCCGACAATTGCTCCTACCCTTGCTGCCTCTCGCGGCTGCGATTTCCGTGATTCTGTTTGTTTCGCCTATGGCCAGGCAGAATCCCGCCCAGGCCAACACGCAAGGCGATGCGGTCAAGAAGCAGATCAAGACCTCGAGCGAAACGCTTCGCAAGAAGCTCTCCGAGAAGCGGAAGCGGGCGGAGAGGGAGGGGCTCCAAGATGCCCAGCAGCTTTTCCAACGCCTCCAGCAGGGTGCTGATGAACTGGCGGGCAAAGCTCCGAGCGACCGCAAGCAGGCGTTGGTGAAGCTGAACGACTTGTCGCGGGAGCTGGAGAAACGCCGCCAAGCGCTGGGCGGCGGCGACGAGATCCAGAAACATTTCGGTCAGCTCAGGAACATTTCGCGGGGTCCCGCGGACCGATTTCTCGACGCCGTCAGCCGGGGCGACTTCAAGAAGGCGATGCGAGAGCTCGATCAGCTCCAGTCGGATCTTGCTTCGGGCAAGCTCTCTGAAAAGCAGCGTCTCGAGTTGGCCAAGCAGATGGAGGAGATGAAGAAAAAGCTCGAGCAGCTTGCCGACGCAGCCCGCAAGGCGGAGGAGGATTTGCAGAAGCAGATCGAACAGGCCCGGCAAATAGGGCAACATGAGCAAGCCGACGAACTTCAGAAGCAACTCGACCGACTACGCGAGCAGCTTCCGCAGCTCGAACAAGTCGCGGATTTGGCTCAGAAACTCGGACAGTGCTCCCAGTGCCTCAAAGACGGCCAGCTTGCCAACGCGGGCGAAATGCTGAGCCAGTTGCAGCAAGGATTGGGCGAACTTCAGGAGCAACTCGAAGAGCTTGAGATGCTCGACGAGGCCATGGACCAGCTCGCGCAGGCGCGGGAGCAGATGAACTGCCAGAACTGCGGCGGGATGGGCTGCCTGGAGTGCGAGAAGCCGGGATTTGGGCTGGGACGAGGGCGAGGACAGGGCGACCGGCCGGAGGCGGAAACCGACTCGAACTTCTACGACACCAAGCCGCCGCTGAAGGTCGGACCGGGGGCGGCGCTGGTCGTCGGGGAGGTCGATGGCCCGAACCGGAAAGGCGATGTCCGCCAGGCGATCGAGGCGCAGGTGGAATCGGCACGCCAGCAGGAGGCAGATCCTCTCACCGGTCAGCAGATGCCGCGGAAGCATCGGCAACACGCGAAAGAGTATTTCGACCGGTTCCGGGAAGGCAAGTAACGGAGCGATGCTCCTGCGCCCTGGCGGGGGCCTCAACTCTGGGCCGCCTTGGGGACGGTGAAGCAGTAGATGCAGACGACCACTCCGGTCGACATCAGGCTCCAGGGCGTCCATTCTGCGGGAGTGAGGACGGTCTTTGAGGCAGGCTGCGTAATGCCGATTCGGCTCTCGTCGGAGGCCTTGAGGACAAATCGCTCGACCCCCAGGCACTCCACCCCGATCAGAAAAACCGTCACGCCAGCCGCGAGGAAGAAGGAACGCCACATGGTTTGGACCTCCGGTTACCCACTATCGAGGCAAGAATCCGGTGGGAACGGTTGTTGCCTGGAATCAAGAATCGGCCGGAGGCGTCGGCAGGATAAGCAGATGTCGATCAGCCGCGTTCGGGGAATACGTGCCACACCCCGGTCGCATCGGTTGTGCCTTTCATAGCGTCTGCCTGTGGCCACAATCGGGCAACGGCAGGACGCAGTGTGGCGGGCCTTTCCCGGCCCGGGTCAACCCGCGGGCGCGACCAGACCGATTCAATGATAGGGAAACCGGCCTTTGCGCCCCGGGCGACGGTCCGGTTGTTCGGCACGGAGTATTTCTTTATAATCCAAACAGATTATGCGCCCGATGAAATCGGCAGGGTTCAACAACGGCGACATGCAGGTTGCTTGTCTGAACCATCCCTCCCAAATGAAATCCGAACAGAGCGAGGCAGCTTTGCCGGGCAAACCGCGAATTCTGTTTATCGGCCAGTCTCGGGAAATCATGGATCGGGTCCTTGGAGGTTTGGCCGACCGATATGAGATTGTTGTCGTCGAGAATCCGCTGCGAGCGCTCGCGAGCCTGACCCGCGAACAGTTCGACGGCGTGTACGTCGATTCGGCGTTTCTTCGGGAGGCGTTCGAACTCGGGAAGCTGCTGCAGAACGATCAGATCCTGGAGGGGATGCCCGACGGGGTCGTTCTTTTGGACGGCGAGAACACCATTCTCTGGTGCAATAGTCGGTTGCTGGAGTGGAGCCATCGCGAGCCGGCAATCGGTTCGAATTTCTACACCGTGCTGGGAAGCCCGGAAATCCTGGGCCCGGACTTCTGCCCGTTCCATACGGCCCTGGCAACAGGCACCGCCAGCAGTTCGACGCTGCGGGCGCACGAGAATCGGTACTTCCAGGTGCATGCGGCCCCGGTTCGCGAGCCGGGCGGTCTGCCGCGGCATTTGATCGTGACCGTTCGGGACGTCACCCGCGAAATGCACCAGCAGCAGAAGCTCGCTGCGATCCACCAGGCCGGGATGGAACTGGCGGATCTCACACCGGAGGAGCTTCTGCAGATGTCGGTCGACGAACGGATCGATCTGCTGAAGTCGAACATTCTGCACTACACCCGTGACCTGCTCAACTTTGATGTGGTTGAGGTCCGGCTTTTGGACCAGAAGACGGGACGGCTGGAACCGCTCTTGTCGGTCGGAATGGAGCCGGAAGCGGGCCAGCGCGAGCTATACGCCCAGCCGCAGAACAACGGGGTGACGGGCTTTGTGGCGGCGACCGGGAAGAGCTATCTCTGCGAAGACACGACGGAGGATCCCCTCTATCTCACCGGGGCCAAGGACGCGAAAAGCTCGCTGACGGTTCCTCTGGTGCTGCACGACGAGGTGATCGGGACGTTCAACGTCGAAAGCCCGGAGCCGAGAGCCTTCACGGAGAGCGACCTGCAGTTTCTGGAAATCTTCACCCGTGACGTGGCTGTTGCGTTGAACACGCTCGAGCTGTTGGTTGCGGAAAAGGCGAGTACGGCGGCGGCCAGCGTCGAGGCGATCCACAGCGCCGTGGCGCTGCCGGTCGACGAAATCCTCAATGACGCGGTCAGCGTGATGGAACGCTATATCGGCCACGCGCCGGAGGTGGTGGAGCGGCTGCAGCGGATCCTTCGCAACGCTCGCGACATCAAGCAGGTCATCCAGAAAGTCGGCCAGAAGATGACTCCGTCGCAGGCGCATCCGCAACCTCCGCAGGAGGAGCGAACGACGCTCCAGGGTCGGCGGTTGCTGCTGGTCGACGAGGATTCGTCGGTCCGCAGCGCGGCGCATGCTCTTCTGGAGCGTTACGGCTGCATCGTGGAGACCGCGCCGAATGGCTCGCAGGCGATGTTCATGGTCCGCAACAGCGGCTACGACGCGGTGATCGCCGATATTCGCATGCCGGATATTTCGGGGTACGACTTCATGATGAAGTTGCAGGAGGTGATGGATCTCGATCCCCTTCCGCTGATTCTCATGACCGGTTTCGGGTATGACCCGGGACATTCGATCGTGAAGGCCCGACAGGCCGGGCTCCAGGCGGTGCTGTACAAGCCGTTCCGGCTGGACCAGCTCTTGAGCACCGTCGAGCAGGTCGTCGATGCGACGGGGTCGGTGGGGCAGGCCTGAACGGGGCTTTCATGCTTTACCTCGTGCTCTTCTTGGCGCTGGCGGGCCACGTGTTCCTCTGGGCAGGCGTGGTGAATCGTCTCCACGCGATCGCGCTGCCACGGTGGGCCAGCGATGCAATTCTCGTGCTGTCGGCCGTGGCAGGGGCAACGATTCCGGTGGCGTACCTCGTTGCGTGTGTCCAAGGCCGTCTGCGATTGCTTGACCCGAGCAGCAGGGGGCCCGAATTCAGCGTTGCCATGGTTTACGCGGCCATCTGCCTGGTTGCCCTGACAGCGACGGCGGTGCGATGGTTTGGCCGGCACATCCGGCACCGAGCGCCGGACGTGCTGCGACGCCACGGCAGCCGGATCGTCGCGTTGAAGCCGGCCACCGAGGACGACGAACATCATTTCCTCGCGCGGATGCCCGGCAATGAGGTGCTTCAGCTCGACGTCACCGACCGGGGCGTTGAATTGCCGCGGATGCCGGCCGGGCTGGAAGGGCTTACGATCATCCATCTCTCCGATCTGCACTTCACGGGCCGCGTCGGGAAGGGTTACTTTCAGGAGGTGGTCCGGTTGAGCAACGAGGCCGAGCCCGATTTGGTGGCGATCACGGGCGACCTGGTCGATTTCGACGAATGCATCGACTGGATGCCCGGCACGCTCGGCCGGCTGAGTGCGCGGTACGGCGTCTATTTCATCCTGGGCAACCACGATTTGGAGGTCGATACGGCGCGGCTTCGCTCGGTGCTGACGGGTTGCGGGCTGTTCGATCTCGGCGGCCGTTGGGTGGAGATTTCGCTCCGGGGGGAGCGAGTTGTCCTGGCGGGCAACGAGCTTCCCTGGATCGCACCGGCCGCCGATCTGCGCAACGCCCCGCCGCCACGGCCCGATGGCCCGCTGCGAATCCTCCTGGCCCACACGCCCGATCAGTTGGGATGGGCACGGGCGCATGACGTGGACCTCATGTTTGCCGGGCATACGCACGGCGGGCAGATCCGCATTCCTGTGCTCGGCCCACTGCTGTCGCCGAGTTTGAAAGGCGTCACCTACGCGTCCGGCCTCTTCTACGCTCCGCCGACGGTGATGCAGGTGAGCCGCGGAGTCTCGGGGCTTTTTCCCTTGCGGGTGAACTGCGCGCCGGAGATGATCCGGACGGTGCTGCACGCGCGGAGTTGAGGGGCTGATGGTTGCCGGGCGACGTTGCGGCGCGGGCATTGGTGCGCATCGCTCACCCTTATTGGTCCCTAGCCGAGCAGGTCGCGTGCGGCGGAGGCCATCTGGCTGTAGACCTGGGGCAGCTCCTCGATCTCGGCGGAGGAGAAAGCTACGCGGATGTCGCGGTCGCCGTCGGCGATCACTCCGATACCGTACTTCTCCAGCAGGTGCTTGCGGAACGTTTCCGCATCCAGACCCTTCAACTTGATGCACATGAAGTAGCCGGAGTTGAAGGGATAGGGCTCCCAAAACCTGGCATATTCGGGATCGCCAAGGATCTTGTGGACCTCCTTGGCGCGGGCTTCGAGCGTGGCCTTTTTCTGCTGACGCTCCTTCTGGATCTGGTCGCCTTCCATCGCTTTGGCGAGCACCGATTGCGCGACGTGCGAGCAGTTCGAGATGGCGCTGCGGACCGCACCGGCGGCCTTCTTCTCCAAGGCGCCGTAGAGCGCCTCCGGGCTGAGAAACGCTTTCGAGCTGAATGTCAGCATGCCGGTGCGGAATCCCCAGACGAAATCCTCTTTGGTCGGGCCGTCGACCTTGACCGCCAGGATACGTTCGTGGGCCTCAGCCAGCCGGGCGAAGAGCGACTCCTGTGCGACGTCGTCCTCGTAGAAGAGGCCGAAGTAGGCGTCGTCGGAAACCACGATCAGGTTGCGGCCATCCTCGGCCGCCTCGCGCAGCACGCCGACGATGACGTCGGCCTCGCTGGTGGTGATCGAATAGCCGGTGGGGTTGTTGGGGAAGTTCATGATGAGGATGGTCTTCCAGCTCCCGGCGCGCGTGGCCAGGGCTTGCCGCAGGGCCTCGACGTTGAAACCGCCGCTGGCGTTGAACAGCGGGTAGGTCGCGAGCTGGGCCTGGTACCGGGTCGCAAAAAGCAACTCGTAGTTCTCCCAGAACTTATCGGGCAGCAGCACCATGTCGCCCTTGTCGACGAACAGGTCGGCCACGAGGCTCAGCGCGTGGGTAACGCCGCTGGTGACGATCGGCGTCGAGAAGCTCTTGCCCTGCAGGCTGGGGTTCTTGCGCAGCAAACCTTCACGCCATCGTTTCCGGAGATCGGGCCGGCCGGTTGCCGGCGCATAGCTGAGCACCTCGCCGGGCTCCAATTCCGGAAAGTACTTCATGATCGATGGCAAATACATCGGCTTGCCGTTTTCGCGCGCGATGCCGATCGTGGCGTCGCACTGCTTCGCCTTTTCCTTGGCCTCGGCGCTCTGCGCGAGAATACCCTTGGGGAAATAAAGCCGTTTGCCGAGATCCGAAAGCATCGCGTAGACGTTCGAGTTCTCTCGCTCGATCACGTCGTTCAACTCGGCGGCCAACGGCCGGACTTCGGCGCCGGGCTTCATCAGCGATACCGGGGCCCGCAAACGCAGCCGCAGGGACTCGAGCTGCTCCCAGAGGGCCTTGGGGAACCGTTGACCGAACTGTTGAAAGAAGCTTGCGATCCCTTCCGTTTCGGTGTACCAGTCGTCGCGATTGACCGCCGAGAGCTTGTCGAGTGCCTCGCTGGAGATGTCCAGGCCGGTCAGATCCAGGCTGGTGGGAGCTGGAACATAGCCGATCGGCGTCTTGATCGCATCGGCCTCACCGCGGCAGCGATCGAGAATCCACTCGATCACGCGCAAGTTCTCGCCGAAGCCGGGCCAAAGGTAATTGCCGTCCTCGTCGGTCCGGAACCAGTTGACGTGGAAGATCTTGGGCGGATTGCTCATCCGCTTGCCGGTGCTGAGCCAGTGCTCGAAGTAGTCGCCCATGTGGTAACCGCAAAACGGCAGCATGGCCATCGGATCGCGCCGGACCTCGCCGATCTTGCCGAACTGGGCCGCCGTCCTTTCGGAGGCCATGGTGGCTCCGACGAACACGCCGTGCTCCCAATCGAACGACTCGTAGACCAGCGGAGCAAGCCGGGCTCGACGGCCGCCGAAGACGATCGCCGAAATCGGCACGCCATGGTGATGCTGGGTTCGGAACGAAGTCGACGGGCACTGGGCCAGCGGCGCGGTGAAACGGCTGTTCGGGTGCGCGCCGAGCACGGGGTTGCCCTTCTCGTCCTTCATGCCGGGCCGCCAGGGCTGTCCCTTCCAGTCCCAGCCTTCTTCGGGCGGATCCTCGTCGCAGCCTTCCCACCAGACGGTCCCATCCTTCGTCAACACCACGTTGGTGAAGATGGTGTTTTTCTGAATGGTTTTCATCATGTTGGGATTGCTTTTCGTGTTGGTTCCCGGGGCCACACCAAAGAAGCCGGTCTCCGGGTTGATCGCCCAAAGGCGTCCGTCGGTATCGATTCGCATCCAGGCGATGTCGTCGCCTACCGTCCAGATGCGGTACCCCTTACACCGGAGCCCCTCAGGCGGCACAAGCATGGCCAGGTTGGTCTTCCCGCAGGCACTCGGAAACGCCGCAGCCACATACTCGACCCTTCCCTTTGGATCTTCGACCCCCATGATCAGCATGTGCTCGGCCAGCCAGCCCTCTCGTTCGCCCAGGTTGCTGGCGATTCGCAGCGCCAGGCACTTCTTGCCCAGCAGGACGTTGCCGCCGTAGCCGGAGCCGACGCTCCAGATCGCGTTGTCCTCGGGAAAATGGAGGATCAGACGGCGTTTGATATCCCGCTCCGCCTTGCCGTGGAGGCATTTGGTGAACTCGCCGGCGGTGCCGAGCTGCTTGAGGACCGGGCTGCCGACGTGAGTCATGATCCGCATGTTCAATACGACGTAGATGCTGTCGGTGAGCTCTACGCCGATCTTGCTGAAAGGAGAGCCGACCGGCCCCATCGAGAACGGAATGACGTACATCGTCCGCCCGCGCATCGAGCCGCGAAAGATCTCGCGAGCCTTGCGATAGGCCTCTTCGGGCGACATCCAGTTGTTCGTCGGGCCGGCGTCGTCACGACGGGTGGTGCAGATGAACGTCAAGTCTTCGGTGCGGGCAACATCGTTGATCGCGGTGCGGTGGTAGAGGCACCCGGGGAACTTCTTGCTGTTCAGGGGAATGATCTCGCCCGTGGCCGAGGCCTGTTGAATCAGCCAGTCTTTCTCCTCTTCGGAACCGTCGATCCAAACGATCTGATCCGGCTGGCACAGGCGAGCCTGTTCCTCTACCCATTCCTGCAGCTTACGATGCTGGTTCACGTCGGTTTCCCCGGGTTGCGCGGGCGTAAGTCAGATAGTCGCAGACAGTGACAAACCTAATTAGTTTGCACTCTTACCGGAGGTTTCGCAAGTGCCTCCGGCGAACTGGCAGAGAATTTCGCCGCTTTCCCCCCACCCCCTGGACCGCCTCGATCCATCTTGGCTGCATCGTGTGCGGCCGGAACGGCAGGCCAAACTCGCAGAATGCGGGGTTTCAGGCCCGATTTACCGGCCCGACGCACGCGAGTGGGGGCTCCGCGTGGCCGCCCCTGTAAAGGTCCTAAAGGTGTTACGAATGAAAAAGGGGCAGGCACCGCAACGAACAACGGTTTGTCTTGGCGGCAGGTACAAGGTGTTGCGGAGCCAGTCCCCTTTTTCGTCACCCCACTCCCGCACGCCGTCACTCGGCTCCTGCCCCTCGCTCCGGCAGTTTCCCGGGGAACCAGGCCGCGAAGACGACGAGGCAGGCGGCGCAGAGCGCGGTGCAGCTCAGCCAGATGCTCGTCCAATCGCGGGCGAGACTTTGGTCGGCTCCCGTGGTGAACCAGTCGCCGATCTGGCCACTGGCGAAGCCCCCGGCGAAGAAGCCCAGGGCGATAACGAATGTGCCATAGATGGTCTGCATGCTTCCCCGCACGTCGCGCGGCGCGATCCGGTCAACGTACATGTAGGCGACGGCCAGGAAGCAGCCGAAGCAAAAGCCGTGCAGGGCCTGCCCGGCGGCAGCGAGGATCAGCCGGCCGGTGAAGGGAATGTCCAGGGCAAAGACGAGGGAAAACAGCAGACAGCGAAGCATGTAGGCCGTGATGCCCAAAAGCATCGTCCATTTAAATCCGAGCCGCTTGATCAAGAGCCCCAGGACTGCGAGCACCGCAAGTTCACAGATTTGCCCGACCGAACTGATGCTCTGCTCGTAGGCGCCCCAGCCGCCGGTGTCGAGGATCGCCCGCAGGAAAGGGCTGTACCAGACGACGACGAACTGGTGCGCCATGGCAATGAAGAAGCTGACGACGATAAGAACGAAGAAGGGCCGGCTTCGCAGCATGGAGACGACGACCCCCGGCGCGTACTTGCGATCCTCGCGTTTCTGCGCCGGTGTGCCAGGCAGGGTCAGGCAGTAGAAGGCCATCACAATGCCGACGACGCCGGAAAGCGCGAAGGCAAATGCCCTTGCCCGGTCGAGCGACTCCCCTTGCAGACCACGGAGCCACCAGAATTCGATCACGTAGGCCGGGATGATGAAGCCCAGGGTGCCGAAGGCCCGGATCCAGGGAAACTCCATGTCGCTGTTCTTGAGGTGCTGAAAGGCAAGCGAATTGGAAAGCATCATCGTCGGCACGTAGAGAATCGAATAGGCCGTGCCAAGAAGAATGACCGGCCAGACCTCCGCCTGGGTATAGATGGCCAGCATGAGCAGCCCGCCGGCAAGGTGGCAGAACGCCATGACCCGTTCGGTGGCGAACATCCGGTCGACGATCTGGCCGATCACAAACGGCGCAAGAAACGGGCCGACCGCCAGCGCCGAACTGAAAATACCGACCTGCATGCTGGTGAACCCCAGCGCGTCCTGGACATAGACCGACGCGATCGGCAGATAGGCTCCTTGCACGAAGTACTGCAGGAACATCATCGCCGAAAGCCGGCTCAGCAGGGGTAAAGGCGAATAGGCGGACGAGGCTGTCGGGATGCTCTTGTCGGCGGACATGGTCTACCTGC
The DNA here is from genome assembly GCA_040768665.1 of Thermoguttaceae bacterium. GTDB lineage: Bacteria > Planctomycetota > Planctomycetia > Pirellulales > Thermoguttaceae > JABWBD01. Next base: position 261,076 of record JAXGMN010000014.1, read on the forward strand.
CTCAGTTGGTTTCTATTCCTGGGAAATCAAGGCGCTGTCGATCCCGATGACGTTGGCGATCTTCTGAATGGTCTTTCCGTGGTGACCGATGCCCAGGGCGAAGTGGTGCGTCGGCCCTTCGGCCACCCACCGCTCGAGGAACGTGCGAACATCGGGCCTGAAGAAACCTCGTGTATTCGTGTTGCCGGTCGGCGGGATGGGGCCGCGAGCCGACTCTCCCTCGGCAATGACGAATTTGAACTTGCCTTGGGCATTGATCCCGATGCTCAGCATCGTGATCGGGCCTTCCTTGATTTTGAACTCCACGCTGGCCCCCGACCCCGGCTTGCCGTGGTACTTCAGCAGGCTGCGAAGCACCGGTTTGCCTTCGGCGATGTTGATGTGATGCGGCCCGTCGTGGCCGACCAGAACGAATCCCTCGTGGAAATCGATCGGATGAAACTCGGCGAAGCTGCCGCCGATATCCAGGCGGTCCTCGATGAGCATGGCGATGCAGGTTTTGAGGTCCGATTCGCCGCACATGGGGAATCCCGCGGCGGTCAGCAGCGAGTTGCCGACGATGAGGTTGGTCACCACGTGCCGCATTTCACTGTCCGGTTCGCCCTCGTAGTAGTACGCCAGGCCGTCGAGTTGTTTCTCCTCGACAAACCTGTCCAGCGCGACCGCGATCCGCGCGGCCGCGTGCAGATCCTCCGGCGTGAGTTTCCGCGTGATCGGGTCGGACTTGGGATCGGGAGTGTCGAACATGTCGAGGATCTGGGCTTTCTTGGCCTCGATCTCGCCCGGTTCGACGGTGCGGTGCAAGCGGACGAGGTCGTCGGCCTCGGTCTGCACGATGTGGCAGCCGAAGCCGGCGGTGAACGCGGTGGGGTCGGAGTGCATATCGAGCATCGACTCGAGCACGTGGCCGAAATGGCCGATCCGGGCGCCGTCGAGATCGTGCAGGACCTTGGCGATATTGCACCACTCGGCCAGCGCGGCGTCGGCCGCCGGGTCGTCGTAGAGTGTGCCGAGAATCAGCGGCGGCGAACGGCGGCCCATCCGGATCGCCACGCCCGTGAACTCCGGCACCGAGCAGAAATCGTCGTTCGAAAGCTGCATGTAGGTCGAGGCCTTGGTGTAATCCATCGCCTTGAGCGGCTGCAGGGCGACCAGCACCACGGGCACGCCGAGATCACGGATCAGAATGCCGAACGTGGAGGAGGTGGCGTAGGTCACCATGTCGCAGAAGATCAGATCCAGGTTGGCCGCCTTGAGCTTCGGCAGCAGGGCGTAGGCGCCCTGGGCATTGTCGATGAGGCCGAAGTTGGTCACGCGGACCTCGTTGGCCTCGACCTTCTTCACCAGCACGTCGATCTTGCCGAGCATGTCGTCGTGCAGACCGGGAAACTGGCCCCAGTAGGTGTGGTGGCCGACGCCGAAGATGCCGACGTTGGCGGTGCGCGGCTTGCGGCGGGGGACCCGGACGGCCGAAATTGTCTGAAGGGTGTTCATCGGGTTGGTTCCACGCGTTTCAGCTTTCCAGTGGCCTGGTCCCGCGAACGGTGACCAGCAAGACAACGAGGGCAAGAGGGTAGAGGCAGCCCGAAGCGATCCAGATCGGGAGGAAGGAAAACCGGTCGGCGACGACGCCGATGGCAGTATTTCCGAGCAGTCCGCCGATCGCGCCGACCATACCCGCCAGGCCCATGACCGTGGCCACGGCGTTCTTGGGAAAGACTTCGCTGATCACCGTCACGTAGTTGGTGATCCAGAAGCCATGGGCGAACATCAGGACCGACATGATCGCGACGGCCGTCGCCGCACTACCGGCAAATGCGGCTGCCGCCGAGGAGACCGTGAGCAACGCCGCCGCGGCCATGACGAGCTTACGGGCTTTGCTCGGAGTTATTCCCGCGGTGATCAGCCGGTCCGAGGCCCAACCGCCCATAATGTTGGACAAACCGAGGGCGAAGAACGGTATCCAAGTCAACCGGCCGATTGCTTCCAGCGACAGGCCGCGTTCCTCGCTGAGGTATTTCGGGATCCAGAACATATAGAAATAGAAGACCGGGTCGAACAGGAACCGCATGATTGCCAGGCCCCAAGCTTCTTTCGTCGCCAGCAGCGACAGAAGCGGAGGGACCGGGGTGACTGGCTGATCGGCAGGCGCGGGCGTGTCCGGCTCGACTTCGGGTCGAGCCTCGATATGCCTGTGTTCCTGTTCGGTGACAAACGGGGAGTCGGCTGGAGCGTGGTAGAAGATCCACCAGAGCGTCACCCAGACCGCGCCAAGGCCGCCGGTAACCAAAAATGCCTCGCGCCAGCCGAAGACCTCCGCGATCCAGACGGTCAGGGGCGGGGCCACAACGGCTCCCAGGCTGGCGCCTCCGATGGCAACGCCGATCGCCCGCGCCCGTTCGCGGTGGGGAAACCATTCGGTGGCAGCCTTCGTCACCCCCGGGAAACAGCCGCCTTCACCGGCTCCGAGCAGGAATCGGTAGAAAGCCAACTGGTACGCACCCTGTGCGACCGCGTGCAGCGCGCTGGCGATCGTCCACAAACCGACCGAGAGGCCCATTCCCAGCCGGGTTCCCACGAGGTCCATGAGTCGGCCGGCCAGGAAGAACATGGCGGCGTAGCTGATGAGGAAGGCGGTCGTGACGTAGGAGTACTCCTGGTTCGTCATTCCGAATTCTTCGGTCACGACCGGAGCGACGACCGACAGCACCTGCCGGTCGAGGAAGCTTAGCGCCGTAGCGGCAAACAAGAGCCCGCAGAGCCACCATCGCAGATGTCGGATCTTCATAACGTGCGCCCTCGACCAGGTGCCCTGCGTACGCCGCACTGCCGGTGAACGTCCAGGCGAAGGGCCCCAATGCCCGCCGACGCCGCCTGCCGCGTGTATCGCTAGAGAAGATAGCAGGTGGCAGACCCGGGCGTCAACCGGAGCCCCGCCGTCCGCAGATCGAAGTCGCCCTTCCCGAGAGCGGGCGGTCTTGGGGACTGTAGGATCAGTGTCGCAACGATTCAGGGTGTGGACATAGCGGCCTGCCGTTGGAGGTCGTACTGTCTCAGTCGCCGGACCAGCTTCTGCGCCCGCGAATCATCGCCCGCGGCGTGGAGGATTTCCAGAGCACGAGCGGCGGACTGGACGGCCGCATCATATTGGCCTGCCGCTGCGTGAGCGACGGCCAGGATTTCCAGGGACTCAGCGTTTTGATCGTTGGTCAAGCGGCAAGCCTCCTTGGCGAGAAGGATTGCCTCTTTCGGGCTTCGCAGGTCGGATTTGGCGGTGGCGAGAAGATAGGCCAGCCCTTGCATGGCCATCAGGTGGTCGGGTTGGTGCCGCAGCGCGACGCGGAAATGGTCGGCAGCCTCAGCAGGACGGTTCTCCCGCTCGAGCGCCACCGCCAAGTACGACTGCGCCGAGGCATCGGTGGGAAGCAGACGAGCCGCTTGCGAAAGGTGGGGCAGTGCTTCGGCCGGCTGGTTCAATCTGGTCAGCAGCAAAATGCCCAAGTTCAGCCGCGTGGGAAAGAACTGAGGATCCAGCTTGACTGCTTTGCGATAGTGCTCGACCGCCTCCCGGTACTGCTGTCGGCCCGCAGCGAGCGTGCCGAGATTGTCGTATGCCCTTGCAAGTTTCGGGTCCGACCGGATCGCCTGCCGGAAGAGCCGCGTCGCTTCGTCCGTTTGGCCGCGGCGGGCCATTACGGCGCCGAGGTTACACAATGCGTCGGCACTGGCGGGATTGATGGCAAGCGCCCTTCGGCAGGCCTCCTCGGCCCGGTCCAGATCGCCCTGATGGATCGCCTCGCCGGCGATACGGGCGAAGCTGTGGTCGTCAATGAACCGCTCGTTGATGCGGGCAATGGAGCCGGCGGCCGCTTGGACGAATTCGGGGATGTTGGCCGCCCGATCCGGCGACGTGAAGCGATCGAGCAAGATGGGGGGAGTGCTCTGGCCCAGCGCGTCGATGTGCGTCAGGAAGAGCTGCGTGTACGGCGAGTTGGCTTTGGAGGAGAAGACGAGCCAGCGGCTGTTCGGCGACCAACTGTGCCAGGAGTTCATCCGTCCCGTGTTGCAGGCGAGGCGGCGAGCCTCGCCGCCGGCCGCGGGCACGATATAGAGTTGCGAGTCGGGCTGCAGGAGCATGAAGCTCTTCGCTTTGCAGAAGACGATCCATTTGCCATCCGGCGAGAACTTTGGGAAGTAGTTGCTCATCCCATTGTGCGAGGCACCCAGGAGCGGTTCGGGGTCGCCGCCCAGGCCACCGTCAAAAGGGATGCGGTACAAGTCGTATTGAAAGCGTTTCCCACCATCCAGGAATACCTGGCACTGTGCCTGCGTCAGCAGGACTTCGCGGCCATCGTCCGCTTCGAGGTGGTAGGCCGGGGCTCGGGCAAAGACGATGCTCCGGCCGTCGGGGCTCCAGGCGGGATTGCTCTGGACGTATTGGGGATCGTCCGCACCGGAAAGCGACCGGAATTCGCCCGTCTGCCGGTCGTAAACGACGAGAATTCCCCGAATCGGGAAAAACAACTGAGAGAAGGCCAGGTCCGGCCGGGCAAGGAAGACCGATCGATCCTTCACCGTGCTGACGACGTAGCGCCCATCGGGCGACACCTGCGACAGCAGGCCGAAGGTGGGTACGCCGTCGTCGCGGCGGTAGTCGTTCCAGGTGATGATCTTGCGGGAATCGAGGGCCATCTGCTTCTCGACCGGCGCGATGGCGTAGGATCCGTGGTCGTTGGCGTAGTCGACGTCCATTCCCAGCACGGACCCGTCGGACGAAAACGAGTGGCAGTTTCCGCAGACGGGCAGGTTTTCCAGAACGATGGGCGGCTGCTCCGCGGCGTCGATGCTGCCAAACCGCCAGCGAATCCGCGAGGGATCGCGGACAGCTTCCTCGAATGGCAGGATTACCTCGCGATAGAAGATCGGCGCGCCGACCTCGTCTTTGCTGGTGCCGAAGGCGACGTGTCCGGCAGCCAGAATACGTTGCGGCGCGCGCCGATCGACGCCCAGCACGGTCACGTTGGCCGTTTTCTCCAGCGAAGCAGCTTGGATCTCCGACCACTGGTCGGGCTTGGGCGTCCACTGCGGAAGGCGGCAGTCGGCATAAACACGCTTGCCGCCGTCGAGCGCGACCGTCACCAGCCAGGCGTGCGAGCGACGGTCTTGCCAGCGGAACGTCGGCGGGGCGATTTCCGGGGGAAAGACGGCCTGGTCAGGCGGATCGTTCACGACGATCGGAGGATAGCCGGCGTCCTGCCGATAGACCGCAAGCACTGCCTCGGGCTCAAGACGCGGAATGCGGAAGGCCGCCCACCAGACGGCCGCCCCGGCAGCCATGGTCATAAACAGGCTGCCCACAACCAGCCCCACCCGTCTCATGGTTTCTCCCCGATCTTCGCACGGGCGTCATCAAGTGCCTTGCGATAAACGGGATTCGACCGGCCCAACTCGGCGGCGCGCTGAAGCGCCGCAATCGCCGCCTGCCGCTCGCCGCACTCGAGACAGGCCTTGCCCAGAAGGTAATAGTTCTCGGCGGCAGGCGCCAACTCAACCGCCTTTTCCGCGAGTTGCTTTGCATGGGCGGCGTCGCGACCGGCACTCAGATAGACCTTGGCCAAGCCGGCATAACCCTCGTGACGACCGGGAATCAACTCCTGTACCTTGACGAACGCCTCCTCGGCGACTTCGAACCGGCCAATCTCGCCTGCCAGCACACCGAGATTGATCCGGTGGATGGCGTTGCCGGGGTCAATTCCGCAGAGCTGCTCAAGCAGCGGAATCGCCTTCTCAAGCTGCCCCGCCTGCCGGTAGACCATCACCAACAGTTCACGCGACTCCGTATCGCGAGGGACAAGTTCGGCTGCGCGTTGCCAATGCGTTAGCGCGGCGTCCCAGTCTCCGCGGGCGCCATATACTTTGCCGACATCGATGTGCGCAAAAGCGAGACCCTCGCGCAATTCCTCGCGGCCGGCGAGAAAGCGCTTGTTGTTGTCGTTCCGTTGGGGTGGAGCCGCGTTCTCGGATTTCGCTTCGATTTCTCGCGGCAGTTCGGCCTTGGGCGGTTCTTGCAGCACGTCGGCCAGGCCGTCTTGCGCCGCGAGGCAACGGGGGTCGATTTCCAGTGCTGCCAGGAAGTACTGTTTCGCTTTGTCAACTTGCCCCGCGGCCTGGTAGATCTGACCGAGGCGAAAGCGGCCCTCGACAGACCGGGGTGCGAGCCGCACGTGCGCCAGCAACGGCTTCTCGGCCTCGCCGGTTCTGCCCAGAGCCATGAGGGCTCGGGCTAAGAGCAGGTAGGCGTGATCGATCTGGGGCGCAAGCTGCACGGCCTGCCGCAGAGAATTGATGCTGTCGACGTAGTTGCCCCGCTCGAAAGCATGCCAGCCGAGGCAGTAGTGAGCTAATGCAAACTTGGGATCGAGCTTCAGGCACTGCTTCCAGCAGGCCACGGCCACATCGCTGTCCCCGAAACGGTTGCGGACGGCTGCCTTGGAGTATAGGGCATCGGGGTCGCCGGGATACTTCCCGACCAGCGTCTCCACGACGTCGAAGGCCTCCTGTCGCAATGCCTGCAATTCGGGCTTTAAGGGTGGCAGCGAAGTCGATGCCGTCGCCCCGGCGGGTCTCGCGCCGACGCTAATGTGGCGCGCAGTCATCCACGCGGAGAATCCCAGCAGTACCGCGACAGCCCCGGCGACGAGCCATCGACGGCCCGGAGGTTTCCAAGTATCGGAGGTTGCGGACATGGTGATATCAACAGAACCGCCGCCCCGAGCCATCCCGGGACGGCGGTGCATTGCGAGTACAAGTTCCGCAGGGGCGATCCGGCCCCCAACAGGTCACGTCGTGCCGAGCTTGTCCAGGTCGACGGTCACTTCTTGTCCCTCGGCGATATCGACCTCCAGCGACGACTTCTCCACCCCGTGCTTCGCGTTCCACTCCTCTTGGGATGCTTCGTCTCCAGTGACGATTCGGACCACTCCGACGCGATACTTGCCGGGGGAGATTCCGCGGACTTCGAAGCTGCCATCGGCTGCCACGTCGGCCGTTGCACCCTTGCCGCCACCGACCGGCATGAACGTCAGTTGATAAAAGTTGTAGCTTTCCTGGTAGTTCTCCATTGACGCCGGTTGCCCGCCCTGCACCAAACGCCCCCCGACGGAGATCCCTTCGTCCTGGACCGCACTACGGCTTCCCCCGCAGCCGGCGACCGCGACGAAGCACAACACTGCAAACGATCCACACGAAAACCCTATCCGGTGAAACATCCTGCCGTCCTCCCGAGTCGTCAAACCTTGGATCAGGGAACCGAAACCGTGCCGCCGTCCTGCCGATGTCCCATGCGGGCGAAAACAACGCCCTCGGTCGTGTAGGAGATGAAATGGACCGATCCGTCGGCAAACAATGCGTTGAAACCGCCGGGATGGGCCGAGCCGAACTGATAGCTCGCCTGCGCATTCATCGCCTTGCCGTTCTCCGCATCGCTATCCGAAGCGAAGGGATAATCGTGCCGGCACATGTTGTCCTGGTCGGCTCCCGTGGCGAAACCGGTGTCGTCGTTTCCCGCGGTACCGAACTGGTTCGGATTGAGGCATTTCTCGGCAATCATCAAGGTGTTGGAACTGCCGTCGCGGAGATTCTCGAAACCGACCTTTTTGATACTGACGTTGTTCGCCGCTTCGCCGGTGTAGGGATAACCCTTGCTCCGCATGAATATGCCGCAGCCGTTGTCGATGTCAACGAAGCCCGCGTCATGCAGGGTGGTCGAGTCTGTAAAGAACCCGCGGGTGATGAGATAGCTGGAGTTCCTCTCATAGCTGCACCCGGCGTAGTCGACCATGGCAACCGGCCGGTTGGGTACCGTGGCGACCGTGAGATCCTTGTAATAAATCCGATGAGACGTCCGGTTGTACGCCGTGGGTCTGCGCCGACTGGGGCAGTAATAAGCCGGAATCGGGGCAGAGATGATGGCCAGGCCCCGGTCGACGTCGGCGTCGCCCGTCACGTTCGTTGCATTGGCGGCTTCATAGACCGCGTTCTGCTCCAAGTACGGCAGGATCTGATAGAACTGGCCGGCGGTCTGCGTGGGCGCCGCGTCCGGCGACCCGCCCGTGGTTCCCGTGAAACTGGGATAGTCCTGCCAGTTGCGGCCCGCCGTCGGGAAGATCTTGAACGTGTCGTGGTGCTCGTGGACCGCGATCCCGATCTGCTTCAGATTGTTGACGCACTGGGACCGCCGGGCGGCTTCCCGCGCCGCCTGGACCGCCGGCAGAAGCAGAGCGATCAAAATGCCGATGATGGCAATTACCACCAGGAGTTCGACGAGCGTAAACGCTCGCAGTCGTCGATGGAAGAACATAGCCAAACCTCCCGAGTAAGAGAATACAAGATCAAACGTCTCTCGGCTCTTGCCGCCTTTCCGCCCAGGACCGATCTCCAACCGTCCGACAGCGGCGAGTAGTGGTACGACGAACTGCTTGCCACCGGAGATCGATCGGCTCAATCGGATCTTATGTTCAGTTTCTTTTTACGGCTCCGTGCCGGCTGGCTACTGACTGATCGTCTCGCCGCCGCGGACCGTGCCCATGGCCCCCCAAACCCCGTATGGGCTATCCCCCGTGGCCACCTCAGCGGCTCCGACGTTGCCCGTGTCGATGGTCTCACTAACAAAACGGACCGACCCGTCGGCCATGGCCACATTCACGCCGCCCGGATGGTAGCTCGTGGCGGAAATCAGCGATTGATCCCCGTCGTTCTGAGCGCAGCTCGGAGAGTTGGGTGGCAGGACGGTAGCGAAGGATGAATAGAACGGTCTCCCTTCCGCCCACCGCCGACCGGTTCCCCAGCCAGTGTGAACAGTCGCCGCCGACGCGTATTGATTGCCGGTGCCTTTGGTTACCAGGCAGTTGGCGGGAATATTGGGGTCCGGCATGTTGCCGATGTTCGCGACGTTGCCGCGGATGTACCGCTGGTTGTTGAGTCCGATGCAAGTCTCCGACAGTGCCGCGGTGTTGCTCGTGCCGTCTTTAACCTCCGCGAAGGTCTTCACGCGATAGGCCACGAAGAGGCCTCGCCGATTGTCCCCTCCGCCGCCCTCGTTGTCGTACTGGGTGTCGCCCACCGACATGACATAATTTCGGGGACCAGGGTCCGGCGAGTTACTGAATTCTCCATCGGACGGACACCTGAACGCAGGAATTCGCTGGTTCCAAGGCGTGTAGGCCGTCGTCCACGGAGTCGGTCCGAAGGGCTGGTAAGTCGTCCCGCCGATCGTGAGGGAGTTGCTGATTTGATCGTACAGCGGTTGCTGCTCAATGTAGGGCAACAGTCCCACGAATCCGCCAATGGCGTTGGTGACGGTGTTCGGTTGCACCCGCAAAAACGGGAACGTGCCGAAGGTGTCGTGATAGTTGTGGACCGCCAGTCCGAGTTGCTTGAGGTTGTTGTTGCACTGGCTTCGCCGCGCGGCCTCGCGAGCGGCTTGCACGGCGGGCAGCAACAGAGCGATCAAGATGCCAATGATCGCAATGACTACCAGAAGTTCTACGAGCGTGAAGCCACGCTGCTTGGATGGTTTAAACATACTCGATAACTCCTCCGCAAAATGGTAGTTTAGTGCAGTTCTCCCGTAAAGGCTGGCTAAGGAGAACCTGTACGGATCCGGTATGCGTAGTGGTCCTACGGCATGCGAGGGAACTACGGCACTATTTTGACAACTCCCTTCCGGCGTTGCAACACTTTGTAAACAAAATATCTAACATTTACTTAGCTCTGACGGGTGGTGCCTTGCGCTAGACTACAAGGCACGGTCCGTGCCGCGAGTCTCGCTGCCTGGAGCTGTGGCCGGGACCGCCAGCTTCTGGTACTCGCTGAGTCGAAGTCGCAAATCTGCGGCCATTTGAACATCCCCCACCTGGGCCAATGCGTCGAGCGCGCTTTGGAGGGCGACTGCCGCAGCACCGAAACGTCGTGCCCGCGCATACACTGTGGCCATGATCAGGAAAGCGTTGATGTCCGGATCGCGATCCGCGCCTTGAGCCCATTCCGCCAGCCTTACCGCCTCCTCCGGCTGCCGCAGCTTCTCGTCGGGGCAGGTCGCCAGCAGCAAAGCGAAATTGTAGGCTGCCGCCACGTGGTTCGGGTCCGTCTGGATTGCCAGTTCGTACTGCCGGATCGCGTGCGCGAATTGTCCTTTCTTCTGCAGGTGGTAGGCATAACTGGCATGGATGTCAGCGAGGGTTGCGTCGAGAGTCGGCAGCCTGCCGCCGACTACCGCCCGGGCTCGCTCAACGAGCTCCACAGCCCGGTCGTAGTCGCGGTGCGCCGGGTCCCAGGTTGCCAGGTAGTAGCCGTAATTCTCCAGCGTTTCGACCGCGTAAGGCCGAAGCGCAAGCACGGTCTCGTAGTGCTTGATGGCCTGCTCGACGCATCCCTGGCGCGCGAAATGATCGGCGACCACGTCGTGGGCACGGGCGTTGTGCGGGTTCAATGCAAGGCAGTGCTGCCACACACCCAAACTGGTCTGCCAGGTTCTGATCTGGAACGTGGTCCGAGCGGCCATTGTCGCCACGACCGCGAGAGCGAACCCCGTAGCAGCCACGGAGGCGGCACGCCCATTGATCCTCTTCACGAGCGGCCGCAGGGCCATGGCAACTGCCACCGCGATACCCACCAGCGGCATGTACAGGAAGCGATCCGCGCGATGGATGTGGTGCGGGATGATCTGCAATGTTGGGGCCATGGCCAGTCCGAACCAGAACAGCCCCAGCACAACCAGCGGCCGGCGCCGGAACAGCCCCAGAACGACCAGCGTGAGGGCCGCCGCAACGATACCGACCAGGACGTCCGGGTCAGAGAACCCACGCGGGCTGAGCCAGTCGTAGTGCAGACACAGGTGATCGGGCCATGCGAGCGTTCTGAGATGGAGGCCATAGGCGCTCAGGCCGACCATGGCGCGGCCAGCCCAGGTCAGTTGCACCAACTCAAGCGTCTCCTCCGAATCGCCAACCACTTTGGTCACTATGGTGGCGGCGGCGATCGTCCAGAGTGGAATTGCCGCCAGGGCGATCCTCGCCAGGCTACGACAGAATCCGAGGCGTTGCGACGCGTCGCGTCGCACCTTCCGCAGCATCAACACGTCCCACGCCAATACCAGCATCGGGATCACCGCCCCGACGGCATTGCTCAGGCAGGCCGCGGCACAACAGAAAACCGACGCGCCGTGATAAGCCAGCACGAGCTTCCGAGATTTGCCCGCGTCGCTCGCAACGCGGGCGGCGATGTGGAAGTGGATCGTCCCCAGAGCTCCCAAGCCCATGAGAAGCTCCTCGCGTCCCGGGATCCACACCACCGGCTCCACCATCACCGGATGCATAGCGAACAATCCGCCCGCGAAGCCGGCCAGGGCCACGTCTCGCGAGCGTCGGACGCCGGCTCCCGGGGAAGCAACGTCGCCCAGCCGCAAGACCAGCCAGAAGACAAGCACGGCGTTGGCCAAGTGGATCAAGACGTTGGTCAGCTTGAAGCCGCCCGCGTGCAGGCCCCACAGAGCGTGGTCCAGCGCGAACGTCAACGTGCGGACGGGATAGTAGCTCGTGATGCATCGCGTGGTGAGAATGTGTTTGACATTGTCCAGCGAAAGCGTCCGGATGTACGGATTGGCGACAACCTGTTCAAACGTGTCGAAGTCGACGAACTCAAACTTCAACACGGGCAAGTACACCGCCGCAATGAGGACCGCCAGCGCCGCCACGACCGCGGCAACCGGCCGGCGCGGGGGCCGAGCATGGCAGGCCGGCGGGGATTCGACGAGAGGGGACTCGACAGGCGCGCTCATCGGGATGTACCTCGTCCTGAAAGAATCCCGCCGAGTCCGATCGTACGCAATAGTTCCTGGCCCGCGTATTGGCCGAGCTTCCAATTGGCACTCCGCACGATTTGGCCGGCGAAGGCGGCGGCGTAATAGGGGGTGAAGTACACCTGCCGCCGCACCCTGCGGCACACGTCGTCGAGAATCCGCTTCTCAGCAGCCCATGGCAATCGGACCCAGGGGAGCTCGTCGGCGTCGGGATGCCAATCGCCCACCAGCGTCCCGCTGCCGGCGGCAATCTCGTAGGCTTCGGTCTTGGGATAGGGACGCAAAACGGCGAGGTTCACCGTGCTGGGTCGGTGCCGCCGGATGAAGTCGAGCGTCTCGGAAACCGACTCCGGAGTCTCGCCGGGATAGCCGATGATCCAACTCGAATGCGAGAGCATGCCGTACTTGCGCGTGAGCCGGCAGGCGAGGGCGTTCATCTCGACGGTGGTCCGCTTGTTCATGGCATCGAGCATCCGCTGCGAACCCGACTCCATGCCGAAGGCCACCAGGTACACGCCGGCCTGCCGGGCTTTCTTGGCCAACTCTTCCGTGAACACGTCGACGCGACTCTTGATACGGAAGGAGACGTCGAGACCCTCGCGGATGATCAAGTCGAGAATCTGGATGGCTCGTTCGGGACGGCCGGTGAACGTGTCGTCGGCGATCTCCACGTCGCGGATGCCCCGGTCGCGGATTCTTGCCAGTTCATCCACCACGTCGTCCGCCGAGCGATAGCGGTACTTGCGCCGGAAGTTGTAGCAGAAACCGCAGTGAAACGGGCAGCCGCGGCTGGTGAACAGCGTGTCGACCGGCCGCCGCCTGACGAGGATGCTGTAGTAGCGCCGCTCCGTGTATGCCCGGGCGACAAGGTCGCGAGCCGGGCGGGGCACGGCCTCGATCTCGGGGTAGGCCGCCGGCGGCCCTTCGACCACCTGGCCGTCGCGGCGGTACACGATGCCCGGGATCGTGTCCACCATCTCGCGCGCGGCGAGGCATTCGCACAGCCGCGCCAGCGACTCCTCGGCCTCGCCGACCAGGGCGTAGTCGGCGTGGGGAAACTGTTCCAGCGTCTGCCGTGGTACGGCGCTGACGTGCGGGCCGCCCAGTACGATTTTGGTTCCGGGCGATACCTCGCGGCAGAGCCGTGCAAGATCGCGAATGTGCCGGAGGATTTCCGAATAGACCGGCAGCCCAACCATCAGCGGCGCGGCCTGGCGAACCGCCGCGCCGATCTGATCGTCCGACAGGCGGAAGGCGTTGGCGTCGAGTACCTCGGGCTCGAAACCCTGCCGGCGCAAAGCCGCCGCCAGGTAGAGGAGGTGGACCGGCGGAAAGCACTTTTGTGCGATCTCGTTGAAGTACGTCGCCCGCGGATTGATCAAAACAACGCGGCGAGAGCGTTCGACTCCACCGGGCGGCACTTCGTCAGGCCGCTTTTCGAGCAATGACGGCATGATTGACGAACATCCCATTGGCAATGCGGAGCAGGCTGATGACGCGGTCGATCCCCAGCGAAAAGGCCGGAGAAACCGGAATCCGCAGGTAGGTCAGCCCCGCGACCGGAGCCCACATGAACTTTCGATACTCGAGCAGATGCAGCCCTGCGGCGTTCACTGCAGCGACCATCCTCTCGCGGTCGAGCGTGCAATGGTGGACGTCCCATCTCCGCAGTCCGAGTCTCTGCGCCGCACGCTCCCACCGCGGAACAGGGACCGAAGCAACAAAGATGCCGCCGGGCTTCAGGTTCTGCGAGACTTTGCCGACCACCTCCGCGGGCGACTCGAGATGCTCCAGCACCGCCAAAGCCGAGACGACATCGAATTGCCTGGCCGCGACTTCGACTGGTAGATCTCGAATATCGCCGCGCAGGATGCGGATGTTTGGCGACAAGCCTGCCGCCAACTCCACCAACTCCGGGGTATACTCGATCCCCAGGATTTCGCTGCGCGGCAGCAACCGACTCATTTCGCAGAGAGCCTTCCCGTCCGCCGAACCCAGGTCCAGCAGATGAAGCTCTTCGGTCCGCCCCAGGTACTTGGCAACCGACTCGACCACGATGCGGGCACGAACTCGCAAGCGAAACTTGAGCTTGAGTTCCCGCTGCTGTGCCTCGGCGTAGTCCACCCCGAGAAGGCCCGTCGGACGATTCAACAGTTCCATGCACGATACCCCGCAACGGCAAGATCAAGACGGCAACACGGCACGCGATTCCGGGCAATCCGCAACCTCGGTCAGCCGCGATTGCCGGCCGGATGGAACCGAGGTCTCGGAGGCCGCAGCCCCGGCGTCCCTCGCCATCTGCGTCAACTCCCTCAAGAACGGAAACAACAGCGGAAGGCCCAGCGCTGCCGGCAGGATCTGAATGGCCACCGACATCGACGCCCCGATCAACAAGAGCGTTTCCGGATCTGCATACCCGTGAAACATTTGCATCATCGCAGCCTCGCGCGGGCCGATGCCGCCGACCGATGGGACGTTTCCCATCAGAACCACTACCGAACCATAGGCCAGGAACTGCTCGATCGACGGCCGTAGGGCGGCGTCCGGCTGAAAGGCGCAGAAAAACAGGGCGCAAAGGAGAAAAGGCCGCACCTGGAACAGAACTCCGTAGCCCAAGAACGCGAGCTTCTCCCGCCAGGAAAATTCCTCGAACGCGCTGAGCACTCCGCTCATGAACCGACCGATCTTAGCATGGACCGCCCCCCCTGCCCGCACCGCCAGATGCCGCAGGCCGCGCCAAGCGAGCAGCGTCACCAGCGCCCCGCTAACGACGGTATGAAGCAGAATCTGCCAGGCCGAAGGGATCTTCGGGATCGCGGCCAGGCCCAGGTACAGCCAGAAGATCATGCCGAAGAGGTTCACCGCCTTGTCGAAGACAAGCGATCCGGCGGCCCGGCTGAACCCGAGCGATCCGATCCGGCCCAGATAGGCCGCCAGCACGACGTCGCCCGACTTCATCGGGGCGACGAATCGCACGGGGTCTGACGCCAGTCGGATCCGGAAGATCTGCCAGAACCGCAGGCTCGCCCCTTGCGCGCGGAGGATCCGCCACCACTTGTCGGCGCCCACCACCATGTGCCACACGGCGGAATACGCCATCGCCGCGGCGAAAAGCCGCCAGTCGACCCGCCCGAGGCTGCTCATCATCGCTCCCACGCGCAGGCCTCCCTTCCAGGCCAGGAAAACCAGCACGGCCAGCGAGATCAAGGCCGGCACGCACAACCGCAGGCGCCCGGTCGCTTCGGAATTCGGTTCGCTCATCGATGATGACTCACGGCCCGCTTCGACGACGGGAGACAGGGAACAATGGTGTGGAGAACTTTCGCCGGATAAAGGTGCAGATACGCCAGAAACCGCAGATCGCGGGCCCGAGCCGCATGGACCGCTTGAAGAGCTACCACGACGGGCGAGGGGATCAGCCGCAGCCATCGTGCACGGCCGGGCCGCGAAAGGCGGCGCACCAGCCCCGTCGGAAGCAGCGGCAAGATCTTGTAGAGCACCGCGTACCCGGCGACCGCTTTTCGCGAGTCGGCGTCGCCGGCGCTCTGGTTGTAGAAGTCGCTGGTAGCGCCTTCTGCCAGTCGATCGGCCGCGTCCGCCCTCAGATCGCCCGCGCGAATAGCGCTTTGCACGATATCCGCCGTGGGATAGTAGACCAGAAAATGGACTTTGACGCGACCGAGCCCCTGCAGTCGCCGATAGGATTCCGCGCCCTCGGCGTGGTCTGCGACGGTCTCGCCGGGCAGATGGAACATGTGGTCCACGTCGTACCGGATCCCGGCCGCGGCGCAGCACGCAAAAGCCTTCAGGGCCTCCTGATTCGTTTCCCGGCGGTGCAGGGTCTCGCGACGGAGCGTCTCGTTCCACGTCTGCAAACCGAACTCGATCGAGTAGCAGCCCCCTTCCTTCAACAGCGAGGCGGTCTCTTCATCGAAGCCGGTGATGGTGCAGAAGCACTTGAAGGGGACTCCGATCTCCGCACGATACCGCTGCATCAGGTCGCCCAGCCACTGCTTGTCGCCCGAGAGGTAAGAATCCTTGAAGATCACCTCCCGGTAGCGGTACCGATCCCGCGCCGCAGCCAATTCCCGCATGACCGTCTCAACACGTTTTCGGCGGAAATACTTCGGGCCGTACAGTCTCTTCGAGCAGGTCTCCTCGCAGAACGTGCAGGCATAGGGACAGCCGCGGCTGACCATCGCGCAGTAGCTATGTCGGTGCGATACCATCGGCCGGAATAGCTCCTTGTCGGGCAAGGGCAAGGCGTCCAGGTCGACGAGGTCTGCGCGGTGCGTGAAGGATGGGGCGCCGTTGCTCCGGTGCCATAGATTCCCGACATTCGCGACGCCGGTTTTCGTCTGGATTCGCTTCAGAAGCGGCAGGATCACGTCCTCCGGTTCCCCGGTGATCGTGAAATCGACGTTCCCGTCGCGCATGACGTGCTCCGGCACGAGCGAAGGATGCAGCCCGAGAAAAATCGTCGGTGCGCCGGTTCGCTCCTTGGCCGTCGCGGCCATGCGCCGGCACCATGCGTGGGTCGAAGAAAGAACGCTGAACACGATTGCATCGGGCCGGGAATCAACGAGCCGCGACGTCGTGCGCCCGTCGCGCGACAGCATGCGAGCCAGCAGGGGGACTTGCAGCACATTGTCGGTCACCCCGAAGGTATCCGGGTGGTAAACGAACGTAACGGCATGCCCCGCCGAGCGCAGCACCGCCGCAAGCGTTTCCAGATCGAGCGCTTCGCGGATGAAGTACCGGCCGCGGTAAACGAGGGTAACGTTCATTCAGGGGGCCTCTTGGGAGTGCGCGTGACTCGTCACCGCTTTCTTTCCTTCTTTCTTTTTTCGTCCGGCCGGCAGTTCTTCTCTCGCAAAAGGACGACGGAGAGAAGAAAGCGACGACAAGTCGTGCACCCTCCCAATCAAAACGGCTGACTCCACTTGGATATCTTCTTGTACCACTCCAGCTTGCCTTTGTCTTCGCCGTAGCACTGGAAGGCGCGGTCGACTTTGGAAACCTTCTCTTGCTTGAAGACCATGTCGACGAAGGCGAGGAACTTGCGGCGGAACTCGCTCCAGGACCGCACCTTCAGCGTGTGTTTGAGGAGGAAAAACGGGCGCGAGTGATATTCGACGTACGCCCGGTGGGCCAATTCGTCGATCTCGTCGTTGGTCAGCTCGGTCCAAGGGCGCGGCAGCGCCTGCTCCTCCTCGTTGCCGAGGATGTACTCGCGCCAGTAGTCGTGCCCCGTCTTGGCCACCATGTCCCGCCACATGCTGGTCAGCGGCTTGGCGGTGGTCTTGGAGAACTGCACGTAATCCAGGTCGAGCGACTTCGCGAAGCGGAGCGTCTTGCGGATCGTCTCGCGGGTCTCGCCGGGGCTGCCGATAAGGAAAAAGCCCAAGGCGCGGATGCCGTGTTTCCTGGTCAGCTTGATCGTCTCGCGGACCTGCTCCAGCGTGATGCCTTTCTGGACGCGGTCGAGCATCTCCTGGTCGCCCGACTCGATGCCGAAGTAGATCCGTCCGCAACCGGCGGCCGCCATCTCGCGGAGCAGTTCTTCATCGACCGAGTCGATCCGCGCCCGGCACGCCCACAGCAGGTCGAGCTTCTGCTTCTGCATCTCGCGGCAGATCGCCATCGCCCGCTTGCGGTTGATAACGAACTCGTAGTCGAAGATGTCGATTTCCCGGATGCCGTACTTGTCGTAGCACTCCCGCATTTCCGCGATAACCGTTTCCACGCTGCGGGGGTTGTAAGCGGTGCGGCCGGCCTCGCAGAAGAGGCAGCCCATCGGGCAGCCCTTGCTGGTGACCATCACGGTGAAGTTCTTTCGCTCGGTGGGAAACTCCGCGTAGAGCTCGTTGGGCAGGAGGTGCCTGGCAGGGTTGGGGTAGTCGTTGAAGTCGGGCTCCTCGCCGTACTCGGTCTGGACGGTGTCGCCGTTTCGCTTAAAGATCAGTCCGGGGACGTCGTCGAAATGCCGTCCTCCATCCAGTTCCTCCAACAACCGAGGAACGGTCCGGTACGCCGAGTTGAAGCAGCCGAAGTCGATCTCCGGCGGCGTCAAGGACTCGGCCGGGTACACACGGAGGTTGTAGCCGCCCACCATGACTTTCACGCCCGGCAGGCCGCCGCGAAGGTAACGGATCCAGTCCAGCGTTTCCCGGAACATGTACGTAGTCATCATGAACCCGAGAATGTCCGGCTTCCACTGCTTGAGCCGTCGCAAGACCTGGTCGGGTGTGAGCTGGAGCGTTCGAGCGTCGATGATGATGACCTCGTGGCCCTCCCGTTCGGCAATCGCAGCCACCCATCCCAGCGAAAGCGGGGGGAACAGTCCGAAGTAGCGCTGCACGATCCGCAGATTCTCCTCGTGCAGCTTGTAGCCGAAGGGATTGAAGACCAGGGCAACTCGCATGGGCGCATCCAACGGGCCAAGAGAATAGGGGCGACACGGTGGCAGGGGCATCGAGTGTTGGAGTGGTGGGACGATGGGGTGGTGAAATGACAGGCTCCGCGACGCCGGTCTTCCGTCACTCCATCATTTCATCACTCCGGTCCTCCTCTCCTCCGTTGTCCGAGTATCCGACGGACAATCGCATGGACCTCCTCGACGGTGATCTCCTGCATGCACCGGTTGTTCTTACAGGTTGAGAGTCGGTTGTTGTAGGCGTTAACACAGGGACTGCACGGCCGGTTCTTGTAAACGATATGCGACCTCGGGCTGCGGGCTCCGAACAGGGCAGGCGTCTCCGGTCCGAACAATGTCACAACATCCATGGGAGTGAGGGTGGCGAAGTGCGCCGGTCCGCTGTCGTTGGTGACCATCACGTCCGCCAGGCAATAGAGGGTCAGCAGTTGCCGCAGACTTGTCTTGCCGGCCAACGAAAAGCAGCGAGGGGAGCCGATGGCGGCGGAGAGCTGTTCGGTTGCCGCGGCCTCGGCGGGCGCGCCGGTCAGCGCGATCCGCACCTGCGGCGAGTATTCCAGGAGGCACCGGGCCAACGCCACATAGCGCTCGGGCGGCCAGCGCCGCAGGGGCAGCAAGTCCGATGCGTTGGCATTGAGAAGCACCAGCGGTTGAAAGTGTCTCGTGCCGGCCTCGCGCTGGACCAGGCCGCGGACCTCGGCCGATTCTTCCAATTGCGGATGAAAGGCGGGAAGCGACCGGTCTGTCGGCAAGGAAGCCTGCAGCGTCGGGGGGACATCTCCCGGAGGGAGTGTGACCGCCTCGACCATTGCCGCGAATGCATCCTCCGTGTGACGCTGCGGATCGTAACTCACGCGGTGGGTCATCAGGTTGCCCCGATACGGGGCCGGATCTCCGGATCTGTGCAGCCCTACTCGCACACGGGCGCCGCTCAGGTAGGTCACCGCCGCAGAGCCGCGAGCGAAGAACTCCAGGTCGACGGCAGCGTCCGGCCGCACTCGGCGGAGCCGCGCGACGGCGCGGGCGAGCCCTGCCCCCGTAGCAACCGGGCCTTCGGTCGGGATGGCGATCACATTCTCTGTAGGAACTACGTCCATCACATCAAGGATGAAGCGGTTCTCGGCGAAGACCAGGAAGTAGACGTTCTGCCGTCCCACCATTTCTACCGCTCGGCGGATGGCGGCGTAGGCCAACACCGTGGCGCCTTGCTCGGCGAGTTTGACGAACAAGAGCCGCTCGATCGGTCGCTGTGATCGACGAAAAGTGCGCTGGCGGAGGTCTCCGAATCGGCGTGCGACGGTCAGCAGTCCGCAGGCAGGCACGCCCAGCCAGCGGTCGACACGGCGCAGGGTGGCGACCTTCACGACGTGTCTCCTTGGCTTGTCTCAGGCTGGGTGCTATCCCCGCCACGGGCACAGATGGAGGCGATGATCCGGCTGGTGCTATACTCTCCCTTCATCGGCGCCAGCACGACTCGCCCGCCATAGCCCTGAACGAATTCATGTCCAACGACT
Source organism: Thermoguttaceae bacterium (assembly GCA_040768665.1). Taxonomy (GTDB): domain Bacteria; phylum Planctomycetota; class Planctomycetia; order Pirellulales; family Thermoguttaceae; genus JABWBD01. The sequence goes on from JAXGMN010000014.1 coordinate 280,883, forward strand.
TGCTCCAAGGCGTACTGGTCGGCCTTGACGAGCACATCCGGACGGATTTGCTCGATCAGCCCGGCTACGCTCGGATCGTCGAACCAGACTATGTAATCGACGCATTCAAAAGCCGCGAGGATGTCCGCACGTCCGGTCTGATCGATGACCGGGTGGCCGGGGCCTTTGAGACTACGGACACTCCGGTCGCTGTTGAGTCCCACCACGAGGCAATCGCCTTGGGCGCGCGCGAACTGCAGGAGTGCCACGTGGCCGGGATGCAGCAGGTCGAAACAGCCGTTGGTCATCACGACTTGCTCCCCGTGCTGCCGGTGTTCGTTCAACTTCGGCAGCAATTCGCCGAGCGGCAGGAGTTTGCTGCGCGTGGAGATTTCGTTAGACATTGGACTGTCCTGTGACGAGCGGCGGAGATCGCCCCGACATGCCGCGCTGCGGCTGCTGCCCGGTTCACTCGGTCACGGTTTCGCCGCCTCGGACGGTGCCCATCGCACCCCAGATGCCGTACGGACTGGCGCCCGATGCGACCTCGGTGTCAGTCGGGTCGCCGGAGTCGATTGTCTCGCTGCTGAAGCGTACTGAGCCATCCGTGGTAACACGGCCGCAGGATCCTGCACCGGAGGGAACGACCGAGCACCCGCGGGTATTATCGTTCCCGTATGAGTTTTTTGCAAGCAAATTCCCTTGAATTCGGTGGTCGGTCGCCAGGTGGTCGCGGAGCTTTGGACTTTGGACCCGGGCGATGGCGTCCTCTTATTCCGATAGTTCTTTGCGCCCTTTGTCCGCCACTCCGCTGCGCGCTTCCTTCAGCCCCAGCGGGGCGCTCGGATCGAGTTTCTTGAGATGCTCAAGGATCTCGGAGGCGTGGTTCTTTTCGCCCAGGGCGTCGAGGCACGACGCCAGGCCTTTGCCGGCCTCGAAAAAAGGACGGTTCGCTTCGCGAGCGTACGGCAACGGTGCAGCCAAGCCACCGTCGGGAATCGCCTTGCAGCCCATATCGTAGGCGTAACCGAAATGGGCGCGAGCCAAAGGCAAATCGCCTTCGGAAAAAGCGATGTCCCCCAGCAGCTTATGAGCCTCCAAAAGCTCGCGGCACTCTTCCAGGAGCCATCGCAATTCGTCGACGGCGATGTCGATTTCACCCGCCGCAAGCATCGCGCGGACCTCTTCGAGGTCTTCCCGCCGCTCGCGCACGCAGCGCGGATAGGCGAGTTCCAAGAAACCCTGCTCGGCGACGGAACGGAGACCGATGCCGCCGGACGTCCGCCGCCGATGGTCTTGTTTGCCTTGCGATCGCCCGCGTTTGGCGCTCATCTACCGGTCGCGCCGGTATCCGCCGCCGCCGCCACCGCGCTGGGGACGCTCCTCGCGCGGACGCGCTTCGTTCACCTTCACCTCGCGGCCGGCGATCTCGGTGGAGTCGAGTGCTTCGATAGCAGCTCTCGCCTCGTTGGCATCCGCCATTTCGACGAAAGCGAAGCCTCGCGACCGTCCCGTCTCGCGGTCCATGATGATACTGACGTTCGAAACCTGCCCATAACGGCCGAACGCCTGGCGCAATTCCTCTTCCGTTGCCCGATACGACAAGTTACCCACGTAGATATTCGTCACAAACCAACTCCTTCACACCCAATACCAAACGACCAACTGTGGGGTACCATCGACCGGAAGATGCCCGAGATGTTTCTCGCACCAGCGCGATGGCGGGGGCCCCAGACTGCGTACAATATGCAGGTTCCCTGTCAAGATGTCAATCGGTTTCTGAGGCACCCAAGAAACATCCCCCCGGATGTCGTGTTCAGGGAATTACTCCAACGCGTCCGCAACGCCGCACCGTCGATCTATTCTGCGTATTTTGAAGCTTTCGTGAGAAGAACCGCCCTGCTCAAACGAACGTGGGGCCGCTCTCGCACGCGAAAGCCGGTCTTTTCGGCGACTTGGACCATCCCTTCGAAAGCATTCCGGTTCACGTGACCGATCGGTTCGGCGATGAGCAAGTCGCCCGCCTCGCGAAGAAGTCCATGCATCTCGCGGAGCCATCGGCATTGATCCGGAACCTCGTGCGCCGAATAAAATGCCACGGCGAAGTCGATGGGCCGGGGCCAGCCGATCGCATCCGGCTGACAACGATGGGGCGCGATGCGACCGGCGACGCCCGACTGCTCCGCCCGGTGCATCAAGACGTCGAGCATCTGCTGCTGCAGGTCGACAGCGACAACGCGGCCGGTGGGCCCGACCATCTGAGCCGCCGGAATGGCGAAAAGCCCCATGCCGCAGCCGAAGTCCATGATGGTTTGTCCACGTGCGACATAGGGCCTCAGGATCTGCTCGGGCTTGTGGAGCAGACGGCGAAGTCGGTTGTCGATGAAATAACCGCCCCACCAGGGACAGACGTGCGGCCGCATGGACGGATACGAATCGTTCGGGGATTGGACCGGGGAGAACGCAGGTTATTTGTCTGGATACGCTACCACCGACCCCGGGTCAGCGATTTTCGGACGGCGAATTATTCTTCCTTTTCGGTGAGCAGACTGCCACCCCCCCAGCGGCGACGGAGACAAAACCACCAACCCAATCCCTTTCGCCGAGGCTTTGCTGGTAGGAGTTGCAGCGCGATTGACTGCCGCTTCGTGCCGTTGAGCCCGTCAAATCAATGGCGGTCGCCCATGCTCGGCCAGGGTCTCAGCCGGCGGATGAACCGGCAACCAACAAGCATTCTTGCGACGCCCGGCTCATCGCCGCGGCCAAACGGCTCGAGCGAGGTTTCCTCGTTGCCCAGCCGCTTCATCCGCCCCGAAGCGAAAACCAAGACCGGAGTCGAGCGAAGCACTTCCGCCCCCACAAACAACAGCTTCGGCTTCTGTCCGAAACCTGCAACGAGCATCTTGAATTCCGGCCGTTTCGTGTAGAGAAAGGAGAACCCGCCTCGCGTAAGGTCGTAGCATGGGACCTCCATGAATTCGAACTCCGCCGGAAAACCGAAGCCGTCCCAGGGAGCGATCCATTGGAACTCCGAATACCGCTGCCGCTTGTGGCCTCGCCGGTCCTCCGCCTTGTCGGCTGACGATTGGACGACCTGGTGGATCATTTGATAGAAGTTCGCGTCGATTTGGGCATTTGTAAAGGACATGACGGCGTCTCCCCCAATCACGAAGCGCTCTGAGCTGAGAGGCTATCCGGAAACGGGGACAGGCACCCTCCATCTTGTATAAACTCCGGCTCCGAGACACCACGTCCGGGAGCCAGTCCCCGTTGCAGGATAGCCTTTAAGCCGGCAATCGCGCATGCGGCACCTACACTCCTCTAGTATAGCTTTTCTGGGGGGCGAGTCGGATTGCCGGGCCCCGGCGACCACGTGAACCCGGCGGGACCTATCAATGTCAAGGGTGGAAAGAAAAGAGAAAAGTACCATGGGGGCCCGGTTTCCGCGACGGGTGGTTGCAGCGGCTGCACGAGGCACCTCTTGACCCCACTTCCCCCGACTCCGACAATCCAGTGTTTTCCCCGCGGAACAGCCCTTTCCGCTTGCCCTGCCCGATTGAGACGATTTCATGCCCGCGACAAGCCATACGCCCGACGCCGCCGGGAGATTCGGAGCCTTTGGAGGGCGTTATGTCCCGGAAACACTTACCCGGGCACTCGATGAACTGGTCATCGAGTACGACAACGCCCTGTTGGACGATTCGTTCCAGGCCGATCTGCAGCGGCTCTATCGGGACTACGTGGGCCGTCCGTCTCCGCTCTACTATGCCGAGCGACTCACGCAGCGCTGCGGCGGGGCTCGCATCTATCTCAAGCGAGAAGATCTGAACCACACCGGCGCCCACAAGATCAACAACACCCTGGGCCAAGCGCTTTTGACCGTTCGCATGGGCAAGGGGCGCGTCATCGCCGAAACCGGGGCCGGACAGCATGGCGTCGCCACGGCCACGGCCTGTGCCCGGTTCGGGCTGGAGTGCGTCGTCTATATGGGCGAGGAGGACATTCGGCGCCAGAAGCCCAACGTGTTCAGCATGCGGCTGCTAGGCGCCGAAGTCCGGCCGGTGGCCAGCGGCTCGCGCACGCTGCGCGACGCGGTCAACGAAGCCTTCCGCGACTGGATGAGCTCGGTCGGAACGACGCATTACTGCCTTGGATCCGTCATGGGGCCGCACCCCTTCCCCCGGATTGTCCGCGATTTCCAGTCGGTCATCGGTCGAGAGACGCGGGCCCAGTGCCTGGAGCAATTGGGACGCCTGCCGGATCTCATCGTCGCCTGCGTCGGTGGCGGCAGCAATGCCGCCGGGATGTTCTATCCGTTTATCGACGACCGCGACGTGGCCCTGGTCGGCGTCGAAGCCGGGGGCCGCTCGAACGCCCCTGGCGATCATGCCGCCACCATCAGCTACGGCCGCCCCGGCATCCTCCATGGCATGTACACCTACGTGCTGCAAGACGACGACGGCCAGACCTCGCCGGTTCATTCCGTTTCCGCGGGTCTGGACTATCCGGGCGTCGGGCCCGAACATAGCTATTGGCGAGATTCCGGCAGGGTCAGCTATACCCAGGCAACCGATGAGGAAGCCCTGACGGCCTTCGACACCCTGGCTCGTTCCGAGGGAATTCTGCCGGCCCTGGAGAGTTCCCATGCGGTGGCCAGAGCACTGGAACTCGCCGCACAACGAAATCGCGAGGATGTCGTCGTGATCTGCCTTTCCGGACGAGGAGACAAGGACGCTCACGAAATCGCCCGGATCCGAGGGCAAGAGTTCGGTTGACCGTTGCGTTCCTTGAGTGCCCCATCCGTGCTCGGCCCACTGCCGCTTGAATCCCTAAGCCTTCGCCATGTCTGCCATCGACACTCTCTTCCAGCAACTCCGCTCCGCCGGTCGCAAGGCCTTCATGCCGTTCGTCACGGCGGGGGATCCGGATCTTTCTTTCACTGCGGCCGTGATCCGGGAGTTGTTCGCTCGCGGGAGCAGCATGTGCGAGCTCGGCATACCCTACAGCGATCCGGTGGCCGATGGCCCCGTGATCCAGGCCTCTTACACCCGCGCCTTGGACCGCCACGTGACGGTTGCCGACATTTTCAAGACGGTCGCGAGCTTGAGCCCGGACATCCGCGGGCCCATCGTCACGATGGTAAGCTATGCCATCATCTATCGGCACGGGCTCCAGCAGTACGTCGACCGTGCCCGTGAGGCAGGGGTCGCCGGCGCGATCGTTCCCGACTTGCCGGTCGAAGAGGCGGGGCCGCTGGCGGAAATCTGCCGCCGCGCCGATTTCAGCCTCATCCAACTGATCACCCCAACCACCCCCCGCGACCGCGCCTGCCGCATTGCCGATCAGACGACCGGGTTCATCTATTACGTCTCGGTCACCGGTATCACCGGCGAGCGCACCGAGTTGCCGCCGGAGATCGTCGACAACGTGTCCTGGCTCCGCGAGCAGACGCAATTGCCGATTTCCATCGGATTCGGCATCAGCCGGCCGGACCATGTACGGATGCTGGCGCCTGTCGCCGACGGCTTGATCGTCGGTTCGGCGATCGTCCGCCGCATCGCCGAGGCCGGCAGCCGACCGCGCCAAGAGGTCCTTCGCGAGATCGGCCAGTACGTGGGCGAGTTGCTGGCGGCTCTGGAATCCCGCTAGAGCCGGCAAACGAGGGGGGAATCGCCTGTTAGGGAGTTTCGCGAGCTCGCGCAGTCTTGCGGTTTATCCGGTGGCCTACCTAAAATAGATGGTTAACGTGTGCCGCCTCGACGTTCGCGTTCCCATCCTCCGAGGAGATCCATCCGTGCGAAACACTCTGAAGCTTGCCGTCCCAGCCCTGATCGCCCTGTTCGTCATGCACAGCAGCAGCCCCGCCGCCGACGTTGGGCAGGGCAAGAGCTACCACGGTCCGACCGGCCTGCAGCTTTACAGTCTGCGGGACATGTTCAAGACCGAAGGCGTCGCGCCCACGCTCGACCTGGTTCAGCAGTGGGGCTTCAAGTATGTCGAGGTGGCCGGCACCTACGGCAAGACCCCAAGCGAGTTCAAATCCGAACTCGACAAGCGGGGACTGGTGGCCATCGGCAGCCATTTCCCCTACAACCGCTTGCGCGATGATATCGACGGCGTCATCCGCGAGGCGAAAGAACTGGGGATACCGTACGTCGGCTGTGCCTGGATCGCCCACAAGACGCCGTTCGACGAGAAGCAATGCCGCGATGCCGCAAAGGTGTTCAACGATGCCGGCAGGGCACTCGCCAAGCAGGGCATGAAATTCTACTATCACAACCACGGGTACGAGTTCTACCCGTACAAGGATGGAACGCTATTCGACCTGCTCGTCGCCGAGACCGATCCGAAGCACGTATGGTTCCAGATGGACGTGCTCTGGACGGTGTTTCCCGGCCAGGATCCCGCCAGGCTGCTGAGAAAGTACCCGGACCGCTGGCTGCTGCTGCACCTGAAGGACCTCAAGAAAGGCGTGCCCACAGGGAGCCTCGCCGGCCACACCGATTTGACGAACGACGTCGCCCTGGGAACGGGGCAGGTGGATTGGCCCGCACTGTTCCGCGCATCCCAGGAGGTCGGGATCAAGTACTACTTCATCGAGGATGAATCGCCGACGGTCACCGCCCAGATTCCAAAGAGCCTGAGGTTTCTCGAGCGGTTGGAATTCTGATGAGCAAGGGCGGATGTCGACGACTGAACAAGAGCTTGATAGCTTCACGCAGTTTGCCAAAGCACGTTTGCGCGGCGGGGGCTTGAGCCTTCTGGACGAGTTGTTTGATCTTTGGCGGGCCGAGAATCCCTCCGAGACGGACTACGCGGAAGATGAGGCAGCTATTGCGGGCGCAATCGAAGATTTTCGGCGCGGCGACCGAGGACGGCCTGCGGGCGAACTCAGCCGGGAGCTCCGCCAGGAACTTGGCGTCCATCTGCCTCTGCCATGCCAGTCCCTCGTCCCGGTCTGGCGTGGTACATTTCGTGGGACCAATACCTGAGGGTTCGTCCAGATTTTTGGCCTGTTGCCTTGCTCGAGTTGTGAACGAACCACCGAGCTTTGTAGAGCCGCTCTCCTGGCAGTTGAAGCCTTTCCGCTGGAGTAAGAAAGCCGAGCATGTCGCTCCACCAGGACTCGGTTGCTTGAACAAACACTGTCCGCCCGGTGACTGGATGGACGCTCACACACTTGACGGCGGCTTTGTCGCCAAGCTCGGGATGAAGGCGGAAAGTGCGCTTGTCCCGGTCAAAGAGATAGACGTGAGAGCCTGTGGTGACGACCAGATCGCTACTTGCGGGTATTGGCTGCAAGTCGTGTCCTCCCTCATCGGGGAGCGCACAAGTCGCCTCCATTTCCAGCGATGGCGTGTCACTTTCCCAATCCTTGAGTTTGTACCGCCTCAGTTCGTTGAGGCCCAGAGCCCATAGGCACTGACGTCCTTCGTCCCAAACCACTCCATGCGCTGAAATGAGCGGCACGTCCCAGACAGGCTGATCCGGGCGGGACAGATCGAATAGTACCAGACGGTTGCCTTGGGCGTTGACGGAACTCGCCACAACGACACGGTTGCGGGGCAGCAATTCCAGGGAATGGGCGTTGGGGACAACAGCGTGCCACAGAACGCGGCCCGATGGCCTTTCCACGAGGGCGCAACCGCCAGAGGATGAGGAGATCAGGATCCTGGAACCTCCGTCCACCGGCTTGCAATCGTCGGTGGTCCTGAAAGTGGGCCGCACGTTTTCCGGAATCTCCGTGCATTGCCTGGCGTCCCACGTCCAGAGTTTTTCGATTTGCCCCTGCGGCGCTGCCGATGGCTCCACGAGGAACACGGTATCCCACCCGCAACACAACAGCGGTTCGGCGTGGGTGGAGGGAACAACGACCGTCGCCAGCGCGGCGACCAGAAACACGCGAATGGCCATTTAGTGCTCCTTGTTTTCGTACACTTCCTTGGCTATATGCTGACGTGCGGCGTTGACCGTTGTCAAGGTGGAAGGTCGGCAACGGACCCTATGGTCGAGACCAGCGGCGGCGGAAATCTACGGAGACCGGAGTGGCCTTACCGTCCGCCTCCTGCACAGGCACAGGCGCATGCGCACCCGGCACAAGCACATCCTCCGCCATCCCCGCCGGCACGCCCGCCGGAAGATTCGGCGAGCGATTGGAAAAACTCGCCTATCGGGGGGCGCACAAGTCGCCTCCATTTCCAGGCGGTCGAAGTGTGGCTGCCAAGGACTGCGTTTTTCCAT
>JAXGMN010000015.1:0-282241 GCA_040768665.1 Thermoguttaceae bacterium
GCTATATCCGGCAACGGCGTGCCGGTTATCGCGCCGAACCGGCCGGCGCAGGATAACGCGCAAGCGGCGCTGCGCGTTATCCTGCATGCCGAGCGCCGGATATCGCGCGAGCGGCGACGGAGGCCCCGCTTCGCAAATACTTGACAGGGCGTGGATTAGCCGCTAGCGTGCAGTTCAGAAGCGGGCGCGTTATCCTGCAGAGACTCTGTAAGATAACGGCGCTCGATTTCCAGGTTAATTGAAAAGTTAGCCCTTTTCTTGGGAGAGGCACATCGCGATAAGAGCCCACGTTGGCTTCTCGGTTCCCGGCAAACGCGACGTTGCCCGCAGCATTGCCGGTCATTTCTGCGGGCTGGCGTATCAATTGGCCGAGCAATCCGCGGGCGAGTGGGTCTTCCGTCGAGGGAACAGGTTTGCGGCCTTCTGGCGCTTTGATATCCGTGCCTATGCCATGACTCTGCGGGTGCGGGCGGCACCGCAGTCGAATGGCGAAACCTGGGTGAGCTGCGATTGGGATGTCTGGACCTTCATGACGTTAGCGACGGCGGCGGACATCGCGGCTCTCGAAGCTGAGGGACGCCAACTTGGATCGGTGCTGCGCGAACGGGGCTAACGTCCTTGCTGTCCTTTGCCAGGTTGCGGTTCGCCTCTGGGCCGGGTATGCTATGTAAATGAGCCAGCCGATCCGGGACGTCGATCCGAGCGAATTGCGACTCCCACCGAGCCGGGCCAGTGGTGCCGACGCGTGGAAGTTGCACCAACAGATTCGTCAATTCGGGTCATCGAAAGATGGGATGCCACCGATCTTCGTGTACGAAGATCCGGACGGTGTTCTGGAGATCTCCGATGGCGTCACTCGGGCCACTCGGATCGCGAAGTTGGCGCCCGCCGAGACGGTCCCTGTGGTCGTCATCGGGGGGTATCGCCGGAGTCGAGCCAGTTCCCCATCTGTAAGGGACCGAATATGAGCGAAAATGAAACAAGGGTGGAGTTGTTCGTTGCTCTCCGTGAGTTATCCGAAGTCGTTCCCGAGATGCGGTCTGGCCAGCTCTTCGCTGCTGTTGGGGAGTTGTGTTCCGACCTTCATGGGCGCGGGCTGTGGGACGCAACCGACGCAGAATTCCTGGAGGCCGTGTGGCAGTTCCGTCGTAATTTCGAGGCTGCGACAGTCAGCCCGGCAAAAGGGCTAACCAACGGCTGAAGCTGACTGGGGCCGCCATCCTGGTTTACCGCGTTTCAACGTCTTTGCAGGCGGCCCCGGCAGCTTAGCCTGAACGTTTCGGGCGTAGGGCTGAGGAGGCCGCGGCGACCGCCCCGGGTGGGGCACGGAGACCGGTGTCATGCAAGAGGACTCATCGCGTGAACGAAGATCAATGCTCTGGTTGTTTGCTCGGACTCGCTCTCGGCGATGCTTTCGGCGCGCCGTATGAGGGACGTCTACCGGAGCGGCTCGTTTGGCGTCTGATTGGCCGGACGAGGCGGGGCGAGAGAAGATGGACGGACGATACCCAGATGGCGATCGATCTGGCGAAGTGGTTCGTCGAGACCGACGGCGGAGATCCTGACGACCTCGCACGTAGGTTTGCGGCCAGCTACCGCTGGAGCCGAGGGTACGGACCGGGGGTAGCAAGACTGCTGAAACGTATTGCTCGGGGAGAACGGCCATTGCCCTATGGAAACTCATTACCGAACGTCGCGGGCAGAAAACGATGAGTCGCCCGGAGTTGGAGCAGAAGGCGGGAAAGGGAGAGTCAAACTCGCCGACATTCCCGAACTTCGGATGCAGTTGACCAGAAGATCGTACTCTCACGTCCGCCGCGGCAGGCATACTCCCACCGTACTGCTCACAACGCCCAACCTTGCCGGTAGGGGCGGTCGAGCAGTTCGTTCGCCGCTTCGTCGTTGGTGAACTTCATGTTGGAACCGTCCCACAACAGCTTCTTGCCAAGACGCATGGCGATGTTCCCCAAGAGTGGAGTCTCCGTCAGCAACCCGGCATGCAGGACGAAATCGGCGCCGGCCGGGTCTCCGCCTCGGCATGCGTCGATCCACTCCTTGTCGTGGCCCGGGGATCGAGCAAGCACCTTGGGAGGGCGTCCATAACTCTTCATCTTCGATTCAGGAATCAGGCGATGTCCCATCAGCGTTCCTTTCTCGCCGACGTAGATATCTCCTGACACTCGCCGCCCCGGTTCCAGATCCTTCGGCCGCGGCGGTTCCAGGCCGCCGCCGTGCCACGTCACGGCCACTGGGGGCATGCCGTCGCGCGCGGGAAATTCGTAACGCACCCGGAACTCCCGAGGATAGATCTGCGGGCCGAGTTCCGTACACGTCCCCTCGACGCTGACCGGATAGGTCAGCTTCAACGCCTTGAACACGGACGACAGCTTGTGGCAGCCCATGTCGCCCAGCGGACCGGTCCCGAAGTCGCGCCAGTCTCGCCATCGCCACGGATGATAGGCCGGATGATATGGCCGCACGGGCGCCGGGCCCAGCCACAGATCCCAATCGAGTCCGTCGGGCACCGGGGGAGTCTCCGGCGGCTGAGTCCCCCAAGCCGGCGCCTCCCAGAACGGAGCACCGACCGTGACGTGCACCTCGTGGACCGGTCCGATGGCCCCGTCCAAAATGAACTCCGCCACCAGCCGTGCTTCCTCCGATGCCTGCCCCTGATTGCCCAACTGCGTAGCCACCTTGGCCTTGCGAGCCGTCTCTGCAATCAGCCGCGCTTCGCTCACCGAGTAGCTCAGCGGCTTTTCGCAGTAGACGTGCTTGCCCTGCTTCAGGGCCGCCAGGGTGATCACCGCATGACTATGATCCGGCGTCCCGACCATCACCGCGTCCACGTCTTCTTTGGCCAGAAGCTCCCGAAAATCGCTGTACGTCTTGCAGCCGCGATAGGCGCCGGATCGCTTCTGCTCCGCGTACCCTTGGTCAATCGCCCGCCGCATCGGCTCCCAACCGGCCACCCGCTGTTCCTTCCCCTGGGTCCAATTCCAAGAGATATAGCCGGGGCTTTCGCGGTTCACGTCGCAGACCGCCACGACTTGAACTTCCGGAAACGCCTGGAACCGGAGCATGTTCTGTGTGCCCTGGCCGCCCACGCCGATACCGGCGATCGTCGTCTTCTCGCTCGGCGCCACATGACCGGCCCCACCCAGCACATGCCGAGGCACAATTGCCAGCGCCGCCGCACCCGCCGCACGTCGAAGCAACGTACGCCGCGAGATCCGGTCGTCGTGACACCCGTACCGACTGGCTGCGAAAGAATTCGTGTTGTTCATGGTTTTTTTCCTTTCTTCATCGATGTGTTCCGAAGATCCTCGCCCGACCCGCAGTCCGGACGTCACCCGTCACCGCCCGTCGGGCTGAACGTATTGTCGGACTAGCGGCCCGTGTCTTGTGCCACAAAACACGGACAACAAGCGTCTTCGCGCGGCGCCAGTCCGCGTTTTGTTAGGGCCTCTCAGCTCGGGTTTGACGTACACCTCGCCACTACTGAATCTCCCAGTTGCGACCGCGCCCCTGTCGCCAAGTCCAAGCTTGCAACTGACAGTTTAGCTCCCAAACCACGCCGCCGACACCCATGGGAGCGATTGACCGAGGAAGTCAGAACTTGGGCCGAGGCTGGTCTGGGGGCTTGGGCGAGCTATCGCTGTGTCCCCAAATGTTCTGCCGCAACGGGCACTGCCGGTACCTTGATCCCCGCCGCACGGGGATCTACAATCGCCGCCAAGGTTCCAGCAAAGGCTTTCCAGGCAACGGAATACGATCATGTCCCTGCTCCCACGACTCCTGACGGCTGCGGTTCTTCTCTTTCTCGGTTCGACTTCGGCACCTGCGGCCGACGAACCCGCCCGCCCGTTCAACGGCCCCTACTCGGGCAAATACCTCAGCCGAGTCGCTTTCCCGATCGGCGGCATGGGCGCGGGCATGTTCTGCCTCGAAGGGAACGGAGCGATTTCCCACATGTCCGTCCGCCACCGGATGGAGTTCTTCCATGAGCCGACCCTGTTCGCGGCACTCTGCGTCCTCGGCGATCAGGGCGAGAAGAATATCGCCCGGGTCGTCGAAGGGCCGATTCCCGAGTGGAAGTATTTCGGCCGCACCGGTAGCGGCAACGGCAGCGGACGGACCACGCTTGGCCTGCCCCACTACCGCCAGGCCGAGTTTCTGGCACGTTTCCCCTTCGCCACAATCAAGCTGAGCGACCAGGCAGTGCCGCTCGATGCCGAGATCACCGGCTGGAGCCCGTTCACGCCGCCCGATCCCGATCCCTCGAGCCTGCCGGTCGGAGCGTTGGAATACCGGTTCCGCAACACGTCCGATCGCAGCCGGAAGGCGGTCTTCTCCTTGAATTCGGCCAACTTCATGGGGAACGGCTCCATCGGGCCGGTCGCCGGCGGCTTCGTCCTCTATGCGAAAACCGGAGAAGACCGCCGGCAGCACGGAGCGTTTGCCTTCTTCGTGGACGGTGAGAAGACTACTGTCGACCACTGCTGGTTTCGCGGCGGTTGGTGGGACGATCTGACGATCACCTGGAACAACGTCCAGGACGCGATCGTGCTCGACAACCCGCCCGCCGAGGGCGGGGCGCGCGGAGCGTCGCTCTTCGTGCCGTTCGTGCTCAAGCCCGGCGAAGAAAAGACGCTCTTGCTTTTGTGCTGCTGGTACGTGCCGGGCAGCGATCTCCGCTGGGGAAGCCGCTCGAGTGGCCCGGCGTTTCACGGCTCGCCGTCGCGAGGCAAGGCGGCCGGCCAGCAGCCGGTGTCGGGCTTCTTGGGCCGTGGACTGATCAACACCTTCGATCCCGACGGCGACGACGCCAAGGGAACGCTCACGTCGCCGGAACTGGAACTGAACCGGCCGTATCTCCACTTCCTCGTCGGCGGCGGATCGCATCGGGGCCAAACGTGTGTGAACCTCCTGGTCGATGGCAGGATCGTCCACTCGGCACACGGACAAGACACAGAGAAACTCGCCTGGACGACATTCGACCTCGCCGATCTCCGCGGTCGCCGGGCGAAGGTCCAGATCGTCGATCGGCACACGGGCCCATGGGGGCACCTCCTCGCCGACCATTTTCTGCTCAGCGATGAGCCCCTCGAGGCCCTCGCCGCCGAAAACGGCAGCGTCGCGGCGGATCCCGGCCGCGTGACGCTCGTGGCCGACTTCGAGGGCGACGACTACGGTGGCTGGGTTGCCGATCCGCCGGTCGAGACCTGTGCGTGCGTGGCCGGCAAGTGCGAAGTGCCCGCCGCGCCGCAGACCTATCTTCCCTGGTATGCAACCCAGTTCGGCAGTATTGCCGACGTGGCCCGGCATTGGCGGGAGAATTACTCGGAGCTTCGCCGTCGCAGCGAGGTGTTCCGCGACGCCTTCTACGACACGACCCTCGCGCCCGAGGTCATCGAGGCCGCGGCGGCCAACCTGACGATCCTCAAGTCGCCCACGGTGTTGCGGCAGCACGACGGCCGGCTCTGGTGCTGGCAAGGCTGCAGCGATTCGAGCGGTTGCTGTGCCGGCTCCTGCACCCACGTGTGGAACTACGCGCAGGCGATCTGCCATCTCTTCCCGTCGATGGAACGCAGCCTTCGCCAGACCGAGTATCACGAATCGCTCGACGAGAACGGCCGCCAGGCCTTTCGCGCCAACCTGCCGATCGCCGAGGGCGGCGGAGCCTTCGATGCCGCCGACGGACAACTCGGCGGAATCATGAAGGTTTATCGGGAATGGCGGATCTCCGGCAACGGCCAGTGGCTCGAACAGTATTGGCCGCTCGTGAAGCGCAGCTTGAACTACATGATCGAGAAGTACGATCCTCGCCATACCGGCCTGTTGGAAGAGGAGCACCACAATACGTACGACATCAATTACTTCGGCCCGGACGGACATTGCGGCAGCTTCTATCTCGGGGCACTCTCGGCAGCGATCAAGATGGGCGACGCGGCCGGCGACGATGTCTCGCTCTACCGCGAGCTGCTCGGGAAGGGGGCGAAGCGGATGGAGTCGGAGCTGTACAACGGCGAGTACTTCATCCAGATCGTCCAGAAAGAAGGGCTCGACGGCAACTTCCAGCCGATCAAGCCGGAAGACCAGAGCGCGGCCTATCGCCGCGTCGCCGAGATCGTCAACCAGCAGGGGCCCAAGTACCAGTACGGCACCGGCTGCCTGTCCGACGGTGTGCTGGGCCTGTGGATGGCCGCGGTCTGCGGGCTCGACGAGGAGATCGTCGACCGCGAGAAGCTTCGCAGCCACCTGGTTGCGGTCCATAAGTACAATCTCAAGCACGACTTGTCGATGCATGCGAACCCGCAGCGGCCTTCGTTTGCCATGGGCGACGACGGCGGTCTGTTGCTCTGCTCTTGGCCTCGCGGAGGCAAGCCGCTCTTGCCTTTCGTCTACAGCGACGAGGTCTGGACGGGGATCGAGTACCAGGTGGCGTCGCACCTCATGCTGTTGGGTGAGGTCGACAAGGGCCTGGACATCGTCCGCGCCTGCCGCCGCCGCTACGACGGCACACGGCGAAATCCGTTCAATGAATACGAATGCGGCCACTGGTATGCGAGGGCCATGTCGAGCTACGGGCTCTTGCAGGGCCTCTCCGGCGCCCGCTATGACGCCGTGACCAAGACGCTCTTTGTCGATTCCCGCGTCGGTGATTTCCGGAGCTTTCTGTCCACCGGATCAGGTTTCGGGACAGTGGTGTTCCAAGGAGGAAAAGCATCGTTGGACGTAAAAACCGGAGAGATTCCGGTGAGCAAGACGCAAATCCAGGCAAACTGAGGCGCCGTAAAAGAATAACTTGACTAGACATTGTAGGGTAAATTTCAATCCACCCCTTATTCTTCCTGGGGTGGATTGAAATCCGCCCTACAACAAAATGCCAAGTTGTCCTTTTACAGCCCCTGAGCTCTTTGGGGGCACGCTCCCTCCGGGGTTTTGGGATAGACTCGAAGATCGAAGCAGGTGCAGCGTGACCGACCACGATAGAACGACGGAAGAGTTCGTCGCAGAACTCACCGATTTGCGGCAGCGGATCGCGGCGCTGGAAACTGCCGAAGAGGAACTCGCCAAAAGTAGGGCCGTCCTCCACGCCGCGATCGACTGCTTGCCTTTCGAGTTCTTCGCCATCGGCACCGACGGTCGATACTTCCTCCAGAACGCCGTTCTTCGCGATCATTACGGGGACGCCGTCGGCAAGCGGCCCGAAGATTTTGCCCCCAACGAGCGGAGCCGCCAGGTATGGCTCGACAACAACCGGCGGGCGTTCGCGGGAGAGCGGGTAAGGGCGGAGATCGAGGCGGAAATCGGCGGCCGGACATTCTACTACGACAACGTCATCACCCCGATTCGTCTTGGGGGCCGGGTCTACGGCATCCTTGGCGTCAATGTCGATATTACGGAGAGAAAGCGGGCCCAGGAGCAGCTTGAAGACCGGATTCAATACCGCACCGCCGACTTGAAAGCGGCGAACCGCCAGCTTCGGCGCGAGATCGCCCAACGAAAGCGGGCCGAAGACGCCTTGCGGAAGAGCGAGCGCCGATTCCGCAACTATTTCGAGCAGGGATTGATCGGCATGGGCGTGACCTCGGTCGACAAACGCTGGCTCGAAGTCAACGATCGACTTTGCGAGATCCTCGGCTGCTGCCGAGAGGAACTCCTCCAAGGCACCTGGACTGAATTGACGCACCCCGACGATCTGGGACGGAGCCTGGATTCGTTCAATCGGCTCCTGAGACGTGACATCGAAGACTACACCCTCGACAAGCGGTTTCTGCGGAAGGATGGCACCTCCGTTTACACCACACTTCATGTCCGGGCATTCCGAGATGAAGACGGATCGATTGACCACGTCGTTGCCCTCATCGAAGACATTACCGAGCGCAAACTCGCCGAGGAAGCGCTCGAACACGAACGGCGAACCCTCGAGCGAATGCTTCGGGCCAGCGATCACGAACGGCGTTTGATCGCTTACGACATTCACGATGGATTGGCGCAGCAGTTGGCCGGTGCGATCATGCAGTTTCACGTCTACGCGCATGCCCGCCAAACAAAACGTGAAGACGCGGCCAGAGCCTTCGACGCGGCAATGAAGATGCTCCAGCAGTGCCACGCCGAAGTCCGGCGCCTGATCAGCGGCGTCCGGCCCCCGATCCTGGACGAGTCCGGCGTGATGGCGGCCATCGCCCACCTGATCCACGAGCCCTCTCTCCACGGTCCGAAGATCGACTTTCGCAGCCGAGTTGCCTTCAGCCGATTGGCTCCCGTCCTGGAGAATGTGATCTACCGAATCGTCCAGGAGGGGCTGACGAATGCCCGCAATCACAGCAAGAGCGAGAAGGTCCGCATCAGCCTCACCCAGCGGGGAAACCGCCTTCGCATCGAGATCCGGGATTGGGGCGTCGGCTTCGACCCTCAGACGACACAGGAGAACCGGTTCGGGCTGGAGGGTATTCGCGAGCGGGCCCGACTCCTTGGTGGAAAGTGCCGCATCAAGAGCAAGCCGGGCGAGGGAACTTCGATCACCGTCGAACTCCCGGTGGTTGAGCAGGAAGCCGCCGAACAGTGAGCGGGCATTCGATCACGTTTCACAATTCGTGGAAAAGGGCCGCCGCCGGGCTTGCCCGGTGGAAGCCACGATTGGCGGCTAAGATGTGAAACTTTGATTCCAATCCATCGCTTCTCGGGGAACGGTTGCAGCGTTGCGGCCGAAAACGCCGTACCGTACCATGAGCAGTCGCGTTGTGCGCTCGAACGTTTGATCCTGAACGGAGGTAGTATGATCCCGATGAGCACAATTCATTCCTGTCGCACACGGAGCCGGGGACTAGTCCATTTTTCGGCCAGCTCGGGTTTTGTGGCGTCAAAGACGTTGGCTGAAAACATGGACCTGTCCCCCTCTCTTCCGCTCGACCGTTCGCAAACCGCCGGGCGTTCCGTCTCCCGCCCCAGCCGGCGAGATTTCTTGAGAGGATCGCTCGCGGCTGCGGCGATCGCCGGCCACGCTCCGCTCGCCGGGGCCACCGCAGCCGCCGAAGCCCCGGGCCAAGAGGTTCTCTTTCAGCGGCGAGTTCCGGTTCGACATGAGGTCGACGTCTTCGTCGCGGGCGGAGGGCCGGCGGGCATCGCGGCGGCGGTTGCGGCGGCCCGCCAAGGGGCCCGCGTGTTCCTCGCCGAACGCAACACGTGCCTGGGCGGCATGGGCACCGCCGGCATGCTGCCCCTGTTCATGCCGTTCAGCGACGGCATTCGCAATTTGGCCGGCGGCATTGGGGCCGATATCCTCCAGCGGCTCAAGGCCGCCGGCGGCAACGGGCCGGGTAGTAATGTCACGATCCGGGCCGAGGTGCTCAAAAGGGTCTACGATGAGCTGATTCTCGATGCCGGCGTCAAGTTCCTGTTCCAGAACGACCTGATCGCCGTGGAGGCCGGCGACGGCCGGGTTTCCGCCGCAATCCTGTCGGGCAAGAGCGGCCTGTCTGCCGTGCGCGCGAAGGTCTACCTCGACTGCACCGGCGACGGCGATCTGGCCGCCTGGGCCGGAGCGCCGTTCGAAAAAGGCGACGAACACGGTCGGATGATGGCCGGGACCTTGTGCAGCCTCTGGGCCGATATCGACTGGTCGGCCGTGCACGAAGGCGGACGCAAAAGCGACGAGAGCCGCCTGGAGGATGCGTTCGGCGACGATGTCTTCACCCATGACGACCGCCACCTGCCCGGCATGTTCCGCGTCGGAAAGAATACCGGCGGTGGCAACATCGGGCACACGTTCGGATTGGATTCCACCGACGAACGGTCGATCACCGACGCGCTCGTTTGGGCCCGCAAGTCGCTGGTGGAATACGAGCGATACTACAAGGAGTATCTCAAGGGATTCGAGCAGATGGAACTGGTCGCAACGGCCTCGCAGATCGGCGCACGCGAAAGCCGCCGTATTCTTGGCGACTACGTGCTCAACCTGGAAGACTTCAAGTCGCGAGCGGTCTTTCCCGACGAGATCGGCCGCTACAACTACGCAGTCGATATCCACGCGACCAGGCCTGACCTCGCCAGCTACCAGCAATACGCCGACGATTTCAAGAACCTTCGCTACGGCAAAGGCGAGAGCTACGGCATTCCTTATCGTTGCCTCGTGCCGCGTGAACTCCGCAACGTGCTGGTGGCCGGCCGCTGCATCAGCACGGACCGTTACCTGCAAAGCTCGATTCGGGTGATGCCGGGTTGCTTCATCACGGGGCAGGCGACTGGCGTGGCCGCCGCGATCTGTGCCGAGCAAGGTTGCGATACGCGAACGGTCGACATCGGCCAACTGCAGCAGCGATTGAAAGCCCTGGGAGCCTATCTGCCGAACTGACCTGCCGTGGTTATTTGCGGGTGCGAACGGGCCCTCATGCGACGGGCAGAAATTCGTAGCCTGACTCTCCGAGTCGGGCTTTGAAGGCCGGACCCGACTCGGAGAGTCAAACTACGTCCGAGCGGGTAGGTTTTTTTCTGCCGCTCGCCTCATGCGGTTGACTTCATTTCTCTTCCGCGACACGGTTCCGTTTCCAACCCGCCCCCCATCGTGGCAGGCTGGCTTTTATGGGGAACGAAACGTGGTAGAATAAAGACCACTCCAAACGACTGGCACGGTCCGGGGTGATGAAAAAAGGACTGGCTCCGCAACCGGTAGTGGCTTGACTTGACGATCAGTACAAGAGTCCCCCTCTCTTCCGCCCTGTGAACGGTTACCGTCCGGTTGACTTCAATGGAAGCATTACATCCTGAACCAGGAGAGTCTCATGAGCACCAAGAGAACGTTTTCTCGTCGCCAGGTACTCGGCCAGGCGTTGGGAGCGGCTGCGGCGGGTATGGGTGTGCCGCTGTTCATCTCGTGTTCGAAGAAATCGGCTCCCCAGGCAGCCCTGCCGCAAACGTCGCCGGTGGCGGCCTCCAAAACGGTGAGCCCGAATGAACAGATCGGCATCGGTGTGATCGGCTGCGGGCGACGCAGCGGGCAACATATCGAAGGGATCGGGGGCCAGGGAAAGCCGCCCAAGAACGCCCGCATCGTTGCCGTTGCCGACGTCAACATGGTGCGAGCCGAACAATGGGCTCGCCACTACCGCGCCAAGCCCTACCAGGACTATCGCGAACTGCTGGAACGCAAGGACGTGGATGTCATTACCTACGGCACGCCCGAGCACTGGCACTACCTGCCCTGCATCCACTCCTGCCAGGCCGGCAAGGACATTTACGGCGAGCAGCCTTTGGGCCATACGATCCGCGAAGGCCGAAAGATGATCGAGGCGGTCCGTAAGTACAAGCGGGTCTTTCAGACCGGCGAGCAGCAGCGTTCGCATCCGGCGACCCGCAAAGCCGTCGAGCTGATCCGCAATGGTCGGATCGGCAAGATCCAAGCGATCATCGGCTACAACTATCCCAGCGCGTACGAGTGCAACTTCTCCGCGCAACCCGTTCCGGCCGGACTGGATTGGGACGCCTGGTGCGGTCCCAACGAGGTGGTGCCCTACCATACGGACCTTTATCTGTCGCGGATTCCTTACGAACGCGAGAAGCCGTTCTACACCCCCCCAGCCGAACAGTGTGCCGTCGGGCCGGGATGGATGTCGTTCCGGCCGTATTCCGGCGGCGAGTTGCCCAACTGGGGTTGCCACGGCCTGAGCATGGTCCACTGGGCGCTCGACGTGGACCACAGCGGCCCAGTCGAGATCTGGGTCGAGCCCGAGCAGAAAATGGAAACGGTGGTCTACGACACGCCGGAGACCCGCGATCGCGGCGACGCGGCTACCTCCAGGACAGCCATCCATTATAAGTACGCCAACGGCGCGGTCCTTTCACTGGTTTCTGTTGATCCCAAACTGGGAGGCGGCGCCACCTTCATCGGCGACAAGGGCAAGATCACGATCTTCCGAGAAGGGTACGAGTGCGACCCGGTCGGCTTGGACGAAGACCCTCTCCCGGCCGATGCCGTCCGCGTCTACGAAAGCGATAACCACTTCGAGAATTTCTTCGCCTGCGTCGAGTCGCGCAAGGATCCAATCATGCCCGTCGAGGCCGGGCACAGCGTGGCCACCTTGTGTCACCTCGGCAACATCGCCCGCCGCCTGGGCCGTCATCTCAAGTGGGATCCGGAGAAAGAGATCTTCCCCGGCGACGACGAGGCCAACGAGTATCTCGACGTACCGAAGCGCAAGCAATACGAGCTACCGGAACAAGTCTGATTGGTGCTAAGTGATTAGTGGTTGGTGGCTAGTAGTTAGTAGGTAGAAGCTGTGGGACCGCAGCTTGGTGCTGTCGCATTGGATACTACCGGCGTGCTGATATCCTGTTTTCTTCCTGCCGAATCGCGGATTTCCACTTTCCACGAACCACAAAGTCCCACCACTAACCACTAACCACTAACCACTATCCACTAACCACCATACAGAAAGCACACCCATGACCTGGCGATCGCTTACCGCCGCCGTCCTAACGGCCTATTCCCTAGGGCTGACCGACTGCCCCGGTGCTGAAGAGTCCAAGAAGCCGGCGCCCGGCAAGGCGACCGAATCGTCGATCGAGTACGTTCCTCTGGACGCCCCGGAAGGCATGTCGCAGGCCGTGATCGTCCAGGGCCTTCCACTGGTCCACACCCGGCAGTTGTTTCCGCTGGACACGGCCGAAAAACTGGTTGGCGAAGGCTCGGTCGACAAGCAGATCGAGCAAGTGCTGACCAACCTGGAAGCCGTCTTGAAGGACTGCGGGGCGGGGCTGGACAGGCTGGTGCGGCTGAACGTCTACGCCTTGGCCCCCGAGACCGTCATCCGCGTCCGCGAGCTGCTGAGCAAGCGGGTGGACCCCGCGATCCGCCCGGCCATCACCTCGGTTTTGACGCCCCTGCCGCATCGAGGGGCGCTGGTCGCCCTGGACGCGGTTGCCGGCGGCAGCGAAAGTGACAAGGCCGTCACGCTCAAACGCTGCGAGGTCGTGGCGGGTGCCAAGGATCGCGCGGACGCCGCCGTGCTGCCGCCCGGCGGCGTGGCCTACCTCTCCGGCCAGCCGGCTGATGGCGGGCTGAACGAGTCCGCCGTGATCCGCTCCATGTCCTCGCTCATGACCACGCTCGGCCATCTCAAGCTCTCGCCCAAGCAAGTCGTGCAGCTCAGGATCTTTCTGCGGCCGGTAACCTCGGCCGAGGAAGTCCTCCGCGATGTGAAGACGTTCTTTCCCGATCAGTCGATGCCGCCGGTCGTCTTCGTCGAATGGCTCGCTTCCGTGCCGGTCGAGATCGAGATGATCGCCCAATTGCCGCTTTCCGGCAAGGCGACCGGGAACGTCGAATACTTCACTCCGCCCGAGGTCCGGCCGTCGCCCACGTTCAGCAAGGTGGCCCTGGTGCGGACCGACCGGCAGATCTATATCTCCGGCCAGTATGCGAAGGAGCCCAGCCGCGGCGAGCCCCAGGGCACGTTCGTTTTCGACCAGTTGAAGGAGATCCTGGAGAAGACCGGCAGCGACATGCGCCATATGGCCAAGGGTATGTACTACGTTGCCGACGACGACGCCGCGCGCTGGGTCGACCGGACACGACCGAAGGTCTTCGATCCGGACCGCCCGCCCGCAGCTTCGAAAGTGATGGTCCATCGCGTGGGTATGGAAGGCCGCACGATGACCGTCGACATGATCGCGGTAGCCGCCGACAAATAGGGGCGCCGCAACGCTTGCCCGAATTCCGATCAAATCACTTCAGGAGAATTGAACCATGTCCGAGAACAACCCTGTCGTTTCGCGGCGCCAGTTCATCGCGGGCACCTCCGGGCTGCTGATGGCGGGGGCGCTGGCCGACGCAGCTCCCCGGATGGCTCAGGCCGCCGAACCTTCCAAACTGGCGATCGAGGGCGGCGAAAAGGCCGTCAAGGCTGCGATCGCCGACGAGCCCCGTTGGGGCGACGTGGAGAGGGCGCAGCTCGACGCGATGCTCGAGCAGAAATCGCTCTTCTACTGGCAGGGACCGCAAACCAAGCTCCTCGCCGAACGGTTCCAGCAGTTCTGCCCGCTCAAGTATGTCCAGACCTGCTCCTCCGGCACCGCCGCCTTGCACATCGCCGTCGCAGCCGCGGGCATCGGCCTCGGCGACGAAGTGATCACCTCGCCGGTCACCGATATCGGAACCGTCATTGGCATTCTCTACCAGCAGGCCGTGCCGGTCTTCGCCGATCTCGGCGCCGGTACCTGCAATCTCGACGTGGCCGACGTCGAGCGGCGAATCACTCCCAAGACCAAGGCAATCATCGCGGTACATCTGACCGGAAATCCTTGCGATCTCGACGCCCTGAAGAAACTCGCCGACCGCCACAACCTCATTCTCATCGAGGACTGCGCCCAAGCCTGGGGCGCGAAGTACCGCGGTCGCCCGATCGGCACCATCGGCCACATCGCCTGCTTCTCGCTGCAGAATTCCAAGCACATCACCTGCGGCGACGGCGGCGTAGTGGCCTCCAGCGACGAGCGGTTCGGTCCGCTCCTGCAGAAGTTCGGCGACAAGGGTGGAAACCGCGTCAAGTGGGGTGGGCACGAAGCCTTCGCCACCAACTACCGCATGAGCGAGCCCCAGGCCGCCGTGGCCGCCGCCCAACTTACCCGGCTGGAAGAGATCGTGGCCAAGCGTGCCCGGCTCGGCAACCTGCTCACAGAGAAAATCGCCGACGCCCCGGGCGTCGTCCCGCACCAGGTCCACCCCGAGGACCGGGCCGTCTACTGGTTCTATTTCTTCCGCGTCCGGCCCGAGGTCCGCTCCCAGTTCACCAGGGCCTTGGTGACCGAAGGCGCGCGCGTTTCCGGCGGCTACATCAAGTTGCCGCTCTACGGCGAGCCGGTCTTCCAGCAGCACGCCTTCTTCGCCGGCCGCTGGCCCGTCAAGGAGATGGGCCTTTCGGCCATGGATTTTTCCAAGCACAAGTGCCCCGAGGCGGAAGCCATCCTCGCCTCAATGATCCGCGTGACGATCAACGAGAACATGTCGGAGGAGTACATCCTCGGCGTCGCCAATGCCATCCAAAAAGTCGCCCGCCACTACGCCTAAGTAGGTCCCGCTTGCCGAGCGGGACCTGGAAGCGAGATCCCGCTCGGCAACTATCGGCAAATGTTGCGATCCCCGCCCCCTTTTTCAGCAATCTCTGCCGAGCGGGACCTGGACGCGGGATCCCGCTCGGCAACTGTCGGAGGGCGCAGCCTACTCGGTTCCCTGCGCACGAGGCATGCCGACATTCCACGGCTCGCATTTTCGCCAACCCAAGCCGCCACTCCAAGGAGCCCCACCCCATGCGACGCTGCACCCTGCTTAATGCTGCGCTAGCGGCGACGACGCTCGTCGCCTTCGCAACAACGTCCATCGCTGCCGATCTCCCTCCGGAACCGCCGAAAGGCGCACCTCCGTATCAGGCCCCGCCCGGGCCCACGGACGGCGCCCAGATGGCCCTTACCATTCAAAAACTCGAGAAACCGATGGATCCGCCTCGCCCCCTGCTCGTCTGGGCGATCGGCTCGAGCTTCACCAACGGCCTCGGCAACGGCGACTTTCTCATCAAGCAGATCCGCCAACGGTTCCCCGACGCGCCCGAGATCGACTACAAGAAGATGGCCGGCGACTCCACATCTTACCACTTCTCGCACGGCTGGGCGCGTCACCTCGTCATCCCCGATCAGCCCGACGTGGTCCTCATCTACAACTTCGGGAAGGCGGAAGACCTCGAGCAATTGATCGCGGAACTCCGTCGCAACACGACGGCCGACATCCTGGTGGGCAGCCTTCACTGGTGCAACCCGCACAAGCGAGTCTGGCCCGATCCGGATGCCGCAAACAGCCATCAGGATCCGCAAGCCCTGCGGGCCCTCGCGAAGACCTATGGCGTCGAGTTCGTCGAGAATCGCCGCGAGATGACCCGGTACATGACCGCCAACGGCCTGGAAATTGAAGACCTCCTCGCCGACTCGGTTCACGAGAACCGGTATGCTTCGCGAATGACTGTGATGAATATCGCCCGCCACTTCCATCGACCCGACCGCTTCGACTACGACCCGGCCGACCGCGAGCGCAGGCTTGAGGCCGAATCGGCTGCCGTGAAGAAGGGCGGCGACTGGCAGACCGTGGCAGACGGCGAGGCGCTTCAGTCCACCAACCGCGCCAGCGAGGTGGAGGTGCCGTTCACCGGCAACCGCATCGACCTGATCGGCTGGCGCTGCCCCGACGGCGGCACCGCGGAGGTGTGGATCGACGGCAAGCCCGCAGAGCAGTTCGACGCCTTCTATGCCTCGTATGTCCAACCCGATCCCAAGAACGCCCCCAACCCGCCCAATCCCCCGCGCGACCGCTGCCCCCACGCCGTCACGCTGGGCAAGAACCTCGTCCCTCAGACCTGGACCATCACGATGACCAGCGACACATGCGATTACCAACTCGTTGGCAGCGTCACCGGCCTCGACGGCTCGGGCAACGCCCTCAAGCCGTTCACCGGCAACTCCGGACAGATCATCATCCAACCGGAGTTCTGGCGCGATGCGAAGGCGAACCGTACCGATGACCGGTTCACGTTCGATGTCGTCCGTACGACGATGGGAAAGGTCGATTTCAAGGCCCCGCACAAGGAGAAGTTCCGCTTGCGCCTTGCCGCAAACCTCTCCAACCGGGCGCACGTTCTAAGACTCGTTACGCAGGGCAACGGAGCGGTGTCCCTCGATGCTTTCGATATCTTTGAGCCACCTTTGAAAGAAGCCCCCGAGCCAACCCCCTGAGAGCTGCCCCGGTGAAACGGCAGAACCGAAAGGTTCACTCCTTTCATGCGTGTGGTAGATGATCGCATCCCCTCACCATTGCCATCACCCCCGGCTGCTTCCCAGCCGGGCTGATGTGCGGGGGGACTCTCATCTGCCGCTCGCCTTACAGCTTGACGGAATCACTCGCGCACCAGGATGACTCGATCCACGTAGACGGCTTCGACCTCGGCCGGATCGCGGACCACGGGCGCCGCCCAGGCATACGCGAGCTTGCCCAGAGTGTGAACGCCAAGGTCGATCAACCGGTACTCGTTTCCACGAATCGCCGCGACCGGCACTTGTTTTGAAACGATGCTGCGATGCGCGTCGTCGTCGTAGATCCCGAGGGTCATTGCCGCGCCGTCGTCGGCCGTGGCGTCGCATCGGACCAACATGGAGACTCGCCAGCGGCTGCCGTCCGTGACACCGTAGTCGCCCAAGGGATAGCTGTGGCATGCCCAAATCGTGTGCGTGTTCGGCATGCGGCGAGTGAAACCGTTCGAGGCGGCCTCGTCTTTTTCGATTCGGTAGAGCCCGGGCCGGGATCGCGGAATGTAGTCGGCTTCCTGCAGATCGATCCAGTCTTCCTTCGCACGTCCCCGGCACTGCTCGGGGGTGTCGCCGGGGGGGATCCGCTTCTTTAGCATGAAGGGGAGGTCGTCGCCGAAGTCGTCGGGTATGCGATGCCCCTGGCGATACTCGCCGGCGTTGTGCTCTTCTAGGAGTTCACGGAAGTCGCGCAGTGCGGCGACCGGGTCTTCCGGTCCGCGAAATTCCGTGCCCGTGCGTAGGGCTTCGGCCCTCAGGGAGTCATAGCGGCGGAGCCAGACGTGGTCCAGCGCCAATCGCTCGCGCCGGACCCGCTCGGCCAGCAAGGGATCGTCGGCCACCGCAGCGGCCGCCTGGTCGAACAGCGCGGCCGCGCGGTTCATGTCGTCGAGGGTCAGCCCGCCGCGGGTGTTGTCGGTGAAGCACCGGATCGGGCTCCCGGCGCGCCGACCGGCGTCGCTCATGAGCTCGATGGATTGGGTGAGAGCGGGACCGGCTGCTCCGTAATAGCCGTTCATGAACTCTCTGAGAAGTGCCTTTTCGTCCGATTCCGGTTTCCACAAGAGGTGGGCCAGGTACCAGGCGCGGAGCCGCACGAAATCGCCGACGCGGCATCCGCTGTCGCCCTGCTCGAAGATGCCGATCGCGCCATGGTTGGCGAAATAGCGGAGATTCGGCGCCAGCACGTGAAAGTTCGGATGGGGCAGGAGGTAGCCTCGGAAGTTGGTAACGTAATCCCAGATGAAGAGCTGCGGAGAAATGCTCGCCCATGCTTCCAGGTCTTTCCGGAAGGCCTCGTTGGCAGCATCCTGGCCGTCGGCCAGCGTCTCGACGAAGGAGCATTCGATGGAACAGAGCCGTATGACCACGTTGTGCCGCGGGCGGACGTGGCGGGGCGGCTTGCGGGTGTATTGGTAGGCCAGGGTTTCGATCAGGATGTCGGGGAACTCCTTTTCCACTTCTTCAGCGACCGCATTGACAAAGTGGATGAGTGTGCCGGCGTGCGTACCCTCCTCCTCGTCGACGGCTTTGCACTGTTCGCATTCACAGTGGCCGTCCCAGTCGTTCTGGCTGATGGAGATCATCGTTGCGCCGGGGTTGGCCCGGATTCGCTCCTTCACGACCCGGACCATCTCGCGGCGCATCTCGGCATTGGTGAGACACAACTGGGAGCGTTCTTTTCTTCGCTCGCCGCCGATGAGGCTGTACCATTCGGGGTGTTCGTCGAAGTACGTGGCGACCGGCAACAGACCGTTGATCTGGTAGAAGGTGTGGACCCAACCGATCAGGCCGTTGGGCCCACCGTACTCGTCGGGAATTGAGTAGTGATCGTGTCCGTTGAGCCGCATCCGCGCGGAAAAGACCCCCATGGTGCGCTGCTCGTCTTCGGTGACCAGGCTGTGATCGGTGAAGCAGCCGTCGGAGAGTTGCAGGTAGCGGACCGCACGATCGGCGATCCGCGGAGCGTAGGTCACATCGAGCCGCGGCACGGTAAGTGTCGGACGGCTGGGAATGTATGATTCCGTGGCGGTCCACCAGCGAACGCCGACGACGTCCTCGAGAAAGGTGTAAACGGCATAGAGGGGGCCGCGGCGCGGGTGGCCTGTCAGCACCAGGTCGCGACCGGCGGTCTTGATGACGATGGCGTCGGGCGGCAGACTGGCGGGCTGAAGTTCCGGGAACATCGCGCGAACGGCCGCGCTGTTGCCCACGTGGATACGAGGCTGCTTGTCGGGCACGTTGGCGTCGGACACGATCGGCAGGGCGGCGCCGGTGACTTTCGCGAGATGACTGCACAGCTCGCGGGCCGCCGTTTCCTCGACCGCCGCAGAGCGATGCGGGATCACGATCACGTATTCGCTCTTGCCTTCGCGGCTGAGAAGCAACTCCTGGTTGGCTGAAGCCATCCCAGCCGGGAACAACAAGAGGCCGACGGTACAGACGAAGGTTTTCATGTTTGAGATTCTAACTAGTGCCGGCTGGCGGGGCCACAAGCAGAGGCCCCAAGCAGGAACTGCTTCCAGGACGGAGGAGCGGATACTTAAAGGCCCCAATAAAGGGTGGGTAGCTCCCGCCAGCCATTCGCAAAACACGAAAACAGCCGTATTCGGTAGGTGCCTGTCCCCGTTTTGTTAGAGCCTCTTCGGGACCTTGACACGGGCGCAACCAACGTTACCATAACAACTTGGAACTTGCGCCGCTGCAACGCCCGCAGCAGGCAGCTCATCGCACCCCCCGCACTTGCAAACCGGGTTGCGTCCTCCCTTCGGTCACCTTCCTGCGCTTATGCTCCATACGCTCAAGACCATCGAAAGCTTCGTTACTCCGGTCGTGATGATTTCGGCCAACGGTCTGCTGTGCCTCGCGCTGTACAACCGCCTGGCTGTCATTGTGAACCGTGTGCGAACGATCAACAAGGAACGGTTCGATCTGTTCGGCCGGCTCGCGGCGATGGCCGGCCAGCCGCCGGCGTCGCCGGAGGTCGCCCACCTCGAGCACCGCCTGGAGGTTCTCGATGAACTGGGTCACCAGCTCTTCGACCGCGTGCGCATGATCCGGGATTCCCTCGTCTGCTTGCTGGTCACCGTGCTCTTGATGCTGGGCTGCTCACTGCTTTTGGGAATCACATCCTTGATTCCCAACTGGGCATGGGTCGCACCGACGCTCTTCGTGGCGGGCGTGGCCGTGATGATGCTGGGCGTTTTGCGAGCGATCCAGGAACTCTCGGTCGCCCTGTCGCCGCTGCGGTTCGAGCACGACATGCTCGAACATTTACAACGCGAAAACGGTCGGGACGAATCCGACGGCGTCTGATCGCGCCTTGAGCAACCGGCTCTCTTGCCGGCCCTCGACTCCGGGACCTCCGCGAATCGGTTGCATTGCATCCGACCCGGTGATAGAGTTCACCCCATGGACCGGACAATCACGGCATCTCATTCAAGGGGTGGCACCATGCGGTGCGAGTCTCTGTCACCTGGGAAACATTGCCATGCGGTTGGGACGGAAGATCCCCTGGGATCCCGAGGCCCAGCAGTGTCCGAACGACGAGGAAGCCAACGCAATGCTCAAGCGGCCGTACCGGAAGCCGTGGAAACGGTCCATCGAACGAGGTGCCCCATGAACGCGAAATCAGTTTGGAGCGTCTGGTGTCTTGTTTTTGCCTCAGTGTTGCTGGCCGCTTCGCAGGTGTCGGCTGCGGCGGTTGACGATCCCGAGCGAATCCAGCCGTGGCCAAAAAACCTTCGGTATTGGCAGTACCGGGGACAACCGCTGCTGTTGTTGGGCGGGAGCAAGGACGACAACCTGTTCCAGATCCCGGATCTCAAGCAGCACCTGGAGGAAATGGCACGGGCCGGCGCGAACTATATCCGCAACACAATGAGCGATCGCCACGACAAGGGCTTCGAGGTCTACCCGTTCAAGCAGTTGCCCGACGGACGGTACGACCTCGAGCAGTGGAACGAGCAGTATTGGCGGCGGTTCGAGAACATGCTCCGGTGGACGCACGAGAAGCGTATTATCGTGCAGATCGAGGTCTGGGACCGTTTCGACTACTCGCGCGACCACTGGGAACCGCATCCGTACAATCCAAAGAACAATGTCAACTACACGTACGAGCAGTCGGGCTTTGCCGAGCACTACCCCGATCATCCGGGCCGCAACCGGCAGCCGTTTTTCTTCACGACGCCCAAGCAACGGAACAATACCGTCGTTCTGCCTTATCAGCAGCGGTTCGTCGACAAGCTGCTGTCCTATTCGCTCCAGTACGATCATGTTCTCTACTGTATGGACAACGAGACGTCCGGCGAGGAGGCATGGGGAGCCTGGTGGGCAGATTTCATTCGCCGCCGTGCCGCCGAGGCGGGAAAGAAGGTGGCGGTCACGGAGATGTGGGACGCCTGGGATTTGAAGTCGGAAGAACACCGGCGGACGCTCGACCATCCGGAGCGGTACGACTTTGCCGACGTCGCGCAAAACAATCAGAAGAAGGGCCAGGAGCACTGGGACAACTTCCAGTGGGTGCGCCGCCATATCGCCAAGGCACCGCGCCCGCTCAATACCGTGAAGACCTACGGGGCCGACGGCGGGCGATTCGGAAACAATCGAGACGGGGTGGAGCGGTGGTGGCGTCACGTGATCGGAGGGGCCGCCTCGGCGAGGTTCCACCGGCCCGATTCCGGCCTGGGGCTTTCGCCGCCCGCGGTTGCTTCGCTTGTGGCCGCGCGGAAGCTGGAGTCGCTGATCAAGCTGTGGGACGTGGAACCGGCAAATGAGCTGCTCTCGGACCGCCGTGAGAACGAAGCGTATTTGGCGGCGCGGCCGGGCATGGCTTACGCGCTGTACTTCACGGACGGCGGAGCGGTGGGGCTGGATCTGAAAAAGACCGAGGGGGAATTCCTGCTACGCTGGATTGATATCGGCAGCGGCGACTGGGGCAAACAGGAAACGATCCGCGGCGGCCGCGTCGCGACGATTCAGACCCCGGGCAAGGGACATTGGGCCGCGGCGATCGTGAAGTCGGGAGCCACGGCCGGCGGTCCGGGCGATCCGTTGCGAAGCCCCGCGGTTCGCATCGCGCCGGTCTCGTTTGCAGGGTCAGAGAAGAACCGGATGCAAGGCCCCTTGCGGGTCCATCCGACCAACCCTCGCTATTTCACCGACGATACGGGCCGGGCGATCCTTCTTACCGGTTCCCATACGTGGAACAATCTCGTCGACATGAGCCCGGGCGATCCGCCCCAGCGGTTCGATTACGGCGCGTATCTCGATTGGATGGCGAAGTATCCGCACAACTTCTTCCGGCTGTGGGCGTGGGATCTGCTGTCGTGGAATACGGGGGGCAATCGGGAGGCGAAACCCCTTGCCCATGTTGTCTCGCCCCAACCATGGAAGCGAACCGGACCCGGCAAGGCCCTGGATGGGAAGCCGAAATTCGACCTCGGCCAGTTCAACGACGAATACTTCACGCGACTCGCCGATCGCGTGAGAGCGGCGAGAGACCGCCGTATCTACGCCGCGGTAATGCTCTTTGAAGGGTGGGGACTTCAGTTCTCACCGGGAGCCTGGCAGCACCATCCGTTTCATCCGGACAACAACACCAACGGCATCAACGGCGATCTCGACGGCGACGGACGCGGACTGGAAGTCCACACCGGACGCGACCCGGAAATCACCCGCTTGCAGCAGGCCTACGCTGGCAAGGTGATTGATACCGTCAACGAGTTCGACAACGTGCTCTACGAGATTTCCAACGAGAACCATCCGGCCTCCACCGACTGGCAGTATGCCATGATCCGGTTCATCCATGAATACGAACGGACGAAGCCCAAGCAGCATCCGGTCGGCATGACGTTTCAATACAAGGGCGGCAGCAACAAGGCGCTCTTCGACAGCCCGGCCGATTGGATTTCCCCCAATCCGGAAGGCGGCTATCGCGAGGATCCGCCCGCCGCCGACGGCTCGAAGGTGATTGTGACGGATACCGATCATCTCTGGGGCATCGGCGGAAACCCGGCGTGGGTTTGGAAGAGTTTTCTCCGCGGGTTGAATCCGATCTTCATGGACCCCTACGACGGCTCCGTGCTTCAAGGAAAGATGGAGCCGTCCCGACTCGATCCAATCCGTAAGAGCATGGGTTACGTTCTCGAGTGGTCGGGGAAGATCGACCTGGCGGCAATGACTCCACGCGGCGATCTGGCGTCGTCGAAGTACTGTCTGGCCAACCCGGGCAAGGAATACCTGGTGTACCTGCCGGCCCCAGAGGCGAACGTATCGCTGGAGTTGCCAGCGGGCAATTATTCGACAGTGTGGTTCGACACCGTGTCGGGCAAGGAAGAGGAAGCGAAGAGTCTCAAGCATACGGGCGGAAGCCCGAAGTTGCGCACACCGTTTGCGTCGGACTTGCTCATGCATGTGCGGCGGATTCCGTGAAAATGCAGCGCCGGTAGGTCCTGCTTGCCGAGCGGGACCTGGAGTTGCCAACAACCTCGGAACACGTTCCGAGCGCTCCGAATTACAACTGACCTTATTTCATGTCCCGCTTGCCGAACGGGACCTTGTTGGGCAATGGACGCTCCGCGCTTGAAAGAGGCGCCGGGATCGGCGAGAGTGAGAATCGTTTAACTGTAAACGCCACCACCGACCCCGCGTCGGTGGGGCGATGTTTGGCAACTACAACCGCCAGAAAAACCCTCCTTCCGTGATTTCGCTTCCGTCGCTCAGCCCGTAGAGGCGAGCGGCGGAAGCGAAATCACAGAACGGCCTACAGGATCGCGGTTTGTAGTTGCCAAACATCGCCCCACCGGGATAAACCGCGGTGGTGGCGTTTACAGTTTGAGAATCGTTTTGGCAAGTCAGGTCCCGCTCGGCAAGCGGGACCTACTCGGAATCCAGGAGTGAAAGTCATGGCACCGATAACCTGTTTGCGAAGCAGCCGTCGGCTCCGTACGACGCTGTTCACAGCGATGCTGGTTTTCCTCGCCTCGCCGGCGACACGTGCAGAGATGAAGTTCCGCCACCATTACGTCGACCGCGAACTGCCCGGGAACTCCTGGGGACAGACCGCTACGGCGGACCTGGACCGCGACGGGCGTCCGGATTTCATTACCGGCCGCAGTCGGGCGGAGATCGTGTGGTATCGGATGGCAAAGCCGGGCAGTTGGACTCGCCACCGGCTGGGCGAGCAGTCGCCGTCGGACGTCGGCGGCGCGGCCATCGACGTGGATGGCGACGGTTGGATCGATTTCGTCGCCGGCGGGGCGTGGTATCGCAACACGGGGCGGCCGGCTGCGGAGTTGTTTGATCGCAACCTCTTCGACGAGGAGTTGAAAGCGGTTCACGACGTCGTCATCGCCGACGTCGATGGGGATGGGCGGCCCGACGTGCTTACGATGTCGGACAAGAACAATCTGCGGTGGTACCGCATCGCGTCGGACCCGCGCCAGCCGTGGCAACGGCACGACATCGGGCCTTCCGTTCACGCGGGCATCGGCGTGGGCGATCTGGACGGGGACGGCGACCTGGACGTGGTCCGATCCAACCTGTGGTTCGAGAACGTCGACGGACGCGGCACCCGCTGGGCGACCCGCGAGAACATCCCGTTCGGCAATGCGAATCCGCCCTATCCTCTGGCTACGCACTGTGCCGTGCTCGACATGGATGGCGACGGCGACCAGGACCTCGTGATGGCGGAGAACGAGATCCTGCGCGGCGGGATCGCCTGGTTGGAGAATGCCGACGGCAAGGGAGGCGCCTGGACGCGCCACGATCTTCCGCCCGGCGACGCGACTGCTCGCGGGGCATACCACTCGCTGATTGTGGCCGACTTCGACAACGACGGCGACGCGGACGTATTCACCTGCGAGATGGAAGGGATCGCCGGCGACGGGCCGCCGCGGTGGTTTATTTGGGAGAACGTCGACGGCCGGGGGCAGAAGTTCGGCGAGCGCGTCATCCTCGACGCCGGACTTGGCGGACATGGCGCCGTGGCCGCCGATTTCGACCGCGACGGCGACCTCGATCTCGTTAGCAAGCTCTGGCGCCCTCGCAAAGACAACGCAAACGGCGGCAGAAACCACGTGGACTTCCTGGAGAACCTGCAGGTCGAGCGGGCCGGAGGACCGGCTCGCTGACCTCGGCACGGTCCGCCCGCCGTTACTGCTCGCTGATGCAATAAAGATGCTTCTTTCCCTTGAGGAGCAGTTGATCTCCGACGATTGCCGGGGAGGCGTCGAACTCATCGTCGAGCTTGTTGGTGGCCAGGACTTCCAACTTGCCGGAGTGCCGGATCACCTGGGCCGTGCCCCGACGGCCGACGAAATAAATGCGTCCGTCCGCTCCCACCGGCGACGCGTAGATGCCGCCGACGCCGTCGAGACGTTCTTTGACGAAATGGGGCTTGCCGGTCCAGGCCTGGTAGCAGGAAATAATGGCATTGTTGCCCGAGCAGACATAGAGCTTGTCGCCGTAGAGAAGAGGCGAGGGGACGTACGGGGTGGCCTGATCGACCTGCCAGCGGATGGCGTCGGTGCCGGTCAGGTCGCCGGTGTGGCCGAGCTCGATTGCCAACAGTGCGCTGCCGCGAAAACCGCTTGTGCAGAAGACCAGCCCGAAACCGGCTACCGGCGCGGGGATCACGTTGGCCGTCTGCCCGCTGCACTTCCAGATCACCTCGCCCGTCTCGACGTCGTAGGCGCGGACGAAGCTGTTCGCATTGATGACCGCCTGGAGCCTGCCGCCGACTTCGACGCCCAGGGGCGTCGACCAGGAGGTCATCTCGTCGCGGTCTTTTTGCCAAAGGATGCGGCCGGTCGACTTCTCCAGCGCGTAGATAGCCGACCGGCCCTCGTGGTCCATGACGACGACCAGGGCATTGCCGATCAGGCCGGGCGAGCTGCCTTCGCCGAACATCGACTTTGTCTTCAGCTTGCCGAGATCGCGGCTCCACGTGTGCTCGCCGTTGATGTCGTAGCAGTGCACGCCGCGCGAGCCGAACGAGGCCCAGACGTGCTCGCCGTCGGTCACCGGCGAATAGGAGGCGAAGCCGTGGTCGGGATGGTGGCCTTCGTGCGGCATTTCTTCGCGGGCGGTCCTCTGCCAGAGAATCCGTCCGGATTCGCGGTCGAGGCAGACGAGGTCGAACTGGTAAACGTTCTTCGGTGCCCGTCCGCCATGGAAGGGCTTCGGTGCGCCGTCGGCCTCCGCCGGAGCCGGTCCCTGCCGGTCGGTCTCGATGGTGGTCAAGAAGAAGATCTTCTCGCCCCACACGATCGGGCTGGAGGTCCCTTGGCCCGGGATCGCGACCTTCCACCGGATATTCTTTGTTTCACTCCAGTTCACCGGCGGTGTCCCGGTCGGCGAAACGCCCGACGAGAGCGGGCCTCGCCAGGTGGGCCAGTAGTCCTCGGCTTGGCCGGCGCGGGCGGCGGCTGCGAACAACGTGACTGCAAGAACGAAACCCGTCAATAATGTCTTGGCCATCGGATACCTATCCTTTCCGTTGCTGTTTCTTCAATCTACTTTGATCACCACGCGCCGGAAACTGGTCAATGCTGGTTGGCCACGGTCGGTTACTTCCAGGATGACGTGAAGATCGCCAGTCGCATTTTGCGGCAAACCCACGCTGGCATGTTGCGAATTCGCGCCCTTGATTGTCGGCGTTCCGCGACAACTCCCGGCCTCCGGATAGATCCACCAGCGATAGGTCAACTCATCGCGATCGGGATCGCTCGAGCCCGCGGCACTCAAGCGGATCGTGCTACCCGATCCGGCGTGCTTCGTGAGGACTGCCCGCGTGCCGTCTCCCTCGCAGACAGCAATCGGCGAGTGGTTGGCTTCATTGCGAGGTTTGACGCACCAGTCCATCCGTGCCTGGAAATCGCGCTGGAAGGCGTCGCGCCAGCGTCCTACCGTGCTGCGACCGTCTCGAACGTCGCCGACGCGGTCTTGCGCGTCGCGGTAAAGCCGGTCTCGCGTCGAAACAAACCGCCCGCCCCAGCCGCCCCACTCGGGATGGTCGGGAACGTTCAAGCCGTTGGGCAGAAAGTAGAACCACGACGGGGTGTCGCCTTCTTTGATCGCCGAATGCGGGTTCGGAGCGGTCCAGGTGCGCGTCGGATACAGCGCGCCCAGCGGCCCGTGGCCCTGGCGGATATTCGTTTCGATCCAGGCGCGGGAGGTGAGCGACTCATCGCCGCCCAGGTACATGCCGCGATAGACGGCTTCGCGTTTGTCCCGTCCCTTGGCTGCCTGACCGAGCACGTAGAACAGCTTCGGGAATTCGGCCCAGATCCATTCGACGATCCGGTCCTGATCGCCGATGTCGTAGATGCGAATCCGCCGGATGAACTCCGCGAGCGCGACCGCTCCCCGGTCGGCACGCACCCGCCAGAGCGCCTGGGCCAGGTCGGTCTGCCCGCCCCAAATGGCAATATTGACCGGTCGCGGGTCGTCGCGATCGACAACGGAGATGATCCACCGCGAACCTTCGGTGTCGTGGCCGTCGCCGATGGCGTCGAGCCCTCGCTGTGGATTGCCCGACTTGATCCGCGCTTCGAGCTGCTCCGCGGTGGGGTAGCCGTCGGCATGGCGGGCAAGATTGTCTCGGACCTGGCCATAGGCGTCGACAATCTCGCGGATCAATTCCGGCTTGGTGATCGCCTGCTTCAACTCCCCCGGCGTGCCGGAGGCCGAGGCGATCAGGCCCTCGATCTCGAACTCGTTGGAGTAGATCATCAGACGGAGCATCGACTGCTGATCGTCCGGGTCGCCACCGATATCGGTCAGCACCACCAGTCGCGGTCTCCGCTCGGCTGCGGCGGCCGCGGGAAGTGCGACAAGACTGCAGGCAACCACGGCAGAAAAGGCCAGCATAGTACGAATCATTGAAGGCTCTCCCGATCCAGTGGTTGGACGTAGAAAAGCGATCCCCCTCCCTCTTGGCTGTAGACGGCCTGTGCGAAACCCGCGGCTTCGTACACGTGCCTGGCACGGGCGTTGTGCTCTTGAACCTCAAGGGTGACTTTCGAGCATC
Source organism: Thermoguttaceae bacterium (assembly GCA_040768665.1). Lineage (GTDB taxonomy): Bacteria > Planctomycetota > Planctomycetia > Pirellulales > Thermoguttaceae > JABWBD01. The sequence continues at coordinate 27,878 of JAXGMN010000015.1, forward strand.
CTCGCCGTCTCGCCTCGCGCTCGACCGAATCCAGCAGGGCCCGGCCGATCCCGTGGCCCCGGAATTCGGGCAGCACCGCGAAGTCGTGGACGTTGATCAAGGGGCGGGCGGTAAAGGTCGAAAAACCAAAGAAGCAGGTTGCGATGCCGGCCGCGCGGCTGTCGACGTAGGCGAGGAAGATGATGGTCGTAGGGTGCTCTCGCAGGCCGGGTATGAGCCGGGCGAGCACTTCCGGAGGCAGCGGCCCGCCGTTGCCCATTGGGTCGAGGGCATAAGCCTGAGTCATCGCCACGACGTCTCGCTGGTGCTCGGGGTTCGCAAGGTCTGCTTCAATCACGGTTACGCGCAGGGCCATGGTCACATCGGCAATGGGGTATGCGGCTATTCATCCCGGTCGTTACGGTTCTCTATCGCGTTCTTCGCTTTGTCCAACAGGTTTCGAGCAATTTCTTTTTTCGGGCGCAGTCGTCGGCGGGACGAATCAAGGTCGTCGAGCGTGTTCATCTCTCCATCGGGACCGGCCGAGCGGACCGTGACAACCTGGTTCACGAGAGTCTCCTCGTAGGCGACGTGCAGTGGGTTTCCCCACGCATCGTTCACGCCGATTCGAGGCGCTCGGGGATGCTTCTTGAACTGTCCCTGTTCGTCCACTTGTTCGGCAAGCCGCGTGACGTGCTCATCGATCAAGGTTCGTGTCGCTTCGATTTTCGCTCGACGGGCGTTGGCCCGCCATTGGAAAAGCCCGAACGTCCCACCAATGAAGACCAGAATCAGCGTCAGCGGAGCAAACGCCACCAGGACGCGCTTGCCGCTGAATCGGGCCTCACCGGCTTGGGGCTTTTCGGCAAGGCTCCCGGCAGCAAAGCCAAGCGTTTCAAGTACAAGGGCCACCACCTCGAGGCAAAGCTGAATGGCGGCGGCAACCAGTTCGATGAGAGCTCCAAAAAGTGCGACTAGCGCTTCCATGGCCGTTCTCTCTACCCTGATGATGGCCTCACAACGAGCACGGTCAAGCCTCCTCGATCACTTCCAACCCCAGCCCCTTGCCAAACTCCATGAGCGGCTCCCGGACGTCGCCGAAGACCGTCACCCGGTGCCAGCCGAACTCATCCCAGCGGGCGAACATCTTGCCGATGTCGCCACGAACCTCGCCGATCAGCTTTGTGCGGCATCCCTTCTCGCTGGCCAGGGGGCCGAGCGACCGGGCCTGGTGCAGGATCATCTGCTTGCGGGCCACGCTGGTGCGGAAGGTTGTGGTCATGTAACCGGCTGGCATCCGCGACTCGACGACGGCGCCGACCCGCGCGTGCGAAGTCCGAATATGATAACCGTTGCGCGGCCCGCCAGGACCGAAGACCTTCGTCGGGCCGACGCAGTGGGAATAGACAATGCGGTTCTGCGAGGTGTCGATCGCAGGGTCCGACACGAAACCGGGTCGCCCGGTCAGGAGCTTCGCCATGAGCATCGGAGGCGTGTCGTCGACCCCTGCTTCGCAGATCCCCAGGCCGCCCTCGTCCAGGAGCTGCGCGAAGCCCAGGCAGGGAAAACCGCGAAGCGCCCCCGAGGTGCCGAGCCCTCCGCCGCAGTTCGCCGTGATCATGTCGGTCCCGTGCTTCTTGAGCAGCCGGCGGATCGCCAGGTAGACGACCGCGGCGTCGTGGACTTCCTTGGCAGGCGGCACGCTCGGCTCAACATACTCGCCCGCGGGAAGGTGATCCGCCTCACGGGTCCACCGCTCGGCCCACTCGGCCGCTGCATCGGGATCGACCTCGGGGTACATCGCCTCCAGTTCCGGCCAGTCGACGTAGTGCCAGGTGGCGCCCAGCACGTCCTGCTGCCGGCCGCCTTGGCCCCGTCCGAGAACCAGCACCTTCGACTGGCGAAACCGCGCCAGGCATTCGCTGATCTCCGTCAGCTTCAGGTCGTCGTCGGAACATTTCGCTTCATCGGAGGGCGGAAACGTGCCGCGGTAGGCCTCTTCACAACGGCGAGCAAACTCCGCGGGCGCGAAGCCGGGGGTACGGAGGAAGGCAAACTGCCGGGCTACCACCGCCAGGTCTTCCAAACGTGTCGTCGAGACGGCGGTCGCACCTTGGCCGCGGACCAGCGGAGGGACGTTCGTGAGAAAGGCCCCGCTCCCGCCCAGGAACTCGTCGGCCACCACCAAGGGCTTGCCCAACTTGCCGATGGCCGCCAGCGAACCGCCAAGCGCCCAGGAGAGCGTGGCGACATAGACCAGGTAACCATCAACCAGCTCTCGGAGTTTTAACGCCTTGGCGGTGTCGCCAGCGGTTTCGATCGTCACCGGCACGAATTCCACCTCCGGACACGCCTTGCCGAGGACAGCCAAGACCTCCCGCTGGCGCCCGGCCGCATCGAAACCAGGATAGGGCCAGGAATTGCGGACCTGGGCCAGGAAAACGGCGGCGACACGCACCTTGCCTCTTTCCTTGGCCGAAGCCGCACGGGACAGCCGCGACAGGGAACCGCCCGCCGCCAGGGCCGCGCCGCCCTGGAGCAAGAAACGACGCCGGTCGATGGCATGGGAACAGCTTTGACAGGATACCTGGGCGTGGCAACGGCACATGGGAAAGTCTCCTGAACTGGACCAGTCGCTGCTCGATCTCAAGCAGGGGCGCCATCAGCATATCATCGCAAGCCATGGTTTCCCAGATGGTTCCAACCGCCTTGCAGTGGTAGAATCCTCTGCGGTTCCGCACTTGCCGCATCCCAATATCTACCACGCGGTTCGCCGAAGAGAATGAGCAGAACGTCGTTCCAACGACTGCCGATGTCAGCTTGGTTCAACCGAAGGATCCCGCTCAAGCAGCTCTGCCATTTCTGCTGCAACCTGGCTACGTGCTTGTCAGCAGGTCTCGACGTGCCCGCGAGCCTCCGGACGTCTCAGAGCTCCGCCGCAGACTCCTCCTTGAGGGAAATCGCTCTGGCCGCCGCGGACCGGGCAGCGACCGGAATGGAACTGACCGCCGCCCTGGAGCCTTGGGCCGACCGCTTTCCCACCTTTTTCCTCCCCGTGCTCCGGTGCGGAGAGCAAAGCGGACGCGCCGACCAGACGCTCCGCTACCTCGAGCGGCACTGCGGGCTGTTGGTCGAGCCGGCGAGAATCATGCGCAACACCTGGCTCGTGCCGCTCTGCATCCTGCTTGCAGGGGCGGCGGCCAGTGCGATGATCTACCTGGTCTTCGCTCCCCTTTCCGTTACGTTCGGATACATCACGCGAACCGCCACATTCTATGGAACCATCGCGGTCGTCGTGGCGGTCGCCCACTACGTGCCGCAGATCCGGGCAGTGGTGGACCAGTTGAAGCTCGTTATCCCCATGATTGGACCGGCCGAGAGGGAGTTGGCGATGAACCGCTTCTTTCACGCCATGAATCTCCTTTACTCGACCGGTGGGCGGCGAGTTGAGCAGATGATCCGTCTGGCGGCCGATTCCGCCGGCAACGCCGTGCTCCGCCGCGACCTGCTCCGCGCCGCCGCCGTGATCGAGTCCGGCGGCACGATCCATGAGGCGTTTTCGGCCCCGGTCATGATCCCCTTCGACTACAAAGGGATCATTCTGGCCGGTGACGAAGCGGGAAAGCTCGACGCAGCCTTCGAGACCGTTTGTCGCCTCACATCGGAAGGTGTCGCTCGCCATCTCCTCGCGTTTCAGAAGATCTTCTTTCGCGTCGTCGCGGCGTCGGTGATCTTTTCGATGGCGGGGACGATCCTTTCTCTCATGGCGATTTGAGGGAATACCTACTTGTCTGGTTGTGGTGTCGCGAGCGGTCTTGAAACCTTTCTGTTTCTCGTGCTCGCCGTCGTTCAGCCGCTATCCGACCTGGCGGCCATCCGGTCCCACCACGGGCCATGGCACGTGCCGCGCAAAGTCCCGCGCCATCCGGCGAGTATAGTATCCAATGGCATGCGCATAGAGACAAGTGCGATCGACCGCTCCATCCTCGTCGAGGAAAACGAGGTTGAACTGCCCGCTGCCGCGGCGCGTCGAGTTCAGTTGCTGCATGGCTACGATTCTGTCGAAAGGAACTATCCTTTTGTTGTTCCGGCGCGTCACTGTCACAGTTCTTTCAAGCAGGTCGACTTCCAAACCCGTTCCGAAATATTGATGGAACAGCGGCGCACCAACCGGCGCAGCGATTGCGCCCAGAATCAACGGCGGCCCAATCACCCAAAACGGGCCAACATTGACCGCGCAGAGAACGATCCCTGTCGCCAAAAGCAGCATCGACAGAACGTAGATCGACCGCGATGGCCGCAACACGATGCGCGCCCCACGACGTCCAACACCGACCGTCGGAAGCCATCCCACGTCGCTCGTCGCACTGTTCAGCCAGGTTCTCGGTATGTCCTCGTTCATAAAACAACCGTCCGATATCCGGCAGGGATCTTGTCTCTTATTGCTCAGCGATCTCCAAGCCGTGGCGTTTCCAAGCACGCTGGCATTCTTCAAAACATCCGGCGCCACCAGGGCAGCAGTCCCGCATTGTCCCTCTTCAAATCGAGGACCTCCGTCGCATGGACCTTGAACAGTAGTTTCTCCAGGAAATCGATGCCTTTCCGCAGCTTGAGATCCACCTCTTCCTTGTACAGAGGCAGCACGACGTAGAAATAAACAGTCCGGTCGTGATCCAGATGGAGAGTGACGAACTCTCGCGGCAGCATCCGAGGCAGCGAGAGCATCAAACAGCAGAACTGCGTATTGCCGGCAAAGCGTTCAGGAGGGTCGCCGTTGGGCACGGTGTGACCGTAGCTGAGCCAGGTGTCGTATTCATGCGGGAGACGAGCAAGCATCTTCAGCCAACGAATGGGCCAGTAGTTGTCTTCGTTCTTGAATGCCTCCTCGGAAAGCGGCCACTCAGGAGGGAGGCAGATTGCGAGTTCAGCGAGCGAAATGTTCTCGGAACCTTCCGGAGTTCGCATTGGCTTCGCACTCATGCCGGAAGTTACGAGCGTGGTGAACGGCCTCTGTTCCGTCGGTTTCACGACGTGGACGTCGATGTGGACCAGGTCGGAAATGATCTCGTGAAAAACAGTATCCGCTTTTCCTACATGCCTCTCGACATGCGTGCCAATCGCCTCGATATGCGATTCGTCCCCGACGGCGAATTCAAAGGGCTTCTCTCTGGGCGAATGCCGGAAGACGGGTTGCCCTGACGGCGACGTTTCGGGAATTGGCTCTTCTCCCATGTCTGGTATCCTCGTGCTGAACAACTTTGATGATCCACCGGGAGCCCGTAGGCGGGAACAACGCAACGAGACTCGTGAATCGCATTTTACCGACTCGAACTGCTGGCAACAACGTCGGCGCGAGACCGCCCGAGACCGCCATGACACATCAGACGGGGCCGCCGGGGCGGCTGATGAGAGTCTGGCTTCAGTGTGGCCGCGGGGCGGCAAGATCAGCGCAGATTCGCATTGAAGAAGTCAGTCGTGCGCTGCCACGCCAGCCTGGCGGCAGCCTCGTCGTAGCGGGGTGTGGTGTCGTTATGAAAGCCGTGGTTCGTTCCCTCGTAGAAGTGCACCGTGTAGCGCACGCCAGCGTCCTTGAGACCTTTCTCATAGGCGGGCCAACCGGCGTTCACCCTTGGGTCCTTCTCCGCATAGTGCAGCAGCAGTGCGGCCTTGATCTTCGACACATCATCAACTGCCGGCTGCCGACCATAGAAGGGGACGGCCGCGGTGACCACGTCCGGCGCGCGAACCGCCAGCTCGTTCGCTATGCCCCCTCCAAAGCAAAAGCCCACCACGCCGACCTTGCCGTTCGAGAGGGCGTGCGACTGGAGCAGCCTGGCGGCCGCAAGGAAGTCTTGCGTCATCGCCTCCACGTCCCGCTTCTGCTGCAGCGCACGGCCTTCATCGTCGTTGCCCGGATAGCCGCCCAGCGGCGTCAGGGCGTCCGGAGCAAACGCAAGGAACCCGGCCAGCCCCAAGCGGCGGGTCACGTCTTCGATGTAGGGGTTGAGCCCGCGGTTTTCATGGATCACCAACACGGCGGGCAGCTTGTCCGAAGCCTCAGCGGGCCGGGCCAGGTAACCTCGCATCTTCCCGGCCCCATTCGGCGACGCATACTCGACGTACTCCGTTTTCAACCGTGGGTCGTCCTTCGCCACCTGCTCGGCGAGCGCATAGTCCGGACTGAGGCTCGCCAGCAACGCCTCCGCCGTCAAGCCGCCGACGGCAAACTTCGCTGCCCCCTGGAGAAAACCCCGGCGACCGATCCGCCCGTGCACATAGTCGTTATAAAGGTCAAGTAATTCCTGATCGAAATCTCTAGCTCGCTTTCGTTGCATTGCTGCCTCGCGATCGATGCGCTGCGTGAACGGTTACGCAGTGGGAGTTGGTCCAAGGCGAGCTGCAGAAAGAGACTTACCACGAGGTAGGATGGACATTCCTGTCCGTCGGCAGACGACGGACAAGAATGTCCATCCTACTGGTAAGAAAATTCCTGCCGCTCGCCCAATTGTTCAAAAGCATGCCTATTCTAACGGGAATGCTTTGAGCGACACCGCCCGCAACGACTGCCGCGGTTCGTGAAACGCAGACGCGACATAACTCCCGCCCCCGTAACGACTTGAAGCACGGAGCCTGGGGTACAGGCGTCGAGAGAGCGGCCAAGACATTCTGGCAAGACCCAGGTCTCAGAGAGCCTTGGTGACCCCGGGCACGGCCACCGGATAGCGGCCAGAAGCGTCGGCCACCACGGGCGGGGCCGCGTCGAAAGCGTATCGCTCCGGCGCCAACGCAAGCGTCGAATTCATCACCTGCTCCCAAGTGATCAACTGGCCCGAATAGCTTGCCATCCGGCCCATGATCCCAACGAGGGTTGCCGTGGCGGCGTGCTCCACTTCGTTATGCGGCTTATCCTGGCGGATGGCATCCATAAGCACGTCGTGCTCCACCTGGTAGGGGTTGGGCATGCTGCCTCGCATCCTCCATGGACTGGCGCCCTCGATCCGCCCGCCGAAGAGATCCGCAGTGCCGCTCGCTCCGAGAATTTCCGCAGTGGACCGCGTCCAACAGCCCGAGATCTGGCGGGTCTGGGCAAACATCCGGATTCCGTCGGCAAACGCATACTCGACGGCCTGGTGGTCGAACGTGTCGCCCTGCTGCGAGGGCAGATAGACCTGGCGCCCTCCCTGGCCCTGCGCGCTTGCCGGATGGCCGCCGTGGAGCCACAGGCAGAGGTCGAAGTAGTGGACCAGGGCATCGACGATGTAGTCCCCGCTGAGCCAAACGAAATGGTAAGGATTGCGGAGCTGGTAAGTCATTTCCGTCATGTCGTTCGGCCGCGGCGGGGTGTCGCGCAAGGCCGCCATGTTGAAGTAGCACGACATGCCCAGCGGTGACCCGATGGCGCCGTCTCTCACGCGGGCTATCGTCTCCAATACCCGTTGGCTGTAACGCATGTAGAGTCCAACGCCCACCTTCAGGTTCTTCTTTTTCGCCTCTTCGTTGGACGACAGGATCTGCCGGATCCCCGGCACGTCCACTCCCAGGGGCTTCTCCATGAACACGTGTTTCCCCCGCTTCACGGCATACGCGAAGTGCATGGGCCGGAAATGCTGGTGCGCGGCCAGGATTACCAGATCGGCGCCGCTATCGATCGCCTTGTGATAGGCGTCGAATCCCACGAAGCGACGCTCGGCTGGCACGTCCACTCGGCTGGTCAGGCCCGCGGAAGCCTCACGATCGTAATCGGCGGGAAAACCCTGGACAAGGTGTTTGAGGCTCGATTCCAGGCGGTCGGAAAAGAGATCGGCCATGGCCCACAGCTTGACCGGTCCCTTGGTGAGCAGAGCCTGGGCCGTTGCTCCGGTACCCCGGAAGCCGCACCCGATCAGCGCCAACTTGATCGTCTCCTCGCCGGCCGCGTGGAAGCCGACCGAGGGCCGTTCGCCGGGCTGAGCCTTCGGGGCCTGCGCCTTTGCACCGGTATCGTGGCCCAGCAAGCCCGCCCCACCGAGGATTGTTCCCTTCAGAAAGTCGTGTCGGCTCATGACCAGTCTCCGCAATTCGTTTCGCACGGTGGATTCGCCATTGGACAAACGGCTGCCATGGCTGCCACCATCGACGATTGTATGGCCAGGCCGCAGTGCGCCGCAACCGGTGCCCGTCAGGGCGAGGCGGCATGGACGCGGCTCCGCTCGGTGAAAGGAGCGTTGTGAACGGCTGGTCCAGGAGGTTGCGCATTGCAGTTGCAGCGGAAGTGTGAGAGGATGTTCATACTTCCGGCACTCCGGCTGATCGCGGTCCACGAATCGACCCCGGACAGACTCTTGCGGCGCTATGTTTGGCTGGTGGAAAGCGAGTTTTTAAGCGCGGGCGAAATCGTCACCGGTCTGAGCGACAATTACAGTAATACACAGAATGCGTGTCGGGGGACATCCACGTGGGACAAAAGCTGGTCACGGGCGTCAAGCCCTAAAGTCAGCCGGCTCGAAGCACATCTCCCGTTGTCAATCCCGGCAGGCAGACGAAGGCGCTGTCGAAGGTAAAGCTGCCGTCGGTGAAGGTCGTGTGAATAGGCTGTCCGGTGTGCACGAGACGTAACTGTTCACGCCCAGGACCGGCGATTGGTCCATTCTTCGGCCAGTTCGGGCGTTTTGACGCGAAACGCGTTGGCCGAAAACATGGACCTGTCCCCCTCTCTTCCGCCCCGTGAACGGTTACCACGAGACAGAAAGCCAGTGCCATGTCGACGACACGTTTCCTTCGCCCGTGCACAATCGGCCAATGGTGGTTCCTGCTGCCTGCGGCCATTTCTGCCGCTGTCGCCGACCAGCCGAACTTGCCCAACGACCCACTTCTGCCCGAGCAATGGTACCTGTTTGCCCCGGACGACGAGCGAGGGGGTGCAGGCAGCGTCAATGCGTCGGAGGCTTGGGAGGACACCTTACCTGCCAATCCGATCACAGTGGCTGTGCTCGATTCCGGAGTGAACTACAAGCATCCCGACCTCGAGGCGAATGTCTGGAAGAATGAGGGGGAGTCGGAAAACGGGAAGGACGATGACGCCAACGGATACATCGACGACGTGCACGGCTGGGACTTCGTGAACGATGATAATGATCCTGTCGGCTTCCCGAGCCGGGAGTTTCCAGATCAATTCGACCACGGCACCGCCGTGGCCGGATTGATGGCCGCTGCAGCGGACAACGGGATCGGCATTGCGGGGATTGGAAAGAACGTCAACATCATGCCGTTGCGCATCGTTGGGGAGCCCGCCCCCGGGAGCGAGTTCCACGCCGGCCCGAGGACAACACTTCGACAAGCCATCCGGTATGCCATCCGCAACGGCGCGAGAGTGATCGTCTGTACTCTCTTGCCGACAGGCGCTGCCAAAGGCTCCGTCGAAGCCGCGTCGCTCGAAGCCTCGCTGCGAGAGGCCCACAAGGCCGGCATTCTGTTGGTATGGTCGGCGGGCAATCAGGGCCGCAATTTAGACAGAGACGAGTTCGTTCGATTCCCACGCTTCTCCAACATCCTCATCGTTGGCGGGACGACCCGGGACGGCGGCCTGTCGCCTCACATGAACTTCGGCAAACGGGTGGGGATTGCGGCTCCCTGCGTCGACATGGTATTTCCGTCGCTCGACGGCTACACCCGGTCGAATGGGCCGGGTACCAGCTTCGCCGCTGCGATTGTCGCCGGGGCCGCAGCGACCCTCCTCTCCCAGCATCGCGATCTGACGCCGGCGGATGTCATCACGCGGATGCAAGAGACGTCGGCTCTCGTCCCGGACATGGCGGAAGCGATTCGCGGCGGACGTCTGAACATGGCCCGACTCCTGTCGCCATAACGACCCATGGGCGACATGACAAGTCTACAGTAAACTCCGGGCCCGTCGCTTGGCATTCGGTGGCGGCCGGAGCAACGAAACGAGCCGAGTGCTTCCGCGGTACCGTGCGTGCAAAACATCCAAGCACGGCGCTCGTGGGCGGCAGGAAGTCGCAGCGCGTGAGATAGTAGATCGTCGGCGTGCCCTATTCGACCGAAGGAATGATCCACACCGAGGCGCGCGGCGGCACGCCCTACGGCCCCACGACGATCGCAGGCGCCCGGGGCGAACTAGAGCCGCAGGAAGGCGACCTGGCCATCGCCCGCGTGCTGGGCAAACGCGTTGCCGAGGTCGCGAAGAAGGTCCGCGGGTGATGGGAGCAGGCAGTTGGCGAGAGCGACGGGATCGCTACTTTTCGCAGATGGCCCCGCCGGCAAAGAGGCACCGCTTCCTCGACAGGCTGAACCATCGTCTTGCCGACGACTTGGCCCCCACGATTCGTCGGCTTGTGCGAGAGGTACCACACAGAAGGCCTCCGCGCCACGGATGCCGCGGCGTAGCGGCCTCGATCATGTTGGGGGCCACGCTCCGGATACCCGGCGCAACAATTCGTGACGTTCGATACCGAGGTGATCCAGCAATCTTGGAATGACGCCGTGTTCCTGCATCGACAAAGCCACCCACACATCTCGAAGTGAGGGGGACCGTTCCGTTACTGCCGCAAAACCGATCACCTTAGCAGCAACTTCCTGAGCCGAAACAGTCAGTTGCTGTGGATGAAAGTCGTTTGGGCCCTCCAAGGCGGAACCAACCCCCAGTGCTTCCAGGGCTTTCGCAATCGAGCGGGTGGTCAGTTCACGGTAGCCGTGCAACTCGATCGGCGTGACTTCAGCGGCGGCCAGCAGTAGATGCTCCGTGTCCACGCATTCCTTGCAGTAAATGAATGCGAAATTCCTCGCCTGCCAGCAGAACTGCTCACCAAGAGACGCAAAGTTCGAGACAGACGTATCGGCCACTCCAACTGCCTCCGCCCAACGAAACGTGGGGCCGACGCCGATGCCGGCCACCTGATTGATTCTGTATTCCAAATGATTCTACCACCCCACCGTGGCGTTCACCACACCGGAGGCGTCTGCGGCATGGATGCCGCGGCAAAACAGCCTGTCCATTTGGGTGATTTGATCAGCTCCTCCAGCGGCCAGTGGAATTGACCCTGAGCAGAACAACTCCTGACTGCCCAATGCTTCGGGGCTAGACTCGGCGCGTGCGGGAAACCAAATCTCCCATCAGTACCGAACGTGTCGACAACAAGTTCGAGTTTACCCTGACAGAGTAAGAGCCTGTCCCAAAACCGTCGGGGACTGGCTCATTTTGCGGAATCAGCCGACCGTCAACACCTCGGTCTGGACGCCCGACGGCCAGCTCTATGTGACCCAGGGAGACCGGCTGTACATCGATCCTGAGCTGAATACCGCGTCGCGCAACCCCTACGGTGCTGCGACCGACGACGACCTTCACGACGTGAGCCAACTGATCCTGATCGAGGGCCGATTCTACGACCTGAGCGTATCGCCGGCCGGCGACAAGCTGTCGCTCGAGCCATCGGACGTCGCGGTCGGCTACGTGTCGAACCCGAACCAGTGGGACCGGGATGAGAATCGCCATCAATTTCGGTACAATTCCAGCCGTCACTTGAGACGCGGGATTGATGCTGGCCGGGACTCGCGCAGAATACGATCCTGCTCGGCACGGCACGATTTTGAGCCGCGGAGGCACGGTGGATCGGGGCTGTTGTCCGGCGTGGGTAGGGAGCGTGAAGCGGTCTGACGCGCGGGAGGTGAAAGTGAGGAAAAGGGTTCGCCGCTCGCGGCAGGCCCGCGCTGGCGGTGCTTGCGCGACTCGTTTCTGCCTGCGGGATCGGAAGATCAACAGGGCGTGAGCTTGCCGTAGAACACAGGCACAGAGCGAGGGCAAGGAGTGCAGCGCGGAAGCCTGGCGCGGACAGCTTCGAGGCGGCTCACCGAGCGGCGCAGCGTGGTCGATTCAGACCGCCGGAACTGCCGCTGGGCGGCTTGGCCTCGAAGGGCGAACTGGGCTCCCAATTCCAGGTTCCACGACCGCCAACGCGTCCCTGCGCAGGTAGCCGATCTCTCGACAACCGGGGCAGGCCGGACGCTTCGAACGTGTGCCAGAACTCCCGCAGGACGCAAGCGTGGCTTCGATGGACTTCGGCGTCGGCAATCAGCGTCGCGAAGCAAGGCAGAGCCAACCATCACCACGAGAGCCTGAGGGTTCCGGACTTCGTACCGGGCAGGACGGGCCAGAACGCTGATTTTCTAAACGATGGACTTCCTCCCATGACAAGGCGGCGCGGGTGCTGCAGCAGTCGAACCGAGCCGATGCTCGACCGTTTGGCGGCCACGATGGCGGCGTCCCGAGATCGGGCAGCAACAAATCCGTGCGGGCCAAGTCCAACTTGCCACGCGTTCAACTGAGGCCCAGCGGCACGCAGCTCCGCAACAACGATGTTCGACACGAGTCTACAGGATAAGCGGCGGGAGCGACGTGACAAGGGGTAACGGCGAAAACACTCGCCTGAAGACGAACGGTTTCTCACCAGCCGGGCTTGGCGCGAATCGAGGGGGCGACCTCCGGAAAAAAGGGGGAAGTAGACGGAGAAGTACACCGTCTAGAGATTTCTTTTTCCCAAGTAGAGGAAGAAGACGCGAAGTAGACGCGCGCCTGGCTGATGGCGTGCGCTGTACCGAAATTGATGGCGAAATCCATCCCGGTCCCAGCTGCGCTGCAGTGATTTCCCGGCTCCGCGAGACAGGCGGCCGCAGGACGGCGGAATGACGAGTCGCGAAAGCAGAATCCAGTATTTTATGAACGTCTGCGTCATGCCGTGTATGTCCGTGCGATCTGTTCGATTCGGTCAGGGAGTTGGAGGGAATCAATTACGGTTGCCCGGCCTTTGCTCCTTCCTCACTTCCCGGATACTCAGGCAATTGTCGTCCTTGCAGAACCTCAACGGTTTCCCCCTCTATGTTTCACGCCGAGCCACAAACCCTGCCGGAGCGGAGTTGGACGCTGCGGTTGCCCAGACCGAGAAGGCCTGCGTCGTGGGTGACCAGCACGATGGTACGGCCGCGGCGGTTTTCCTCGGTGAGAAACTCCGCGAAGGCATCGGAATTGGCGCGGTCGAGATTGCCCGTCGGTTCGTCGGCCAGGATAAGATCCGGCTCGGCGGCAATCGCCCTGGCCATTGCGATTCGCTGCTGCTCGCCGACGCTCAATTGAGACGGACGATGCGTCAGACGATCCACCATCCCCAGCCGGGAAGCCAGATCGATGATTCGTTGCTTGGGGTCGCCCCGGTAGCCTCGCAACGACAGCGACAAACGGATGTTATCGAATGCAGTCAGATAGGGGAGCAGAAAGAACTTCTGGAAGACAAATCCGACGTGCCGTTTGCGATATCGATTTCGCTGCCGTGCGGACAATTGGTAGAGGTCCTGTCCCCGAAACGCCACGGAGCCCGAAGTGGGCCGCAGCATGCCGCCAAGGGCCATCAGGAGCGTCGTCTTGCCGCTGCCGCTGGCGCCGTGGATGACGGCGAACTCTCCCTCGGCAACGGCGAAATCGACGCCTTCCAGGGCGCACACCGGGCCCTCGGCATTCGCATAGGTCTTGGTGAGGTTGCTCGCTTCGATCATCAGTTCATTGCTCGGCCAGGATCGTGCTCGGATCGAGCGACAGCAGCTTGGCGATGGGGACGATTTCGGCTACCAGTGCCACCGCACAGGTCAATGCGGCGACGGTAGGAAACTGGTCCCAGAGGAAAGTGACCGGCCGGGTGTTGACCACGAGGAATGGTGTGGTGAAACTCACCGCCAGCAGCGAACCCAAGACGAAGCCGGCTGCGGAGGCGGTGAGCGCCAGGACCAGTGTCTTGACCAGATAGAGCCCGACCACGTACACCTGGGACACGCCCATGGCGATCATGATTCCCGTTTCGTGTCGCCGGTCGTTTACTTCCTGGAGGCCGGTCACGGCGACCACGATCACCGTTGCCGCCGCCACGATTCCCAACAGGTAGTACAGCGACTTGGATGTTGTAAGCCGGGCGAGATGGCGCCCCTGGGCGATATCCATCCTGGCGATCTGTCGAAAGCCGGGAAAACGGCTGGTGAGTTTCTGCTGCTGAATCGCCAGAGCGTCTTCGAGCGACCCGGAATGGAGGCAGAGGAAGGCCAGGATGTATTGGATTTGCTCCGCCTTGTCCAGTAGCTCCTGGCAAGTTGCCAGGTTGATGTAGATCCGGCAGTCATCGAGAGCCGCCTTGGGGGGCAGCACCTCCACGATGCGGAACTTCTTGCCCAGGATTTCTAGCGGGTGGCCGATTTTTGCGTCGAGCTTTCGAGCGGCCTCGGAGCCCAGACGCGCCTCGTCAGGCCCCAACGGGAGGACCATGTTGCCTTTTTCCTGCGTTTCGTCCTTGCGAGCGACGGGCTCAATGCCGGTCATTGCCAGTTGCTGACCGGCCACCTCGACCCTCGCCTGCAAGACCGAGACGTAGTAGCGGGACGAGAGGTTGAGAGCCTTGCTCATGCGCTTCGTCGTGTCCTGCGGCACGAGCGGGAGACCATCGGCGCAGCAGTAGACGGCCCAAGGATCGGCTCCTTCGGGCAGAATAAGCAGGTTGTGCCCCATGTTCTTCATGACCAACTGCATCGAGCGGTTGGAGAAGGCCGCCGTGTTGCTGGCATAGACGTAGAGGGTCACCAGGGTGGTCATTGCCAGGAAGACCAGCAAGGCAACCACCCACTTGTATCGCGTCTGGCTAGCGACAATTCTCAGAAACATCGCACTGGGATCAGAAGCCGTCGCTGGGGATGGGGGTACCGTCGGCCCGCGACCCAAGCAGTTGGTAAACGCCCAGGCGACCCGCCCTGGCTTCGGAACAGAATGTGCCGTTGTCGGCTCCCGCGACAGGGGATTTCGTGTTCTCTTTACCCGCCAGGGCCCCGTTGTTGAAAGTGATCGTCTCCGAGATGAAGTGCACGGAACCGTCGCAGAAGCAGAACTGCGAGCCGCCGGGATGGTGGCTGCTGAAGCCGTCGATGCTGGTGGGGTGATTCAGCGGCACCGCAACGCAGCCGCTGACGGTATTGCCCTTGCCCTTGTCCACCTGCGGCCCGAGCCCGCCAGGACCGCACCACGAAGACCACTTGGCGGGATCCGCCGCGTTGGCGTCGGAGACGGTTCGTTCCCCCAACGCGATCGTATTGCTGGTGCCGTCGGCGATCTCGGCAAATCGGATGCCGCTCTCTCCGTAGAAGACGCCGTTCATGTTCCGGTCCGCGGTGTACATGCCCCCGTAGCTGAACCACCCGCGACAGCAGAGGTAATTGGCCGTGGAAACCATGGCGGATCCGGTCCCCTGATACTCTCGGAGTGGCCCCATGGGTGACGAGGGGCACTTGAGCACGTCGAGCTCCATTTGCAGCATCGGCAGAAGCGCGGGGTCAAGGATCACTTGATCGAGCGTGTACTTGGTGACGCTCAGCTTGTCCTGCAAGGGGCTTTGCTCGATGAAAGGCATCAGAAACACAGCCCAGGCCCAACCGCCGTCGATCACGCGCTGGGCGTTGAAGACCATGAATGCCGGCGGAAACGACCTGTGCACGTCGTGATAGTTGTGCATCGCCAGCCCGAGCTGCTTCAGATTGTTCGAACAGCTCATCCGCCGGGCCGCCTCGCGGGCAGCCTGAACCGCCGGCAGCAACAGGGCGATCAGGATCCCGATGATGGCAATCACCACGAGCAACTCGACAAGGGTGAACCCCTTCGCAAAACGTGTCTTGAGCATATACGTCTCTCCCTGTAGGTGCGGCACGCGAAGCGGGCGGGGACAACGGAAAGCGATGCCGGCGGGCTCGCGGTACGCTCTTAGAGCCTATCTCAAAACCGCCGCGGACTGGCTCATTTTGCGGAGTCTTCGGAGCAAAATACGCCTGTCCCCTTCTCCTCCGAGGTTTTGGGATAGGTTCTTAGGCGGGGCCTCACTTCGCGGCGCAAAAAAAGCACTATAGGAAATACCGTAGAGACTTCCGGCAGTGGACAGCGCCGCGAGAGTATAATTTGGAGAGATTGACGCAAGTCGTTTTATGACAGTTAATTGAAGTCGACATTTTTTTTGGAGAGTCCGACTGTTTTTGGAGTGACCTAGCCAGTTGGCCCCCACTTCCAGTAGGTCTTAACCTGCCCGCAGGTCAAGATACGCGGCGAGCGTACGCATGCCGCGACTTGGAAGCCGAGCGCTCGATCATGAGTTCTTCATAGGGGGCGATCACCTCGAAGCCGAGGCGGCGGTAGCAAGAGATCGCGGGGAAATTATCGACTTTGACGTTGGCGCCGATGTGGCGGACACTCTGCAAGAGGGATTGGCAGACCTTGGCAGTAACCTGTTCTGCGAACCCCTGGCCTCGGTGTGTGGGGAGCGTGGCGATATTGCCCAGCGCGGCCACGGCGTAGTCCGGAGAATACACGTGGATTCCCGCGACGCAGACCAAATCGCCAGCCTCTCGCCGGCCGAAGTACTGACCGGTCTGGAGCATTCTTGGGTCAAACCAGTTGCCGGGGTAACTCTTGGCATAAAACTCGCGAATCTCGTTCAGGTCGTGCATTCCCAAGGGAACGACTCCCGAGCAATCCCAGCCGGCCACGGCCGACTCGTCTCGGAGCGCCATCTTGAAGTGGCTGCCGTGCGACTGCCGCTCGTAGCCGCTCTCGAAGACCGACGCCAGCCCCGGACTGAGGTGTGCGTAGAACCGCGGAGGCAGAAGATGCGCGATGGCTTTCAGGAGTGCCGACATCGCCCGGCACTCGTCGCATATCGCAAGAAGGGTGGGAACGGATTGGCCGATGTAGAGCAGGGCGATTGCGCGGACCGCACCTCTTTGCTTCGACGCATACCATACCGTGTAGGGCCAGAAAAAGTCGTCGAGGTCTCCCAGGCTGTAGATGTTCAGATCGACGTTCTCCCTCAGGAAGCACTCGATTTCTTTCTTGTCGTGCAAACTAACGACTTGCATCGGTTGGATCTCCCAGAGCATAACGGTCTTGTGACAGTTATAGCCTCCTGGGCGCTGCGGAAGAAGGAAGAGTCAGTCTCTTCGGGTGCGTCGGCACGGCCGCAGAAAGGGCTAACGGGTGATCGAGGCCGACGCCGTTGCCCGCCTCTTGGATTCAGGCTCAACCACAATTCAGTTTACCACTCGGCCGTCGTCCGCACCACGCCGAAGGCGTCGTCGGCAAGGATGCCGCGGCTTAGCGGCCGTTGTCACGACTTGTCAGCCCCGGCAACACCCACGGCCGTCTCTGGGCCGCACCCGACACTGCGTTCGAGATGTTCTTAAACACCTTAAACAACCCCCGGTTGCTTTGTGGGGCCGAAACAGGGGCATCGCTATTCTTGACCAAACCGCCACGCAGTAACCAGTGATGTCCCGTTTTCTTTCCCTTCCGGGAGATCCTCCGCTTCGATTTCCACCCGCGTTACTCGGCAGCCCGCCTTCTGCACATCGGCAATGCCCGAGCGAATCGCGTGTTCAAGAGAATCGGACTGGCGATGCAGTGTGACCATCACAACGCCGGCGCGGGAGCTCGGGGAACCGTCATCACATCCCGCATCGTAAAGGTCTTCCACCAATTGATCGGTTAATTCCGTCCCATTGGATAGGACCAGGGTGAAGTCGTACTGTTTCATCATTACTCGTCCTCGGGGCCATGCGGACAGTTGTTTACCGCCCGGCGAATGTCGCGCGCGTGCGCCTCCGGGACTCGGGGGGTACTGTAAACGGCGTGCTGGCATCCTTCGCGGCCAGGTTGAGGGCAGTACAACCGACCCCATGCGTGTCCTCTTGGGCCGGACTTCCGGAGTGTCCATCCATGCTCCAGGGCGTAGTTGGCCGCCTCGCGGACATGCTTGTTCCAGTCCGCAGCTTGATTCCACAATACCTACGCCGCGCGTGGCAGGCCCGGTCAAGCGTGGCCCTGCGCGAGTTTGAACTTGCTTTGAGCAACGCTCAGCCCTTGGACGCGGTCGGCATTGGCTGGGTTGCCGTGCGGGGAAATCTCGCAACACACCCGCCGCTCGGCGTCTGGACGAGCGGCAGTCCTCTCCGGTATCATCAAAGATCCTCCGGTGCGAAAACGACGAAATCTCCCAACTGCACCTCACAAAGAAAGAGCCTGCTGTGCGACGGAAAAGCGGTAACCCTTGTCCCCTCTCCGTGGTGGTTTTCGTCCTGACAATGATCATCTCAACCGGCATGGCCGCCGACTGGACCCGCTTCCGGGGGGGGAATGGTCAAGGAGTGTCCGAGCAGACTGTTTTAGACGAGTGGAATGAGAAGGACAATATCCTCTGGAAGACCGCACTTCCGGGTCGCGGCGCCTCCAGCCCGATTACGCTGGGCGATCGGATCTTCGTGACCTGTTACAACGGTTACGGGTTGGATGAGGACGAGCCCGGCACCATCGAGGACCTCGCGCGTCATCTGGTTTGTCTTGACCGAGGCACCGGAAAGATCGTTTGGCAGAAGGCCGCCGAAGCCCTGATGCCGGAAGAGGAGTATCGGGGCTTCGTCGCCCTGCACGGATACGCATCGGGTACTCCGGTCACCGATGGGAACGCGGTTTACGTGTTTTGCGGTCGCTCCGGCGTCTACGCGTACAGCCTCGAGGGCGAGCAGCTCTGGCACACCGTCGTCGGCGAGGGACTGCACCACTGGGGTTCCGGATCGTCGCCCATCGTGCACGGCGACCTCGTGATCGTCAACGCCAGCATCGAGAGCAAGGCGCTGGTGGCGCTGGATAAGAAGACCGGCAAAGAGGTCTGGCGGGCCGAGGGAGTCGAAGAATCGTGGAGCACGCCGCTGGTGGTGAACCTTCCCGGCGGGGGCAAGGAACTCGTCGCGAACATGCGAGGCAAAGTTCTTGGCCTCGATCCGGAAACCGGGCGCGAACTGTGGCGCTGCACGGGCATCAAGTCGTATATCTGTCCGGCGGTGATCGCTCATGAGGGGGTGGCCTATGTCTCCGGCGGCCGTCCGCCGGAGATGATCGCCATTCGAGCCGGCGGACGCGGCGACGTGACCGACAGCCACGTCCTCTGGACCCGCAAGAAAACGGCCATCGTCGGCACACCGCTCTACCACGACGGCCATCTCTATTGGATCAACCGGCAGGCCATCGCATCCTGCGCGAAGGCGAGCGACGGAGAGACGGTCTACGAGGAGCGGTTGGACGTCGGCGGGCGCGGCGACAAGGTTTATGCCTCGCTGGTCCTGGCGGGCAACCGGCTCTATGGCGTGTCGCGCCAGGACGGTACGGTGGTGCTCGCTGCCGGCCCGGAGTTCAGTCTCGTCGCGCATAACCGGCCGGGCGACGAGAGTGTTTTCAATGCAACTCCCGTTGTGTCGCAAGGGGCCTTGCTGGTCCGCTCCGACCAATACCTTTACTGCATCGGGCGGTAACGACTGAGGCACGCGTCTGCGGCCGTGCCCCCGATCGTTTCGCCGGAACAACCGAAAGGAGAGATGCCTCATGCCCCTGTTCGAGATCGAAACGGAATCACATATCATCATCACCTGGGCCGACAACGAGTGCGCCGCCCGCGGCGTGGTCAGCGCGAATTATCCGCATGAGGAGCCGGTTCGCGTTACCCGCAGACCGCGAGACACCTGGGTGATTTCCAAAGCGGCCCTCGGACTGACCGGCGGTTTGGATCCTTGCTGTACCGCGCGCGACTGCCTGGCCAAGGCTGCCGGCGACAAAGTCCATGCCATTCGCCTGTACATGCACGAGACCGGCACCGATCTGGAACACGCGCGGAAAGTGATCGAGTCGAACATGGTGATGGGCTGGTAGGCGAAACTCCGGCCTGTGCCGTGGTATCGTTCTGTTGTGCGGCACGGAAGCCGGACGCAGCGCCAGCGGACGGTGCGTCTTGCCAAGGAGTCTTGCCATGGGCCGCTGTCGGGTACTTGCTGCGTTTGCCTGGATCGCTCTCGTCCTCCCGGCGACCCCCGCGTGGACGCAAGACTACCTGTTTTCCGTCCCGAAAATGGACATGCAGGTGGCGGTCCAGCCCGACGCCTCGGCCAGAATCGTCTACGACATCACATTTCAGAACAGCCCGCGCGGGCACGTGATCGACGTCGTCGACATCGGCGTGCCCCATCGCGATTACCGGCTCCAGAATGTCCGCGCATCCAGCGGCGCAGCCCCGATCCGTGATATCCGCGCATCGGAGTTCGTCGATCCGGGGTTCGAGGTCCACTTGGGGCGGCATTCGATTCCGCCCGGCGGCGCCGGATCGCTGCACGTGGAGTTCACCATGCCGGACATGGCCTGGCAAGACACGACCCGCAAGGATTACGCGTCGTTTCGGATCACGCCGACCTGGTTCGGCGAGCGGTACGTGCAGGGAACGACCCAGCTTCGCGTTGCCGTGCATCTACCCAAAGGCATCGAGCCGGACGAGGTCCTGCACCAGGGCAAGGCGTTCGACCAGAAAGTGAAGACCGAGGAAGGGGTATCGGTGGTCTGGCAGTGGCCGGCGACGCGGCTGACGCGGGAACACATGGTCGCCGTTTCCTTTCCGAAGAAGGTCATGAATCGCGTGGTCGAGATGTCGGCGCTCGACCTCTTCCTGAAATGGTTCAGCGAGTCGACCACGGCGCGATGGATCGCCGGGTCCGTCTTCTTCGCGATGTTCGGTTTCGCGTTCTTCCGTTTCACCGGCGGAACGGGCGTTTCGGTGTTCGTGGTGCTTTCGGCCCTGTTGATCTGGTTGTTCGTTCGCAGCCCGGGCTGGCACCTGGTCCTGCTGCCGGTGATGGCCGGCCTGGTGGCACTCAATGAATGGATGTTCGCCCGCCGGAAGGCCGGCTACATGCCGCCGATCGCGCAGGTGGAAGGGGGCGGAATCAAGCGAGGACTGACCGCCCCGGAAGCGGCCGCGCTGCTCGAACTGCCGCTGGGCCGCGTTCTCGGACTGGTGATCTTCGGAATGCTCAAGAAGGGGCTCCTGCGCCAGGTTCAGCCCCAACCGCTCATCGTTCAGATCGACGAGGCCTTTCAGTCGGACGAGAGGCTGAAATCGTATTCCCAACGGGCGCGGTTCTACCGTGCAGCAGGCCAGAAGACGGGAGTGGTGGTTCACCGCCACGAGTATCCGTTTCTGTTTCTCATCAGCGAGAATCCGGGCAAGCCGCTCGAGCAGATCAACTTCTCCGTCCCTTTGCGCGAGTTGATCGAGGGGACGGCGGCAAGGATGAAGGGATTCGACGTGTCGGACACGCAGGACTATTACCGGCGGATCGTGCGGCGGGCGGTCGACAGCGCCCGCGAAGTTGGCGACATCCGGCAGCGCGAAGAGCGGATCGATCGCGACTTCGAATGGATCCTCATCGACGACGATTACCCGACCGTCTTCACCCACGGCCCTTATCGACCCGTTTGGACCCGCGGGCCCGGCACGTGGACGCCCTCGGGCCCAAGCGGCGGATCAGGCGCCCCGTCGGGCCCCAGCATGCCCGGCACCACCAGCTTCGGCGACGTCTCCGCATCGTTTGCCGGCTGGGCCGAGAACACCATGGGCGGTCTGGCTGCGGCGATCGCACCGGGGTCGCTGCAGGTCAACCAACCCGCCGGCGGATTTATCAATCTCAGCGGCGCCGACCGTCTCACCGGCGAGTTCTTCCAAGCGCTCGCCGAATCTTCCGGTGGGCGGGGAGGCGGGGGCGGCGGAGGATGTGCTTGTGCCGGCTGCGCATGCGCCTGTGCCTGTGCGGGCGGTGGACGGTAAGGCCGCGACCTTGGTCGGCGTGTCGTCTCAGATGGGCACCGGACGAACGTATTGACTACCGCAGCTTCGTAACGCATTGACGACTACTTTGTCGTGCAAAGATCAATCTCGAACGTCGGTCGCGGGCTTGGCAAGGCGACTAGAATGAGATATGACGCGGCGGGCGGAAAGATGGATCGGGAGCAGTTGGGGGCCGTAAGAAAACAAGTCATACAATTTGACGTAGGGTGGATTTTAATCCACCCGGAAAACAAGGGGTGGATTGGAATCCACCCTACGACTATTGGCTAGCTTATTCTCTTACAGCTCCTTGGAGTAGTTTACTTGTCGAACTCCGAGGGGAGATTTGGGGAGATTTGGGGTCGCAGCTTGAATAGTTCTACAGCAAGACTTCTGGTTTTGCTCGGTTGTGCTTTGCCAGCCAGGATTTGCGATGCGAGTCGTGGGCGATTCGGTTGCGGTCGAGATGATATTCGATCAATCGAATCGCATCGTCCTCGGTGAGCATTCGCCGTGCAAATGCGGATCGCAGCAATTGCACTGCCATGTCCAACGTCAATTCGGGCTTATCCTCTTTCAGGTCGCGTTTATTGAGCGTCACGAAAAGACGAGCCAGGGCAACCAGGCTCATGTGATGGTGCCACCCGGCCCAAGACCGCACTTCGTAGTGAGCCATGCCCAGGTGCATCTTCCCGTCTTCAAAGTACTCCTCCACGTACATCCAGTCGAAGCGTACCTTGCCCGCCGCCTGGGTCCGGCGAGTTATCGTCGCGGCGATCTGCGGCTTCGACTGAAACGGCACCTCCTTGGGCACGCGCGTCTTCTTGCGGTGAACGCCGTCCTTGGCCCTGTCCTCCGGCAAGAACAGTTGTGCATCCAACATCGCCGTGCCGGCGGGCGTGACGCCTACCAGATACACTCCCACCGGGCAGTTCGCCGTCTTGCCCAAGCGGCCGCACCATTGCCGATCCACACCGACGCTTTCCGCTGGCTGCTTGACGAATCCCGATTCGTCGATCACTCCCACCGTGCCGAGCGACCACTGTTGACAGCTTGGCTCCATTTCCTCAGCGAAGACCGCCTGAATCTCCCGAAAGATGTCGCCGGCCTCCCACGGGGAAACGCTGATGAAGTTCTGCATGGCCACGACCTCCTTCTGGGTCGCTGGCTCACCATTCGGACTCCGAGCAAACGGCAACGCGATCGGCTCGACACTTTTGCGAGGCTGATCGGAGAACAGGCCTTTCAGGTAATCGAGCGAATGCTCTTGCGCTTCTCTGCGGCCAAATAGCGGAGCGAATCGTCGATGCCATCGGACAACCCTCGCCGCGCTGGCGCGCACCTCGTCCCTTGTCATGGAACCACACTCCTGACACGATGTTCCAAACTCGGGACTGGCCAGCCCTTACGGCCATGGCTAAGCAACGTTCGAGAAAAAAGTGTCAGGAACCATTTGTGCGGAGAAAAAAGTGTCAGGAACCATTTGTGCGAAGCACCCGAAGGGCCGGTTTCCGGCAAATGGTTCCTGACACTTATTTCTCGATCAATCCTAACTCAAAAATCCTACGAGTGCTAGCATCGAAAAGGGAAGCCAAAAAAAGTCTTGCTGTAGAACTATTCAAGCTGCGACCCCACATCTTCCCCCAAACCACTTCTCCTGTAAGACCATCCTTTCCTCGGCCCAGCGGCGGACCATTCTGGAACTTGAGATCAATCCAGAGGTCCGGGAACTGCTGTCCGCCGAGACAACCGGCACTCGCACCTTCAACTTCACTGCCGACGAACTCGTCGAAATTTGCCACGCCATTGCGGAGCCGCTCGCCGCCGCCGAGAGCAAATACCGGAACCAGTTTCTCAAAGCCGCCGAAAGAGTCTCCCAAGGGCTCACCGATGGCCTGACGAGCCGCCCAAAGCCGCCCCGGAAGCCCAAACTGAAGACCGCATACCAACTGAAGGTCGCTCTGGGTCAGGTCAAGCCGGTTGTCTGTCGACGGTTTCAAGTGCTCGACTGCACGCTCCCGGAGCTTCACGAAATCATCCAGACCGTCATGGGCTGGGAGAACAAGCATCCGTACCGCTTCGAGGTCGCTGGGACGAGGTATGGCGATCCGGCGCGGTGTTCCGATGGGAGGCGGATCAAGCTGAGCCATCTTGTGAAGCAGGGGGAGCGGCAGCTTGAATACGTGTATGATTTTGACGACAATTGGCGGCACACCGTCGAGATCGAGTCGGGGTTCCAACCGGAAAAGACGGCGGGGTTCCCGGTCTGTTTGGAGGGTAAGGGATGTTGCCCGCCGGGCCAGTCGGGTACGCCGATTTCCTGAAGGCGATCAACGATCCGAATCATGACCGGCACCGGGAACTGCTCGACTGGTGCGGAGGGTGGTTTGACCCGAGGGCGTTTGATTTGGAGATGTTAAACAGGGTGTTGTGTCAAAGGAGGTCATGATTCCATGAAGCGGCTGACAGCCTTCTCGTTTGGGTACTGGGGTTGGGGCAACTCGACGGAGCAGCTTGTGCAGGCTGCTGATGCGGTGGAACGGTCCCGTGGCTTCAAGCCGCCGATCTTCGTGGACGTTCGCATCAGCCGTTCCGTTCGGGCGGTCGGGTTCAGCGGCCATGCGTTCGGGGACCTGCTGGGACCAAAACGATACCACTGGATGAAGCGTCTCGGCAACGAGCGTATCCTCACGGCCAATCGCCAAGGCATGACAATCGCCGACCCTTCAGCGGCAGAAGACCTTCTCGATTTGGCAATGGATGCTGCGCACGATAACCGACGAGTCATTTTCTTTTGCGGATGCGCAAACGCCAAAACTGACGGCAAAGTAACTTGCCATCGAGTTCGAGTTGCTACGCTTGTGCGGGCGGCAGCGAAGCGGCGAGGTTTGAATTTTGAGACAGTCGAGTGGCCGGGCGGAAAGCCACAGCATTTCCAGCTAAGTGTTTCGGACGACATCTTCCGCTCGGTTATTCGAGGCCGCACGTCGATTCCGATAGGACAGACGAGACAATTGGCCGAGTGGGCAAGTGTTCCTTGGGGCTCAGTCGTGACCCTCGAATCGTCAGGGCAGCAGCTTCATCGGATCGTTGGTCCGGCGAAGTGGGAGAAACAGGAGTGGGCGCTGCCGGTGTTCTACTGGTGCGGCGTCGCAGATTACCTGACCGGAATAAGCGGCTGAAGTTTCTAATTCTTTGTCCGGCCAGACGCCCGCGCGTATCCCGCCCCTGACCCCGCCCGGGTAGATTCATCTAGAACCCCGCCCCTTGTTTGTTCCTTCCGGGCATGGTGCGCATGAAAAGGAGGAGCGGGACCCCTTGTGATGATGACCCCGCTCCTCCAATCCAAATTCTTGTCAGGAGTATCGTGCAGTTCTCACCCACAACTGAAAGCGAAGTCCAGGAACACAACCAAGCCGTGATGCGTCCGGGTACCGATCGTAAGTGTTACACAAAGCGTTGCGGCCGCTGCGACAGCGACAGGGGCTTCTCGCCCCATGATCTTCGCCGTCGCGGCTTGCGGCTCATCGAGAACTGCGTGGTTCTCTGCGTGAGCGTCTGGCTGGCCCGCTGGCGCTGCCGCAACTGCCGCTACGTCTTTACCGATCACCCCGACTTTCGTACTCCCGTATAAGCGCTACGCCGGCCCAACCTTGCTGCATTTGGCCGTCCGCTACCTGGAAGACAACCGGCGTACGTATCGCCAGGCGGTCCGCCCGCAAGGTCTGCCCATCTTCTATCGACAGCAAGCCGGCGCCGTATCCGCGGGCGACGAACTCCCGGCCCTTCATCACAGCACCCTCTGGTGCATGCTCGCCTGGTTGGGCTCGCAGTGTGCCGCGCTGGCCCACGGCCGCCAACTGATCCAGCGGAAGCATCCTGACTCCACCTGCCACCGCTTCGTCGGCGCCGTCGCGCCGCAGAAATTCCGCAGTCCGCAACGTCAACGCCTGCTCTGCCGCGCGCGGCAACTGCTTCATCTGATCGCCGAATGGGACCGGCTGTTTCCGGAGAAATTCTTCCCCCGCTTCGCGACAAAGGCGGAGTTTTGGTGAGGTAGCATGCGACTCCGACGGAAGTTTTGGTCCTTACCCACTCTGTTCGGAGCTAAAGATTATGGGTTGTAGCAAAGAAGACTGGGCCGTCTTCTGGTGCTCGCTCTTGAGTCCCCTGCGATTGGGAGAAATTCCCGAGGGGAAGCGCGAGCGGTATTTCCACGAGGTGAGCCGGCAGGAACGCCTGCTGCCCAACGGTAAGCGGGGACGCGTCTCGGTCCGCACCCTGCGCCGTCAATGGAAGCGGTTGCGCGAGGGGGGCGTGCCGGGGCTGTATCGCCGGCCTCGCAAAGACCGGGGAAAGCCTCGCAAGAAGCGGGACAAGATCCTCGCCCGCGCCGTCCAACTCAAGAAGGAGCAGGCCCGCCGCTCGGCGAAGGTTCTCAATCGGATCCTCAAGAAGGAGTTCGCCTCGGAGGTCCCCCGCTCCACGCTCTACCGCCATCTGCGTCTGGCCGGCGCCACGCGGCGCAAGCTGGGCGTTTCTTCGGAGAAGGTCCGCTGCCGCTGGACCCGCGACCGGCCGGACGCCCTGTGGGTCGGCGATTTCGAGCACGGCCCGCTGGTGATGCACCAGGGCCGGGCCGTCAAAACCCATCTGTCCGCCTGGATCGACTGCCATAGCCGCTACATCGTCGAGGCCCGTTACTACATCCGCGAAAACCTTGACATCCTCATCGATTCGCTCTTGCGGGCGTGGGGAAAGCGCGGGGCCAGCCGCGAGTTGTACGTGGACAATGCCAAGATCTACCACGCCAAGGCCCTGCGGTTGGCCTGCACGCAGTTGAACATCAAGCTGCTGCACCGGCCCCCACGCGATCCGGCGGCTGGCGGCCTGATCGAACGCTTCTTCCAGACCATCCAGGGGCAACTGGAAGCGGAGGTCCGCGCCAGTACGATGCTCACGCTGGACGAGTTGAACCGCGTACTGGCCGCCTGGCTTGCGACCGACTACCACCCGTCGATGCACAGCGAGACGGGCGAGACGCCCCAAGAGCGCTATGAAAAAGAGCCCCGCTTCACCCGCGGTGTCGACTTGGGAGCCGTGCTGGAGTTCTTCCACCACCGGGAAGGCCGCAGGGTGGACCCGGATTTCTCGGACGTCCGGCTGGACAATCGCTTCTTCGCCGTCGATCCAGTCTTTCGAGGCGACTGGGTGATCGTCCAGTACGACCCGTTCTCACCGATGGAGGAAGTGCTGTTCTACTCGCCCGAAGGCGTCTACCTCGGCATCGGCCGGCGCTATGAGCGTGAAAAGGGGAGCCATCCGGAGCCGAAACCGGCGCCGCCTACCGGCCCCATCACTCCTCACTACCTCGACGCCTTGCTGGCCGACCATGCCGCGATGCACGAAGCCGAACGCCAGCAGGGTATCGACTTCCATTCGGCACGCCAGAGGAACGTGTGGTCGCTGACAAGCTTCGCCGCCGCCTTGGCTCGCCTCCTGGGACGCAAGGGAGGTCTTTCCGCCTTGACTGCCCAGGAGATGGAAGTGCTGAGGGCCTTTCACGCCCGGCACGATCGGCTCACCGAGAGTCTTCTACGCAAGGCCTTCGCGCGTGCGTCGTTCCCCACGATTCCCGAGATCCTCTTTCACCTTCAAACCCTGCTTGACGAAAGGAACGCCTGATGTACCTGGAGCACTTTCATCTGAAGAGCCAACCCTTCTCCGAGCATGCCGCCGTGGGTGCGCTATGGCAAGACCAGCGGATGGAGGAGGGCCTGGCACGGCTGGAATACCTGTTGGAATGCGGCCAGTTGGGCCTGGTGACCGGTGCCAGCGGGCTGGGCAAATCCGCCCTGTTGAAACGCTTCCTCCACGCACTGCCGCCGCAACAGTGCCAAGCCGTCTACTGCCATCTGACACACCTGCCTTCCTCAGGCATGCTGAAGATGGTGGTGACCCAACTGGGCGAGGCTCCGCGCCGTGGCAAAGAGCGGCTCTACGAGCAGATCCTCGAGCGTGCCGCAAGGGCGGAGGGAGCCTTGCTGTTGGTCTTCGACGAAGCCCACCTGCTGGACAGTCAGGCGTTGACCGACTTGCGGCTGTTGATCAGTTCCGCCTTGGACGTAGGCCCGCCGTTGAAGATCCTCCTGGTCGGCCAGGAGCCGCTTCGAACGCTTCTGCGGCGTTCGCAGCACGCCGATCTGGCCAACCGGGTCTCGGTGCGTTATCAGCTTCGGCCGCTCTCGCGGGAGCAGACGTTCCGCTATCTCGATTTCCAACTCAGCCAAGCCGGGGGCGACCCGCGGCTGTTCGACGAATCGGTGAAGACTGCGATCCACGATTTCACCGGCGGGGTGCCCCGTCAGATCAACAATCTGGCTACGGCCTGCCTGCTGCAAGCCACGGCCCGAAAACTGATGCGGATCGACGACGACCTGTTCCAGCAGGCGGTAGGCGAATTCCAGTTGCCCTGAAGGAGAGAACCATGCCACGTTACTTCCCCGACGACTACTTGTATCGCCTACGCAACCAGATCCCTTTCGCGCTGCTGTTCGAGCGGCTCGACTGGCCGCACAAACGGCGTGGCGGGCAACTGGCCTTCCTGTGTCCTCGCTGCCAGGAGTACCACTCAGCGGTGAATCCCCGAACGAACCTGGCCCGCTGCTTCCACTGCCAGACAAACTTCAATCCCATCGATATGACGATGGAAATTCAGGAATGCGACTTCGTGGAGGCCGTGCATTACCTGAAGCCGCTGCTTCCACCCGATGAGGGCGTAGCCGTAGCGCGCTAAGCGAACGCACGGACCCAATCCAACACGGGCGGCAGTCACTGCCGCCCGTGTTCTCTTGCGCGCCGATTCACCGCCCCTCAACCCGCCTGCTATTCCGGCATCTACCTCACTCGAAGCGGACAGTCATTACGAGACAATCCCGGCTGGAGAATCCGGCGCGCGGCAACTGGTTCTACGACCCGGAGGCCGGTCTTGCTGCTTATCGTAGAAAGGCGACAGCCTTGCGGCGTTCCACAGGCTTGCTACCTTCTGCATCGTTTAGGTGAGGGACCAGACAATGAACATCTTCTGTCGCAATGCAATGCAAGGTCTTCTACTGTTAGTTGCTGCTCACCTCGGGGCACGAAGCAGCTTTGCAGACCCCCCCCGTGGTAGAGTTCGGGGCTGCACGAAGTTCCCTTGAGTGCCGTGCGGTGACGACGGACAGCGACCGACAACGTTACAAGACCACCAAGATCATTGAAGCTGTTCTGCGGATTAGCTGTGAAATCGAAGGCAAAGAGGTTGGGCTCAATTATGTCCGATACGAAGTATCGTTGCCCGACCAGACGGCACGTATCGTGGACTATCTTCCTAAGACGGCGCTAGGTACCGAAGTCGCCGGAACAATCCGGGTGAAGAGTTCTGACGCTCATGGGCAGGCACGAGCCCAATATGTTGTCACAGGAAAAGCCGGTGACCTGTCCGCAGAAGCGCGCTTTTCGAAATCAGAGGTTGAGTATAATCGGCTGCCCCCACAAGAAGTGCTGGTTGCTTCAGGGTTCACCCAAGAGCCACGAGGTAATATCTTCGTCAAGCTCCGACCGCATTCTCAGCACTCGCTGCAAGCCGAGAGAGAGTTGGGCTGCCTCATCGGGGTGCCAAGCGGGTGGCGTGCAGGGTATCTGGCCGTTGAATGCGTTGCGGACGGCTGGGACAAGGGAGTCATTTTCGACTCCGAGGCAAGATGTGGAATAGCCAAGTTCTCGGTAGGGCTGTTCGTCGAAGGTGACGAAGAGGCAAAAGCTTCCGCCGATAATCTTATGGAGGCACAGGACGCCTACTTTGCCAAGCTGGTTGCTCATGAAAAAGAGATCCTCGCTTCGGCCCAGAAGAGAGCACGCACAGTTCGCTTACTGATGGAGATAATCGCCATCCTTTTGCGGATGCAACCCGGCATTGCGGCGGAGCCTAACGTTGCTGGGCCTGCCCTTGACTCCTTATTGGCTGAGTCCAATGAAACGGATCGTCCACCGGATGTCGTTGAAGCACAGAACAAAGTGGCTGAGGCACAAGCAGCTTTGAAGGCACTCGGCACCAGATGAATACGTGAGCCATGGACTTCTACAACTTCATCACCGTCCGAGAAGCCTGCAAACGATCCGGGGCCATCGACGATCCCGACGAGTTCTACCGAGTCGCCTTCGCCGACGCCGCCATGATGCGTTCCGGCCAGTTCTTCGGCCAACTTCGCAACGAACAGGACTGGGAACGGGCTCGCCGCCCCTACTACAACGTCTGGCCCTCCATCGTGCCGATGCTCACCCGACTCAACCTCGACCTAGACTCGGGGCTGATCAAGCTACCGATGCCCGCCCTCTGTGTCCGGCTACCGAAGGAGAAGAATCCGCTCACGTTCGACTGGAAGGGTGAGGAATTCCAGATCCGGTGCATGTTGTTGGGCGACATGAATCAGGGCCGGGGAATCTCGGTCTTGATCGACGTGGGCGAGGTGATGGGAGACGGCAAGGAGATCGGCGTGCCGATCTACACCTACCGGAACTTCCGCCGTCAGGAGGGGCTGACGGTGGAAGAGGCTCTTCGGGAGCTTGGAAGCAATGAGTTGGCCGAACTGGGCATCCAGATCCCTAACAATCTGGTCACCGACTGCGTGCGGCTGTGCTGCTCTCTGTGCCTCTTGGAGAACGACCGCTCGGTGATCTCGCCGGATGTCCTATCGAAGGACCGTGATCGTTTCGAGCAGACTGGCGACCGGAAGTACATCGAGAAGGCACACCGGCGAGGGAAATTTGGCTGGGACGTGGGGCGGCACATCGAGGTGGTCCCCCATTACCGCCGACCGCACATGGCCTTGGTCTGGACCGGTCGGGGACGGGAAGTGCCGAAGATTGTGCCTCGACGGGGAAGCGTGGTGCATCGAGAGGTAGTGGAGAAGCTGCCGAGTGGGTTTGGAGAGTCGTGATGAAGTTGTTCCGATATCGTCGCCCGTCGCTGAAAACCATCCTTGGGGTCACGAAGGCCAAAAAGGGGCTCAAAAAGGAACGGGGGATCACCGCCGCCCTGAAACCGTTTCGGGCTTGGACCAACGCCAAACGGAGGGCCAAGCGAAAGATCGGCTACGAATTGGAGGCCGGACGAATGATTCGGAATGGCTTGCCGAGGCCAGGAGGTTGTTTGGTGGTGATCGCAGTGGTGACGCTGGCGCTGGCGACAATCGCTATTGCAGCGATGAGGTGATCGTCATGGATTGCGGGCCTGTTCAGTAACGGCACAAGTATCAAACTATGGGAGGTTTAGAATCGTGTTGGCAACCGTACTCAATGTTGGGCATCAATTGGCTCGTAACTGGCACCTCGACTACGGAATTACAGGCGACAGAAATCACGCCCTACTCGCCCCTTTTCCTGAACGCAACAGTTTCAACCACCCTGGCTCAGAAACGGCGCTATCCCTTTTCATGTTCGGAAATATGGATGGCTGGAAGCAACTTGGCCATCCAAACTGTCCTCGAAATGACGCAAACGGGTGGCGGCCGGAGCGCTTTGATGCTCTCCGTGATCCGGCTGCGCAGCCCGAATACCAAGAAGTCGCACGCTGGCCTTACATAGACCGTGGTGTGTTTCACGACGTCACCTTGAACTGGAGGAAGTCGCTTCTGATGTTTGAATTCGAGGTGTTGAACTCAGCGTTTCACTTGGTGAATGGACGCCCTTTCAGATGCCTTTCCTTTCTCGACATCGGGGCCAACAGGAAATGGGGGGCGTTTGACGCTTTCATGGCAGTTCCTTCAATTCATCCAACGGAAAATCGGCAAGGAGTGTTGGTCGGTTTTGAGGCAAAACTGAGGAGCGATATCTCTCGTCATACAACAGGGTTTAGCTACGTCAACCAAGTTATGCGCAATCTTGAGGCCGGGTACTGGCTAACACATCACGATGATAGCCTATATCGGAATTGGGATTTTTGGTATGTGTTTGTCTGCACACGGCAGGACTTTGAAATGAAAACAGCTTTCTATTCATGGATGTTGTTTGATGGCATCTCCAAAGAACAGGCTGTAACAAAGTATCGGGAGGTGCTTGAATATCACCATGCGGCTGTTGACGAACAGCATTTTGCATCATTTCGCCAGATGGTGCATGACCGAGCGATGGTGCTGTACTGGGATGAAGTTGCCGAGGCTCTTCAGCATGAACATGCCACCTTTTGGAATGATTACCTGACAACGCTGCAAGAGAACCCTGAAGGTATGGGTGTCTTGGGTGCGACCCTTCAACGACTGGGATCCGCTGGTATCGTTCACGAGTAGATGGGTTTAATGTGAAGTCAACTGCGTCAGGCCAGTGTAGGCAGAAACGAAACGGAAGCGAACTGGCCTTTTTACATCCAAGGTCGAAGCCGCTGGACCGCCGAAGCAATTGCCCAGGAGGTTGGCTGTGGGGTTCGTACTGTCTACCGAGATCTGCAAGCCTTGGAATTCGCCGGTGTGCCTTGGTACTTTGACAAAATCGAAGGCTGCTACCGAGTTCGGCCTGACTAGCGCTTTCCCGTGCCAAATCTCACCGAAGAGGAGGCCCTCGGGCAAGCCCTCGCAACGGCAATCTCCAAGGCTCCTGGCCTGGACTTCGGCAAAGGGGCTGCCCCGACGACCCGCAAGTTGGCGGCGGCTTCCGGCCGGTCTATGCAACAACTACTTGCCGACGCCGAAAACCTCGTCTCCGTGATCGACTTGAAGTTTTCCGATCACAGCAAGCACCAGGAGGTCATCAAGACCGTCCAGTTCGCCCTCATTCAGCGGAAGCAGGTTACCGGCCGCTACGAGAGTCCCTACGAGCCAAAGTCGGCCACCCTTCGCCTCAATCCTATCCGGCTCTGCCTCATCAAGAGTGCGTGGTATCTCATCGCCAGACCCACCGATTCACTGGAACCCAGAACCTACCGGGTAGCCCGATTCAAGAGCCTGCGTATGTTGGATGTCCCGGCCCGAGTGCCCTATCGATCTCAAGGCGACCTTTGGCAACGCCTGGGCAGTCTACCGGGGGGACAAGTCGTATGAGGTGGAGATCCGGTTCACGCCGGAGGCGGCTCGGGTGGTGCTGGAAACGATCTGGCACCATACCCAGAAGTCCAAATCCGAGCCCGATGGCAGCGTCATCGTGACATTCCAGGTCGATGGCCTGGAAGAAATCGGCAACTGGGTTCTCGGCTGGGCGGGACGATGCAAAATCGTTCGGCCAAAGGAACTTCGGGATCTCGTCATCGAGAAGCTCCGGCTAGCCCTGGAAATGCATACCGATTTTCCGCCGGAGCGCTGACCCATAGTCGGCATTGGCATCGGGTATTACTGAGAGCGGCAGCCAAGCCACGCCTCTCCAGCACGTCCCCTCGAAACTTTTTTCATGAAAATCGGGTTTTTAGAGGGGGTTTGGGCCAAAACCACAGCATGAGAGCCTTCCCTCGGGTATTAGGGGTGGGCAATTGCGCAGTTGGGCTCTCGGAAAGACGCAGGCCCCGCCGAGGGGTGGCGAGTTGGTGCAGTCCCGCTGGCCGTCCATCACGGAGCCGTTCTGGCTCGTGGGATGGTTCGGACCAGCAAGCAAGGGGCGACGGCCGACGCTAAGCCTTGAAAACCCGAATGCTTTCCGGGAGCCCTTTTTTCAATAACCAGACCGACATGACCCACGAAGAAAAACGAGAAGAAGAAATCAAGCTGCTTGCCAGCATCGCCGAAGCCCTTCCGCACCTCGAAGAGCTTCTACAGCGGGCCAACGGCCATTGGGGCTACGAAGATCCGGTTTACCGCTTCTACCACCAGAGTCTCAAAGTCTTTGGCCTCCAGCAACAGACCGCCGCCCTCGTGGAGGCCCTTCAGGCTCTCGCCCCGAATCTTTCGCTGAATCCCTGGTTCATGCAAATCGTGGCCGAGGGTTCCGCCGAGCGGTTCACGCCCGAGGTGAACCAACGCTGGCTGGAGGCTACACGTCCGATCCTAGAAGCCTTTTTCCACGCCCGATACCTCCTGAAAATGATCTGCAAGTACGGCAAGGAACTGAAAGAACCGCCAGAAATGCTGCCCAGTGGTTGGGCCGCCGTGCTGTACCTCTACGGGCTTCGCTGAATGATACCTGACTGGCAAACAAACTGCGTCTACCTGTCCCGACTGCTCGCTGACGGCCACCCGGCGACCTGCGAGCGGCTGACGGCGATACTCCGTAGACACGGTGTTCCCGTTAGTTTTCTCGACGGCACCCGAGACATTTGGGCTCGGGATTATTGCCCCGTGCAGATTGCGGAAGGCAGGCTCGTCAAGTTCCGCTATTGGCCTGATTACCTGCGTGGTGACTACGAGGATCTGATCACCGAAGGCGACACGATCTGCCAGCAAGTCGGGGGGTTCGGGACGTGCCAGCGATCTGACGTGATCCTTGACGGTGGAAACGTCGTCGCTGCGACCACCAAAGCTATCCTGACGGAGAAGGTATACCGGGAGAATCCGGCTCTCCACCGACCCCGGCTACGATGCATCCTTCGGGACATCTTGGAACTGGACGACTGCATTCTGATCCGCAAGGAGCCCTACGACCCAATCGGCCACGCTGATGGCGTCGTCCGGTTCCTGAGCGACGATCTGGTCGTGATCGGCGATTGCTTCCAGATCGATCCGGGCTACCGGGAGCATCTGCGGAAAGTCCTGCTGGGGCATCATCTCCAGGTCGAGGAATTGCCGTATTTCCATGAACAGCAGACCCGCAACGGGATTCCTTCGGCGGTCGGAAACTACGTGAACTTTCTCCGAGTGGGGAGCCTCATCATTGTGCCCGAGTATGGCGTCCCCGAGGACGAGCAGTCGTGCCGAACGCTCGAAGAACTGTGTCCAGGCACGACAGTCGTACCGTTACCGTGCGTGGATCTGGCCCGAGAAGGCGGTGTGCTGAATTGCATCACGTGGACAGTCAAGGTGTGAGGAATTATGGCCGACATGCAGACAGCATTTGCGACACTGGAAGGATTGGACTGTTTTAGAAACGACATAGCCAAGGTGCAATCGGAACTGATTGCGTTTCGGGATGAGTTCCTTCCTGAATTCCTTGGCCTCCCGCTGCTTGAATCCCTTCCCGACTACATGCCAAACCACCTTCGGGCACAGGTGGTCGAGACTTCGCACCGATTGTCGTCCTGGCAGAAGGCCGTGGACAAGCTAAGTGAAGCTCTGCCCTTTGCCAACCACTCCGAGCTTCGGGCTGAAGACTTCAATGATTTCATGTTCCAAGAGGCCACTCCTGCCTTTTCCCGCTCGACGGACGGCATTCGGTGGAAAATCGGCCTCTTCGTCAGTCTGGACTGGATTCGTGGCTGGTGCTGGCCGACATTCCTTGATCGAAAGGATGATGCCGAAGCCGAGGAGCAAGACTTCTTGGCGGCACTGCCTCGGATCAAGCCGTGGCTGATGAGCCTCGCCGTCGATGATTCTGTGCTTCTCAATGGACTCTGTATGATCCTCCCGCTCATTGCTGACTTCGATCCGCCTTTCGTGAAATTGGCCCTTGATCCTGAGACTTGGCGTTCGCTTGTCATGTCCAACGCCGACGTGCCGGAAGAGCAGCGGCAGATGTGGCTGGAGGCGATAGATCACGGACATTTCAGACACGCCGTGAACAACGCTCTTCTGCATGTCGTTGGAGCACTGGCCAACAACAACTTCATGCTGATCCGGGATTACTTGGAGCATCCATGCCTCCATGGTGGCTACACTGGGCTCATGCCGCACTATTTGTTCGCCCTGCTGTTTCAGAAGGTCTCGATCCTGCGACAACTGGCGAGCGACAGCAGCCAAGCGAACTTGGGACTGGAAATGGACACTAATCGGACAGTAACCATAGCGACAAGATGAATCAGTACCGCATTTACACCACGAGCAGAGAAAGCTGCCGACTCAATCGCCGGGAGCTTTTCGCCGTTAGTATGGGCATCAGCCTGGGACTGGTCTCGAAAGCGACGGCTGACGGAAACCCGCAAGCTATGGGCCAAGGTCGGGCTTCCCAGAGGATGACGCCGGACCAGATCGCTTACGACTACGAACACCTACTGGGACGGCCTACTTCGGGCGAGTCGGTGAGAAACCTGCTCCATCCAATCCCGCCCGAGCGAGTAATCGTACTGAGAATGGCGGATTATTCGGAGGATATCCACTGCGGAAAGCCGATTTCCCGGAGCGAGTCAGTTCTGTGGGGAACAGAGCCTTCCGTGGACATCGGCTTGATCGCTCGGATGGCGGAGATCCTCACCACCTACCATGAAGTCCCCGAGCACCGGCGATCGTGGGTGAAAACAATGGCCTCCTCGGAAGACTTTGGACCTTCGATCAACCATCGTGGTGTCGGCATAGTTCGCCCCTTCCAACGTTCCGGGCTCGTTCCAGCAACAAACTCGCCAGTCGATTGGTGGCTGTTCCTCCTGTCAGATGGGTGTGTTGACTGGAATGATGAAGGCAACGAGTTGCACACGATACTGGTTCAAGTAGCAACCGATCCAGTACCGGGGGCTCGAAGCTTTGACGGGCTCTTCCTTGCCCACCTCATCTCTCGCATTCATGCCCGCCCATCAAAATGGCGAGAAGTAACTCGGATGAGTCGGGATGACGCTGCTCGATTCGTCAATCGACAGATGCTTCTGGCCTTGCGGGGTGTTCCGGGGCAGGGGCGTTTTCAGGACAGCGGAGCTTGAGACCACTCATGCAAATCACTATTTACCGAGGCACACACCAGATTGGCGGCAACTGTGTCGAAGTGCGAAGCGGCTCCAGTCGCATCATCATCGACGTGGGAACGCCGCTGGTAGACGAGAAAGGCGAGCCGTTCGACGCCACCGTGCTCAGGGGCAAGAATGTCCCGCAGCTTCTCGAAGCGGGCATCCTCCCCCGGGTGCCTGGACTTTTCGACGATCCTGACGACCGGAGTCGCCCGCCCAATGCCATCCTGCTCTCGCATTCCCATACCGACCACGTGGGACTGCTGCCGTACACTCGACGCCGAATCCCCATTCACGTGAGTCGGGGGGCCAGCAAGATGATCCTGGCGGGCTCGATGTTTGCTGGGCAGAAAGGAATCGACAAAGGGCGGAGACAGCACGATGTCCTGCCGGGGGAGCGATTCGATATTGGGAACTTCAGGATCACGGCTTACAACGTGGACCATTCCGCCTTCGACAGCATGGCGTTCGTCATTGAGGCCGCTGGGCGACGGTTGCTCTACTCTGGGGACTTACGGTTGCATGGTAGGAAGCCAGGCATGGCGAAGCGGTTGATCCGGGCAGCAAAAGGACGGATCGATGTCGTGCTCATGGAAGGAACACACCCGGAGCCCGGTCCAGAGAAGCGGATCACCGAAGCTGGATTAGAGAACAGAATAGTCGGCCACATCGACCGTGCGAAGGGACTCGTCCTCGCTCACTTCTCGCCGATGCACGTGGATCGCCTAGTTACGTTCCTGCGGGCGGCGATACGGACCAACCGCAAAGTGGTGCTAGATCCCTACGCTGCCTACGTGATGTACCTGATCCGCTCTCAGTGCCGAATTCAAGATCCGCAGAAGCACCGTTTGCTGAGAGTGTATTACAATCAGAGCTTCCTCGGAAGCTACAAGCGGAAGAACCAGCAAGGCGTGTACGACAAGTTCCTCGGCCGTCGCATCGAGATGGACGAGATCCTCGCATCACCGAAGCGTCTTCTGATGGTGTTTCGCCCTGCCATGATCGACCCGGACTTCGGCGGCCAACTTCCCCGAGAATGCACCTGCATCTACTCGTACTGGTCGGGCTACCTGGAGCGACCGCAGTGGGATGGTTTCGAGGAACAGCTTGCCTCGGTCGGCGGACGGTTCATCAAAGCTCATACCAGCGGCCATATCTTCGCCGAGGACACGGCGACGTTCCTGAAGGAGATCGCCCCCAAGCTGGTAATTCCCATTCACACGCCCAAGCCGGACGCTTTCCGGGCGCTCGCCTGCCCGGTTAGAGTTCTCGACGACGGGGAAACTTACGACGTTTGCTGAAGCCCAGTAGGAGAACCGACCATGTACACCTATCGCATTCGACTATCCCCAAAACCCGGCACGAGCGGCGGCAACCTGACGACCGAAGTTCGTGCCAATTCCGATAGCGAGGCCAGACGCCTTGCCGAGGCGCAGTATCCCGGCTATCGTGTTGAAGCTGTCGCTCGTAGCGGCTAACCCCTGATGAGAAGCTCGATGCTACCCCGCACCATCGCCATAGGAGACATTCACGGCCATTCTGAAGCCTTGGCGGCGGTGATCAACGCTCTTGATCTTCGGCAGGACGACACCATCGTTCTGCTGGGGGACTACGTGGACCGGGGGCCGGACAGCCGAGGTGCGCTGGAGCAGGTCATCGAGCTTGGCGAACGCTGCCACGCCGTTCCGCTGATGGGCAACCATGAAGAGATGATGCTCGGTGCCCGAGAGGGAAGAGATGACCTCCGCTTCTGGCTGAGGTGCGGCGGTGACGCCACACTGAAATCGTACAGCGGTGACCAGGATGTTCGTCGCATTCCGGCAGAACACTTTCGATTTCTGAAGAACCTTCCACACTACTTCGAGACTGATACCCACTTCTTCATTCACGCCAACTACGCCCCGAACTGGCCCTTGGAGCAGCACGATTCGAAGACTGCCCTCTGGCTCCCGCTGACAGATCTTCCCGGCCCACACTATTCTGGCAAAATAGCCGTCGTTGGGCATACTCCGCAGATGGGAGGGAAAGTGCTGGATCTCGGATATCTCAAGTGCGTCGATACCGGCTGTGGCTACGGCGGCGTGCTCTCGGCATTGGAAGTGAACACCGGCATAGTCTGGCAGGTGGATGAGAACGGGCAGAGGGCTTAGAGCGTTCGGTTAGTGAGTTTCCGAGCTTACTCAAGCAGGCGATTTAGGAATGAGTCTCTCATGGGATAACCAATCGGACCGTATTCGGGCTGTATTCGGCTTGGGAAGCGACCAGCCGTTGCCGGAAGTGGACGTGGATAACTTGCTGACCTACCGGGCGCACTTGCGGGCGATACTTGGAAAGGGCGGCTTCGAGGCTGAATACCACAGCGACGGTGGAATGCACAGCAGTCGGGTGTGGGTCTGCGGCATCAAATACGAGATCGATCCGTGCTGGGTGTGCTGTGCAACGTTTTCGGGGAGCATCTTGAAGGCGGGTTTCCGCTGTCCCATGTAGACGTCTCCGACGACGTTCCGGTCAGAGAAATCATCGAAGACTACAAGCATTGGCTGCAAACTTGTCGGCAGCAGTGAGCAGGGCGACAGCATCTTCTCTGCCCAAGTTGCGACCTCCAACGCTCCTCGAAGCTTCCTGAGAGCAGGATAGCGCCGATCAAGGTCGCAAATGCGAGGATGATGGTCACTGAGGCTGACTACTTTCCACTTGGGCCGATCCGTGAGAAGATTCGTGGAAAACTGGAAGCGTGGGATTGTGGAAGGGTGGAATGCGGGCCAGAAGAACATCATCCCGTGTGGCTGTTGCTGCCGCAGGGAGTCTCCGGGGCGATCAAGCGGCGTGGCGGCACCGGTCCCTTCAGGGAATTGGCAAAGCCAGTGATGCTTACCGAAAGTCAGCCGCCATGATCTTCGCTCGGAAGAACTCGTGGTCTGGGAACTTCTCAGTTCCGTACCACCGGCCAACGCTTACCTGGGTTGGGATCGTGTAGTCGCCGAAACGCCGTTCTTCACTCAGGTTCCCGCCAAACGGGATTAGGGCGAAACTCCTGTTCTCCGTTTGGTCGCCCCACCTTTGCATCTGAACGCTCTTCACCCGCCCTTCACCATCGACCGTCAGACGCACCGGGCACAAAGGCGAGTGGTCCGCCGAGACCCGCCAGTCCAACTTTTGAGCTTCTTCACTTTCGGTACTGTGCCGCCACGATCCCCAGATCTTCTTGGGTTCGACAAGTTCGGCTGCCAATACTTGCTGGGCTGACGCGACGATTGCGAGAAAGACGACGTACCTCAGGATGCACCCCTTCTGATAGAGTCTTCGGGCAGGACAAGCCCAGGGTATCCGGCCGCCCAGCCCATGTCCAGTTTTCCGGCAAGTTCCGGTCTTGCGGCCAAGGGAGTTCCCTCCGTGGCGGAGCAGGATTGTATGGAGCGCGATGGTGGCTACACTGGGGGTAATAGCGATTGCCTGACCACGCAGGAAACCTACTGTGAGGCAACTCGTCGAGTGTGCCGAGAAGCCGACCGAATGTCCCCGGTGCGGTCATTGGCCCGTAGCCGAGATCCTCTACGGCCGAGTGCAGTTCACCCCTGAGCTGCTGGGGAAGAGTTGTTCTTGGAACTGGACGCCGCTGAGTGCCGGCTTGGCGAATCCTAATCGTGGAGACGTATGGATTGTCGACTTGGGAATGGTTGCCAGGAGCCGTCCCTGCCTGGTGCTGAGCATTCCGCCCAACCAAGAAACCGACCGGGTGTTGGTCACCGTTGTCGCACATACAGCGAGTCCGCGTGGCTCGCCGCAGGTTTCCGCGAAGGCGACCACCCAGAGAAAGAGCGGCTCCATCGGCTGCTAAGGATTGATCGAGAAATAAGTGTCAGGAACCATTTGCCGGAAACCGGCCCTTCGGGTGCTTCGCACAAATGGTTCCTGACACTTTTTTCTCGAACGTTGCTAAGCAGACTCGGACGGAAGATTTTGAGAGCACCCGGACATCCAAATTGAACTTTCAGAGTCTGACCCTGTGCGTCTTTGATGGAGGCCCAAGAATTCCTGAGATTCATGAATAAGCTGGGCTAGCCGCCATCGCCGCAGATGGCCCGCCAACGGCGACCCTTGATGCCAACTTATGAATGTGTCAGCGCATTGCAGCCCCCCGTGTCCGGGGTTACAATGCAGACGCTATGCAACGACCACGCATCAAGGGCGTAGTACCCCTACAGCACCGGGCAATCTCAGGAGCCTCCGATGGTTCACGACGTGTTCATCAGCGCCAAAAGCGCCGATTACGCGTATGCCCAGCAAGTCTACAAGATGCTGACCGAAAACGGCATCCGGGCGTTTTTCAGCCACGAGTCACTTCCGGAGCTTGGCAACAGCGATTACCGCAAGGAAATCGACCGGAAGCTCGAAGAAAGCCAGCACATGGTGGTGGTCGTCAGCTCGGTCGAGAATGCCAACTCACCCTATGTCGAGGCGGAGTGGGGGTTCTTCGTCAACGAAAAGCGATCCGGCCGGAAGAGTGGCAATCTGGTTACGCTGACCGTTGGCTCATTGGAAAGTCACCAATTGCCCGCCAGTTTGCGCTACTACGAGGTAATTCGTTTCGACGATCCTAGTGCCTGCGAGAAGTTGCGTCGCTACCTAGCACCGAGGGTTCGTGAAGATCCCACCCCATCGGCTGCCACCGGCATTGCGAGCGCAAATGCTTATCGGACTAATTCACTGGGAAATGTGTTCGTTCGTGTGCCGATGGAGTTACTGCCCGCGGGGCACAAGCCCGGCCTAGCAGTCTATGTGTCCACGACCTGTGTGACTAATCAGGAGTATATGGCTTTCGTGAACGACGGGCACCCCGAGCCACGGTGGCCGAGGAAGTACCGCCAGGCCCAGCATTGGCGAGAGGAGAACTCTATACGGGAGCGACCGCAGAACCCGGTCGTCTTTGTTTCGCAGAGTCACGCGATTGCCTTCTGCGACTGGCTGACTAGAGAGGAGCGCGCACGAAGGTCCTCGGGCGGCGGGATCGAAGGCCACGAGCGGTATGTTTTGCCCACGTTGCCCCTGTGGAAGTCGATTGCTCGAAGTGCACCGCTGACCGACGACGCGGTCATAGACCGGGTGTGGTTGCCGGGCAGTCCACCGCCAACCGAAAAGGTCCGGTCGGGTACGCCGACGCTGCTAGGCTTGTACTGCTTGTATGGAAACGTATTCGAATGGTGTCAGGATCACGTAGAGAAGAAGATCCGGCTGCGCGACAAGCACGACGAACTGGTAACCACCGAACGTTGCTGGTTGGCAATGGGAGGCGGTTGGGCCAGTTCGCGAGATTGGCTCCGCGCACAAATTCAGAAGCGAACTTACGGCGGTGTGTGGTGTCTCGGCGGTGCCGGGTTCAAAGACGGCGGTTTCCGCCTGTGGCTTTTCTCGAAGCCGCCGCAGTAAGAGTCTGGTTCGGAACCCAGTTTTTTTGTCCGACTCGGGATGACGGGATCACGGTTTTCGCACTGACAAATCGACCGCTCACCGGGAACGGTCCGATCGGCCCTCTCTAGCCTACCCAGCGAGCCGGGGCGGAACGACCCCAGGAATGCGGGGCCGTCGAAACGGCGGGAGTCGTCAGCACGACGATGAGGGCCGCCGGCAACAACCGACGTCGTTTCGTCGCCGCGCCCAACTGGACTTCCACCATGCGTTGGATTAGCATAGAGGGTTTATCGCCGTGACGCAGGGAGCATTCCTTAGGGAAGCTGCGGCTCCTCGGCAGTTCGACGACAGGACCAGGGATCTCAATCGGAGCCAAACCACGTGGAAATCAGACTGACTAACGGCAACACCATTCCCATCGAAATGCACAAAGTGCGCATCGTCCAGAAGACGCGACTGCCCACGGTGGATGAGCGTCTGCGGGCGATTGAGGAAGCCGGCTACAACACCTTTCTGCTCCGCACCAGGGACGTGTTCATCGATATGCTGACCGACAGCGGCACCAACGCGATGAGCGACAATCAGTTGGCCGCCATGATGGTCTCGGACGACGCCTATGCAGGGGGTGAGAGCTACTACAAGATGCTCAGCGCCGTGAAAGACGTTCTGGGCTTCGAATACTGCGTGCCCGTCCATCAAGGCCGCGCCGCGGAGCACATCTTAACCAAGATGTTCGTGAAGCCGGGCGACGTCGTGCCGATGAACTACCACTTCACGACGACCAAAGCGCATTTCGAGCTGGGCGGCGCCAAAGTGCTGGAGATCTTCACCGATGCTGCCATGGAAACCGCCAGCGATCACCCGTTCAAAGGGAATCTCGACCCGGAGAAATTCAAGGCCGTCATCAAGGAGTACGGCCCGAAGAAAATCTCGTTCGTGCGAATGGAGGCGACCACGAACCTGATCGGCGGCCAACCCTTCTCGATGGCCAACCTGAAGGAGGTCAGGCAGATCGCCGCCGCCCATCGTATCCCGTTGGTGATCGACTGCAGCCTGATCTCGGAGAACGCCTACTTCATCAAGCGTCGAGAGCCGGGCTATGCCGACGTTTCGATCGAAGCGATCGTCCTCGAGATGATGGCCCAGGCCGACCTGATCTACCTTTCGGGCCGGAAGAGCGCGTGCGTCCGCGGCGGATTGATCGCCACGAACAGCCCCGAGTACTTCGAGCAACTCAAGGCCTGGCTGCCGCTCTACGAGGGCTTCATCACCTACGGCGGCATGTCGTCGAAAGAGATCGAGGCCATGGCGGTCGGCATCCGCGAAATGGTCGACTACGACGTGGCCAGCAGTTCCGCCGACCTGATCGCCTATTTCGTCGACAGCATGGTGAAACGCGGCATCCCGGCGGTGACGCCGCCCGGCGGTCTGGCGGGCCACGTCGACGCCACACGATTCCTGCCCCACATTCCGCAGTCGCAGTACATCGCCGGCGCACTGAACGCCGCGGTCTATATCGTCTCCGGCGTGCGCGGCATGGAACGGGGCACGGTCTCCATGGATCGCGACGCCGATGGCAACGACGTCTATTCCGACATGGAACTCTCGCGGCTGGCCGTGCCGCGCCGCGTGTACACGGTTTCGCACATCGATTACGTGGTCGACCGCTTGGATTGGTTGCACCAGCACCGGAACCTGGTGGGCGGCCTGAAGTTCGTCCACGAGCCGCCCGTGTTGCGGTTCTTCACCGGCCGGCTCGGTGCGCTCGACGGATGGGGCAAGCGCCTGGCGGAAGCATTTCGCGCCGACTTCGGCTCCGATTTCTAATGGCTCGGACCGACGAAAAGTGATTTACGGGGACAGACCTACTCGTGAACAGCGATGAATTCCGCCGTTGGGGCCATCGGTTGATCGACTGGATTGCGGACTACCAGGACCATGTGGAAGCGTATCCCGTGGTGGCCCAGGTGAAGCCCGGAGAGGTCCGCGCGCAACTGCCGGCAGTGCCGCCTCTTCAGGGCGAACCGTTCGACGCGATCCTCCGCGACGTCGAGCGAATCATCCTGCCCGGCATCACGCACTGGCAGTCGCCCAACTTCTTCGGATTCTTTCCCTCCAACAATTCCGGGCCGTCGATCCTGGGCGAACTGCTCTCGGCGGGCTTGGGCGTTCAGGGCATGCTCTGGTCCACCAGCCCGGCCTGCACGGAGCTGGAGACCCACGTCCTCGATTGGCTCGTCGACCTGCTCGGCCTGCCGCCGTCGTTCAAGTCGACCTCGACGGGCGGAGGCG
The DNA here is from genome assembly GCA_040768665.1 of Thermoguttaceae bacterium. Lineage (GTDB taxonomy): Bacteria > Planctomycetota > Planctomycetia > Pirellulales > Thermoguttaceae > JABWBD01. The sequence goes on from JAXGMN010000015.1 coordinate 72,023, forward strand.
TCATCCAGGACAGCGCTTCGTCGGCCACGTTGTGTGCGGTGATAGCCGCGCGCGAACGGGCTACCGAAGGTCGCAGCAACCTGGCCGGCGCGGACGGCTCCCTGGTGGCCTACGCCTCCACGCAGGCCCACTCGTCGGTGGAGAAGGCGATGCGAATCGCCGGCCTGGGCAGCGAAAACCTCCGCATGATCGAGGTGGATCACCGCTACGCCATGCGTCCGGAATGCCTGGCGGAAGCGGTCGCCGGGGACCTGGCGGCCGGCCGGCGACCGTGCTTCGTCTGTGCCACGGTCGGTACGACTTCCTCGACGGCCATCGACCCGGTCCCGGAAATCGGCCGCGTCTGCCGCGAGCACGGCCTCTGGCTGCACGTCGACGCGGCCATGGCGGGAACGGCTGCCCTCTGCCCCGAGTTCCGCCACCTCCACGACGGCCTGGACCTGGCCGAGAGTTACTGCTTCAATCCCCACAAGTGGATGTTCACCAATTTCGACTGCGACTGTTTCTTCGTTGCCGACCGGGCGCGCTTGATCCGTGCGCTGGCGATCCTGCCGGAATACCTTCGCAACCGGGCGACGGAATCCGGCGCGGTCATCGACTATCGCGACTGGCAGGTGCCGCTCGGTCGCAGATTCCGCGCCTTGAAGCTGTGGTTCGTCATCCGTTCGTTCGGGGTCGAAGGGCTGCAGGCCCGCATTCGTCAACACGTCCAGTGGGCCGGCGAGTTTGCCGACTGGGTCCAGGCGGATCCGAGATTCGAGCTGGCCGCGCCGGTTGCGCTCGCCCTGGTCTGCTTCCGTCATCGAGATGGCGACGCGGCCACGCAACGTCTCCTCGACCTGCTCAATGCCTCGGGGAAGGTCTGCCTGAGTCACACGCGGTTGGACGGCAAGCTGACGCTTCGCCTCTCGATCGGACAGACCAATTCGCAGAGGCGGCACATCCAACGGGCATGGCAGCTCGTTCAGGAAGCCGCGGCCACTGCCTGACCAATCTCAAGGGCTGCCCCCGCAATGCAATCGTCACGGACCGGCCGGTGGGGCGGACTGGCGGCTGGTCAGCCGGGCAACAGTACCCGAGCGATACTCGGCGAGCCGCAGCAGGTAAGCCTGGTCGCAGCGAGGCAAGAGGTGCTCCGAGGGCACCGGTTCGAAGCCATACTTCCTGTATAAGGTGATTGCTTCGGTGAGCACCGAATTCGTCTCGAGCCAGACCTCCTGAAAGCCGCCGCGGACGGCGGCATCCAGCAGGTTCTCCAGGAGTTGCCTGCCGAGCCGGCGGCCGCGAGCTGGTTTCTCGATATACATCTTGCACAGCTCAGCGCGATGCTCGCCGAGCGGGTAGAGGCCGGCACAACCGACGATTTGTCGGTCGGCATTCTCGACAACTTGAAAACACCCTCCGCGAGCGAAGTAATTCCGCTCGAGGTCGTCCAGATCGACATCATCCGCGCCGGCCGCGGAAAGCACGCCGTACTCCCGGCGCACGGAGAGCAGCACCGCCCGGATCGCCGGAGTATCGGCGTTGGCCGCTCGCCGTATCGTAAAACCGGACCCTTGCGCGATGTCAGAGTGCAACGACATCGAAATCCCTTTCTCGATGAATTCCCGCAGACGGATGCAAAACGGTCAGGGCAGGACGTAACCCTGCTGCTTGATTCTTCCTCTCCACGATGTTTCACCGGTTTGCTTCGGATAGTATGAGCCGAGCGTCGCCACCGGTCAATTTCACGGCGTAAGACTTGATCACGCGCAGCGGTAGGGAGACTGCTGAAAAAGGGGACTGGCTCGACAACCGGACGTAGATTGGACGACACGCACAAGGTGTTGCGGTGCCCGTTCCCTTTTTCAGCACAGCCTGTTCGGGGCGGCTCATCTCGGCAACTTTTTCTCAGGAACCATTTCTTCTCATCCGGCGGGGTTCGCGGGCGGCCCTATTTCGGCAACCCTCTCGGCGACGGCGGCTGGGTCGAACGGATCCGAGACGGGAACGAAGCGGCACTCGCACAGGCCGCGGAACCACGTTCCCTGCCGCTTGGCGAATTGGCGGGTATGGCGTTTGACCAGCTCGACGGCGGCCCCCCGCGAATACCGCCCCTGGAGATAATCGAACGTTTCGCGGTAGCCGACGGCTTGACGGGCGGTCCGGCTCAACGGTTCCGGCCGGGCGAGAAGCGAGCGGACCTCCTCGACCAGTCCGGCGGCGAACATCGCGTCCACGCGCCGGTTGATCCGCTCGTAGAGCGTCTCCCGCGGCCAGTCGAGCACGAACACCCGGCACGCCTCGGCCGGATGCCCCGTTTCGAACTGCTCCTGAAGCTCGCTGATCGGCCGGCCGGTCTTTTCGAACACCTCGATCGCCCGAATCAGCCGCCGCGTATCGTTGGCATGCAGCCGCCCGGCAGCCACCGGATCGACGTCCGCCAGGCGGCGATGGAGATGGCCGGGTCCGCGCTCGGCCTCTTCGTCGCGGAGCCGCCGCCGCAGGACCCAGTCGGCCGGCGGCCCCTCGAAAACTCCCCGCAACAGGCCCTTCAAGTAGAGCGGAGTGCCGCCGACAAAGAGGACCTCCCGGCCGCGACCGCGGATTTCGTCCCGCGCGCGATGCGCCGCTTCGAGATACTGCGCAAGGCTGTATTCTACGTGCGGTTCGAGAATGTCGATGAGGTGGTGCGGCAGCGAGCGCCGCTCGCCGCTGGTCGGCTTGGCGGTGCCGATGTCCATGCCCCGGTACAAGGCCATGGAATCCATCGACACGATTTCCGCACCAATCCGTTGGGCAAGTTCCACGGCCACGCTGCTCTTGCCGCCGGCGGTCGGCCCGGTGAGATACCAGCAGTCGAGGCAGGGCGGTCGGGACATCAAGCGGGTCCGGGCAAGATTCGTCTAGTTGCTGCTGAACTGCAGTGGGGACGGGAGAGCGCCGTTGCGGCCCGGCTCGTCGTCGGCCATCGCCTCCAGACGCCTCAGCAGGATCCGCGCCCGGTGAGGAACATCGACTTCGGCCAACAGAGCCTGCTTCTCGTCGAGACGCAGGTCCAGCATATAGCTTATGATATCGGTAAGCGTGCCGAGCGTCACGTCGGTCCTCAGCAAATAATCAACCTGCTCCAAAACGGAAGAAGTCGCCTCTTTGCAGCAGCCTCTCTACCGCCGCTGCCGTTCCGATCGGTCTTGCCAAGCCAGAACCGATGAGAACACCAGCACCGCGGCGGCGGCAATGGCCCAGCGCAAACGGTTCCCCGGAGGACCGGCGTACCAGGCTTCGAGCGAGCAACCATTGGGGCACGCCGGTAGTTCGATCCCGATACGCCCGTTTTCCGCCAGATTCTGCTCGAGGATTTCCGGCGGAACCGCCGCGCCGTTGACGAATACGCGCCAACCGGGGAAGTAGAACTGCTGGATCGTCGCTCGCGCCTGCGATGACGAACGGACCTCGTAGCGCAAATAATACGGCGAATGGTCGGCCCCCGGAGAGGCGATGCCGCCGTCGAGGTTCATCAGCGGCCCGGCGCCGCGATAGCTCCGCGGGGCCGAAGCGGTTCGCGGCAGAAACTCGTCGACGTTGGCAAACGTCTGCCATTGGTGCGGCGACAGTCGGAACATCTCCCGCGACAGTGTGTCCGCGGTGGCGAAATCGACCGAGCCTTGGACGCGAAGCTGGTTGGAGTGCCACAGCGCCGCTGCCGCTGCCAGGAGGATGAACAAGAGGTTCCGCAGACGCCGGTTCTCAGCCTCCTGGAAACGGACAAACTGCCAGCCGATCAGGCAGGCGGCCTGCAACGCCGCGATAACTCCCAAGAGCCGCCACGGAAACTGGAACGGCTTGAGCAGTCCGACGTGCTTCCAGAGCGGGGCGCTCGGGGGCAGCATCAGCAGGATCATCGCCAGGTAGAGTGCGTAGGCCGCGACGATCAAGCGTTGACGCCGCCCAAGCCAGGCCCCGATGGTTGCAAGGAGGAAGTGCGGCAACCCGAGTTGGAACGACATGCCGTCGTTGGCATCGGCGATCGTGGAGGCCCCGAACTCATAGGTCCGGTCGAACAACTGCTGCCAGTACACCACGTGAAGCGACGCCTCGTAGACGCCCTCGAATGCCTTGTCGGCGTGCACGAGATGCCGCAGTTGGAACACGGGGTACCAGTAGATGGAACTGACCACCAGGGCGAGGACAAAGGCAGCGGTTCCCGTCACGCCGAAGCGCAGCCTCGCGCCCAAAGGGGCGAGAGGCACAAGGACCGCTAAGAGCAGAAAGCTCGCCACCCACGCCGGAAGCGCAATCAGCGGGTGCGCGAGCACGACCACCGCGAGACTGGCGGCAAGGCCGGCGGCCGGCCCGAGGAGCGGCTTCCGCTCGCCTGCGTGGCGGAGCAGCAGAGCGAGGCAGTAAAGGACCCAGGGGACGAGTTCGATCGCGGCAAATTCCGAGACGTCGCCCCGCACGTAAAGATCGACGAACCGGTAGGGCGTCACGGCGTAGAGCACCGAGACGAACAGCGACGCCGGCACATCGGCGAAAAGCCTGGCCAACCGGTAGACGCCCGCGGTTCCGATTGCCGCAAACAGGAAACATGCCACCCAAACCGCCAGAGAGGGCGAGCCGAGGCTGACCGGCACGAGTGCCGACGCGACGAAGAAGTACAGCGGCTGATAGAAGACAAACGTCGGGTAGCCGTAGCCTCCGGCAAGGTGCGGCAGCCAGCGCGGGTAGAGGAGGCCGGCGGCTTGGGCTTCGTGGAAATGGAGTAACAACGCCGGGTAGCGGATCAACTCATGCGTTTCCGGAAAGCCGCCCGCGAGCACCAGCGGCGCCATCGGGATCGCCGCGATGGCCACAACCGCCAGGCAGGTTCGAATCACCGACGGCCGGCGACGATCCGGCGGAGTCTGCGTGCCGGCAGTGGCTGCGTCCGATTTTGCGGGGCGTCGAGTACGGTCGGCTTTGCGTCGCATGAAGCGGGATCCGGAAACGGGGACAGGCTCCGATCATTTTGTATAATCTGTGTCTCCAACGCACAACGTCCGGGAATGCGCCGCGTAGTCGTCCTCCTGAAAGAACGTCTGCTGTCGGCGGTTGCCGCGTTGTGCCACGTGGTCGGGCATTCCGGGAATAACGACTCGTGCCAAGCGTGCCTTGTCCCCGAGTTTACCCAAACCCGGCCGCTTCGTCCATAATTTGGTATCTGGAATTTCGCGCCGCTGAACAACCCATAAATACCTCAATCCTCGCTTGCTACCATACAAACCCGATTCCTGCAACAGAAAAGTAGAAGGCATTTTTCTTCGTGCTGCGGCTTCAAGGGCAGACGAGTCCGGAGGTTCAGCGTACAATGGTGTTATCCTTTGTCGCGATGCCTGAGATACAATCTCCTCCATGACCAAGAGACTCCTCTCCGTCGGCAACTGCTCTTTCGACGATTCCGAGGAAACTTTGAAGGTTTTTGAGCTGACGGGAGACCGCCGTTGCGAACCACGACCTGGATCGGTATTTTGCTCGCCGTCTGGCTGGCGTGGTCGGCCCTGGGAGTCCATCCGGTAGCGGTCCTGGAGGGCGACGGTGCGGCCATCGCTACGAGTGCCCAACGCTGGGCCGAGCAGGGGCCGGAAGCGCTTGAGAATGCTTACCGCTACGAGATGCAGTCGGGCACGTACGTCGTGCTGATGCTGCTCGCGCGAGTGCTCGGAGTCGACGCACTGGTTGTCTTCGGCATCCTCTCCGCGGTGGCCTCGGCCGCGCTGATCTTGTTCTCCGGCCGGTGGATCAGCATGCGAACCGGGCTCTCCTTTCCGGCCAGCGGTCTGCTGGTGATGCTCTTGCCGGAGACGTGGATCTCCGCCTACTACCCCAACTCGACGGTGCTGGCCGCGGCGCTGGTCGTCATTAGTTTCAACCTGTTGGCCGAGGCGGGAAGGCTCCGGTCGGCAACCGTTCGCGGGACGGAAGAGAGGGGGGCCGGTCCTTGTTTTTGGCCAACGCTTTTGGCAACAAAATTCGCCAACGGGCCGAAAAAGGGACCCGACCCCGACCGCCCCCTATGCGGTTGCTTTCGGTGGTTGCTGGCCGGCGGTGCGGTTTTCGGCCTGGCGTGCTGGGTCCGGTTCGATGCCGTGGTCGTTGCGCCGGCGGTGCCGCTGGTCTTAGCGCCGGGCGACTGGGCAACCAAAAGCCGGCAGTCGGCGATCGTGGCCGTTGTCGCGGCAGCCACCGCGGTGGTGGGAATGATCGCCAGTGGAGCAGGGCTCTCGGAACTGGCGGGTTCGTACCTGCGCCACCGCGGGGCGGCGGGGAGTTGGGCTTTGACGGTGAAGAGCCTCGTGGCTTTCTTCCCGTTGGTGGTTGCCTTCCTCATGGCGTTGGGAACGTGGCGGATCGTCGCAGAGCGTCGCGGGCGCGATGCGGCATTGGTCCTCCTGGGGGTGCTCCCGTTGGCGTTTCTCTTGCGTTCGAGTCTGACGACGCCAAAATACTTGCTCTATGCCGCTCCGCTGGTTGCGCTGGTCGCCGGCCACGGCCTGATAGCGCTCGGTGGGTCGGTAGGTGCACGAAAGAAAGTTCTCGCCTCGGCGGCGGTTGTTCTCTTCGCGGTCCAATATCCGCTTGGGCTGCAGATCGAACATGTTCAGGGCTACCGTCCGACACCGCACCCCACGCTTCTTCGCATCGCTTCGGTCGAGATTGATCGTTCCGGTCCGGAAAGGGTGGTGCTGGTCGTCGGCGCGGGAGCAACCATATCGACCCACGACGCCCTGCGGCTTTCCTCCGGCATCCTGTTCGGCAATGGGACATGGCACTACTACAAGCACGAGTCGGCTGTGGCCGCGGCGACGCTGATCGACGTGGTTGCGAGCGGGTCTGCCGGCACTACCGATCTCTGGGTCGAAGAGCCCTGGGAGGCAGGACAACTGGTCGAGCATGCGCTGATCCGCGCGGGATACCGGCGCCGGTTCGCCGGGCCGGGCGATCTGCAGCAGACTTGGGAGCACGGCGGTCGCCGGGTGCGGCTGCTTTGCGGGGACGAGGGACTCCGGCTCGCCGCCTCGGCAAATGAGACGCGTCCGCTGGCGGCCTTTGTTATGTGGAATAATCGCCTTCCGCCAACATTGCAGCAGCGGTTTCCGGACGCAGAGAGGCTGACCGGCCCGCGCGCGTCGCTGAACGTCTATCGGCTCAAGCCCGGCGACTGAGCCGAAGATCGCCCGGTGATTCTTCGAATTACGAGGAAGCCGTCGCCTCCGTTTCCTCCGCGGCACCAGCCGGCACCTCCGTTTCCCCCTTGCACGGCCCCGGCCAGACGCGAACGCGACGGAGGCGTTTCCAACGCCAACAGGACGAAGCCTCCGGAGCCGCCGCCCCCACCTCCGGAGGCACCCTCTCCCGGCGCGTTCACCCCCTGGTGTCCGTCTGCCCCGCGCGCGCTCAGCGAGCCGAGCAACTCGAGCGATCGAGCGGCGATCAAGACGATTCCGCCACCGGCCCCGCCGTGGCCGGCGGTCGAACTGCCATCGCCGTCGTCATCGGCCGCTCCCGACCCGCCGCCCGACCCCGGGAGCAGACGCGACGGATCGTCGTTGCCGTAAGGCTCGCCGCGAACTCCATATCCCTCCATCCCGAATCCGTTGGATCCGTAGGAAGCGTAGCTGCCTCCTCCTCCGCCACACCCCCAATCGACGAATCCGCCGCGCGTGCGAGCCGCGTAGACTCCTGCGCCGCCCCCACCGCCGTTCGGAGAGCGATTTCCTTGGACTCCTGAACCAAGGTACGACTCTCCCTGGCAGCCGTCCGCATGGGTGGCCGTTTTCTCGCCCGCTCCACCCCGAAAGCCAAGTGCGTCGGCGCCAATCGAGCCGCCTTTGCCGACACTCACGACGCCATCGGCTCGCAGCACGACGATCCCGCCCGTCGATCCATTCCAAGGGCTCGCGGTGAGTCTGCCGCCGGCTTCAACCGTGACGTCGGTGAAGTTGGGAACGCGCTGAAGGAAGGCTCGTTCGGCCGGGTCGTAATGGTTCACAAGCGGCGAGGTCAGTTCGATCGAAGTCAATTTCACGGACGCAATTCGCTGGAACTCGTGGCGGCCCGCGCCGGTGCCTCGCATGGCGATCACGAGCACCTCGTCTCCGGTCTGGAAGCCGATGGAGCTATCCACCGCCACGGTCGTCGTGCCGCTTGCGGCCGGCTGACTCAGCGACGTCTTGACCGAATCGACCTCATATCGATCCCGGACAATAATCGGGCCATCCGCTCCGGTTCCTGTGGACAAGAGTTCCACCTGGCCGGACGCAGAGTCCGTCCCAAACCCGGAGGAGAACGGGACCGGCACATTTTGCTCCGAAGACTCCGCATTGGCAATGTCCACGTCCATGTCGACGGGCTTTGCGGACTCAGGAGAATAACCCGGGGCCATGTCACCGTTTGCGAATTCATGGCTTGATGTCGTCGGTTGCCGATCGGTAGTGGGGACTGCATCCAACGGAATGTTGTTTTCAGCGATGCCTATCGGCAGGAGCGGCGGTGCCTCCGTAGACGCGCTGGTGCCTGATTCTGTCGGCGTGCGCGGACCCACTGCCGGCGCACCAGTTTCCGAGGGTGCGTTCGCGTTGCCCGGCGTATCGGCAAATGTTTCCGCGACTGCCCGATCCGGCAGGAAATCCGAGGACGCGGGCGAGGTTGCCTGACCGTCCGGCAAGGCGGCACGATTGGCGACCGTCCCCGTTGCCAACTCCGGTGCTGTCTGGCGATAGGAATCGTGTTCGGCGTGTTGAGCGTTGCGGAGCGGGCCTGCCGCGAGAATGACGAGAAAGGCCGCCACGGACAGGGCCGCCAGATATCGCGGCCAAGGTGGATTTGCCGTCTTGCGGCGGCCCCTGTAATTTGCCTTGGGCGCGACCGCGACCTGTGCCGCTGCAGGGCCGTGCATCCGGGCTATCGGCGGCGCAGAATTCTCGCGTATCCGCTGGGTCGCTGTGATCTCGGCTCTTACTTCCCGGTCATATTGGGCCTTCTTGTCGGGATCCAACAGGCACGCTCGCGCCGCAGCGAGTTCGTTCAAGATCGTCTGCGAATATTCGGCGTATTGACCCAGTTGATACGTTCGGACATGTGCCATCCGCTGATCGGCAGCATCGCGAACGACGTCCGGATGCTCTTCGAACAGTTCCAGTCCGAGCAACCGATAGTAGTTCGGCGGCTGTTGCTTGGGCGGGATGCCCAGCCAACGGTGATAAGGATCGAAGGACTCGGCCACAGTTCGTGTGCCTCCGAGGTACGTGGGCTAAAACAGTAGGCGTCCTCGCGAGGTGCCCGTCCCCATTTCGTTAGGACCTCTAAGCTAAAAAGGCTATCCGGAAACGGGGACAGGCACCCTGCATCTTGAATAAACTCCGGCTCCGAGACACAACATCCGGGAGCCAGTCCCCGTTTCCGGATAGCCTCTACGATCACTGGCTGGAGGCATGGGGGCCTCCCCGAGTATGATAGCGGGACCCATTCCCAGTTGTCCAGAACGGTGGGCTTCCCACAGCGGGGCCTGGAAAACTCTCGTCGGATCCGTGATATCTCAAATCTCCCGCCTCTGGCGCAGGAGCCCCTATCACTCGAACAAACCAGAGGACAGACCATGGACCCAAGTCGTAAATCCTATTTCTTAGCCGTTGTGGCTGCTGGTCTGCTTTGCTCGCCCGCGGCTGCCTTTTCGGAAGAGTCTTCCCCCCGGCCGCTGAAGGAGATCTTCGACGATGCGGAGCAACTCGCAGCCGATCCGCAGAAACACGACGAGGCTGCGGCACGGTATCGCTCCGTGGTCGCACGCCATCGCGACAACGAGCAGTGGTACCGCGCCGCGCTGCGGCGGCTCGCCCAATCCTATGCCGAGTCCGGACAGATCGAAGAGGGAGCGAGTTTCTTCATCAAACTTGCTGTAGAGGAATCTACGACAGAGAAAGAGAAGATTTTGGGCGAGATCCTTACTTTGACTGTAGCTTGACATTGACTGACTGTAACTCTTTGTATTCAGCCTTTCCCCGGCCGAGTGCAGGAAAGAGGCCGAGGAACGCGATTTGATGTGCAGTGGAGAACTGTTGGAAGATGCGGTTTGGATCCCCGGATACGGGGATGCTGGACCGTTTGGGAGCAATTCGTCGACCCTACGCAGCACGTTTGACGAGCAGCGGCAACAAGGACATGCGGGAGTATGTGTCTGGTCTGTGTTGGATGTCAAACGGAAGAATTCCGAGATGATCGCGTACCTCCACGACCGGGAGCGGTGTGCTGGCAGAAGTTCATCGGCCAGTCGCCGTGGGACGATCGTCCGCTGATCGGAGAACTGGCGCGCAAGTCGAGTGCGGAGTTGGGCGAGCCCGATGGCGTGCTCGCGACCCGTCGGGGTTCAAGAAACAAGGAAAAAGCTCGGTCGGGGTGCGCGACAATGGTGCGGGCGTCTGGGAAAATCGACAACTGCCAGGTGGGTATATACTTGGGGTATGTTTCTCGAAGGGCACCTGGTGGACACGCGGCTGTACTTGAACAAGAGTGGGCGAAAGACAAGAAGCGGCGGAAGAAGTGCGGTGTTCCCGCCGCGATTCGCTTGCGCGGCACGCGCGGCTCTGGAGATGCTTGCGGAGCACGGGAAAGCCTTGCTCACGGCTGGATTGCCGGAGACGACGAAATGGGGCGTAGCTCGGCATTTCGGCGAGATTTGCGGTCGTTGGGAGAACGGTATCTGCTCGCCGTGCCATCGAACACGTTGGTGCGCGATCTGGTGCCGTCGCCGGAATACTGTGGTCGCGGACGGCGGCCGCAGATTCCCTATGATCGCGTGGATCGGTGGTGTGCGGCGTTGCCGGAGAACGCCTGGATGACGATCGAGGTGCGTGACGGCGCTCGCGGCCGCTGGCGGTGCAGGCCGTGAAGACACGCGTCAGGCGAAGACGATCGACGTCGCAACGGTCCCGAAGAGCTGTTGGTGGTGGTGCGCGAGGGCAGAGCGATGGTACGATGAAGCACGATTACCTCGCGAACGCGGCGCTGAAACGCCGCTGGCCGAATACCCGTGTCGTCAAGGCCGAGCATCGGATCGAGAGCCTCGAGCGTGCGAAAGGCGAAGCGGGGCTTGCCCAATATCAGGTCCGCAATTGGCGTGAGTGGCACCACCATCAAACCTCTCGTTGTTGGCCGCATGGTTCCTGACGCAAGAAACATGTGGGGGAAAAAATACACCCCAGCACTCACTGTTCCACGTGTTCGCACCATCCTGACCTCATTGCTCATGTCCTCGACTGCGGTTCGCCGGACTATATCAAGCGGCACAATACCGGGTGATGCAGCGGAACAGATGCCTACGCATACCACTGGAAATCACGTAATCGCTTGGCTCCTCGAAGGTTCAGTCAACGGAAATAGCGGCTACAGTCAATTACTACTACGTACCGCTTGAAGCACCCGATGTCTTCAAAAAGTCGTGACCCGGATGGGGCTCGAGTCGGCACGGACGCCGGCGGCACCGGCCGATCCCGTCGGAGGGAACTCTCCCAGGCGATCCTGCAGCGAAAAGACCCGATGCTGCGAAGAGAGCCTCAAAAGCTACAGCAAATGCTCCAGGCCGGTTCACCGGTTGCAGAGAAACGGCAGGGTCTTGCCACGCTATTGAAGTCGTTGGCGGCGAAGTTCGACCGCGAACCGTTCCGCCGCCTCGTTTTCCCGCTCCTCGAATCGGACGATGCGACGACCCGGGCGATGGCATTGCGATGTCTGCCGGGGTTGGAACCTGCCGTGAGCGATTTGGACAAAGTTATCCCGTTGGCCCAAGACGAATCGCCGCAAGTACGGATGAATGTCGGGATTGCGCTGATTCAGATAGGGAAAGGTCGCGAGGCGGAGAAGGTGATCCCTGCGCTGATGAATCTGCTGAAGGACGACGATTCGGCGGTGGTCGAGCAGACGATCCGATCGATGTGGGGTCAGTATTCGTCACCGGAGTTCGATTCGCTGCTCATTGAGCTCTCTCACGACCCGAAACTCCACCACAACGTCGTCTATTTCGGCCTCAGCACGATGCGTCCGAAGAGCGTGGCCGTGTGTCGCAGGCTCGTCGAGGAACTGGCCGATCCCGACTGGAACAACAGCGGCCGCGCGGCCTGGGGATTGACGTACGGAGTGGCGGACGAAGCGAAGTCCCTCGTGGAACAGGGACTTCTCAAGGCCTTGCCGGAGGAGACCAATGCCTACACGCGCGAGCAAGAATTCCGCGCGCTACGCAACGTGGCGACGGAGCAGTCGCGAGCCTATCTGGCGAAAGTCGCCGGTTCGGATCAGGAACAGGAGAAGTTCCGAGAAATGGCGCGTGCGATTCTGGCGGAGCTTGATAAGAGTCGATAGGCGCGCTTGCCGTATACGCTTGGCCCTCCCAGTTGACCCCCTCGGACCCGGCGCGGCACAATGGGTGTCTGTAATCTGTAACCGTTCACGCCCACGGTCACTGGTCCGATCGTTGACGCAGATTCGGTCGAATTTCCGAGCGGCATCCGGCCACCCAAACAACCCCAAAGCTCAGGAGACGCAAGCGTGGACTCGAGACAGCATCGTAGCACAAGAGGTTCGGCAATCGGGCTCGCGGCACGCCTTGCCGCGCTGGTCCTTACATTCTGTCTCTGCGGGCGTCTGCTCGCCGCCGAGCGGCCGAACGTCCTTTTTCTCATCTCGGATGATCTGAACAATTCGCTGGGATGCTATGGACACCCTCTGGTAAAGAGCCCCAACATCGACAAGCTGGCCGCGCGCGGCGTACGGTTCGACCGCGCGTATTGCCAATTTCCGCTCTGCGGGCCCAGCCGGAATTCGATGCTCACCGGGTTGCATCCCAACAGCACCGGCATCCATGCCAATTCGCAGATCTTCCGGCAAACCATTCCTTCGCATCACAGCCTGCCCCAGGCATTCCGTCTAGCGGGTTACTTCGCCGGACGGATCGGCAAACTGTATCATTACAATGTTCCGAAGTCGATCGGCACCAACGGCCACGACGATCCAGGCTCCTGGGAGATGGAGCTCAACCCTGCGGGCTGCGATCGGCTCGAAGAAGAGCCGCACATCTTCAGTCTCGTCCCGGGCCAGTTCGGCGGCACGCTGAGCTGGTACGCCTCGCCGAAGAGCGACACGCATCACACCGACGGCATGATGGCCGCCGACGCCGAGTGGGTTCTCGCGCGGTGCGCCCGCCAGAAAGACCGTCCATTCTTTCTGGCGGTCGGCTTTTATCGGCCTCACACGCCCTACGTCGCACCGAAGCCGTATTTTGAACGCTACCCGGAGGAGAAGATGCCCGTGGTACAAGGCGTGACCGAAGATCAAGCCGATCTTCCGGCGCCGGCCCTGGGCAGCTACAAGCGCGAGCAGGACAAGCTGACCGACGACCTGCGCCGCCAGGCGATCCAGGCCTATTTCGCCAGCATCACATTCGTGGACGCGCAGGTCGGTCGAGTGCTGGACTCGCTCGAACGACTCGGGCTGGCGGAAAACACCATCGTCGTCTTCACCAGCGACCACGGCTATCATCTCGGCGAGCACGGGCTGTGGCAGAAGATGAGTCTTTTCGAGGAGAGCTCGCGGGTGCCGCTGATCATCGCCGCGCCGGGCGTGAGCGCCCGTGGCGGCGTGGCCGAGACGCCGGTCGGGCTGATCGACCTGTACCCAACGCTTGCCGAGCTCTGCAACGTCAGCTCACCGGAAAACCTTCAGGGGCAGAGCCTGGTATCCATGCTCAAAGACCCTCGCGCGAAAGGTCGGGGCTGGACGATCAGCCAGGTGAGCCGCGGCGGTCGAAAGAATCGCTTCTTCGGCTACACACTTCGTACGCCGCGCTGGCGCTACACCGAATGGGCCGGGGGCGATGAAGGCCGCGAACTCTATGATCACGACACGGACCCCCGGGAGCTGACAAACCTCGCCGAGGAGCCGGCGCACACCGCGACGGTCGCGGACCTGTCCCGGCAACTTCGGCAGGCGATCCAGGATACGTTTCCGCCGTCTGGAGAGAGTCCGGAAGTGATGCCCGACCCGTGGGCGCCGAACCTGACCGATCCGTAGTTGAATTGGACGCAAGTGACGGCAAGCGTGGCGTGGTCGGGTTGGTTCAGGCGTTACTGCACTAGCGCCAGTTTGCGGTCCGAGGCGACTCGCCGAAAGACGTCCTTGAGCTGTTCTTCGTATTCGGCGACGGGCTGTCCGCCCGGGATTTCGAAATACACGCCTTTGGTGATGTCCGCGATCTGCTGCATCAGCTCGGTGTCGGCGCCGGCACCGAGGGAGATCGTGACGATCGGAATACCCGCTGCGGTCGCTGCATGCGCCTCGTCGAGAGCTTTTTGCTTCGCATAGCGGGAACTGCCCGGCAGATTTGCCTGCCCATCGGTCATGAGCACCATGAGTCTGCCCGTACCCGTGCGGCCATTATTCTGGAATTCAAGGCGTGCGGTCTTCATCCCGTCATAGATGTTGGTGTAGACGTTGTAGTGCCCCGCCTGGCGATGCCGGGTGATGTCCGCGATTCGAGCGAACTCACTCGTAAACTCGTTTTCGAGGATTGCCGTGCCGTCCGAGGCCGTGTAGATGGAGAGCCCGAGGCGATCGTGGGGGCAATTCTCGTCGAGATAGGCCACGAGCAGATCCACAGCGTCTTTCACCGCGGTAACCGGCTGTTCGCTGGTCATCCACAGATCGGGCGTCTGCGAAACCTGGCACTTCTCAGCCAGCAGGTAGTTGATCCAGGTGAGATAGCCGTATCGCTGTCTGTATCCCGCGCGGTAGATATCGGAGTCTTTCATCACGTATTCGACATAGTCTGCCCATGAGCCGGACGGATACGGATACGGGACGCGCTTGAGATTCAGCTTATTGATGACGCTGTTCACATTACCCGATGAAATGTACTCGGGCGTCCATTGCATGTCGCCAAATCGCGGCGACCCAAGTTCCGAGTAGATGTCTCGGAGGTTCGCCTCGACCATGTAACGCCCGAGGGGACTGATGGATCGCAGTTGGCTGTCGTAGCACATAGAGCCCGAGAAGTCGAGCACGAGCATGATGTCGCGGGGAGCGAAGGAGGCGACGGCACTGGCCTCCGATTGGAACGCGTCCCGGCCCAGGACCCGAGCGAAGAAGAACGGCCGCGGGAGACTGTGGACGGTCACTTCCATGGCATTGGTCTCGTCGGCCCCCGGTTCGAAGCGCCTTTCACGAGTGTCCCAGTTTCCGAAACGAATCTCCGTTTTCGATTCATCGACAGCGGTCCCATGGTTTTTGTGCAGCCCGACATACTTGCGGACTTCTTGTTCGGCGGCCTCCATGCCTCCAACCATCGTGCCCGCGCCGGCCAACGCCGCCGCATCCGCGGTTATCTGAAGCTGGGTGCGGGTCAGGGCCACGTAGCCGAGGTCGACGGAAAATGCGAGCAAGGCAAAGATCATAATCATCATCACTGCGGTCAGAACCAGGATGGCTCCCTGTCGCCGATGGTCTTCATGCTGGTGTTTGCGATCCATTGCCGGGCTCCTCTTATCACTGAACCATGCCAACCCTAGCGGCTCGAGTTCGGAAACTGGGACAGGCACCTCGCCACGACGAGGTTCTCAGCGGATACCAGGGAATTTGGCTGGAAGCCCGTCCCCGTGTCTGCACCTTCCCAGAAAATCTGGCTCAGAGATCACCGCGTGTCAACGTTACAGGGGCGGTCCCTGCGGCTTTTGAGGAGTGATATGGCGGTGGGCCGTGCTCCGTATGGCACAGACGGTACTAACCGTTCACGGGGCGGCCGGGGACTGGTCCATTTTTCGGCCGGTCGACGCATTTTGGCTCCAAAGCCACTGGCCGAAAACATGGACCTGTCCCCTCTCTTGCCCCGTGAACGGTTACAGACGGTACAACGGAATCCGCGAGTAGTGAGAGGAAAGGCGGAGGACCGACTCCGTCGCGTCGCAATGGGTGTGCGGTAGCGGCGGGGTGAGGCGGAACACGAGAACCGACCGCCGCAAGAAGAAGCTGGCGGGCGGGCGCCGCGTTGCGGCTCTCGCCCTCAGTCCCGGGGGGTAGGGATGGGGGTTAGGCTTTTGCACAGCGATCGCGTCCCGGCGCGATCCGAAGAGCTTGTGGAGCGGCCGTGTGGGCCCAGCGGGCAACTAACTTCTCCAATTCGATATCCAGCCAACGGTCAAACTGCACATAGGAAGCGTAGGCGACCTTCACCGGTACGTCACTGTCTTCGTGATTTTTCCGACTATTGCCAGTAAGAGGATATCCGTCGGTTGTCACTATTGCACTCCGTTTTGTGGCCACCAGGGCCCGTTGGTGAACCTCACCGGGCCGAGCTGCCTTGTCGCCCGGAACCGGCCTTGCCCCGCAGAACTCTCTCCGGAACTGCTGAAAAAGGGGACAGGCACCGCAGCAGCCTGTATCTCCTTGCACTGCAAACTAGCACGCCTTGCGGAACCAGTCCCCTTTTTCGCCAGTCTCTCTGTCTGTTACGTTAGATGCGCTGCCGCTGTTCCAGGTTCGGAGATTTCCCGTAGCGGGAAGCCCGGGATTTCCCTGAGCCCGACCGTTCCACCTATATGGGTGCCGTGCGTCCGAGGTTCTGCGAGCGTCCGCATCGATCTTGCCAGGCTTTCGGGGTCTGCCTATAATCCGGGCCGGTGTCGTGGTGAACCGTGGACACTGGACAGACGTATCATCAGTTGAAGGTGCCACCGGCAAGCCCTGTGCCGTCTTGGCGTCGGGGCCGGAGCGAGGCATAATGAAAGGGAGGGTTCTGGGGCTGGGAAACGGCGCGTTTTCGTCGTGCGAACCCCATTCGTCACAGGCGTTACAGGTCGGGAACCGGTCCGGTTTGATACCACCAGGGCACTTCAGGATTCCGTGAATGCTACGCAACCGGCCGGTCGATGACACGGGTGCAAACGCATCCGTGTTGGACTGCCAGTCGCGGGACCAACGGCGGTGACCTATAATTCGTAGGACGGATTCAGCGTTTGTAGGTAACAAGTACATGGCTCGTTCGACCCGTCTCTTCCCCGCGCGCCTTTTCGACGACCGCAATTCGATCGGCGCATGCCCGTTCGGGCAGAGTCGAACCAAGCCCCCACTGGTTGAGGAGAAGTAGGATGCACGTCTACGGCCCAGCGCATCTGCACGGCGCCCAGGCAATCAGCTCGCCCCATACATCCCGGCTATCCGGCCCTTCGGCCGCCCGGACGTATGCTCCGATCCAGGACGAACTGGACATTTCCGATGCCGGCCGACTGGTGGATGAGGCTCGCCAGATGCCGGAGATGCGGATGGACCGGATCCGCCAAATCCGGGCCGAGATCGCCGCCGGCACCTACGAAACCGACGCCAAGCTGGAGGCGGCCCTGGGGCGGATGCTGGATGAGATCGGGTAATGCCGGACAATTTTGCGCTTCCCAAGGTCAAAGTCAAGCTTTCGCCGGAGGAACGATTCACCCAGTTTCTCCAGAAAGAAGGGAAGCGCGTCACGCAGCAGCGGCGGCTGATCGTCGAGCAGGTATTCAGCCACCACGATCACTTCGATGCGGATGAATTGATCGACCACCTCAAGGAGTTGATCCGGCGGCGCGAGGTGAGCCGGCCGACGGTTTATCGCACCCTGGGTGAACTCGTCGATGCGGGTCTGCTGCGAAAGATGGATCTCGGCGGCCGGAGCGTCTACGAGCACGATTACGGCTATCCCCGCCACGATCACCTCTATTGCCAGGTCTGCAACAAGCTGATCGAATTCCACAGCGAGGCCGTCGAGCAGGTCCGCGACCGCGTTGCTCGGCAGCACAATTTCCACGTGCTCAGTCACCGCCTGTTCGTGACGGGCATTTGTGAAAAGTGCCGCAGGCGAGAGTGATCGTCTCGCCGGCGGCACGTTCGAACCGGTTGCAGTTGCCCACCTACACCTTCTCCAGGGCAGTCTCGGTCTCGGTTGCCGGCACTTTGACCGTTTCCGGCCGTGAGACGTGCGGTGGATGGACCAGGAATGTCGCCATGGCAGCCAGGACCAGCAGGGCCGCGGCGGTGTAGTAGGCATAGGTGAAGCTATTGCTGAGGTCGTAGAGTCGGCCTGCGAGGAGCGAGAGGATAAGTCCGCCGACCCCCCAGGAGGTAAAGACCAAACCGTAGTTCACGCCGAAGTTCTTGGGACCGTAATAGTCCTTGGTGATTGCGGGGAACAGGGCCAGATTGGACCCGTAATTGGCGCCGATCAAAGCGGCGATCAGCATCAGCGCAGAGAGGCTGCCGAGCGGCGAACCGGTCGTCGCATTAGCCAGCACGAACATGAGGCATGCCTGCAGGACGAAACAGCCGAGCAGGGTCTTCTGCCGTCCAAGCTTGTCCGAAAGCATCCCTGCAATGATGCGGCCGGCTCCGTTGCCGACGGCGCAGGCCGCCACCAGGACAAATCCTGCCTCGATCGCGGCCTGCTCTGACGCGATCATCGCCAGCTTGGCGATGATCATCAACCCGGCGCCGGCGCCGCAGGCGTACATGAACCAAAGGAGATAGAATTGCCCGGTGCGGAGCATTTCCGAAGGTGCGAAATCCACTTTTGCAGCGGCCGCCGTCGCGACAATCGGTGCCGATCCGAGCGGAACATAACCTTTGGGCGGCGGCGCCAGGAACTGCGCCAGCCCGACGACCACGACAAGGAATGCGATCCCGAGCATCAGCATCGTTTGGGGGAGCCCGTAGACCGCGATCAAGGTCTTTGCCAGCGGCGCCGCGTAAACCGACGCCAGACCAAAACCCGAAACGACCAAACCGGCAATCAGGCCCGTTCGGGAAGCGGGAAACCACTTGACCGCGGGCGGCGTGGCGGAAGCATAGCCGAAGCCGATTCCCGCTCCGGTCAGAATGCCGAAGTAAATGACATAGTACAAGTATTCCGTCGTTGTACTGGCCAGAACCATGCCGAGACCGACGAGCAGGCCGCCGATGCTGGCAACCAGCCGGGGCCCCAGCTTATCCTGGAGTCGCCCCGCAGGTACCATCGTGAGACTGAATACCAAGCAGGCAATCGCATAGGGGAAGGACCGGCTGGCTTCTCCCCAGCCCCATTCGGCAGGGATCGCCTTACTGATGACGCTCCACGTATACAAAATTCCCAGAGCCAGGTTGACCCCGAGCCCGGCGAAGGTCACGCGCCAACCAAGGTTCTTTACGCCCGCGCCCGTCGTTGCGTCGCGCTTCATCAGTTTCTCCCAGTCGAATGGAAAGTTGCGGAAACGGAAGAGCTGTGGTGGCCAGGGCGTCGCTGCCTCTGGCGCGGTGGCAAATTGCCCAAGCGGAGAACCCCAGTGTGATGTTAGAGTGGGTGCAAGTCAAGACTGCGCAAGAGCGCTCGGCCGGCAATGCCGGGACAGGGCCTCCCCACCATTCCGGTGGTCACGGAGCGAGGCGAACGCCTGGATTTGCTTGCGTGAGCAGTCGGGGTAGTTACAATCGGTCTTCAGCGGAGGACGCTCGCATCGAGACGTCGCGCTGTGTCCGAACTCCGAAACACTGAGAGTCCTGCCATGACAGCGTTGCCCTACCAGCCTGCAGCCAGAGATTGTCGGCGTCGGAGTGTCTGGTGCCTTCTGATCGTCGCGGAGGTTGCATTCGCGCCCCCCCCTTGGTTGGCAGCAGCCGAATGGAATGCGATTGGGCCGGCCGTCCAGGCGGCAGTCGAATCGGACTGGATGGATGAGGACCGCTTGTTCCATGCCACAGTTCGGCAACAGCCCAAGCAGCCTGCACAGCGGCCAAACGTGACCACTTCCCAGGACGCCGCCGGCGGATGCGATGGGATCAAGAACGGCTGTTGGGGCTTTCACACGGCCAGCGGCGAGCAAGACCCGTGGTGGCAGGTCGACCTGGGCGAAGCCGTGCAACTCGACCGCGTGGTGATTTATAACCGAACCGATCATGGGAAAGGCGGACGAAACGCCCGCATCCAGGTCCTCGTTGCCGAAGAGCCGGAATGCCGCGAGTTTCGAAAGGTTTACCAGCACGACGGCAGCGGCTTCGGCGGCGCCGGTGACCAGAAGCCGCTGGTAGTGGACCTGAAGCAGCAGGACGTCGTGGCGAGGGTCGTGCGGTTGGCCATGGCCGGCCGCTGCTCTTTCGCGCTGGACGAAGTCGAGGTCTACGGGGCCGA
This sequence comes from Thermoguttaceae bacterium, assembly GCA_040768665.1. GTDB lineage: Bacteria > Planctomycetota > Planctomycetia > Pirellulales > Thermoguttaceae > JABWBD01. The sequence continues at coordinate 92,211 of JAXGMN010000015.1, forward strand.
CGACCCGCGGAAGAATCTCGCCTTGGGAAGTCCGGCCGATCAGAAGAGCGTCGGGCCGTATTCCTGGCCGGGAACCATGCCCCAGGCGACCGTTGCCGCGATCTTCGGAGAAGCACCGGTGGCCGCGGGAGGCCCGGAATTCTCGTTGGCGCACCTGCGGCAAGTGGTCGACCGCGGCATGGCCCTCGCCGGCCGACTGGAGCCGAAAGCGGACCCGCAGCGGCTGGCGCCCCTGGCCACTCGGTTGGCAGAAATCGAGCGGCAGCTTTCCGAGATGGAGAAGGCCGGCGACGCGCCCGGAGACGCAAGGAAGGAGATCTATTTCGAGACCCGCCGGGTGAGCCGGCAGATCGCGTTCTGCAATCCGCTGCTCGATATGGACAGGATCCTGTTCATCAAGCGGCACGCGGCGGGCGGAGTGTTCCATATGTGCGATCAGTACTACGGCTGCAATGCCAGGCCGGGAGGCGGACTGTTCGTGCTCTCGGATCCGTTTGGGCCGGAGCCCAAGCTCGTCGATCTTCTGGAGAATTCCGTCGTCGAGAACGGTCGGCTCAAGGGCAAAAAGCTTTCCGGCGGATCGCTGCTTTCGCCGGAGCTGTCGTTCGACGGCCGGACAGTCCTCTTCGCCTACAGCGAGGCGGCCGCATGGCCGAAGTACCAGGGGAAGGAAGCTTACGAATGGACGCCGGAGTGCAGCTATCACATTTTCAAGTGCAATGCCGACGGCAGCGGCTTGGTCCAGTTGACCGACGGGGCGTGGAACGACTTCGATCCGTGTTTCCTCCCAAACGGCCGTATCGTGTTTATTTCGGAACGGCGCGGAGGCTACTTGCGGTGCGGGCGCCATTGCCCGGTCTACACGATGTTTTCCATGCGGCCGGACGGCAGCGACATCATTTGCCTAAGCTTCCACGAGACGCATGAGTGGCATCCCAGCGTGAACAACGACGGCATGCTCGTTTACAGCCGCTGGGACTATGTCGACCGGGACACGAACATCGCCCACCACATCTGGACCTGCTACCCCGACGGCCGCGATCCCCGCACCTTTCACGGCAACTATCCCGAGAAGCGGGAGAACCGGCCGTGGATGGAGATGAGCGTGCGAGCCGTGCCGGGTTCGCACAAGTACGTGGCGTCGACCGGGGCCCACCACGGCCACGCATTTGGCTCGCTCGTGCTCCTCGATCCGCGGATCGAGGACGATGGGGCCATGTCGCAACTGCAGCGACTCACGCCCGAGGTGCCCTTCCCCGAGGCGGAGGGCAAACCGACCTCGCGGTACATGTGCTATGGTACGCCGTGGCCCTTGAGCGAAGACGATTATTTGTGTGCCTACGATGCCGGGGCGAAGAACCATGGGGTCTACTGGATCGACCGCTACGGCAACAGGGAGCTGCTTTACCGGGATCCGACGATCGCCTCGATCAGTCCGATTCCGCTGAGGGCACGTCCGACGCCGCCAGTTCTTCCGAGCCAGACGACGCAGGCGGCCGAGGACCGCCTTGCCGGTCAGGATCCGAAGTCAACCGTCGCCGTGATGAACGTTTACGAATCGGATTTCGACTGGCCCGAAGGAACGAAGATCGACTCGCTGCGGGTGATCCAGCTTTTGCCGAAGTCGACCGCGCCGCCCAACCAGCCGCGGATCGGCGTCGCAAACCAGACGAACGCCCGGGCGGTGCTGGGCACCGTTCCGGTCGAGACGGACGGCAGCATCTACTTCGAAGCGCCGGCGGGGGTGCCGTTGTACTTTCAGGTGCTCGACGAACGGGGGCTAGCCGTGCAATCGATGCGTTCGGCAACCTACTTGCATCCCGGAGAGCGGCTGACATGCCAGGGATGCCACGAGCGGAAGCACCAGCCGCCGAGGCCGGTGGAACAGGTTCCGCTGGCGCTGCAGCGGGCGCCTTCGCCAATCCAGCCCGACGTGGAGGGCTCCAACCCGTTTAGCTACGTACGGCTCGTCCAACCGGCGCTGGACCGCAATTGCGTCGAGTGCCACCGGGAGAAAAAGGCGCTCGATCTGACGGGCAAAGTCGACGGCGGCAACGGCTGGACTCGTTCGTACACGAACCTCGCCGGCAAGTACGGGTTTTACTTTCACGTAAGCAACGGATCGATCAACCAGGGGATCCACGGCGGCAGTCGCACGGTGCCCGGGCAGTTCGGGGCAATGGCTTCCGGGCTGATGAAGTACCTGGACGCATCGCACTACGACGTAGAGCTCAGCGACGAGGACTTCCACCGCGTCACGCTCTGGCTCGACTGCAATTCGGAGTTCTATGGATCCTATGAGAACACGGAAGCGCAGGGCCGGGGCGAAGTCGTGAAGCCATCACTCGAATAGGCTACCAGCGCTTGGCGACCTCCGCCTTCATGAAGTTCAAACCATCGGTGGCAAGCTGGCGCTCGCTGTCGTACATTCGCCGCCAGATCTTCGTTGCCGGCACAAGCCGCTCCAGGGCCAACCCGAAGGCCTCGATCACCATCAGGTTGTCGTAGCCGATTTCCTTGAGCGTGTCGAAATTCTCCGGCCAGCGAACGTTGCCCTTTCCGGGGGTACTGCGGTCGTTCTCGGAGATGTGCACGTGGACCAGATGATCCTTTAATGCGCGGATCGCATCGGGGGTGTTCTTCTCCTCGATGTGCGAGTGAAACGTGTCGTACATCATCTTGCAGTGCGGATGATTGACGTCGCGGCAGAAGCGGGCTCCGTCAGCCGCCGTGTTGAGCAGGTAGCACTCGAAGCGATTGACGTACTCAAGCCCCAGCATCACACCGGCTTTCTGCGCGTGCTCGGCCACCTCGCGCATGCTATCGACCGCCCACTGCCACTCGTCGGCCGTCGGGCCCTTGCCGCTGAAATAGCCCAGGGCGGAATGGTATGGCCCCACCAGGGCTTCGCATCCGGCCGCCTGGCAGCAATCCACGGCAAGCTTGTTGGCGGCAATTCCCTTTTTCCGCATTTCCGGATCCGGCGACATCGGATTGTCGTCCGCACCGCGAACCGTGACGCCGGTCCGGGCCAGCCCCGCATCGTCGAGGTACTTGCACCACTTTGCATACTTATCCACATCCAGTTCGAACACCGGGACCTCGACGGCATCGAAGCCGATCGCCTTGATGTCGTCCAGAACCGGCCGGATTTCCTCGTGAAGCGTATCCGTCCACAGCAGCAGATTCAGTCCGTACCGCATCGCAGTTCTCCTTTGGCAGCCCCTCGATTGAAGTGGAACAGGTTTTCGACTCCGGATTATCCAGCAGTGTCGCCGTTTCTTTGCGATCTTGCAACCGCGGCGAACGCCTGCGGCAGGTACGCAACCAGGTCGCCGGCGATCAACGACTCGTGGCCGAGTTCCGCGGCGGCCAGATCGCCGGCAAACCCGTGAAGGTAGACGCCCAGCCGCGCGGCGTCGATCGCACAAGACTTCTGGCTCAACAGCGACACGATCAGCCCGGTCAGCACGTCGCCGCTGCCGCCGGTGGCCATTCCTGGATTGCCCGTGGTGTTGCTTGCGGCCAGGCGGCCGTCGGTGACGAGCGTGCGATGGCCCTTGAGAACGACGACGACCCCGCAGCGTGCTGCCAGCTCGATGGCGGCCTCCTCTCGCTCCTGCAACGGCGGCACACGCTCGGCGCCGATCAGCCGTGAAAACTCGCCAGGGTGAGGGGTGAGGATCCTTGGACCGCCCGGACGCGCAAGCACCTCGGGTCGAGCGGCCAGCGCGTTGAGCCCGTCGGCGTCGACGACGATCGGTTTCTCCGAACGCGTGTAGATTGTCGCAACCAGTGCATCGAGCCCGGACGACCGCCCCAATCCGGGCCCGATGGCCATGGCGGTGGCCTGGGCTAGAATGCGAAGTACCGTCGGAGTTGCCGAAAAGGCAATCCGGCCTCGCCGGTCGCAGGGGAGCGGCGTAGTCAGATAGGACGGCTCGACCGCAGCAACCGTGTCCAGGCAAACATCGGCGACGGCTAGCCGAACCAGTCCTGCCCCACCTCGCAAGGCCGCCATGCCGGCGAGCGTCACGGCACCCGTCATCCCTCGCGACCCGCCGAGAACGAGCGCGGTGCCGAACGTTCCCTTGTGGCTTTCGGGATCCCGCTCGGCCAAGACCGGCAGATTCTTCAGGGTCGTCTCTTTGCGGTCCGTTTCGTGGTTCATCGGGTACGTCCGAGCGCAACGTTTCTGGCAATCAAGCCGGCCACGTAGCCTCCTTTGAAACCGGCATCGATGTTGACGACCGTGACGTTGGAGGCGCAGCTATTGAGCATCCCTAGCAGTGCCGCCAACCCGCCGAAACTCGCACCATACCCGACGCTCGTCGGCACGGCGATAACCGGACAGGCGACGTGTCCACCGACGACGCTCGGCAGGGCGCCCTCCATCCCCGCCACGACTACGACGGCGTCAGCCAAATGGATCAGCGGCAGATTCGCAGTGAGCCGGTGAGGCCCCGCCACGCCGATGTCTTGCACCATCGTCACTTCCGCACCGGTCCAGAGGGCCGTTTCCCGGGCCTCTTCGCCGACGGGCAAATCACTCGTGCCGGCGGTGACAATGGCGACTTTGCCGGCGGGCGTCTCTTGCGGCCGGTCGGCCGGTGGAATGCGGAATGTGCGGCCCACGGGGTTGTACACGGCGCCCGGAAATTGCGGCACCAACTCGGCGGCTTGCTCGGGCGTCATCCGCGTGGCCAGCACGTCGACGCCGCTTTCCAGCAGGGCGTTAAAAATCTTCGCCATCGCGGCCACCGTCTTGCCCTGGGCGAAAACCACCTCGGGAAAGCCGCAACGTCGACCGCGATCCAGGTCGACTTGGGCCTCGCCCACGTCCGCAATTGCCGGGGAACGGAGCAATTTCGCAAACTCTGGCACGGACACGGCTCCCGAAAGGAGTTGCTGGGCCAGTCTCTCGATCTCGTGAGTTTCCATAGTACGTCTTATGGTAGCCAATTCGCGGGGCAGAGTCCAATCCGCGCGCTCCGGCTGTGACTACTGAAAAAGGGGATAGGCACCACAACATCTTGTGCCTGTCGTCAAGTCAATCTAGCACTGGTTGCAGAGCCAGTTCCCTTTTTCAGCAGCCCCCGGGTGCGGCCGGGGATCCTGGCGAGAATCTTGCCGCGACCGACTTGCCCGGAGGGTTGACCGGCGCCAACAATGAAACCAGCCGACCATCATTAACCGTCGCAATGCAGTCCCATGGCCGAGCCATTCATCCTGATTCCAGGCCGCACCAGCCGGCAGGGTTGCGGCATCAGCGAAGGAAAATCGAGCGAAACCTACTTGAGCGAGACGAGCGTCCTGCAGGTCGCGCCGGAAGATCTCGCCCGGCTTGGGATTGTCGAAGGCAGCCGCGTACGGCTCCGCAGCGCGACGGGCCAGGTTGAACTGTCGGTCGCGGGAGCCAGGGCGGGCGAACTTCCACCCGGCGTGCTTTTCATGGCGTACGGCGACATGTCGAGCCGTCTTTTGGGAGCGGACACGGAGGCATCCGGTATGCCGACCAGCAAGGGCATCGACGTGGAACTGGAGAAGTTGCCGTGAATCCCGTGGTTGCCGATCCGAAATCGCCGGCACAGAACGACTTGAAGATCGTCAAAGATGCGACCTGCACGTTCTGTGGATGCGTGTGCGACGACATCGAACTGAAGGTGGAAGGCCACCGCATCCTCGAGGCCAAGAACGCCTGTGTCTTGGGCAAGGCGTGGTTTTTGAACCATGAGATCGCGGATCTTCCGGCCTGCCTTATCGAGGGCTGCCCCGCTTCGGTGGAGGACGGCGTTCGCCGTGCCGGGGAGATCCTCAAACAGGCGCGATACCCGGTCGTCTACGGATTAAGCGATACAACCTGCGAGGCACAGCGTGTGGCCGTCGGCATCGCGGACTGGATCGGCGGCAGCGTCGACACGACCACGAGCGTTTCCCACGGCCCATCGGGGATGGCGTTCCAGGGCGTCGGCGAGGTGACTGCCTCGCTCGGCGAGATTCTGCACCGCGGCGATCTCGTGATCTTCTGGGGAGGAAACCCGGCGGAGAGCCACCCGCGCCATTTCACCAAATACAGCCTGATGCCCAAGGGCATCTGGACGCCGCGGGGTCGCAAGGACCGGACGTGCGTGGTTGTCGACGTCCGAAAGACCAAGAGTGCCAAGGCGGCGGATGTCTTTTGCAGATCAAGCCTCGTAAAGATTTCGAGGCCCTTTGGACGCTGCGGGCATTGGCGAAAGGGATCGATTTGGACCCGGAGCAGGTCCAGCGCGAGACGGCATCGCCCTGTCTGCCTGGCAGGACCTGATCGAGCGGATGAAGCGGGCCCGGTACGGCGTGATTCTTTTCGGCATGGGCCTGACGATGACCCGCGGCAAGCACCTCAACAGTGAAGCCGTGCTTGCGCTTACCCGCGACTTGAACGAACATACTCGCTTCATCTGCAAGCCGATGCGGGGCCATGGCAACGTGACCGGGGCCGACAACGTCGTCACATGGCGGACCGGCTACCCGTTCGGCGTCAACCTCTCCCGCGGCTATCCGCGGTTCAATCCCGGCGAGTACACGACGGTCGACCTCTTGGGCCGCGGCGAGGCCGATGCCGCGTTGATCATCGTGGCTTCGGACGAGTGTGGCTTTCGCCCCCAGGGCGCGCCCGACCACCTGGCTTCCACTCCCTATATTGCGATGGACCCGAAAGAGACGGCCACCACCCGGCAGGCCACGGTCGCCTTTCACGTGGCCACCTACGGCATCAATGTCGCGGGCACCGTCTACCGCATGGATGACGTGCCGATCCCGTTGCGCCCTGCGTTCGAATCGCCGCTGCCGAGCGATCTGGAGATCTTACGAAAAATCGAGCAACGGGTCCGGCCATAGACGCCGTTCAAGATGCCGCCCCGGCGGGACCAACTTTCTCGTCTTCGAACCCGGAGGGCCGATGGCTTGCCATCGCGAGCGCCGGTAACCAAAATGGTGGCGTGGGAATTCGAACACATCCGGGGAAAGTGGAGGGTGCCATGACGAAGACGGCAACGGTCCATGCGATTCAGAAATGGGAGTACCAGTTTCTGACAAAGAAGACGGAGGCCTATCTGGTCAAAGAGCTCAACGACCTCGGCCAGATCGGTTGGGAGCTGGTCTCCGCCTGCCAGGGGAAGGAACGGGGAGGAGATCTGGCATGGACGGCCTTCTTGAAGCGGCCCTACGTGCCGCATCCGGCAAGGCCTGTTGAGGAAAAAGCGGCGGAACCATCCACGTCGGACGATGGTACCGTGGCCACGGCTCCCTCCCAGCACGGCTTCGACCTGGAAGGCGAAGAGTTTCAGATAAAGGAGTGAGCTTCCGGCGGGCCGAGCAGGGAATCGAGTTCCTCAAACAAGTCGGCCAGAAGAAGCGGCTTGGAAAGAACCGACGCAGCCCCGGCCGCCAGAATCTGGTCGCGCTCGTCGAGTCGCGGGAAATTGGCCAGGGCGACTGCCGGCGCCGGCCGCAACCGGTGCACCACAGCCTTCAGATCGGCCAACTCGCTTGCCAAACGGCCGCCAAAATCGAAGATCACAGCCGAGACGCCGCCGACCACGGGCGAGCGGCCTGGCTCAAGCCACACGGTCCCATACCCTTGCCTCCGGCATGCCCGGGCGAGCCAGTCCTGCACCTCGTACTCCAGCGAGTGAATCCCGATCAGCCCTGCACGGCGGACGAGAGGCTCCTCGACGACCGCCAGGAACTGCTCTTCCTCGCTGGCGGTTACGGGCAGGGACCAACTCGAACTGTGTCCTGCCGCCAACCGCCGCAACTCTCGCCGACACCGGGGTCGCCACTGATGCCAGTAGACACGGGTCGCCGCGGGCCAGGGCTTGCCCGTGCGGACTTCCCCCTCACACCAACTCCCCAACAGACCGATTACGCGGGCCAGGGGCGCATGCCCCCGCAGACGGTCGATGGCTTCTGCGGAAAACTGGCCCGGCACCGCCTGCGCGACCACGATCAGATCGGGCTCGAGATCACTGCGTTCGAGTATCGCCAGGGCGCCGTCCATGTCCCTGGCGGTTACGACCTCCGACATTCGCCGGAGTTCGGCAACCGCTTCCCGGAACTCCGTCCGATCGACGTCGCCGACCAGCAAAGCGTGGAGGGTGCTCATCTTCCAGCTATTCCAGATTTTTCTCCGTTGCGGCGATCAGTTCATGGGCTGCCGTCGCATCGGTCGCTGCACGGAGCTCCTCGAGAAAGCCCGGAAACGCAATCACGCGGCTCAAGCGAGCGAGTGTGCGGAGATGCCTTCGGTCCGACACCGAGCAGATCAAGAAGAAGACATCCGTCAGCATCCCACGGCTGGCGGCGAAGGGGATGCCGCTCGGAGTGATTCCCAGGGCCAGGAATTCCTGGCCCAGAATGTTCGCCATCGGCCGGCGAGGATGCAGCAGAGCGACCCCGTTGTCCAGCGCGGTCGGCGCCATCTCTTCGCGGGCGTGAACCGCCTCCAGCATCTTCCGCGGATCCCAGAGCAAGCCGGTTCCGGCGGCCAGGTCGACCATGGCCGAAAGGACCGACTTGTTGGTCCTTGCCTTCAGGGGAATGGCAACGGCCTCCAGGGGCAACAGATCGGCCAAGACAATCTCTTCCTGCCCTTCCGGGCCCGGGGCGCTCTCCAGAACGCCCTCCACCTGCACCAGCGCCTCCTCGTCGGACAGGCCGATCCGCTCTTCCAGCCAGTGGTGGATATCGGCCTGAGAGAACCGCCAATGGCCCGCCACTCTCCGCCCCGGAAGTCTGTCCCGGTCGGCCAGTCGCATAACCTGCTGCGGCGTAAGGTGCAGATAAGTGGCCAGGCTGTCGATGTCGAAGTCTTCCGTAGACATAGAATTTCGCGAACGCAAGGAAGGCTGACGGTGGAAGGAGGTATCCCCCCATGTTCCCTGATTCCTTGCCCCATGTCCAGCCCCGGGTCTTCGATCATGCGACATTACTGCTCACGCCGAACCAGCACCAGCCGTTTGCCTTCCGGCGACCATGCCGCCGCGAGGTACTCGTGGTTCGGATAGATCGCGCGCCCGGGGACCGGGGGTCCTCGGGCGCGCGGGCGTTACGTGCGGTCGGGTCGCTTCAACTGCGAACCTTTCATTGTGCTCGTGTGCTCCTTCACTTCGAACGGACCCGCCTCCATGGTTACGCGGACACGATACTCATCAGCCGGTTCGGACGGTACTCGCCACGAGTACCTGCACGTGAAACCTCATCCATACTCGAACGAACCGCTGGTGACCTCCTCGCCGTCCTTCGTGCTGATCGTGAATTTCGGCTTGTCAGGCCGACCGCCGTTGACCGTCAGGTCGGTGCAGACCTCGTCGGCCGAGCCGACGATCGACAGCCCGAGGTTGGCCTTGTCGGAGGTTACATAGTCGACCTTGACTACCGGCGTGTAGGGAGGGCCGAAGGGAAATTCCGCGGTCTTCCCCTTGACAACCCTAACCGGCTTGTAGTCGCGCGTGCCGCTGGCGGAGATTATCGTGTAGCGCGGCCGGGACGGCTCGCGGCTGCTGCCGGCAAGCGCCTCCACGAGCACCTCCAACAGCGACTTCTCCTCCTTCGGCTTTTCCTTGTCCTCTGGATCGGTCTGCGGCTTCGGCGTCAGATCGATCGTGTAGTCCAGCAGTCTCCAGGAGCCTTCCGGAAGCGGGACGGGCTTGTCTTTGCCGCCCTCGATCTTCAGCAGTGCGCCGTCTTCACTGTAGACCATTGCGCGGAAATTCTCGTTGGCGTTGGTGATTGCGCCTACGGCAACTTCGGACCGCGTGAGTGTGAGCCGCTCGCCGGCCGGAGTGACCTTCAGGTCGTAGAACCGGCCCTCGATGTTCGCCCACCGGGAAACCGCGTGCTGGAAGTCGTTCGACGTGATCCGGTAAAGGCCGTAGCGCCCCTGGTCCGTCTCGGGATCCACCAGCAGCATGTCGCCAGGCTGGGCATAGATCCGTCCGTCGGCCATCTGAACACCCTCGGGGATCTTCATCACGTCGTCAAACCGGCCGTTCGAGTCATAGTCGAGCAAGACGACGCGGCGTTTCTTGCCGTCGAGCGTGATCTCGCCCTCCCGGTAAGCGGCTGCCGTGAGGGAAGCCGAGACATATTTGTGCTCCTCCCGGCCCGTGTTGGCGTATGCCTGAAAATAGAAGGCATAGTCGAACTTCTCGCCGCCGGCCTCGACGGTCAGCTCGATCCGGGGGAAACCTCCTCGCCAGTAGCCGGCCGGCATGATGCCCGGCAACTTCTTCGCGGAAATCGGCTCATCGTCGGTCAAGTCGCCGTTGAGATTCCGGTCGAAGTAGAGCAGGCCGTAGTCTTTCGAATCGGGCTCCTCGGCGTCGAGCACGAAGCAATACTCCCGCGATCCCAGCTTGGCAACGGCCCGCAGGGGATGCTTCGAGTGGTACTCTTCCGGCTCCTTCTTGACGAGCTTCTTGAACTGCTCCGCCAGGCTGTCGCCCGGGTTTGCCCGCCCGTCTACGATCTGCATGTAGAAGTGCTGCGGGCGAACCGACTGATAGAGATACTCCAGTGGCAGAGTATCTCCCTGGAACCGCTCGATGCGTTCCAGGAGTTTGAGTTCGAGGCGACACGTTTCCGCCCTGGCATCGGCCAGCGCGGCGAGCGTGAGCCCCGCGGCGCACAAGGCGCCGCCGAGCCGTCGCAACCATACGTTCATAGGCGTGGTCCTCCAACGGGTTTCAAACGTCGTTACCGGCTGATCGTTTCGACCGCTCGTCCGACGAAGCGGTCGTGGCAACTCCACTTAGCGTCAACAACTCTTCGCGCTTGGCAGTCTCCCGGTCATTCCGTGGCCCGCCGAAGACGGTACCCACCCTCAGCGCACGACAGCGAACACATTCCAGGCAGCGGATGCAGCGGCTTTCGCCGGCGCGCCGCTCGCCGCGGCCGCCGACGGGGCACAGCTTGCGGCAGACGTCGCAGTCGTTGCAGTCCTCCTCCTGGAAACCGACGTGAAAGAAAGCAAAGCGATTGCACAGCCCGAACACCGCTCCCAGCGGGCAAAACAGCGTGCACCACGGCCGCCAGACAAAGAGCATGGCAAGACCGATCCCGCCGAGGATTGCCAGCTTTGCGGCGCTCGGCCAGACGATCTCCTCCCCGGCAACCGCCAGACTGGCCGAATAGGGCAGCGCGGCCTCGAATGCGCCGGCCGGACAGAGCCGGCAGAAGAACAGCGGACTGCCCTCGCCGAAGAAGAAGGGAACCGCCAGCACCAGCAGCCCGAGCACGGCGTATCGGGTATAGCCGGTCCACGCCGGCAATCGGTACTTGGGCGTCGGGAGCTTTGCCGCCAGGTCCTGCAGATATCCGAACGGACAGGCCCAGCCGCAGACCAGGCTGCCGAACACGGCACCGACGACCAACAGCGTCCCCACGGCCAAGTAAGGGAACAGGTGCAGAGCGCTGAAATTGGCCAGCACGCCGATCGGGCAGGCAAACGTCGCCAGCGGGCAAGAATAGCAGTGGAAGACGGGCGAGCAGACCGTGTGGAACCGGAGCAGGAACGGATTGAGCCAGACGAGCACAAACCCCGCCTGCACCAGCCATCGCCAGCGGACGAATCTGTGAGTGCCTGAAGAGCGTTTGCCGTTGGCCATGGCCACCATGACCTCCTAGTGCACTCACGAAGGGCAGAGAGAAGGAGCGGCGCCGCTATACGTCCGCTTGAGTTCTCCTGTTTCAAGCCGCACCAGACCGCCGATCGTGATCTCCCACACCAGGGTGGGCTCGGCTGCGTCGGCAGTCACAAAAATACTCCGCTTCACCTTGGTGACCATCGGCGGGGGCGCGAACGGATCGCCGCCCATAGGATCGGGGGCTCCAAATTCCGATCCCTCCGCAAACCCCGGCGGCGGGCTGAATGCCGACGGGATCTCGATCGTCTCCTCGATCTCCTGCTCCTCCGTAACCGGGGCGGTGTGAAACGCCGCGCCGTAAATCAACGACGCCACGCCAGCAAGCGCAAAAAACGCCGGCAGAATCGCTCGTTCGATCAGAATCCACACACGCATGACAATCTCACTCGGCCTCAGGCAAGGAAACGGGCTTTCGGCACGGCCTTTCCGCTTCTCTCCGGCTCCTTGCCTTCCTGTCTTCTCGTCTCAAAATGGCGGAGGTGAATGGGAATCGAACCCACCCGGGACTCTTTCGAGCCCCACGCTGGTTTTGAAGACCAGGGGCACCACCAGGCACCAGTCACCTCCGTTTGTATTTCGCTTCGGCTCAACCCTTCTTGACGCTGTTGTAGAACATCATCGCCGGGCAGCCCCCGAAGGCGACGGCCAGCCATGCGGCCTCGTCGATCTCCTCCTGGGAGAACCCCATATCGCGAGCTTTGCGAATGTGAATTTTTGCACATGGCTCGCACTTTGCCAAGATCGACAAGGCGATGGCGATCGCCCGCTTCGTGCGCGCGTCGAGCGCGCCGGGGGCATTGGCTGCCTTCATGAACTCCTGGAACTGTCCCTGCAGTGCCGCAGCCTCTGTCGCCTCCGCGGCAGCCCGCTTCTGCGGGCCGGGATTGTCTTCACAACAGCTCACTGCTTCTGTCTCCTGATGATCACAACACGACTCGAGTAATGTATCTTCCGCGGCGACGCCCCGGCGCCGATCGTCCTCGGCCCGCGCCGGTTCGCTCTCCCTGTTCGAGATACGGCCACGTCGCCCGCCTCGGCTGTCTTGCTCGGGCACAATCCGCCTCCGCTGGTTGCGGAGGAAGACTCGGCCCGTTCCGGGCGCCAGCACACTTCCGATCGCGACGGCGGCGGTGATCCCGTCGGCATGAAGCTGTGACAAGAGTGCTTCCGTTTCCGTTGCGGGGACGGCGATCAGGAGCCCGCCGGAGGTCTGGGCATCGAAACAGATGTCGAAAGCGGCCGGCGGAACGTGATCGTCTGCGGTAATCGCCGGAAGGGAGGCCTCGCGATTCCGTTCCCCAGCTCCCGGCGCTATCCCCTCGGCAGCGCACTCCAAGACGCCGGGCAACAGCGGCAGGTCATCCCAAATGACCTCCACGTCCACACCGCTGGCTGCGGCCATCGCCGACAGGTGGCCCATCAGCCCGAAACCGGTGACGTCGGTGCAGGCATGAGCGCCATGCTGCAGCATACGCTCCGCCGCGGTCTTGTTGAGCGTCGTCATCGAACGTGCCGCGGCTTCGACGGCACCATCGGGCGCTCGGCCAATCTGGGCGGCAAAGGCGAGGATGCCGGTCCCCAGCGGCTTGGTGAGAATCAGTCGATCACCCGGCCGCGCCGCCGCGTTGGTGACGATCTGCCGTGGATCGATCAGTCCGGTGACAGCGAAGCCCGCCTTCACCTCGTTATCCTTGATGCTGTGACCGCCGACGACCGGCACGCCCGCTTCCGCCATCTTGTCGATGCCGCCGCGAAGGATTTCCCGCATCACTTCGTCGGGCAGCGCGTGGATCGGGAACCCAACGATCGACAGGGCCGTGAGCGGGCGCCCGCCCATCGCATAGACATCGCTGAGCGAATTGGCCGCCGCGACCTGGCCGAACTGATACGGATCGTCGACCGAGGGGGAGAAAACGTCGACCGTTTGCACCAGGGCCGTACGCTCGTCGAGTTGAAACACCCCCGCGTCGTCGCCGGCGGGCATGCCGACGATCACCCGAGGATCATCCATCGAGGGCAGTCCGCCGAGAATGTTCCGCAGCGAACCGGCGTCGATCTTCGACGCGCAGCCGGCGCTTTCAACCAGTCGCGTCAAACGAACCGGCTCGCGCGGCCCCTCGGGGCGTTCGCCGGCACACGGGCACAAATCCTGCTCGAGCAGCGTGTCACAAGGACAGGGCTTTTTGGGGTTACAGACGCAGTGTCCCAACTGCATGGAGCGCTGCATCACCCTCTTTCGCCGCTGCAGGTCCTTCATGGCGGTTCTCTGTTCTCGACAAGCACTCAGCCGCAAACGGTCGCCATTCTAACAGGTGCTTCCGGCTCCCGCAATCAACCGGCAAGCCCCACTCCGGATTTTCCGGCAAAGAAGACAACACCCCAGGTGCCCCTATGAGGGGAAGCGGGGCGGATGCACGGACAGGCCGACAGATGGACAAACGGATAAGTGGATATATGGATAAATGGATAGATGGATAAGTACTCGCCGACCACTCATCCACTCATCCACTCATCCACTCATCCACTCATCCACTCATCCACTCATCCACTCATCCATCCCGTCAGCCGCCTTGCTGCCAGGATTGCCGCGCCGACCGCGGCTGTCGTTTGGGGGTCGCGGGCGGCAACGACCGGCACGCCCAGGGCTGCTTTCAGTGCGATCTGCATGCCTGGGACCAGGGCCACGCCGCCGGTAAAGGCGACGGGTTCGCCGATTTTTCGGCCGCCCATGGCAGCCACCCGGGCGGCAACCGCCGTCTGCACGCCTGCGGCGATGTCGTCCCGCCGCGCTCCGGAGGCCAACAGCCCGACGATTTCCGTTTCGGCGAAAACGACGCACATGCTGCTGATCAACGCCTGGTTCCGGCTCGCTTTGGCCATCTCTCCGAACTCCGCCAAGCGGACGCCCAGCCGCGTCGCGACGACCTCGAGAAAACGGCCCGTGCCGGCGGCGCAGCGGTCGTTCATGACAAAGTCGGCCACCGTGCCGTCGGTATTCAGCCGCAGGAGTTTGCTGTCTTGCCCGCCGATGTCGATGATCGTGCGGACTTCGGGCATCTTGCTGCGGACTCCCCAAGCCTGGCAGGTGATCTCGGTGATCGTGGTATCGGCGGCACGGATCAGCTTACGTCCATAGCCTGTGGCGACAGTGGCCTCCAGGTCCTGCCGAGCCAAGCCGATCTGCGCAAGCAGATGGTCGAGGAGTTGCTCCGCCAGCGCATTCTGCTCCACTCCCTGGTCCACCACGCCGGCCGCTCGGATCGAGAGGCTTTCCGCATCCAGCAGGACGACTTTGATTGTCCGCGAGCCCGCGTCGATTCCCGCACAAACCATAGTAGGATTCCTCACGGGTGGAGAGGTGGATTAGTGGATTAGTGGATTAGTGGATTAGTGGATTAGTGGATTAGTGGATTAGTGGGGGAGTGAGGCTTGCCAATCATTGGAGGTTCGCTTGGATTCAAGGGAGTTGATCAGGTGCAGGAGTTTGTTTTCCACTTCGTAATGGAGTCGGTCAAACGTCTCGAAGTCGGCATCGGTCATGAGATGGATACGCCAGAAGCCACAGCCACGGGTGAATGCTTCGGCCAGAGAGCCTTTGGCGGTATATAGGAACTGCAGGTATTCGGGAAGACTCCGGCGGCCGTAGCCTTCAGCAATGTTTGCCGAGACGGACTGGGCCGCATCGGCAAACTGGGACTTGAGCTTGAAATCTGACACAGGCTTGGCCAGCCGGAAAGCCATTTCAAACAGGTCCATCGCACGTTGCCACACCTCCAGCTTCATATAACCCCGATTCAAATTCCGCCGCTTAGAATACTCCACCGCAAACCTCCCAATTCATCAACCCATCAACTCATCCATTAATCCACCCATCCATTTATCCATTTATCCGTTCCTCCGTTCCGCCGCTTCCTCCCGGGCCACCGCGGTTTCTACGAGTGCTTCCAGCCGGGTGCGCAACGTGGGCTCGAAAGCGTCTGTGATGGGCGGGACTTCGATCTCCACGACTGGGATGCCGAGTTCGTCCTGCACGATGCGGGCGATGACGGTGCCTTCCATCGCACAGTGGCTCGCCCCGGGGACGCGCGAGATGACGACGGCTTCCGCGCCGAACCCGCGAATGTCGGCACAGATCCGCCGCGCGCGATCGGCCGCCGAGCCGACCATGGGATCGGCCAGGGCCATTCGGGCAAGGGCTTCCATCGGCGGCAGGTCTTCGGGGATCGGATCCAATGCGTGGCAAAACAGGTATTCGGTGCCGCACACCCGGCCGCCAACATCCTCCAGAAGGTTCATGGCGCGGAGATCCGCCACCGGATTGACCCAGAAAACCCGCACGGCATCAGCCGGCAAGACACTCGTTTCCTCCTCCACCCGCCGTTCCACCTCTTCGAGCAACTCATCGAGGACATGAATCGTTTCCTCCTGGTCCGAGCAGAAGTGAATGGCAAGCATTTCAGCAATGAGCATCTCCAGCGCCGGCATCGGGCAGGCGCGGGCGGTGAACGCCAGGTGACGAAGCCTCCTCAGACGACGGCGGACCGCATTGGCCCGCGAAATGCCCGCTGCGAGTCGATCGACGGTCAGCGGCTCGCCCGCGTAACGCTCCAGCGCCTCCCGCACGCGCTGCAACTCGCTACGGACAAAGGCAATCTGGCTCGGTGCCGCGCGAAAGTCGCCGGGGAGCTCTACGGCCGGTTCGCCGGGCTCCGGCGGACGCCGATGCGGTATTTCCCACCAGAACACGGGAAACCCCAGCCGTTCGATTCGCTGAGCGATCGCCCGCACGTCGTCGCAGACCGCCCCGACGCTGCACGTCAGCAGTCCCGGAAGGGGAAAATGGTCTCCGGTGACAAACGCCCCGAGCATGGCCCGCACCGGGCAGAACGACTCGCCGATTCCCTCCGCCTCGGCCTGAGCAAGCACCTGCGAGCTAGACTCCATAATGCAGGGAATCCACCAAGCGCCGTCCGGACAGAAGGCAACAACATTCGGCAGCGAACAAGCCATCACTGGCACGGTGCCGAGGTCCTTCATTGCGCCGACAAGCTTCTTGCCTTGCGCCCGTGCCTGGTGCAGCCGTTGTTCCTCGCTAAGCAGGAAGTTCCACAGGCGCAGGGCTGCCGGCGAATTGTCCATCCGCAGCTTCAACAGCCGCAGGTCGCCGTCTGCCACGTGCCGCCGCAGCGGTCCTCCATACGCCGGCTCGCACAAACCTCGTACACGGAGGTCTTCGTAGCGGGTATCCCACTCGTCGAGCGTGATGCGTCGGGCTTTCTGGTTCATTGCAGACAGGAAAGGGTTTCGCAAAAAGCTTCCAACCGCCCCAGCATACGTTGGTCGGCGCCCCGGTCGATTTGCGTTGTCTCGAAGTCGAGCAACGGTACCGGGCTCCACTCGCGAAGGGTCGGCCATTCGGCGTGCCACAGGTCGCATCCCAGGTAGCGGCAAAGCAGGATCCCGCGGACGGATCGGACCCGCAGCATCCTTTCCAGCCAGTCATAGAGCAGCGTGTTGGGGCGGCGGAAGACGTCGGGGATGCCGCCGAAATAGGATTCTACCAGGGCATCCAGCGGATCGACTTCCATACGGTGCGGATCAAAAGGCGCGGGGAGCGTCCGTTCGCCGCCCTCTGTGGCGTCGAGCACGATGCGGCCTCCGTGCGCCTCGACCGCTTCGAACAAGGCAGAGTCTTTCTCTGCCACCGGACCGCCAAGCAGAGCCAGGGGAATCCCGTCACCCGAACCAGCCTGCTTCTTCGGTTCGGACGGCGCCGGGATCGCTGCCGCACGACCATTGAACCGCTCGGCGTTTCCGCGGAGCTGCCCCAACCGCTCGGCGAACGCGCTGGCGCCGAGGCCCTCCCGTCCGGACAACACCTGGCGGCGGGCCTCTTCATAACGACGCATCACCTGCAACAGCGTCTGCCTGTCGGGCGCTGTGCCGCCGAGACGCACGAGGAAACCCCCTAGCCGTTGGAGCTCGTCGCGGTAGAGTTGCCGCACCGCGGGCGCGTGCCACGTGGCCGGCACGTGCATGAGAAAAACGGGCAGACCGCCGGCTTGCTCGACCAGCGCGGCCGCGTGTCGCATCTGGTCGCAGGTCGTGGTCAGCACGATCGCCGCTGCGTCGAGCCCGGCGTGGGCGGCCGCAACGGTCGCTTGGGCGTAGGGGCACGCACCGCGGGCGAGATTACCGTCGGGCGACGTTGCTGGTGGCGCCGGGGGTTGCCAATATGGCTCGAGGCCATGCGCGGCGATCCATTCCGGAGGGACGAAAGGCTTCCAGTACGCGACGCGTGTCAAGATAATACCGCTCCCCTAAAGCGCGCGGCGCGGGTTGTCTCAAGCAGGGCCTCAATGCGAACCGCAAGCCGGGCCGAGTCCGACGGCGAGTAGTCGGTCTCGATCCGCAGGTATGGGAGCTGCAACTCGTCCTCCACGAACCGCTTGATGCGGTGCGACTCGACGTCGTACGTCAGGCATGCCTGCCACACGAGATCGATCACGCAGTCGGCCCGGTACTCGGCCGCGAGACGGCGGAGTGTATCGAGGCGGCCGTCGTTCCGCGTCATCACGGAGCAGGGCAGGTGATAGTACTTCTCCGCCAACGCCCGCAGCGGATCGGCGCCCGAGGGGTCGACATCTTCCAGGATCGGTTTCAATCCGCCGCAATTCTCCAGGCACACGACAAGCCCGCCGCTTTGCTCGACGATTTCGAGAACCCGCTCGGCACCATGCACCATCGGCACGCCGGTCATCAGGACGCGGACCTTCGACGCTCCGGTGGGATCGGAAGTTTTCTCCTTCTCTCGCAACAGATCGATGGCTCGCCGGTACTGCTCGAAGTCGGCGGCGACCCCGGAAATGCTGCTGCGGAAGTCGATCAACTGGCGACCGGTGAGCGGGGGATTCTCCGACTTCATCAAGGCGGCCAGCTCGCGGCGCAGGGCCCGTTCCTGATTCATCGTGTCGATCGCCTGGCGAAGCCGGCAATCGGTGATTGCGACCGACCATCGCTCTTCGAGGAATCTGCGAAACTTTGCCAGCTCGCCGTGCCAGTGGACGAGGGCGTCGCCGTCGCCGGATTTCTGAGGCAGTTCGAGAATATACATCGGCCGCGACTCGGCCATGAGCTCGTACATCTTCTTCTTGCCGTCGCAGGTGGTTTCGGCGACGAGCAGGTCGGCCATTTCCAGAAACGGATTGTTCTGCTCGAGGTGGTAGCCGTAGGTCGACTTGATCAAGGGGCAGAGATTCGCGGGCAGGTGCCGCTCGGCCGACGGGATCGTCTTGGCCGAGCCGCCGCACAGGCACACCGGCACTCCGCCCGCAGCCAGGATCAGCTCACGCGGCGTAAACTCGCAGAGAATGCCCACGATCGGCCGCCCGGCAGCTTTCGCCTCGGTGGCATAGCGGTAGCAGTTCTCGATCATTTGGCCGAACCATGCGCACGGCGTCTGGGCCGCACCTTGACCGCCGTTGTTTCCGATTTGGGCACTGCAGCAATCGGTCATTGGTTCACCTGCATCAGCGAAGCCACTGGAAGGCGGAATTCAAACCGTTTCCGAGCGAATGAATCTCGTCCAGCGCCCTCATCATCGTTTTCGTGCAACGAACTGTCCCTGCGCGATCTTGCCGGCGTGGGCCAGGTGCCGCATAAACTCCATCTCGGCGGCCAGCGCCTCCATGTGCTGCGAGTCGAAGCCAAGCAGCCGAAGCGCGTCGTAGCCGAACTGCATGCGGAGCATGTTCAAATAAAGGTCGACGTACGGCGCGAACCGGCCGGTATCCTCAGCAGCAAGGATCTCGCAGCGGTTCGCCTCGAGCAGTTCAACATAGTCCTGTTGGCTTGCAACGCTCGGAAACTTCATGAACCGCAGCCATCGTTCCGCCTCGCCGGCAGAAAGTCCGGCCGGACCTTCCATCCAATCGGTAAAGGCGATCACTCCGCCGGATTTGACCAGCCGTGCCGCCTCGGCCACCAGGCGCTTCTTTTCGACCACGTAGCACCAGGCGTCTTCGCCCCATACGAAATCGAACCCGCCGTCGGGCAGCCCCGTCGCCGAGGCATCGGCCAGCACGAACGTCGTGCGCTGGGCCAACCCTTCTGCTTCGCAGCGGCAGCGTCCCAGGGCAAGCACGGCCTCCGTGGCATCAACCCCGGTCATCCGGGCTACGTTGCAGAAGCGGATCAGCAGTCGCATTCCCGCTCCGGTGCAGCAGCAAAGATCGACGCCGGCAGTGCCGGAACGTATGTCGGCTCGTCGGGCCAATTCCATCGAGGACTGCAGTCCGCCGATGTGGATTTGCTGTCCCATCACCAGTTCCCACAGCTCCCGCTCGGGGCCGCGGTAAACCGCTCGAACATCGTCCAAGCCGATCTCCCCAAGAGTGTGCATGGTGGCATCCAAGAATGAGGCGAAAAGGCAGGTGATTACCTTGCGAGAAGCAGGCTGTTCCGCAGCCAACCACTCCTTTATACTCAAGGGCGGTGCGGGACGCCACCGCCCCTCCGAAGAGTGTGCGGCAAGTTCTTGGAGGAGGGGACGAGAGGGGTAGGGAGTGGGTTGGTGAAAACGCGGGCATACTTTCGCCTTGCGGGCTTTCCGCCTTTGTTCCTCTTATCCGTGCCCCGGCTTTTCCATCCGTGCTACTTTGCCTTCCAGTTGCTCTAATAGCACGAATGGCAAAGCCGGGGCACGGATGGATCAAGTCGTTCGCCAGACGCGGTAGCTGGGGAACCTTGGGCTCCTGCCGCGCGAGGCGGCTGGGGGCCTGGAGGCGAGCGCAAGGGACCTTCCAGCGCAAAGGGACGCTGCAAAATGACCTCAGATGATTTCAGGCATTCGCTGCTGCGAAAGATCCCCGCAGTCGAAATCGTGCTCCGCGAACTGGAGTCGGCGGGGCGGGCGATTGGGGTGCCCCGGAAGCTTGTTGTCAACTGCATCCGTGCGGCGGTCCACCAGACCCGCACGGCGCTGCTCACCGGCCCGGCGGACGACATGGATGAGGCGACGATCCGGCATGCCGTCCTCTCCGCGGCGGCCCGCCGCCTGCAGGCCAGCGGTCTGCCGCATTACCGCAAGGCGATCAATGCCACGGGCATTATCCTGCACACCGCCTTGGGTCGCGCCGTGCTACCCGCGCGGGCCCTGCGCCAACTGCAGGAAGAGCTTTCGGGATATTCTATCGTGCAGACCGATCCGGAGACCGGTCGACGTGCCAAACGCGACGCCCGCGTCGAGTGGCTCCTGCAGCAGTTGACCGGCGCCGAGGCGGCCACGGTGGTGAATAACAACGCCGCGGCCACCGCCATCGTACTCAACACGGTCGGCCGGGGCCGCGAGATCGTCGTCTCCCGCGGCCAGCTTGTGGAGATCGGCGGCTCGTTCCGGCTGCCCGAAGTGATGGAGACCAGCGGCGTCAAGCTGGTCGAGGTCGGAGCGACGAACAAGACGCACGCCCGGGACTACGAGCGGGCAATCACCGAGCGAACGGCCGCGATCTTGCGGGTGCACCCGAGCAACTACAAGATCAGCGGGTTCACATCCGAGGTCCCCCTGGCAGAGCTCGAACGGATCGCGCATGCCCACGGGCTAGTGTTGATCGACGACGTTGGGGCCGGGCCGCTGGTGGACTTTTCGAGGTTCGGTTTCGAGCCCGAGCCGACCCTGCCCCAATCGGTCGCGGCCGGGGCCGACATCATCACATCCAGTGCCGACAAGCTCATCGGCGGCCCGCAGGGGGGCATCATTCTCGGTCGTGCGGAATGGATCCTGAAGATCCGCAAGAATCCATGGGCTCGGATCGTCCGCGTCGACAAGCTTACGCTGGCGGCGCTCGAAGCTACCCTGACGCTCTTCCTCGACGAAGCGCTGGCCATGGAAGAGGTGCCGACGCTGCGAATGCTCCGCCGAGGCCTGGACGAAATCGGCACCCAGGCCCAGCGGATCGCCGAGGCCCTGCGGGAGCGGGCCGCCGGGGCGGTGTTTTCCGTGATCGACGGCTATTCCCAGATGGGAAGCGGCTCGCTGCCCACCCAAAATTTGCCGACACGGTTGGTGGCGGTCGCCTCGCAAAAACAAAACCCCGACGAGTTGGCCCTCCGCCTGCGCCACCACCGCCCGGCGGTCTTCGCACGAATTCACAAAGGGCAGCTTCTCCTCGATCCGCGAACGCTGCTGGAGGGCGAGGAGCAGCCATTGATCGACGCGTGCATCGATGCCCTGACAGAGGAGACCGCGTAAAAGATGGAGACTCGGCAAGTCAACATTACGCTCGGCACCGCGGGCCACATCGACCACGGCAAGACCGCCCTGGTGAAGTGCCTCACGGGCTGCGAGACGGATCGGCTCAAGGAGGAGAAGCTGCGGGGAATGTCGATCGACCTCGGCTTCGCTCCGTGCACGATTGCCGGTACCGAGGTCGGTATCGTCGATGTCCCGGGGCACGAGAACTTCATCAAGACAATGGTTGCCGGGGCGAGCGGCATGGACGGGGTGATCCTGGTCGTGGCCGCCGACGATGGGATCATGCCGCAAACCCGCGAGCACATGGAAATCCTCACGCTCCTGGGCATTCGCCATGGGCTCGTCGCGCTGACGAAAGTGGATCGCGTCGAACCGGAGCACCGCGACATGGTCCGGGAAGACCTCCAGCAGTATCTCCGGGGCACCTTTTTGGAGACTGCGCCGATCCTGCCGGTCTCCAGTACTACCGGCGAGGGTTTCAACGAGTTTCTGGAGGCACTCTGGGGCCTGGTCGGACAGATCACCCCCAAACGGATCGACGGAGTGTTTCGTCTCCCGCTGGACCGCGCGTTCTCGGCTCACGGGTTTGGGACCGTCGTGGCCGGTATTCCTGTCGCCGGATCTGCGGCGATCGGCGACGAAATCGTCCTCTTGCCGCAGGGCCTTTCCGGCCGCATCAAGCGCATCGAGGTTTACGGCCGCACGAGCGAGGCTGTGCTGGCCGGGCAGTGCGCGGCGGTGAACATCGGCCACTGGGATCGCCGCGACATGAAGCGGGGCGACGTCGTCACGATACCCGGCTATTTCACGCCGCAAGAATGGTTCCTTTGCAAATTCCGCCTTCTCGAACGGGAGAAGCTCACGCTCAAGAGCGGCTCGCCGGTGAAGCTCCATACGGGCACGTCGGAGGTGCCCGCGACGGTGTACCCTCTCGACGTTCCCGTCCTGACCGCCTCGGGCGATTATCTCATCCAGGTTCGCACGGCGACGCCCATCGTGGCAGGCCCCGGCGATCCCTTCGTCCTCCGTTTGCCCTCGCCGGTGCAGACGATCGGCGGCGGCACGTTCATCGAGACGGTGGATCGGCGGCTGAAGCGCAACCGCGCGGGCATCCTGGAAGACGTTCAGCAACGGGCAATCGCGATTGCCGATGAGCGCCGTTTCGTGGAGTATTGCGTTCGCAATGCCGAACGATTTGCAGCCGCCGAGGTCGATCTGGCGGTGCGGACGAAGATTCCGCCTCCGCGGGTCCAGCAGATCTTGTCGGAACTGGCGGCTGCGGGAACGATCTTGCCGCTGAACCCTGGTGCTTACCTCCACTGCCAGACGGCTGCTGCCCTGGGCGAGCGAATCGTCACCGCGGTCGCCGCGTTTCACCAAGAATCGCCTGAAAGCCCGGGTGTTCCCCGGGAAAACCTAAGGCAGTCGCTCGAAATGGAAAAGGAGGTGCTGGAGTGTGTCATACGCCGGCTCGTCTCTGAAAAGCGGATCGTCTGGCAAAACGATCGCTTGGCTCTCCCGCAACACAGGCCTGCCCTGGCCGACAAGGACGCCGCGGCAGTCGAAGCCGTCGAGGCCCTCTTCCTTTCCCGGCCGTTCAGCCCACCCGCCGCGAGCGAACTGCCCGAGGAGACGGGCCTTGCCGCTTCGGCGGTACAAACGGCCCTGCGCATCTTGCGCGAGCACGGCCGGCTGGTATCCGTCGAGGGTCTCCTTTTCCATTGCGATGCGGTCGCCCGTGCCCAGTCCATCCTCGTCGAATATCTCCGCAAGGAAGGCCGCCTGGAGAGCGTGCAGTTCAAGTACCTGCTGGAGACGACACGGAAGTACGCGATTCCGCTGTTGGACCACTTCGACCGCATCGGCGTCACGCGCCGCTCCGGTCACACCCGTTTTCTCAAAAAGCCCTCCGGCGGCCAGCCGAGTTGAGTCGCGGATCAATCAGGCGGAACACGCGGCGGCATGCGCGTGCTCTTGTTGCTCGGCGGGGTCTTCGCACTGGACCTGGTTGCGGCCCAGTCGCTTCGACTTGTACAGGGCCTGATCGGCACGGGCGAGCAACGAAGCCACCGAGTCGTCGGGCCGGGTTTCGGCGATCCCGATACTGAAAGAGATCGCAACCTGTTCGCCCCGATGAGCCAGGCGAATGGCCTGGTCGACGCTCTGCCGACGGATTCTCTCGGCCAACTCCCTTGCCACATTCAAGTCGGCCTGCGGACAAAGTACCACGAACTCGTCGCCGCCGTAGCGTCCGATGAAATCGCCCTCGCGAACACACTGGCGGAGCCATCCCCCCACCTTGGTTAGCACACGGTCGCCCGCCTGATGCCCGTGCGAGTCATTGATCCGCTTGAAATAATCCAGATCGATCAACACCAGGGCGAACGGCTGGCCCTGGCGCTCCCAATCGGCCATCAGCAGGTGCAGCTTTTCGTCCAGCGCCTTGCGATTGGCCACGGTAGTCAAGGGATCGGTCCGGGCTTCGCGCCGGGCATCGTCGATTTGCTCCGCCTGCTCCTCCATTCTGTAGCGGCTGTACGTAAGGTCGCTTTGCAGCCGCTGGTTCGATTTCAGCAGTGTCCCGATGTGCTCCAGAAGCGTCTGTTTGATGCTCTCCATTTCGCCACCGCTGCACAGCTCGCCGACGTCGTGCGCCGTCTGTTGGATTTCTGTGTTATGCCCCTCGACCTGGCCGGTCATCCGTTCGACCGAGCCCAGGATCTCGGTCAGCACGCTGAGCGTCGCCTTTCGCTCTCGCTCAGCCGTCAATTCGGCTTCGCTGCGGTGGGGTACCGTGCGGCCGAGGTAGAACCCCGCCGTGATTCCCACCGCAACACTGCCTAGCACCCACAGTGCGATTTGCCCAAGTAAATCCATAAGATCGCGTCAATCGTTCTTCGAGATACCGTTCAAGAAAAGCTTAGCTTATTTGGGGGATGAGAGAGCACATTTTCAGCCCTTCACCCCACGCGCATACGCATACGTGCTGGACTGCCGAGATTCCCCGGAATAGGATGGAAACCATCATGGAAACGGCGGAAGATTCCGGCCTGCTATATCGCTGGGGGGGGAAGATGGATACCGAAAGAATATTGATTACCGGGGCGACGGGGATGGTGGGGACGGCGGTTGCCCGCCGTGCTGCCGAGTCGGGATACCGCGTGCGAGCGTTGGTCCGGGCGACGAGCGACCGCAGCGAACTGGAGCCACTGGGCATCGATTTCGTCGAGGGCGACATGGCAGCGCCCGAGACCCTGCCCGCCGCGGTGCGAGACGTCGACATCGTGGTCCACTCCGCAGCACACGTCGGCGACTGGGGACCTGCCGAAAAGTATCGGGCCATCAACGTGGTAGGCCTCGAGCACTTGCTCACCGCAGCGGAACGCGAGGGCCGGCTCAAGCGATGGGTCCAGATCAGTTCCCTGGGGGTTTATCCGGCCCGGCATCACTACGGCACCGATGAGACGACCCCCATCGACGTCGCCGGCCTCGACGGCTATACGCGCACGAAGGCCGAGGCCGAACTCCTGCTGAGGCGGCATATCGAGGAGTTCAAGCTGCCGGCAGTCATCCTGCGGCCGGGATTCATTTACGGTCCCGGCGACCGCCACGTGGTTCCTCGCCTCATCGAGCGGATCGAGGCGGGAAAAATGAAGATCATCGGCAACGGCCGCAACGTGCTCAACAACACGTACGCGGGCAACCTGGTCGATGCGATCTTCCTTGCCATGGACAAGCAGGAGGCGGTCGGCGAGATCTTCAATATCCGCGACGAGCGCCTCGTCACGCGAGAGGAGTTCATCGGCACCATCACCGACTACCTGGACCGCCCACGGCCCAAACACGTCCCGCTTTGGCTCGCCAGGTCGCTCGTCGGACCGATCGAAGGAATCGCCCGCGCGCGGGGCAAGACCGAGGCTCCGCTGCTCACGCGTGCGAGAATCAAGTTCATGACGCTCAATCTCGACTTCGCGATCGCCAAGGCCAAGGAATCGCTCGGCTATCGCCCTCGCGTCGATTTCCGGGATGGGATGCGACAGGCCCTGGAGTGGGCCACCAGGTCGTCGCAGAGGAATGTTGCCGCACTACCCTGACACGTTGCCCGAAAACAGGGGCTTTCCCCCGCTCTTTCGCCCGAACGTAAGCGGGCCGGTGCACACAACCAGCCGGACTGCTGAGCGGCTGGTGACTATTCGCCCGTCGCTGCATTCAGCGGCGGCTCCTCGGGATCGCTCGAACCGCAGATCTGCTCTACCGCCCCAAGGTCGTTCAGCAGGCACGGATGCTTGTACTGCTCGACGCTGCCGCCGACCTTCGAGATTCGCATTGTTCGCAAACGTTCCCACGTTCCCGGCGGAACCTCGCGAAGCGACAGCGGCCGGAGACGCCCCGAGCCGAGTCGCTCGGCGTACTCAAGGTTCAAACGGGCGAGATGGCCGTCGACGCAACGGAGCAGACTCCCTTTCGATTCCGCGCTGATCTTCCCTTCCAGCAAGAGATCGTAGCCGGGCGGATCTCCAAATACCGGAGCGATACAGAAAATCTCGACCGGATGCCCCACTTCCGAGAAACCGCTCCGCACGGCCGAGACTACCTGGAATTCACTCAACTTCTCGCCGGTGATGTTTGAATAGTGCGCTCCCTTGTTCAAAAACTCCAGGATAGGAACCGTGCCCTCGAATCCGACGCATCGGGTCACGTCGTGGATGTCGTAGCGGTACAGCCCACTGGATGTCGTCAGCACGATGTAGTAGTTTTTTCCTTCCGCCAACTCATGGGCTTCGAGCACCGTCGGGGTCGGTTTTCCATGCTCGTCCTCCGGAATGAACTCGAAAAAGCTGTGGGCGTAGTCCAACATGCCGGCGGCGGTGCCGTCGCGGAACGGGATCGTCATGCGGCCTTCGCTGGCCGACAGACCGTGGTCGCGAATCGCCAGGTTGCCATAGTAGTCGCGCACCCTGGGAAGGTAGGCCCCGACCGAACCGCCCGTCCAGACTGCCAGCACCGACATCGCCGGCCAGAAGTCGCGAGGATATAGTGTGCCGGTCTGGTCGACGATTCTTTCCAGCTCGCGAGCCCGCGTGGGATGGCGACGTGAAATCGTGCGCCGAATCGCCTTGCGAACCTCGCCCGATAGCGCGTCCCGCTCGGAAAGCGTGCCGTCGAAAAGATCGCGGATCAGGGATTCGCTCCGCTCGTTCACCAGGCGCGCGAGTTCGACGAGCGTGCTCGGGTTGGCCGTGATGATCATCCCTACCCGGCGGTGAACCAGGGACAATCGCATCGCAACGTAACGCTTCGCGATCGGGTCGGAGATCTTCATCAGTGCGCGCGGGAGTATGAAGATCGGCCGGCTGACCAGCGGAGCGGTCTCGGCCGCCAGGCCGCTGATGTTGCCGCACGGAGTCCCGCCCTCGCTGGTGAACTGCTGCCAGTCGCTGGTGAACTGAAGGGTCTTTTTCCGGAGCAGATCCTTATGATCCGCGTACGTTCGCAGGCCCCACAAGTTCCATCCCGTGCGATATTCGCGGAAAAACTCGCCCGTCACCGGAATGAACTTGGCGTCGCTGGTCGTCCCCGAACTCAACGCGAACATAAGTAGCCGCGTGCGGGGGCCGAACATCGCGCGGGTGTCCCCCCGCATCACGCGCTGGATGTAGGGCCGGTAGTTGTCGTACGTGGTAATCGGCACCTGCCGGCGGAAATCCTCGACGGAGCGGATCGCGGGAAAACCGTGTTCGCGGCCGAAATCACTGTCGGCATGACGGCGGATCTTTTCCAGAAGCACCTTCCGCTGGATTTCCTGTCCCCGTGCGGCCGCCGAAATGAAATGCCGCACCTGCAGGCAGCGTGTCCAGAGGTAACCCCAGCGCACGATCATGCCGAGCCTCCCCGAATGGCGGCAGGCATCGGCCGACGCGCCTCCACCTCGTAGCCGTATCGCTGAAGCGTGTATTTTGCTTTTGGCTCGTGGCTTGCCCCGTGCACGGCCTTACTTCCCCTCGATTTCTCAGGTGCAGTTCTCTAGTTCGATTCGTCTTGAGAGGATTGGGCTCGAATGGCTTCTCTCTCAATCCCTTCCTGATGTCCGCCCGACTTTCTTCCATCGGCACCCCGCTCCGATTCGCCCCAATCCGTTCTCGGTCGGGCCGGCACGGCACCGCGCCCCCGCTTCTCCCGGAACCGGCCCCAGAGCACAAGGAACGAGGGAACAAGGACGGTCCGGATCACAAACGTATCAATCAAAATGCCCAGTGCCAGCGCGAAACCAAGTTCTCGTACCGCGCGCAGCGAACCGGTGAGCATCGCGGCGAACGTCCCGGCCATAATCAGCCCGCAACTGGTGATGATGCCGCCGGTGCGGATCATCGCCACCCGCAGCCCCTCATCCCTCCCGTGCCGCTTCTGCTCCTGGAAAACGCGAGTCGTCAGATAGATATTATAATCCTGCCCAACCGCGATGAGTATCACAAAAAGGAAAACAGGAACCTTCCAGTCGACCCCGTGAAACGAATCCCCGTAAAGTGAGGAGAATACCAGGAGAGTGGTTCCCATCGTGAAGAAGTAGCCCAAAAGCACGGTAAGAATCAGGTAGACCGGGATCCAGAACCGCCGCAAGATTCCGACCAAAACTGCGAGCACCCCCAGGGGAACCAGTTGCTGGATCCGTACCTGATCGGCGGCTGTAACCGTCCGGAGGTCGCGGATTCCGGCCGTCGTCCCCAGAAAATAGAATCGTGTGCCGTACCAGACCGAGCCGGGATCGGCGGCAACGGCCTCCAGATGGTTTTCCAGGTGGTCCAACAAGTGGATGCTCTCGAGCGAAAAAGGATCATAGCGGAAGACAAGATCGAAACGGGTTACCTTGTCGGCGTACTCGGGAGCCTGAGCCAGATAAGTGCTCTTCGTTTCCTCTTGGGCACGGATGATCCCCTGCCGCATCACTCCCAGAAGCCCGACCGTCTCGCGCCGGCCGAGGGGCTCGACCCAACTTCGTACGCCGGTGATCGGTCGGACGACATTCCCGTCTTGCTGCCGGTACTCCAGCCCGTAAAGCATGTCGACCAACTGTTGCATCCGCGCCCGACGGTCTTCCCCTTCCGACAACCCGCCCGCCTCGCGGGAGGCGAGTACGGTAATCGGACTGGTTTCCCCCGGTGCAAAGTGGTGCGAGAGGAGCCTGGTTCCTCGCACGCTGGGGCTTTCTTTCGGTAGTTCGCTGAGCAGGTCGTAGGTGACCGGGACCGAGAGCCCGCCGGCGCCAATCGGCGCCAACAAGAGAACCGTGACCACAAAGACCATCCCCGGACGCGCCAACACTTGTCCGCTCAAGACAGTCCAAAACCACTGAAAGGGGGCCGAGGACTGCGCGGGCACTGCCTGGCCGTCGCCCGACGGTTCCTCGCCGTGGATTCTGCGGCGGTGGCCTTGCCCCGCCACGCCGAAGGGCCAGAAAACCGCGGGTCCGATCGCCCGAAGGATCGCCGGCGCGAGCGTCAGACAAGCCACCAGCGCCACGGCAAGGCACATTGCGACCGTGGGACCGCTGTTGCTGAACTTGCCGAAGTCGGCGAAGACCATCAGCCCCAGTCCGACGATCGTCGTCACCGCGCTGCCCACCAGCGCATTGCCTACACGGCCGAGCGCCCTGCTGATGGCGTCCGCGGCAACCAGGCCGCTTTCCAGTTCCTCCCGGTAGCGGGCGATCAGGAACAGGCAGAAGTCGACCCCCGCCCCGAACAGGACCACGATCACGAAAATCCGAGTTGTCTTGAAGATCTGGTAGTCGATCCAGCGCGTATGATTACTCAATTCAGCGAGGACTGCAACCAGGCCGGTGGCCGTAAACACGGACGCGGCGATCGTTACCAGGGGAACGACGACGAGGCCCGGCGCGCGGTACACCAACGTCAGGATTCCGACCACCAGCAGAATGGTCGCCCACTCCGTGCTGTCGATGCTCTCCATGGTCGCGATTCGCATGTCGGCCCCGATCGCGGCGGAGCCGCTGACGCCGAGGCGAAGGCCGGCCGGATAATCTTCGGATGAGCGAACCGATTGCACGATCGCGTAGATCTCTTCCATCAGGCGCATGTTGGCCATGGCCATGAGTTCGTCGCGCAACTGCACGACGACGAGCAAACCCTGGCCTTGCGTCTCCTGCCGGCTGACCAGCTTCTCTCCCACGACCTCGGTGCGGTGGCTCAGCACGCCGACGACCGGTCCGCCGCGATCTTGTTCCATCCTGCGGCTGAATTCGGCGGCGAGCCGGTCGGCAACCGCATAGTCCTCCGGCTTCAAGGCGCCGCCGGCCCGCGAGACAACCAGCACCACCGAACTCTTCGATCGCATCTCCGGGAAGGCCGCCTCCAAAAGCCTCTCCCCTTGGACGCTCTTCGCGTAGCCCGGCAAATACGCGAAATCGCCGTCCCGTGTGACGTCATCCCAGGCGGGCGCCAACCAGTGGATTCCCAGCGCCAAGACGACCCATCCCAAGAGCACGAACACCCAGTTTCGCGAAACGAGCAATCCAAGACGGTCAAACATGAAAACGGCCTATATCTGTCTGCGAGACGGTCGATTCAGCTTGCCTCTTGGGCGACTCCATGGATTCTCTGCTCGATGGCGGTGCTTGCAGAAACGCCTGAAAGACTCGGGTACTGGCCGCAGTCCGGAGACGGGCGAGACGTGCGCGGGCGCCCCGAGGGCGCCGCTTCTCCGCCGGCTCCGATCCCTCTGCTGCCCAGTTGCCGTCTGAAGAAGCGAAAGATCCTCCGGTGATATTCCTCGGTGGCCAAAAAAATTGCCTTGTTATGTTTTACTCCCGGCACAATCCACATCTTGCTCCGCCCCGCGAGTCGGCTCCGCAGTTCGCGCGCGACCTCCAGAGGGATAAACCCGTCACGCTTGCCGTGGATCATGAACACCGGACAACGGACCTGCCGTGCCACCTGTTCGACATTGACGAATCGGCACCCACGACGGATCCCCAAGAGAAACTTCGCCCACTCGCAGTAACTCACCAGGTACACGTCGGGAATCTTCTCCGCAAGCAACGGCACCGGGATGTAGATGCTCATGAATCGGCGTATGTAATGCCGCTGCATCGGCCCCACGGGAAAAGCTCCGTCGGTGACCACGGCCTTCACCCGCTCGTCCGATGCCGCCGCACACAACGCCGCATTCGCGCCTCGGCTGACCCCGATCAGCCCGACACCGTTCGGATCCGCATCGTCCCGCGAACAGACGTACTGGATCGCCGCCAGCACGTCGGTAAGCTCGTGAAATGTCAGCCATGGCAAGGGCGCATAGCTCGACACCCGATCGCTTGTGCCGTGATTGCGAAAATCGAAAGTAAATACGTCGAACCCCTGCGTCCGCAGATCTTCCACGTACGGAAGTGCTCCCCAACGGTCACCGACGAACTCGTGGCAGTATACGATCACTCCACGCCGCTGGGGCGCCGACGTTCGCAAGTAGCTGCCTCGCAGTGTCAGCCCGTCTTCGGTCGAAAACACGCACTCCTCGCAGTCGTCCACCGGGGCGATCCGTTCGGCTTGAAGCCAAGGCGGCTCACCGAACACCCGCATGATCAAGGGAACGTACCATATCCAGGTAAACGCCCAAAAAACAATGGCGGCCCCAAGGATCGTCAACAGAATAGATAGAATCGCAACCATAAGTTCCATGGTTCCTAGATTAACCTATATCTCCCAGAGATTCTATCTTTTAATTCGTGACTTGGACGACGTCGCGAACTGTTACGAGTCTCGCTCTTCAAGGAAAAACTTGGGAATATTACGAAAATCTACTTTCATCTTGTCGATTTGGTTGGCGGATACCTGTCAATTACCATCGTCCGGCACGTTGTCCTCCCGTGAGCCCGCCCACAAGTGCTGCTCGAAGCCCGAAATTCACGAGAGAGCCAGCCGGATGGCGGGGTGATGAAAAAGGGACTGGCTCCGCAACACCTTGTATCTGCTACCGAGACAAACCACTATTCATTACGGTGCAAGTCCCCTTTTTCATCAGACCAGTCCAATGGTTAGCTGCACGATGATCATCCTGGTGGACCAGAGCAGGCGGGATCGATATACGTGTAGTGCCATAGTTGCGTGGAAATGACGCCGACCAGCCCCATCTCGATGAACAGGCGGCGAAATCCCTTGCGGATCCCACGGAACTCCTTCCTCCACTTCTCAACGGCCACGGGATCGAAGTAGCCCGCTTTGCGCAGGGCCGCCTCGCTGAGCACTTGTTCCACCAGCGGCGGCGGGGGCGCTTGGTGGAAAGCATCCAGTGGAGCGTGAAGCAGCCGCTTGCGGCCGGCAGTTACCGCCGCCGGCAACCAGCGATCGGCCAGGCGCCGCTGGAGATACTTGTCCACCAGCCCCCGCATCTTCCAGCGGGGATGAAGCTTCGCCAGGAACTCCACAAGGTCTTCGTCAAGGAAGGGATACCGCGGCTGCAGCGACGCGTGCATCGCCGAACGGTCGCCACGGGTGTTCAGATGGAGCCCGCCCAGATGAATGCGTGCGCCCATGTACACCGCACGATTCAGCGGATGCCACCGCAGCATGCGGTCGCGGTTGAGTGCAAGGTCATCGTACGGCAAGTAATCCCCGATCGCCTCCAGCATCTCTCGGCTGAAGAACCGGTACTTCGTCGTACTCATCAGGTGATAGACCAGAAGCCAGGCGTTATGGCCGGCCGCAAGCTCTTCGGTTCGAGCAATCTTCGACCACGGATAACGCGGCCAATGGCGAATCTGAAGATAATGCCAAAACGCGCGACGGTTTATCGCCAGCCCCGGAATCAAGTCCAGATATCCGAGCTTCTTGTCGATTCGGAACCAGGGGTAACCCGCCTGCCATTCATCAGCGCCCTCGCCGGTCAGTGTCACCTTGAAGTTCGCAGCCCCAGCCGCCTCCGCCAGGCGAAACAGCGCGGCCGCCGAAGTGTCGATCACAGGGCTCTCGGCTGCCTGCACCAGCCCGGGAAAGGTTTCCAGGATGTCCGACGGCGTGCAGTTCACAATCGTCGGCACCGACGTGCCGACATGCCGGGCTACCACTTCCGCGTCTGCCGATTCGTGCAGGTGGGGATGCTCGATCTGAAACGTGAATGTC
Organism: Thermoguttaceae bacterium; assembly: GCA_040768665.1. Taxonomy (GTDB): domain Bacteria; phylum Planctomycetota; class Planctomycetia; order Pirellulales; family Thermoguttaceae; genus JABWBD01. The sequence goes on from JAXGMN010000015.1 coordinate 125,279, forward strand.
TCCAGCGGCTCTCCCCGGATCTGCCGGGCCATCGCCACGATCATGCTCGAATCCAGCCCGCCGCTGGAATACGCGGCCACGGGAACGTCCACTGTCAAACGACGGCGAACCGACTCCAACAGCAACGCATCATACTCGTCGAGGAGCTTCGGCTCGTCGCCGTCCTCCTCCTGCCCCAGATCGGGAAAGTCCATCTCCCAGTAAACCCGCTCGCGAGGCTCCGACGGCCCCTGTCCCCGGTCGACCACCAGGAAGCGGCCCGGCAGGAGCGAGTACACGCCCGCGAAACACGTCAGCGGACCGGGCAGACCGAAGAACGTGAAGATCTGGCTGATCCCTCGCAAGTCCGGCCGCGGCTCAACCATGCCCGAGGCCAAAAGGGCTTTGATCTCCGACGCGAACAGCAGCCAGTCGCCCTGGCGGGTCCAATGCAAAGGGCAGATTCCAAACCGGTCGCGCGCGAGAACCAGCCGGCGCCGGCGTTTGTCCCACGCGGCGAGTGCAAACTGTCCCCGCAGCGACGCGAGCACCTGCTCGGCGCGATCTTCCCAGAGAAAGGCAAGCAGGTCCGCGTCGGCGGTTCTCCCTGTGCGGTGCTCGCGCCGCTCGAGACTCGCCCACAGTTGCGGCCCGTTGGACAATGCACCGTCGAACCCTGCCACCACGCATTGGTTTTCGCCGGGCTGCGACGGTGCATCCCCGTCGAGTCCGAGAATGTCCAGCCGGCGCACGACCAGCCCAAAGCCAGGCTCTACGGCGCGAACCTCCCCGTCCGGACCGCGATGGCGGATCGCGGTGGCCATACGATCGAGGATGCCGCCAGGGATCGGCCGTTCGGCTTTTAGATCGAGGATTCCTGCAATGCCGCTCATCAAGATGCCTTGGGAACTCGCGGATTCGTTGCGAGCCGGGCTTGGCAGCCCGGCCGCTGCCAGCAGCCGGACTGCTCTCAATTCTCCACGGCTCTGCGCCGCACCTGCCCGTGAAACACCTCCTCGAGCAATTGATCCAGCTCCGTTTCGGAATCGTAGCTGGCAAGTTTGGGGTTCGCTTTCAAGTGCTCGAGCACCTGGGCGACCTGCTCGTCGTCCAGAGGCACTCCGTGCTTCTCCATCCGGTACCGAACAGCACGGCGACCGCTATGTTTCCCCAGAACGAGCCGAACCGGAGGGGCGCCCGTCTGTTCGGGAAGAAAAGGAAGGTAGGAGAGCGGGTCTTTCAGCAGGCCGTCCTGGTGCACGCCCGACTCGGTGACGAAAAGGTTGTCGCCGACGATCGGCTTGGTGATTGCCGGCTGCACCCCGGTGAGACGCGCCACCAACCGGCTCAGTGCGTAGAGTTGGCGCGTGTCGACGCGGCACTCACGCCCGTACTGATCCCGGTGCAGCTTCACCGCCATGGCGACCTCTTCCAACGCCGTGTTGCCGGCACGTTCGCCGATGCCGTTGATCGTTCCCTGGACGACATTCACTCCCTGGGCGACGCACGCCAGCGCATTGGCCGTGCCCAGCCCAAGATCATTGTGAAAGTGCACGGCCAGCAAGGCATCGTCGATGTTCGGCACGTTGTCCTGCACCGCCTTGATCCGGTCGGCAGCCTTCTCGGGAGTCAGAATGCCGACCGTGTCGGCAAATCCGATCGTCGTCGCCCCGGCGGCGATCGCCTCGCGGTAGATCTCGTGCAAGTAATCCGGCTCGGTGCGGCCGGCGTCTTCCGGACCGAACGTGACGATGCTGAAGAATCGCTTCGCATATTGGATCGCATCGACCGCGATCTGAATGATTTCCGCCTTCGACTTGCGGTGCTTCCGCTCCCGATGCACCGGGCTGACGCCGACATAGACGGTGATGCCTCGCTTCGACCAGTTCGCTTCCGCGAAAGCCTCCGCCACAATATCGATATCGCGAGCCAACGTGCGGCAGTGGGCCGTGATCACCGGGCCGTTCACCTCGCGGACGATCCGGCGAATGGCCTCGACCTCCTGGCGCGATGCCGCCGGCGAACCGGCGTCGATCGAGTGGATCCCCGCCGCCGCCAACGCCTTGGCAATCACGACTTTGGCTTCCGGATCGAGCCGCACGCCCGACATCTGCTCGCCGTCGCGGAGTGTCGTATCCGAGAGGAACAGAAGGCCCTGCCGCTTGTGGCGCCAGACCATGCTCCGTTCGACCTGCCGGACCACTTTGGTCCACAACCGAAATCTCGGCTCGGGAATCCCGCCGGGATCGCCGCTTGCTGCGAATGTCATTCAAGTGCCCCCGATGTCGTGTGCCACCGCTTGTCATTGAACGGATTTTCGACTTGTGCGCAAGTCCCCATGATCACAAGCAGTGGGCCGCGCCGGATGCTGTGCTTCTTGACGTTGTGTGCCACTGCTTGTGATTGAACGGATCTTCCACTTGTGCGCGGGTCCCGCAATCACAAGCAGTGGGCCGTGCCGGATGCTGTGCTTCTTGACGTTGTGTGCCACTGCCTGTAATTCAACGGGTCTTCCACCTGTGCGCGACTTTCCACAATCACAAGCAGCGTACTCGGTGCCACGGACGTCGCACTTCTCGCGGATTGGCAAAAAACCATCTACCTCTGTTCCCGGGAGCTCGGCTCGGCCTCGCCTTCCAACCGTGCGATCAGCCGCTCCGCAAGCCGCCGTGCGTTTTCACCGGTCATCATGGTGAAATGATCTCCCGGCACCTTCTCCGCCACCAACGTGAGCCCCGGGATCTCGTCCCAACCAAGATCCGCTCCCAGGTCCTGTCCCGACGCCTCCTCCAGCACCGAGGCCAGCGTCGGGCGGAAAAACCAGATCGGATGGTTCAGGGGTGCCGGGCGGTACGACATCAGGGCCTGAACATTGGCACGGCTGGCTTCCACAAGCCGATGGACGTAGTCGACCGAGACTTCGGCTCCCATGACTCCATGGCGTTTCGCCTCTTCCAGGGCGACGGTCAGACGCTCCTCCGGGCCCAGCGAACGGAGTTCCTCGTAAGACACTCGCATGCTGGCCCCCGCAAAATAGTTCGAGAAGTTCACCAGGTCGTAAAGAAAACGTGCCTCGTCTTCCAGGTCCACGCTCCGGAAGATCGCCGGCGTAGGCGTGTCGAAAAACGCGAGCCCTCCGAGCTCGCCGCCTGCATAGAGGCGGCGTGCGATCTCGTACGCATAGATCCCGCCGGTCGACCAGCCGGCCAGATAGTACGGACCCTCCTTTTGAACCTCTCGGATGCTCTGCAGGAAATCGTTCGCCAGTTCATCCATGCTGTCGTGGGGATCCAGCTTGCCTTCAATCCCGCGACCACGCAGCGCATAAACCGGCCGGCTACCGGCCAGGTGGTGCGCCAGCTCGAAATAGCAGCGGACGTCGCCGCCGATCGGATGCACGCAAAATAACGGGGGCCCCGCTCCACTGCGCTGAAGCAGCACAAGCGGCGTCCAATCTCCCGTCGGCAACTTGGTTTCGGCCCGCTCGCCCTGCCCGAGCCCAGACGGCTCGCCGTTTCCAAATGCCTCGGCCGCGGCTTCCGCCAGCCCGGTCACGCTGGGGCCTTCCAGGAATCGGGCCATCGGCAGTGTCAAGCCGAGCCGCTGCTCGAGGTTGTTCTTCAACTCGACCACCATCAGCGAGTCCAGCCCCAGCATGTTCAACGGCTGCTTCACATCGACCCCCGAAGAATCGACCTGCATGATGCGGGCCAACTCGCGCGCGAAGTAGTCCGTAAGCCGCTCAATCCGCTGTTGCTCGCTCAGTCCGGCAAGCTCCTTGCGCAACGCATGGTCGACTTTGTCCTCGCCCATGGCCGACCGCCCGGCGTCTTCCCCGGCCACGCATTCCAGCAGCGGCGGCCGGCGCCCGCGAAACTGGGCGACCAGCGCGGGCCAATCCGCGTCGATCACGGTTGCGGTGGCCGACTTCGATTTCAGCAGCCCGGCCAACACTGCCAATCCTGTCTCGGGCGCGATCAGCGCCATGCCGCGAGCGGCAATCTGACCGCCGCGGTCCGCTTCGGTCGCCATCCCGGAATCGGCCCAGGGACCCCACTGGATGGAGACGGCCGGAAGTCCTCGCTTCCGCCGGTAGTGTGCCAACGCGTCCAAAAACGCATTGCCTGCCGCATAGTTCGCCTGTCCCGGAGAACCGAGTACTCCGGCAACCGAGGAAAACAGCACGAAGAAATCCAACGGCGCATCCAGCGTTGCCGCGTGCAGGTTCCACGCGCCCCGGACCTTGGGCGCCATTGCCCTGTCGAGCCGGGCCAAATCCATGTCGAACATCACGCCGTCGGCAAGCACTCCGGCCGCATGCACAACGCCCCGAAGCGGCGGGAAATCTCCGGGGATTTGCGCCAAGGCGGTGTCCAGGGAATCGCGTGAAACAACGTCGCCCTGGACGGCCACGGCCCGCACACCCTGCTCGTGCAGGGCGTCGATCACCGCCGAGGCTTCCTCCGACGGTTCCCGGCGGCCCATCAGCACCACGTGTTTTGCGCCCTGAGAGGCCAGCCACTGCCCCACGCGAAGCCCTAACGCTCCCAGGCCGCCCGTGACCAGATACGTTCCGTCCGGCCGGACAAGCGCCGCGACAGACTCCCCCTCGCTCGCTTCGATCGAACCGGCCGGTCGTTCCATCGTCACGACGATCTTGCCGATGTTCTTTCGCTGCGCCATGTATCGGAACGCGCCGACGACGTCGTCGATCGGAAAGACCGTCATCGGCAGCGGCTGGTAGTTGCCCGACTCGAAGTGGGTCATGAGCTCCGCAAACAGTTCGCGAATGGCCTCGGGCCGCTGGCGGAGCATACGGTCCAGATCGATCGCCGAGTAGGTCAGGTTGTCCTGGAACGGCAGCAGCCCGACCATCCGATTCTGGTAGATATCCGTCTTGCCGATTTCGAGAAATCGGCCATAGGCGGCCAGAACGGAAAGGCTCTTCGTGATCGCATCGCCGGGGAGCGAATTCAGGACGACGTCGACACCCTTGCGATCGGTCGCCGCGAGGATTTCATCGGCGAAATCGAGCGTCCGGGAGTTCATCACGTGGCCCACACCCAGCGACTGGAGATATTGCCGTTTCGCATCGCTTCCAGCCGTTGCGAAGATCTCCGCGCCGAAGTGCTGCGCGATCTGGATGGCCGCCAGTCCGACGCCGCCGGCACCGGCGTGGATCAACACCCGTTCACCCGCCTCCATGCGCGCCAGCCGGACCAGCGCATAGTAGGCCGTCAAGAACGTGATCGGGATCGTGCATGCCTCCTCGTCCGTAAGCGAGACAGGCTTCGGCACGAGCGCATATTCGGCCGTGATCGCGTGTGAGGCGAAGCTGTACGGTGCAACGCCCATCACAGGATCGCCGACCTGAAAACGCGTCACCTCTTCACCCACCGCCGTGACGATTCCCGAGCACTCAATCCCCAAGGGGATGATTTCGTCGGTGATCCCCGGATAGAGCCCCATTGCCTTCAGAACGTCGCTGAAATTCAGCCCGGCGGCGCGAACCTCGATCTCCACCTGGCCGGCTCCGGGGTTGCGGCGAGGAGTCGATTCGAACCAGAGCGAGTCGAAACTGCCGGACGCCCCGGTCCTCAGCCGGAAGGGAACGTCGCGCGGCGCCCGCTTCAACGACCGGTCCTCTTCCTCGCCTGGCACGGCGTCCGGAGCCGGCACCAGCCGTGCAACCAACCGATCGCCACCGCGGTAAGCAACCTGCGGCTCATCGCCGTGAGAAACCAGTTCCGCAACGAGCCTGCGTGCATCGTCCCCCGCACTTTCCTGCGGCGCGAGGTCCACCAGGCGACATCCCAACTCGGGATGTTCCAGCGCGGCCACGCGGCCCATGCCCCACAAAGGCGATTGTACCGCGGCAACCTCCTCCTCACCGATTGCCTGGGCGCCGCGAGTGACCAGCCACAGCGCCGGCGGCCGGGCAAACTTGAAGCGCGCGAGTTGCTGAATTAACCGCAGAACGCTGCCGCAGCCCAAACGCCGTGCGTCCTCAAGGGAACCGCCGTCCGGCGGCACGGCCAAGTCCAGGCTCCACAGATGGACCACTCCGGCGCAGTTGCCGCCGGGCTGAAAAGCCTGCTCGAGCAATTGCCGGTAGTCCTCGCCTTCTAACGGGTCAACACCGAACTGATCGGCTCCGGCCGCCGATCCGTTAACGGCAGCGGCGAAGGAACCGCCCGGCCGCACGACGATGCACCGCCGGCCCCGGGCCTTCAATTCCTCGACAAGCTTCTCACCAACGCCGCCATGGTCGGCGAACACCAGCCAGTCGCCCCGGGGCATTTCAGAGCCTATCCCAAAACCGTCGGGGACTGGCTCATTGTGCGGAGTCTTCGGAGCAAAATGTGCCTGTCCCCTTCTCCCCGCGAGGTTTTGGGATAGGCTTTTAACCTCGTCGCTTCGCGCCGGCGGCCGCGCCTGCCAGTCCACCCGATACAGCCATGAGCGAACGTCTTGTTGCCCGTCGCGGCCCGCCGAACGTCCGACCCGCTGCACGCGGACGCCCTCGAGCTCGACCAGAATATTCCCCTCGCCGTCGATCAGGTACACGTTCCCTTCGACCGTGTCCGGGCTGGGATGGCTGTCGGGGGAAGTGCGGACCGCATAGGTCCCCATCCGCTCGCTCAGTTCCGCATGAATTCGAACGGACCGCACGTGCACCGGCATGTACGTGTAGGGACTGTCGCTGCCGTCTGCTTCGAGAGGCACGACGCCCGCCATCGATTGGAAACAGGCGTCCAGCAAGGCCGGATGGAGATGGTACTGCGGCAGCTCCTTGGCCACCGGCGGCGCCAGTTCGATCTGCGCCAGCGCGTCGTGGTCGCTGCGCGATAGATCGCTGAGCACCTGGAATGCCGGACCGTACACCAGTCCGCGAGCCGCGATTTGATCGTAGAACTCCTGCCGGGTTCGCCGGTCGGTTGCGCGGCCGGCCACCTCGTCGACGTCGACCCGAGTCGGCTGCCTCGGGCCGCCATCGGCCGGAGCATGACGCATCTTTCCGGCGGCATGCATCATCCAGCGGATCTTCGCCTCGGAAGGCTCCACCGGAGCACTGTACACCTCGAAGCTCGCCTCGCCGCCCATCTCCGGCGAGACCGTCACTTGCACCACTCGGCTCGTGCCGTCCGGCAAAAACATCGCTTGCTGAATCGCGACGTTCTCCACCGCGTGACGGCCGGGGCCGAACACCTGTTCCGCGGCCGCCAATCCTTGTTCCACGTAAGCGGCGGCAGGTACTACCGGTGAGCCCTGCACCTGGTGATCGACCAGGTACTTCGGCGACTGGTTGCTCAGGCGTCCTTCATACAGGGTCTTTTCGACGGGCGACGGGATCGGACTTCCCAGCAGCGGGTGGAGCAGCGGCCCCCTCCCGCCGCCAAAATCGCGCCGGCTTCCCTGGCGGTTGTCGTCGAACCAGTACCGTTTCCGCTCAAACGGATAGTTCGGCAGCATCAGCCGGCGTCGAGGATACGGGCGATCGAATCCCTGCCAGTCGATCTTCGCGCCAAGCAAGTAGAGTTTGGACAACGAGCCGAGGAGCACGTGCCACTCGTCCTGGCCCTTTCGCAGCGACGGGAGCCACAGCGTCTGCAATTCGGGCAGCACGCGCCGGCCCATCCCGAGCAGGCTCGGCGTCGGTCCTGCTTCGAGCATCGCGTGAACCTGCTGTTCGGCCGCCGTCTTCATACCGTCCGAAAACCGCACCGCACTGCGGACGTGGCGCCGCCAGTAAGAGGCATCGGGCGGGCCGTCCAGCAACGAGCCGGTCAGGTTCGATACCAGCGGCACGCGCGGCGCCCCGTACGTGATCTGGCCGGCCAAATGCTCGAACTCATCCAGCATCGGCTCCATCAGCGGCGAATGGAACGCGTGGGAGACGGTCAACTGGCGCGTGCCGATCCCGGCTGCCTCAAACGACGAAACCAGTTCGCGGATCGCTTCCGCCTCGCCGGAAATGACCGTGTTCTCTGGACCATTTTCCGCCGCGATCGATACGCGATCCCGGTACGGTCCGAGCGATTCCATGACGCGTGCCGAGCTGGTAAACACGACTGCCATCAGGCCGTCGCGTGGCAGCTCCTGCATCAGCCGGGCCCGGTGGGCGATCAACTTCAACCCGTCTTCCAGGCTGAACACGCCGGCCACGCACGCCGCCACGTACTCGCCGATGCTGTGCCCCAACACGACCTCAGGCTGGATCCCCCATGACCTCCAAAGCGTTGCCAAGGCATACTCGATGGCAAACAGCGAGGGCTGCGTGTAGGCCGTCTCGTCCAGAGGAGAGACGCCTTGCTCGGGATACAGCACCGACAACAGCGGCCGCTCGAGCACGTCGCGAAGGATCGCGTCGCATTCGTCCAGTGCCTTGCGAAAGACCGGCTGTGTCTCATACAGGCCCCGGCCCATGCCGATGTACTGCGAGCCCTGGCCGGTGAACAGCATGGCAACCTTTGCCTGCGGCACGACCCGTACCTGGCCGTAATCGTCGGAGCTCCGACCCTGTTGGAAGGCCGCCAGCTTGTCCCGCAGCGACTCTTTGTCCGCACCAACCACGGCAAGGCGATGTTGAAAATGGGATCGGCCGGCACTGGCGGAAAAGCAGAAATCCGCCCCCGGCACGTCCGGATGACGGTCGATCCAGTCGATGTAATCGCCGGCCAGGTTTCCCAGCGCCGACTTCGTCTTGGCCGAGAGGGCAAGCACGGACAGCGGCCGGTCAAACGGCGGCTCGCTCGGCACCGGCGGCGTCGCTTCCTCGACCACGACGTGCGCGTTCGTTCCGCCGAATCCGAACGAGCTGATCCCGGCGATTCGGGGGCCCTGCGCCTGCCAGGCAGTCAATTCCCGCGGGATCACCAGCCGGGTGTTTTCGAGATGGATGTTCGGATTGAGCGATTGGAAATAAGCTTGCGGCGGGATCTGCCGGTTCTGCATCATCAGCACCGACTTGATCAGGCCGGCGATTCCGGAAGCCGTCTCCAGATGACCGATGTTGCCTTTGACCGATCCCATGTAGCACGGCGGCGCCGTCTGCGAGGTCCGCCGGAAGACCTTGACCAGCGCCTGGACTTCGATCGGATCGCCCAGCGGGGTCCCCGTTCCATGCGCCTCGATGTAGCTGACCTGATCCGGCGCAATCCCGGCCGATCGGAGTGCCGCCTGGATCGCGGCTTGCTGCGAGACGCTGTTCGGAGCGGTGATTCCCGATGTGCGGCCGTCCTGGTTCACGGCGGTGCCGCGGATAACCGCCAACACGCGGTCGCCTGAGGCGATCGCATCGGTCAGCCGCTTGAGCACCACGATCCCGCAACCCTCGCCCCGGACATAGCCGTTGGTCGAGGCATCGAACGGCCGGCACAGCCCGTCGGGCGAGAGCATGTGCGCATTGGAGAAAGCAATCGTCGTTTCGGGCGAAAGGATCAGGTTCACTCCGCCCGCCAACGCCGCGTCGCATTCCCGGCTGCGGAGGCTGACCACGGCCAGATGCAACGCAACCAGTGCGGAAGAACACGCCGTGTCGACCGCGAGGCTCGGGCCCCGCAAATCGAGGATGTACGAAAGCCGGTTGGCGGCGATGCTCAGCGCGTTGCCGGTCCCGCCGTAAGCGTCGATGTGTTCAAAGTAGTTGTCGCGGTGCGCGGGGAGCTTCGAGTAGTCGGTGCCGCCGATGCCGATGTAGACTCCGGTGTTCGAACCGGCCATGCGGTCGGGAGCCAGGCATCCGTTTTCCATCGCTTCCCAGGCGACCTCCAGAAGGAGCCGTTGCTGCGGATCCATCTTGCCCGCCTCGCGAGGCGTGATCCCGAAAAAAAGGGGATCAAACTCGCTGACCCGCTCGACGAAGCCGCCCCAGCGCGTGTTGATCTTCCCGGGGACATCCGGCCGGGGATCGTAGAACTCGTCGACGTCCCACCGGTCCGGAGGGACCTCCGTGATCGCGCTGCGGCCTTCCGTCAGCAGTTGCCAGAACGCCTCGAGATCCGGCGCGCCCGGCAAGCGGCAGGCCATGCCGACAATCGCAATCGGCTCGACCGCCTCGGGCTTCTTCTGCAAACGCTGCTCGAGCAACCTCCGCTTTTCCGGCGAGAGGTTGGCCAGTCGCTGGGAGAGCTCGGCCATCGAAAATCTCGTTCGTCTCGTCTCAGGGGTCTCGAGAATCGCGATTCAGCGCGGTCTCGACATCGTCGTCACTGAGGTTCTCACTTTCGGCCAGGAGCGTCTCAAACTCGCTCTCGGCCGACTGAGACTGCCCCGGCGTGTCCTCAGCGTTGTTCTCTTGTCCCGAGACTTTGCCAGCGACTTCGCGAGCCAGGTGTCCGGCCAGCGACGCGGCCGTGGGATAGTTCCACGCCACGACCGGTGTGATTTCAACCTCCAGCCACTGCTCCAAATCGTGGCTCAGCTCGACCGCGGTCATCGAGTCCAAACCGTACTCCGCGAACGGCTTGTCCCGATCGAAATCGCTCGTCGGCAGGCCGGCTCGCTCCACGAGCCAGTCCAACAGGCGAGTCTCAATCTGTTCGGCAAGCCGATCGATCTCGTCCTCGCGCATTGGGCTCTTAAACGGGCCGATCTTGGGAAAGATGTTCGGCATTGGTCGCCGCGCCGATCCGTTGCCCTCGCGCCGAGCGGCAACGCCGTTGCCGGTAGCCGCATCCACCTCCGATCGCAACGACGGCGTCTGCCAGTGCCTCTGCACCTTCAACTCGCCATCGAGATATTGCTGCCGGCAGAGGTTGCGCTGCACCTTACCGCTGGTGGTGCGGGGCAGGCTCGCCTGCCGAATCAGCACGACCGCAAAAACGTCCAACTCGTGTTCTTGGGCTACCGCCCCGCGGATCCGCTGAATCACCTGGTCGAGGTTGCCGTTGCGGTGCTGGCGATCCACCTCGTTGACCACCACGAGCCGCTCAACGCCTTCATAGTCTACGGCAAAGGTCGCCCCCGCGTTCGGAATGAGCGCCTCGTGGGCGCGGCTAACCGTCAGTTCGAGGTCGTGGGGGTAGTGGTTTCTGCCCCGAATGATGATTACCTCTTTGAGCCGGCCTACCACGAACAGATTACTTCCTCGGAAGAAACCAAGATCACCCGTTCGTAGGAAAGGCCCCTCATCCGTGTCCGCCAGCCGGCCGTTGAAGGTAGCTGCGTTTTCATCCTCACGGTTCCAGTAGCCAAGGGCTACTGCTGAACCCTTGATCCAAATCTCCCCAATCCGCTCCGGCTCCACACGCAATCGTGTCTCGGAATCGACGATTTCAATCACCTGATCCAGCCGCGGACTTCCGCATCCCGTCAGACGTTGTACTTCCCCCTCTGCTTCGCCCGGGGTGTTCTCGATCCGACGCTCCGCCAGGGCGCTGCGTCGTACCGAACAGACGACCGGCCGGCCCGGCCCCCTGCCGCCGGCCGCCAGCAGAGTCGACTCCGCCAAGCCGTAACACGGGTAAAAGGCATCCTCGCGGAAACCGCACGACGCAAAGGCGTCGGCGAACCGTTCCAGGGTCTCAGGTCGGATCGGCTCGGCCCCGCAGAAGGCAAGCCGCCACGAACTCAAATCAAGTTGCGCCCGTTCCGCGGGCGAAATCTTCTCCGCGCACAGTTCGTATGCGAAGTTGGGAGCCCCGCTCACGACCGCGCCATAGTCGGAGATCGCCTTCAACCATCGCAGCGGCCGCTGGAGAAAAGCAGCCGGCGAAATCAGCACGCTGCGGCCGCCTATGTAGAACGGCTCCAGGATCCCGCCGATCAGGCCCATGTCGTGGTAGGCCGGCAGCCACGAAACTCCCGTGCCATCCGTTGGGTTCGCACAGATTCCAGCAATGTCGAATCCCTCGTAAATCATTTCCAGGTTGCGGATCAGATTTGCGTGCGTGACCATCACGCCCTTCGGATCACTGATCGAACCGGATGTATATTGCAGGAAAGCCAGATCCTCCGGACCGATGTTCGGACGTTTCCAATCTGCCGCCCGACTTGGATCGATCGTATCGGTGGCGAGCCATTCAACTGACTCCAATTCCGGTGCGCTCCTCGCCAAATCGAGCGTACTGAGCGTCTGCGCGGCCGTCAGGGCGAAGCTGGCTTGCGAATCGGCTGCGATCGTCGACAGCCGCGGGAGCGGCCGCCGCGGTTTCGGGTAGGTCGCCGGCACCGGAAGCACGCCGGCCGAGACACACCCAAGAAAGGCGGCGATGAATTCCAGACCCGCCGGATACACCAGCAGCACGCGGTCGTCCCGTCGGGCACGGCCCTGGAGCGTCGCCGCGATCGCCTTGGCATGCTGTTCCAACTCGGAGAACGTCAACGAAGCCTCGCTCCCGTCGTCGCCACGAAAGAGGTACGCGCAGCGATCGGGTTTGGTCCGAGCTTGGTGTTCCAGTAGTTCCAGAAGCGTGCGAGGTGCACCTTCCAAGCGAGAAACGGGTTGAGACATCGGCTTGTGACCAATTCCTATCGTTAGCTCAGGAGTCGCTCCCTTGAGAGAGATGGCAGTCCCGCCACGTTGCTCGCCGGCGTTAAAACCGCCATCCTTTTACTCTGGGCGATCGTTGCTCCACATTGCTATCCAGAAGAATCCGGCTAATTACTCAGACCACGCACCCGGCCCCACTTAACTACGGGCCTCCATGTCTGGCACAGACAGATTCTCACGATTCTCTATATTACTAGGTTCGCTAAAGAAACAAAATAGCCCCCAGATTAACGGAGGTAGTAGGTGCCGCCCCATATGATATACCTCGGGGTCGGTGCGAACGCGATTCGCTACCCCATTATCGTGCGCTCCATTCCAACAAATGGTTGCACGGCTCTCAGGCCCGACACAATCTCCACGGATCTCCCATGCCGTTGGCTGCTCTATGGCCAGTAACACACAATATACCGATTCTACCGGGTTTTCTGTCCGGGCCTCCTCGCCTCCGAGGCTCGGGGCGGCAACACGGAAACACTTTTTGCTTGAAATCGGGCCAGTCCACCGGCTACCATGACGGCTTCGCCAGCCAAAAATGCGACAATCGGCTGCCGACGCAACATTCCACCCATTGGAAGTAAATCACTTGCGGCGAGCGCCTCGGATTTAAATTGCTACGACGAAAGCACTTGCGACTTGAAACGCCGCCGCAACTCGTGCAACACATCCGGCGGTGCGTTGCGTGGGCTGCCCGGCGAACTCAGCGGTAGTTTCCCAGGACGATGCAAAGAAACCGCCAACCATGCAACTGACCACCGTCACCATCGAAAAACCCGAACCAATCAACTTCATCATCGGCCAATCCCACTTCATCAAGACAGTCGAAGACCTGCACGAAGCCCTTGTCGCCGCTGTACCCGGCATCAAATTCGGACTGGCGTTCTGCGAGGCCTCCGGCAAATGCCTGGTTCGATGGTCGGGCACGGACCCTGCCATGATCGATCTGGCCCGGAAAAACGCCCTCGCCATCGCGGCCGGCCATTCCTTCATCATCTTCCTGGGCGAAGGCTTCTATCCGCTGAACGTCCTCAATGCCGTCAAGATGGTGCCGGAAGTCTGCGGCATCTTCTGCGCAACGGCCAACCCCACGGAAGTGGTTGTCGCCCAGACGGAACAGGGCCGCGGCATCATCGGCGTCATTGACGGCTTTGCCCCCAAAGGCACGGAGGATGACGAAGAGATCAAGTGGAGAAAAAACTTCCTGCGGCAGATCGGCTACAAGCTCTGAGAGGCCCTGACAAACGGGCCTGGCTCCGAGCCTTCCCACGACACGAGAATCGATGTATTTGCGGGGCGCCTGCCCCCGTTTACAAGGGCCTCCAAACCTCCTCAGCGGAATCAACCCATGAAGAAGCGATCCAGGACGACTTTTACGGTTTTCGCCACTGCGCTTTCCACTACGGCAGCCTTGCTCTTGAGCACCTGTCCTGCCGCCCCCCTGTCGGTCAGTGGCCGTTACCCGCACTTGGCGGTTTTCAATCACGGCCATGAATGCGGCATCGGCGCCGTGGCCGTCTGGAACGATAAGCTGTGGGCGGTGACCTATCCGCCACACGCCCCGCGCGGCAGCGACGACAAGCTCTATTGGATCGACAAGGACTTGAATCTCAGTGTCTTCGAGGACAGCATCGGCGGCACGCCCGCCAACCGCATGATTCATCGCGAATCGAAGCAACTGATCATCGGGCCGTACGTCATCGACGCCGCGGGCAATATCCGGGTTGTTCCGTATACCGAGGCGATCGGCCGACCGACGGCTACCGCACGCCATCTCACCGATCCGGCGAACAAAATCCTCCAGTTCACGATGGAGGAGGGCCTCTACGAAATCGACGTCCGCTCCCTTGATGTGACCACGATTCAGCCCGACTCGCATGACAAGGGCTTCGTCGATCATATACCCGGCTACCACGGCAAAGGCGGCTACACGGGCCAAGGACGGCTCGTCGTCGGCAACAACGGGTCGAAGGACCGTCCGTTCACAACGATCTACGAAGACTCCGGCTGCCTGGCCGAATGGGACGGCCGCCAGTGGCAGACCGTCGTCGAGAAGCAATTCTGCGAGGTCACCGGACCCGGCGGAATCGAGGGAAATCCCGACGCCGAATCACCCCTCTGGGCAACCGGCTGGGACAAACGGAGCGTCATCCTCAAGTTGCTCGACGGCGGCACCTGGCACACATTCCGCCTCCCGATCGGCGACTACTCCTATGTCGCCAAGCACGGCTGGTTCACCGAATGGCCGCGAATCCGCGAGGTGGTGCCCGCCCGAGACGGCAGTCCGCCCAAGCTCCTGATGAACATGCACGGCCTTTGGTTCGACTTCCCCAAAAGCTTCCGCAACGGCCAGACCGCCGGCCTGCGGCCGATCGCGAGCTATCTGAAGATCACCGGCGACTTCTGCGATTTCAACGGCCGCATCGTCTTCGGCTGTGACGACACCGCGATTACCGGCGGCAACCGGTTCGTCAACCAGTCGCATTCAAACTTCTGGTTCTCGTCCTGGGACGGCTTGCACGACTGCGGACGCCCGGCCGGCTGGGGCGGCCCCTGGTTCAACGATGATGTCGTCGCGGGCCGGCCCAGCGATCCCTACCTGCTTGCCGGCTTCGACAAGCGGATCCTGCACATCACGCATGAATCAGCCTCGCCGGCCGAGTTCGCGATCGAGACGAGCCGCCAGGGAGCGTCTGACTGGCAGACGGTCGAGACAATCCAAGTGCCCGCCAAGGGATATCGCTACCTTGTGCTCGGCAACGACGTGAAAGGCGATTGGATTCGACTGCGCCCGACTACGGATGCTGCCGCTGTGACGGCCTATTTCCACTTCGGGCCGGGCGGCGGCGCAGCCGGCGATCCCTCGATGTTCAGCAGTCTGGCCGATGTCGGCGATCAGAGTCCGCAGTCCGTCGGCATCATCCGTCCCCGCGGCGGCGATCTCGGCACCCTGCAAATGCTCGCCTGGCGGACCGGCAACGGTGCCACCCGGCCGGACGAACCGGTCTATTATGAGATGGGCCCCGACATGCAACTCAGCCGTGTTGCCGAACCAGCCGACTCGCCTGCGTTCATGCAGAAGACGGCCGCGCTTGGCGGACCCGATTTCCAGGTTGATGCCGCCTCGGTGGTCGTCACAAGGGGCGATCAGCGTTTCCGCCTGCCCAAGACCGATGCCGGGTACGACAAAACCTTTTCGATCGGTTGGCCCCGCGGCATTCGCGAGGTCGTCACCGAGCGGCTGCTGCTGAATTGCCACGGCACGTTTTACGTGCTGCCGCATGAGGCCGCCGGCGGTATTGCCGCCCTGAAGCCGGTCGCGACGCATGGCAAGCGAATCACCGATTTCTGCTCGTGGCGCGGCCTGCTTGTCCTGACGGGCGTCCGCGGCGACGCCAAGCCCGACCAGCACACGTTCGTTTCCGACGACGGCAAGGCAGCCGTCTGGTGCGGCGATGTCGACGACCTGTGGAAGCTCGGCAAACCGCGCGGCGAAGGCGGCCCCTGGAAGAACACGACCGTCGAGGTGGGCAAGCCCTCGGACCCGTACCTGATGACCGGCTTCGATCGCAAACGCGTTTCCCTGTCGCACAACAGCCCCGAACCCGTTACATTCACGATCGAGGTCGATTTCCTTCGTGACGGAACGTGGAAGACCTACCAACAGATTGCCGTTCCCGCGGGAGAGACTGTGGACCATGCATTCCCGGACGGTTTTTCCGCCCATTGGGTCCGCCTGCAGGCCGATCGGCCCTGTACCGCAACCGCCTGGTTCGTCTACGACTAACGATCCCTTGAAGAGAACACGATGAAGAACCACGCAACGATTCTTACATTCGCCTCGTGTTGCCTCGCTTCACTACTATCGACTGGCCGGACCCTTGCCGCCGAACCGCCCACCGCCCGTAAACCCAATATCGTCTTCCTGCTGATCGACGACATGGGGTGGCCCGACGTGGCCTGCTACGGGCACAGGTTTCATGAGACGCCCGTAATCGACCGGCTTGCCCGCCAGGGCATGCGGTTCACCGACTTCTACGCGGCCACGCCCGTCTGCTCCTCGACCCGCTCGACGATCCAGACCGGCCAGTATTCAGCCCGCACGGGCATCACCGATTTCATCCCCGGGCATTACCGTCCCTTCGAAAAGCTCGTCGTGCCGCCAATCGAGCACGAGCTCCGAGAAGGGATTCAGTCTCCCGGCGATGTCCTGGCGTCCGTCGGCTACACGACCGCCTATTTTGGCAAATGGCATCTCGGCCCGGAGCCGGAGAAGCTGGGCTATCAGGTCACCGAGCGCCAGCTACCCAAAGACTTCCGGAAATCCAGAGCCACGAAGGATCGCGGTCCCAAGTCGATCGACTTCCTGACCGACGCCACCCTGTGGTTCATCGAGCAGAACAAAGACCGCCCCTTCTTCGTCACCCTCTCGCATCATGCCGTGCATATCCCGATTGAAGCGCGAGCCGAGACGACGGCCAAGTATGACGAAAAACTAAAACCCGCAGAAGGTGTCAATCACCCGGTTTACGCGGCCATGGTGGAAGATCTCGACACGAGCATCGGCCGCATCCTTGGCAAACTCGAGCAACTCGGCCTGACCGGCGACACGGTCATCGTATTCACCTCCGACAACGGCGGTATACGGATGATGTTCACCGGCATTGGCGAGGTCATCTCGACCAATGCGCCTTTGCGGGACGAAAAGGGAACCCTTTACGAAGGCGGTATTCGGGTTCCCCTGATCGTCCGCTGGCCGGGCGTCGTATCGCCGGACACCGTCTGCGATGAGCCGGCGACCACGGCCGATCTGCTGTCCACCTTCTGCGATATTGCTTCGGCCAGGCTGCCCGATCAGCCGATCGACGGCATGAGCCTCCTTCCCCTGCTCAAAGACCCGACCGCAACCCTGTCCCGCGATGCGATCTACTTTCACTACCCCCATTACCACCACTCACGGCCGGCCGGCGCCATTCGAGCCCGCCAGTGGAAACTGATCGAGTTTTTCGACGACCACACACTGGAATTGTACAACCTGGAAGACGACATTAGCGAAGCGAACAACCTGGCAGCATCGAGACCGGAACTAATCAAGGACCTCCAGCAGAAGCTGGCAACTTGGCGCGATCGGGTCGGCGCCCGCATGCCCGCGAAGAACCCGAACTACGATCCCAAGCGTGCCGCCGAGTGGTGGAACCGCACAACCAACAAGCCCCTCGACCTCGAAGCCATGCGAAGGCACTACGAGACCCGCCGAGCTAAGCGATCGTAAGAAAACAGAGAGAGACCGACTACCTCAAACACTCCGGAGAAGCCCATGTCCACGACCCGTCGCCAATTCCTCTCCGCAGCCGCCGCGGCCGGCATGGCCGCCCCGCACTTGCTGGCTCGAAGCGCCTCGGCAGCAGAGGGCCCGAAGTCCAAGAACGACCGTGCCGGCATCGGCGCGATCGGCATGCGCTACCAGGGGACGGTGATCACGCTGATTGCCCAGAACCATGGCGACGTGGTGGCGATCGCCGACGTGGATCGCCACGTCCGCGAACAGGCCCGCGCCGGCTTCGGCAGCACGCCCAGAATCTTCGAGGATTATCGCCAGCTCCTCGATCGCAAGGACGTCGACGTGGTCATGATCGGCTCCCCCGATCATTGGCACGTCAAGATGGCCATCGACGCCTGCCGCGCCGGCAAGGATGTCTACGTGGAGAAGCCCGTCTCGCTCACGATCGACGAAGGCAAAATCCTTCGGCGGGTTGCTCAGGAAACCGGCCGCGTCGTCCAGGTCGGCTCCTGGCAGCGGAGCGACGCCCGCTTTCGTCTGGCCGTCGAGATGGTCCGCGCGGGCAGGATCGGAAAACTCAAGAAAGTCGTCTGCGCTACGGGACCCAATCCGTCGGGAGGCCCATTTCCCGAACGCCCCGTGCCAGGCCATCTGAATTGGGATCTGTGGCTCGGCCAGGCGCCGAAGGTGCCCTACGTGGAAGAGCGTTGCCATTACACGTTTCGCTGGTGGTATGAGTATGCCGGCGGAAAGGTCACCGACTGGGGTGCCCACGACATCGACATCGCCCAGTGGGCGATCAACGAATATCCCGTCGAGATTAAGGCCGAGGGCAAACTCCCCAATATCGAAAACAGTTACAACGTCTCGACCGATTTTCACGCCATCGTCCGCTATCCCGGCGGCGTCGAGCTGGAAGTTGGCGAAGTCGGCCGCTCCGGCGTACTGTTCGAAGGCGACGGCGGTCGTCTCTTCGTCAATCGCGGAACCATCGACGGGGTGCCTATCGATAACCTCAAAGACAATCCATTCCCCCGCGAACGGTTCCAACTCTACGCCTTCGACAATCACCAGCGGCCGGAGCGGGTAGGCAAGCTCGATGCCATTGTCAATCACATGGGCAATTTCTTCGACTGCATCCAGGCAAAGAAGCTCCCCATTTCCGATTGCGAAAGCCAGCACCGCAGCGCGACGACCTGCCACCTGATCAACCTCGCCATCCGCCTCGGGCGACCACTCAAGTGGGATGCCGAGAAAGAGCAATTCATCGGCGACGCCGACGCCGATAAGTGGCTTGCCCGAGAGCAGCGCAAGGGATTCGAGGTCGCGTAACCAGCATGAAATCCTGCTTCCCGATCATTGCGTGCCTAGCTCTCCACGCCAGCGCTTGCGTGGGAGAGGACTTGGCACAGAGTTTCCGAAACCCGCCCGACGCGGCTCGGCCCGGCGTGTACTGGTACTTCATGGACGGGAACCTCAGCCGAGAGGGAATGACTGCCGACCTCGAGTCGATGAAAGAGGCGGGGATCGGGAATCTGGTATTCCTGGAAGTCAACGTCGGAGTCCCCCGCGGCCCGGTCGACTTTCTCTCCGACTCTTGGCAGGAACTCTTTGCCCACGCAGTCCGAGAGGCCGAGCGGCTGGGAATTGAGATCACCCTCGGCTCTGGACCCGGCTGGGCCGGCAGCGGCGGTCCTTGGGTCAAACCCGACCAGTCGATGCAGCATCTGGTCGGCAGTTCCGTCGAGGTGAAAGGTCCGACGGCGTTCGAGGCCGTGCTGCCTCGCCCGGAGCCTCGCAAGCCGTATTTCGAGGGCGCCGTCACGGGTGAACTGGTCAACCAGCGCGAGGCGTTCTACGAAGACGTGGCCGTGTTGGCCTTTCCCACCCCTCAAGGAGACCAGCGGATCGCCGATGTCGACGAGAAGGCGCTCTACTACCGTGCCCCCTATACATCGCGTCCCGGAGTGAAGCCCTATCTGCCTGCGCCGGCGGACTATCCTTCCGTCCCACGCAACTCCGTGATTGATCCCCAAGCGGTCACCGATCTTACCGCCCACTTGCAGCCGGACGGCCGCCTTGCTTGGGACGTTCCCGCCGGCGAGTGGACGATTGTCCGTTTCGGAAGACGAAACAACGGGGCGACAACCCGCCCGGCTCCCAAGCCCGGACTCGGCTTCGAGTGCGACAAATTCGACGTGGCCGCCTTCGACGCCCACTTCGACGCCTATGTCGGCAAGCTCATCGCCAAGGTCGGGTCGCGGAAAAAGGGACGCGGCTGGACGATGTTGCACATCGATAGTTGGGAGATGGGCGCTCAGAACTGGACACCCGGATTTCGCGAAGAATTCCTGCGTCGCCGGGGCTACGATCCGCTCCCGTTCTTTCCCGCGTACCTCGGCCGAATCGTCGGCAGCCTGGAGCAGAGCGAACGCTTTTTGTGGGATCTCCGCCTGACCGCGCAAGAATTGGTGCTGGAGAACCACGCCGGTCGCCTCAAAGAGCTCGGCCGCCGCTATGGCTTTACGCTTTCGATTGAGCCGTACGACATGAACCCGACGTCGGACCTCGACCTCGGTGCGGTGGCCGACGTGCCGATGTGCGAGTTCTGGAGCGAAGGCTTCGGCTTCGATTCGTCGTTCAGTTGTTTCGAGGCGACCTCGATCGCCCATACGCTTGGCCGCCCGGTCGTCGCGGCGGAAGCCTTCACCGCCGCCGGCAACGAGGCGTGGAAGCTGTATCCGGCCGCCATCAAGAATCAGGGCGATTGGGCCTTGTGCACCGGAATCAACCGCTTCGTCTACCACACGTTCGCCCACAAGCCCCACTCGCGGCGCCCCGGCATGACCATGGGCCCGTACGGCGTGCACTGGGATCGCGGCCAGACCTGGTGGCCCATGGCGTCGGACTATCATCGCTACATCACACGCTGCCAGTTCCTCTTGCGGCAGGGACACGCGGTGGCCGATGTTTGTTATCTCGCCGGCGAGGGGGCGCCGCACGTCTTCCGTCCGCCCTCGTCTGCCCTGGAAGGAAGCGGCAGCATTCGCGACCGCCGGGGCTACAACTTCGATGGTTGCTCGCCGAACACCCTGATTGCCAAAGCAACGGTGGACCAGGGACACGTCGTCTTCCCGGGCGGCGCGAGGTATCGGTTGCTCGTGCTGCCTGCCTTCGACACCATGACGCCGGCCTTGCTGCGGAAGATCAAGGAACTCATCGAAGCCGGGGCGACCGTGGTCGGTCCTCCGCCGCGAAAATCGCCAAGCCTTGTCGACTATCCGCGGTGCGACCAGCAGGTGGCGGCGCTCGCCGCTTCCATCTGGGGCGAAACCATGCAGCCCCGGACAGTCACGGAGCGAAAGGTCGGTCGCGGACGAGTCCTTGATGGTGGTGAACTCCAGGTCGCTCCCCCAGGCACACCGCCGCCACGGCCCATCGAGCAGGCAAGCTTTGCAGAGCTTTATCCCCACTATCGAGCAACGGCAAAGTTGCTTGCCGAAATGGAGCTGCCGCCCGACTTCGAGGCGGAAGGGCCCATCCGCTACACGCACCGTCGCGCGGGCGACATCGACATCTATTTCGTGGCCAACCGCCAGGCTGAATCCGTTGAAAGCACTTGCACGTTCCGCGTTGCCGGCAAGCAGCCCGAGCTTTGGGACCCGGTCCACGGGACCATCCGCGACCTGCCCGAGTACGAGCAGGCCGGCGATCGTACCGCGGTGCCAATGCGCTTCGAGCCGCACCAAAGCTTCTTTGTCGTATTTCGAAAAGACGGAGCGGCCGGCGATGGAGTTTCTCCCATCGGCAAAAACTTCCCCGCCTTGCGAGTGGAAAGCGAAATCCCCGGACCATGGCAAGTATCATTCGATCCGGAATTGGGCGGTCCGCCACAGGCAGAATTCACGGTCCTTGAAGACTGGGTTCAGAGACCGGAGCCCGGCATCAAGTACTACTCGGGGATCGCAACCTACAAAACAACCTTCGACCTGCCAGGTTCTCTCCGCTCTGGAAACGATCGGATCCTGCTCGACCTGGGCACGGTTCACGTCATGGCCCGCGTGCGATTGAATGGGCGGGATCTCGGCGTCGTCTGGTGTGCTCCCCGGAGCGTGGACATCACGGATGCCGTGCAAGCCGAGGGCAATCGTCTGGAAATCGAAGTTGCGAACCTGTGGCCAAACCGCTTGATCGGCGATCAACTTCTTCCGCCGGACCGGCGAGTGGCCTGGACCACGTTCAATCCCTACCGAGCCGACTCACCGCTTTTCCCGTCCGGCCTTCTCGGACCCGTGCGATTGAAGACGACTGCAAATCGGTAGCACCGGGCGGTCCCGTAGGACCCCCTATTCTCCCGCAGTCATCCCAACTCGGACCATTTCAAGGCGATTCCCGTCATCCGTCCGCTTTTCGACCACGACCTCGCCGTTGGACTGCAGGCTTCCTGAGGAAAGGCTGACGTTTTCTTTCGTCGGAAGCAAGGCCACGACCCGACCATCGGAAACCGCCGCCGTCAACACGTAACCTCCTTCGACTTTCTTCATCTCAACTTCTGTCGGCACTTTCTCGCCCTTGCGGTGCGGACGCATCACGGCCACAAACTCGACGCTCCTCGCCGGCTGCGCCGTCGTCGCCGTCAGGTGCCATTCTCGAAGTTTGATTCGCGGCCGAGGGTTGGGATCGTACTCGTTCGTTTGCCGCAACGTGAGCCCCTCCGGCGCCAACAGTGAGATCGGGCAAACCACGTCGCCCGCACGAACTTCGATCCGTTCCGGGCCGCTCGCCTGGAATTCGTTGAGTGCGTGCAGCCAGTACTCGTAGGTCGATTCTTGCCGGGCCTCCAGCCGATCGAAGACGATCACCAGTTCCGGTTTCACGAACAGGATCGCACGCGTGAAACGGTCCAAAAGCCGCCCCTGGTCACCCTTCGTACCAGCTACACGATAAGTCTCCCCGGCTTCGCCCACCACAACGTCAATCGCCGGGGTCGTCTTCAGCGCGACGATCTGTCCCTGCGAAGCGGCCGAGTGCGGCACCTGCCCGTGACCGTCGACCGTGATGTTGTTCACCGAGCGGGTGCTCCACATCCAGTTGCGATGGTGCTCGCTCCCGTAGATGTCGCGGTAGCCGCTGCGGATCAACAGCCGCTGGCCGTAGGCCCAAAGCAGGAAGGAATTGTTCGCCTCATAGCCGTGCGACTGCGTGCCGAAGGGGCTGGACTTGAAAACCATCTGAACGTCGTCGTCGGCATCCAGGATCGTGGAATTGAGATACGCCTGCCCCGTTCCGCGGAAGAGCCGCGACGAGGGGAGATCATCCGGCCGCTTCGGTTCCACCTCCGGAAGCGCGCCGCGAACAAATCCCACGTAGCCGCCGCCAGACGACGGTCCTCCCATCGCCTCGACGTACCATTGCCAATGCCGATTGCCGGCCTGCGCCGCCAGGACGCTCACCAGCGGAACGTTGCTCGACGCCTTGCGAGACGCCGTAAGGTCGCCGAAGCCGCCACCGACCTTGTCCGGCGGCATGAGATACATCGGATAGTATCCTGCGCGGGCGAAATAGGGTTTCCGGTAGGCATCGACCCGCATTGCAGCCCGCATGATGTCGGCCCACCAGGTGAAGCGGCTGATATAGCTGCTCCAGTAGCTCGTGCCTTCGTGCCACCCTCCGTCGTCGTCGCACCAGACCGGATAGACGTTGTAGAACACGTTCATGGCGAACCAGGTCCAGTCGTCCGCCCCGTCGATCTCGTCCTGGAACGCTATGCCGATCTCACCGAGGAAATGCCAGGCCCGGTTGCTGTGGCTGGCGTACGGTCGCCACAGGTGGCGAGGACAGAGGTGCTTGTACATCTCCTCGCCGCGGACCTTCATTACCTCGCGGCACTCCTTGCGCTCTTTATCACTCAGCAGATCATTGACGAACGTGTACGTGCGCGAGAAATAGTAGGCATACGGCATACCGGCTTCGTCGTTATAACGGTAGCCGGTCGCACCTTTCGGGTCCCACTTGGCACAATCCAGCAGGATCCGCCTAGCGAGTTGGCCGTATTCTTCTTTTCCGCCGAGGAGCCGCGTAAAGGCAAGGGTCGCGGCGCCGTCCAGGGCAGCGATCGTATAGACCCGGTTGCCCCACCACATCTCGCGCCACTGCTCGTCCTTGTATGTGACGCCGGGCGGGTACTTCTCGGGTTCCTTCGTCGGTGGCGGACTCTTGAGCAGCTTTTCACATTGCCGCACCAGGTCGTCATATTGTTTCTTGAGCGGCCCGGCCGCCAGTTCCCGCAACCGGGGCAGGTCTTCCGGGCGCACGAACAACCGCGGGTGCGACTTGGGAATCCGTTCCAGCAACTCCTGCCGCGGTGGCATCGGCATCTCGACTGCGTCCGCAAGAATCGTGAACGTCCGTGCTTGGCTCCAGCCGGTCTTCTTTCCACTCTTGTCGACACCCCGATAGCGCCAGACGTACTGGCCGGAAGGGAAGACGACCGGCGGACAGTGAACGTTCCACGCGATCTCGTCGCTCGAGTACTGCATCTGGTCGAACGACTCTCCGCGTCCACATTGAAGCTCCCAGCGGACAACCCCTCCCTGCGGCCGCCAGGAGAAACTTGGCGGATTGACCTGCGAACTCGTGCCCGTGTCCGGGCGGTACCCCCACTCGCCCGGTTGTGCCGGGGATTCATCGAGCTTGGGCTCGGCTCCCAGGCAGACTGCCGTGAACAGGAAAGCAACGGTTGCGGTCATCAGTCGCATGACGGGGCTCCATTCGAGGAAGATGCTGCTGCCACTTCAGCCAGCTTTGAGCCACCTATCATGCCAGATCGCGGACGCGATTTCCAGCCGTGTTCCGATGTTCGTGATTCACCAGGAACCCGTTCATCAGCCCGGCTGCTCGGAAGCAGCCGGGCTGGTGGGTATCCTGATGCGACGGGATCATAGGCTGCCCGCCTGGCGTTTCACCGGGAATCGGTCTTTGACCGAAGGCAGGAGCCGCATATTGTCGCTGACGCTTCGCACTCCGCTTGCCGACCGGGCCGCGGCCAGTGCCGTGCGCCGCTGATGGTCGAACTGCACTGTGCCGGAAAGCGTCACGGCTCCGTGCTGGCACAGCACGCTGATCTGACACGTCGTCGACAGTCCCGACCTGGCGAGCTTGTGACTGACGTCCTGAATGATCGACTTGTCTGGAAGATGGTGTCGTCCGGTCTGCATGGTAGCCCCTCACAAACTTCGTAGGGTCCCGCGTGACGACCGCCGTCGACCGAGCAGCGTGCCCACGCCGGACAAGCAGTTGCAGCAGCCCCCGTCCGCTGCCGCTGCGTGGGCATTCTATCCAGCGCGCCTCCATGAGCACACCGCCCGTAGGTGGCATTCACCGACAACTCCGCAGCGACCCGTCACCAAGCGATTTCCGGCTTGGCGAACTCTTCGGCCATCTTCACGGGCAATCGCCAGACGTGATCGCCTCGCGAGTTCGTAAAGTAGAGCCGGCTCTCCGATTTCTCGCGTGCGTTGCCGTCCGCCCAAATCGCGTAAAAATCGGGATGGGCGTTAATCGGTTTGCGACAGTACGTATGGTTGAACTCGCTGTCGCGGGTGAGCTGCTTCTCGAGGGTCCAGCTCTTTCCCTGGTCGGTGCTGACCCAGATTGCCACCTCGCCGCCCGGATTGTAACGTTGGGGGCCAGGTTGGGTGGGGCCGATGATCTGCCACAGATCATCGCGCTCGATGTACAGCGATCCCGAGTCGTAATTGTTGTCGGAGGTGATCGTGCCCTGGATGTCCCATTCACTCCCGGTCCAGCGAGCGGTCTGCCAGATTCGCGGGTCGTTCTTGGGCCCCGACTCCCACCCGCCGCTTGTCAAATAGAGGACCACAGGCCGCCCGGCCGAATCGAAAGCGAGGTCCTTCATATAGACGTTGCGTTTCTCCGACCGGTAATCGTGCACCAGCGTCAGGTTCTCCGGTTCGGTGAGCGGCAACTCGACCGTTTCGCCGGCGGCCGTCCGCCAGGTGCGTCCGAAATCCTCCGTCTCCATATAGTAGAGATTTGTCCGCCAGTTCAGCCCGTTGGGGTCGGGATGGAAGTTCAGCGCCGTGCCGACCTTCTTGCCCATCGGCCAGCTTATCTGGTAGTGGCCCTGTTCGATATGTGCGAGCATCTCGGGCTCGCTCCAGTCGCGGCCGTCGCGGCTCGTCATCTGGAAGAGTCGCCGCCCGCCGCCGTAGCGGGTGTGCAAGAACAGGAACCCCTCGCCCGGAAGAAAATAAGGTTGCGTGTACGAGAAATTGGTGACCAGCACGCATTCAAACGCATCAATCGAGTACGGCTCCTTGCTGACGGAAAGATACGAGGGCCGCGCCGTGCCGTGCGAACTCGAAAAGATCCAGATATGCCCCCGCTCGTCAAGCGAAATGACCGGGTTGTCGTGGGCGTCGGTCGTGTGCTTGTCGAGCAGAATGGTCGGCCGGGGAACGGTTCCCGTCGCGTGGTCGTAGTACGAGACCATGTGCAGAAGCGTCCGCAAGTCCGGATCGGTGCCGCCGTAGCAGAAGAAAGTCTTGTTGGCTTCTTTCGAATAGACGGCAAACGGCCGGTGCTTCATGCAATAGGTCCCCAGGCCCCCGCTATACTTGTAAACGTACTCGTCGTCCTGCTTCTGATTCGAATACCAGATCCCGCGATAGCCGTCGTCCTTCTGGACGATCAACGGCATATCTTCCCCGTATTCTGCGGCCAGGTCGGGGCCGGCTACGTTCTTCCAGGTCTCACCGTCGAGCGACGCAGAGGTCCAGCAGGCAACCAGGCCTTCCTCGACATCCCCTCCGGCGGTTGGGGCGGCGGTTGGGGCGGCGGTCCGGGCGACTTCCGTTTCCGTCAGCGCTCGCCGCCATACCCGCACGTCGTCCAGGTATCCGTCCAGCACACGCTGCCCGGGCTGCGCGCAGCCAAGGTACAGTTCCGCAGTCGAAGACGGGATCCGGCCCGCGGCCTCGACCGTATGCACCGGTTCGCCGTTCACGTACAACCGGATCCGGCTGCCGTCGTAGGCGCCCGCATAGTGCGTCCAGGTTTCCGGAGCCGGGGCCGGGGCGTTGGCGTGGGTGTATTTGCCCGGAGCATATTCGACGAGCATCCGCACGCGGCCATTGAACAGGTACAACGTAAACTGCGAACCGGGCTCGCCGCGGTTCACGAACACCTGAGAACCGCCCACCTGCCGGAGTTTCACTCGGGCGGACAGCGTGAACGCATCGAGGTCGAAGGGCTTGCCGTCGCGCACCCTTGCGCACGTGCTATGGCCGTTGAAGGCAACACCACCGTCCGGAGCAGCCTTCCCGGCTTCGGGCAGGAACAGAACAGCGGCGACGATCGACGCGGCAAGCAGCTTCATGGTAAGTCTCCTTCTTCAATTGCGTCAGCGTTATTAACAATGCCTGGTCGCGGCTGAACAGAAATCGCACGCCCCCGCCACCACACAGGCCCCCTGCCAGCTCGTCTGGCAGGAGCAAAGGTTCACCGGCTAGTCGCACGCCCCCGCCACCACACAGGTCCCCTGCCAGCTCGTCTGGCAGGAGCCAAAGGTTCGCTGGCTACCGCGCTTGTCGACGACTTGACGATTGCGAACCAATGCAAAATCCCGACAAGCCCGCCAAATGCACACGTCCTCCCGGGCCACGCGATCCTCACTTCGGCAGTTCCGGTACCCACCCCTGTAAAGGTCGTTTAACCGCAGTGCCCAACGGGCCGCGCGTGGGGCGGAGCGGCGCGGCTATCGGCCACCGACGCGCGGCCCGTTGGGCACTGGCGGCTAAACGACGAATTCGCAACACCTTAGGACCTTTACAGGGGCAGTTCCGGTACCTCATTCCGATAGCTCAAATCCAGCAGGTCCATTGGGTGCATCACCAGCATCGGCTTGCGCTGACGCCGGACCTCGCGATGAATCTGCAGCAGGCAGCCGGCATTGGAGGCCAATACGATCTGAGCGCCCGTGCTGAGAATGTTCTCGAGCTTGCGGCGGCTGAGCCGCTCGGACATATGCGGTTGGTTGAGGTTGTACGTGCCGGCGGAACCGCAGCAGATCTCCGTCTCCGGCAGGTCGCGAAGCTCCAGCCCCGGAATCTGGGCGAGGAGACGACGCGGGGCCTCGCGGATCTTCTGGGCGTGGCCGAGATGGCAGGCATCGTGGTAAGTCGCGACGGCTTCGATGCGCCCGCCGGGTGTGATCAGGCCCAACTCGTCGAGAAACTCGTTGACGTCTTTGGTTTTCTCGGCCATCCGCTGCCGCGCGTCCTGATGCTCGTCGTTCCAGTGCAGGCCGTATTCCTTCATCATCGCCCCGCAGCCGGCATGGTTGACAATCACCGCGTCGATTCCCTCCAGGTCGAACGCGGCGACATTCGCGTCGGCCATTTCGCGGGCGCCGTCGCGGCTGCCGGCATGATAGTGGATGGCGCCACAGCAGCCCTGCCCGGAGGGAATGAGAATATCGCAGCCGTTCTGCTGAAGGACGCGGAGTGTCGACCAGTGCGTATGGCGAAACATGGCATCGGCCACGCAGCCGACGAAAAAGGCCACCCTCGCGCGCCGCCGCCCGATCGCCGGCAAGAACTTCGGCAGCTTCGGCCCCGGTTCGACCGGCGGATTGACCAGGCTGGCCATCTGCCCCAGGCGCCCCGGAATCAGGCGAAACAGCCCGAGGCGTTCCGCCCGGTCATAGATTCCGGCTCGCTGGAGCAGGCGGACCGGCGTCATCGCCAGCCGGATCCGGTCGGCATAAGGAAACAGCCGGAATAGGATCGACTCGCGAAACCAGTCGTAGCGTTTGGTGATCCGCGTGTCCTGCTCCTCCATGCTCAGCCGGAACGGTTCAATCAGCCGACCGTAGTGGATCCCCGAAGGGCACGCCGTTTCGCAGGCTCGGCAGTCGAGGCAAAGCTCGAGGTGATGGCGGACCTGCGGCGTCAGCCCCAGTTGCCCCTCGGACACGAGCCGCATCAGGTAGACGCGTCCGCGAGGACTGTCGTTCTCGTCGCCGACTTCCGTATAGGTCGGGCATGCCGACGTGCACAGGCCGCAATGGACGCAGTCCAAGAATAGTCCGAAATCGATCCCCGCTCCGGGGTTCTTCGTAGAACAAACCGCTGTCTTTCCGTTGCTCTGGTTCATCGTTGGTCCGCGGCTGGGCCGGCTGGATGGTTCATTGAGAGGTTCTGACAAAAGGGAGGGCTGGCTCCGAGCCAAACACTGGTAAAACACGGCAATGGATGACCTCGCGAGGTGCCTGTCCCCGTTTTGTCAGGATCTCGAAAAAAGGAAACGGTCGGGATTCAGGATCCCCTTGGGGTCGAAGCGGCTCTTGATCGCCCGCATCACCTCGGCGCCTGCGGCAGGCTCTCCCCAGATCGTTGTCGGGCCCCAGTCACAATGCCCGGGACGGCGGAGAACCACGAGCGATCCGCCCCCCGCAGCGATGGTCGCCCGCAATCTCCTAAGTTTCTCTTCCACGCCGTCGTCAACAGGCTCAAACTTCGCTCGCAGCACGCCGTTGCCGGCATGGGCCTGGATCGAGCAGTCAGGATCGAGCTGGAGTAGCTCCTGAAAGGTGCGCACCGTATCGCTTGGCAGCACTCCAACCTCGACAACGAGAGGTTCCCGGGCCTCCGGTCCGGAGTCGACCGCCGGGAATTCGGTCAAGCGGCTCCACAGGCGGTCGCACTCTGTGCGATCCATTGCCCGCGACTCCGCGGCCCCCGCCTTGTTCCACTCCTCCCGCAACTGCTCGACCATCCACTGGACCTCCTCCTCCGCCCCTTCGAAACCGACCAGCAAATGGGCTGCGCCCCCGTTTGCTTCGAACGCCGGTTCGCTTTGCCAGGCAGGGCCCGCGAGAAGTTCGACGGCCGCGGGCAGGGTCTTGGTCCGGATCAGATCCGACAGCAGGCGTTCGGCCATATTGAAATCGGCCGGCGTACAGGCAAGAAAGGCGGAAGTCTCGGGCACCGGCTTGACCATCAAGGTCACCTGGGTGATCACGCCGAGCGTGCCCATCGAGCCGGTCAACAGGCGGCAGAGATCGTATCCGGCAGCGTTTTTCACGACCCTCCCGCCGCCGGAGAAGGCGGTTCCGCGGCCGTCGACGGCACGTACGCCGATCACGAAGTCGCGCATCGTTCCCCAACGAAACCGCCGCGGCCCGCTGGGGCTGGCCGCCACGACGCCGCCCAGCGTGGCCTGTTCGGCTTGGGGAATGTCCACGGGCAGGCGCTGGCGTTCGGCGGCCAACTGTTGGGCAAGCACGCTGATCGGTATGCCGGCCTCGGCGGTGATCGTCAGGTCACGCGCCGGATAGTCGACGATCCGTTGCAGTCCGGCCAGCGAGAGCCCTATCCCGGTCTGCTTGGGTGTCGCGCCGTACGTGAGGCTCGTGCCGCCACCGATTGGATAGACTGCCGTGCTATCGTGAAAGGCGCGCTCGACGACCTCGGCCACCACCGCCTGTTCCGACGGTGTTACGGTGTTTGTCAGCGGCAAGGCATGTTCGACAGGGCGGATCATCGGAAGGTTCCACTGCCAGTGCGGATTGAAAAATGAATCAGGCCATTGCCGGATGGGCGGCGGATCTACGCCCGTTCTCGGCCGATCCGGACATCGGCAACAGTTTGCCCGGGTTGAGCCGCCCGGCGGGGTTCAAAGCCTCGTGAATATGTCGCATCGCGTCGAGATCGGGCTGGGCAAACAGGCTGTCCATAAACTCGATCTTTTCCACTCCGACGCCGTGTTCCGCCGTGACACTGCCACCGCAGGCGATACACTCCTGGAGCAACTCTTTGCTGGCAGCGAGCACACGGGCCACCTCGTCCTTGTCGCGCTCGTCGAACAGCAGGATCGGGTGCACGTTGCCGTCGCCGGCGTGCGCTACGTTCACGATGCGGATCCCGTACTCCCGCCCGATCTCGGCGATGCGGCGGAGAATGTGGGGCAACCGCGTCCGCGGCACGACGCCGTCCTGAATGCAGTAGCTCGAGCTGAGCCGGCCGACCGCGCCCACCGCCATCTTGCGGCACTTCCAAAGCAGCTCGCGCTCCTTCGCGGTCCGCGCTTGAAGAATCTCGCGGGCTCGGTGCCGCTGGCAGATTGCGATGATCTGCTCCTGTTGGCGGTCGAGCCCGGCCGCGGGACCGTCCAGTTCGATGACGGCGATCGCCTCGGCATCCAGCGGGAATCCGAATTGGTAGGCCTCCTCAACCGCGCCGACGATCCCCTGATCCATCAATTCCATGGCCGCGGGCACGATCCCCTCGCCGATGACGTCGCTGATGGCGTTTGTGGCATCGTCGACCGTCTCGAAGATAACGCGGAGGGTCCGGTAGTCGTGAGGATTGGGCGTCAGGCGGACCCAGATCTTGGTGACGATCGCCAGGGTGCCCTCGCTGCCGACCAGCACTCCGACCAGGTCGAGGCTCGACGGACTGGCCACGGGGCCAATCTGCACCACGGAACCGTCACCGAGCACCGCCTCGACGCCCAGCACATGGTTGACCGTCACTCCGTACTTGAGCGTATGCGGGCCGCCGGCATTGGTAGCCACATTGCCGCCGATCGTGCACGCCGTCTGGCTCGACGGGTCCGGAGCGAAATGATAGCCGGAGCCGACCAGTGCGCGGGCCAACTGCGAGTTGAGAACGCCCGCTTCCACGACGGCGAGGCGGTTTCGCAGATCGACTTTCAGGATCTGCTTCATCCGCGTGAGCATGAGGACCACGCCCCCGCCCAGCGGCAGGCAACCGCCGGCCAGGCTCGTGCCGGCCCCTCGTGGCACAACCGGCACGCCGTACTTATTCGCGAGCCGGACCACCTCGACCACATCCTCGGTGGATCCCGGAAACACCACCGCGTCAGGCGTATTCTTCTCGATCGTGTAGCCGTCGCACTCGTAGACCAACAATTCCGATCGGGCGGACAGCACATTGCTTCGGCCAAGCCTTCGCCGAAGCTCTCGGATCAGTGACGACAAGTCGGTGGCAGACATCAGGAACCTCTTAAACCGGCAGCCCGGCTGCAAGTCCGATGGAACGGCGACGCCGTGCAGAGGACAGTCAAGCAGCCGCACGGCCGGGTAGTTCAGTTTTTGCCGGTCATTCTAGGCCAAATCGCGATTATAACTGGCCGCCGGGGTGGCGTCCAAGGGCCACAGGGCCAGAGTGCGGCAAGGTCTCCTGGTAAATTGACTGAAGCAACGCCCCATCGTTCGTTTACAGGTTGAGCTGTTACCGGCTTTTGTGAGCTGTTGCCGGCTTTTGGATGTGGTGCCCAAGTTCGCGATTTCTCAGAATGGAGGCACTTTGGGCACCACGCGCTTCCGGGTGGCAAAGCGGCCGGGGATGGAGGGAATGGGTGGCAAGGCCGCCGTCTATGCGGCGGCCGGTGGTGCGGGGCGACGGCTCCGGCTGGGAACCTTGGGGATTGCCGGCGGCGAGCGGTCGGGGAGCGAAGGAAGGCGATCGGCAGATGATCCCGTCGGCTCGGGATCCCCATCCGATGCGGCAGGAGAGTCGCCGGGAGTGGCGGAGGTGAATACCAGGTTGTCAAAGATCTCCGGAGCGGCGAGCCGTGAAGTTGGCGGGCGCCGATCCGGGGGAATGTGTTCACATGTCCATTCACCTGCGTCATTGTGGTCGATGCGGCGTGCGCTGTCAAGCGGATTTCTGAAACCGAGGGCGTAAGTGGTTGCGGGCATTGGGGTTATTGCGCGGCCGCATTGTGTCGAAAGGGCGTCGCGCAGTACGGCACGGACGGTGAGTGGCCGGCTCATCTTTGGACCTGAAGCACCCCACCGACTACGCCGCCATCTTCCAGATCGCCGACGCGCAGCTCGCGAAGATCCGCAAGCGGGCCGACTGGGCCGAGATCGCCCTCTGGCGCGCACCTCAGCCCGGGCACGCCTGCCATGGCGGCCGCCTGGCTGCTGTTGGGCAAGACCCGCTATCCGGCCGTCTTCGATGGCCTGGCTGTCATTCTGTTCAGAAAATGACGCATGGCTTCGATTTTGGTTGTGGCCGAGGGGAGGGCCAAGATGAAACAAGGAAAAGAAGATGGCGGACGGGAAGGTGGTTTCAAGGTGCAAACCGAATTCATCTGCCTCGTCATCTTCTTTTCCACCATCTTCTTTTCTCAGTTCTGCCTTCAATGGCCAATTCTGCGTTGGTTGCGGGCGAAGGCTGCGGCGAGATTCTTCATCGTTCCCATGCCCGCGGTACCGGATCAGATTCGAGCGGTCGAAACACGAGCCGCATGAGATTGTCGATCGCCCGCGACTGCATTTGCACGTTGCCCATCCATCGGGAAATGGTCTGTTGGGCGATCCCAATCCGCTCGGCAAACTCCTTCTGAGTCAGGTTGAGACGCTTCAGGTTCTCGGCGGTTTCCATCGTGGTGAGCAGGCCGGCGCTGGACCTCAATCAGCCGCGGCGCATTCGGGTTCGCCAGAAGAGCGATTTGACCTGTTCCGATTGATGCTGCTATAATAAAACAAAGCCACGTAATGAGTTACGAGACGGGGATTGTGAATATGCCCACGACCTTGGACACGACCTTGGTGCGAACCCCCGGCATTTGCGGCGGACGTCTACGAATCGACGGCACGCGAATGACGGTCAACCAGGTCGTCCTGCTGCACAAGCAAGGTTTGTCTGCGCCGCAGATCGTCCAGCAGTATCCCCAACGGACGTTGAGCGAGATCTACACGGTGCTCGCCTGGTATTACGCGCACGAAGCGGAATTCGATCGCGAAATGGCTGAAGAGGCGATTGCTGACGAGCGGGCCCTTCAGGAGATCGCTGCGTCGAGACAGGGATGAGCCGAATACGTCTCTACGTCGATGAAGATGCCGCCGAACACGCTGTCGTAGAGCGGTTATCGGTTTGTCTGCTGAGAATATATGGGGCTCGCATTTTTTGGCCAAAGGCCATCGCCACCGTAGCCTGGGGTTCGTAATCTGGTAAGGAACCCCAGGAACGGAGATCGGCGGAAAGGCGAAGTTCGTCCGCGTCGACCTGAAGCACCCCACCGACTACGCCGCCATCTTCAGCGGTGGGTGATGGTGGCGGGAAAGACGGCCGTCTCCCTGTCCTTCCCGAGCACGTCTGGATTTTCCGGATTGCCGACACCGAGTTGGCGAGACAGACGCTATCCTCTATAATGGTGGGATGGCGATTCAGGGTGCATATAGGTCTTGGGAGAGGCAGAAATGGCTGTCATTTCCGCGCCGGTCGATTGGGTCGAATCGGTGAGCGAACTCAGGTTGCCGGCGAAGGCGGATCGCCGGATGCAAGAACTCATGGATCGCAACACCGAGGGACAGCTCACTGAAGACGAGCGTATGGATCTCGAATCGATGGTGGAACTCAGCGAAACGCTGGCGCTGGTCCGCGCAGAGGCCCTTCATCTCTTGGGACGAGCCCCAAAGTGACCTCGTGGGACGCGATCCAGCGGCAAGTCCGCGAGCGCGCCGGCGAGCGGTGCGAGTACTATCGTATGCGTGAGTCGTAGTGGACCGGACTCGTTGCCAAGGGCACGTGGCTAATCTTCAGAGGCGCTTTTTCTGAGGCGTTCTTCGCGGGGCCAGTGGTGCCGTGTCCACATTTGAAGGAGTCGGCGGAAGTGATCCAGCAGGGCAGGCGCATCCGTCTCGGGTATATGCTCAAGTTCTTCGCTCACCTTCGCAAGACGCTTGGAGATTGAAGCCAAGGTCTTGGAGTTTGGGCTCAAGAACGCCACCAACCAGCGTTTTCGCTCTCCTTGGGCTGATCGCTGCGTCCACGAGGACAGGGCATCGGCAACGCACACCACTTCGCCGCGCTCCGCAACGGCCGCGTACCTTACCGCTGCGGTCCAGTAGTCGCGATAGGGTGTGAGAACATCAGGCGTATTCTGGGCCCTCGGCACGGACAGCCTTGATGGGACGTCACCGGCGACATCCTCTGCCGCAGATTGCCAAGCGGCAACGATGGTGTCGACCCGATCTTCAATTGCCCCTTCGAGCCGAACCAAGACCTCACCACGCGGCAACCGATCGCCAAAACGCACGGGTGCCAGCTCGGCGGGCCTGACGGTCTCTCCGATCGTTTCGCCCTGCGCAAGGCGACTCAGGGCGTGGCGGACTGACGGCAGTTCAAAGAAGAGGCGAATCTGCCGATCGACCACGCGCGACTGGACGAGGGCTCCAGTCTCCCAGCGAGAAACCGACTCTTCGGCTACGCCCAACTGGGCCGCAAGTTCCTTCTGGCTCAGCCCAAGCTCCGTGCGGCCGGCGCGGATCGCCTCGGGTTGGAGAAGGCCGAGTTGCTGACGTAGTGCCCGATTGATTTGGTGGCCGGCGTGGTTGTCGAAGACGACCTCCCCGCAGTTGCGGCACTTGGGGAGCTCGAGATCCGCAATCTCGACGCCGTAGGGACGCCCCTCGTACTTGATCGTGGTCTTGTACGGCGTGGGCGTGCGGTAGACTTCCTTCTGATCGCAAGTGCCGCACCGCCACGGGAAAGGCCGATCTAGGTGCGTTTTGCTCGTGCCATATTGCCGCCTTACGTTCGGACGCTTGACGCTGCTGCTGAAAAGGCGTTGCCTGAAGTCGAATTGACAAACATCATTATTTTATCCGCTATTGTCATTTGAGTTGACAAAGCTCAATTCTACCCTTTGCAGTTTTTGCGTCAACGACTAAGCTGGAGAATGTCGACGACGTTCCGCTGAACACGCCAACTGCTATAGGGGGGTCAGCTATTGGGACGGACTCCTGATAGAATGGACGACAATTGGATCCCGCTCTTCCGAAGAGGCTAACAGATGAACACCCTCACAGTGGATTCCTCCCTGGCGCAGTCGCTTTCCGATCTGAACGCGCTCACCGAAATTCGTGATTCTGAGGGAAAGCCAATTGGTTATTTCTCGCCGGTTTGCGGCGAGAGGTCGGCGGCCTATTCGCAAGCAGCGGCGCACTTCGACGTGGACGAAATGAAACGTCGCAAGGAATCTGCAGACCCGGGATTGACGACGGCCGAGGTACTGGATCGGCTCAAATCCCTGGAGCCGTGAGATGCGTTTCACGGTAACCTGGCATCGTTGGAGCGTCCGATGAACTGACCGAAATCTGGCTGCGGACGACTGATCGAGCGGCGGTGACGGAGGCTCACCGCCACGGTGGATCGGCTGCTCGCGGAGGATCCCCAGACCAAAGGTGAAGAGTTCTACGGAGATCGACTGTTGGTTGTCTCCCCCACTGGCGATCACGTTTTCGGTCAACGAGGCCGACCGCGTCGTCCAGGTCCTTCAGGTCTGGCATCCTTGACGCCGATTTTCTCCCGTTCCCATGCCTCGCCCAACTCGTGCCGCGCTGGGCCACGCAGTTCACGGCGGTGTCTTGGTTCCGTATACTGGTGCTCACCCCAACGAGCCTATGGCGATACGGACTGTTGGAGTAGGTCCACGGCATCCATCGCCATCGCCTCATCCTCGTCGAAGACACGATCGAGCATCTCCGGGTGTCGCGATTGTTCCGAGAGGCCGTGAAGACAGGCAAGTGCAGATAGCGTTTGAGGCTCCCTATGAGTTTCATCCAGGACGGCCCACGACGGTTTTCACGCTAATCGTGGCGGGCGATCGTCCAACCGTTACAGGAGACCTGCAGGCTCTTCGGGGAGTTATCGTGATGAAGAAGGAGACCCGAGGAAAGGGCTGCGGCTCGCGACGGTTCTTGGTCGTCGAGGCGATTGGAGTCATGGAACCACTCTTTGCATTGGCTTCTCGATTCGCTAAACTGGTGGGAGTTGGCCACCCGCAGTCGCTTCGCACGAGGGTGCGACAGGGCAGGGCTCGCCCGTGGCCACGAGTGTTCGGCGATCTCGAGCACCTTTCGCGCCGCCAGCGACCCCATTGCCGCTCAGTCCATGCCAAACAAACGCCTCCTCCTGCAATGGATCGGGCACAGCGACCTGCGGGCCATGGCCCTTTCGCTCCCCGCAGCCCAGCGCGAGGAAATCCTCGCCGCAATCAAAGGCCCCGCCCCCGAACTTGGGGACCTCGGCCCGACAAAGACGCTCCTGGGTACCCAAGCCTTCGACGAAATCCACCTCCTGAGCAACTATCGCCCGGAGTGGAACAAGCTCTATGTCGAGTGGCTCCGCGCCAAGGCGAAGCTCGTCCGCGTCGATCTCAAGCACCCCACCGACTACGTCGCCATTTTCCAGATCGCCGACGCCGAGCTGGCCAAGATCCGCAAGCGGGCTGACTGGGCCGAGATCGAACTCTGCCTCCACCTCAGCCCTGGCACACCCGCCATGGCCGCCGTCTGGCTGCTCTTGGGCAAGACCCGCTATCCGGCTGTCTTCTATGAAACCTTCGCCGGACGCTCCTGGGTCACGGAAATCCCCTTCGATCTGACGATCGACGTCATCCCCGAACTCCTCCGCAATCCCGACCTCCACCTTCGCCACCTCGCGGCCGAGAGCCCCAGCGAGGTGGCCGGATTCGAGCAGATCGCCGGCGAGTGCCAGGCGCTGCGCATCGCGGTCGGCAGGGCGAAGCGGGCCGCGATTCGCAGCGTGCGCGTCTTGCCGCCCCCTGAGACCGGCACACGCGAGGCGACGGTCCCTTGGCGGTTTCGCGGCCCCCTGGAATCCGGTGGCCGCCGACGGTATCTTGACATTTCCGTGGTCCCTTCGCACGCTCTTGACGCCGCCTCTCAAGTAGGGTGATGTTGCCCAAAGGGGCTCGCTATGACCGAAAACGAGCAGAAACAGCAGCTCAGTTTTGCCTACATCCATGCAGTGGCAGCTCGCGCCGGTTTCGCGTGCGAACGGCCTGACGTGGACGACGACAGCGTCGACTTGGTGATCGCCGCGCAGGGGAGAATCAACGACCGGGCGATCCTGAAATCTCCTCGGATCGAACTGCAGGTGAAAGCCACCGCCGTCGATGAGCTGTCAAATGGTCATCTGGCTTTTCCTTTGCCGCTTAAGAACTACAATGACTTGCGCGAGGAAACACTGGTTCCCCGTCTCCTCGTCGTCCTCCAACTTCCCCTGGATGCCGACAGGTGGCTCGCGCAGTCGGAGGAGGAGATGATCAGCCGGCGATGCGCGTTTTTTGTTTCGCTCCTCGGTCGACCCGAGTCGGAAAACAAGTCGAAAGTGACCGTCCATGTGCCCAGAGTCAACCGCATTACCGTTGAAAGCCTTCTGGGAATGATGGAGCGGGTATCCCAAAGGGAGCCGTTATGACGGTTTCTCTCAAAATACCGGCGGAACGGTTCGCGGCTCTGCGTCCCGAAGACATCCAGCTTTATTTAAGAGGCCGGGGCTGGAGTGTCGAACCGGGCGCGACCAGCGAGAAGGCGGTGGTCTATCGGCTTCCCGAGCATGCCGATGCGGAAGTGATCGTCCCACGGCGGCGTGAACTGAGAGACTACGTTGCCCGGGTCGCCGACATTATCCAACTGCTGGCGGCCGTCGAACAGCGAGCGGCGTGGCAGATTCTCTCGGACGTGTCGGTGCCGCCGGCCGATATTCTCAGGTTGAGCATCGCCGCTCCCAACGCAGCCTTGGGAACGCTTCCGCTGGACGAGGGCATTCGCTTGATTCAGGGAGGCCGGAATCTTTTGCTTGCGGCGGCATGCAGTGCGCACAGTCCGCAGCCGTATTACCCTCGTCAGAGTTTCAAGGAGGCGACTGAATTTCTGGAATCTTGCCGGCTCGGGCAGACGGAACGGGGCAGTTTTGTGGCCACGGTCGCCGCCCCGGTGCCGCCGCTCCTTGAGGCGCAAGGATCGCTCTTTGGCGGCAACGGCACCGAAGTGGTCAACGAGCCTTTCGCCCGCCGGGCGACGATCCGCCTGATGCAGGCATTGGGGCATGTCAGTGAATCGGTCGAAACCGGCTCTCCGGGCAAGATTCTGGATGGGATCGAGGCCGGAGTCAGTGCCAACCTGTGCGAAGCGATTGCGTCGATGAAACCGTCCGGGGAACAATCCAGCCTGCGGCTGGAGATGAACTGGTCGGTCAACCGCCCGAACGTACCTTCGAACCTCCCGCGTGCCGCGGTTTTCTCCCAGGGCACGTTTTCGATCATCGCGGAGGCGGGCCGCGGACTCCGCGAGCGGAGGACGCCAAAGCTCGACCATATCGAGGGTCTGATCGTGCAACTCCGTTCGGAGTCGACGCTGCTGGACGGCTTCGAGGGGACCATTTCCATCAAGGCCGAACTTGCCGGAGCGCCGGCGCGCGTCCGCGTGACGTTGACCAACAAAGACGAGTACATTGAGGCGTGCCGTGCACATGCCGAGGGAAAGAAAGTCGCTGTGTCGGGGATCCTTCATCGGGAGACGAAGACCTATGAGCTTCGCAATCCAAGCAGCTTTCAGGTGCTGACGGCTGGCTGAGAGACGGTAATCACGAAGGGAGATTATCGTGATGCTCGTGATGACAATCATCACCGGCTGAGCGAAACGACGAGATGGTTTCTCCGCCCATGCCAAACAAACGCCTCCTCCTCCAATGGATCGGCCACAGCGACCTGCGGGCCATGGCCCTTTCGCTCCCTGCTGCTCAGCGGGAGGAAATCCTCGCTGCAATCAAAGGGCCCGCCCCCGAACTTGGGGACCTCGGCCCGACAAAGACGCTCCTGGATACCCAAGCCTTCGACGAAATCCACCTCCTGAGCAACTATCGCCCGGAGTGGAACAAGCTCTATGTCGAGTGGCTCCGCGCCAAGGCGAAGCTCGTCCGCGTCGATCTCAAGCACCCCACCGACTACGTCGCCATTTTCCAGATCGCCGACGCCGAGCTGGCCAAGATCCGCAAGCGGGCTGACTGGGCCGAGATCGAACTCTGCCTCCACCTCAGCCCTGGCACACCCGCCATGGCCGCCGTCTGGCTGCTCTTGGGCAAGACCCGCTATCCGGCTGTCTTCTATGAAACCTTCGCCGGACGCTCCTGGGTCACGGAAATCCCCTTCGATCTGACGATCGACGTCATCCCCGAACTCCTCCGCAATCCCGACCTCCACCTTCGCCACCTCGCGGCCGAGAGCCCCAGCGAGGTGGCCGGATTCGAGCAGATCGCCGGCGACTGCCAGGCGCTGCGCATCGCGGTCGGCAGGGCGAAGCGGGCCGCGATCCGCAGCGTGCCCGTTTTGCTCTTGGGCGAAAGCGGCACGGGCAAGGAGATGTTCGCCCGCGCCATCCACATCGCCGGCCCTCGCCGCAAAGGTCCCTTCGTGCCGGTCAACTGCGCGGCCGGTTCACGTTTGAAATCGGACCGGTTTGCCCGCAAGGAGGGGCATCCCCTGCGTGTCGAAAGCACGACTCTTCTGCAGACGGACCTCAGAGAACTCCCCGCCGCGGAGGTATTGCCGCCGCTCGATTCAGCCGGGATAACTTTCGGGGCGAGGCTTTCAGACTCCCTCCGGCGGGACTACAATTCATTTGCAGGGTACGCCAATCAGTGCTTTTTCCCGAGCGCATGAATTTGCTGGAATCCTCAAGAGTGCATTAAGATGCCGCTGACGCCTTCGGAATGGAATGTGGTTGTCCTCGGACGCTGGAATCGAGCGATACTGACGCCATCCGGCATTGCGAAGCGTCTGTTCTGTCTGGACGAGGAGACTCCTGTAGAGGTTTTTGTGGCGGTCGATGCTCTCGTGCCTCCTCAAGTGAAGTACGGAGGAACGATTGTAATGGCTGGTGGGGACAGGCTGATTGCACAGCCTGAGACTCCCGATTTCCATGCACTTACGACAACAGCCGAGGTGGCCAAATACTCGCGAGCGACGCTGGTGGGTACGGGGTCGGTGGCCGACACGACCGTGGCGGCAACCGACATTCGCACCGTCGTTACCAGGGCGACACGCGGCACGATTGAACTTCGATATGCGCCCCGCGATCCTGGCCCAGTCACTGAAAAAACGTCGCTTTGAGACGACGCATGGGCCAGCCTTCTCACTGGACCTACGGCCTTTTCGCGCCGACGGATGATCTCCAGCAGGGAGACATCATCCGGCGGTCCGACACCCTGTTGCAGGTCCTTTCGGAAGTCCTGTCGCACTTTTGCGACGAA
The DNA here is from genome assembly GCA_040768665.1 of Thermoguttaceae bacterium. Taxonomy (GTDB): domain Bacteria; phylum Planctomycetota; class Planctomycetia; order Pirellulales; family Thermoguttaceae; genus JABWBD01. Next base: position 166,143 of record JAXGMN010000015.1, read on the forward strand.
CGCTACACGGCGTTCCTGGTCCTGACCCAGTCCTGCGATCTAAACTGGCGGGGTATCGTCACCCGCAAGCCCGGACTTAGGTTGCGATTCCGCGATCCACACATTCCTTTCCCCAATTATCGATCGCAGGTGCTCGTCTCGTCGCACTCGTCCCTCGTCCTGGTCCATACGGATTTGTGCCATCTGCTTTGTGCGAGGATGAAGGATGACGGGGCCGTCGAGATTCTGCGCGGCATCGAGCATCCGCGACTGAAGGAGTGGAAGGGCGGAGTTGACCCTGCGACCTTGTTTGCCGCGGGCGCGTTGAGATGATCGACTGCACTCCACTTGCCCGGGCTTCGGAGAAATGTTATCATATATAAGAACACCTGAGGCCGGCCAAAGATGCAGATCGACGTAGTCTGGGACTTGGATGAGGATCCGCACGGGAATGTTCAGCATGTCGCAGAACATGGTCTGACAAAAGACGACGTGGTTTACGTTCTGAACAATCCGGACAGACACGGGACGAGCCGATCCAGCGGCTGGCCGATGGTTTGGGGCTACACGGCCGCTGACGTGTATATTGCGGTGGTGTACGAGGAAATCGATGACGATCGTGTGTACCCCGTGACGGCGTTCGTCGTGGAAGACTAGAGGAAGCAGTCCGATGGCAAAGAAGACTTATCGAAGTGTCTCGCGCGGGCGAAAGCTGACGGCGGAAGAAGCCGACCGGTACAGGAGGATACGCGAGGAGATCGCCGAGGAATTTCCTCCGGCAGAGAGCAATGTGGTCAAGGAGACGGTTGCGAAGCTCCGGGACCTCCGCGAAGCGCACGGTTTGAGTCTGGCCGAGATGGAAGAGCGCACCGGGATGACCCGCGCGAACCTGTGCCGGCTGGAAAAGGAGTCGACGAACATCACACTGCGGACTCTCGAGCGCTACGCCAAGGCTTTGGACTGCGAGGTGGTTGTGGATGTGGTGCCCGCCAAGCAGAAGCGTAAGAGTCAGGTGAAGACGGCGTGAAGCGGTCGTTTCTTGGCGGCAAACGCACAAGCGGTGCAGGTCTTTTCCGCGCTCGTTTCGGGAGCGAAGAATAGTTCAAACTCGACGCACAGAGAAGCATGTGCGACACAGGCAGCGGACTCAGTGTTCCACCTCCTTTTGAAGAAGACGAATCTCCTCGGACGTCAGGCTGAACAGTCGGAACACCCGGTCGTTCAACTCCGTTTCGGACTCGGAGATCTCTTTGGTGAGCCGAGCGACTTCCGCCCTCTTCTCGTCGATGTACGGCTCCCATTCGTCGGCGACACGCGGATTCTTGAAAGGGCTCTGCTTGAGCTTGAAGCTGGTCTTGAGGGCGGACCCGAGTTCGTGGAACGACAACTCCCACCAAGCCTGTGCTTTCTGGTTTAGAGTGCCGTGCTCAGAGAACGTCAAGAGTCGGTGTTGCACGGAGGTCTGCAACTTGTGCCGCTCCGTGGCAAGTGCGCAGCAACGCTCGGCCAAGGTGGCAATGCATTGGCGATCCCCTGGAGCAGCGTCGGGAACTGGCACGTTCTCCATGTACTGCGCCTTCAATCTGTATTGCCAACGATCGCTTCGTAGACGGAGTGGTTGAGCCGTCTTGCTCAAAAAGAACCAAGTGATCCAGGAGGCGAGTACGCCGAGGAGGTAGTAGTCATCTGTCGGGACCATGAACGCCGTGTCGCCGAACAAGAGTCCCTCGCGGTCCAACGCAAATCGTGGTCGATTCGTAATATCCGGCCAGACAATCTTAGGACCTGCAAACCTGTCCCAATAGGAACAAGTCCGAAGTTCCCACCACTGGCGACCCTGATCCGATCTTTTCGTCACTCGGGATCGGTGGGATTGCAGGTAATCGTAGGCAGCGGGGTAGGTCTCCCTAAACACTTCCTCTGCGTCAGTGCCACGCTGGGACCAGGGCCAATCAAAATCACTGCTGGACTTGATTGCCAGAAGATATCGCTCCGCAGGCTCGACATACCACTCACGCATATTGGTTCCCTGCACGAATGGCTCCAATAGCTCCGCAGTATTAGGATCCTCTGCAAGAAGTCGGCTGCGCGTTGCCTCATCGAGTATGTAAATCTCGCTCAATCCAGTCTTGATGCCGTAGAAGATGGAACCTGATGTGTATGCGCGCAGCGTAGGGTGTCCCGTCGCCAGCTTCTTTCGCAACGCGAGCACATCATCCGACTCAAGCTCCCAGGCGTCGGCTCCCAAGTCATCCGTGCGCATCGTAGGGGCCGTAGCGATGACTTCCGACAGGTTTTCGGGCGGACGACCGGTGACGAGCCACTTGAATAGCCGCATCGGGGCGCCCGCTGGCTGCTTTTTGAGGACGGCGATGGTAGGGCGGATCATTTCGGCGTCCTCGAATGGCTGAAACTCGCCGAAGTCGATCATGGACTCAATGGTCGCATTTTCGGCGAGGTACTTCCGCAACGGTGCGCCGAAGTTCCCTCGCACCCAACTACCTGATGTAATCAACGCCAACCGCCCGCCGTCGCAAAGCAATTCCAGCCCTCGCTCGTAGAAGTAGGCAAAGATGTCGGCCGTGCTGTAATAGGCGCGGAAGTTCGCTTCCCAATGGGGCTTGTACGGGGCAAGCCACTCCTGGCGAATATACGGTGGATTGGCGACCACGACGTCGAAGCCCCCAGCCTTGAAGACCTCCGGAAAGGCCGTCTGCCAGTCGAATGCTTTCGGGTGAACGGCCGGGTCGGTGACAACGCTGTTGCCGACCCGGATCGGATGATCCAAGCTCGTCAATGCCTTGCCGCGCTCCGCGGTCTTGATCCAAAGGCTGAGGCGGCAGATTTCGATCGCCTCCTCGTTGAGGTCCACACCGTAAAGGTTGTTTTCCAGGATCCGTTTGTCGAGATCGAAGAGGGAACGGTGGCCCCGCAATTCTTGGAGCCGGTCGTTGGACAACTGGTAGGTAGCGTGGAGCTGGTCGAACGCCTCGATCAGGAATGCTCCGCTCCCGCACGCTGGGTCGAGAATCCGCACACTCGCCAACTCATCCTGCCACGCCTCCCAGAACCGGACGAGAGCCGCGCGCTCGGGCTTTTTCAACTTGTCGAGTATGTAGAGGTTCGGATTGTCCAACGCAGCAGCCGCGTTGCCCTTCGCTGCATGCTGGTGCCGCTGCCGCAGCCGTTCGAACCGGTCGCGAAGCGCCCCGCCCAGGGCCTGCTCGATGATATAGCGCGTGATGAAAGCCGGAGTGTAGAAGGCTCCTTCCTTCTTGCGGCGGGTCTTGTGTTTTTCCTTGCTCTGCGGCTCCACCAGCCCATCGAGTTCGTTTCTGAGCCGCTCCAGATCGGTGATCGATTGCTCGAAAATGTGGCCCAGGATATCCACGTCGATCAGAGTGGCCTGTCCGTTCGTTGGGGCATAGGCGGCGGCCTGGTGCGCGGGCCGGTAGTCGTACTCGCCAAGTTCTCGGAAGTAGCCGCAGACCTCATCCGAAACCACCAGGGCATCGAGGACCGGATCCTCCGCGAACAGGCCGCCATTGTAGGGATGGATACCCAGGGCTGCATTGCCACGATTCACGGCCCCGAACAATCCGCGGAAGTTGTCCCAGATCGGTCGCGGGTGATACGGATCCCGATGCGCATATGCTTGCCGGATGGTTTCCGTGGGCAGAAGGCCACGGTCCTCACAGAAGGCACAGAACAGAATGCGGTCGAGCAGTTTCTGCGTGCCGGTGAGCACTTGATGGCGGGAGACCTGGGGGTTATCGCAGGCAAGCTGCTCAAAGGCGTCCTGCCGCATGTCCGCGTATCGCAGGTAAAAGCCCTTCGTCAGATCACGGCCAACCCGGGTAGACTCGGTCAACAGTTCGTAGAAATGGCAGCGGCCGGCCTCGGGGACGACCCGTTCGGCTCCCAAAAGGAATACGAACCGGTGTAGTGCGCTGTCGCTGTCTGCCAGTTCCTCCGTGTCGAACCGCTCATAGGTTCGCGAATCGGCGCCCTTATGGTAGAGCCGGGTCTGGCGGATGGAGGTTACGATGATCCAATCGCATGGCAAGTTGATCGCGTAGAGATACCCCTGCTCGACCGCCGACTTCCGCCGGCCGGCGTAGGGGCGATCGAGCGGGTCCTTTGGCCCTTTTCCCTCCACGGCCACCACAAACTGGTCGTGGTCCCTGCCGAATTCGCCCAGGACGGCATCGGCGAACTCGCCATTGACCTCAACGTGTCTCTCGCGCGAGATCGTGTACCCGTTCGCGCCGTCCGCCGGCCGGGTGTAGCCGAGAAGGGTCACGAAAAAGTCGGTCAGGAAGTCCGGCAGGAGTTCTTGTTCCTTGAGCGCGTCCGCGCGTCCCGACCCCAGCAGATCGGCCCAATGCGTCAGCCGGGAGCGAAAGGCATCGACGTGCGCCGGCAACTGGAACGTCGCGAGGCGAGTGCGGAGGACATCAGGGCGGAAGAGTGGTTTGGCTTCAATCGGCACGGCTTACCCCATAGACGGACGGTTGCGGACAAGCCGCCATTGTAAGGTACGCGCGTACTCATGTCGAAACCAAAATACCCCTCGCTGTAGGGGTCGTAAACACGGAACGAGCCGTTTAGCGTGCAGCAGGCAGCCGGTCAGGTTGAGTGTCGGGAGTTCCGCCTGAGCTACTCGAACGTCACATCGCCACGGTACAGAAGCACTTCTTGCTCGAGCCCGCGACGGTATTTGTCGAAAAGGTCGATCATGCGGCCAACGTGTGGATCGAATGCACGTCGGCGTAGCCGGTCGAGATATTTCGCTTGATCGATCACGAGCTTTCGCTTGCCAAACTTCGGCAACAGTTCGTCCACGGTTGCCGGCGTATAGGTCTCAACGCGCGCCGGGCAGGCATCCACCAGCCGCACGTACTCGCACACGCCTACCGGATCGTAATCGCCCCAGTGCGTTATGCGGCATTGTGCCATCGCAGGCGACGCTAACCACTGGAGCAAACGCGACGACATGTTGCCGCTGCCAAGAATTGCCAAGTCGACGTCAGGGAGCACGATTTCGTAGCACCAGAACGCATCGGCATTTTCCACTACAGCGATATTGCCGACAAATGTCCACGTCCTATCGGGCGACAGGTGGATTCCAATCCCGCCGGCCTTGATAGTCAATTCACTCACGGGAATTGAGGTCCCGTCGTCGAGAGATCGAATCTCGATGTCCGGATTGGCCGAACGGATGAAAATGCCTTCGCCGACTCCCTGGCGAATCGCCTTAGCGTCGGCCAAGGTCACGACTGCCGTCGCTCGATCGGGAATTGCGCGAACGTCGACATCGAGGCCTTTTGGAAAGCGTGCGGTAATGAAGCGGTTGAAGGCATCCTTGGAAGTGACGCACAACACAACGCCGCGACCACCTTTCGCCCGCCTGAATTCAACGGCTCCACAGACCACCAGTGATTGCACCAAGTCGGCGCAACCCTTGGGAATCAACGATCGCCGCAATCCATCCGGCGCGGCGTCCCGCAGGCATCGTAGGAATCGCCGTTGCGTTTCATTCATGGGTGGCTTCCGCGATCCGGACTCGCCGTGCCTGGTAGGTCCTATATCGGTCGATGTAGAATCGGCCGTCCAGATCCTGCCCCAGGCTGTACACCGTCACTTCGGGGTGAGCCAGCGGTCCGAGGTGGAGCCGTGGGTCCGCGGTGATTGGCACGATTCCCTTCGACACCGCCATCGCGGCGGTTGCCTCCAGGTTTTGATCGTCAAGTTCGCCCAGGCCGTCGATGTAGAAGTGCAGCCGGTACTTCTCGTTGCCGGCGATCGCGCGGACCAACTGAATGAAGATCATGGCTTTGGCGGTCATCCCGGTGCCCGTACTGCCGATCTCGTCGAGCGACGCCGCCTGGTGCCACGTTCCGTCCGTTTCCTGGATTTGAATTCGCAGTTCGAACAACGATTCCAATTCGATCGTTTCGTTTCGCTCGATCATCCGCCGCAGTCGCTTCTTGGCTATGTCGATGGCATCGCGATCCTGAAAGAGGCTGCCCTGGCGGGAAAGGGCTTCCACGGCCGGAAATGTATCATGCTCCTCTTCAACCCTGATATCAACGGCGCGAAGGTTGCTGACTTGGTACTCTCTGAGGCCCCGATTGATTCGTTCCACGGCCGTCTTGATCCTGCTCACGGCGGTGACGATTGCGTTCAGACGGGCGCCGAGGGTCGTAAACAGGGCGTCCCAGTTCTTTGCCGTTGCTTCCTCCAATTGGGGCAGGGAGTCGCAGGTCTCGATCAGTAATTCCCACTCTTCATCTTCGTCATTGAAATACCGTTGTTGTGTCTCAACTTGCCGCGACTTCGCTGCGATTGCCTCCTGGAGTTGCTTCACCTGGGAGCGGCTGGCCTCGACGCGGCGAAGATCGGTGGTCAACTTGGACAGCTTGCTTGTCACGGATTCAACAAATCGTTGCAGCGATTGTGGGCGTGCCGCGTCATCCACTTCCTTGTCGCTGTCCGAGGCCAACAAGCCATCAAACCCAACCCGTCGCACCTGTTCCTGATAGTCCCGAACCGCGGCAGCCAATTTGTCCCGTTGTTCCCTCAGCACCTGGAGTTCCTTTTGGACCCGTCTTGCCTCCTCAGCCTGGGTTCTCAGTTGCTCTTCCAATTCGGATATGTCCTGATTGACGTTCGCAACCTCCTCCCTTGCGTCATTCAATCGGTTTTCCAGGTCCGCGCGACCGGACCATGCTCTGGTGTACGCGTCGTACGCCGCCAATTCCGAGGACTGCTCCTTGACCTCTTCCACAAGCCTTACCAGTCTAGCACGAGCCGTGACCTGGTCTTCTGCCGTCCTCAGGCGAACTGTCTGCTGCCTCAGGTCTTCCTGGTTAATCGCGATTTGATTCTTCAAATGCGCTGCGTCGCGTACGATTGTTCCATCTGGACCAGCAACGCCGTCCAAGTCCGCTTCCATTGCTTCGTCCGCGTATTTGCCGTCTCTTATGCGGTCCGCGATCGCGTGAATGCGCTCGATGACCGCGTCCGCATCTCTAATGATCACATTTTCACCGACGATCAGCTTGAGCAATTCGGGGTTAGCAACCCGGAATGCAGAATCCAGTTCTGAATCCGACACGCCTCTGCGGCGCAATTCAGCAACGACCGTCCGTTCCCACAATTCGAGCGCCTTGCGATCGGTCGCGATCTGCCGTTCCAGTTGAACGACGCGGCGACGCATTGAGTCCACGTCAAGATTCTTAGCCTGTTCCAGATGTCGCTTGAGTTCCACGATCTTGTCGGACTTCTCCTCCACGTTCTGACGCATCGCCTTGATGAAATCGCTGGAGTAGACCGACCACTTCTCCTGGGCCTCATGGAGTGTGCTCCATTCGCGATCAACCGTTTCCTGTGCCACCTCGAGTCGCCCGCGGGTCGTCAAGAGGGAGTCCTTTCTCGTTGGGGTGTCCTTCTGCTCGCGTTCAAGGCGGTCCATATCAGCCTTGAGACGGCCGTCTTCGGCTTCGATAAAACGCTGGCATCGCCGCGCATCGTTCCATGCGGACGGCGCGGCCGCATTGAGCTTGTCGGTGAGTGCCTGGATGTCGAGCCGCAGTTGCCGCCCATTGTCGATCTCTTCGGTGACGGAGCGGATGAAGGTGAGTTCGTTTTCGGATCGCTCCGCCCGTTCGAATTCATCCTTGTATTCGGCAGCGACATCGATCTTCCGCTCACCCACCTCACGCGCGTGCGACTCGATGACCAATTGCCTCAACGTGCGAGCATCGGCATTGGTCAGCGAAAGTAGTCGGACGAAGATGTCGCGGAACGCCGTGTACTCGTCGCGCCGACGGATGGGCAGGATGTTGAATCGCGGAATGCTCTTTCGATCATCGTTCGGGAGAGTGCCAGCCAATACCTGCCAGAGATCGGCGTTGTTGACGCGAGCCAGATGGCGGTCGGCCAAGCGTGTTCTCACGTCCTCGAAAACGCGGATTTCACCGTCGTCGAGGTAATCCGTCTCGCTGAACTCGCCGTCATAGACATACCGCTCAAAGGCGCCGCCGCGAAGGTTGCTCAAACCACGTACCAACATGCACTGAATACCGGACGTCGTGAGGCACTCGAAGATCAAGTACGACCGGTCCTCGCCGAAGTAGTGTTTTCTCGTATCGTCGTGAGTCCGCCGACCGAACTTCATTCTACTGAAGTCATCCACGTACAGGAACTGGAGCGCGTTGACCAGAGTTGACTTGCCGCGGTTGTTCGGAGCGGCGAGGTGGACCGGCTTGCTCAGGTCAATATTCGCATAGAGGTAGTTGCCGGTATTGATTGCGACCAGCTTGCGAACGCCGTATTCCATCATGATGCGTGCTCCCGCCCTTCGTCTTCGTCGGCCGAAACGAAGACGGCCTGTTCATCGGTAGTAGCACCGCGGCCGTTCTTGTTCGTCGGCAAACGTTCCCATTCTTCGTCGGCGAACCGCATGCAAAGATCCACAAAGCGATAAACCGGCGAACGGAATTGAAAACGATCTGAGGCGGTCATTTCGAGCATGCCGTACCGAACCATTGGCCGAAGGACCTTGTCGTGCAACGTGTCCGACGTCACTCCGACGGTGAACAGCATGCTACGACGCTGTGAGGTCTGAAAGTGCGGCAACTCGTTGACGCTGAAAACTCGGGTAAGCAATTTCCGTTCCCAGGCCCGGTCGGCCTCCTGGAACTTCTTGTCTTCGAGGTCTTGAAACAGGATCAGCATGAAGAGCGTTATCGCCTGCAGTCGCTGTGTCGAAAGATAATTGCCGCCCTTGAAATAGTAGAAGCCTTGCCCGTGGTGCACTAATTCATATCCCAGCCCCTGAAAGAGCGCGCGGTACCGCTCTTCATTGCGGTCGAGATCGCGGTAATCGGCCACGTCATCTCGGCAGATGTGTCTTCCGGTTCTAAGCGAGCGGAATACTTCTGCGAGCCTTTCGGGCAGGTCGGTCATCATCAGGGGCGCTGTTTCGCTTTGCATCGGGCTGTCCTCCCCAGGTCCAGCGTGTTGCAGCCCACTGTAAGGTCGCGCCGCTGGTAGTCGCCGGATTCCGGTATGCCGGTTGCCGCGCGCCGGATTTCTCCAGCCGGGATTGTCTCGTAATGACTGTCCGCTTCGAGTGAGGGTAGATGCCGGAATAGCAGGCGGGCTGAGGCGGTGAATCGGGCGGCAGAATTATCGGGCGGCGTGGATCGCCGCCCGTGCTGGATTGTCCGTGCGTTCGCTTAAGCGCGCTACGGCTACGCCTCTCATCGGGTGGAGCGCGGCTTCAGGTAATGCACGGCCTCCACGAAGTCGCATTCCTGAATTTCCATCGTCATATCGATGGGATTGAAGTTTGTCTGGCAGTGAAGCAGCGGCTGTGTTCGTTCGGGGATTCACCGCTGAGTGGTACTCCCGGCAGCGAGGACACAGGAAGGCCAGTTGGCTCGCCACGCTGCTTGTGCGGCCAGTCGAGCTGCTCGAACAGCAAGCGCGAAAGGGATCTGGCTGCGTAGGCGATAAAGTAGTCGTCGGGGAAGTAACGTGGCATGGTTCTCTCCTTCAGGGCAACTGAATTCGCCTACCGCCTGCTGAACAGGTCGTCGTCGATCCGCATCAGTTTTCGGGCCAGGGCTTGCAGCAGGCAGGCCGTAGCCAGATTGTTGATCTGACGGGGCACCCTGCCGGTGAAATCGTGGATCGCAGTCTTCACCGATTCGTCGAACAGCCGCGGGTCGCCCCCGGCTTTATTGAGTTGAAATCGAGATAGCGGAACGTCTGCTCCCGCGAGAGCGGCCGAAGCTGATAACGCACCGAGACCAGTTGGCCAGATCGGCGTGCTGCGAACGCCGCAGAAGCGTTCGGGAAGCGGCTCCCGGCCGACCAGAGGATCTTTCTCAACGGCGGGCCTACGTCCAAGGCGGAACTGATCAACAGCCGCAAGTCGGTCAACGCCTGACTGTCCAGCAGGTGAGCCTCGTCGAAGACCAACAGCAAGGCCTTCCGCCCTTGCGGCACGCTCGAGGATCTCGCTCGTAGAGCCGCTCTTTGCCACGCGCGGAGCTCGCCCAGTTGGGTCACCACCATCTTCAGCATGCCCGAGGAAGGCAGGTGTGTCAGATGGTAGTAGACGGCTTGGCACTGTTGCGGCGGCAGCGTGGAGGAAGCGTTTCAACAGGGCGATTTGCCCAGCCCGCTGGCACCGGTCACCAGCCCAACTGGCCGCATTCCAACAGGTATTCCAGTTGCGCCAGGCCTCCTCCATCCGCTGGTCTTGCCATGCCGCACCCACGGCGGCATGCTCGGAGAAGGTTGGCTCTTCAGATGAAAGTGCTCCAGGTACATCAGGCGTTCCTTTCGTCAAGAAGTCAGCGCAGAGGATCTCGGGAATCGTGGGGAACGACGGACGCGCGAAGCGCTTTGCGTAGAAGACTCTCGGTGAGCCGATCGTGCCGGGCGGCGCGCCCTTGGCATCTCCATCTCCTGGGCAGTCAAGGCGGAAAGACCTCTTGCGTCCCAGGGAGCAGCCAAGGCGGCGGCGAAGCTTGTCGCCGACCACACGTTCTCTGGCGTGCCGAATGGAAGTCGATACCCTGCTGGCGTTCGGGCTTGCATCGCGGCATGGTCGGCCAGCAAGGCGTCGAGGTAGTGAGGAGTGATGGGGCCGGTAGGCGCGCCGGTTTCACCCGGATGGCTCCTCACGCTCATAAAGCGCCGGCCGATGCCGAGGTAGACGCCTTCGGGCGAGTAGAACAGCACTTCCTCCATCGGTGAGAACGGGTCGTACTCGACGATCACCCAGTCGCCTCGAAAGACTGGATCGACGGCGAAGAAGCGATTGTCCAGCCGACGTCCGAAATCCGGGTCCACCTTGCGGCCTTCCCGGTGGTGGAAGAACTCCAGCAGGTCTTCAAGTCGACACCGCGGGTGAAGCGGGCTCTTTCATGTGCCGCCTTGGGCAGTCCCGCCCGTCTCGTTGTGCATCGACGGGTGGTAGTCGGTCGCAAGCCAGGCGGCCAGTACGCGGTTCAACTCGTCCAGCGTGAGCATCGTACTGCTGCGGACTCTGCTTCAGTTGCCCCTGGATGGTCTGGAAGAAGCGTTCGATCAGGCCGCCAGCCGCCGGATCGCGCGGGGCCGCGGCAGCTTGATGTTCAACTGCGCAGGCCAACCGGCAGGGCCTGGGCGTGGTAGATCTCGCATTGTCCACGTACACCTGGTGGCTGGCCGCTTTCCTCGACGCCCGCAAGAGCGAATCGATGAGGATGCTGTTTTCGCGGATGTAGCAACGGGCCTCGACGATGTAGCGGCTGCGGCAGTCGATCCAGGCGGACAGATGGCCTCGACGGCCCGGCCCTGGTGCATCACCAGCGGCTGCATGAAATCGCCGACCCACAGGAAACGGCCGGTCGCGGGTCCAGCGGCAGCGGACCTTCTCCGAAGAAACGCCCAGCTTTTCGCGCCGCGGCGCCGGCCAGACGCAGATGGTAGAGCGCGGAGCGGGGACCTCCGAGGCGAACTCCTCTTTGAGGATCCGATTGAGAACCTTCGCCGAGCGGCGGGCCTGCTCCTCTTGAGTTGGACGGCATGCGGGCGAGGATCTTGTCCCGTTTTTTGCGAGGCTTTCCCCGGTCTTTGCGAGGCCGGCGATACAGCCCCGGCATCGCCCTCGCGCGCAACCGCTTCCATTGACGGCGCAGGGTGCGGACCGAGACGCGTCCCCGCTTACCGTTGGGCAGCAGGCGTTCCTGCCGGCTCACCCGTGGAAATACCGCCGCGCTTCCCCTCGGGAATTTCTCCCAATCGCAGGGGACTCAAGAGCGAGCACCAGAAGACGGCCCTTAGCCTTCTCGCTACAACCCATAATCTTAGCTCCGCCAGAGTGGGTAAGGACCAAAACTTCCGTCGGAGCCGTATACCTCACCAAAACTCCGCCTTTGTCGCGAAGCGGGGGAAGAATTTCTCCGAAACAGCCGGTCCCATTCGGCGATCAGATGAAGCAGTTGCCGCGGCAGAGCAGGCGTTGACGTTGCGGACTGCGGACTTTTCTAGAGCGCGACGGGGCGTTGACGAAGCGGTGGCAGGTGTGGTCAGGATGTTTCCGCTGGATCAGCTGGCGGCCGTGGCCGCCGCGGCACACTGCGAGCCCAACCAGCGAGCATGCACCAGAGGGTGCTGTGATGAAGGGCCGGAGTTCGTCGCCGGCTTGCTGTCGATAGAAGACGGGCAGACTTTGCGGGCGAATCGCCCGGCGATACGTACGCCGGTCGTCTTCCAGGTAGCGGCCGGCCAATGCGTGCGGCATAGGCCGGCGTGCTTATACGAGAGTACGAAAGTCGGGGTAATCGGTAAAGACGTAGCGTAGTTGCGGCAGCCGGGCCAGCCAGACGCTCACGCAGAGAACCACGCAGTTCTCGATGAGCCGCAAGCCGCGATTATGAAGATCATGGGGCGAGTATTCTTGTCGCTGTCGCAGCGGCCGCAACGCTTTGTGTAACACCTACGATCAGGACCCCGCCGCATCGCGGCTTGGTTGTGTTCCTGGACTTCGCTTTCAGTTGTCGGGGAGAACTGCACGATACTCCTGACAAGAATCTGGATGGGAGGAGCGGGGTCATCATCACAAGGGGTCCCGCTCCTCCTTCTCATGCGCACCATGCCCGGAAGGAACAAACAAGGGGCGGGGTTCTAGACAAATCTACCCAGGCGGGGTCCAGGGCGGGATAGGAGCGGGCGTCAGGCCGGACAAATAATTAGAGCCTTCAGCCGCTCATTCCGGTCAGGTAATCTGCGACGCCGCACCGGCTTTGGTTGGGCCGGAGTTCAATGATGGCTTGGAACAGTCGCAAGGCAGCATCCAGATCGATGTCCTGGTCCGACTGCAAGATCCAATCGAGCAAGTCGTCGATTGAATCGACTTGGCTCAATTGTTCGATGAGATCATCGGGGGTGACGGGAACCATCAACGATTGTGGACGTGTCGCCGGAACCCGCGGCGGCGTGCGGGTTTGGGCCGCCGTTGCCTGTCGCAAAAAGCGTACCACCGCTGTGTCGCTGAAGAGCGAGCCGTCTTTTTCATCCACAACGGTCAAGTTCTGCTCAAGGCTCAGGCGATCCCACTGGCGCTGGTGGATTGTCTCGATCGCACGGTTGACTCCCCGGGCAATCTTCGATTCGCGTGCTGCGGCCTCGCAGAGCGGGGCCAACTCGCGGCGAGATTCCTCGGCACGGCGGACCACCACGCGCCGCAGCCACACCACCTCCTTCTGGATAAACCGGGATTCCTCAGTAATGCTGGTCTCACCATTGCCGAATACCGCGAGGCGCGCACAGCAGTGAGAGATCTGCTCCGTCACGGCATAAAAACTGCCGTTGATGTCCACGATCCGTATAACCGGCTCCAGGTACTCGTTGTGAAGATGGATCAACCGGCCGAGGCGACTTCGCATGCGTCCAACGTCTTCGACTGTGCGGTAGTCAGCAACTTCACCTGCAATCCGCTCACAGTTGTCCTGAACAGTGCGAACAATCGTTTGGAAGACATCGGCGATTTCACGCAGGAGAAAACTCCCCGCCTCTACGTCGAATGCGCCGATCTCGAAGTTGGCGGAATTGATCTCGGTCAATAAGTCGCCGACATGCCTTTGGAGGGTTTCCACCCAGCTCTGAATTACCTTTGGGCTCGCCAGCGCATGCCGCTCCGCAACCCTCTCGACGAACTCAGCCAGAAACGGTGGCGCTGTCCATTCGCCGGCTAATTCGGCCAGCACCCCTACCTCTCTCATGCGACCTATCAGCCTAGTCAGGCTTTTGTCTTCCTCTTCGAATGGCCGAAGAAAAGCCACGATTTCGTCGTCGGACGAAAACCTCGCGTGCTGCTGGCACATCGCCTCAATGGGGCGATAGTGCGTGGCGACGAACGAAATGAAGTCCTGAGCGTTTCGTGGCATCTACTTGGCGAAGGATATGGGGGATGTACGAGGTGCTTTTCGAATAATACCACCAAGGTGGCACCTTGGGCACGGTTCGTTCAGGGGCGTAACACTCTACGTTATCGTCCGTTGGTGCCAAATTCGCAAGCTGACGCGAGGAAGGCAGCCGGAACTGAAGGAGAGCGTGCCCCCCGTGCCAATCTGGTGGGTGGCGTCGAGTTTGTCCAATCGGACGACGGCGGGGACTCTCGTCTTCCCCGGAGAATTCGAGGCGGTGCGGCGGATGTCGATCTCTATGGAGAGCCGATTTCGTGTGATTCTCAAGGCCGACCTGGACCAGCCGGTCGCGGCGGTTCTCGAGGCGATCCAACGCTGCGGGAACGAATGAATTACTGAATGGCTTTGCCGCGTTTGGGAGCGGGCGGCAAAGTTGCATGGAGCAGGAAGGAGCAAACGGGAACACTGATCTTCGCTAATTCTCACTCATCGGTTCAGCCTGGCTGGAGACGGGCTGAACGGGCTGCTTGCCCTCGTTCAGCCCTCAGCCAGCCCCACCAGCCCCAGCTTCTTGAGATACTGCGCCGCCGAGTGGATCTCTTTCGCGGTCACCCTCCAGCCAAAGCGGGGAGCCAGCGCAGCGAGTTCCGCCTCGGTCGCCTCTTCCTTCTCTTGACCAAGCATGAAATAGGTCTTGGCTGCGATGGAAAGGGGCATGTAATCCAGATCACCGGCCCGGCTGAATGTTTCTACGGCAGCCTGAAGCCGCTTCCACAGATCGGGGTATTTCTTCGCCTTCACCGCAGCCAGACGCTCTCCTTGCTCGTTGAGCCGGAAGTCGTACCTCTTGACTTCAAAGCCGGCGCCATTCACCGTGCCGGCCCCGAGGACGTTCTGGTCGATTACGCCGATCGTTTTCAGAACGGTCACGGCCTCGGCAACTTCGTCGGAATAAGGACCGTAGAAGTGGGCGCGGTAGCCAAGATCGTCCAGTTGGTCCGTGAGTATGCCGAGGAAGTAAACTGTTTTCTGGAGCTTGGTCTTGCCGCGGATTTCGCCACCCACGGCCTGCAGTGCCAGTAATACAAACTCATGGGTTTCCATTGGGGAGCCCTCCATCTGACGTCACCTGCAAATACTTTCCACGCACTCGGTGATGGGACGTTCCAACGACGAGCGGAGCTTCTGCCGGTCGGCGCGTGTGTCCCAAGCAACCGGGGCGTATACCTCCAGGTACGCTTCGGCGTACCCTTCGCTGATGGATGCGAACAATGACGAGTCCTGCTCGAAGGGCCGCGGGCCACCGGTGCGAACCACCATGATGCTGGCCTCGTCGTTCCGCGAACTCGTCCGGACCGACTGGATGTCGAAGCCGTGTGCGATGACCAGACGCGGATCGATTCTTGCGCAGCCTTGCGTTTCCAGGATCGCCGCAATCTCCGACTCGAGACGTTTCCGCAGTTCGTCGTTCTCCTTCTTGCCGAGCCTCAGCAGCCGCTCGCGCACCTGCGGGTCCTCAAACGTCTGCTGCTCGACCCGTTTCGAGTAGACCAGCTTGTGCAACCGGCGCACTTGCAGCCGTGTCAGCAAGTCGCCGCACAAGGTGTGCGACTGGCCCCTGCTGTCGAAAGCATGCAGCAAGCGAGCGTCGTCCCATTCTGCATAATGGGCCATGAAGGCCTCCGAGTTATCGAAGGCGTAGACCTTTTCAAGATCCTTCAGGCCGTCTTCTTCAATGCCCAGAACGATTGCTCGAACGATCATCTGATCGGTGACCAGCCGAACGCGATGGCGGTAGACGTTGGTGGTCAGGTAGTACTTGGCCAACACGTACTGCTCGACCGCGTGAACGCCATCCGGGATGATCATCAATTCTTTCTCATCCTCCGGGCCGTACAGCGTGAGAGAACGGTGAAACTGATGGATGTCGAACACGCCGTACTGAACACCGCAGAAAAGGCTGTCGCGGAGAAGGTAGTCCTGTTTGTCCGCATCCAAAGGCCCGGAGACGATCGAGCGCAAGGCCGGCTGGCCGTGACCGGCGGAAAGCAGCTTCGCAATCCGGTTGCATGTGTGCCTGCCGAGGATGTCGAGAATCTGCTGGTCGTTCGCGATCAGGTGCGCCGTGATGAGCTCGTGGATCTTTTCCTTTTTCTGCTCCTCCGGAATCGACTCCGGCTTAGCGTACCGCTTCAACATATTTTCCGACACATGGCTGAACGGCCCGTGCCCCAAGTCGTGCAACAAGGCAGCTTGCCGCACCAGTTCGACTTCGTCGGGCGGGAGACGCAACTGCTCCGCCATCATTCCTGCCACGTGGCACACCCCAAGACTGTGATCAAACCGCGTGTGCAACGCGCCGGGATAAACCAGGCTGGCTAGGGCGAGTTGCCGGATTCCGCGGAGTCGCTGGAACAAGTCCGTGCCCAGCAACTCGGTCTCTTTTTCCCGTAGTTGCAGGAAGTTGTGAACGGGATCGCGGACTCGAAAACCCTCAGCCATCCTTGCTCAGCGCCTCCCTCATTGGCTGGATATCCCCTTGGTTGGGCAAATGCCGTAAGCGACGGTCAGATTGTGGTCTGTGCCACCACAAAAGGTGGTCTCAAGCGGACGATCGATGCTGCCACCGGCCATTTTGCGTGTTTCTGGCGGATTGTCATCATTACGACGCCGACCCGCGGGGACTCGCACCTTCGTAGCACGAAGTCTAGCAATCGCTGTTGGCGCAGGCAATCGCTCTCTGAGGGACTTCATTCAACAGTTCAACCGGACGCTCAGGTCCAGATCGACGCACTGGCCGCCTGGTCTGACCGCATCGCCGACGTGGCGACCAAGGCCTGCACCATCCAGACCCATTGCAAGCCGATCGAGCAATGCGCCAACGATCTGAAGGCAGACCTGGACCAGCGCATCGCGGCGGTTCTCGACACGATCCGGCGCTGCGGGACGACGTGAATGGAGGACGGGGATAGGGGCAGGTTGCAGTGCGGCCTCTTTTCGTCGTCCCCGCCCGGCCGGGCGGATACGACGAAAAGAGAGAAGACGTTGAGCGCGGGCGAGTCAGTTAGCCGCCAATCGTCGCTTTCACCGACACAAGGTCGGCGGCGGCCGTTGTGAGGGTTACTGCATTGCCGGGCCCATGGTGGTGGCTACGGCGCGAAGGAGGCCGCCGGCGAGTCTGCGAGCAGATCGAATGTCAAGAGACGTTTGGCGACCCACTTAGCTGGTGAACTTTTGGCCCCTGCCGCACGAGGCGGCAGGGGGCCCGAAGTGTGTTGTAGGAGATGGGCTAGCTGCCGAACCTCATTCACCTGCCGGATGAACCGGCAGGGGTTTTTGCCGAGATTGGGCGGCAACTGGGCGATGAGACGGAACTGGTCCGCGGCTCCAAAGGCGCCGACGGCTGCAGCAAGAAGGGCGACTTCGTCGCCACCCTGGGCGAGTCGTCGGGGGCGCCGGGCGCTCGGATCACGGTCGAGGTCAAGGACCAGCAAGTTCGCCTCAAAGCTGCGATCGAGGAGTTGCAGGAGGCGAAGGCCAAGCGCGAAGCTCGGTCGGGATCTTTGTTTTCGCCCGCGGGACCGAGCCCAGCGAGGCCAGCGACTTCCGCCGCTCTCGGCGAGGATTTCTACTGTACGGTGGACCTCGCCGACCTGGAAGCCGGCAAGCCGCTGCTCTTCTTCGACTCCGCATACCGCATCGCCAGGGCCATGGTCGTGGCCACCGCACGAACGGAAGCCGCCGGAGAGGTCGATCTCCGGAAGATCCACGACCAGATCGACGCCCTGGCCACCTGGTCCGACCGCATCGCCGACATGGCAACCAAAGCTCGCACGATCCAGCAGCAGCGGCAAGCTGATCGAGCAGTGCGCCAACGATCTGAAGGCGGACCTGGACCAGCGTGTGGCGGCGGTTCTCGAGGTGATCCGGCGCGGCGGGGCGAAGTGATGGAGGACGGGGATAGGGGCAGGTTGGGGAGGTGAAAACGGGGGCATACGATCGGCTTGCTGGGTTTCCATTTTTCTTCCTCATTTTCATCTGTGCCCGGCCTTGCCATCCGTGCTATCAGAACAACTCAAGGACAAAGTAGCACGGATGGCAAAGCCGGGGCACGGATGAAGGAATCGGTGGAACAGAACCGGAGGTCGAATCAGCCGATAGAACCACTGAGTTTTCACCCACCCAGGGGCATGTTGCAGTGCGGCCTCTTCGTCGTATCCGCGCGGCCGGACGGATACGACGAAAAGAGAGGAAATGTTGAGGCGGGCGAGTCTGTTAGCCGCCAATCGTCGCTTCAACCGACGCGAGGTCGGCGGCGGCGGTTGTGAGGGTGACTGCATCGCCGGGGCCATGGTGGTGGCTACGGCGCGAAGGAGGCCGCCGGAGAGTTTGCGACCAGATCGAATGTCAAGAGACTCTTGGCGACCCACATAGCTGGAGAACCTTTGGCCTCGCCGCACGAGGCGGCAGGGGCCCGAAGTGTGTTGTAGGAGATGGGCTAGCTGCAGAACCTCATTCACCGGCCGGGTAAACCGGCAGGGGTTTTGGTCGAGATTGGGCGGCAACTGGGCGATGAGACGGATCTGGTCCGCGGCTCGATAGGCGCCGATGGCCGGAGCAAGAAGGGGGACTTCGTCGCCACCCTGGGCGAGTCGTCGTGGGCGCCGGGCGCTCGGATCTTGGATCGGTTTGGAAAGGCGTCGGCCAGCGCCAGGCCCGCCGGGATCCGGGAGAACTGGAAGAGGCGGGCTTCCTGAAGCGATCGGGGGCCGGCCCGGGGACGGCTTACCAGCGGACCGACATGCAGCCGTAATCGGCCCCTTCGGCCTGATCCGGACATAATCGGACAAGAAGACCGGATCGCGTGGTCCGGGCGAGTGTTTCTAACTACTGACGATGAAAAGAGTTGCGTATCACGTGTCAAGAGGATTCCGGCCCTGAGCCGTCCCTCCGGACATTACCCAGACATCGCTTCCCCCCGAAAGGGAGAGGCAAAGAAGGGCGTGGAGACAGCGTCAGCGAACTGACTCCTCTGCTGCGCATCGTCTGGCTCTCCTTGACCTTTTGGCCGCCGTCTACCATACTGCGCCTCTGAGTTGTGTGATGGAACCGGTCCATTTATGGTGGTTGGCTCCGGCGTACTCACGGAAGGGATGAGCATGACACGGGAGAAGATGACGGGCGAGATCGCCCAAGTTCGTATTCCGTCGGAATTGAATGCGAGTTTTGACCGTTTCTTTTCGGTCTTGAAGCGGGGGATACTCGACCAGGCGGTTCGGCGAGCATCGCTGCGGGCCGGGGCGGATGAGGTTTGCGTTTTGCAGGAGGAAGATCTCGTTGCCGTTGCTCAGGCCGTGCTCAAGGATGCAGCGTCTGAGTTGGATGATGCGTTTTCGCCCAGCGAGTTGCACCATGTCCGAAGGGCCTCGTGACTATGACTTGAACTTCGACGCGGCCAACGAACTGGAGGAGCAGGCTTCACGAGCGAAGAGAATTCTTGAGCGCCTCGCGGCGCATTTGGCAGCCACCGAACCGCGTGGCGACCCGCAACTCAACGACATTGTCGACGCGGAACATGTTCGTCAGGCAGCCGAACTCCTGTTAGGCTCAATCGGTACGCCGGCTCCAAGCAGCACGCGGTCGTGCTGTGTTTTCATCAGTTTCTCACACCAGGATGAGCCATTTGTCTCCGAACTCGTTGCCAAGCTGGAGGATGCGCGTATCTCCTACTTCAAAGCCGATCGCGACATCCAGCCGGCTACGGATTGGGCGGAGGCAATCTGGGAGGCCATACGAAGCTGCCGCGTCTTCTTGTCGGTCCTGACTCCTCGCTTCATCAAGAGCCGGTGGTTTGACTTGGAAGGCGGGGCAGCATGGGCTTCGAGGAAAACGGTGCTCCCAGTCCTCCGCTACGTAGACCGGAGCGATGTCCCGGTGCCATTCGACCGTTTTCAGTCCATCGTCGTGGAAAACGACCAGCAACTCAGCGAGCTCATTGCCAAGCTGCGAGAGTTGTCCCAAGGCTGAGCGGTGGCCATTTCGCCGTCGAGGTCAAAGCCAGCCTTTTCGCCTGAAGGCCGCCATCGAGGAACTGCGCGGAAGCGAAGACCAACGGTGGAGGCATCGGTCAGAATCTTTGCCTTCGCCCGCGCACGCCGAGCCCAGCGAGGTGGGCGACTTCCGACGCTCTCTGTGAGGACTTCTGCTGCACGGTGGACCTCGGCGATTTGGAAGCCGGCAAGCCGCTGCTGGGAAGGCAGAGGGATGAGGGGTGAGGTGTGAGGGATGAGGGATCGAAGACCAAGTGGAGGCGCTGGCCGCCTGGTCGGACCGGATCGCCGACATGGTGAGCCTACGGGAAGGCAAGGGCGTGCGGATTGAGGACCTCGAAACGTAAACCGTGGCTGGTCAGAGACCTTCAGAAGCGTTGGTTTGAGGGTCGGGCAGCCCATGAAAGGGGACAGGCACCGAGCGGCAGCCGTTTTCTCGATGATTCCGACCCCAACCACGCTCCGAGCCAGTCCCCTTTTCAACTACGTTTACAGTTTGAGGCGTCATGACGGGGCTTCACCCCCGGGGCATGAATGTAGCTCCGGGCTATTTTCGTAGGAGTCAATAACTGTTCACAACCGGGGTCTCGCGCTGCGCCAGGTCTCTGGCCAGGACGTAGTGGTGATAGTGCATCGCGCACTTGATCAGATACACGAAAAGCACCGTCGGATCGGGCCGGCGGCGAAACGTCTTGAGAGCCTGCCGGAGATAAATCCTCCGAAGCTGTTCGTCCGGAACCTGTGTCATCAGCCGCCGGAGGAGAACGAGCGCGCGCGCCAGCGCGCAGGACTGCGCCTTGATCCATGTCCACGGGTGCCGGTGCCAGTAGCGGGTTCGGCTGACCGCAAAGCGGAGCCGCGCTGCAAGAAAGAGGCTGTCCAGCCGCTCGAAGTACGCGGCCGGCTCATAGAGTTCTTGCATGAGGCGGATGTAGCCGTCGCGCAGGTCCTCGCGCGTCATCTGCTGCGGGATGATATTCGTGCCGAACTCGCGCTGGCCTTGCGTATCGAGGCGCCCCTCGGCGGCGAGGCGGGCGTAAAGCGGGGTCTTGGGGATCGCCGCAAGCATTCCGGCCATGGCGTGCAAAATGCGCGCTTCGCGGAGGAAGTCGCGGTGTGCGGCGAAGATCGAGGTGTCGTCGTGGTCGAACCCCAGGATCATGCCGCACCACACGTCCAGCCCACCGTCCTGGATCGCGTGGACCCGCTCCAGGAGCGTCTTGCCGCTGCGCACGTTCTGGAGCTTCCGCGTCTCGCGCAGCGACGCCTCGTTGGGACTTTCGATGCCGACGAATACGCAGACCACGTTCGCCTCGGTCATCCGCTCGATCAAATCCGGATCGTCGGCCAGGTCGAGCGACGCCTCGGTGAAGAATGTGAGCGGGTAGCCGTGCTTGCGCTGCCAGGCCGCGACCTCCCCCAGGAGCACCTTCATGGCCTTCTTGTTGCCGATGAGGTTGTCGTCGACAATGAAGACGGTATCGAGCCGGCAGGCGAGCAGGGCATCAAGTTCGGCGAGGATCTGGGCCGCCGTCTTGAGCCGCGGACGGCGTCCAAAGGTGACGATGATGTCGCAGAACTCGCACTGGAACGGGCAACCTCGCGAGAACTGCACGCTGCCGAACAGGTAATGGTGCATCTTGAGCAGGTCGTAGCGCGGCAGCGGCACCTTGGTCATGTCGGTCTTGTCCGCCTGCTCGTACCGGCTCTGGTGACCGCCCTCCTGCCAATCGCGCAGAAAGCGCGGCCACGTCTCCTCCGCCTCGCCGACAAAGATGACGTCGGCCAGCCCGGCAAAGGCATCTTCCTGGACGCTCACCCACGGCCCCCCGACCACCGTAAACACTCCCCGCCGTTTCAGTTCCTCGACGATCTCCGCCATCCGGTGCTGTTGCACGCTCATGCCGGTCAGCCCTACCAGGTCGGCCCGGGACAATCGCGCGTAATCCAGCGGTTCGACATTCTCGTCGAGGAGGGTCACTCGATGCTCGCTCGGAGTCAACGCGGCCAGCAGCGGCAGGGCGGCGGTTGGCAAGTTCGCGCGCTTGCCGAAGATCGGAAGCGAGTGCTCCAGGCCCCAGAAAGAGACTTCAAACCGGGGATTGATCAAGACGATATCCGCCATTGCGCGGCTCCTGCCTTCGAGCGTGCCGATGTTGCCGACCTGTAATCAGCGAATTGTAGAGGGGCCTTCATTGCTGACAATCGCGACTCGGCGAGGCCAGATCGGGTCAATCCAGCGGCGACAGAATGTCGCAACCTGACAGGAGAAAGCAGTTCCTCCATCCGAAGGGACCGCAGACTTAGAGCCTATCCCAAAACCGTGAGGCGACGGGGACAGGCACATTCTGCTCCGAAGACTTCGCAAAATGAGCCAGTCCCCGGCGGTTTGGGATAGGCTCTTAAAAAGAAGGAGCGTTGGCCCCTGCCGCACGAGGCGGCAGGAGGCCCGGAGTGGGCTGATAAAAACGGGGACTGGCTCCGCAACATCTTGTGTGGTCGCTCTGGCTAAACCGCTATTAGTTGCGGTGCCTGTCCCCGTTTTTATCAAGTTTTTATCAGCCCAGGCCCGGAGTGTGTTGCAGGGCGTGTGCGAAGGCCGCTCACTCGGCCTTCGCGTCCGCGGCGGCCTCCGGCCGGTCGTGGTCCAGCAGTACGGCGCGGAACAGCAGCGGAAAAGTGACCTGCGACCACGCCCGGTAGTGCGGTTGAAAACCGAACAGGTGGACCCGCCCTTTGCCGTACGCGGCCCGGAGCCAGGCATCGCGTCCCTCGATCAATTCCGGCTTCTTGATGCCGCCGGAGAGCAAGAGCCGGGTAGGCGCATAGCGAAGGAGTGTCTCCACTTCGCGAGCCTCGCGGTCGGCCTTCTTTCGCTCGTCGTCGGTCATCTTCCGCCAGGCAGCGGATCGTGAGAAGACCAGGGGCATGGAATCAGGAAGACCGGCGGCCAGCGGGCGATCCGTCGCGGCAACGCCGCGAAGCACGCTCCCGGCGCAGAAGAAATCCTTGGCGTCGGCTCCGCGCGTGACGTCGATCAGAGGCAGCTCCAATAGGTCGATCACCCAGTTGGCCGACGCATCGGTGGCGACGAGCGTTCCGCCGTCCAGCACGAACTGCTCGACGGCCACGGCTCCCTCCGGCGCCAAGCCGCCCGCGTATGGTTCCGGAAGCGTCCCCGCCTTGCGGCCTTCGTCCAGGGCGGCGGGCGACTGGCCGGGCAGGATCAGCACGTCGAGGAAATCGCGAATCTGGCCCGCTCGGAGCATTTCATTTCGGACCGTGACGTAGGGGATCTTCCACGTGTCGAACACGTAGCGCATCCAGCCTTCGGGCGCATGGGGCGTCCAGGCGGCGTAGATGCCGATCCTCGGCAAGGAAGAAACACCAGTCGCGTCTTCCGACGGTTTGGGCTTGGCGACTTTCGCACCTTTCTTGCCGTGGTCGGCCGCTTTGGACGCCAGCTCGATCAGTCCCTCTCGACCTTTGCCGGTGAGCAGTCGGGCGGTGCCGCCATTGCCGAGATGGCCGACGAGGCGGGACCAGGAGCCGCTGTCGCTGGAAGTGAGCAGGCTTCCCGTGTTCCCAACCCGGGAGTCGCCCGCAAATGCTTTGACGGCATCGGAGGCGTCTGGAACGCGCCGCAGTCTGGCCTCGATCGGCTCAACCACTTCCACGCGCCGCACACCGAGCAGGAGCGGGATCGTCCAGCCCGTCACGTCGTAGGCGGAGAAACCTTCGGGGTATCGCTGAATCTCGAAGAGGTCTTTGACGAACTCGCCGTAGGGCTGGGCTCGCCGGATCACGATCGTTCCGGCGGGATAGTCGCGGCCGTCGGCCTTCAAGGGCGCGGAGCTGACGTGGAGTTCGACTCCCGAAAGGACCAGCACTTCGGCCAATCGCCGCACGGCGGCGGGATCGCGGTTGTCGCTGGGGATCAGCCAGGCCGAAGGTACGGAGGTTTCGCCCGCGGCGATCGCCCGTTCGGCCGCCCCGAGGCAGGCCCGCAGCCAGTAGTCGCTTTCCCGGCTGAGACTCCCGAGGAGCGAGCGCCCGAAGGCCTCCTCGTAGTCGATGATGTTTCGCATCCGCCACCATCCTCCGGGCCAGGGGCTGGGGAAGAAATTGGACGGGCGGTATTCCCCTTCGCCGACCGGACTTTTCAGGTCGGCCTGATTGAAGAAGATCGGCGAGGCGATGTGGACCGAGGCGGCTTCCGTCAGAAGGCCGATCATGTTGTGCCGGCGGGCAACATTGAGCGTGCTGCCGTTCCACCACAGGTCGTATGCGTTGCCGGTCGAAACGCCCTGGAGGCCTTCGCGGCACATATCGAGCATGGCCCGCCCGCCGAGGGCGTGCGTTGTGGTCACCATCACGGAATCGATGTTGGGATTGAGCGGGTCGCGGTAGGGAGGGATGAACATCCGCTCGCGCCCCGTCCCTTGCTGGTGGATATCCCAGAACACCTGCGGGAACCAGACTCGGTAGAGCTGTTCGGTCACCAGGCGGGTTTCGGATTGCGTCAGCATGAACCAGTCGCGGTTGTTGTCGTGGCCGGTATAGCGCTGGTAGAGCTCGACGAGTCCCGCGGCTTCAAAGGGAGTGCCGACGTTTTGATGATACCACTGGGCCACCTGGTCCAAACCGTCGGGATTGGCGGAGGGGAAGATCACGACGACCGTTTTTTCTCTCGCGCCGATCCAGGGTTCCTCGTCGGAGGTTGCCAGCTTGTAGGCGAACTCCATGGCGAACTGCGGCGCGGCGGCCTCGGTGGCATGCATGGCACAGTGGATGAAAACGATCGGCCGCCCCTCGCGAATCGCCGCTTCCTTTTCGGCGGTCGAATGGCCGCGGGGATCGGCGAGGATCGCCGCGCAGGCCTTGATCCGATCCAGACGATCCAGGTTTTCTTCGCTGGAGACGATCGACATGAGAAAATCGCGACCCTCGGTCGTCGTGCCGATCTTCCGCGTGATCACGCGAGGGCTCTCCCGGTCGAGGCGGGTGAAGTAGCCCATGACCGCGTTCCAGTCGGGCAGCTTGAAATCGGCTCCTACCGGATAGCCCAGGTGTTTTTCGGGCGGCGTGACGGGGGCCGCAACGCCCGGCGGCAGTTTTTGAACGAGCGATAGAACCAGTAGAAGAAAGAAGACTCGGCATGCCATGACAGGCTCCTCGCGGATTACTCGTTATCCCGACCTTTGCCAGCACGATCGGCTTCCATTGTGATTGCCGGTCCGGCCGAGTCAACCCTACCAGGCCGGAGCCGTGCCGGATTGCCGCCTGGACAAGGCGCCATCCCTGGCAGATTGGCGTGCGTTCACGGGGGAGCCGGCCGCCGGCGGTCGAGCCCGACGATTTCCAGCAGCTTGAGTGCGTTGGTCGTGGTCGCGACCCCCGGCCGCAGCTTGTAGTCGAACGTCATTGGCCGTTCGGCACCAGCGCCGTGGAGCGTTTCGGAGAAATGGACGCTGCGGCAAGCCGCGACGAGCGGTTCGGTCGCGGCCAGTTCCAGGTCGTGCGTCGAGACCGCGCCGATGGCTCCGCACTCCAGCAGATGCTCGAGCACGCGGACCACGGCCAGATGCCGTTCTCGTGAGTTGGTGCCCAGAAGGATTTCATCGAGCAGATACAGCAGCAAGCGGGCGTCGCGCCGGTGCGGGTCACGAGCCGAATCCACGATCTGTTTCAATCGCATCAGTTCGGCCATGTAGAACGACACGCCATCGACGAGCGAGTCGCGGATCCGCATGCTGGTGGCCAGCACGACCGGCGGCATGACCAGGCTCTCGGCGCAGACGGGCGCACCCGCCTGTGCGAGAACCGTGTTGAGGCCGACTGCACGCAAGAGGTGCTCTTGCCCGACATGTTCGACCCGGTAACCAGCAGGAACGAACCGGCGGGCCCGATTTCCACGTCGTTGGCGACTCGCGTGGCGTCGGGCAAAAGCGGGTGCCCCAGACCCTTCGCCTGGAAGCGATCCGCCGACTCGACGACCCGGGGCATAGCCCAGCCGGGATGATCGTGGGCAAGTCTCGCCAGCGAAGCCAGGGCTTCGAATTTCCCCAAGGCAAGGAACCAGCCTCGCACGAACCTGCCGTACCGGGTCTGCCAGGCTTCGAGCACGCTCAAGACATGGAAGTCGTACAGGAACAACAACTGCAGGGGGAGGTAGACGAAAACGAACAGAAGCGCCGAACGGTGGACCATGGCGAGCAACGCGATCCGGTTCAACTGGCGCAAGCGAACGAGCACGCCTCCGCCGATGCCCATCGCCTCTTCCTTGAGGGCAACCAATTCGCTGCTCGACTGCGGCATCGACTCCATGAGCTGAAAGATCCGCAGATAACGGGCCACCTCGCCGCGTCGCAAGTTTACCAGCGAGAAGATCTCGTGGACGAAGCCTCCAAAGAGAACCGTGATGAGGACGTTCGCCAGGACCACCGCCAACAGGGCAAGGGCACTGAACTGGACCGGCACGACGCGAAACCATGGCAAGAGAAGCATCAGCAGGGCCGTTGCGGCCGCGGCCCGAATCGGCCATAGCAGCCACCGCCGAGCCGCAAGCCAGGCGGGGCCTTCCGCCCACTCGGTGAAACGTTCGGTCGCCCTGCCGCGATCCGCCAGCAATCGCCCTTCGAGCATCAAGGTCTCGCGGAGCTCCAGGTGCGGCGCCAACTCCGCGACGGCCTGCTGTCGCCGCTCGATTTGGTCGGGCCGCACGGGCTCCAAGAGCCAGTCGCGCAGGACTCGAACTCCAACGGGGGTGACGGCCGAGCCAAGCCAGTGGAACAACGACGCGCGGCCAAACAAGTCCAGATCGCCGGCAAGCGCCTGGTGCTGCGGCGGCACGGAGACGGACGCGTCGGGCAATCCCGCCCAATCGCGCTTCAGACGAGCGATCGCCTGCTGGTTGATTTGCCGCAGGAGACGATTGCACTCCAACCGTGCCCGGACACGTTCGTGGTAGACCACCGCCGCAAAAAAACCGGCCAGGGGAACACCGCCGCCCACAAATCCCAGCCACGTCTGCCCGTTCTTCCACGCCAGCGCGATCGCGGCCACGGCAATGGCAAACAGGGCAAACCGCACGCGCGGCATCACGCGATCGCGAGTTTTGTAGCGATCCTCCGCGGCGGCGAACTCTTCCGCGCGCCGCTGGTAAGTGATCTCGATAGGGGAACGGCTGGACTGCACCTGAGTTTCTCACGTCGGCGGCCGGAGGCGGGAGGATGTCCACGGCCTCATCATGGTCCCGCCGGGCGACGGGGTCAACGGGAGGTCGGCCGGGTTCATTGCGACGATTCAGAGCACGGCTCGCCCGACGAAAAAGGGGAGGGGTACCGCAAGCAGTAGCGGGTTAAGAGGCCCTAACATGACTGCGGTTCGTAAGCAGCCCGGCTGCTCTCAATCGCGCCGCGGTAACTCCGGCACGGGAGCTGATGGAAGCAGCCGGGCTGCTGGCAGGCTTCTAAAGGGGGTGCGGAGACACAAGGTCTGGTCGAGCCAGTCCGCTTTTCCATCACTCCAAAACACGGCCGTAGCCAATCCGGCACGGCCATTGCTTGCCTTTGCCCTGGGGCTGGGCTAGGGTGAAGAGAGCGGTTCTCTCTTCTTGGTGGGCTCACTTTCGGTGGCTTGGTGCCACCTCTTGTCGGTAGTATCGAGCAAGTGTTATGGCACAGAAGTCGGCTGCTGAGCATCGGACTCGGGAAGACGGCCGGCTCGCCGAGCCAGAACGAAATGGAAGCGGGGATCGGGATTCCGGACGGACCGAGGAACCGATTGCCCCGGTCGTCGAACAAGCGGAAGCGGCGGGGCGCGCAGCGAAAGCCGCCAGAAATCCCGAACCACCGCCGCTACCCGGCCGACAACCCCGGGTAGGGCCGGTCGAGGCGGGGAAGTCTTCCGTGAGCCTGGCACACGTTCTGCTCCGTCAAACGCCGAGTTGGCTCATCAGCATGGTCCTGCACGTGATTGTGCTCGTGGTGCTGGCGCTGATTACGATGACACCGGAAGCGGCCGATTCGTTGCGCCACCTCGTTGTTATGTCCTCCGAGTCCCCTCAACTCGACCCATTGGAGGTGCCGGACGATCCGGCGGACGATCTGAGTCTCTCGGAGCCCCAGTTGATCGCCGCCCCGGAGGCGGCCCCCGAGTCGATCGACATTGCCACGGTCGACCGAGTCGCAGCGCTACCGGGGACGATCGAGCTAGGCGCGGTCGGGCTGGAGATCGCGCCCAGGGATCACCTGCTGGAATCGATCGGCTCGCGCCCGGGCGGTTCCCTTTCCGGACGCGGCGCAGCGAAGGCCGCGTTGCTCGCCGAGGCGGGTGGAAATGAGATGAGCGAGCAAGCGGTTGCCAAAGCGTTGAAGTGGCTTGCCGAGCACCAGTTTCGCGACGGGGGATGGAATCTCGCTTTCGCGGGCCACCCGGGCTGTCGCGGCCGATGCCGCAACGTTGCCAGCCCTCTGGCCGAGACCAGAAATGCGGCCACCGCATTGGCCCTTCTGCCGTTTCTTGGAGCCGGTCATACGCACAAATCGGGCGAGTACACGACGACCGTCCGGAAGGGGCTCTACTTCCTGATCAAAAGGATGCAGCAGACCCGGCAGGGCGGCAGCCTTTTCGAACCCGGCGGACGAATGTACTCGCACGGCCTGGCGAGTATTGTCCTCTGCGAAGCGTATGCAATGACCAACGACAGGAACCTGTACGACCCGGCTCAGCAGGCGGTCAATTTCATCTGTTTTGCGCAGGATCCGATCGGCGGCGGCTGGCGGTACGTGCCACAGCAGAGCGGAGATACTTCGGTGGTGGGCTGGCAGTTGATGGCACTGAAGAGCGGGCTTATGGGATATCTCGAGATCCCGCCGCTGGTCGTGAAGCGGGCCTCGCTCTTTCTCGACACGGTTCAAGGGGACGACGGAGCCACGTATCGTTATCGGCCCGGCTACGCGCTTCCCGGCGAGGAGCAGCAAGATGCAACGTCGGCGATCGGGCTTCTCTGCCGTATGTATCTTGGCTGGAAGAAGGACGTCCCGGCGCTGGAGCGTGGAGTCCAGATGCTGTCCGACGCCGGGCCAAGCCCGACCGACATGTACTACAACTACTATGCGACCCAGGTGCTGCGCCACTGGGAGGGCGATCTCTGGAAGAAGTGGAACGTCGTGATGCGGGACCGGCTGATCGAGTCCCAAGCCACCAAGGGACATGAAGCAGGGAGCTGGTACGTAGGAGGCGGAGACCGTTCCAACGAACTTGCAGGACGGCTCTACTGCACGGCCATGGCGACCATGATCCTGGAGGTGTACTACCGTCACCTGCCGATCTATCGCAAGCAGAGCACCGAGCACGATTTCCCCGTGGACGGGGGCGACCGGCACGATTGAGCATCGGAACCGGCGTTCGGCGAGTCTAGCGCCGTGTCGTTAGAGGCACTCCCGTCTCCGGAGGCATTGCCATCGCCGAAATTCAAGATAAACTAAATAGTGACTGGCCAGTCGAGAGGAAGGGCCGGTACACCAGGTTCAGCCGCTGGCTCCACATGAAACATGGGCAGCAGGCAACCAGTGATGGCGTATCGCCCCTTTCTCTGAAAAACTTGACTGAAGAAGCCCGCCTCTCGGGTGCGGGCTTCTTTCTTTTCTTGATCTTTATGGCCTCTGTTTCTCCATGGCTGGCAGCGACACTGACGAAAACGCTTGCCACCGATCGTCGCACAGTTCGACACCCGGCACTCTCCCGTGCATCCAAAGGCCGTAGCGGAGGCGGATCGGCTTGCTGGGCTCGATGGTCCGCGGACCGCTGAGTGTGAAGCAGACGCCCATCCAACCATCGTTGCGGACGTGAAACGGCGACGGGTGTCCGGGATTCTCCGGATGGTCCATCAAGGCGATTCCGCCGCGAAGCTCCTCGGTAACGGGGCCGCTGTAGTCGACCCAGCGGGCCGGTTTTCGGAAAACTCCCTCTTCGTCGCGATGTCCTTCCGAGTTGAGAATCCGTCCGCCGCCGTCGTGCACGCCGATCGTCTTGGCCATGCGGACTCCGATCAGGCCAAAGGGAGTCGCACCGAGCGTAACGGGTTCCTGGCCGGGAGCTTCCAGTTGAAGGTCGATGTAGACCAGAAACTCTTCACCCGAAAGGGGCGCAACCTCGATCCGGCGCCGGTCACGCATTCGCGTCTTGCCTTCCGGATCCTGCCAGGCATTGACCGTGAGCACCCAAGCCGAGTGCGGACCGTCGCTGAACTGCTCGACCCGCTCGTGGACGATCTTCCCTCCCCGGTCGCTCCAGAAATCGACGCCGGCGACGTCGTGATGGGAAATCCAGACCGAGTTGTGGTGGCTGTGACCGACCGGATCGTGCGGATGCCCCATGCGAGTCAGCGACCACTCGGCCGGACCGCGGAACGGGTAGAGAAACGGCCGGCAAAGCGAAGGGCCGAAATGGTACCGCGTCAGCTCCCGCCCCAGATGTTGGAAGGACGCCTGGTCGTACGGCAACGGTAGCACTTGTACGTCGGGCACCGGCCTGGCGTTGGGCAACGTGTTATCTTCCGCCGTCGCGCCGCACGACAGGAGGGCGACGGAGAGAAACAGCGGTGTGGTAAAATCCCAAATCCGAAATCCGAAATCCGAAACAAATCCCAAATACAAAATCGGAAAAGTCAAAGAGTTCGTGGGTAATTCGTGAGATGAGCGACCGATCCGGCGCATGGGTTTGGGTCCTTTCGTACGGGTGTTTTGAATGGCTTCGGATTCATTGCTTCCGACTTCGGCTTTGCTTGCCGCGCCGGCGGCTGAACAGCCAGTCGACTAGCTGCGGCTCGTGATAGGCCCGGCTCCAGGCGTTGTGCCCCGCCCCTTCATACTCGGTGTAGTTCACATCGGCCCCGGCTTGCTTGAGCGAGTCGACGATCGAGCGAGAACGGGCCACCGGGACGGCGTCGTCGCTGCCGCCGTGGAACAGCCAGAACGCGACGCGGGCGATGCTCCTGGCCCGTGCGTTGTCGGCGCCTCCGCAAATGACAATTGCAGCGGCGTAGTCGTCCGGGCGGCGAACCAGCAGATCAAGGATCCCAAACCCGCCCATCGACATTCCGGTCGCGTAGCGGCGGTCGGGATCGATGTTGAACTCTTTCTCGAGCGAGTCGAGGATTTCCATCGTCAGTCGCATCGGAACGCTGGGCTCTGCCGGAGTCGTATGGGGCTCCGGGCTGTCCCACGGGACCTCGACCCAGCGGTGGCCTTCCGGACACTGCGGGGCGACCAGAAAACAGGGCTGCCGGGCTGCCGCTTCATCGCCGACCAGCCGTAAGACCTCGGCGTGGATCAGTTGGGCCTCGTTGTCCGTGCCACGCTCGCCTGCCCCGTGGAGAAACACAAGGAGCGGGTATTTTTTGACCGGGTCGTAACTGGCGGGGATATGCAGGCGGTAGGGCAGCGTTTGCCCATCGGCGCTGCGGTAGATTCGCTTCTCCAGATGCCGGCGAAGTGCGGCTTCGACCGCTGTGAAAGTGCTGTCGTGGGACATCATGAGGGCAGGGATAATGCAGAAGGTCGTTGTGGGGAGGGTGAACGAGTGATTCTCATCAGCAGTGCAGGACGGGCAGCAGCCGGGCTGCTATCCCACACGCTATCTGCTCGCCAGTCCTTCTTCAAGACGCTGGCTTGGCAACCTGACTTCACCTGCCGGATGAAGCGGCAGGGGTCGGTGTTGTGGCGAGGTTTCGTGGTAGCTTGGGAACCTGGCTCACCTGCCGGGTGAACCGGCAGGGGTCGGTGTCACCACTGCCTCTTGTTCGCAAGCGCACCAGGCTACGCGATTTTCTTGTTCTTGAGCTGGTAGACATACGCCAGGATTTCTGCCACGGCGGCGTATTTGTCCTGCGGGATCGGGCGGTTTACGTCGACGTCGCGGTAGAGCGCCTGCGCCAGCGGCTTCTTCTCGACGATCGGGATGCCGTGTTCCAGGGCCAGCTTGCGGATCCGCTGGGCCAGAATCCCGGCGCCCTTGGCTACCACCACCGGGACGGCCATTGTCTTAGGGTCGAACTGGATCGCGATGGCCAGTTCGGTCGGATTGGTCACGACGACGTCGGCTTTGGGCACGCTGCTGGACAAGCGATTGAGCACGAGCTGCCTCTGCACGGCGCGGCGCCGGGCCGCGATTTGCGGATCGCCCTCCAGGTTTTTCATTTCCTCGCGAACCTCCTGCGACGTCATCTTGAGGTCCTGCTCGTGCTTCCACCGCTGGAAGGCGTAGTCGAGAACGGCCAGGACCAGCAGTGCAGCGGCGATCTTGATCGTCGTCCAGACCACGACCTCGGCGAGATACTTTGCCGATACGGGCAAGGCCAGGGCGGTGAGACTCAGAACCGTATCGTACTCGTGGTAAAGCGATGCGAAGGCAACTGCGCCGACGATCACGACCTTGATGATTCCGAACACCAGACGCATGGCGCTCGGGAGCGAAAAGATGCGGCCAAGCCCCTTGAGGGGATCGATCCGGGACCAATCCGCCATGAGCTTCTGAGGCAAGAAGAGGAAGCCCACCTGCGAGAGGTTGATCACGATCGCGGCCACCAGCAGCATCCCAAAAATGGGAAGCATGTAGCGGGCAAGCTCGAGCAGGGTGTCGTTCCAGGCGACCATCGTGAAATCGAGGTCGGCCCTGAGCCAGGGATCGCCGCCGAGTTGCCGCTTGGTGTAGCGGCCGAGAAAGTCGACGAACGCTCCGCCCGACATCAGGAGCACGACCATTCCGATCAGCAGCAGCGCGGCGGAGGCCAGGTCCTGGCTTCGCGCAACCTGGCCTTCCTCGCGAGCCTTCTGGCGGCGATGCGGGGTCGGATCCTGCGATTTTTCGCCGTTGTCCTCGGCCATCGATCAACCGGTTTTCACGAGAGCCACTCGGATCGGAGCGGGGCGTGGAGGGCGTCGAGGAGGATTTCCAGCGCCGGTTCCATCTGTTCCTGAAAAACCCAGACGGCGGCTCCCAGGGAAAGCGAGACCGCTCCGAAGGCGACCATCGCATTCAGCCCGAAACCGACCGCCATGATGTTCAACTGCGGGAGGGTCCGACTGATCAAGCCCATCACCAAGGTGGCCAGCAACAAGGCCGTGACGGCGGGCATGGCCGCGCGCAGTCCCAGGGCGAAGCTCTGGGCGGCAAGCGCGACGAAAGCGTCTCCGAGCGAGAAGGGCACGCCGCAACTGCCCGGCGGGATCGTTTGATAGGTGTCCAGCAGCCCGGCCATCACCATGCGATGGCCTCCGATCAGCACGAACACGGCCATGGCAACCAGGTGGAAGAGCCGGGAAAACAGCGGTACGCTCTCGCCCGACGCCGGATCGAAGACATCGGCAAGCATCAGGCCGCCCACCCGGCCGATCAGCTCGCCGGCGAGTTGTATGCCCGAAAAGAGAACCACCAGGCCCAGTCCCAGACAGAGCCCAATGACCAGTTCGCTGCCGACCAGCACCAAGAGGTGAACGAGACTGCCGGGTTGAGGAATCGCAACGTTCCACTGGCTGGGCACGATCAGCAGGGCGATCGCGGCGGAGAGGAGTGCGCGAAATTGCATCGGCGACTCGGGGGTATTCAGCAGGGGCGCGGACGACATCAGCCCGCTCACCCGGCTCAAGACCAGGGTGAAGAGGACGACTTTGCCGGCGTCGATTTGGGTGGCCCAGTGCATTGGGGGGCAGTGGTTAGTGGTTAGTGGTTAGTGGTTAGTGGTTAGTGGTTAGTGGTTGGGTGGTTGGTGGTTGGTGGTTGGTGGTTGGTGGTTGGTGGTTAGTGGTTGGTGGTTGTGGTAGTGGTTGGTGGTTGGTGGTTGGTGGTTGGTGGTTGGTGGTTGGTGGTTGGTGGTTGGTCTGCTGATAACTGAAAACGATTTGGTGTTCAGAGTCGCTCGGCGATGCCGCCGATCAGATCGCTCGAATACTGGAGCATCTGTGTGATCAGCCAGGGAAGCGTGAGGCTGAGCACCAGGACCATTGCCACGATCTTCGGCACGAAAGCGATTGTCTGCTCCTGGATCTGGGTGAGAGCCTGAATCAGGCCGATGACCAGCCCGATGACCATGCCCGCGAGAAGAACGGGTGCCCCGACCAGCAGCCCGATCCAGATCGCTTCGCGTGCCAGGTCGACGGCGTCTTGAGCATTCATGGCTGAGCCTTTCCGAGCTTCTGTTCTTAGCGGCCCTGACAAAACGGTGCCGGGCACCCTTGCTGTTCCGTGATTTCCGAGGTTTCTTCGACACAAGCCGGGAGCCAGTCCACGTTCTGTTCGGGCCTCTTACGCAAATGCCTGGAAGCTCTCCATGAGCATGCCGACCACCAGATGCCAACCGTCCAGGAGGACAAACAGGAGAAGTTTGAAGGGCATGGAGATCAGCACCGGCGGCATCATCAGCATGCCCATCGAGACCATGATGCTGGCGATCACCAGGTCGACGATGAGGAAGGGAAGGAAGATCTGGAACCCGATCAGGAACGAGGTCTTCAGTTCGCTGAGCATGAACGCCGGCAACAGCGCCTGCAGGGGTACGTCGTCGTAGCCGGACGGCTGCGGCTGGTCGGGGATGTAGTTGAGAAAGAGATAGACGTCCGCCTCATTGCCGGTCCGCTCGATTTGCAGGGCCATGAATCGCCGGATCGGATAGACGCCTCTCTCCCACGCCTGCTCGAGGGTGATCTGGCGGCTGGTGTAGGGCACGATCGCTTCGTCGTACACATCCTTCCAGACCGGGGTCATTACCAGAAGGGTGATGAACAAGGCCAACGTCGTGATGACCTGGCTGGGAGGCAATTGCTGGGTGCCGATGGCCTGGCGGAGGATGCCAAGCACCACGACGACCCGGACGAAACACGTGGTCATCAGCAAGATGGCGGGCGCCAGGCTCAGCACCGTCAATAAGAGCATTACCTGGATCGTAGAGCTCAGGCCCTCCGGACTCGTCCACGATTCCGGTCCGGCAGCCAGCCCCTCGGGCAATTCCAGCTTGAGCGGCTGATTGGCCGACTCCTGCGCGGCCGACGGGGTCGGAAGCCCGCCGACGACAAAGAGCAAGGCGAGCACGAGCAAGCGCCGTTGCCACGGGATGTCCGCGCGGGTTGCCGGCGGTGTGTGACAGGCCGAGCTAGCCAGCGGGTAGTCAGGCATCGGCTCTCTCCCGGCCGCGGTAGTCGGGCCCGTGACGTTTCGTGGGAACCAGACGCGCCTCGTTTTGCGCGGCCGGCGGCAGGAAGCCTTCCGTGGTCCGCTCGCCGGCGAACTGCTGCAAGACCTGTCGAAAGGCGGCCGAGGCGCTGTGGGGCTGGGACTGCCGGCAGAGACCCAGCAGGCGGTCGACTTCCTCCGGTTCGGTAATCTCGGCCAGCGCCTGAACACCGTCCGGATTGGCATTCACCAGAACGAGCCTCGCGCCGCAACGCAATAAGTGGAGCTGCTGCCGATGGGTCAGCGTAGTGCGGCCAAGCACCTCGACGACCTCGGCGGGCAACGTTGCGGTTGCGCCGGGCGTTGCACGCCGCAAAGTCCAGGCGAAGAGAAGGAACAGCCCCAGCACGACGGCAAGGCTGCTTCCGATCGTCAGAAGCGACGGAATCGGGCTGCGGCGGTCCGTTGTGGCGCCTCCGGGTTGAGATGTATCGCCGGGAGGCGCCAGCCGCGGCATTGCCGGGTGGCGGGGCGGTGGAATCGCGACTGCGTCGTTCGCGAAGGCAGCTTCGGAGGATGGCAAGGCGGCACTTGTCGCAGGAGCGTTCTCGCCTGTTCGGGTGACGAGCGAGGCAGGAACCACCGCCGAAGGGCTGTCCGGGAGGATCGATTCGGCGCGGGGAACCGGACTGGCCCAAGGGAGATCCGTTCGGGAATGCGTCGGCGGCGTCCGGCCGTTGTGGGGGCCTTGCATAGCCGAATCGGCATGTTCAACCGATTCGGCGCCCGGCAACATCCGGGCGGATGAGCGTGGCGAGTAGGTCTGCGCGGCCAGATCCGCCGGACCAATCAACAACAGACCCGTCAAATAGATTCTCGCCAGTTGGGGCATCCATGCCCTCCCGAGTTTTGTTGACAGCGACTTCCACCGGGGTCAGGTCATCCAGACCCTGCGCCGGCGATAAGCTCTGCCACACGGACGCAGAAGTTGTCGTTGAGCACGAGGACCTCGCCCCGCGCGATCAAGCGGCCGTTCACGTAAATGTCGACCGGATCGCCGGCCAATTTATCCAGCGGAACCACCGACCCCCGGCGAAGTTTGAGGATGTCCTCGAGGTACATATGGGTCCGGCCCAGCTCGATTTTCAAATCCAGCTCGACGTCACGGATGAGGTCGAGTGTTGCGGTCTCGCTGGAAGCCGGTGCCCCGGCGAACTCTTCCAGCCGGAAGGCGGCCACTCCCGGTGGCACTTCCGCCGAGGATTCTCCTTCGATCGAGGCTAACGCCTCTTCGGCCTGCCGCAGGAGATATTCCATGTCGTCCGGAAGAATTTCCCCTTCGTTCTCCGAAGGGATCGGTTTCTCTGCGGATGCGGGTGACTTGGTGGTCGAAGGGACCTTTTTGGCCTGGGCCGCCAGCTTTACAACGTCGTCCTGTCCAACCATCTTGTCGCCGGCTGCGGACGGTGTGCTTGGTGGGCGGGAGGTTTGGCTTGCCGGCTTGCCCGCTGCCCCATTCAGGAGTGCCTCAATGT
This sequence comes from Thermoguttaceae bacterium, assembly GCA_040768665.1. Taxonomy (GTDB): domain Bacteria; phylum Planctomycetota; class Planctomycetia; order Pirellulales; family Thermoguttaceae; genus JABWBD01. The sequence goes on from JAXGMN010000015.1 coordinate 202,809, forward strand.
CGTTCTGGTCGATGGCGTCTGATTGGGGCTGTGCCGCGGAACCGCCTTTCGCCGGCTGAGGTTTGGGCCGCGCCGAACCAGCCTGCTGGAGGATCTTCTCGATTTCGTCCTGATCGATCAGGTCTTTTTCATCGGCCATGGGAATCCATTCCGCCTGGCATTGAAGGTTGGGTCGCGCCTGTCTTTTTTCAGCGGTCCCGGCACAGGCAGCCCCCTCGGTAAGCGGGGGCGCTGCCACGATTCTCTGCCAGCCCTACTGTTCGATGAAAGAGAAATCGCTGACGATCACCGACTTGAGAAGAGGCTTGCCGAGAATGTGGTTAGTTTTCTCTAAAATCTTCCTTTTGATCAAGCCCAACCCTGCGTCGGTCAGGTCCGTGAGTTCGGCGCTGCGGATAATCACGATGACCTGTTCCCGAAATCGATGGACGTTTTTTGCCATCCGTTGCTGAAATTCGACCTCGTCGTCGACCGCGATAGCTCCGTAGAGGTGGAAGTCGATTCGGAGGGTGGTGTTCGAGACCGGCTGGAAGGCCGTGACACTGAACTGCTCGAGATCAACCTCGATCTGGTTCGCTGAACGATCCTCGGTCTTCGGCGTGGCTACCGACTCGTCTCCCGGCTGGGCCGCAACCACGGTACTGGCCAGCGCAAGGGTGTCTGCCGCGTCTGGAACACAGAGATAGGCAACGATGCACTCGGCCAGAACGACCGCGCCCAAGAACAACGCGACCGCAAGCTTTCCGATCCAGGGCACACCGGCGCCTGCCGCTGCCCCCACCGTGGGGGAGAGGGCATTTCCGGTTGTTGTTGCATTATTTTCGGGCATGTGGTTGGTCAGTCTCGATCAGGGCGTTTCCTTGGGGCCGGTGAACCGCTGCTGTTTTTCATCCGGCGTCCCTTGCAGGTCGTTCACAAGCTCGTTGAGCATCAGGATTTCGACGCGGGAGTTTCTTTTCTGGAGTTCGGGGTCGGCGCCGATATGCAAGGGTTCGTACTCGCCCGCCACGGCAAGCCTGATCCGTTGCGGCTCGACCCCGAGCTTGACGAGTTGTTGCATCACCTTTTCGCAGCGTGCGTACGCCAGATCCCAATGGGTGCGGTAGGGGGAGTCGGGCGGGAGCGGTGTTTTCGTGGTATGGCCCCGGATCTCGATTTTCTGCGGCTTTCCCACGAGGTTTTCCGCCACGTTGCTCAGGCCGTGCAAGTTGTCGCCAGTAAGCTGGTCGGAATCTCCGGCGAAATAGACGGTACCGCCGCGGGTGGCATCCTCCGCGGGCCGAATCGCCCAGACGCGAGGGTTCTCGCCCACCGGCGCGCGGACTTTGTCGCCGCCGCGCATCGTGTCCATCCGCCGCGACCTGCCCATGCTGGCCAGCTTGGCCAGCGAGGAATTCATGGGAACGTTGGGGCCGGCGATCAGAGTCTGGAGTGAATGATCGTAGCCGAATTGGCGGCGGAGCGATTCCATGAAGGCCCTGCTCTCCTCCTCCTTAATCTCGCTCATCGAAAACAGGAGCACGAAAAAGGTCAACAAGAGCGACATCATATCGCCGTACGTCACGATCCATCCCGGCGCCCCTTCGGGAGCTTCGTCTTGTGCGAGTGCCACGGCTAGGCTGCCTCCCTACTGGCGGTCCTCAGGCGAGGCGGAATGAACGTATTGAGTTTCTGCTCGATGACCCGAGGATTCTCACCCGACTGGATTCCCATGATCCCGCGAACGATGATTTCCATCGCGTTCAGTTCTTCTTTGTTCAAAATGGCGAGTTTTTCGGCGTAGGGCAACAGGACGCTGTTGGAGAGAATCGCGCCGTAGAGGGTCGTAATCAAAGCGACGGCCATTCCCGGTCCCAAGGCGTTGGGATCATCGAGTTGGCCGAGCATGAGAATCAGGCCCAGGAGTGTGCCGATCATCCCGTAGGCCGGAGCGAACTTGCCGAGTTGGTCGATAAGGTTCTTGCCGGTACGGTGGCGGGTGGCGACGGCGTCCATCTCGGTCCGCATGATGTCTTCGATGACCTCGGGACGCGTGCCGTCGACGGCCATCTGGATCCCCAGGACGATAAAGGGATTGGAGATTTCTTCAATTCGGCTTTCCAGGGCCAGCAGTCCGTCGCGCCGGGCGGTTTCCGCCAAGGACACGAGTTGCTCGATCAGTTCGCGGACGTTCGGCTGCCTGTTGAAGAATACGACCTTGAGCACGCGGGGAATGCCGAAGAACGTCTTCAGGGGAAAGCAAATGAGCGAGGCCGCCAGGGCCCCACCGATGACGACCATGACCGAGGCATAGTCGACGAACGCCCCGAAAGACGCTCCCGGGGAGACGAGGACGGCGAGCGCCAGGAACGCGAAGCCGAGAAGGGTACCGACGACGGTTGCGATGTCCATCAATCACGGTCCTTCCGAAAGCCGCCCGTCGCCAGCGCCGGAACACGTTCGGGCGGGGGAGGGATCAGGTGTTTGGCCTGCTGGTACATCACGGCCCGCCGCAGAACCTCGTCCATCGACTCCGCCACGACGATCCGGTCGCCGGTGTTGAGCGTGATGAACGTGTCCGGGCGCGACTCGACGTACCGGATCAATTCGGCGTTGAGGACAAACACCTCGCCGCTCAGGTGGGTCAGCTTGATCATGTTTTCTTTGCGGCGTTGAACGCCGATGGAGTTGTTCGAGAAACAAGTGTCAGGAATCCATTGCCGCTCCGCCGGCCCTCCCGGTGCTGCGCACAAATGGTCGAAGACACTTATTTCTCGCGGTCTCAACGCCTCGGTCCCTGCACCGTCGCCGCCATCCGGCGCCGGTGAGGGCCCTAGAAAACATAGCTCCCCGGACGGTGGCGTCAACGACGCAGGGCGAGCAACTCGTCAAGCATCTGCTGGGAGGTCGTGATGACGCGGGTGTTTCCGCGGTACATCGTCGACGCGAGGATCAGATCGATGAGACTGCTGCCGATATCTGTGTTGGATAGTTCGGTTGCACCGGAAATGATGGTGCCGATACCCTGCTGTCCCGGGTCGCCCTGGACGGGCAGGCCCGAGTTCACCCCTTCGGCAAAGAGGTTTTGGCCTCGCTGCTCGAGCCCGGAGGGATTGGCGAACCGAGCCAGCCGGAGCTGGCCGAGGTCGCGGGTCACGCCGTTGCTGAACACACCACGGATCGTTCCGTCTTCGCCGACGATGAAGCTGGTGAGCACACCAGGCGCGGAACCGTCCTGCCGGGAAACCGAGAGCGTGCTGCGGTCCGCCGCCAGGCCGGAGATTTGGGAGAAGTCGAGCTCGAATTCCAACGGAGAGGCCGACGAGACGTGCCGGCGATCGATCGAGATGGTCGACTCGGTGGCCGACACGAAGTTGCCTTCGCCGTCAAACGAAATCAAGCCGGTGCCGACGGAGATACCCGCTCCGGTGAGCGGGTCGTTGTCCGGACTGTCGGCGAACCAGCGGTAGGTCGTCGAGGTGCTGTCCCGCTTTTCGAGCACGGCGGTGAGGCGGACGCGCAAGGGAATGCCGAGCGAGTCGTACGCCAGGAAGTCGGTGACGGCGCTCTCGCCGACCGCATTCTGCACGGTGGCCCAGGGAAGGTCGATATTGGCGACGCTGCTGCCGGTCTTGATAAGCATAGCGGAGAGCCCGATGTCCAAGGCATTCGCGACGCCATTGTTCGCCACCAGATTGATCCGGCCGTTTTCCACGAATCCGCCCGGTTCCCGGCCGGAGCCGGAATCGACGGGGATATCCTGTTCGGCCGCAATTCCCATCGGTTTCTGGATGCCGAGAGCATCCTCCATGAAATCGATGAGGTCCTGAACGGTCGATTCGCTGGTGACCTCAAACTGCTTCGTGCTGAGGGTGCGGCCGCCCTTGCGTCCTGCGAAATCGAGAGTTCCTGCCTGGAAGACCTGTTCATAGCTGCCGCCGTCGCGGCGGAGCACGTCGACCAGATAGGTGTTCGTCTGGATTCGGGGACCGTCGAGATCGAGGACGGGTTCGTTGAACACGCCGCCGGGGCCGGTGTTCGGGCGCGTATCGACGAGCGTGATGTCGCTGTTCACGTCGTGCAGGGTCTCTACGAGGTGCCAGTTGCTGTCACTCGTCGCATTGTCGCGCCGCCAGATGTGCCGGTATTGCCATTCCGTGTCGGTCGGATTCCGCGGCAGATTGTACAGAAGCACGCGGCCGGTGTTCGTGTTGATGGAGCTGGAGAGCTCGGTCGGCCGGCTGACGAGGCCCTCGTCGGGATTCTCCGTATTGCCGTAAGTGACGTAGTAGGTGAAATCGCCGGTGATGCGGGTCTCGTCCATCACGGGGTTCGCGGCGTAGCCGCCGACCGCGACTGAGTCGGTGAACTGGGGGGTGCCGGCGGTGACAGGAATCTGGCCAGCAAAACGATAACCCGGACTCGTCGAGTCCTTGCGGTAAATTCGTACGTGCGTATAGGGATTGCCCGTCATGTCGGCCGGGAGAGACGTCGTGGTGGGAATGTTGTCGAGAAAGACCGAGCTGTTATTGTTTTGAACCGTGATGGTGCGGAGTTCGGAGTAGTTGCTTTCCTGAAATCCTTCCGGTGCGTTTTCGTCGGCAAAGACGAGTCGGTACTCCACCACGTCACCGGCGTTCAGCCCACCTCCGTTCACTTCCGCCGGATCCGCAGCCCATCCCGGCCCGGACGCATAGGAGACTTTCGCCTGCCCCTCGGGATCCTCGTATTTTGCGTCGCTAAGGATGCTCGTCTGGATGATGGCGGCCTGGTCGGCGAGGTCGCCGGTTGGTGAAAGGGTGCCTTCGAGGTAGGCATTTCCGGTGGATTGTGCTACGGCCGTCGCTCCGAGTGGAATACTGATGGGCGTGAGTACGGTCCGCTGGATCTGGAAATTGTCGTCGATGCCGTAACCGAGGAGGCGATGCCCCGTGATGGTGACCAACTGGTTCTCCGAGTTCATCTTAAAGATGCCGTTGCGGGTGTAGAGCTGGTCACCCTCGGCGCCTTGGACAATGAAGAAGCCGTCGCCCTGGATGGCCATATCGGTCGGATTGGAGCTGATTTCGATCGTGCCCTGGCCGAAGTCCGGCGTGATATCGGCGACCATCGTGCCGAGCCCGATCTGGCGCGGGTTGGTTCCGCCGCTGCCGTCGGTCGGCCCCGAGCCCAGTGCGAGAGTCTGCAGGAACTGCGTGGCGAACGAGGCCTGCGAAGCCTTGTAGCCAACGGTGTTCGAGTTCGCGAGATTGTTGCCCACGACGTCGATCGTCGTTTCAGCGGCAGACAGGCCGGTCAACGCGGTGCTGAGTGCAGAGGCTAAACCCATGAGTATCCCCCTACCGTGTTCGAGTTCTGGTTATGATACTTATTCACTTGCCGATTCCTGATCTTCCTCGGCAGGCTCTCCCTCTTCAGCCGGCTCCGCGAGGATCTCGCCGACGTTGGTCAGGCTAATCGACTGCTCGCCGACGTGGAGCACGGGCTTCCCATCCGTCACCGATACCCGGTCGACGCGGCCCGACACGCGGCTGCCATCGTCCGTGAGGCCCTCGACGTGCCGACCGATCATCGCGGAGGCGGTGTTCACGTTCTGCCCCAGCATGACCGCCTCCAGGGTCTCCGTCAGCCGCGAATTCGACTCGATCTCGCGGATCTGGCTGATCTGCTGGATGAGCTCGTGGTTGTCCATGGGGTTCATCGGGTCCTGGTTCTGAAGCTCGGCGATCATCAGCTTCAGAAACATGTCGAGGTCGAGGTTTTCGAAGCGGTCAACCGTCTCGGACTGCTGGCCCTGCTGCCCGTAGGCGCCGCTGGTTGCTTGGGTGTACACTGCTTCGGGTTCCTTAATGCCGTTTTGTGGTCTCAGACGGTTGTATCGAACCGCCCGGCGTCGGTGTAGTAGATCGGCCGCCGGCGGTCCGGGACGGTGTTACCGCGGTTTTCGACACGGCCTTCGCGTCGCGTACCGGAGAACTGTTCGTTTCCGTCGCGCGCATTGGCGCCGAGGTCGGGCTGCCCCGGGAAACCTCCGTTGGAATGGTTCATCAGGTCGACCTCGAATCGTTCCACGCGGATGTTCTGTTCGGCGAGCCGATCTCGCAACAGAGGGAGGTTATCCAGGAGCACCGCCTTCGCCGCGGGGGTCTCGGCTTCCAGTCTCGCCGTCATCGCGCCGCCACGGACGCTCACCTCCAGCCGCAGCGACCCGAGTTCGGGCGGGTGGAGCCGCAGGCGCACGCTGCCGCCGCGGTCGCCAAACGATTCGAACGCGCGGGCGACCCGCTGGACGAACCGTACTCGATCGGCTTGGGCGATTTCGGCATCCTGGCGTGCTTGCGAGGCACTCGTTGCACGGCCGGTCGCATTCGGGCCGGCCCGATCGGCAGCGACGGCTTCCGCCGCTCGGGCCGCCTGCTCCGGCTTCCCGCCGTCTTTGGCTGTCACAGCGTGGGAAAAGGGATCGGCAGTCGCGGCGGGAGCGTCGGGTGACATCGCGTCGAGACCGGCCAATTGCGGCACGGCCGCGGCGCTTGATTGCCCAGCCGAAGGGGCTGTCTTCGTCCGGCCCGCGAAACGGCCGGTTGGATCTTGCCCCAACGTGCGAGCGGCCGACTTATCGCGGCTGCGCCTGGATCCTGCTTTGCGATCCGACCGGTCGGACTCGACGGCGCCGTGTTCTTCAACAGCCCGGGGTTCGCCTCCGGCCGCGTCTTCAGCGTCGGCTTGCCTCTTCGCGTCTGCCGACTTGTTTGTCGGATCAGCATCAGGCGCTCCGTCCGTCTTGAGTTCCTTCTTTTGCGCCCCCGGCTCGGCCTCGGCCGAGTCGAGTTCGGCCCCGCCGTCTTCGGGATTTACCGCTTCCGAGCCAACCGTGTCAGCGCGCTCCTGACGAGCGTTCGCAGCGGGCTGGATGCGATTTGCCTTGTCGGTCGTCTCTTCGCATACCTCAGAGTCGGTGCTCTGCTCATTCGTTGCCGGGTCGGCACGTTGCGGATCGGAGGACGCAACCGCCATTTCGACCCCGTCGCTCAGAGCCTCGTCGGATGCATCCTTCTCGACGGACGGCTCATGACCGTTTCCATCCGCGGATGCCGACGTTTCCTGCCGGCCGTCTCCGTCGCGCGACCCGGAGGGTTGCTGTTCGGCGGACTTCCCGGCCTCCTGCGGAACCTCGGAGACTTTGCCGGCTGTCGATTGGCCGGACGCATCGAGCGAAGGCTCCGGACCGGTGTCCCGGACGGTCCGACCCGCCGCATTCATTGGTTCTTTTGGTTCGCGATACGCCGTGGGTTCATAGGGCTGCGAACCGCGATCCTCAGCCGGCGATCCGGCGGCACGCGGCGCAGCGCCAGTTGCCGTCGCGGCCTGCCGAAACAAATCGAGAAACGATCCGGCGCCCCCGCCAAGGGGCTCCAGCGCCGCCGGCGAGGCGTGGGTGGACTCCGGGACCGGCATCAGGGCGAAGGTTTCGACTTTCCATTGGGTCATAGGCGTGTCTCACTGGCGTATGCCGGGTGTCGCCCCGAGCTGTTTCCGGGCGTTGTCCGCAACTCTTGCTTCGGGCACTCCCTCGCGGATTTGCCGGAGTACTTCATCGATCTTCTCGATTTCCTCCGGTGTTTCGAATTCACCGACGATCTTCGCGCGCTTGTTGTCCGGCATTTCGCGCAGCAACATCACCACGGCCGCCAATTCGTCTTTGTCGAGCATTTCCGTGAGCAGTTCCTTGGCCTGCTTAGGCTTGACTGCTTCGAGGATCCGGCGGGCTTCTTCGCGGCCGGTGGCCTGCGCGCCTTGCTGAAGGAGGGCCAACTGCTCGTCGTACTGGGCGCGTTGTTGTGCGTAGCGCTGCTCGGCCTGGGAGAGCTGTTGCTGCTGGTTTCGCACCTCGCTGAGGGAGTCGACCAGGGCTTGTTCGCGAAGCTGCAGGTTGAGGTCTTTGGCGGCCCGGGCTTCGAGAATCTCCTCGAAGGAGATTTGATCCGGGGGGATTTGGTCTTTGTCCCGTTGGGCTTTCTCTCGCAGTGCGAAGATGTCCACGCCCTGAGCGATCGCCAGCATCTGAATCGCTTTGGCGCGGTCGATCTTCCACCTCACGCAGAACTGAACCGCGAGGACCACTTCCGCGATGACCGTGGCCAGACAGAAGTAGAGAATGCCGCTGGTGGCGGCGCGCAGAAGGCGGCGGATCATCGCGGCACCTCCCGCGTCGCGCGAATCATGGCGACTTCATCCAATTGCTTGATTTCCCGCCGGCTCTCCTCGTCGCGGTGGCGCTCGAGCTGGCGGTCCTCGAGCTTCTCCAGGACCTTGACCTGGCGGTTGGCCTCGGCGAGGACGGCCCGGCGGCGTTCGATTTCGGCGGCCACCGCCTCGCGCTGCTTCCGGATATGCTGAATTTGCGCCCGCAAGAAGAGGTCGTGACGCTGCATTTCCAGGAGCCGATCCACGTCGATGACCCCCGGCCCCGAGGCAGCCTGATAGTGCCTGGCTATCTCCGTTGTCAATTCGGCAAGCCGATCCTGCTCGCTTTGGAGAGTCGCGTCGGCCTCGTAGGCCTGGGCGAGCTGTGCGCGTCGCTCGTCGCGGGCGGCCCGGCGGATCTTCAGGAGCGTTGCAAGTCGGAAGGTGAACTTCGTCATGGCGGATCAGTGACTCCTTATGCCTGACCTCCGGCCTGGCCCGCCCGGCCGGTCGGACCGGTGACGGCCGGGAGTCGTTGCGAAGCCACCTGGGACAACTGGACCAGCGCCTCCGACGCCTCCTTGAGAGTGGACGGCTCGTCGATGCGCTGTCGCAAATAGGCGTTGATCGGGTCTTGCAGGTCGATGGCGATATCGACCGAGGGGTTGTTTCCCTTGCGATACGCCCCAATCGAGATCAAGTCTTCGTGGTCGCGATACGCAGCCAGCAATTCACGGACGAGAAATGCGCCGCGGCGGTGCTCCTCGCTTGTGACCTCCGGCATCAAGCGGCTGAGGCTGCCCAGCACGTCCACGGCCGGATAGTGGCCGCGGGCGGCCAGCTTCCGCGAGAGCCAAATATGGCCGTCGAGCAGCCCTCGGACCGCGTCGCTGATGGGCTCGTTGGGATCGTCGGCTTCCACGAGGACCGAATAGAAGGCGGTGATGCTGCCTGCGGGGCTTCGCCCGGCCCGTTCGACGAGCCTGGGCAGCACGGCGAAGACGGAGGGAGGATATCCTCGCGTCGTAGGCGGCTCGCCCGCCGCCAGCCCGATCTCGCGTTGCGCCAGGGCGAAGCGGGTCAGCGAGTCCATCATCAGGAGCACATTTTTGCCTTGGTCGCGGAAATACTCGGCGATGGCGGTGGCGGTGGCCGCGGCCTGAACGCGGACAAGCGCCGGCTCGTTGCTCGTGGCCACGACGACGACGCTTTTGGCCAGCCCTTCCGGCCCAAGGTCGCGCTCGATGAACTCGTTGACCTCTCGTCCCCGCTCGCCGATCAGTGCGATCACGATCACGTCTGCGGCCGTGTAGCGGGCCATCATGCCGAGCGTGACGCTTTTGCCGACTCCCGAGCCGGCGAAGATGCCGATTCGCTGGCCGAGGCCGCACGTCATCAGGCCGTCGATCGAGCGGACGCCGGTCGACAGGGGAGTGTCGATCCGCGGACGTTGGCACGGATGGGGAGGGGCCCGGTGGAAGGGACATCGGTCGACCAGGGCCGGCTGGGGCTTGCCGTCGACGGCGGCGCCCGCCGCGTCGACGACGCGCCCCAAGAGCTCTTCGCCCACGCGGAGCCACCGCGCCGTTCGGACGAGGCGCACCCGGTTGCCGTGCCGCACGCCGGAAAGCTCGCGGAAAGGGTAGAGGAGCGTCAGTTCGTCCTGAAACCCGATCACTTCGGCGGTGAGCGGCTGGCCCGTCTGGCACTGGATCTCGGCCAGCGCACCGACCGGCGCAGGCAGTCCGGCCACCGACACGGTCATTCCGACGGTGCGGGCGACGGTGCCGGTCAGGGCGGTCGGCATCAGCGTTCTCAATTGCTCAGCGACGTCCATGGGTGTCTCAGGTCAATTCCTCTTCGATGCGGGCCAATTGGGCTTCGAACTGTTGGTCGATCGTGCCGAAACGGGTGTCCAACCGGCAACCGCCCGGTGTGATCTCGGGATCCGCGATCAGTTCGGTGGGCGCGAGATTGGAAAACTCTTTGAGTAGCGCCTGGATCTGGGGAGCCAACGACGCGTGGTCGGCCGGATTGAGGTAGAGGCGAAGCTGGGAACTTCCGGCCGCCAGCTCCAATGCTTCCCGAACGAGGGTGACGGTGATTTCGGGGTGCTCGACGGTTTCTCGCCGGACGAGCCGAGCCGCGATTGCCGCGGCGGTGTGGACGGCGGTCTTTTCCCAGTGGCGCAACCACGCCTGCTTGGCGTGCCGCACCTCTTCGACCGCGTGGTGGAGTGCGGGCAGCAGCGTCGCCAGTTGCTGGGCGAGTTGCTTCTGGACGGTCTGCTCAATTGCTCTCTGTCCCGCCTGCCGCCCTTCCGCTTCCGCACGTTGGCGAATGGTCACCGCTTCTTTCTGTGCCTTGGCGAGGATCCCGGCGGCTTCCGCGCGGATCTTGTCGAGGTACTGGCCGGCTTTGACCGCCATGTCGTCGAAGTTGAAGGCGGCGGCGCGGATGCTGCGGTTCTCGTCGTTTGCTTTGATAACGGTGGACATTCGTTGTCTGCGGTAGTTATGGCTTTCAGGCCGCGGCGGCTTCGTACGCAGCCGCGGTGGCCGTTATGGGGGCGGCCGGATTGGGCAGGCGAACGCGTCCCTGCGCCGCCAGCCGGCGGGCGAGTTCGACGAGTTCGAGGCGGGCTTGTTCCACGTCGCTCAGCCGCGTCGGCCCCAGGTGGAGCAACCGGTGACGGACGGTCTGTGCTTCCCCCTGCGGCAGTTGATGAAGGATTCGTTCGAGCAGGTTTTCGGGGGCGCCGGCCATGGCCAGGATCGCGACCTCGGGATCGGCGCCGGCAAGGACCACCGCCAGGCTGCGGTCGTCGAGCAGGCCGAAATCCTCGAAGTCGAGTTGTTCGGGCTTCAGCCGCTCGGCCAATCGGCGGTCGTAGGCGTTGAGCGTATCGAGAATCTGCATGCCGACGCCGGGGTCGGAGGCGGAGAGGATGCCGGCCACGGCGGAGAGCCCGGCGACACGCCGCCGCTGCATCCGCACCAGTTCCGCCAACCGCGACTCGAGCATCTGCTCGATCTCCCTCAGGATTGCCGGATCGGTTTCTTCGAGATCCACCAGGCGACGAAGCACATCGACCTGCAGCGCCGGCTGGAACCGCACCAGCACCGCTCCGGCCCGCTGCGGCGGAAGATGCGACAGCACCAGCGCTATCGTCTGGGCGCGCTCGGCGGCGAGCAGACGCGCGAGCTTTTCGGCCTCCGCTTCCTGCAGGAAACGGAAGGGGGGGTCGCCGCCGGGGGAAGTCTCTGCCGGTCGAGCGACCGGCGCCGCGCCGGCGTTTGGCTTGCGGGCCGGCCCGTGGTCGAGTTCGACGCCCGCCGGCTTCGTTTCTTCCCGCGAGCCCGCCCGGAGGAATTCGTCGAGCACGAGGCGTTCTTCCTCCGGGTCGACGTCGTCCAGGTCGACGACCGCGCGTCGGACGAGATGCGCCAAAGCGGCATTCATCTTGTCCAACACGACGTCTGCCGATTTCCGATCCAGCGCGGCGATGAGGATCGCCGCTTTTCGAATTCCCGAGCTGTAGTTCATGCGTGGTTAACTCGCGTGTCCGATCCAGGTGCGAAGGATATTCGCAGCCGCATCGGGGTCTTCGGAAACCAATAGCGACAGTTCGTCCTTTAGCGAAGCGCCCGATTGGAACCGTCGAAGGCGGCGGTCCTGGTCGGTCGTTTCTTCCTCGTGGTCACCCGTTTCGGTAACGTCGATATTCGCGGCGGCGGGGCTGCCGCGGCCGCTGGTCGGAGCCGATCGGATCATCGAACGGAGCATGGTAAGGCTGACCAGCGCCAGTACGAGCAACCCCAGGGTTTGCCACGATTGGCCGAGCCACGTGACGGCTTTCTCGCTCATCGCCGGCTGGGGCATATCGGGTGGGGTGATCTTCTGAAAGGCCGTCACCGTAACCAACTGGTTCTTGTCCGCGACGCCTTCGGTTTCCGGTAGAAGTGCTGCAACGGCGGATTGGATCTTCGCCGTCTCTTCTTGCCGGATCTGGTCGAGCTCGGCAGCAGTCGGCGTCTCGGGCGAGGTGCCGGCCTGCGCGTTGGGATCGGGCGGATTACGCTGGTGCCAAATGCTCTCGAAATAGCTCGTGGGTATGCCCACCGTCGCAGTAACCCTTCGTAGCGCGAAGGGCTGGTTTTCGATTTCCTCTGTCGAGTGGGAGAGGGCATTGATGGTGGTCTGTTCCGACTCTTCTTCTTCCTGGCGGGAAGCCTTGCTCGTCGTTGCAGAGAGGGCCATCGGCGCATTCGCCTGGTAGCCGGGGCGCCCGGCCGGATCGGCGCCCTCTTGAACTGTCGAGCGAGTTTTGTCGGTCACCTGGACCGGAACCGTCTTGGGATCGTTCTTCACCTCGTGTTGGCGGTGAACTCGCTTGGCGTCGAGTTCGACTTCGGTCTGGACCGAGACGTCGGGGACGTACATCAGGACCCCGAGGATCCGGTCGCGATACCAGTCGGCGTAGAACTGTTTCCTCGCGATGAGGGGGTCATCGCTTGCGCCGCCGAACCCCGCTGGATCGCCGCGGAACGAGCGGCCATTTGCCAAATCGAGCACCGTCACGTTTTCCGGTTTCAGACCGGCGACCGCCGCGGCGACCGTGTGACGGATTGCCGAGACTTTGGCCGTATCGAGCTCCTGAGTGCCTTTCGGGCGGACATTCACCGAGGCGGTGGTGATCCGCTCGCGGCCCCATCCGGATTTCTCTTCGGTGTCCCAGAAAATCATGGCGGTGTCGATACCGCTCATCATGCTGATGATCTTGGAGAGCTCCTGCTGCCGGGCGATTTTCAGCCGTTCGCGGCGTTTCTCGCGGTCTTCGAACACGTTGCCGCTGTCCAGGGCGTTTTCCATCATCTGCCCGAAGTCCTGCGGCAGGGCGTTGGCGTCGGCCAAGGCGGCCATGTACGCCGTTTGCTGGCCGCTGGGAACGCGGATCCGAGTGCCCTCGAGCCGATACGAACCCAAACCCGCCTGGGCAAACGCCGCTTCCATGTCGCGGATCGCCGCGGGTGGGAACGGCTCGCCGTTCATCAAGTACACGCCCGGGCCGGAGGATCGCTCGACGAAAAGATAGCCGAGGCTGCAGACGACCACTGCCAGCAGCAACCCGGAGGTTATCCGGGCGCCCGGCGTCATCGAGCGGAAAAGGTCCGCGAGCTGGTTATACGCTTTGGTGAGGAAGTCCATCCATGGAGCCTCTAGGTAGGTCCCGCCTGCCGGGCGGGACTTCGGAGTCGCGTTACGTTAGGTTTTGGCCGTCACGCCCGTCAGACGGGACGTACGAGTCAAATCCGGATATTCTGCACCTCCTGGTAAGCCTGCACCATTTTGTTGCGGATTTGCATCATCATGCGGAAAGCGATGTCCGCCTTTTGGACCGCCGTGAGGACTTCGGCCGGCGTGACGTCGTCGCCGCCGGACACCAACCGTTCGACGGCGCGGTCCGCTTCTTGCTGCATCGAGTTCACTTCCTGAATCGAGTCCAGGAGGAAGCTCTTGAACGTCGGGCCGTCTTCCAGGGGCTTTGTGCCCGACGAGAGGTGGTTCGCCCCGGTTGCCGGGATGCCGGTGTTGTGGACGGGATTCATCAGACGAGTATCCTCAGGGTTTGCTGGGCCAGGTCTTTGGCGATATCGATCGCCCCCAGGTTTGCCTCATACGCGCGAGCGGCTTCCATGGCGTCGGTCATTTCGGTCATCATGTTGATATCGGGGTAAGCCACATAGCCTTTGTGCGGTCCGGTTTGAATCGCATCGGGATGACCGGGTTGGTACTTGTAGCGGGGCTGGCGCTCGTCGATTTCCACGGAGCTGACCCGCACACCGGCCGCCCCGGCCGTTCCCATTTGGTCGTCGGTTTGAAACACGACGTAGCGCGGCTGGTACGGCACGGCTTCTCCGGCCTCGTTGTGGGTGGTCGACAGGTTCGCCAGGTTGCTCGAGATGGCGTTCATCCGCATCCGTTGAGCGACCAACGCGCTGGTGCTGAGATCGAGGGCGGAAAGCATTGCCAAGCTCCTTGTTTCTGTCAAGCGGATTATGCGGCAGGCCCTGCTTGCCGAGCGAGACCTGTGTGGTCAGTTCCCGCTCGGTGAGTGGGGTCTGCTAAACTCGTTCGCTGATCGCAACGTTCAACAGCCGAAACTGCGACGTCATGATCGTCAAAGCCAGGTTGTGCTGGATCTGGTTCTTGGCCATTTCGGCCACCTGGGTCTCGATTCCCACGTTAACCTCATCGTGACGCAGGATGGTCTGGCTTTCACGTGCTACCTCTGCAAGGTGCGGTTTTTGTCCGAACCCGGGTTCGCCCGGCGAAACGGCCGCCGGGGGGCGGCGGCTTGCATCGATAGCGCTTTGGAGCCGACTCTGAAAATCCTCCGTGGACAAGTCCCGCACGCGGTAGCCCGGGGTGTCGATATTGGCGATGTTTCCCGCCAGGACGTTGTGTCGCGCCTGGGAAAAAGCGACCACCTGTTCGAGGACCGGGATCGTTGTACCGTTGAGGATTGTCTCGTACATGGCTGTTTCCCTGCCGCTTGCGAGCAAGCGCCGTGCCGACGGCCTCCGGCCGGCGGGCACGACGAACGCCAAAGCGATGCTAAATGTCTACCGGTCGGCAACTTCCACGCTTTCCTTTTCCCCCGCCACCCGGTTTCGTTCTTGAATCTCTCGGTCTTGCCTATTGTGCCAACGGCAAAAACTGCCGATTGCACCCGGCAGTAGTTGCCGGTCATTTCCCCGCCTTCACAAAGGTTTTCTCCCTCGGCGCGTATCCGTACTGCCTCAGCTTCCCCGAAAGCGTCCGGACTCCGATCCCGAGCGCCTTGGCGGTTTTCTCCCGGTGCCCGTCGTAATGGTCCAGCGTGGCTTCGATCAGCTTCCGTTCCATCTGCTCCAGGCTCAGCCCGACTGCCACCGGGTCGGCCGCCTCGGTATCGCCTGCATCCGCTCCGGCGACCAGCCAACGGCGAAGCTCGTCGGCGCCGACCGGTTCGCCGTTGCTCAGCACGCTCAGCCGCGTGACGATATTCTCCAGTTCGCGGACATTGCCGGGCCAGTCGTAGTGCACCAGCAGGTCGACGGTTGATGCATCCAGCTCGACCGGGTCGCGACCGAGCCGAACGGCGCTTCGCTGGACGAAGTGCTCGATCAACTCGGGGATGTCCTCTTTCCGTTGCCGCAAGGGCGGCACGAAGAGGGGAACGACCGCCAGGCGGTAATAAAGGTCCTGGCGGAAGCGCCCGGCCGCAACCTCGCTCGGCAGATCGCGATTGGTGGTCGCCAGCACGCGGACGTCGACGGCGATCGAATGGCTGGACCCGACGCGCTCGAAGCTCTTTTCCTGCAGTACGCGCAGCAGTTTCGCCTGCAGCGGCAGTTCGATCTCGGTCACTTCGTCCAGGAGAATGGAGCCTCCGCCTGCGAGCTCGAAGCGGCCGGTCCGTGCGGTTTCCGCGCCGGTGAAAGCGCCGCGCTCATGTCCGAAGAGCTCGCTTTCCATGAGTTGCGCGGAGAGCACCGGGCAGTTGAGGCTCACCAGCGGGCCGTTGCGCCGGTTGCTGGCGGCGTGGACGGCCTGGGCGACCAGTTCCTTGCCGGTGCCGCTCTCGCCGGCAATGAGCACCGTTTCAGGCGTGGGAGCCACTTGGGCGATCTTCGCGCGCAGCGCTTGCATGGGCGGGCTCGATCCGATCATTTCCGGCACAGAGAACCGCGGCGCCCCGGCCTCGGGGGCGTCGTGCATCCGCACGAGGTGTCCGTGACGGATCGCCTGGGCGACGAGTTGTTCGAGCCGGTCGACGTCGAACGGTTTCTCGATGTAGTCGAAGGCCCCGTGGCGCATTGCTTCGACGGCCGTGCTCACGGAGGCGTGCGCCGTGACCATCACGACCTGAGCCCGGTAGCGCCGGTGCTCGAGTTGAATGATGAACTCGACCCCGCTCATCCCCGGCATCTTCAAGTCGGTGACGATGCAATCGAACGCGTCCTGCCCCACGACCTGGAGCGCTTCGGCGGCGCTGGAGCAGCAATTGACGAGGTGGCCGGCGTGGCGGAGCACCTCGGCCATCGACTCGCGCGCCTGGGGATGATCGTCGACGACGAGAACCCGGCCGGTGCCGCCGAAAGCACATGGACCGCTGACGTGGGTTTTCATGCTGCGTGCTCCTGCGAGATGCGGGGAAGGATGAGCGTGAAAACGGCTCCGCCATCCGGTCCGTTCGCGGCGGTGACTCGTCCACCGTGGGCCTCGGCAATCCGGTAGACGATGGCCAGCCCGAGCCCCGTGCCGCCGGGCTTGGTCGTGAAGAACGGTTCGAAGGCCCGCCGCACCGCGTCGTCGGAGAGTCCTTCCCCGCTATCGGACACTTGCAGCTCGAGCCCGGTCTGCTTTGAGCGGGCGCGGAACCGGAGCAGGCCGCCGTGGGGCATCGCGTCGACGGCGTTGAGAACGAGGTTCAGCACGGCACGCCGGATCATGTCGTAGTCGGCACGGATCAACAGACCCGGCGGCGACTCGCTGCCGGTCTGGATGGCCTGCGCCGCGAGCTGAGGCGCCAGCGAGGCGAAAAGGTCGTCGACCAGGCCGGCAATCGGGAAAGTCCGCCATTGCGGGTCGCGATCGGAAGTGAACTGGAGCAGATCGTTTACCGTGGCGTCGAGGTCGGTGAAGCCGGCCGCGATCTTGTCGAGGATCCGGAGGCTTTCCGCGTCGGAGAGGATGCGCCGGCGCAACAGGCTCAGGTAGAGCGTCACCGGAACGAGATTGTTGCGGACCTCGTGCGCGACGTGCGACGCCATCTGCCCCAGATCGGCCAGCCGGTTCTTGCGGGCCAGTTCCCGGTTTTTTGCCTTCAGTTCCTCCGTCAAGCGATGGACCTCGCCGCGAAGGGTCTCGTGGGTTTGCTCCAGGCGCAGGGTGGCGGCATGCCACGCAGCCAGGACCGACTCCAGGCTGGCGTCGCCGTCGAGTGCGAGGGGATCGGGTGTCGTGAGAGATGTTGTCATCGGGTGATCAGCTATCCAAGCTCAATTTGCGCGGTGTGCCGCTGCTTGTGATTGGACGGATTCTCCACTTGCATAAGACTTACCACAATCACAAGCAGTGGAAACCTCCAAATTACCAAAACACTCTCCGTCGTCTCCTACCTGTCCGAGCAAAGGTCCAGTTGATGTGCGGAGAAGGCGGCCGCCGCGGCATACGCTCCGCATGCCTGGCCGGCGTGCTGAATGCCTTGGAGTTGATGGGCCGCTTCGTCCCGCCGGCGAATCAGTTCCTGCTCGCTCCGCTTTTCCTGGGCAAGCGTCTCGGCCAGCAATCGCTCGCACCGCTTGACCTGTTCGGCGCAACTGCGCCGCTTCTGGGGTGATCTCCAGCGGCGAGCGTCGGGATCCTGGTCGCGGAACGGATCCAGCCGCCGCTCGATCGACTGCATGCGTGCGAGGACCTCCTGTTTCGCCGACAAGAGGTCGAGCAGGCTGGTGATGCTTCCCTCTTCGACCAGCTCGAACTGTCTCCGGCCCATGTCGCGCAACTGGACAAGGCACTGGAGCTTGCGGTCGATCAGGTCGCTGAGCAGATCGGTTTCGTATTCCATTATGCGGCTGTCAACTGTTCCAGAAGTGCAGCCCACTGGCTGCGCGAATAATTGGTCGTTACTTCGAAGGGGACGTCGGGCTTCATCCTCGCCAGCACGATCTTCGCCTGTTCCAGGGTGCCACGGGCCTCCGCCGGCTTGTCCAGTCGCCGGTAGGTCCTCGCAAGCTGGAGGTAAGCGGTGAGCACTTCCGGCCTCCCCTGGTACCGGTTCGTCACCATGACGTAAGCTTTGACTGCTTCCTCGTACCGGCGAAGTTCGAAGAGCATCTGCCCGATCATGAAATAGCAGTTGCGGAGCGTCATCTTCTCGAGGTCATCGAGTTCATCGGTCTCCTGGCGGCGGGCGAGTGTCTCCTGGATGCCTCGGTATGCGGCAAGCGCCGCATCCAGGTGCTCGCGAGTTTCCTGGGAACGGGCCATGCGAACGTTTTCGACCCGGTCCTGCTCAAGCCGTTTTCCCAGCCGCCGGGCGGTGAGCCGGTGGGAGTCGGCGATGAGGTACTTGGCTTCGATCGCGCGGGGCGCACCGGGATAGCGCTCGATGGCTTCCTCGAGTCGCTCGATGGCCTTGTCGTACTCCCCCTCTCGATGCAACAGGCGGCCGAGCTCGAAGAGCGATTCTCGCCACTCCTTGCTGGCGGGCGTGAGGAGTTCTCCGCTTAAGTTTTCGTGAAGAAACTGCTTCGCCTGCTGGATACTTCCTTTTTCCATTTGTGCGCGGGCCGCTACCAGTCTGGCGCTGAAGGCCGCAGCGTCGCGGGGATGGAATTCCACGCATTCCCCGCATGCCGCAATCGCTTCGTCGACCCGATCCAGGGCGAGCAGCGCCTCGGCCAGGCCTACCAGTGCCCGCGGATGTCGCCGCCGCGACTCGTTTTTCAGGTAGGAAGCGAAGAGCGTTGCGGCGCCGCGAAAGTCGTGACCTGCCAGGCAGGCCTCGGCGGCTTCCCAGAGATCATCCGGGTACTCGCGGTCGGCGATTCTCAGCCGGGAGAGCCGTTCGAACTCCCGTCCGGCCCACCGGAGCTTTTCCCGACCGGCGATTTGTAAGCGGGTCCTGGTGCTCGGCGGAAGCGAGGCCGCTTGCCCCAGCATACTGTGTCCCCAATCCCGGCTTGTCTGTGCGGCAAGCTCCATCTGCTGCGTGCGAGGAAACAGCGGGTGGAACAGCCGGATCAGCCGACTGCACCAATCGAACTTCTCCGCCGCGAGGTACTCGCGATAAGCAAGCAGGATACACCGCCGAAGTTCGACCGCGGAGATCCACGGATTCACGAAGCCTTGGCTGCTCGAGATCCGGGAAAGCACGTTGCCATAGCGCGCCAGGGCCCGCTGATCGTCGCCCAGTCGCCGCGCGATTTCTCCCTCCTGGAATACGGCGGCGAACTCCTCCGGAGTGTCCGGGCACTTCTTGCGAGTCATCTCGAATTGCTTGAGGGCCGCACGGTAATCCTCGACTTCCCGGAAGCACACGCCGATGAGATACGCAGCCTTGCGGCCGGCATCCGCCCCAAGGGTATCGCGGCTCTCCGCTTCCCGGAAGACGCCGATCGCGGCCTCGATCTTTTCGCGGTCAACACGTTCGGCTTTCGGCACGCCGCCCGCATCCGCGGCATCGGCGCCGCTGCCCGCTTCCTTCGCCTGGTGAAGGAGGATCCGGCCTTCGAGGACGAGCGCCTCGGCTCGGTCCCGGGCGTCCGGCGGGATCCGGGAAAGCGTTTCGAGACACTCCGCGATGCGGACGAGGGCAAGCAGAACTCTCGCTCGCTGGAGCAGACCTTGCTGGTGTTGGCGAGGCGTGAGCGTGCGGTCGGCGAGGTACGAGTCGTTCGCTTGCAGGGCCTCGTCGTACCGGGGCGAAGAGTCGTTGGCGCAAGCTTCTGCAAGCAGGTAAAGGATCTCGGGCCTCTCATCCGGATTCTGTTCGAGCGCTTCGCTGAGCACGGGGCGGCTCGCGGCGATCTGATCGCTCAAGTACAAGGAACGCCCGAGCAGCAGAAGACCCTCGCCTTCACGGCCCGCCGGAAAACCGCGGTCGCGGGCTTCTTCCAAGTACCTTGAAGCGACCATGTAGAGTTCCTTGCGGCCGGTCGTCCATGTCTGATCTGCTTCATAGGCGGCCGCGGCTCCGAGGACGAAGGCAAGTTCGCCGAGCGATTCTGACGAGACGCGTCCCGGTTCCCGGAGCGATTCGGCCATGCGTCGCGCATCGGAAAACTGCCCGGCATCGAGCGCCTCCAGGGCCGTCGGGAGTGTGAATTCCGCCGCCGCCGGGCCGAGAACGAACCAGATTCCGACTGCAGCGCCGACCGAGGCCAGGCAGGAGATCACCAGCATGCCCGCTTTCAACCGATTGGCGCCCGCCCATTGCTTTACCGCGGGGAAGACTGCACGGACGGACAACCGGCGCTCGGACGATTCGGTTGCCTGGTGTTCGTCGGGGTGCAGTTCGGTGGACATGGTTTACTCGCGAAATATCTCCCGGGTGGCGGGAGTGGCGCAAGCGGTCGCTCGCACCGCTGGTTGATCGAGGTTTTCCTCCCGAGAAGCGACTACTGTCTCATGGCCCGTCCTCGTTGCACTGAGAAAAGACGAGAAAAAGCGGGCGGTTTGTACCTGAAATCGTCGAGGGCTGTCAATGCAGTTTCGCGAGGCCATGCCGCCCAGCGGGGCGTCAGTGGGGGCTAACGCGATGGGGCAGTGAGCGGAACCGGAAGAGGTAGATCGACGGCCCTGCGCCGGGCGGTCGAACGAGGGCCACGAACGTGGAATCGCTACTTGCCGGCCGGTTGGCTTGCCGGAGTGATCTGCTCGATGATCCAGCGGTCGACGTCGCGAAGCGTTTGGGGGGCGAGCTGGTGGGCGCAGGGGTACTGCCGAAGCGTGATCGACATGCCCGCCGTATGGAAGAGGCGCAGATCGTCGCAGGCATGCTCGGGCGAGTAAAGATGGCTGTCGCGCCCGACTGCAAGAAAAATCGGAATCCGCCGCGCCAGGTTCAATTGACGAAGCGGATGGTGCATTCGGGGAAACCTGCCGCCGACGGACAGCACACCGGCGAACTTTTCCGGATGGTTCATTGCCAGGCGAAACGCCATCGTGCCGCCGCAGTCGAACCCCGCGAGAAACACACGCTGACGGTGGACGGTAAATCTTTGCTGAACGGTCTCTACCGCTTCGAACACGCGTTCGGCTGCCGCATCGATGTGGTCGGGCGACTGCGGCCAGCAATCCTGTCTGCCCTCGGACGCGGCGTCGGGGTGGAGAAACCCGCGAGGAGCTACCGCAACGTAGTTTCGCATGCTCACCAGCGGCATGATCCGCATAAGCTGACGCTCATCGGCGTCAGGCCCATGCAGCCAGACAAGCAGGGGGTAGGCGTAGCGCGGCTCGTAGTGGACCGGGGCGAAGACACAACGCGAACTGTCGTACTCGGTGCGGCACAGCCCGCTTTCGATCGAGAAGGACGACGGTTCCGAGGCGGTTTCCGTGGGACGCCCGAGCGGGGCGGGCCGATCGATTTGGTTCATGATCGTGATGTACTCTCGCGAGTCGCAGGAAGTATCGGATAAAACGAATGACCGGGATGAGAACCAACAACCTGCAGGTGCTTCCGTGCGGTGCTATAACCAGAGCTATCCGACTCTACCCGATGCCCCGCCATGCTGTCAACGCCACACGCGAGGGAATACCGGATGCAAGCAGGTTGGCCGGGCCGGAAACACAGCCTGGAGCATAGAGTTCGAGCGAGTGAGCGGAGCGTGCGGAATACCGTCCCGAAGCAGCCGTTAGCGCTGCTAGCACCAAACGGTTTTTCCAGCTGTTGGCATTTACTTTTGGATGTCGCGAATGCCCGCGGCTTGTCCGCGGGATGGTTACGTTCTCTGCTACATACGCCACGATCGCCGCTATCCCCTTGGTTTCGCCCGCGGCGGCAAAGCCGCCGCGGGCGAAACCAAGGGGTGGCACGCGGAGGTTCCTGTAGCGGCAAGCGTGAGCCTCCCGCGGACAAGCCGCGGGCATCCTTTCTAAAACCGTGCCGTGTCAAAACGGACACTTCCAGTCGAAAAAACCGTTTGCTGCTAGCACCGGCGGCTGCAACTTACGTCTGGTCGGTAAGTCTTGCCATGGTTGCCACGAGATTCTTCACGGCATCGACGCTCTTCTGGAATCCTGCGCGTTCGGTTTCCGTCAGTTCAAGTTCGATGACCCGCTCGACTCCCGCCGCCCCGAGAATGACCGGTACGCCGACGTAGTACCCTCCGACGCCGTACTCCTTGTCGCAGTACGCCGCACAGGGGATCAGTCGTTTCTTGTCGCGGACGATTGCCTCAACCATCTGCGCCGTTGCCGCGGCCGGGGCATAGTAGGCGCTGCCGGTCTTCAGCAGCTTGACGATCTCCGCGCCGCCGTCGCGGGTCCGCTGTACGATTTCGTCCAGGCGTTTGGGCTCGATCAACTGCAGGATGGGGATTCCACCGACCGAGGTGCAACTCGGAATCGGCACCATCGTGTCGCCATGGCCGCCCAGCAGCATCGCCGAGATGTCTTCGACGCTCACGCCCAATTCCATCGCCAGGAAAGCGCGGAATCGCGCGGTATCCAACACGCCGGCCTGGCCCATCACCCTTCGGTGCGGGAATCCGGTGACCTGCTGGGCCCGCTGAACCATGGCATCCAGCGGATTGCTGACGACAATCACGATTGCCTCAGGGCTGGTGCGGCGGATCTCTTCGGCGACGCTGCCTACGATGCGGGCATTCGTGTTCAGAAGATCGTCGCGGCTCATCCCCGGCTTGCGAGGAATGCCGGCAGTAATCACCACGACATCGCTACCGGCCGTGTCATCGTAACGGGTTGTGCCGACGAGCTTGCAGTCAAACCCCATGATGGGCGAGGATTGCATCAGATCGAGTGCCTTACCGGCGGGCATCCCCTCCGTTTGCGGAATATCGAGCAGGACGATATCGCCCAGTTCCGCCGCAGCACACCAATGCGCCGTGGTGGCCCCGACGTTTCCGGCGCCGATGACGCTGATCTTCGCACGTTTCATCGTGATCATCCCCCTTGCGGATGCGGGTCAGGAGCAGGAATGCTGCGGGTGCAGCGCAAAACGGAAGCCACTCGGGCAGGAATCGTACCCAAGTATGAAAACTATAGACGGGAAGTCAAGGCACGCAGCAAGGCGGTGCAAACGATGACCGTCCAGCTTGCCAACGGCTACTGCCGATACCTCGGAAAAATTACCGGAACCTACACGGGGCCCTGGTCGCTCGCCGTTTTCGTCCCGGACCCCGCCCCTTGCGAAGGTCAGGGCATGTAGTTAACTGTAGGGAGCCAGTGAAGACTGAAGTCGATCCTTCGCAGGGCAACGTCGAGCACGAAGAGCGTCAGGGCGGCGGTCAGCAGATAGGGCCATAAGGGCGTCGGGCGGTGGGCGGTCTCTCCGGGGCGATCGAAGATCTTGTCCGGCGGCGGATCGAACGTTCCGCCCGACCGCTGGGCGATCGAGCGTAGGAGGCCGTCATTCGTGGGGCGGATCCGCAGTTCGTCGCTGTAGCCGACCATCATGCCGCGGGACTGCCGGTAGAGGACCTGGTCGTTCTGCTTCAAGGCCACTTCGACGTGGTACGCCCCCGGCGCCGGCGTTTGGAGGTCTGCCGTGTAGCGGCCCGGGGCGGTCTGGCTCATCTGCGATTTTTCCGGCTTGAGCTGCGGGCCGATCACGGTGAGTTCCACCTCGGCCTGGTTGAGGAACTGCCCGAGGTCGTCGACCGCATCCACGGTCAGCGAGGCCCGTTTTCCTTTGCGAGCCGCCTGGACCATGATCCCGCGGCTGTCGCTCTTTCGCATGGTGTGGCGAACGACCTGCGTCCAGAACTGGCCGAACCGCGGCCAGGTCATCCATTCCGCGGCCCACCGGCTCTTCGCATCACTGGTGTAGGCGCCCGCCATCCCCAGTCCATAGCGCCACCAGGCCAACAGCGGATCGCCCTTCTCCGTCGCCAGGATGACCTCGCTGGTCGGTTTCGGACGCGTCATGACATAGCCCAACAGAAACGGGGCCTCTTGCATGTCGATATCGGCCAGGGCATGGGTCGAGCGGATCACCTGCGGGATGAACGGCTGTTCGTCGATGGCCGATTTGGCGGCCGTGACGGTTTCCTTGGCGAAGATCTGGGGCACCTGAGCCGGGTTGTCGGTGAAGTAGTAACGTCCTTTTCCCTCGCGGGCGATGCTCTCCAGCAGGGCCGTGTCGGCGCCTTCGCCCACGGCCACGGTGGAGACGGTCATCTTGCTGGAAACCATCTGCTGCGCCATGCCCTCGAAGTCGCCGGGCTCCGAAATCCCGTCGGTCAGCAGAATGACATGCTTGAGTTTCGCGTTGGTGGACAAGAGAAACTCGAAGGCCATTTCCATTGCCGGGTACATCGAGGTCCCGCCGCCGGCCTCGACCCGCGCGATCTCGTCGCTGATCTTGCCCTTGTTGGCGGCCGATTGCATTTCGCTGATGACGTACGTCTGCCCGTCGAAGGCGAGCACGCCCACCTGGTCGCGCCGCCCGAGGAGCTCGGCGGCGCTGCGCGCTGCCGTCTTTGCCATCTCGATTTTGTCGCCTTCCATGGAACCGGACTTGTCGATGACCAGGACCATGCCCAGTGACGGCTTCTCCTGTTCCTTTTCGAAATCGCTGCGGACCGGCAGGATCTCTTCGAGCGTGGTCTTGTAATATCCGCCGAGTCCGAACGACTGTTCGCCGCCGAGCATGAGAAACCCGCCGCCCAGCTCCTGGACGTAGGTTCGCGCGATTTCCATCTGCTGCTGAGACAGAGCCGTGGCAGGAACGTTCGAGAGAATCACCAACTCGTAGTTCTGCAGATCGGAAAGCTCCGACGGCATCCCCTGCGGCGGCCGGACGTCGACCGGCAAACCTTCGTCTTCAAGGGCGTAGGCCAGCTCACGGATGAGGTTCGGATCGCTCTCGATGACCAGCACTCGGGGCTTTCCGGCGGCGAAGACCAGCCCGGAATCCATATTGTTGTCCAAGAGCGTGTCCTGGTGGAATCCGGAGACGCGGGCACTGAACGCCACCAGCCGGTCGCGCTCGATGGACTGTTGGAACCGGAACCGGTTCTCGCCCGTCGTCAGCGGCCGATTCTCGCCGATCACTTTGTGATCGCCGCGGTAGACCTCGATCAGTCCCTCGTCGTCGTGGTTCGCGTGAATCACCACCTCGACGTAGAACGGCTCGCCTTCGCGAACCTCGGCGGGGACGTTGACCTCGGAGACCTGGATCTCCGGTTCGGAGCGAGCCGGAAGGGGGACGGTCGAAATGGGAACGCGGCAGCGGGCCGCGGCGGCCAGGGCATCGCCCGCGGTCTCGTTGCCGTCGGTAAGTAGCACAAGGTGGGGAACAAATCCGGGCGGCAGGCAGCCGGCGGCCGTTTGGATGGCCGCCGCAAGGTCTGTCCCGTCGCGGATCGCTTTTTCAGCCTGCGGGTCGCGTTCGGCTTCGCCGGGACCTGCGGGCGCGCAAATCGAGGGGCGCTCGCCGTAGGCGACCCGTTCGGTCTGAATCGCTCCGGCACGGGCGGCGAACGGCAGGTAGGCCACCTGGTGAGTTCCGCGGGCCGCAACGGCGAGGCTGAGGAATTCGTCGACCGCGCGGGCACCGCTGTCGCCGACGCTCAGGCTCTGGTCCGCGAGGAAGATTACGTATTGCTCCCGGGTCGCGTGCAACAGCGAGAGGCCGGCGAGCGAGAAGAGCAACAGCAGGACGACGGTGGTCCGAACGGTGAGGGAAGCGATCCGCTGCGGACGCGGAAAGTCGCTCAGCGAGCGCACGTAGTACCAGCCCAGCACCAGCAGGGCCGGGACCGCCAGAGACAGAATCCAGGGGCGAGTCAGTTCAAGCATGGGCACTCACGTGAGGACTCTTCGTTGGTGCAGCCGCCATTCGATAATCGTCAGCAGGCACGCGGCCGCAGCCAGATAGAACCAGATCGGCCTGGTGAACCAATCCGCAAGTCGGGTTCCCGGTTCCGGGCCGATCGACTCCGCCGGTGTTCGCAAATCGCTTTCGGCATCGCTGGCCAGGTTGACCGCCAACTCGGCGATCGGGCCACTCTCGCCGGAACTGCCGCGAGCGATGCTCCAGACTCCGCACGCATCGAGCGGCGGTATTGCAAGGTAGGCGGCGTCTGCAGTGGGCTCTCCCTGCCGCGAATATCCCCGGTTTCGCACCGGCAGCGGGCGGCAGTCGCCGGACGGAGAACGGAGGATGAGCGATTCGCCGGCCGTGTGGTCTGCCAGATCGATCTCGGTCGTCGATCCGGTCGCCAGGGAGGATCGCAATTCGCCCGTCTGACCGGTGAACCAGCCGAGCGAGTTGGCCACCATGATGGGAAACGCCGTTCGAAACGCCAGGTCTCCTTCATTGATGTTCACGCTGAGCACGAGGCAGCGTCCGCCGACCCTTCTCACCTCCGCATATACCGGATCGCCCGAGAGCGCACCGGCCAGGACGTGCGGCGGCTTTGTGAATTTCAACCGTCTGGCGTCCGGCATGACCACGTTGTCGAGGCGGACGTGGGTCATCAGCGGCGACTCCTTGTCTTGCTCGGTCACAATCGGATTGGCGATTGGCTCGCCCAGTTCCCATGCATTGCAGCCGTTGCGGGGATCGACGACGAAGACGTTTCCGGCGGGCAGTTTGTCGGGAACGGCGCGATGCAAGACGATGATGCCGCCGGCGGGCCAGGTCTGCGGAAACTCTTTCTCGACGGTGAGCCGCACGAGCGGATTCGCTTCGAACACCTTCTGGAGGAACAGGTTGCCCTGCGTAATCAACACGACATTCTGGACCTCTCGTGGAGGCAAGACGGCCCAGGCCCGGTCGTCGGCCGCCAGCGCGTTGATCTCAGGTTCGGCTTCCCGTCGCGACTCGCCTGCCGCGGGCTTCTGAGGCCCGGTGTCGGCAGCGATACGGATCTCCGTCAGGCTTGCCGTGAGCGTTCCCCCTTCGAGCGACGTTTTTTCCAGAGATCGTGTAAAGACGCCCTCCGGGGCCAGGTCGAGCGGCAGGACGTCGACGGGAGAACCGTCCAGATCCAGTTCGAGGCGGCCCTTCATCGCGTGGCCGGACGCGTTCTTGACGGCGACGAGCACCTCGTAGCCCAGCGGATCGATGAGGCTGCGGCGGACCTGGAAGCGGGTGATGCCGACGTTCCCGGCGTCCGGGGTGCCGAAGACGCGGCAGGCCACGGGGGTAGAGTCTTTGTCCGTAGTTTCTGCGCGGTGTGCGCGCATGTTTGTAGGGTCGAATTCATTCGACCCGGGTGGAATGAATTCCACCCTACTTTGCTTGCGGTCAGCAACGAAGTCGGCGGTGTTGCCGCAACCGTCCGTGAAGACGATGACCTGGCCGTAGGGATGTCCTGCGATCAGTTGTTTTCCCAGTTCGATGGCCGGGCCGAGTTGCGTGGGGTTGTCGGAAATGCCGATCGATCGCAGTGCCCGCCTGAGCGTCGGCACGTGGCTGCTCATGCCCAGGACGACCTCCGGCTCCGGCCCGGCCAGAACGACGGCCATTTCGTCGCGAAACCGGAGGCCGTCGGCCGCGGCCAAGGCGGCACGAATCGCCGCATCGAACCGCGAATCCTTCACGTCGGTCGCCCGCATACTGGCCGAGTTGTCGACGACCGCCACGATCCGCCGTGCCTGAAGGAGTTGCCAGGGGAAATAGGGATCGGCAACCGCCAGCACCAGGAGCGCAACCAGCAGCAATTGAGCCAATAGCGACAACAGGTGCCGCAGGGTTTGCCAGATCGAGCGGGGCGGCTTTTCGTCGTAGATCTGTTTCCAGAACAGGTTCGTGGATACCGGAACCCGCCGCAGTCGTACCTTGAGGATGTAGAAAATAACGACGGGGACCGCGAAGACGAACAGCGCCAGTGCAAGAGGGGTTCCGAAAATCATGCGTCAGCCCTCCAGTCCCGCTTCGCGCATCATGCGGAGGATGAGTTCATCGAAGGCGACCGTCGAAGGCGACTGAGTGCACCGCAGGGCATATCGGCGGCAATACTGCCGGACGGCTTCCTGATGCTGCTGGAAGAGCGTCTTGTAGGTCCTGAGGTTCTTTTCGGTGACGGTCACCTTGCGGAGCGAACCGGTCTCGATATCCATCAACTCGACGTCGCCAAGCTGGGCCGGGTCGGCTTCCGCGGGGTCGTAGAGTTGCAGAACGTGGGCATCGAAACGCCGGTAGCGGAGTTGATCGAGCCCCGGCTGGAAGCCGCGTTCATCGAACAGATCGCTGACGACGACCGCAATGCCGCTGCGGGTGCTGCGATGCAGCAGGCCCTGAACGCAGCGGGCCAGATCCGTGTCCTGGCCGCCGACCTCTTGCGTTTCGAGAAACCGCATCAAGGGCAGAATTCTCGCCTTGCCGCGGGTGAGGGGAAACTCATCGACGATCCGGCCGGAAAACGACAGGACGCAGACGCGATCCAGGTCGGCCAGGGCGATGTAGGCCAGCGCCGCCACGAGACGCCGCGCGAGGTCGAATTTCGCCATCGTGCCGAACCCCATGCTGCGGGAACAGTCGAGCATGAGATAGACGTGCAGATCCTGCTCTTCCTGGAATCGTTTGAGGAGCAGGTCGCCGAGCCGGGCATACACGTGCCAGTCGAGGTAACGGAAATCGTCGCCCGGCGCATACTCGCGGTGGTCGGAGAACTCGATCCCGGAGCCCAACTGCATCGTGCGACGCTGGGCGAGGAGCGATCCGCGAAACACGCGTTTCGAGATAATCGACAGGTATTCCAGCCGGGTCAGGAAGTCGGGCTCGAACAGGGGCATGGGCGGCGGCCGGTTAATCAAAGCGCTCAGGAATGGCGTGGGCAATCCAAGCTAAAATCGGACCATCTCCACCGCGTCCTCGGGGACGTGCTCCATAATCCGCCGGACCACGTCATCCGTGCTGATCCCCTCCGCCTGCCCTTCGAAATTCAGAATGATGCGATGGCGCAGCGCCGGCAGCGCCATCTCCCGGAGGTCTTCACGGGCGACATGATATCGGCTGTCGAGAATGGCCTTGATCTTGGCCCCCAGGATCATCGCCTGAAGGCCGCGCGGGCTCGCCCCATAGCGCACGTACTGCCTCGTTGCCGCCGCAGCGAGTTCGTTTTCCGGATGCGTTGCCAGCACCAGGGCGATCCCATACCGGCGGACGTCGTCGGCAACGGGAATCCGCCGAGCCAACACGGACATCTCCAGGATCCGGCTGCCTTCCAACACGGCTCGTGCCTTTGGGTGCAGCGACTCCGTGGTCCGGTCGAGGATCGTTTCGAGTTCGTTCGCTTTGGGATACTTGACCAGCAGTTTGCAGAAGAACCGATCGAGCTGCGCCTCGGGCAGCGGATAGGTGCCCTCCATCTCCAGAGGATTCTGCGTGGCCATGACGAAAAACGGCTCGCTCAGCTTGTGCGTGATGCCGGCCACCGTGACCGAGTGCTCCTGCATGGCCTCCAACAGCGCCGACTGCGTCTTGGGCGTTGCCCGATTGATCTCATCCGCCAGCAGCACGTTGGCGAACAACGGCCCCTTCTGGAACTCGAACAGCTTGCCGCCGCCGGCGGTCTCCACCACGACGTTGGTGCCGATCAGGTCGGCCGGCATCAGGTCGGGCGTGAACTGAATGCGGTGGAAGACCAGGTGCAGGGTGTCGGCCAGTGTCCGCACGGTCAGCGTCTTTCCCAGGCCGGGAACCCCTTCCAGCAAGACGTGGCCGCCCGCGATCAGGGCGATGAGGGTGTCGTCCAGGATTTCCCGCTGCCCAACGATGACCTCCGAGATTTCGGATCGCAAGCGTTCGAAATCGGCACGGAAGGCGTCGAGTTCCCGCCTTAGCTCTTCTGTGGTGCTCATGGCAAACGGTTGCGGGGGTCGGCACGGGGTGTATACTTTGCCTCGAATTGGGTGTAGTATGGCACAAAGTGCATCGGGTGTCTACGGGCGCGACGTGAGATCCGTTCCCCACCGGCCCCGAGCCGGTGGGAAGAGGTTTGGAAACTAGCCGAACGTGCGCGTGAGACCCGTTCCCCACCGGCCCCGAGCCGGTGGGAAGAGGTTTGGGAACTAGCCGAACGTGCGCGTGAGATCCGTTCCCCACCGGCCCCGAGCCGGTGGGCAAGAGGTTTGGCAACTATGGACCCTGATCGGAGGAGCACCCATGGTCCGCGGCAACGCATCTCTGGCTGGATTTGGCCGTCTTCTGCGATTCGGGCTGGTGCTTCTCTGGCTGGCCCTGCTCGCGGGACCGGCTGCGAGCGGGCAAGTCGCCGATCCCGACTCGCTCTTGGCGGAAGAACGGAAACAGGTGGAGATCGCCCAGCGGTTCCTCACCGTGCTCGAGGGAAACCCGCGCCGCGGCACGGCCCTGGACCGTATCTACGGGCATCACGTCGAGTTCGGAACCCTGGACGACTTCATGCAGTCGCTCCGGGATCGGGTCCAGAAAGTCCCCGACGACGGCACGGGCTGGATGCTTCTCGGACTGTTCGAAGCGCATCGCGGCGAGGATGCCCGCGCCATCGATGCGCTGAAAATGGCGGAGAAGTTGCGGCCGGAGGATCCGTTGGCGCCGTACTACCTGGGGCAATCGCAACTGCTGCTCGGGCAACCGGAGGAGGCGGTCGCCGCCTTCGAGCGGGCCATTGCGAGAAATCCGCGGCAAACCGATTTGCTCGAGGTCTTCCAGCAATTGGGGCGGATCCATCAGCGGGCCCATCGCACCGAGGAGGCGCTGCGGACCTGGCAGCGGCTGGAAGCACTCTTCCCGGACGACGCGCGCGTGCAGGAGCAGATCGCCATCGTGCTGGTCGAGGAGGGCCAGTACGCCCTCGCACTTCCGCGCTATGAAAAACTGGCGACGCTGGCCCGCGACGACTACCGGCGGACGATGTTTCGCATCGAAGCGGCCGAGTTGAAGATCCGCGAAAAGCGCCGCGACGAAGGGCTTGCCGATTTCGAGGCGCTCTTGGGCGACCTGAATCCCGATAGCTGGCTGCACCGCGACGTCCGCCGCCGCATCGAGGACGTCTTCTTGCGGACCGGGGATCAGGACGGACTGGTCGGCTATTACGAGAAGTGGCTCGCCTTGCATCCCGACGACGTGGACGGCATGGCCCGGCTGGCGCGGTTCCTGGCCTCCTCGGCCCGCGTTCCCGAGGCCGCGAAGTGGATGGAAAAGGCCCTCAAGCTGGCCTCCACGCGAACCGAGTTGCGGAAGGCCTTCATCGATCAGCTCGTCGACGACCAGCGTTACGCCGAGGCAGTCGAGCAGTACAAGCTGCTGGTCGAAAGCGCGCCGGGCAATTCCGACTTTCTGCGCGACTGGGGAAAACTGGTCCTGAAGAACAAGGACCTCGACGAGAGCGCTCGCAAGGCCGAGGCAACGCGCATTTGGCACAGGATCCTCGCCGCCCGCCCCGACGACGCCCTCACCACGGCCCAGGTGGCCGACCTGTTTCGCCAGGCGAACATGAACGACGAAGCGCTCGGGCTCTATCGAAAGGCGATCGAGCAAGCGCCCGGCGAGCCGCAGTATCGCGAATACCTGGGCGAGTTCTACCACATCCTCAAGCGGCCCGAAGAGGCGCGGGCCACGTGGAGCGCCATCGCCGAGGGAGAGCGCCACACGGCGGTCAACGTGGCGAGGCTCGCCGAGATCTACAACAGCTTCGGCTACTTGGACGACGCGGTCAGCCAGATCGCCGAGGCCTGCCGGTTGGACGCCAACGATTTCGCCCTGCAACGGAAGGCGGCGGAGTATCATTGCCGCGCGGGCAAATTCGACGAAGCGCTTCGGTTGGTTGCCGCCGCCGAATCGCTGGCCGCCAACGCGGAAGAGCAGGATGCGGTCGTGGCGCAGCGAATCGACGTCTTCCGCTCAAGCCGCCGCCTGGAAGACGAGATCGAGTCCCTGTCGGCCGCCGTGCGTGGAAACGAAAACGCCACGCCCCGGCAGTGGCACCTGCTGGCTCGCTATTGCGAAGCCGACAGCCGCTGGGCCGACGCGACCGAAGCGGTGGACCGCGCGCTTGCGAGCGACGCGAAGTCCATCCCGGTTCTGACAACCGCGGCACGGATCGCGGAGTTGTCGGGCGATTTCGGCCGCGCGGCGGGGATGTACCGCCAGCTTGCGTCGGCCGACCGGCGCTCGCGGGACGACCACCTCATGAACGTCGCCAGGCTCGAAGCCCAGTTGGGTCGCGCCGACGAAGCGCTGAAGGCCGGACGGGACCTGATCGTCGCGGCTCCGGGGAACACCGACAACTACGAGTTCTACGCCCGCCTGTGTTTTCAACTCGGCAAGTTCGAGGACGGAATCGACGCCCTGCGGAAAGCGGTGCGGATCAATCCGACCGAGCCGCACTTGATCATGGCACTGGGAGCCGCGCTTTCGGAACAATTCCGCACGGACGAGGCGATCGAAGTCTACTGGCGCGCTTTCGAGAAGACGGACGACCTCGACGACCGCACCAGCCTGACGATGAAGCTGACCGAGCTCTACCTGCAGGTCAACCAGTTCGAAAAGCTGCTGGACCGGCTGGAAAGGGAGCGGCGGGAAGAGGACCGGCGGCGCGAAATGACGATCTGCCTGGCCCAGGCGCACCATACGTCGGGCGACTATGGCACCGCGAGGCAGGAGCTGGAGAGCCTGCTGGGCGAGGACACCCGCGACACAAACCTTCTGCAGCAACTTTCCAAACTGTGCGAGGAAGGGTCGGACCTGGACGGGGCGGTCGAGTACCAACGGCAGCTCGCGGCGATCGCCCCCGGGCAGGAAACCGAGTATCGGCTGGCGACGCTCCTCGAGACGCGAGGCGACCGGGACGAGGCGAGCGAGATTCTCCTGAGACTGATGCATCGCGAGGAGGACCCCGCACGCCGCCTGCGGAATATCGACACCCTGCTCAGGCAAGGCGCGTACGAGAGCGTTCTGCGGATGACCGAGCCCCTGTTGAGCCAGCAGCGAGACGCGTGGGAGCTCTTGTACCGGGAGGGCGTGGCCTGGGCGTCGCTCGACAAGGTCGAGGAGGCCCGAAACCGCTTCGAGCGACTGCTCTCGCTTCCGTTGGCTCACGACGAATTGGGAGTGGTCGCCGAAGACAAGTTCAAGCAGGCCCAAGCCAAGGCGCGTTCGGAGAACGTCCGGGGAATCCAGTCCTCGATGCCCACGCGGCCGTCGCCGTTCACGAGACTGGCGATGGCGTCCCAGATTCGCCAGGCGGCCGGGCTCGATCCGGATCGGGGTTACTACGGTCCGGGGCGACCGCAGCAGGTCTGGAATCCCGACAGCTTCGGCGATGCACGGATGGCGGCCTACGCCTGGCTCATCAAGTTCGACGAAGAGAAGGCGACGGAAGACACACCGGCGGCGGAGGAATCCACGCCGTTGGAGAAACGGCTTGCGGAACTGGCCGCTTCCGCCGCCAAAGACGACGCAAGCCGCGACACGCTTTACGACTGGATGTACGCCGAGCAACTGCGAGGCAACCCGGACTCCGTCTTCGCCATCGCCCGCCGGCTCGCCAGGCAGGGCGGTCGCGACGAGCAGCGGTTCTTCCTCACGTCGCTGGCCACCCGCGGGATCGATCCGCGGGCACAGCAGGTTTCCCGCAACGGGGCGGAGAAACCGAAGAAGGATCCGCTCTCGGCGGAAGACATCGAGCTGATGCTGCGCTGCTATGAATCGCTTGCGGGCGACGACCGCGGACCGGATGGCGTCCTGGTCGGTTCGCAGATTATCTACAGCGGCGGCCGGGTCTACGTGCAGGTCGGCGGAAACTGGGTGGCGGTCGCCGGCTTCACGCGCGGCAACCTGTACCTGGCCGGCGTCGTGGAGGAACTCAAGCTTGCCGGCCGCGACCAGAAAGCCACACAGCTCATCGAGCGGGAAATCGATTCCGCTCGAAGCTCGCAAGAGATTGTGGCAGCCATGTCCTTGCTGCTGAACGACGAGAAGTACGAGCGGCTCGACGAATGTTTTTCCCGCTGGGTGAAAGCGGCCCGCGAGGACGCGGCCAAGGCCCCCGACGCTTCGATCGCCAGCCGCTCGCCGTCGGGCTCGCGAGTCGTCGACGCCCTGACTCCCGCTGCACAACTGCTCCAGAACTGGATGGGGCAACTGGGGCCCGAGGAGGAGCACGCGAAAATTCTCTCGCTCCTTGACGCGTCGCTCGATCTGGGGGCTGAGATCGCGCGGCGGACACGCGCGGAACGAAGCAGCCGGAGGAGTCGGGCAGTCTCGCGTCCTCCGCAGATGCGCATGACCCATTTTTCCCTCAAGTACGGCAAGGAGGACATCCGTGTCCAGTTCGACTATCCGAGCTCGAACGACTATGTCGGCCAGGGCGTCATTCTGCTCCTCCGGCAGGCGTATGAGATCTTCAAGCGCAACGATGCCGTGGACGAGCTGACTTCCCACCTCGACAAGCGTGTGCAGGGTGCCGCGGAAGACGAGCGGGTCTACGCCCTGCTCACGTCGGCGTACGTCCGCTGGTGGCAGGAGGAGCGGGACGACGCCCTGGCGCTGCTGACGCGGGCAAGCGAGCACCTGAAAGACGATCCCGCTTTCCAAGTCGAAGTGGCCACGCTGCATCAGTCCACGGGCAATCTGGACGACGCCCTGGACATCGTCGAGTCGATCGCGCCGCGCGACCAGAAGCTGGTCGAGCAGCGCGAACTGATGGCTTTGCAGCTTACCGAGCGGCTGGGCGACGTCGACCGGGCTCGCCAGGCGGCGGAACGGCTTTTTGGGCTGCGTCTGGACAACGCCACACAACTGACCCTGGTCGACCCCATGCGCCGCCTGGGGATGCCTGAGATGGCCGAAGCGATTGTCTCGCGGGTCCAACGGCGGGCCGGCAGTTCGCTCTCCTCGATGGGCACGCTCATGGCCCTTTATCAAAGCCAGGGCAAGGCCGATCTTGCCCAGCAGTTGGCCCACACCATTTTGCGCCGAACCGCGTCGCCGTTGTCCAGCGCGTCCGGCGCCGGGCGGAATCCGTTCCGATACTCTTCCTCGACGAGCGATTCGGGACTGCGGACGCAGGCCCTGCGGCTGCTCCAGCAGACCGGCGCACTGAAGGAACTGATCGCCCGGCTCGAAGGCCAGATCGAGCGATCGCCCGGCTCGCCCAGGCTCTACGAGGAGCTCATCGAATACTACGGGGCCGCCAACGACCGCGAGAAGGTGGGCGAGCTTCTGGCCCAAGCCGTCGCCAGCCGGCCCGACGCGGTGGCGCTGCGGTACCAACTCGCCAAGAACCTCGAATCCTCCAACAAGCACGCCGAGGCGTGCGACCAGTACCTGGAGATTCTGAAGCTGAAGCCGCAGTGGATTTCCGACGACTTGTACAGCGTTCGACGCGTCTTCGACCGCGCCAAACGGTCCCGGGACCTGATCAAGGCAGTCCAGAACATCAATCTGAAGTCGTTCCAGCAGCCCTATTACCTCATTGATCTCGTCGCCGAAATAATGCGAGGCCCCAGCGGCGAGACAAACAAGGAAGACCTGGAGATCGCGCTCGACCTGTGCGAGAGGATCTTCGACGCGTTTCCGCAATACCGCAACCAGTTGATTTCACGGATGTACGATCAGAACCTGTGGAAGAACGATCGCGTCTTTACGCTCGGGAAGAAGGCGGTCATTCCCACCGTGGTTGAAGTGTCCGCCACCCCCTGGTTCGGGCTCAACGACATCTACTCGTACAGTTCCGGCGGGCGTGTCAATACGCAGTTCAGCCAGATGCTCGACGGTGTCCGCGGTTCGCCAAAGATGCCGGAGTTGAAGAAGGCGATCGAGGACCGCCTCAAAGAAGCCCCCGACTGGCGCGGCGGCGAAGCGATGCTCGCACTGATCGACTTGAAGGAGAACCGCAAAGACCAGGCCAAGAAGCGGCTGGAAGCACTGGTGAGCGACGAGGAAGTGTTTGCGACGATGCCGGCCCATACCTGCTGGATCATCGGCCAGGAACTCGACCAATTTGAAGACACGCGTCCGGTCGCCGTCAAGCTCTTCGAGACCGCGGTGGAAAAGCCGAGTTCGATGAGCCAGATCCAGTATTCTCCGGTCGCGCGGCTGATCGAGCTGTACGGCAACCTGGGCCGCAAGCAGGAAGCCCGCGATCTGCTGAACAATCAGATCCGCGCGGCCAGTTCCAGCCAATATGACCCGCAGTATGCCTCCTACGTGCGGATCGAGAACACTGTCTGGGCCGGGCAGCAGTTCTTGAAGCTGGAGTGCCCCGTCGACGCCGTTCGCCTCTTCCGCAGTCTGGCGGCCGATCCGGCTGCGGTCGAGCAGGCCGGCCAGTGGTATGGCAGCCGCCCCGAGCACTTCAAGTCGCAGGTCGAGCGGGGGCTGCAGGACGCCATCAAGGCACTGGAGAACGTCGATGCGGACGAAGCCATGGCCCAGCTTCTTTCGGTTCCGGATGACCTGCCCAGTGGAGCACCGGTGTTGGACCTGATGCTCCTGGTTCCGAAGGTTGCGGAGCTGCGGACGAACTCGATGGAGAGCCCGTTGGTCGAACTGCTCACCACGATTTCGAAAGACGCCGCCACGGCCGACGGCATCCGCAAGCGACTTGCCGAATTGCGAAGCGAGCACCCCGCGGACTTGTCGGTGGCCATTGCCGAGGCGGCCTGCCTGGTGCGGCTGAAGCATGGTCAGGCGGACGAGGCGCTGGAAAGTCTGCTTCGCACCGTCGCCGAGGAGCCCTTGGAAGATGTCAAGCCGGGCCGCCGCCCGAACTCCCGCCAACGCCGCGAGGCGCTGGCTCAGGTTCCGCTCTGGTTGATTGCCCGCGAATGCCTCCAGTACGAGGGCCGCCGAGAGATCGGAACGAATTTGGGAGAGCGTGCCCTTGAAGCGGCGAAACGGCAAACCGACACGCAACATGCCGCGGCGATCCTCTTCGACTGGGGCAAGCTTGCGCTGGGACAGAACGACCGGGCGGAGGCGGAAGCAAGATGGTCCGAGCTGTTGAAGATCGTGACGCAGCGCCCCGATCGCAAGAATCCTCCGCCCGGCCCGCCTACCGGCCCGCCGCAGCATCCGGCTCCGCGAGACGGTAGCGTGGCTGCCACCCCGCCGGGGCGTGTGCAGGTAAACGCGCCAGTAGACCGTGAGGCGCCCTCCGGTCACATCGCCCCGCTGACGATCTCGCAGTTTCGGCTCGCGGTGGAAATCGCCTTGGCAGCGGCGGAAAACGGCATGCCCGCGCTCTCACGGATGGCCGTGCAAGCGTCGATGGCCGGCGGGGTCCCGGTATCGGATATCGCCTCGACGCCGGCCGGTCGGCCGGCAGTTGCGGGGCCCTTCGCGCCGGCCGCGCCGGCGGTTCCCGACGGCGGCTTGTCCGAGAATGAAATCGAAGTTGCCGAGTCGCTCTCGAAAGTGATCGCCAAGTGGCACGGCGACGACTACCCGCCCCGGGAAGCCTACGAACTGCTGGTCGCAATTGTCTTCCCGCTGCATCGGCCGGCCGAAATCCTGATGTACGCCGACTCGTCGAAGCTCCAGGACGCGCAGGTGAGCAGCCTCGGCGAACTTGCCGTGCGCTTTGGCCGGGAGTGCGGACAACTGGACGATCTTTTGGCGCGGATCGACGCTCGCAAGCAACAGGGACCGTCAAAAGTCGCTGCCCTGGTGATGCAGGTTCGTGTTGCGCTGGCTCGCGACAGACTTGACGATGCAAAAGCCGCTCTTTCCGAGCTCGCTCAACTCGCGGGAAGCGGCGCCCTACCGGCGATGGTCCAGCTCGCCTGCCACGCGGCGCTTCCCGCGACGGAGCATGAAACGCTCCACGAGGCGGCCTACGCGATCCTCAAGGCGGCGATCAAACTGCAACTCAACACCGACTCGACCGGTCGCTCCGGTGACGACCGCGAGTTCTCTCTGGGGCACCTGTTCACCAAGGTAATTCGCTACCTTGCCGACGAACCGGAGGAAGTCGCCAAGCTTCTGGAAGATTACCTGGCCACGAGGCAGTCGTACTACGCTCGCTACAGCGGCAGCTACGGCTTGTACATCCAGTGGTCCGACTGGGCCAAGATCGCGGAGGAGACGGCCAAAGCGGGCGTGACGCTCGCCGCGCTGGATTATCTCGGGCGCGTCGTCGATTTCTCCTACCAGGACAGCAGGCGGCCCAGCATGGTGACGGCCCTGGCCGTCGTCTGCCGCGACATGAACAAGCTCCCGCCCAAGGAGCGTTACGAGGCGTGGCGGGATTGGACATTGCCGGTGGAAGGCCGGCAGAGCGTCCGGCTGGCGGCCGAGTGGATCGAGCCCGTGCGTGTTCCAGAGCGGTTCCTGGAGGCAGCCGCCGTCGACGGCGGTCGTTTTGCGGACGACCTTTTGTGCAACTTCACGGAATTGCTGGCGAGCGCTCGAGCCGCCGGCCGGCTCGAAGAACTTCGCCAGCGGGTCAAGGCGTTCTATGACGAGAAGCTGGAGAATGCGTCGTTCCTCTATGCACTGCTGCTCATTCAACTCGGCGACGTGGAGACGGGCAAGCAGGTGCTGCCGCCCTTGATCGACACGGTCGGCGACCGCCTGAAACGGCAATCCGGCAAGCCCGTGCCGGACGGCTGGGGCGACTATCTCGTCTACCGGACCTGTCTGCGGTCGGCGCAGTTCGCCTCCTTCTACCGTCCCAAGAAGACGGCGCTGGCAGCCGCGCTGCGCTCGCTGGGCCAGTCCAAGACCCTCGCGCGGCTCAATGTCGACTTCGCCTACGGCGAAGATCGCGGCCTGACGATCCGGCCCGGCGACGATCCCCAACTGGCACACTGGTTTCCCGCCACGACTCGCGAGCGTGTTCCTGGCGGCGGCGATCCCTGGTGGGTCGTCGAGGAGGGACACATCGCCCACCTCTCCGGCGCCGGGTCCGATCTGCTGTACTTTGCGTATCCGCTCACCGGGCAGCTCGAGTTCACCGTGGATGCCTACGACGGCTCTTGGGCCGAAACGGATGTGGGCTACGGCGGCATCGTCGTGGAAGGGCAGGACGGCTCCACCGCAAATCTCTGGTCAGTCGGCGGACACGAGTCGTTCAACTGCGGCCGGACGCTGCAGCGGGAACAAGAATCGTTCGGCACCGTCACGATCAAGGTGGCCGGCGGCAGGATGCAGTATATCCTCAACAACCACGTCTGCTACGAGGAAGAATTGAGCGGCACCAGTCCCTGGATCACGCTCTATACCGACTTCGCTCGCGCGACCACGTTCCGCAATCCCCGGTTCCGCGGCGCCGCCGCCATCCCGCGCGAGGTGGTTCTCGTCAGCGGCGATCGCATGGACGGCTGGAATTGCACGTTTTCGGGCGAGTCTCAGCCGCGGCATCGCCTCATGGCCCAGAGACCCAAGAGCGAGCACGACAGCGTTGCCCATTACCAGCGCCAGGAACCAACGGAGTTCGGCTGGCGTGCCCAGGACGGACTTCTCCTCGGACGGGCCCAGGACGCCCACGCCACGGCCCAAAGCTGGCTCTACTATCATCGCCCCTTGCGCGATGGGGAGTCGTTCAGCTACGACTTCTTTTACGTTCCCGGCCAGTCGGTGGCCCACCCGACGATCGGACGGATCGCCCTGTTGCTGGAACCTCAGGGGATCGAAGAGCACTGGATCACGCGGATCGGTTGGGATGATGCCGTGGTCGGACTGCTGGAGAGCAACCGCCTCAGCGTGCCGGAGGCTCGGCGGGGACCCGAGGCGCTTCCACTCAAACCGGCGGACTGGAACCACGTGGCGCTCACGCTGGCCGGCGAGACGATTCAAGTCGCGCTCAACGGCGAGCTTGTCTACGAGCGCGTCCTGGAGCCGGAAATCGACCACCGGTTCGGGCTTTACCGCAACAACATCCAGTCGCTGAAGGTCCGCGAGCCTAAACTCACCGGCCCCTGGCCCGAGTCGCTCACGCCCGACATCCAGGGCAACCTGCTGGCATCCACGAAGGAGTATGGAACGCCCGACCGCCGGCTCATCAACGGCATGCTTTCGGAGAGATTCTTCTGGCACGACACGGCGGCGGTCGTGGCGGATGCCCGCAGGCTCCCGCCCGAAAACGCCTTCGAAAAGCTGTTGGCATGGGTGCTGCCCTCCCCGGACCACCTCTCTCCGCGGCTGTTCTTCGAGTTCGTCAGCCGCGACGATCCCGGCCAGGACATTCTCTGCCCGGCTTGTGAGCTAATGGCCGTTGCCGCCCGGATCGGAAAGCTGGAGGAAGTGGCCGCGGCGATCGACGAGTTCAAGCCCACCGCCGACTACGGGCGGCGAGGCAAACTGGCGCTTGCGGCGCTGTTGGCGATGCAGACCGGCGAGTTTGAAGTTGCCAGGCAGCGGATGGCCGAACTTCTTCCGTTCGTCGAGAAGGGATTCGGCAAGATCATGGGCCGCCGCGAGCGGTCCTGCGAGCTGGTCGTCGCCTGGACGGCGGCCGAGCACCCCGAACTGCAATTCGCCGCGCTGGACTTGACCAGTGCACTCCGCAATCAAGAGCGGGTGGCGGATTTCACCGCGAACGACAAGATCTGGGGAGTGTGGGTGGATATTCTTGCCGGCCACGTAGACCGCGCCATGCTGGGGCGGGCCGTTGTCGCTACGTCGGGACAGTCGCTCACCCAGTGGGCCACCGTTCCCTACTGGCGGCCGCAGATGCTTGCCCAGGGGAGACTTTGGCATACCGACTGGGTCTACACTCCGGGAGCCGTCGATCATCTTCCCGGCGGAACGTGGGGACAGCTCTTCTTCCAGTCGCCGCTGGTTGGCGATTTCGAAATCGTCTGTGAGCGTTCCCTGCACGGGCATCGCGAAGTCGCCGTCGCTTACAGCATGCACGCCGCCGAACCCCGCCACGATTTCAAGGCCAAGCGGATCATCACGGTCATGCACGGCCAACGCGACGTGGATGGCGAAATCACGATCCCTCGCCCCCGCGATTGGCTGGCCGACCTTCGCGTCGTCGTCGAGGGAAACGGGGTAACGACCTTCGTCAACGGCGTTCAGGTTCATGAAGACACCCTGTTGCCGCAACCGGTCCCCTGGCTCGTCGTACAAGCGGCCAGCCCGGGGTCCAACAGCACCGTTCGGAATCTCCGAATTCTCGGCACCCCGAAGATTCCGGACGAAATCGATCTGATCTATACCGACTGGCCCGCCTGGCGAGCGGATATCTACGGCGAACAGTTCTCGACGGACCAATCCAAGCAAGACGAAAACGTGCCATGGAAGAAAGTCGGCGACGAGATCCAGGGGCAGATTCGCCAGAACATGG
Source organism: Thermoguttaceae bacterium (assembly GCA_040768665.1). Classification (GTDB taxonomy): domain Bacteria; phylum Planctomycetota; class Planctomycetia; order Pirellulales; family Thermoguttaceae; genus JABWBD01. The sequence continues at coordinate 243,938 of JAXGMN010000015.1, forward strand.
CGGCCCGGGATATCGAAAGCCTGCTTTTGTACCAGCGGCCCATGCTCGAAGACGGCGTCATCGAGTTCGAATCGTTCTACGTCCCCGGTGAATTTGAAGTCCACCCGGCGGTCGGACGTACGGCGCTGGTCGTGGGGCGCGACGGCGTTCGGAAGCACGTCCTTACGGATGCCCAATACGAGACGAGCGGGCTTTCTCCCGGCAACCTTTCGCCCATCGACGGGGCGGCCGAGCGCGTGGAACTGAAGGAGAAGGATTGGAACCGCTACCGGCTCTCGCTCGCGGGGCAACAACTGACGCTCGCGGTGAATGGCGTCGAGGTGGCCACCGTGGTCCTCACGGAACGGGCCGTCGAGCGGCATTTCGGCCTGTTCCGCTTCGGCGACAAGACCCGGTGCCGCGTCCGTAACCTTGTCTATCGCGGCCATTGGCCCAAGACCCTTCCGCCGCCGGCCGAGCAGCAACTTGCGCGCCCGGCAAGCATGACGTTGGAGGGATGGGGCGAGCCAACGGTACTTGCGCTGGATGGAACGGCCGAGGAGCTCAAGGCACGCGGCCTGCAGTTGGCCGGCCCTTTGGATCGCTTCATCCAGGTCGAGCAAGGAACGCGGATGCTCCGCAAGGACGCGAAGGAGTACGGCCTCCAGCCGAGGGTTTACTGTCCAATGGTCATCGACGGAGACTGCATGATTACCCTCGATTTCCAGGACCTCCAGATGGCGCCGGCCAAGACGGGTTGGGGCAGCGAGTTCGCCCTGAGAGCGATGGTCGATCCAAGCACCGGGAGGTATGTGGAAGGGGGAGTCGGCATGGACCTGTCCGCGGCGAGGCAATTCCGATCGACTCGCCGATCCAAGACGCTCACGGGCCAGGACTGGAGCGACGTTCGGCGCGTGCCCGTGACCATCGATCCGGGACGTCTGCGCCTGGTCCGCAACGGTTCGGTCGTCGCGACCTATGTTGCAGAAAAAGACTCGGACGAGTTCTTTCCGGTGGGGCATCATCCGGTGGGGGATGCTTCTATCCGAGTTATCTCGATAGAATGCATCGGGTCCGATCCCGAGGCCACGATCGACGTCGTTGTCCAGAGGCTTACGATCCGGCGGCCCAAGCCGGCCAAGCCGGCTGACGGAGGTTGAGTTGCGGAGAAAGGTGCTGCGTGTTGCCAGGAAACCTGTGGCGTTTGGGGCTGGAGTCGACCTTGCGGCCGCGGCGACGCGCCTTCCACCGGCACACCGCCGGGTTACAAGGGAAAAATAAGGAGGTGCGAAACATGGCCATATGTGGGAAGGGTTTTCCATGAGCGGCCCGGCTGGGGCCGATTACTTTCGCCTGTGAGACAGGAGCGTTTACCATGCGTGACCTGTTCGATCGAGTCGAGGCCGTCCGCGCTCGCCAGCAGAACCAGCGGCTCTGGCAGGTCCTGTCCGCCGGGTTTGTCTTGGGAGGGGGCCTCGGCTGTCTGCTGGGAATCGCCCGCGTGCTGGGAGTGGAGTCGCTGTCTGGCACATGGATCGCGGCGACCGTCGTCGCCTGCCCTCTTGCGGGCCTGCTCTACGGACTTGCCTCGCCTCGCCGCTTGCGCGAGGCCGCCGTGGCCATCGATCGGCAGTATCAGTTCAAGGATCGGGTGGCCACCGCGCTGAGTTTCCTGGAACAGGCGGCCGCGACACCGATCCACGAACTCCAGCTTGACGACGCTCGTACTCACGCGGCGGCCGTCGATCCGGCCAGGGTGGCCCCGTACCGGACGCCTCGCGCCTGTGGTTGGGGAATCGCCCTGTCCGCCGTCGCGATCACCGTTGCGATGCTGTCCGGACCTCAGGAGCAACTGGATGCCGCGGTAGTGACCAACGACGTCGTTCTCGCGCAAGCGGCTCGCGCGGCCGAGGATCTGAAATCGTTGCAGGAGTTCAACCGGGAGAACCGCGATCCCGAGGTGGAGGAGCTACTGAAGGAACTTGCGGCGAAGATCGAGGAACTCAAGCAGCCCGGCGTCGATCCCAAAGAAGCGTTGGCGAAGCTTTCGGAGATGGAGGCCGCCCTGCAGGCAAAGCAAGGGCAGCTCGCCGATCCGGGAGCTGAGGCGGCTCTCCGGGAGATCGGCGAAGCCCTTTCCCTTGCCCCACCGTTCCACGCGGCGGGTGCGGCGATGTCGCAGGGCGAGATGGAGAAGGCCGCCGAGGAACTCGAAAAACTCGATATGCCCAAGCTCGACCGCCAGACCGGGCGGGCAGTGACCGAGAAGCTCGAGCAAGCCCGGCAGAACTCTTCCCCCGGGACACAGAGCCGGCTCCAGGAGGCAACCGGGCAGATCTGCTCCGGCTTGAGCCAGGGCGACCGCAGCCGTTTCAAGGACGGCATGGAGGGACTTGCCGGTGAGTGCCGCAAACAGGGCCGCCGCAAGAAGCTTGTCGATCTGCTCCGTAGGCAGTGCAACTCGCTCTGCCAGTGCAAGTCGGAGTGCGAAAACGCCTGCAAGAGTGCGGCGGAATCGAAGAAGAAAGGCGGAAAGAACTGGGGGCTTGCCGCCAGCGGTAATGATCCCGGCGACAAAACCGGCAAACTCAAGTCCGGCGCGGAAATGAAGATCACGGGCATGCAGTCCGAGGGCGGCGACGTCGATATCGAGACGGTGAGCACCCCGGAACAGCAGCAGGATGCGGTTCGCCAGTACCGCGAGAAAATCGAAGAATACGAGCGGATCAGCGAATCGGTCCTCGCCTCGGAGCCGATCCCTCTCGGCCATCGCCAGACCATCCGTCGCTACTTCGAGTTGATCCGCCCGCAAACCGCGGAAACGGATGCGGTCTTCCGCGAAGGCGGCGATGCACGAGGGCGCTGACCGTCAATCGTCTCCGACACCTGCTCGTCGGTAAGACCATCGGAGATTTCCCGAATCCCACAGTGTTGCGCGACTCGTGTGCCGCGCAGAGCCGTCTGCACGACGGGTGCGAACGCTCGGGGCGGACCCCTGTGTGCGCCAACGTGTCCGGCAAGCCGCGACACTGTGTCCGCAGAGGATCGGCGAGGGCAAATACGCGCCGCCATTGGAACGGCAGTTGCATTCCTGAAAAGTCGATCATCATGACAGCGTTCACGGTTTCCGACGATATCGGAGACCGCGAGGCGCATGGCGTAGGCCTCTTGATCGCTACCTGATTGCAAGACGAAAGGAGAAAGACGATGCCTGCTTGGAGTAAGAAGCGGGAGCGGCAGTATGAACACATCAAGGAAAGCTCACAGGACCGCGGTGTACCCGAGGGGCGGGCAAAACAGATTGCCGCCCGCACCGTAAACAAGACGCGCCGCCAGCGCGGCGAAACGCCGAACCGCCGGACGCAAGGCACGGGCAATCCCAATGTGCCGCTGAAGGATCGGTCGAAGCAAGAATTGTACAACATGGCCCAGAACCTTGGCATCAAGGGCCGTAGCCGCATGAAGAAGGATGACCTCGTGGCGGCCATCCGGAAAAAACGGTAGAAGCGAAGCGGTGGTGAATAATCCGGGCTGGGCAGGGCGATCTGGTCCTCACTGCGAAAAGTCAAGCCGCACTTCGCCCTCGACCAGCTTCAGCCGGGCCTCGAACCGCCTGCCGGCCTTCGATCGAAAACCTTTCATTTTCGCCGTCTCTCCCTTGGCCAACAGCGACCTGGCGGTCCGCTCGCTGATCTTCTTGCCGGCGATCGTCTTCCAGATCGTGAACGTGCAGCCTTCCGTCCATCCGCTGCAACGGTAGGACTTCTGCTGGTCCCGTACTTCGGCGCCGCAGAGAGGGCACTTCCCAAGGGCCTTCGAAGCAACCGGAGTGGAACTGGGCTTCTCGCCGGCCGCCGGGCGTTTCCGCCGTCGCGGGCTGCCGGACGCGGCTGCCTTGCTCCGAGCGGTTCGCTGCTGACCGCTCGGAACCGGGATCTCGGTCACTTCGCCGCAGTCGGTCAGCGTCAACAACACTCGCTCCGAGTCGGCCAACTCGATGGGCGCCGCAACAGCCCGATGCTGCAACAACTGCCTGATCTGGGCGGCATTCAATTCGCGGTCCCTATACGTGGGCCAAAGCACGAACTTGCAGCCCTCTTTCCAGCCGGAGCACCCGTAGCCGCGTTTCCCCTGGATGACCGGGCGACCACAGCGAGGGCAATCTCCCCAACGGGCTTCGTCGATGCCGTCGATCTCTGCCGAGCGAATGAGCCGGCGGGTGTATTCGGCGATTTCGTCCATGAACCGCTCCGGCTGCAGTCGACCCGCCTCGATCTCGCGGAGCCTGGCCTCCCACTGGCCGGTAAGCTCCGGCGACTTCAGATCGCGGTGCCGGACGATCGCTATCAAATACCGGCCGAGGTCGGTGGCAAGGAGTTTCTTCTTCTCGCGGCGAATGTATTGGCGCTTCAAGAGCGTCTCGATGATCGCCGCCCGCGTGGCCGGCGTGCCCAGCCCCTTCGCTTTGAGAGCTTCCTTCAACTGCTCGTCGTCGACTAGTTTGCCCGTCGTGTCCATCGCGCCCAGCAGCGTGTTTTCGGTGAAGTGCGGCGGCGGCGCGGTTTCGCCCTGTTTGACAAAGGGCTCATGCGGTCCCGACTCGCCGACGGCAAACGCAGGCAGCGGCTGCGCCTCGTCCGGCGACTCCTCGTCGCCGCGACCTTCCACGGCGGTCCAGCCCGGCTCAACCACGCGAACGCCCCGTGCACGAAAAGGCACTTCATTGCTTGCCGCGTCGACCGTCGTCACCTCTTTCACGCAGGGCGGATAAAAGGCCGCGATCAACCGTATTACCACGGCATCAAAAACCTTCTGCTGGGCCGGCGGCAGGCTTTCCGGCACCGTGCCCGAGGGGAGAATCGCGTGGTGGTCGCTGACCTTGCCGTCGTTGACGATGCGGCTCGTAAACGGCAGAGATCCCAGATCCAGGCCGCCGATTTCCCGAGGCCGATAGGGCTCGAGCTGCCGCAAGATCCCGGGGACCTGCGCCCGCATGTCGCTGCCGAGGTAACGCGAGTCGGTCCGTGGATACGTGATCAGCTTCGCTTCGTAAAGGGACTGAGCGGCCTTGAGCGTGGCGTCGGCCGACAGCCCGAACCGGCGGTTCATCGCGCGCTGCAGCTCGGTCAGATCGTACAACTGCGGCGGCAGTTCCCGCTGTTCTTTGCGGGCGACCTCGATCACTTTCAGGGGACGGTCCCGGACTTTCGCGAGCAGTTCCTGTGCGTCGCTCTCGCGAACAAAACGGTCGCCGCGGTGCTTGAAGATCACGTCGCGATAGCGGGTCATGAGCTCCCAGAACGGTTCGGGGCGGAAAGTGCGGATCTCGTCGTCGCGCCCGACGATCATCGCCAGCACGGGCGTTTGAACGCGGCCCACGCTCCACAGCAGCCCCCGCGCTCCGTACCGGACCGTGTAGTTTCGCGTGCCATTGAGCCCGACGATCCAATCGGCCTCGCTCCGGCAGCGCGCGGCGGCGTAGAGCCGATCGTAATCGCTGCCGGGCCGCATCCGCCGCATCGCCTCGCGAATGGTCGCCGGGGTCAGCGAACTGAGCCACAGCCGCCGGAACGGCTTCCGCTCGCAGCCCGCCATCGCGACGATATAGCGGAAAATCAGCTCGCCCTCGCGGCCGGCGTCGGTCGCACAGATGATTTCCTCGGCGCCGCGGAACAGCCGCTTGATCGTACTGAATTGCCGGCGCGACGCTCCATCCCCGGTCAGTCGCAACTCGAACCGTTCCGGAATAAAGGGGAGCACGTCGAGCGACCACCGCTTCAGGGCCGGGTCGTAGTCCTCCGGTTCCTTCAGCTCCACCAGGTGCCCGAAGGCCCAGGTAACCTGGTAGCCGTTGCCTTCCAGATAACCGTCATGCCTGGTGCGGGCCCCGACGACGGCCGCGATCTCCCGGGCGACGGACGGCTTCTCAGCGAGAATGACTTTCACGGCCGCTTTCTTCTGCTTGCGCTTTGAATGCCTTGCGATCCCGCTGTCGCAGGAGCAGAAGGACGATCGCCAGACCAACGAGGTTCGATGCCTTCCACATGAGCATCCACCAGGGTTTGTACCAGCCGCCGGTCCGGATCTCAACCCAATCCGAGAGGCCGAACGTCGCGAACAGAGCTGCCAGTGCGAGCATGAGGCCGGCTTCCTGTCGCTTCCGCCAGAGCACGATCAGCACACCGGCGGCAATCGCCAGCCAGAGCATCCCCTCGCAAATATTGAAAATAGCGAAAACGCGCTGTGCGGTGGATTCCGTCATTGGCCGCATGTCTACGTCGACCGTCGCTGCAAATCCTCGATCTGCGTGACGTGCAGCAAATCCACAGTGGTGGATCGCTCGATGTTTGGATACTCATTCTGGGAATCGCCGTTTTCGCCGGCCTCGAGAATGCCCACAACCACCGAATGGCGTGTCACCATAATCATCTCGGGATGGCGGATATCGAAGGTTGTGCCATCCGAAACCCGTAGACGGAAAGGCCGAAACGGAGCTGCTCGCAAAGCGTCGATAAGCTCATCGCGTCGCATGGAACGTCCTCCTGAAGGCCATTTTAGCGTCTTTCCGGGGTCAAAACATGGTGTAGATGAATGGCGCCGCACCGGTTCCCGCGAAGAGGGCAAGCACCCCGACCAAGCCCAGCACGATAAGAATCGGCAATAACCACCACTTCTTGTTCTCGCGGAGAAAGAGGAGAAACTGCCGCGGCAGCGAAAGGGGCTTCTCTTGGGCAGCCTGTTCAAACTCGTTCGGCTGAGACATCCGAGCCATCCTCCTGAGCTAAAATCCCCCTTGCCCGACCCCCACCTTCCTATTTCACCATTGCCGCAGGTAGCTTGCGGGCCCCTGGGGCTGCTTCTTGGGTTGCCAATACGTGGCCGCTTCCCGCCGAAGCGTCCGGTCGAGCGGATCGTGCCCAAGCCGCCGCATGACCAGACCGATCGGCGCGACCACTCCGAAATAGATGAACAGGAGGGCCAACTCACCGAGGACGATTCCGATCGGGATTGCCACGAGGCTTAAGCCAATGAAAAGCGGTGCGAGGCTCCGCGGCCAGACGAAACCCAGCAAGGCCAGCATGGCGCCAACGACTGCCAGTCCGGCGACGATCGGCAGCCCGCCGCCCCAGAGCCAGCCCACTGCCGGCAGGGCGGCCAGGGCGATCAGCCCGAACTGCCGAAGTTGGCGAATCGTGGGGTTCCAGTGGATCTCAACGAGTTTCACGACTAATCCAGTGCGAATTGGGCCAGGTGCCGGTCGCGGGATTCCTGGTTGACCGGTTGCGGCTGCCGTTGTTTCCATAGAATATGACGGCCGAGGACGAGCACGTCCATATCGGTCATCAGGAAACCGCGGTAGGCGTCTTCCGGCGTGCAGACGATCGGCTCGCCCCGGACATTGAAGCTCGTGTTGATCAAGACGGGGCATCCGGTCTGCTCGTAGAACCGCGTGATCAGCCTGTGCAGCAGGGGGTGGCGCTCGCGATCGGCCGTTTGCACCCGTGCCGAGTAGTCGACGTGCGTGACCGCCGGAATCGACGAACGGCGATGGCGGAGCTTCTCAATTCCAAAGGCCGCCTGCCCCTCGGGCGTGATCGGAGTGCGGTGCTCTTCGCGAACCGGTGCAACCAGCAGCATGTAAGGGCTGTCCTGACCGGGCCGCATTTCGAACCAGCGGTCGACGTGCTCCCGCAGCACGACCGGCGCAAACGGCCGGAACGACTCGCGAAACTTGATCTTGAGGTTCATCAGCGACTGCATCTTCTCGATCCGCGGGTCGCCCAGGATGCTGCGAGCGCCCAGGGCGCGGGGGCCGTATTCCATGCGGCCCTGAAACCAGCCGACCACGTTTCCGCCGGCGATCTGCGAAGCGACCTCTCGACAGAGATCGTCGTCGTCCGTCGCCGTGGTGAACACCGCACCGTGCCGGCAGAGCATCCGAAAAATCTCGTCGTCGGAAAACGCGGGACCCAGCAGCGAGCCGTTTTGCCGGTCGATGCCGGCCGGGCGCCGCGGTTTTTCCAGGAGCTGGTGCCAGACGAACAGGGCTGCGCCCAGCGCCCCGCCCGCGTCGCCGGCGGCCGGCTGGATCCAGAGATCTTCAAAACGGCCCTCGCGGAGAATGCGGCCGTTGCCGACGCAATTCAGGGCGACCCCACCGGCCAGGACGAGGTTTTTCAGCCGGGTCTCGCGGTGGATGTGCCGCGCTAGCCGAAGCATGACCTCCTCGGTCACTGCCTGAACCGACGCGGCCAGGTCCATCTCGCGCTGCTTGACCTCCGACTCGGGCCTCCGCGGCGGGCCACCGAAGAGCTCATCGAACCTGCGGGAGGTCATCGTGAGCCCCTGGCAGTAGTTGAAGTAGCGCATGTCCATCCGGAAAGAACCGTCTTCCTTCAGGTCGAGGAGCTTCTCGAGGATGACGTCCTTGTAGATCGGCCGGCCGTAGGGAGCGAGCCCCATCACCTTGTACTCCCCGCTGTTGACCCGAAAGCCCGTGTAGTAGGTGAAGGCCGAGTAAAGCAGGCCCAGCGAATGGGGAAAACGGATCTCGTGCGATAGCTCGATGCGATTGCCGCGGCCGCTGCCATAGCAGGTTGTCGACCATTCGCCGACGCCGTCGAGCGTGAGAATGGCGGCTTCGTCGAACGGCGAGGGGAAGAACGCGCTGGCGGCATGCGACTCGTGGTGGTCGGTAAAGACGACGTTGCCGCGGTAACGGCCGCGAAGCCCGGCACGGATCTCGCGTGGCAAGTGCAATTTCTGCTTGAGCCACAGGGGCATGGCCTGGCGAAACGATCGGTAGCCCGCTGGGGCGAAAGCGAGATACGTCTCGATGAGCCGTTCGAATTTCGTGATCGGCTTGTCATAGAAGGCGACATAGTCGAGGCGTTCCGGTGCGATCCCGGCCTCGCTCAAACAGTAGTCGATCGCCTGTTGAGGGAAGCCGTGGTCGTGTTTCTTGCGGGTGAAGCGTTCCTCCTGGGCGGCGGCGACGATCTCTCCGTCGACGACCAGCGCGGCGGCCGAGTCGTGGTAGAACGCCGAAATTCCGAGGATTGCGGTCATGGCCGTGCGTCACCGTCGCTTGAGGGCTATGGCGGATCCCATCCTCCCGGATGCCACGGATGGCAGCGGCAGATGCGAAGCGTCCCCCGCCAAGCACCCCGCACGGCACCGTATTTCTCGACGGCTTCGATGAAGTACGTGCTGCACGTCGGCTGGAATCGGCACTGCCGTCCGAAGATCGGGCTCAAGAAGAACTTGTAGAGCCGCACGACTGCGATCAACAGCCAGGCGGGCGTCCGAGCCGCGACCCTCCAGCATTGTCGGAAAGTCATCATTGCCGTTCTCTCGTAAGCTTGGCGGCGGCGCGGCGTGCCACGGGGGGCAGCGACTCCATCAAGCCTTCCAGGCTCGGTTCCGCTGCCTGCCGCGGAATCACCACCAGATCGACTCCCCGCGGCAACCGCTGGCGAGACAGCCGAAATGCCTCGCGCAACAGACGCTTCCACCGGTTGCGGACCACCGCCGGGCCGACCTTTCGCGACACCGACAGTCCGAGTCGCGGGTGCGGCAAGTCGTTGGGGTAGGCGAACACCAACACCCGATGATCGGACGCCGTAGCACGGCGCTCGTAAGCGCGGCGGAATTCGCGGCTCTTGCGGATTCGATATTCAGGGCGAAACCGTTGATCGCTCACGAGCCTTTACCAACGCAGGTTGGACCGCGGCGCCTGCGGCGCTCGCTCTTCCAGCTTCTGGATCATCCGGCGGGCTTCGTCGTCGAACTGCTTGGGAATGACGATCTGGATCTCTGCAAACAGGTCGCCGGGCGTGCCGCTGCCGGCCGCCACACCGTGGCCCTTGATCCGCAACTTCGTCCCGCTTGACGTGCCGGGAGGGACCTGCAACGCGACGGTGCCCCGCGGAGTAGGCACGTCGACCTTCGCTCCCAAGGCGGCTTCTCCCAGTGTTACCGGCACCCGGACGTTGAGATCCTTTCCCTTGCGTTGGAAATGCGGATGCGGCGCGATACGGACGGTAAGGAGGATGTCGCCCGGTGTGCCGCCCGCGGCTGCCGGTTCGCCCTGCCCGCGAAGGCGAATCTTCTTGCCGTCCTCGATGCCGGGGGGGATCTTCACCGAGATCGTTTCCGTCCTGGCGTCCTGGCGCTGGACGGTCAACTGCACCTCTCCACCGGTGATCGAGGTGGTAAACGGAATCTGCACTTCGTGCTGCAGATCGGCGCCGCGGCGTCGCCCGCCCGCGCCACCGCGGCGAGGCCGTTCGCTGCCGCGCCGAAACTGTCGAAAAATATCGCCCAGATCGACGCCTCCGCCTCCCCCCGCGCCGAATCGCTCGCCGAAGAACTGGCCGAAGTCGATATCTTCGACTCCCTGCCCCGAAAAACCTCCGCCCGGCTGCCACTGCCATTGGGTGCCCCCGCCGGGGCCTCGCCCGCCCATCGTTTCGAACGAGCTGCCGTAGCGGTCGTACATCTCCCGCTTCTGCGGGTCGTTCAAGACGTCGAAAGCTGTCTGGACCTCCTGAAACTTCTTCTTCGCGTCGGCTCCGGGATTGACGTCCGGGTGGTACTTGCGTGCCAGATTTCGGTACGCCTTCTGGATCTCATCTTGAGATGCGTCCCGTCTGACCCCCAGCGTCTTGTAATAGTCGTCTGCCATAACCTGCTGACCCGTCCTTTGCTCGTCACGACTGAAGCCAAATCCAATTGTAGTGCTCGGCTGCCCCGCCTATCAAGCGGGGGGGGCGGCAAGGCCGCTCGGTGCGTTGGTCCCTTGGTCCTTCGGCAAGCTAGGTTTTCTTGGGACACGATGCTACAGCGGAGTTTTGGGTATGTTTCAGAATATCGTATCGACAGGTAGGTCCCGCTTGCCGAGCGGGACCTGGCCCCGCAGAGCCCGCTCGGCAAACGGCGATGAGTTTGCAGAGGCAAGGGGACCCGAGAGGGACGCCCCGGGAATTCGTTGGTGAAATGTTTTACGACGGTTCTTGTGGAAAGGGGGTGGCGAGCGTGATCCGCACTTCCAGGTCCCGCTCGGCAAGCGGGACCTACCGGTATATCCTCGCCGTGCTGATTGCCACGATCGCACCGATGGTGGCCTGGGGCCGCAACGGCCAGTTGCAGATTACCGTGGTCGACCGCGACAGCGGCAAATCGATCCCCTGCCGCATGCACCTTGAGTCGGCCAACGGCCGGCCCCGCAAAGCGGACAAGCTCCCCTTCTGGCATGACCATTTCGTCCTGCCCGGCAGGGCGAATCTCTCGTTGCCGGTCGGCAATTACACGTTTGAAATGGAGCGGGGGCTGGAGTATGTGGTCCGCGCCGGCCATTTCACGATCAACGATTTCGCCGACGATGCCAAGCAGGTCGATCTGTTCCGGTTCGTCGACATGGCAAGCGAGGGCTGGTGGTCGGGCGATCTGGACGTGCGGCGTCCGCCGAACGATATCGAATTGCTCATGCGGGCCGAAGATCTCCACGTCGTCCCTTTGATCACATGGTGGAACGGGCAGGACCCGTGGAAGGCAAAACCTCCAGCCGACGTCCTGGTGCGGTTCGACGAAGAGCGCTATTACTACCTTATGGCCGGCGGCCACGCTCGAGCCGGGGGCGCACTGCTGTACTTCAACTTGCCTGCTCCACTGCCGATGGATACGACCGACGCGGAGTATCCGTCGCTGCCGGTTTACGTCGAGCACGCCCGCGAAACGGAAAATGTGTGGATCGATGTGTCCCGACCCTATTGGTGGGACCTGCCGATGCTGGTTGCCAACCGCGGAGTCGATTCCGTACAGGTCCTTCACGGCCAGATCTGTCGCGACCGCGTCCTGGCGGACGAAGCGGAGGCAAAGCCCCGCGACAAGACGCTTTTCCCGGGACCGTGGGGCAACGCACTGTGGTCCCAGGCCATCTACTTCCATTTGCTCAACTGCGGACTGCGGATCCCGCCCACCGCCGGAAGCGGCTCCGGGATCTCGCCCAATCCGGTCGGCTACAACCGGATGTACGTCCAGGTTGAAAGTGAGTTCGACTACCAGTCGTGGTGGGAAGGTCTGGCAGCAGGCCGGGTTTTCATTACCAATGGTCCGCTGCTGAAGCCAAGCGTCGCCGGGCATCCGCCCGGACACGTCTTCCAAGTCGACCGAGGCAGTCAGATCGATCTGGAAATCGGTCTGACCCTCTGGAACCGCCATCCTGTCGACGCGAAGGAATCGATCCACTACCTGGAAATCATCAAGAACGGCCATGTCGAGCACTCGGTTCGTTTCGACAAGTATGCCGAAAGCGGAAAACTTCCCAAGGTGCATTTCGACCAGAGCGGATGGTTCCTGGTCCGGGCGGTGACCGACGTGCAGGACACCTACCGGTTCGCGATGACCGGCCCGTACTACGTCGAATTCGGCTACCAGCCGCGGATCAGCAAGACGTCAGCCCAGTTCTTTCTCGACTGGGTCTACGAGCGTGCCCGCCGGCTGAAACTGGACGATCCCGGTCGCCACCAAGAAGTCCTTGAGTGGCACCGCAAAGCCCGCGACTTCTGGCAGGATCTCGTCCAGCGTGCGACGGCGGACTAAAGAGCAACCCGAGCAGCCCGGCTGCTGGCAGCAGCCGGGCTGCTGACGCGCCCCGTCCCTGGTGGGGATCGGCTTTTCGCCCGCCTTGCGAGCCGGCCGCTGGCAGTTTTGTCTGTTTGCGCTCTACAATTGATAGACTTGTAAAACCACGCTCGCCGACGGCGCTCTTCCCGCACGAGTGACGGAAACCGTGGCCGAAGCACTCTTTTCCATTGTCTGCACGACCTGCGAGGCCCGGCTCAGCGTCCGCAGCAGGGCTGCGATCGGCAGTATCATCAACTGTCCAAAGTGCGGCAGCATGGTCCATGTAACCCCTCCACCGGGATGGGTTGCTCCGGACAGGGACCCAGAGGCCCGGGACCTCGGCCCCGCGAAGGCAGGTCCAGCGGCGCCCGAACTACCCGGGCGTCCTGCGGCGGCCGCTGCGGTGGCCACTACCGTGGTGTCGGCAGGCACAATCGCCGCGCCGCCCGCGCAAGAGCAAGTCGAGCATCTACAGTCCAGTGCCGACACTGCACCGCAGGAGCTTGAGCAAGCGCCGCCGGATAGCACGGACTGCCCCACACCATCGGCGGGGCCTTCAGAGACCGTTTCTGTGCAACCGCCTCCGCTGCCCGCTACCGACACCGTTGGGCCGCCAACCTGGGTCTCACCGGCCGAGATGTTGTGGAGGCGGTGGCTCTGGATGGCTGCCGGGCCCGCGGCAGTGGCCGTCGTGCTCGCCGGCGCGTGGGCGATGCTTCCCTCGCGACCCATCGCGGAGCCGGGGCTGCCAATCGCCGCAGGACCGGTGGAACCGGCGCCCGAGCCGGAGCCTCAGGCAGAAACCCAACCGGCAGAACCGGTCCGGCTCGATCGCCGCTGGCTGCCGGACGAGACTCGCATGCTATTAGGGCTCCGCCTGTCGCGGTGGCAGGACCGCGAAGGTTTCAGCCGTGCCATCGATTTCATGGAGGCCCCGTGGCGAGGTTCCGTTCAGCGGGTCCTCGACGCCTTCGGTCTGAAGTTCCACGCGGTCGCCCGATTGACCTGGGCGGCAACGGACCTGACCAGGTGGACGGACACGTGCGTTGTCGTGGTCGAACTCGACCAACAGCAGGATGCGGCGTTGTTCCGCGTGCTGGGAGAGCCGGTTGGCCTGCGATTCGGGGAGGTCGAATGCCGGCGACTGCCGGGCGGGGGCTGGCCGCACCCCTTCGCGGTGCTCGATGCGAGGACGATCGTGTCGGGCCCCGAGCCCGTGCTGCGTCACCTGGCGGAGCGGACTGAAATCAAGCTCCAAAGCAACGCGGTCGCTCGATTGCTGGAAGCTCCCGTGTCCGAGTCGGACGCGGCGCTGTTGGTCGACCTGGTTGCAGCTCGGCGGGCCGGGTGGCGTCTGCCGGAATCGGCCTTCGACGTGTGGCCCTCAGGGCGAGCCGCGTGGCGTATGATCTGGGAAGTGCCCCAAGCGATCGGCATGACCTGCCGGACAGGCGAGCAGAACACCCTGGAGCTTGGCCTCGCCTTCGAAGGGGAGACGGCGGCCCAGCGCGTGCACGCGGCAATCAACGAGTTTATCCCCGCGGCCAAGAATGGTCTGCTCCAGCAGACGGAATCGATCGCCGAAAGGGTTCGTACCGGGCAGTTCACGGCCGATTCGGCTGCGGTTTACCAGCGACTCTTGGAGCAAGCTCGGACCGGCCTCGAAGTGGCGCACTGGGAGATCGCGGGCGACACGATCTGGCTGCGGGTCAACTCCGCGACCGGGCTGGCGGATCTGGTCGCCGGCGCGTGGGATTCGCAAAAGGCCATCCGTGCCGCGTGGCTCGGCGCCGCCCGCGGGACGGACGAGGCCAACCATCGCCGGCTCCTGGAAAGCCTGGATGGCTATCGCCAAAGCGAAGGCTCCTTCCCGCCGGGCGTTGGCGGAGGTTCGCTCCTGGCGCCGGAAACGCGGCTGAGCTGGATCGCCTCGATGCTGCCGTATTTCGGCCATCGCGATTGGCACCAGGAGCTCGAGTTCGGATACAGTTGGAACGGCAGCCAGAATAAACCGGTCGCCACGCGGCCTTTGGAAGAAGTGATCAATCCGGCCCTCGGTCGCAGTGAGGCGGAATCGGGTTTCCCGGTCACCCACTACGTGGGCGTCGCCGGCATTGGCCGGGACGCGGCCGAACTGCCGGCTGGAAACCCGCGTGCGGGGGTTTTCGGCTATGGCCGCAAGACCCGTCTTACGGACATCCCCGACGGTGCGAGCAACACGATCGCGACGTTGGGCGCATCCGACAAGCTTGGTCCCTGGGCAGCCGGTGGGAACGCCACGGTTCGGCCGCTCACCCAGCAGCCCTACGTCAACGGTCCCGACGGCTTCGGCAGCGGCCAGCCGGACGGCATGTTGGCAGGCATGGCCGATGGGGCGGTTCGCTTCCTGTCCAAAGACATCGACCCAATCGTGCTCGAGCAACTCGCCACGGCCGGCGGCGGCGAAAACGTGATGCTTGCGGCTTTGGACCCCAAGCCGGCGGCTCCAGCCGTTCCGGCGCCTCCGTCCGTCGCCGAGGCCGCCCCGCCAAAACCTGGCTCGCCGTCCTCCGAGGCACCCGCTCGCGCCGAACCAGCGGAGCCTCCGCCTCCGGCGGCCGAGATGGTCATTGTTGACGTCGGGGCCAGGCTTTCGGAGCGGGTGCCAAGAATCGAACTCGCCGACACACCGCTGGTGACTGCCGTGGATCTGCTGTCGCGGGTGAGCACGATTCCGGTCACCTATGACCTTGACGCTCTCGAGATGCTGGGCGTAGGGCTTTACGGTCCGGTCAGCGCAAGCGTGGCGAACGCGAGCGTGGGCGAAGTTTTCGGCGCGGTGCTCGGAAGCAAGGGTTTGACGTTCGTCGCCGAGAACGGCCAGTTGCTGGTGACTTGCCCCGACAAAATGCGAACCGAGCTGCGGAGTGTCCGCTATACGGTCGCGGACCTGATCGGCCCGGGACAGGCCTCAATTGCCCGGCTGGCAGAACTCGTCCGGCACCTGATTGCTCCGGAATCGTGGCAGCAGGCCGGAGGCCCCGGAACGATCGAGGCGGCGGGCGATGCACTCACCGTGTTGCAGACCGACAGGATCCACTACCGCGTGCTGAAGTTCTGCGAGAAACTCCGACTCGCCCGGGGATTGCCGCTTCGGAGCCGATATGACGCAAGGCGATTCTCCCTCGCCACGCCGGCGGCGAAAGCCGCCGGCCGGCTCGAGCGGGTCGTCTCGGTGAATTTCCACGAACCGGTCCCGTTGGTCCGTATCCTCTCCGATCTGGAGCAGTTGACCGGAACCACGATCCTGGTGGACTGGGCCTCGCTGGCGGAGGAAGGGCTCTCTCCGGGGCTCAAGGGCGCCCTGGTCGTTCACCAGAAGCCGTTCTCCGAAGCGCTCTCCGACTTGCTGCAACCGCTGGGACTGGCCTTTCGGGTCGTCGATTCCGACATGTTCGAAGTCACCAGCCGCACGGCTCTCGCAGCACGCCTGGAGCTGCAGTTCTACCCGGTCCGGCAACTGGTTCCTGACGGCGGCACCCGCCAGAAGCTGGTCGAAAAGCTCCAGGACGAGGTCGGCGGCGACACGTGGAGCGACGCCGGCGGACCGGGAGTGGTGCAGTTCGACGAACCGTCGCATTGCCTGCTGGTCTTGCAGTTGCAGCCGGTGCAGCGCGAGGTGGAGCGGTTCTTGTCGCGGCACCTGGCAGAGATCGGGCCTGGAAAGTAGATCCCGCTTGCCGAGCGGGACTTGGCAGCCAAGGCGTGTGGCAGATGATCGCATCTCCTCACGATTGCCATCAGCCCGGCTGCTTCCCAGCAGCCGGGCTGATATGCGGGTAAATTCTCATCTGCCGCTCGCCCAAGACCCTGCAAGCGCGACCTCCCCGAACCTGCCGACACTTGGCCTTACCGGCCGACCAGGTTTCTTGGTTCCCCCTTGCTTTTTCCTCCGCTCTTGGGGAAAATGGATTTAATTCAGCAGGTTCGCCCGCAAGGGCGACGATGAGAGAGTTATGAGCACGATTCGGGCCTTTACCTACTTCTGGTTTACCTATTGCCCGCGGGATCGCGGGGCCGGAGGAGGTTTGTAGGCTTCAATCGAAAGAACAAGCAGCGAACCAAGAGCCCCGAGACCCGCAAGGATCTCGGGGCTTTTTTTTGTCGTTATCCGGCAGGCCGGCTGTTCTGCATCAAGCCGGGCTGCCGGCAGTCCAGCGTCTTCCAACAGGAGTCCCAAACATGATTGTCGTAATGAAACAAGGCGCTACCGAGGGGCAAATCGACCACATGGCCGAGCGGGTCGAATTGCTCGGCTTGAAGTCGCACGTCATCCACGGAACGGAGCGGACTGTGATCGCGGCCATCGGCGACAAACGCGATGAGCACCGCCAGTCGCTGGAGAGCGGCCCCGGTGTGGCGGAGGTCGTTCCCATTCTCGCGCCGTACAAAGTCGCCAGCCTCGAGGTGAAAAAGGAGCGGACGATCGTCCGTGTGGGCCCCCTCGTGGTCGGTAATTGTCATCTCGGTGTGATCGCCGGGCCCTGTTCGGTGGAGAACGAACAGCAGATGACGACCACGGCACGAGCGGTGAAAGCGGCCGGAGCGACTGCGCTGCGAGGCGGCGCATTCAAGCCCAGGACCAGCCCCTACAGTTTCCAGGGACTCAAAGAGGACGGGCTGAAGATCCTGGCAACGGCCAGGGAAGAGACCGGACTGCCGGTCGTGACCGAGGTGATGGCGGCCGCCGACGTCGAGCTTGTCGCCCGCTATGCCGACGTGCTGCAGATCGGCGCCCGCAACATGCAGAATTATCGGCTCCTGGAAGCTTGCGGCGAGTCGGGCCGGCCGGTCCTTCTCAAACGCGGTCCGGCCGCCACGCTCGACGAACTCCTGCTCGCCGCCGAGTACGTCCTCAACGCGGGCAATCGCGACGTTATGCTCTGCGAGCGAGGAATCCGCACGTTCGAGACGCATACCCGTTTCACGCTCTCCTTGGCCTCCGTGCCCTATCTGCACGAGCGGACCCATCTGCCCGTGGTGGTCGATCCGAGCCACGGGACCGGCCACACCCGACTCGTTGCCCGCATGGCCGCCGCCGCGGTCGCCGCGGGCGCCGACGGCCTGATGCTGGAAGTCCACCCCGATCCCGAAACCGCCCTGAGCGACGGCTATCAGTCGCTCAATTTCCGCCAGTTCGAGGAAACGATGGAACTGTGCCGACGCGTAGCGGACGCCGTCGGCAAGATCGTCAGCGCCGACAGACTCGCGGCGGCTGTGACGGCCTAAGGCGAGCGGCAGATGAGGATTCACCCGCATATCAGCCCGGCTGCTCGGAGGCAGCCGGGCTGATGGGAGGCAGTCGGGCTGATGGGAGGCAGCCGGGCTGATGGGAAGCAGCCGGGCTCATGGCGATCGTGAGGGGATACAATCATCCGCCATACGCCTAAGCTGCCGCGGAGGATCGCTGCCTTGACGCAGTGACCTTGTTCCGGTCGCCCACCGACCGTGCGGTCGATTACCGCGTTCCGTATCGTTCGGGCACGGTGCGCCCCTCGCGCGGCCCCTTGCCTGCCCTGCCGGGGAATCGGTGGGCGGCGACAAACGACGAACGACCTTGTAACTCCTTCTTATATACTTGTACACTTCCGTTGCACGCCTGGCGATATCCCGTCGCCGCAAGTCCTTGTCCGCCAGCGGGTTCGAACGGATGTTGCCCGTTTTTCTACTGTTTGGCACGCCGGATGCATTTTCTCAGGACCGAACGGAACGGCGAAGCAAGACTCCGAGAGGGAGCGGCTTCTGTCCGGGCTTTGATCTCATCAACAAACGCTCCGCGGGGACTACTGTCCCGGCTCTTTTCCCAAGTCGCCTCGCGGAGTTTCGGCAACAAGGAGTGCGCCATGTTGGTTCTGACAAGGAAGCTCGAGGATCAGATTCAGATTGGTCCCAACATCACCATCACGGTATTGCGGGTCCGGGGCCGGTCGGTGCAGATCGGGGTTGATGCGCCGGAGAATGTGCGGGTGCTGCGCGGCGAGGTAGCTGCTCGAATCGAACTGCTGTCGGAACCGAACGACTCCCTCGCGGAGGGCCCGGAGCGATCCAACGCTCCACGGCCAACTCACCGGGCGAACACCCCGCCTCGGCGGCCGCAGGCGTCAGCGTCCAAGCAGACTTCCGCCGACCAGGCCCGGCGCGGTTCCGGTGACGACAGGAAGATTGCCGGTCCAAGCAAGCGAGGTCGCATGAAGACGGCCTGAACATGCTTTTCTTAGCCGACGCCAATGTGAGGAGAATCGCTCGCAGAGGTATCGGCCGGCTCCTCGTCCTTAATCCAATTCGCGGCACGCTTAAGGATATTGCGTGTCGCCGGGCATATAGGAGATTTGGGGTCGCAGCTTGAATAGTGAATAAGGCAGTCGCTTCGCGTCGTGCGGTCGGAGTCGTCTCCGGCCACGGGGCAACATTCATTGCCCCGGCAGATCACGTCGTACAGGGCACCGGCAAACTCGATCTGCAAAGGTCTTGCGCCACCATCCTACCCGTCTGCGCAAGGACTATTCACTATTCAAGCTGCGACCCCACATCTTCCACGTCGAGGCCATTCTGCCTTGGAGCCAGTGGGCGGTCATGACCACCTTCCCATTCCGGCGCCCCTTGACTACCCAATTCTTCGGGACCAGACTCAGCGCGTGCGGGAAAGCAAATTTCCTATCAGTTCAGTACGGGCTTACCAGCCCGTCCCGCGAAGAGCTTCGTGTTGCCCGGCGGCTTAGAATTCGCTTACGGATTCGCGCCCCCGAATGCTACCAAGTGCTCCCCACACACCGTAGGGGCTGGCGCCGGAGGTGACTTCGGTGGCAGTCGGATCGCCTGCGTTGATCGTCTCGCTGATAAAGCGGACCGAGCCATCGGCCAAAGAGACGTTCACGCCACCTGGGTGGTAGCTCGAGGGCGTGTAGACTCCCCAGGTTGAGTCACTGTCGCCATTGGCGCAACTTGGAGCATTGGGGGGCAACACCGTGGTGATGCCACTAAAGAAAACCCGTCCTTCGGCCCACCGTGTGCCACGCAGGCGGCTGGAAGTGGCGGCGCCGGTAGCGGGCGCTGCCAAAACCATCACGCTAGGAGCGTACTGCCCATTGGGGCCCTTGGTGGCAAGGCAGTTGGCAGGACTGGCTGGATTGCCCATCGTAGTGACCGCCGCCGTATTTCCGCGGATGTAGGTCTCATTCTCCATACCAATCGCTTGTTCGGCCAAAGCAATTGTATTGCTGGTGCCGTCGTTGATCAGCGCCATCTCCCGCGTTCGTTGGGCCACGAAGATTCCACGCTTCCTGTTCGAGGAACTCCCGCCATCATGGTTGTTATAGATGGTGTCGCCGACTGAGAAATGATAGTTTCTCGGCCCGCGCACATTCGTCCCGGTCCTTTGTCCCCAGTTGCCGTCCGAAGGGCAGTGGAATGCCTCGACACGGTCGTATTGTCCGGTAGGCCCCCAATCTGTCCCAAAAGGCGGCACGCTGCTGGCGGCCTTATCCCAGAGGGGCTGCTGTTCGATGAAGGGCAACAAGCTGACAAACCCGCTGGGATTGGCGGGACCTACGGTCATGCGCAGCATGGGGAACGACTTGTGGGTATCGTGATAATTGTGGACCGCCAGGGTAAGTTGCTTGAGGTTGTTGGTGCACTGGCTCCGCCGCGCGGCCTCTCTCGCCGCCTGCACGGCAGGCAACAACAGCGCAATCAAGATACCGATAATGGCAATCACCACCAACAACTCCACCAAAGTGAAAGCGCGCAAGCGATTTGGATAAGACATCACCACACCCTCCAGAAAAAAGGCCGAAAACCCACAAAAACGAATTACAGTCTGTGTGCAAACCAGACGCGGGATATCCCGCCAGCAAAAAGGGCCCCAAATTTCCTATCGGCCAGCCGCCCCGTACAGCCTGCATTATTGCTTCCTTGCACGCCCGCTACAAGGGATTTGCACGCACCCGGCGAGAAATCTATCAATCCAAATTTTGCATTTTTGTCTGCGCCATCTGTTTTTAATTCATTCATTCCTTCGGGGGCGCGTGACACGGGGCAGCGAGATTTGTACAACCCGCGGGGACGCGACTCGTTGACATACGGCTTTCCGCGGTGCTATGATCGCGGCGCGGATGCGTACCATAGACCTGTCGCTCCCCAGCGGCTGGCGGCGCGGCAGAAGGGGATTGGCAGGCAGTAGAACTTGTTTACGAGAGGAAATCATGTCTCGTGTCGTTCTTGGGTCAGTGCTCTGTGGCGGGATCTTGATCGGTGTGGTAGGCTGCGGCAGCTCGGGAGATCCCGACCGTCCCAAGACGGCCCCAACCTCCGTGATCGTAACGTACAATGGACAGCCCGCGTCGGGAGCCACGGTGACCTTCCATCCGGCTTCTTCTCAGCAGCAAGGGGCTGTGGCCATTACCGATGCCCAAGGCCGCGCGGAGATGTGGACCTTCGACCCCGGCGACGGCGTCATTCCCGGCGCCTATAAGGTGACGGTCAGCAAGGTCACCGCGGGATCCCTGCCCGATCCAGACACAACGAGTCCGGAAGAGTACAAGAGGCTGGAGGAGCAACTCGCATCGCAGCCTCCGAAGCACGAGCTACCCGAGAAGTACAGCAACGCGGCTACCTCCGGCCTCACTGCCGACGTCGCGGAGAGCGGCGACAACAACATCACGTTCGATCTGAAGGACTGAGCGTGTGGCCGGGTGACGGAGGGCCTGTGCGGATCGACCTCGTATACGCGCTTGATCAGCATCGCCCACGTCTGGCTCGAGCGGCTCCGTGTCCGCACCCCTGCCGGCTCGGCAGCGGACGACGCGGGCGGTAATTCTGCCGCGCGCGCCGCTTCCGCTGCCTTCGCACGCATCCCCCGTGCCTTGTTCGAATACCAGCCATAGTAACGAACCAGATGCGAGCCCTTGGCCGGAATGTGCTGCGTGAACTCCGCCAGAAAATCCAGCGGAGAGAGGATCTGAAAGTTTCGCTTCACCCCGCGCCTCAGGCCGTCGTCTTCCGGATCGGGAAACGGCCGGCAGGCCTCCTTCTCCGCCTTGTAGACCACCTCCCCGCTGCTGGTCACTTCGACCAGCCGCGACAGGCTAAAGGGACATCGCGTCATGTACTGCACCAACCGCTCAATCCCCCGCGGCCAAAAACACCGATTGATCCACGCTCCAAGCCGCTGTGTGGCCAGCTCCGCATGTTCTCGACTACTTCCGGCTCAATCTTGCCCTCGCCCAGATACAGGGCAAACACCGCTTCCTGCCAGGCTTCCCGCAGCCCCTCTTTGTCCAGTTCGGCCAATTCCAGGAACTCCCCCTCGCGCGTAAACGCCCCGCACGTGACCAGCGTGTGCATGTGTGGATGAACACCGCAATTCCTGCAATGCAAGACAGCCCACCCATAGAGCTAATCTCTCCGTGCTAGTCGCCTCTGCTCCAAAGAGCTGTTTCCCGAGGCTTTCGGCTCAACATGATGCACCGAGCCTCCGACCTAGCTCCCGAGGGCAAGGGCTAGTTGCTCAAAGCCAGAAAGCGGGATTGCCCAAGATTCTTCGCGGCCTATATTGAAGTTGTGCCAAACGTTGGATCTATTCGGGAGCTCTACGTTATGCGAGCCATCACGATTGCCGTGCCGAAAATGCACCGTCGTCTCGCGCTGACGTGGAGGTGTCGCACGCCGCTTGCCGATGCCGCGTCGGCTGCTCGCTACGCCGAAACGGCGGGGTGATCGATGGCCGGCGCGGAGAGCCGTAAGGCTCGATGCTTTCGTGGCAACGGCGGCAAGACGGGACGTGGATTGGCCTCCCAGGGCGTATTCTCGCATTTGGTGAACCAGTCCGGTCATCGGTTTTGCTCCGCCAGGGCAATGCTCGCAGCGCAAACTCCTCAAACGACCTGTTGAACGTCGTGCCACTTGCCTCGAAGTGGCGAGTACAACGTGTGCATTTGCGATTGCCGCGAACATTGTTGTGGACGGTTATCTCTTTTCTTCATGTCTACGGAGGTTGATCATGCCCATCCATGCGCCCGTTAAGAAATCAGCCCGCCATCTTCCGATCCGCCTGCGGCATCGCGGGTTCACCGCCAGCGGGCCGCTTCGCGAGCACGCCGAGCGGCGGCTGAGTTCCGCCCTCGGTCGGTTTGCTGCGCGGATCGGCGAGGTGAACGTCAGCCTCGCCGTACCGAAGGCGGCCGAAAGCATCGCAGAGAATTCGTGCCGCATCGCCGTGCGATTTCGCGGCAACCGCTCGGTCGTCGTTGTCGGCCGTCATGCCGATCTCTACGAGGCGATTGCCATCGCCGCAAAGCGTGCAGCCAAAGCGGCGGAGCGCGACGCAACGCGGAGGCTGGCCAGGCGAAGGCGGACCGTAAGGCCTCTTGCCGCCGCGGCCGACGAAAACTTGCATCCCATCGAAGAGGAGGACTGAATCATGACCACCCAGACCATAATGATTACCGACCACGACCGGCTTTGCCCGCCTGGGCGATGCTCGTAGCAGGGCCTACGCGGAGGCGATAAATCCTGGAATGCGCCTTCCGCCTGAAATGGTTGAATCCTACGCCGTCGGAATTGACAGCAGCGACACCGCCGACATGGTGACGATGAACTCGGTTGTTCGCATCGTCGATCTGGACTCCGACGAAGATGAGACCTACACGCTCGTCTATCCACGACCACGCCGACACGAGGACAAGATCTCGGTGTTGGCGCCGATCAACAGGCGATCCTTGGCCGCCAGGCGGGCGAAACGGTGGCCGTGGCGGTGCCGTCGGGAGAGCACGATGGTTCAAGATCAGGAGCGGTTCATTTCCGGCCGGAACGTCCGGTCAGCGGCACCGTGAGCAGCCCGCCTCACGATCAACCGGCAGGGCGAGCGCGGCCGCTGCGCCGCGCGCGCCGGTTCTTCCATGGTGAAAACTCTATTGAACAAGCTTTTCATAATCGAGGAGGGCAATGTTATGACACCCCAACGCCGTAATTTCTATAAAGAACCAACTGTTGGCTTTGCAGCGCCGACTCCGTGGCGACGTGAACCGGATGACATCCGACGCCTTGGCCGCCGGGCCGACGGCGCGTAGGAACAACGGATGCCGATCCACCCGGCCGAGGTGGCGGGTGACTTTGTGCCAAGGAACTGGCGATGGCAGCTTGGCGTCGTCGAAGGATGAGACGCTCCAGAAGATCGAGCAAGCATGGAGCGGATCGAAGACGGCGTCTATGGAATCTGCGATTGCTGCGGCCGCAAGATTCCCCAGGGACGGCTGGACGCAATTCCGTACGCCAGGGCTTATGCGTCGGGTGCGCGCGGCAAAACGAGGAAGAGGTAGCCTGTTTGCATGGAGGATGACGGGATGGCCGTCTCGCTTGCCGATCAATCCGGGTTCACTTACATCATCCGCCGAACTCGGCTGCCCGTGCTGGTGGGAAGCAGCCGGAAATCCGACATCCGACTGGTCGACGAATCGGTCAACGGACTGCATTGCATGATTGACAGAACGGGAGGATCGTGGACCGTCCGCGACTTGGTGACGAAGAGCGGCACCTACCTGAATGGAGTTCGAATCATGGAGGCATTACTGATGACCGGCGACCAATTGACGCTGGGAAGGACGTCACAGCGGGGGAGACTTGGGGTCGCTGCTTGAATAGTGAATAAGGTAGTCGCTTCGCGTCGTGCGGTCAGGTCGTCTCCGGCCACGAGAACAGCATTCATTGCCCCGGCAGATCATCGTACAGGGCACCGGCAAACTCGATCCGTAAAGGTCTTGCAGCACCATCCTGCCGAAATCTGCACGGGACTATTCACTATTCAAGCTGCGACCAGCATCTTCCGCTCGTGCCCGGGATAGCCGGGCTGGCCGCCGCGTTTTCTTCTTCGACTTCCCTTTTTCCGCGGTGGTTTGGCATGTGGGTGTTGCAACTCGGTGGCAACGACGAGTTCTGTAGGCTCAAACCCACGCGTCGTTCCGATTCGCCAATGCGCTTGGCAATCCTGAACCGATTCACGAACCGCCGGCGTCATCTCGGCGTCGAGTTCACGCCTTGGGATTGCGATCGAGCGGCAGCGGAAGACATAGCCTATGTCGTCACGCACAGAACGCCGTTCGTGTCCAGATCGAAGTTTTCACCGAAAAACCGGCCCCAGGCTGTGAACGGTTACCAAGCAGTGCCACCCCGCCAATATTCCATAATGCGCCGCCACAATCGAGGGGAACCGTCACGAAAAGGCTCCCTGGCGTCTGCCAACGGTGTTGGGCGGACGCGTACGCATCCGCCGGGACAAACCATCGTCAGCGCGTATCGGCATCCGGTACAAAGTCTTCGCCGTAGCTCTCTGCGGGCTTCGCCCCGGGGCACATCGGCGTGGCCGGACTTGCGCTCGATGTACATCATCCGAGTTGCTTTCCTGACCATGGCGATTCCCCTACTCAGAACCCGTTCGACGTTCCAACTCCCGTTGAGCGTCCTTCGCGCTTTGTTTCCACGAGCGGCGAGCTTTGGCCGCGTCAACCCATTGCTCCATCTTGGCACACGCGTCAATCCAGTCGAGCAACTGATCGGTCGTCATATCGGCGACCTTGCGACCACGGAGGCGTTGCTGCGATTTGGAGAGAGGCTCGGCCATTATCGACAGAGAAGTAGCTTCGTGACAGAACGATCAAGCTCAGCCGCCGGGGCCGTCCGCGGTCGCCTGAAGCCTGAAAACAACTGCCGTGACGGCCCCGGTCGGCTACAGCGACCAGTTCGGCCAAGCTGCTGGTCCAACCTGCGCAGCAGAAGAGTACTCTTGCTCAACCCCGCAAGGGCAGGTACACGACAACTTGATCCCTGATCTCTTCCTCGGGCATGTACTCCGTGATAGCCACAATATCATCGATGGTCGAGCCGATGGACTGCTCGTTCGTCGTGGCGATGAGGCCGGGCACTTTGGCTCCGGCCGCCACCCGCTCGTAGGCAAAACCAACCATTGTGTTCCGGTCATTGGTGATCAGGATCCGGCTCTCTGCTGCGGCCCAAGCCAGAACCTCGGGATCAGCAGTGCCGTCGGGCAGGGCGTCCTTAACACGCAGCAAGTCGATCTCGGGCAATCGGCGGCGCAATCCGCGGAGGATATCGCCGTGGACGTCGGCATCACTGGCCAGTCGGAGCATCGGCCTTCTCCCTGGCACCACGACGCGCCAGCAGTTCCCCCCGCGTGACACGCGAGTGTCCGGCCTCGATCTTCGCGCGCAGGGCCTCGGCTTCCTCCTGGCGTCGCTTCAGATATGCTTGTACTTCTTCCCGGTGCCGGAGGTAGTACGCGATTCCCGCATAGACATCGCCCAGCACCAGGGCATCGTAGGCACGGACCATGTCTTCCGGCGACATGCCGTTCTCGTATTGCTCGACAATCAGGTCGAGGGTGATACGACTGCCGCCGATCCGGACAGCACCCGCCTCGTCCATCCGGAACGGGGGAGGGTCGGCGTGAATGGGCAATCCATTGATTTGGCTTGTCATCGCTCACCTCGCGGGCATAACTGACTCTATTCTCAGTCTACCGTCATCGAGTTCCCCTGTCCAACCCTGCGGTCGCCTATCGCAGTTGCCAGGCGGCGCGACGTCCGGTGTCCAGCGAACCTCCGCGGCCGTGTTCACCTGGCACCTTCGGCGCGCCGATAAACGCAGATGCCCAGGTTCCCCTTGTCGAACACTGCAGTCTCGGGCGAATCGAGGATCAGGCATCCCGGCCCGTCTTGCTGGGCAAACTTCGAGAGAACCTTGCCAAAGAAAGCCAACGACGCTCTATCGCCTTCTATGGCCACCCAGTCCTCGTTCTCAACGAACAGTCTCAGCCGCACTTGGCCTGATGCTAGAGCCGCTTCGATGAGGCGATCGCAGTCCGTCGGCGCTTCGGAAGCTTCTATCGGTTTCTTCCATTTTGCCATCGGTTTTGCCCTGACCACTGGCACAAGCAAAGTAGTCTAATATCGCCGAACGAACCGCGTTGACCAGGCCGCGACGAGTCAACGTTACCATTTTCTCAGACCAGATCGCGGCTCTGGTCCAACGCTTGGTTCGGCGTGACCGCCAAAACCAACTTTACGGAGGGGGTGCCGAGCGTCAGGATCGCCCGAGGGACTCCAGCCTGGACGAGGAATCGGCGCGCCGACTGGAAGACGGCGCGGCGGGTTGTTAATATGGTGAGACCGTTGTCGTTCGGAGCGTATCCGAGCGGAGCCTATATGGAGAATCCCGGATGAAATACGTCCTGGCTTTCGTCTTCCCATACGCCGTCTTCCTGCCGTCTCTCCTGACTGCCGGCGATCGCCCGAACGTTCTGTTCATCATGGTGGATGACTTGAGGCCCGAGCTCGGTTGCTACGGGAAGGGGCATGTCCTTTCCCCGCAGATCGACCGGCTCGCGGCGCGCGGACTGGTTTTCGAGAGGGCTTACTGCCAGCAATCGCACTGCATCTCGTCTCGCTTCAGCTTGCTCAGCGGTTGCCGTCCGGACACGGCACGAATCTGGACGAATCGGGACGTGCGCGCGGAGTTGGCGGACAAGGTGTTTCTGCCGCGGCATTTCAAGAACCACGGCTACTACACGGTTGGCATGGGAAAGATCGCGCACGGCGGCTTGGAAGATGCGGCGAGTTGGTCGGAACCCCACTGGATGCCCGCCAACTACCCATACGAGTATCGCACGCGGGCTGGCCGGGCGTTGGTCGAGGCGATACAGCGTGAGGCGGAAGAGGCAGGGAAGCCGGACCCGTTTCGAGACGTGCCGGAGATAATCCGCCGTGGCCTGCCTTTCGAATCCCTGGACGTCGAGGACAACGCCTTGGGCGACGGTCAACTGGCCGATCAAGCCATCGCGGCACTGAACCGTATCAAAGACCGACCTTTCTTCCTTGGGGTTGGATTTCTCCGGCCGCACCTGCCATTTGTGGCACCGACAAAGTACTGGGACCTCTATGATCCCACGACGCTTCCTTTATGCGAGACTACTTCAGGCCATGACGGCGAGCCCAGTTTGTCCACGAATGATTCGCGGGAATTGCGCACGCAGTATCGTCAGGTTCCGCCAAAAGAACCGATCCCGGAAGAGATGGCCCGTCGTCTGACGCACGGATACCTGGCCTGCATCAGCTATGTGGATGCCCAGATCGGCAGGGTGCTGGATGCGTTGGACCGACTGAAGCTGAGCGGGCGCACCGTTGTCGTACTCGCCGGCGACCACGGCTTTCACCTCGGGGATCTCGGCATCTGGGGGAAGGCCACCAACTTCGAGGCGGCGACGCGTTCCACCCTCATCATCCACGTACCGAGTATGAAAGCGAGTGGGCTGAGGTCATCGTCGCTCGTTGAGTTCGTGGGCCTCTATCCGACCTTGTGCGACCTGGCCGGGCTGCCGAAGCCGGATCACCTGCAGGGCGCGAGTTTTGCCCGCCTCCTGGATGAGCCGGGGCTAGCGTTGTTTCCTGCCGCGTTCAGTCAGTATCCGCGCGGGGAGAGCATGGGACGCAGCATCCGGACAGACCGCTACCGTTTCACCGAATGGAGGCATCGAGAGACCGGCGAAGTGATGGCGCGCGAGCTGTATAACCACCGGGACAATCCGGAAGAAACCCAGAATCTGGCCCGCCGGCCGGGCCACGAACGGCTTATCAATGATCTAGCCTGTCAGTTGAGGCAGCATACCGACGGGTCGTCCCGCTAAATGACCTTGCACGATTCCGGGCGACCTCATATCGAAGTCATCCTGAGCGCAGCGAAGGATCTTGTCCCGCGTCCGCGCCAGATTCTTCGCTACGCTCGGAATCACACGTAGATCGTGCTCACCATGGAAATGCACTCGTTCCTGATGGCCACGGCCGAAATCGGGACAGTCCCTTTTGGGAGAAGAAGTGATCGTGTCTGATCTGGAACAAGCACCTCCCGGAAGAGGTTCGAAGATGAACTGTAAACATGAATGCCGTAGTGCGCGATTGTGTCTCGTCGCAATGTCGATGGCGATTGCCGTGACACTGGCCGGCAAACTGCACGCCTGCACGCTGTGGGGCGCTGCGGGAAGCGACGCCTTGGGCGGGACGATTGTCTGCAAGAACCGGGACTGGAAGCCAGACCACGTGCAGGTGCTGAAGATGCGCCGCAGCGCGGAGGGCTACGCCTATTTCGGCCTCGGCACCGTCTATGGCGACAAGAGCAGCGAGGGTGTCGCGGCCGGAGTGAACGAAAAGGGCCTGACCGCATTCACCGCTGCCACAAGCCTGCCGAGCAGCATGTGGAAGGACCAGCGGGTCAATCGCAACGTGACCAGCTTCTTGCTGCAGGGCTACGCGAGCTGCGATGAAGTGCTGGCGAAGAGGGATGCGATCTTTTCCGCGATGCGGCCCGCCTTCATCATGATCGCTGACCGCAGGAAGATCCTGATGGTGGAAGTGGGACTTGGCGGCAAGTACGCCCTGAAGACGATCGAGAACGGCGTCGTCGCGCACGCCAATCACTTCCTTGACGAAACGCTTGCGGAGTTCAATGTCAACGTTGGGGAGAGCAGCCGGACACGGCAGGATCGCATCCAGCAACTGTTAACGATCTCGCCCAAGCCCTGCACGACCGACACGTTTGCGGTGATGAGCAAGGACCAGCATGACGGACCGGACAACAGCCTGTGGAGGACCGGGAAAGTCGCGCGAACGCTGTCCTCGTGGATCGTCGAGAATCCGGCGCAGGGCGCACCGCGACTGCGCGTGGTGATCACCAACCCGGGCCAGAAAGAGGAGACGCAGGTGTTCGTCTTGGACGAGCGATTCTGGAGGGAAACGAAGTAGGAACGCAGGAAGAAGCCGGCCCCAGGTCGGTCATCGCTGTGGCCGTGGCGGGGACGGCGGCACGGCTTTGTTGGGTCCTGTATTGTCAAATCGGATCGATTGCGTTACGTAGTCTCTAGCGGAGATTTGGGGTCGCAGCTTGAATAGTGAATAAGGCAGTCGCTTCGCGTCGTGCGGTCGGAGTCGTCTCCGGCCACGGGGCAACATTCATTGCCCCGGCAGATCACGTCGTACAGGGCACCGGCAAACTCGATCCGTAAAGGTCTTGCGCCACCATCCTACCCGTCTGCGCAAGGACTATTTACTATTCAAGCTGCAACCCCACATCTTCCCATTTCACCGGATCGCACGCCAGTCGACCGTTCTTCCATCGTTTTTGCGAAACAGCCGCAGCAGCAACTCCGGTTCGATATTCCCGCGGAGTCGTTGCACGCTGCCGTCCGCGAAACCCGCGAGGAACCGCCCGTCGGTGCCCACGTCGAGCCCGCGGCCGGGGACGTTTGGATCGAAGTTGTAATCCTGCGGAGCGGTCCAGGGCACAGCCAGCTCCGGTTTCGCTTCCACGAGCACGACCGTGTTGCTCGTGCCGTCGAGGATGTCCTGAATCCTCGTCGCTTTCGGGCCGCCGAAAACCGTGTCTTCACCCACCGGAGCCAGAAACGTCGTGTAGCCCGGTTTCCGGCCGAACCAGTCGCTTTGGTAGACGTTCGGCATTCTCTCGATCAGCGTCCTGTTATGCGGGCTGTCCCACGGCTCGTCGAGATGGAACGCCACGTAGAGTTTCTGTTCATCGACGAACGGCAAGAGGTGCACCCGCCAGCTCAGTCCCGAGCTGCCTTGTTTGTCGCGGACCTCGTTCCGCGGCGGGAACACCTTGTAGGCATCGTGGTAGTTGTGCACTGCGAGAAGGATGCGTTTGAAGTTGTCGGCATTGGTTCCTCGGCGGGTCCTCTGCTGAATCGCGGCGGCCACGATCGCCGCCAGCCGCAGGCTCCCGCCGGCCGCGTCGAGCTTGTCCATTCGGAGAACCACCCGGTCGCCTTGTACCTTCGGTGCAAGCAGGGAAATTAGCGAGCGGACCGCCTCACGGGGCACTTGCTGCTGGAATTCAGGCAGGGCATCGTACGCGCTTTGCAGCATCCTGGGGAGATGCTCCCCCAGACGCCGGGCTGCTTCCTCCGATGCCGATTGGACCACCAGCTCCGCACGGAGTTGAACGGGGTCCAAACCGAATGCGGCCCAGACGACGCCCTCGCTCAGCACGCTGCTCGGGCCTCCGCCCAACTGGCGAGGAAGCTCCGGCATCAACTCGACGATCGTCCGACGAACGTAGTCCGGTGGCAACAGCAGGGCTTGGATCGGGTACCGCGCGACGGCGCGAAACGCTTCGTCGAGCCCCGAGCGCGGTGAAACGGCCATCGCTTCCAGCGCCGCGGCCACGTCCGTCCCGTCGACGGGCGTCGCCACGACCAGCCCCTTGCGAGCCGACGAGCTGATTTCTTTCTCCGTGGCGCCCAGTCGCTCGAAAAGGGCCTTCTGATCCACGTCGGGAGCCGATTTCATGAAGACGAACACCGGCCACTCGTTTTTCGAAAGTGGAATGCCGATGGTTGCGTAGACCGGCCGGCCGCACGTTGCATCCCGAAATATTTCGATCTTCTCCCCGGCCATGCGTGTCCAGCCCCGGTAGACTTCGTCGCTACCTGGGGCCGCCGCCTTCAAAAAGGCTTCCGTAAGGTCCGGGAGTGCCAGCCGGGCCGTGTCGATCTTGACCACCAATGCGGTCGTCTCGCCGATCATGGGGCGGACCGTCGCAACGTCGCCGCTTACGTCGGCCACCTCGCCTGCAAAGGTACGCACTCCGCCGGTCGGGGCAGCAAACAGGCTACACACGACGCACGCGACCATTAGGGCTAGCTGTCTCCTGCGTGATCTTTCGAGCATGACAGAACTCCTCTGGTAAACCATGTCTGTGCGGTACTGTCCCATCCTTGCCTTACTTTGCCTGTTGCGCGAAACGCACGATGAGCCGATAGCGCAGGCCCGGCATGGGGTGGCCGTTGAGGACCGCGTAATCGCCGTGGTATTGGTAATCCAGCGGCTTGCCGGTAAACGGGTCCTGCGGGGCGGGAACCGGAAGGTCATCCAGACGCGCCGGAAGCTTTCCATCGTGCGATGCGCCGTACATTCGGATCGCCTCGACCGTCTGGACCAGGGCAACCTGCTGCTCGACACGGGCGGCAGCGGTTCGGGTCGCAAGTACGGCCGGAAGAAGCATCAAGGTGGGCGCCGCACTCCAGCCGACGCGATCCGGTTTTACGCCCACGAAGTCCTCGAACGAACGGCCCTGCGTCTTTCGCTCGGCTTGCCAGTAGGGGAGCCGCGTCCACTTGAAGTAGTCGTCCCGTGCTTCCTCGTAGTAGCGGACCATTGCCAGGAAGACAACCTGGGCGGTCGGGTAGGCCTCGACCTGTTCTCTCGCGAGGCCGAGGTCTTCGATGAGGTACCGTTTTGCCGCAGGATAGGCCGCGGCGACGTACGCGACCAGCATGGCTCGCGCCGTCTCCGGTTCCTCCTTGGCCGCAGGAATGCCGAATTCCGTTGCGAGGTATCCGAATTGCGGAATCAGTCGATCGAGGAAGTCCTGCCAATACCCGGCCGGTCGCGGTGTCTCGTCGACCTCGCGGAGCACCTTGAATTGGAGGCAAAGGAGTTGCCGCTCGACGGCCAGGGCGTACCGGACGTCGACCGGCGGACTCGGCAGCGATGCGAAAGCCCAGTATAGATTCGGCGCGTCGGGGTGCTGCACCAGGTACAGCGCATCGTCCCAGGCGACCCCTGCGCAGGCGAGGCCCACCAGGTTGGAAACTAGAAACTCGTCCAGCCCCAAGTGCCGAGCCAAGGCATACTCCTGTCCGAGGATCGCCACGGCATCGTCGATCCGCCCTTCGGCGATGGCCACTTTCGAGCGAAGGCTCTGCCAACGGGCAAGCTCCCGCATCGACTGGATTTCCGGCAAGAGATAGGCGAACGGGTCGTCCACCTCGCGAAGATTCCGATCCAGGTCGAACCAACGCCGCCGCACTGCCTCTCTCAGCAGCGGAGGCTGGAACGATGTGAAGGTCAGGTAGGACTTTACCGCATCCAGGGGCAATTCCTGAGGCGCCATCGAAAGCCATACATAAGGCGGCATTTCGTCCTCCGACTTCCCTTCGCGACGGGCATGCTCAAGGGCCGCCTCGTTGAACTCGCGGAGCCGGTTGCGTGCAGCGATTTGTTCCAGGAATCCCAGCGCCTTGAGGTAGTATATGGCCGAATTTCCGTCGAGCATATCGAACTCGTCGGGGAGAAGCTGGTACTTCAGCGCGGGGCGAGGCTCGGCTGCCGGGTGAAGCGTCATCTCCATCGTCTGGACGATGATGCCCGTCTGTTTGTCCTTTTCCTTGACCCAGCCCGCTTTCTTGGCCGGCTCCGCACTGAATCCACAGGACGTCAATGCCGACGCAACCAACAGCAGCGACGCACCGAGGCACAATCCGGGAGCGTATCGTCTCATCATCGGTTCTTCCTTTCTACTGCCAAGTCCTCTACAGGACGATGTCGGCCATTTCACGAAGCAGATCATTCATGAGCCGCTCGCGAGTGACTGCCGGACGGGGCGGAGATCCGGACGCCGGCTCCCTGGGGCTTTCTCTTTTCCACGACTCACGATCCGACTGGCGCTGCGTTGTCGCGTCCGCTCGCTCGTGCGGCGGGATGGGTGGAGCCCAGACACTCTGTCGCAGGTGCGTTCCTGCCCGCAGCATCGGCCCATCCGGCCCATAACCCCAACGTCCCCTCGCAAGCGGTTCCGCCAGCATCGCCAGTGCCGCAATCTCTGGGTCGAGCGGCCTTGCCTTGTTCACCGGTGGGCGGTCGCCCGGCGCCCCCCCCCGCTCGACCACCGTCTCGCAGCGCGAAGCAACATCTTTGTCGACGGTCCTGGGCGCCAGACTATCGATGTGGTGCTGGGCCGTCCCATCCGTAAGATCCTCGCCCGGTCCCGTACGGCTCATGAACAAGAACATGGCGATCGCCCCGACGACCGTGCCGCACGCCCACGAACCTGCAACCATCGCCACGCCCCGATAAAGCCGCCGCTCGCGACCCCGCCATTCTCGACGCGCCGCCATGGCCATCGGGCTATCAACCGCTGGATCGGGTGAGCCCGAAAAGACGAGCCGCTCCAGGGGACTGCTGAAAAAGGGGACTGGCTCCGCAGTGTCGTGTACTTGCTCCGACGCCAAACCACGATTCGCTGCGCTGCCCGCCCCCTGTTTCAGCAGTTTCTCCAACACAGCCGCATCCAACTGCGGCGGACGCGGCCGTGCCTTTTTCAGGCACCGCTCGATCTCCTCCAGCCGCGCCGATTCTCCGGTCACTTCCGACTCATTGGTCTCGCCGGCCGGCAGTTCGTAATCGCCGTTCATCGTTTTTGTCCCGATCTATCCAGACCATGATTCATCATGTCGCCCAGCAGCGACAAAGCCCGACGGTAGCGGCGGTGGGCGGCACTGGACGAGATGTCGACCAGTTCAGCGATCCGTTCGAACGGCAACTCGCCCCAGATCCGGGCGACCACGATTTCCCGTTCCAGCGGAGGTAACCGCCCAAGCATTCCTGCCAGTTCGCCTCTGTCGAACGTCGAGTCCAGGTCGTCGAGAAACCACTCCTTCCGTCCTTCGCCCGCCCGCCGATGATGCTCCGCACGCCGCCGTTCGCCGCGAGCCAGGTTCATCGCGCGGCGGCGGACCGTCTTGAATAGCCAAGCGGCCGGGTGATCGGGAGGGGGGGTCTGACGAACCAGTTCGATCAACGCCTCTTGCAGGGCATCCTCCGGCGCGTGGCACCACTGCCTGGCGTAAAGCGTCAACGCGGCGCCATGGGCATCGATCAACTGCCACAGCCGCTCCGCGTCGATCCGTTCCACATCCCCTCCGCTGTCCAACCGGCTCTGCTCGGCAACTTCTTGCCGCTTTCCTCCCCAACGACCGTTCCGCAGTCGGTGTTGCCGACCGCATGCCGTATCCTTAGTCTTAGAACTTAGAGGCCCTAACAAAACGGGGACTTGCTCCGAGCCTCCATTGGAAAACCCCAAAAATACGTGCTCCCGCGAGGTGCCTGTCCCAGTTTTGTTAGGGCCTCTTAGATGAAGTCCCCGCTCAGACTCCGTCTTCCCATCGGAAAGGAAAACAATGACCCGCCAGGACATCAAGCAGCCGGGCTGCTGAGCCTTTTGAGCGGGATCCCCGTCCAACGCTGGTCTACTTCAACAGCTCCTGTTCTCCCGGCGGCACCTTGGCGACGTCGGGATGGGGGCCCCTGTCTAGACGCGGAGCGGAGGTCTTCCAGCGTTGGGCGGTCTCGCTCCAGCGCTGTCTGCGAGCCGGGTCGAGCAGCGGGTCCCCGGTTTCTTCCCGCCATGCCTGAAACACCGATTCCAGTCGGCGGCGCTCGGCGGCTGCGGCACGATTCTCGGCCAGGTTGTTCGCCTCACCCGGGTCGTTCTGCAGATCGAACAGCTCGACCGGATCCTGGTCTGCGTGCGGTTGCAGATTCAGCAGGAGTTTGTAGCGATCGTCGCGCACGGTCCGCTGCGGCAAGTACATGTTGGCCGTGTGGAAGTTCATTTCCGTAAACAGATACTCGCGCCAGTGCGGCGACGGTTCGCCTTTCAGCAGCGGTTGGAGTGGTCGGCCGGCAAGCTCCGCGGGAAGCGCAGCGCCGGTGGCAGCAAGGATCGTCGGCATCACGTCGATCATGGAAACCAGTTCGTCGCGGACCTGGCCGGCCTTGGCCACGCCCGGCCATTTGACGATTAGCGGCACCTGTACTCCGGGCTCGTAGCTGGTCGTCTTTCCACGGCGGACCGGCGCACCATTGTCGCCCAGGAAGACCACCAACGTGTTGTTTGCCAGGCCGGCGGCCTGCAGTTCATCGAGGAGCATGCCCACGCCGATGTCCACACGGGCGATGCAGTCGTACATCACGGCGGTGATCCGTTTCGCGGCCTCCGGGGTGCGGGCGTTGAGCGGAAGAGGCTCGATCGTTTCCGGATCGAGAGGCTCCTCCGGCAAACCGTCGATCTGCCGGACGTCGGGCGTGTAGGGCCCATGCGGGTCGAAATAGTTGACGTAGTAGAAGAACGGTTGGCCCGACGTCTTGACCGACGCAAAGAACTCCCGGCTCTGGTCGGCGACCCAGCGAACCTTTTGCGTCACAACCGCGCTGTTTTTCTGAGGCTTCCAATCGAAGGGGAACTCCGATTCCGGCGCGACGTGGAGCTTGCCGATGATGCCCGTTCGATAGCCCGAGTCCTTCATTAGTGCTGCCAGATTTTTCTGCCCGGGATGCATGGAGAACCCGAGGTGCGCCAGTCCGTACTGGCCGTTCTGGTGCGGATACAGGCCCGTAAGCAGAGAAGCACGCGACGAACTGCACGAGGCCTGGGCCACGTAGGCCCGCGTGAACCGCACTCCGCCGGCTGCCAGGGCATCCAGACGCGGGGTCTCCAGACGCGTATCACCGTAGCATGAAAGCTGACTGCCCAGGTCGTCCGCGGTGATGAGCAGGATATTCGGCCGCGGCCTGGTTTCTTCGGCTGCCGGTACGGCGGATGGTAGAAGGCAGACGAGAAGTGTCAAGATCCGGTGGGAACTGGCCATCTTCTGAAAACTCCGTGCAAGTGGTAAAATCAACCTTCCGGGAGCCTCTATCATGTCCCGGCGCCGTTGATAGTTCAAGAGACGGAGAGCGAAACAACCATGCGGCTACCTGAAGACAAGATCAAGGCGGGCATCCTCCATCCTGAAAAGGACGTTCGGAGCCAGGCCGTCCTCCACTTCTCCAGGTCGTACACGCGCGATGATTCCATATTGCCGCTCGCCATCCAGGCCGTCGAACAATACGGGTGGGACAATGCATTTACCTCGGCCTACTGTATGAAGGGCTTGTCACCCAACGACACCACCCTCCCATGGGTTATGGCCCAACTCCTGCATGACGATGCCAAGAAGCCCAATTATTTCGGCTGGCCCGCTCGTTGGCACACGCTAAACTCGCTGCTGTCGAACGCGGATGCCAACCTTCTTTCCCGCCACAAACAGGCTATCCTGGATCTCAAGAGCATTGAAGCGGAAGCGCGGTCCATCGTCGCCCAACGGATCGCTATCTTGTCCCGCGATGCCGATACCTGTTGGCGCGAACTGGAGGAGTTTTGTTTCCTTGCCAAGGACGTGGAGAACGTTGGTGACGTCGACCTCGAGTATGCTTACGCGTTGATCGAGGCATGCGCGAGGGAAGCAGGACTACGCCGACAAGGTATTGTCCATCTTGGCCAAAAAAGATCGAAGACTCCGAATCGAACGTCAAGGTTTGATGGAGACGTTTGCCGTCCGGATGGCGGGGGAAATGCGATGCAGGCAGCCATCCCGCTCATTATCGCCAAACTGAACGACGGTGGCGAAGAGGCGGAATGGCTCTCTGACGAGTGTGAATCGGCGTTGGGGATAATTGGCGGGGATGCCGCGATTCACGCCGTGGCCGACTTGTATCGTGAAGGCGACCAGCATTTGCGCATGATCGCCTGCAGCGTCATGCAACACATTCACAGCGATTTGGCAGTGACGACAGCGTTGGACTTCCTGCCCGAGGAAGAAGACGGCACGATGCGAGCACTCCTGGCGGAAGGGCTGGCGTCCCATTTCGCTTTCGAGGCAATTGAGCCCATCAGGCAGCTAGTCATTGACGGCAGCTACGACGAGACTCAATCCGACTTGAAGCGCGACGTGGTGATTGCGGCCACGCTGATGGGAGTGGAATTCCCCGAACTGGAACCATGGAAGTCAGAGGTCGAGAATGCAAGGCTGGCGATAGAGACCAGGCTGATTGAAGCGCATTCAGAAAGGCTCCAACAGGAAATACATCGGCTGCAGTTGAAGGAGAAAAGGCTGCTACGAGAAAAGCAGCGTTTGGAAGAACAGCAATACGAAGATGAACAGCCGCCACCAAAGACGAAGATCGGCAGAAATGACCCATGCCCCTGCGGTTCGGGAAAAAAGTTCAAGAAGTGTTGCATCAACAAGCAGAGTGGCAACGATCGGATTGCAAGGATCAATAGCGTTGATCAGCGATGATCAAAAGTGTTCCCCGTTGTCTTCATGGCGTTCGATTCACTGTCGAATTGGGGGGCGTACCGTTGACCGAAGGGGCCTCGCAAAGAGCTTCCACATAGAACGCGCCGCACAACTCCTTTCCCTCGGCATCATAAAACCAAGTCCGCAGCTCCGCCTTTCCCCGCGGCAGATCGACCCGGAACGTGGCAGCCGTATCGCCCGCCCACACGGGCTTCGAGAGGTCGACTCGGCCAATCTTCATCCTCAGAACAAAGAGATTTCCCTCCGTGGCCTCCGTGATCTCCTGTTCAAGACTTCTCTTCTTGTTCATTCACACCCCCAACCGATTCCCCAGCCTGTCATCGTACCTCGGCGCCAGCATCTCCACCGCCGCCGGTCGGCTCGGCATCGCAGTTTGGCGTGAACGCCTGGATTGTCGAGCTGGATCAGCGGCTGCTCTCGGCGGAGGCGGCTCGGCCCATCGAGCGCTTGGAATTCACGCCCGGCGGACCGCGACCGCTCGGTGCCCGTCGCCTCCTGGAAAAACACAAGGAAGGAAACAAAGCGGTGACAAGTCACGCGCGCTCCAAAGAGGAGCCGTCCCATCACGAGCTGGGCCGTCATGCGCGACGCACTTCCGACGCAACGCGACGGCGTAATAACTCCAATCCCCGCATCCACTTACCGCTCGTGTTTCAAGAAAT
>JAXGMN010000016.1:0-261711 GCA_040768665.1 Thermoguttaceae bacterium
AAGAGGCTTACGCGGCACAAACCAGGGGATCCTCGGCTTGGTCTCGATTAGGGTGCGGAGCCGGGGGGAAGCTTTGGGGTC
This sequence comes from Thermoguttaceae bacterium, assembly GCA_040768665.1. Taxonomy (GTDB): domain Bacteria; phylum Planctomycetota; class Planctomycetia; order Pirellulales; family Thermoguttaceae; genus JABWBD01. The sequence continues at coordinate 82 of JAXGMN010000016.1, forward strand.
AGACCGCGATTAGGGACTAGTGGATGTGCCGTCCGTGCTGCTAATCCCCATTTTCCGTCCCACCCCGCCCTCGCCCTCTACCGCTACAAGTTAAGGGTTCGGTAAATTCGGGGGACGCACAACTCGGTAAATTCGATCGTGTCGTCAATCAGTCGCTGCACCCGCCGGCGGCCGGATTGCCGTGTGTTGGAGGTACAATATCTCACCAGCGGCCGCCGCGAGTGAGCTTGGTCGTTTGGGGGAAGGATCGCGTGGCGCCGACCGAGATGCGGTCGGCCGACCGGCATGCGCCGCCGCGTGGGGGTGTGTACAACCGCATTTCGTACCGAACCGCGAGTTTGGCTCGGTGCTGCTGAAACGCTAGAATAGGCATATGCGAATCCACGAGTTCGTCTGGCCGCAGGATAGAATCGACCACATCGACCGGCACGACGTGGCGCCGGACGAGGTCGAGGAAGCATGTTTCGGCCAGGCGCTGGTGCAACGCGCGAAGTCCGGGGGCGAAAACCCCGTCTATTACGTTCTCGGGCAAACCAACGCCGGACGGTACCTATTCTGCGTCGTCATTCAGTTTCCCGACGGAAAGGGCTATCCGGTGACGGCTCGGCCGATGACGGATAAGGAGAAACGGCGTTACTGCCAATGGAGAGACCGATGAGCACTCCAAGACTGCCTCAAACCGATTCCATCCAAGAACTCGCAAAGTTCTGGGATACTCACGACTTGACGGATTTCGAGGACGAACTGGAGGAGGTGGGCGGGCGGGTTTTCGAGCGCGAGGCCGAAATCACGGTGCATTTGGAAACGAAGCAAGCGGAAGCGGTTCGCAAGATGGCCGAGTCGCGGGGCGTCGCGGATTCCGAACTGATTCGCCAGTGGGTGCTTGAGAGAATCGGCACTCCGTGATCGGTAACTGCTAGGAAAATTGATTTTCCACACGCGATCAGTCTAGCCCCGAAGAACTGGGGAGTCAAGGGGGTGTCGGAAGTCGAAGGTGGCCATGGCCGCCTTCGACTTCCGGCTACAGGGAGCACTCGCAGGCGGACCAGCAGGTTCGTTTGGGCCTTCGAAAGGACGCGTCGTGCCCCACGCGGCGGCGGATCCACCGCAAATCCGCCAGGGAACACGCCGTCCCTGTGCCCAGCGCGGAGCGGGCAAGATCAGAACGTCGCCCAGAAGGTGTTTTCGTCCACGTACGTTAATTCCCGGGGCTCGTCGTCGTGGACCGATCCCTCTGGTGCCGGCGACCCCCGTGGCGGCGACGGATCCCACACGCTCGCAGTGACGCAGGATCTTCTCGATCACATCCTGCTGCGGTGGCTCGATGAAAGCGATCACCTTCATCTGACCAGAACATGAAGGACAAGCCAGTGGATCGACCTCGTACATACGCTTGATCAGCATCGCCCAAGTCTGCGTCGAACGGCTTCGCGTCCGTACTCCTCCCGCCTCTGAATCGGACGACGCTTCTGCCGCGCGCCCCGCTTCCGCAGCCTTCGCACGCATCCCCCGTGCCTTGTTCGAATACCAGCCGTAGTAGCGAACGAGATGCGAGCCCTTGGCTGGAATGTGCTGCGTGAACTCTGCCAGCAAATCCAGCGGCGAGAGGATCTGAAAGTTCCGCTTCACCCCACGCCCCAGGCCGTCGTCGTCCGGATCGGGAAACGCTCGACAGGCATCCTTCTCCGCCTTGTAGACCACCTCTCCGCTGCTGGTCACCTCGACCAGCCGCGACAAGGTGAATGGGCAGCGCGTCATGTACTGCACCAGCCGCTCGATCCCCGCCCGATCGCCAGCGGCCAAGAACACCGACTGATCGACGCTGAAGCCACTGTGCGGCCAGCTCCGCATGTAAACAAACCTCCTCGGCTACATGGATCGCCGTCAGCAACGCTCGCTTCTGATGGCAGGAAGGGCACGTGCATCGCTGAAGCGCACGAGTAGGCCACAAACATCTCGTGGCCGCAGTCCGGACATCGGACGCGGGCGAACCCCTCGTGCAGATCGCCGCACTTGAGAAAGGCCGTTACCGAGTGCTCGACCACCGGTCGCCAGAACCCGTACTTCGCCTGGTAGCGGTCGTCGTAGACCTGCTGAAACGTGGCGAAATGCTCATCCATCAAACGCCACAAGTCCGAGGCCTGAGGGTCGCGTGGGTGATACAGTGCCAGCGGCTCGATACAGGTGGCCGTCATGGTAGGGGTGACAAGGGTCCACGAGTGGTGTACGTGCCACTACTAGAACATGCGTACCCATAGAATCAATCCGGCGCAGCCTCCCATTCCAGTAAATGCCTGTACATGGAGCGGTTACGGGGCGTCCAAGCCGCCCCACGGCGATTCTCAAATGGGGAAAACCTGTCGGCCGCTCAAACGCAAACCATGCAAAGATGAGCCGTCCGACGGCGTAATAACTCCAATCCCCGCATCCACTTACCGCTCGTGTTTCAAGAAACTGCTTGACCTAGCTCGCCGCATCGACCACAATGACGCAGGTGAATGGACATGTGAACACATGCCCCCACGGACCGGCGCCGGCCGACTTTACGGCTCGCCGCTCCGCAGCTCTTTGACAATCTGGTAACCGGCTCCGCTCTGCCCGCCGACTCCCCTCCGCTGACCAACGGCCGGCAACTGGGCGGTCTCTTTGCCCACGGTTCTGCTTTCGCAGGCCCTCTTGCGCCCCTAAGCGATTAGCTTTCTGGCCGCTCGCCGCCGGCAACCCCCCCGTGGTTCCCAGCCTCAAGCCGCACGGCGCAACGCCACCGCCCGCCGCCTACTCGGCGGCCTTGCCACCCAAAAGCGCGTGGCCACCAAACGCCCTCGAATTTGAGAAATCGAAGCTTTGGTGGCCACAGTAAGCATTCACGCCCGTGGTCGGGGACTGGTCTATTTTTCCGCCACTTGACACATGTTGGCGCAAAAGACGTTGGCCGAAAACGTGGACCTGTCCCCCTCTCTTCCGCCCCGTCTACGGTTACTGGCCACACGCGCAACTCACAGGCAAAGCCTCGTTCCTTCCATCGCTGGTCGCTTTGCCCACCCAGAAGCGCGTGGTGCCCATGGTGCCTCCGTTCTGAGAAATCGCCAACTTGGGCACCACACTCGAAAGTCCGGGCAGGAAGATCTTTGCCGGGAGTCCCCATTCATGCAACACGTCCCTCAGAAGAACTGCAAAATCGCCTGCCTTGGTGTCACCGCAAAGACTTTCCAACCAACGGGATGCGGCGAATCGACATCCTTTGCAACACCGACCTGGTGCGTTGCGTGGCGCCCCGCGTTGCCATGACACACGGAAGACCTGCCCCGCGGCCAAAACGCCCACTGCGCTGCCGCAAACATCCGCGTGGTCGTCCAACTTCCATGCAACAACCAACAGAAGGCTCACGTTCCCAGTGAAAACGACATTCGCCGCCCTCGCCGTCGCCGTGCTTGCCTCCGCCGACCGTGCTCGGGCCGCCGACCTCTTCGTCGCCCCGAGCGGCAACGACGCCGATCCTGACACGGCGGCTAGGCCGATGGCAACCATCCAGGCCGCCGTCAACAGACTCCAGCCCGGCGACACGCTCTGGATCCGCGGCGGTCGAAGCGAAAAGCACGAGTTGCTACGTCAATCTCGGCGAAGCCCTGGTCCGCCGCGGAAGAGCGGCATGGGTGACGGGGCCGGGAGGCAGCGGCCAACGGTCGTCAGGGTTGCTCGAGAAGCTCGTTGACGGCCTCGTCGATCTGCTCCGGTGTGAATTGCCCGGCCACGAATTCTCGATGCGGCTTTCCGCTGCGGTCGTACAACTTCAGGTGTGGCAGGGCGCCGCCGGTGATGCGAAAGGCTTCGACCGCTTGCGAGCCCAGGCCAAAGCGGCTGATGAAATTCGGGAATGTGGCGTTCTGCCGCGTCAAAACCTGAAGAACCTCCTGCTCGCTCTCCGGTTCGTCCATGGCTACGGAGATTACCGACAGCCCCTGCTCGGAGAACTTGCGGTGCAGCTCGACCGTGTGAGGGAACAACTCGACGCATGGGATACACCATGTCGCCCAAAAATCGACGAGCACCACCTTGCCTCGGCGCTGCTCGACGGCCTTGGCGAGCCCCTCCCCATCGATCGGTTCGAGGCTGACCGCCGGGGCCGGCACCGCCTCCGAGGCCGTCTGGCTCGCCCGCTCGGTCGCCGCCGGTGGCAGGTCGCCGCCGGCCGGCACCGAAGACGGTTCCGTGCACCCAAAGCAGGATAAACCGAGCCCCGCCATCATCACGGCAAGACGTCTGGCCAGCGTTCTACTCCACACCGCAAGTCTCCCGGGAATCCATTGTCGACAATATCGTTCACGCACACCGCCGGCGACTGGTCCATTTCTCGGCCAATGCCAGTATGTTGGCGTCAAAGACGTTGGCCGAAAACATGGACCTGTCCCCCTCTCTTCCGCCCCGTGATCGGTTAGTTGTCGACAGTATCGTTGATCAGTTGTACTTGATACCGCAGCCAAACGGCTTGGTGATTGTCGTCGGAGGCGTCCTGCCTTTCAAGAGCGCATCCAGCGCGTTGCGGAGGTGGGGCTCCTTGACTTTGCCGGGCTGACGACTATCGTCGATCGCGCCTCGATAGGCGATCCTCCGCTGGTTGTCGAGCACGAAAACATGCGGGGTTACCGTGGCGCCGTATTCTTGGCCAATCTCCTGCGATTCGTCGTAGAGATAGGGGAAATTGAAGCCTTTCTTCTCGGCGCGCTCCTTCATCTTGTCAAGCCGATCTGCGGGCACGGTATTCACGTTGACGGCGATCAACCGGACTCCATTCTGCTGGTAGTCTTTCTGCAATTCAATCAACCGGTCCTCATAATCGACCGCGACCGGGCAGTGGTTGCAGGTAAACACCAGGACAATCGCCTTTGCGTCGGCGTAGTCGGAAAGGCTATGTTTCTTGCCGTCGGTGCCGGGCAAGCCCGACCAACTCGGCGCTTTCTCGCCAACGCTGAGGTTTTCGGCGCAGGCGCTCGTCGCGGCGGTCAGGAGTGCAGCCAGGACAAAACAACCCATTAATCTTGGAGTCGGCATGGAAGATTCTCCTCGTTCGAGATGCCAAGGCGGGATCGCGGGGCGCGGAAGGAAGACCTCGGCGCGGCCCGTGGCGGCCACGACCCGCGCCCGTATCGAGAGCAATTCTCGCAAGCACTCCGTTGCGGGCAAGCCCATCCGAGATTTCCTGTCCCAGACCTGCCTCCGCAGTCTTAATGGAGCCCCCGCTGAAGTAGTTGTTGATCGCGCCCGCCGGGCGTCTCATTTTGTTCGACGCGCGATAGCATCGTTTCCTGACTTTTGCGATACTAAGGGAGATCGGTTACTCTGGTAGCATGGCGGTCGACTCTCGCTTTCTTTTTGGGAGATCATGCGGTGACTGCATTCAGCCCCTATTCAGTAGGCGCTAGGCCGTCCAAGCGGTGGCAAACGCGCCTGTCCCGCGTCTATTTCCATTGGGCGGGGCTAGTCTTGGCGGCCGGCTTGTGTTCGTTGGCCGGCTGCGGGGAAGGTGGTCTCGAGCCATCGGACCGAGCCCCCGTCAGTCCGCCGGGGATTGCCCCAACAGACATGATGGGAGGCGAAGTCCCTCCGGCCGCCGCGCCGAGCGGGCCTCCCGCGGATGCGGCGGACCCCGCGATGGCGCCGATGCCGGCGGATCCGGCTGCAGCCGGCGGGCCGAGCGCGCCTCCGGTGCAGGCTGCTAAGCCGGCAAAAACGGAGCCGGCCGAGCCGCTTCCGGAAAAAATCGCCGACTGGAAGAAGGACGACTATCTCCGGGCTCGGATAATCGGCGACAAGCGTCTGGCCGAGGCTGCGATGCACCTTGGAGAACGCTTTGCCGGGACCGCTCAAGCAGACAGTGCGGCCCAGTTGCTGGTCATGCTGCTCAAGCCGCTCACGCCGGAGGAGAAAGCACAGCGGGCCGCCGCCGCACGTCCGCCCGTCCAGCCTTCTCCGGAAATGTCCGGTGAACCGGGCATGTCCGAAGACCCGACGATGGCTGACACCGGCATGGATCCAGCGATGGCCGACATGTCCGGCATGGAGCCATCCATGGACGACATGTCGAGCATGGATCCGTCGATGGGATATGGTCAACCGCCCGGCGGTGCGGATTCGGCGCTCATCAAAGCGATCGTCTATGCGCTCGGGGCGACGCGAAGCAACGCGGGAAGGAGTGTTCTGAAACAGGTGCTAGCGGGCACTTGCGAGGTGGAGAACGATCCGGTTGCCGCTTCTGCCGCCCTGGAGAGCCTCGCTTTTTACCAATCCCCCGAGAATGAAGCGATCCTCCTCGAGGTCATTGCGACCCCCGAGAAGATACGCAAAGTGGAAAAGCCGGCAGAGAAGGAACCCGAGCCGAAACCGGCAGAGACCCGGCCGGGCCAACCCGCCAGACCTCCCGGGTTCGAATCGGTGGCGCCACCCACGCAGATGTCCGCCGAACCGGCGATGGACGTGGCGATGAGCGGCGAGCCGATGTACGGCCAGCAAGGGCAGGGCGCAAGAGTGTCGCCGAGCGAATTGCAGAAGCGGGCCATTGCCTTGGTCCAAAGGAAGGCGTCGGAAGATTTGCGGACGAAGATCGCCGCCGCGCTGGCCAATAAAGCGGTGCCGGAAACAGTCCGCGCCGAGGTTGGGAAGTTTCTCCTGGAGAAACGGCCGGACAACGCCCCGGCCCAGATGCTTTTCTATCGCAACGACGTGCTCGATCCGCAATCGAAAGAGGCGGTTGTCGGTTATTTCACCAGCTACAGTTCCGACGCGCTGGGCGCCATGATGGGCATTCCCCCGGGAGTGAAAGTGGAACTGCCGACGCGTCAGGCGATGCCGGGCATGGGAACCGAGATGTCCGGGATGGAGCCGAGCATGCCGATGGAAGCGTCGGCCCCGGAACCCGAACTCTCGGAACCATCGGGCATGGACATGTCGGCCGATCCCGGTTCGGGAATGCCGGGCATGGAGTTCGCACATCCGGGCCAGGCCAAGCCCGAGATTATTGAGATCGACGCGAAGCTGGGCTATCGCATCGCATCGCAGCTCTGGAGCGCCGATTTCGCCCGCGTCGTGACCGAGAGGCTCGATGCCATCGAATCGCTCGCCAATGGGGCGCCCCGGATCGCGATGGCCAGCACCATGCCGCTGGACGAGATGCGGGCAAGACTCTACACGTTGCTCGAGAAGCACGCTTTGGAAGGTCCTGCGGCCGTGGAGTCTTCCGGTTTGCTGAACGACGTGATCTTCGAACCTGGATTTCTCGCAGTCGTTAAGTCGCTGCCGCGCGAGGACCCGCCCGTCGGGCGAAAGCCGGCTGAAGTGGCGCCAAAGCGGACTAGCCGCCGTAGCCGTACACCCGCGGGCGATCAGCAAGGTGGTGGCGGAAACGAAACCCCCGAGTGGCAGCAGCGGCAACAGGCTTCCTACGCTTGGATGCGGACATCGGAGTACCTGGTCCGCGCCCTTTGCGGCCGCCTGGCGGCCGCGGGCGAAAGCCAGTTCGGACTGGGCGACGCGAAACCCCAACAGCCGCCGCTGGAGGTCGCCACCGATGCGGAAATTACCTCGCAGTTCAGCTTCGAGTGGCCCACGGAGGCGGCGAAACAACTCGCCGGGTCCGGCGTTCCCCTGGACCCCATGAAGCTCCAGTACGTTCGCCTCAAGCAGGTCGGCAAGCCGAAGTCGATTCTCGGTTTCTATCGACGAAAAATGAACCAGCCGGTAGTCCACGAGATGGGGCACGAATGCTGGGCGGAGAGTTTCCGGAATCTGCCGAAGAGCGATCGGAAGCTTAATGTCGATCTGTTTGTCACGGTGCCCCAATTGGCTCCTGCCCAGGGGCAGCCGAACCAATTCCAGCCCGACGCTCCACAGCAGCCGGGCGGGTTCACCCTCGGCGGCACGCAGCCGGCGGAATCGGACGAGACGGAGGTGATCGTCGAAATCCTCTCGCTGGAAATCAAGGATCCCGCGCCGCCGAAAGAGAAGAAGTAACAAGCTGTAATTGCACCTCCCCAGGGCTGGGGCGATGGTGCGTGTCCCCTTTCCTGGGCGGACCGCCCCTGATAGCCTGAAAGGGTACAGGCACCCAGCGGCAGGGCCTTTCTTGATACTCCCGGCCAAAACTCCACTCGGAGCCGGTCCCCTTTTCAACTCCGCTTCCACTCTAAGGCGTGTGGCAGATGACCGCATCCCCTCACGATTGCCATCAGCCCGGCTGCTTCCGAGCAGCCGGGCTGATATGCGAGTAAATTCTCATCTGCCGCTCGCCTAAAGAAGCAGCGCTGCCCCAGGCAGTTCGGCGACCGGACCAGGCTGGGAATTTCCTCCTCCGACCAGCCCCAGCGGGTAAAATGAAACTATGCAGATGCCGTTCGGCCCCCCCGATTGTAACCTTGCCGTTCCAACACTAAGTGCGAAGCGCAAGCGAGGGCCCCAACGTACTTCCTCGCTTGCGCTTCGCACTCAGCATGGCATGACAGCAGTCGGCAAGGTTGCGATCGAGGCCTGCCGTTCGCAAGCCGCTGAGTCCTGTTTTGCATCCGAGGCCCTAACAAAAAGGGGCTGCCTCCGAGCCAAACCCGGCAATACGAACAAAACACGTGTCCCGGCGAGGTGCCTGTCCCCGTTTTGTCAGGACCTCTCACGAGACCGGAGGAAATACGACTATCTCAAGAGGGGTTCCGATGAAGATCGTGGCTGCGAAGAAAATTCTCAAAGCCAATGACCAACTCGCCGAAGAGAATCGCGAACGGTTTACCCGGGCGGGCGTCTTTGTGCTCAACGTCGTCGGTTCGCCTGGCGCGGGCAAAACGACGCTCCTCGAAGCGCTGTTTGCCCGCTTGAAGGGCCGCGTCCGGCCGGCGGTGATTGAGGGTGACATCGCCGGTTCGATCGATGCCGAACGGATCGACGCGCTGGGCGTGCCGGTCGTTCAGATCAACACCGATGGGGCCTGTCACCTGGACGCAAACATGATCGCCGCCGCGGCTCGCGACCTGGATTGCACGGCGATCGATCTGCTGGTGGTCGAGAACGTCGGGAATCTCGTCTGCACGGCCGGGTTCGATTTGGGCGAACACCTCCGGATCGTTGTTCTCAGCGTGCCGGAAGGCGACGACAAGCTGGCCAAGTATCCGGCCATCTTTCAGGGCTCCGACGCCCTGGTGATCACCAAGACCGATCTGCTGCCGTACATCAAGTTCGACGTCCAGCGGGTCACCGGCGATATGGCGCGGCTTGCCCCCAAGGCCGAGATCTTCCAGCTCGCGGCCTTGCAGAACGAATCGGTGAAGTCGTTCGCCGAGTGGCTCGCTGCGAAATGCCGGCAGGGCAGCCAACACGCATGAGAATCCGAGCTCGGTAGCTGTGCACAACGTTTCGCCTCCCAACACCGCAGTCCGTCGGCTGGCGATCACCACGCGCGGAGTGGTGCAGGGCGTCGGATTCCGGCCGTTCATCTACAACCTGGCCAAGGCGCAGGGACTGAGCGGCTGGGTTCAGAACGAAACCGACCTGGTGCGGATCGAGGTGCAAGGGGAATCTGCCGATCTTCATGCATTCTGCGAAGCGATTCGGCTCCGCCATCCGCCGCAGGCGCGGATCGATGCTTTGGAGGTGCGGGAAACGTCGGTCGAGACGCTCACGACCGGAAGCTTCGAGATCCGCCCCAGCGAAGGCCAGGCGCTACCGGGGCCGACAATTCCGGCCGATCTGGCCACCTGCACCGAATGTGTTGAGGAGATCCGCGATCCGGGCGAGCGGCGCTACCGTTATCCTTTCACCAACTGCACGAACTGCGGTCCGCGCTGGTCGATCATCCAGCAGTTGCCGTACGACCGGCCGCGGACGTCGATGGCCGGCTTCGAAATGTGCTCCGCGTGCGAGTACGAGTATCGCGATCCGGCGGACCGGCGGTTTCACGCCCAGCCGATCGCATGCCCGGCATGCGGCCCTCGGCTGCAATTGCTTGACCGTGAAGGGCGCGAGACGGCGGTCGAAGGGGCGGCCCTGGAGCATGCGGCCGCCGCCGTGCTGTCCGGAAGTATTCTGGCCCTGAAGGGGCTCGGCGGATTCCAACTTGTTGTCGATGCCACGAATGAGCCAGCGGTCGGCGAGTTGCGCAGACGGAAACGCCGGCCCGACAAACCGCTGGCACTGATGCTGTCGTCGTTGGACGAGGTCCGCCGGCGGTGTGAAGTCTGCGATGCGGAAGCGGCGCTGCTGTCGTCTTGCCGGGCGCCGATTGTGCTTCTGCGCCGGCATGAGTTGTCGGGGGACCTGGCCGAGAGCGTCGCGCCGGGCAACCCGTACCTGGGTGTAATGCTCCCGTACACGCCGCTGCACCACTTGTTGATGGAGGCCATCGCCAGACCGGTCGTCTGCACCAGCGGGAATCTTTCGGAAGAGCCGATGGCAATCGTCACGGAAGACGCGCTCCACCGCCTGGGCGGAATCGCCGACCTTTTTCTCGTTCACGATCGCCCGATTGTCCGGCCGGTCGACGATTCGGTGGCGCGAATCACCGAGGACGGCGTCCAGGTACAGCGCCGTGCACGCGGATTCTCGCCGCTGCCGCTCGATCTGGGCGTCGAGGGTCCCGTGGTGCTGGCGCTGGGCGGACACCTGAAGAACACCGTTGGGCTTTCGCTTGCCGGTCGAGCCGTCCTGAGCCCCCACGTGGGCGATCTCGACAGCGTGCTTGGCGTCGAGGTCCATCGGCGGGCAGTCCGCGACCTGACCGAGTTCTTCCGCGTGCGTCCGGAAGCGGTCGCGTGCGATCTTCACCCCGATTACGCCTCCACGCAGCATGCCGAGCAACTGGCGGCCGAGTGGGCAGTGCCGCTCGTCCGCGTCCAACACCACCACGCGCATGTCGCCGCGGCCATGGCCGAGCATCACCTGAAGGGACCCGTGCTCGGACTGTCCTGGGACGGCACCGGGTACGGCGCCGATGGCACCGTCTGGGGTGGCGAGTTTCTCGAGTGCGCCGGAGCGGGTTTTCGGCGGGTCGGTCATTTTCGGACATTCATGCTGCCCGGGGGCGACCGGGCGGTTCGCCAGCCGCGGCGCTCGGCGCTCGGGTTGCTGTTCGAACTGTTTGGCGAAGAGGCCCGCCGCTGGGCTTCCCCTTGGTTCGTCCCGGCTGAACTGGATACCTTGCTCGGGATGCTCCGCCGCGGGCTCCAATGTCCCCGCACCAGCAGTGTGGGCCGGTTGTTTGACGCCGTGGCCGCAATCTGCGGACTCCCGGCAGTCATCAGCTTCGAAGGCCAGGCGGCAATGGCGCTCGAATTCGCGGCCGATGGAGCCGGGAGCCGTTTTCCGTATCGGCCCTACCGGTCGTTGGAAGTGCCGAGCAGCGTCGCGACCGATACGGAAAGAGATTCCCGACCCCTTTCCATCGTCGATTGGGAACCGATGGTGCGGGAACTCCTGGCCGACCGCCAGGCCGGGGTGCCCCTTGGGCAGATCAGCTCGCGGTTTCACGCCACGCTGGCCGAAATGGCTGCAACGGAGGCCCGACGTTGGGGAGGTCGGCAGGTGGTGCTGACCGGTGGCTGTTTCCAGAACTCGGTGCTCACCCGCCTCGTCCGCCGACGTCTGGCCGAAGATGGATTCGAAGTCTTCACGCATCAAGAGGTGCCGCCCGGCGACGGCGGCATTGCACTGGGACAACTCATGATCGCCGCGAGGCGAATGGAGGGATAGCTGATGTGTCTGGGAATTCCCGGCAAACTGGTCGAGGTATACGAACAAGACGGCCTCCCGATGGGCAAGGTCGACTTCGGCGGAATCCTCAAGGAAACCTGCCTCGCCTATACGTCGGAAGCGCAGCCGGGCGACTACGTGATCGTGCATGTCGGGTTCGCGATCAGCCAGGTCGATGAGGCGGAAGCCCGGGAGATCTTCTCGTACCTCGAGCAGATCGGCGAGGCCGGGGAACTCGAGGCGGATGAAGCGTCCGACGCGATGGCGGACGGTTTGGAGCAAGGCCGGCAATCGCAATGAAATACGTCGATGAATATCGGGATGCCGAGCGGGCGCGGTCACTGGCCGGCGAGATCCGCAAGATCACGTCGAGGCCCTGGAACATTATGGAAGTGTGCGGAGGGCAGACGCATTCGATCGTCCGCTTCGCACTCGATGAGCTGCTGCCGAAAGAGATCACGCTCATCCATGGGCCGGGCTGCCCGGTCTGCGTCACGCCGATCGAGATGATCGACAAGGCGCTGGCGATCGCTTCGAAGCCGGAGGTGACGTTCTGCTCCTTCGGCGACATGCTTCGGGTGCCGGGATCCCGGAAGAGTCTGCTCGAGGTGAAATCCGAGGGCGGCGACGTGCGGATCGTCTACTCGCCGATGGATGCCCTCGCGCTGGCACGCAAGCACCCGGACCGCCAAGTTGTCTTCTTCGCCGTCGGCTTCGAGACCACCGCCCCGGCCAACGCCATGGCGGTCGCCCAGGCGAAGCGGCTCGGCGTGAAGAACTTCTCCGTGCTCGTTTCCCATGTTCTGGTCCCGCCGGCGATCCGGGCCGTGCTCGATTCGCCCTCATGCCTCGTGCAAGGGTTCCTGGCCGCGGGCCATGTCTGCGCAATCATGGGTACGGAAGAATATCGACCGATCTGCCGGCAGTACCGGGTGCCGATCATCGTCACGGGGTTTGAACCGTTGGACATCCTGCAGGGAATTCATCTCTGCATCCGGCAGCTTGAAGAGGGCCGTGCGGAGGTCGAAAATCCGTACGCTCGGGCTGTCAGGGAAAGCGGCAATCGGCCCGCCATCGAGCAGATCCGCGACGTGTTCGAGCCGGCGGCGCGGAAGTGGCGGGGAATCGGCGAAATCCCGGCGAGCGGCTTGAGACTTCGTGAGCCGTATGCCGAGTTTGATGCGGACCGGCGGTTCGGAGTCGCCGGGATGACCGCGGATGAGCCCGCGGAGTGTATTGCCGGCGAAGTCCTTCAGGGGCACAAGAAGCCGCACGACTGCCCTGCCTTCGGCATCCGCTGCACGCCCGACCATCCGCTCGGCGCTCCGATGGTCTCGTCGGAGGGAGCATGCTCGGCGTACTATCGCTACCGGCGGCACTCGTTGGACACATAGCCCCGCTTGTTCACGTCTTTAGGACACTGTAGCGTGGAAACCGCGGCGGACCCCTGCCGGCTCGCCCGGCAGGTGAACCAGGTTTGGCAGCTAGCCCGACAGCCGCCGCGCCCCAAGACCCCTGCCGGCTCGACCGGCAGGTGAATGAGGTTGGTCAGCTTCCGGAAGTGCCCCAAACAGGCATTGTCGCCCGGCAGGACCGACTGGCGCTCGATGAAGTGAAAAGACTGGGACGGCTTTCGCCGCCCCAGTTGCTCAACGATCAACGACAATGCGAGCCTGCCCGTCTATCAGCCCGGCTGCTAGGAAGCGGCCGGGCTGATAGTGAAGCGCTATTTCTCCGCGCGGATCGTCGCCTGGGCCGCCGCGAGGCGGGCGATCGGCACGCGATAGGGCGAGCAGCTCACGTAGTTCAACCCGACCTTGTAGCAGAAGGCCACGGAAGCCGGATCGCCGCCCTGCTCGCCGCAGATGCCGATCTTCAACTCGGGACGAGTCGCCCGTCCTTTCTGGACGGCCATCTCGATCAACTGGCCGACACCCTCCTGGTCGATCGTCTGGAAAGGATCGGCCGCGAGGATCTTCTTGTCGAGATAGTTCGACAGGAATCCGCCGACGTCGTCGCGCGAGAAGCCGAAGCCCATCTGCGTGAGGTCGTTGGTGCCGAACGAGAAGAACTGGGCCGTCTTGGCCATCTTGTCGGCGGTGAGGCAGGCACGCGGAATTTCGATCATCGTGCCGTAGAGGCAGTCGACCCCGACGCCCTGCTTCGCCTCGACTTCCTTCTTGACGCGATCGAAGATCGGCTTGACGAAGTCGAGCTCGGTGACCGCACAAGTGACCGGTACCATGAGCTCAGGGTGCGGCTGCTTGCCGGCTTTCTTCAGCTCGGCCGCGCCTTCCAGGATCGCCCGGATCTGCATCTCGGTCACCTCGGGATAGGTGATGCCGAGGCGGACGCCGCGGTGGCCCATCATGGGGTTGGTTTCGTGGAGGGTCTCGCCACGCTTCTTGACCTCTTCCACCGTGATGCCCAGGGCCTTGGCAAGCTCGGCCAGGGCCGCTTCGTGCTGCGGCACGAACTCGTGCAACGGCGGATCCAACAGGCGGATCGTCACGGGCAGGCCGTCCATCGCCTCGAGCGTGGCCTTGATGTCGCGCTTCACGAAGGCAAACAGTTCGTCGACCGCCCTCTTCCGCTCTTCTTCAGTGGTCGAATGGATCATCTTGCGGAGAACGAACAACGGCTCCTCTGCGCCCGCCCCGTAAAACATGTGCTCGGTGCGGAACAGACCGATCCCCTCGGCGCCGAACTGGCGCGCGACCTTGGCATCCTCGGGGGTGTCGGCATTCGTACGGACGCCGAGCTTTCGCGCCTTGTCCACCAGCTCCATGAACTTCTGGAATCGCGGGTTCTCGCTGGCATCCATCATGTCCAACATGCCTTCGTAGGCAAGCCCCCGCGTGCCGTTGAGCGTGATGGCGTCGCCTTCCTTGAAGGTCTTTCCAGCGACCGTCATCGTCTTGGCCGCCAAGCTGATCTTGATCGCTCCGGCGCCGACGATACAGCACTTGCCCCAGCCGCGGGCCACCAGCGCCGCGTGGCTGGTCATGCCGCCGCGAGCCGTCAGAATGCCCTGGGCCGCACGCATCCCCTCGATATCTTCGGGGTTGGTCTCCTCCCGGACGAGAATAACCTCTTCGCCCTTCTTGGCCTGGGCGACCGCTTCCTCGGACGTGAAGACGATCTTGCCGCGGGCGCCGCCGGGGCCGGCCGGAAGGCCGCTGACGAACGGCTTCACCTTCTTCTCGGCGGCCGGATCGACGATCGGGTGCAACAGTTCGTCCAACTGCGCCGGTTCGACCCGCAGCACCGCGATCTTCTCGTCGATGAGTCCCTCGGCGACCATGTCCATCGCCATGTTCAACGCGGCGGTGCCGGTCCGCTTGCCGTTGCGGCACTGGAGCATATAGAGCACGCCGTCCTGGATCGTGAACTCGATGTCCTGCATGTCCTTGTAGTGCTTTTCAAGGTTCAGCCGGATCTCGTCGAGCTGCTTGTAAAGCTTGGGCATGCCGGTCTCAAGCGAGGCCAGGTGCTTGTTCTGATCGTTCTTGGTCGCTTCGTTGAGCGGGTTGGGCGTGCGGATGCCGGCGACGACGTCCTCGCCCTGTGCGTTGACCAGCCACTCGCCGTAGAACTTGTTTTCGCCGGTGGCCGGGTTCCGGCTGAAGGCCACGCCGGTGGCGGAGTTCTCGCCCATGTTGCCGAACACCATGCTCTGCACGTTGACGGCGGTGCCCCACTCGTCCGGAATGCCTTCGATCCGGCGATAGCTGACCGCGCGGCGGCCGTTCCAGCTCTTGAAGACCGCGCCGATGCCGCCCCAGAGCTGCGCCTCGTGATCATCGGGGAACTCGCGGCCCAGCACCTCCTTGACCTTCGCCTTGAACTTCTCGCAGAGCTGCTGGAGATCGTCGGCCGTCATGTCGGTGTCGGCCTCGTAGCCCTTCGACTCCTTCAACTCGTGCATGATGTGCTCGAGTTGGACGCGGATGCCCTTGCCTTCGGCCGGCTGGATGTCTTCCGCCTTCTCCATCACCACGTCGGAATACATCATGATCAACCGGCGGTAGGCGTCGTAGACGAACCGCGGATTGTTCGTCTTCTTGATCATGCCCGGGATTGTCTTGGAGGAGAGGCCGACGTTGAGCACGGTCTCCATCATACCGGGCATCGAGCTGCGCGCACCGGAACGGCAGGACACCAGCAGCGGGTTGTCCGGATCGCCGTACTTCATGCCCATCGCTGCCTCGATTTTGGCGAGCGCCTCGGCGACTTGTTTCTTCAGGTCGTCGGAGAACTTCTTGCCCTGCTCGAGATAGACAATGCAGTATTCGGTCGTGATCGTGAAGCCGGCTGGCACAGGCAGCCCCAGATTGGCCATTTCCGCCAGGTTGGCGCCCTTGCCGCCCAACGTATTTCTCATCGTGGCGCTGCCTTCAGTCCCCTTGGGGCCGAAGAAATAGACGTACTTCTCTGCCATATTTTGGTTCCTTGCTGTGTCAGGAGAAACGGAATATCCGCCAAGTCAGTCGGGCTGGCCGCGTCGGCCATCAATGCGCCCGGCATGGGGCAACGGGCAAAAATGAAATGGATCAGTGTAGCAGTGCGGTGGGGGACCGTCAAGGAACGCGACATCGGCGACATGCGGCAGGCTTCCCTGCCAAATCGATGAAACGAGGGTCGGCTCACGGCGAGGGAACTTGGCGCATCAGGTGCAGGAGAGGCAGGTTAGGGCGAGGGGCTTTTTCGACATCTCGACTTTTCCGCAGATCCACTTGGGCGAGGCGCTCGGTGGTAAGTAACGGTGGCGATTGGCGTTGTGTCGCAGGCCGTGAGCGCAAGTCCGCACCGCCCGAAAGCTGGGTGTCTAGAAAGTCGGCAGTTGTCAGTGCTTCTTGCGTGGCGCTTCGTGCCTGGTGGTCGGCGGTTGGTCAGGTGGCGCGTGCGGATCTGAATCGGGGTTGGTGTTGAGGGGAAAGCAGCCAGCACAATCGCCGGTTCCATGGGTCGGCCCCCGCCGTCTATCGATGTCCCAGCACTCAATTAGCACCCGGACGGACCACCTACTCGGTCGTCGTCGATGAGAACACGGCTTTTCAGGCGGGTGAAGGGAAGTCCCTCGACGCTTTTGGCATGAATCTGCTGCTCCCCATCTGTTGTACACCTTTCTCTCGTACGCTTTGATGCCGTCGCTAGGTTGCGGGCCTTTGCCGCAGTCCAGGCTCTCAATGCCCATGGTCCAGTGCTTTTTATTCACGAACCGGACGCATCACGGGCGTGCTGCCAACGGAAGCGTCCACTTTCCGGATTCCGAATGTCTGGAGGCCAGCTCACGCCCAGCAGGAAACTCTGCCGGCTCCTCTTCTCGAACGCTGGAGCTGAGGCGCGCGGTTTCTCGAGGCCGACGCCGTTGCTGGCCTCGTGTTTCAGTTTCAACTACCTCTCAGGCTACCACTCCACCGCGGTTCGTGCTACACCGTAGGCGTCCGCGGCATGGATGCCGCGGCTTAGCAGCCTCGATCATGTTAGCGCGTTTTGAGGATGCTGCCGAAGTTCTGCGGAATGCTCCGTTCATCTGGCAAGAAAAAGACCCACGCCGACCGCGAGCACGAAGAAGACTATCACGCACGCAAATCCCGCTGCGGCGTTACCCATTCGGTACCCCTGCAAGTCGCCAGCCGCATCAACTTCATCCGCCACGGAGTAGATAATGAACCCCAGGACCGTGAGGACAAGCGCAAGGAGAACAATCCATCTCACGGCTTGCCCACCCTTTCTGTACCAGGTCCAACATACAACTCGGCCGCCAGCCAACGGGTTTGCGTGGCCGACGCCGGTGCTGGCCATCTGGTTCAGTCTGGTCCTTGATTAAGCTTACCATCGGTTCGCGGCCTGCACCACACCGAAGGCGTTCCCGCACGGATGCCGGACTCTGCGGCCGCGCGTTGTTGGCGACGACGCGATTCCTGGACTCCGTCAAAGAAGGCGCGGATAGAGGTCAACCCGTAGTAGCCCACTAGCACTAAGAACACGCAGGGCAATAGGATTCCGAACGCTCCCAATGCGCTCGAATACAAGCTTGGGAAGCTGAATCGAAATCCCTCGTGGAAGACTTCGACGACCGGACGCACAACAAACAGGCACAAGCAGATGTAAGCGATCAAAGAGGCGATCGTCCACCCCGTCCGACCGGTGGATGACTCACGAGCGTCAGACAAGGGTGAAGCGTAGGGGTTCTCGTCGGATTCTGTCATCGGCATGATAACAATCCCGGCAGCGAGCCGAGCCAACGGGTTTGCCGGGCCGACGCCGTTGCCGGCCACCTGGACTAATCCTGAACTCCGATTGATTCTAGCACCCCGCCGCCGTCTGTACCAAACCGGAGGCGTTCCGTCATGGATGCCGGACTGTGCAACCTGGCGGTGTTGGCCGCTTAATGCGCATACTTGCCTGCACCGCGTAGCTGCCGTTCGCTCGCGCGTGCCGGCTCGCCTCGTGTATCCCGCCAGTACTCCTCAGCAACGTCTTCGTCAATCTCGACTGCCCCCGAGTAAAGGCGGTCCGATCCGTCCTTCTTGCATCCGGAGATCCAATATTCTTCGCCCGTCGCCACGTCGAAGTAGTTTGCTTTGAAGCCCCGGCCTCCCAGGGGCTGAAAACATCGTCCCTGGTAATACAGCGACTTGCCGGACTTCGAGAACGTGACACGTCCAATCCGGGCCGGCCCGCTGATGCCGCCTCCCTTGTACTCGATGTACATGATACGACTCTTCACGGCTGTCTTCCTCGAAGTGCTCAGCCAACGGAAAATGTGAAAGACAAAAAAGACAAAAGAAAGACAAAAGGGGATAAGTCCAATTTCGTTACTCGTCGCGGGTTGACCTCACAATTGGACTTATCCCCTTTTTGATCCCCCGTGAGTGCGGCGAAAAGATCATAGTCGCAGAGGCGGTTGTAGTTACCGCCGATGACCGGACGCATCTTCTGAGTACGAAATCTGTAGTCGATGTTGAGGTGGAAGTCAGAACTCATTCTCTCAGGCCAACGGTCGACCCTGCCGACGCCAATGGTGGCGTCGGCGAGGGAGGTTGATTCTGTGTTAATTCTACGCACTTCTTGTCGTTTGCACCATCCTTCGAGGCGTCCGCGGCATGGATGTCGCGGCTTAACGGCCTCGATCATGTTGGCGCGCCCCTAGCTGATTGCCGTGAGCATGAAAGCGACAATTTCCTCGTCTTCGACCACCGCATACCCTTCCATGCCGCTCAGCGGAAAGCCAGTCCATGTCTCGGGTGGTGAACGGAAGTACCAAAGTTCACGTCCAGATTTCAGCTTCGCCTGCAATTCTCTCCATTCTCCATTGACGCAGCCGAATGGGATGCCGTCAACGAGTTCTCGGGCTTCTGCCTCCTCTAACGTCAGAGGATGCTCCAACCATTCGGGAATCATCTACTCCTGCCCGAAATTGCGGAAAGGCACTGGCTCTGCCAACGGAACGGAAGCCCGACGCCGCCGTGGCGACGGGCACGATCTTCAATCTTCGTTCAACTCTACCACCTCGCCCCGCTCGGTACCACAGGGAAGGCGTTCGCCGCACGGATGCGGCGACTTAGCGGGCCTTCGATGTTGGCGGCTACCCCAAACTTTCAATAGCCCGCGACCACGGTTCCCGCGACCTTTCCATCAATCATGTAGACCTCCAGTTTGCCCTTCTGACTCCTCCATCTCCAGCCTCGGAAAGACAAAAGGGGATAAGTCCAATTTCGTTACTCGTCGCGGGTTGACCTCACAATTGGACTTGTCCCCTTTTTGATCCCACGTTCAAAGCGGAACGATGCGTGGGGACCGATCCCCTTACGTCCGAAACCGCCCCTCTATTCGATCCGCGCCACGACGACTGGAGCGAGCATTTCCGCTGGTCGCGGGACGGAACTCGGATCATCGGCCTGACCCGTCGGGTCGAGCGACGGTCAATGCGCTCCAGTTAAATCATCCACTGATTCTTGCCACACGGGAACTCTGGACGTAACCGTTCACGGGGCGGAAGAGAGGGGGACAGGTCCATGTGTTCGGCCAACGTCTTTGTCGGCGAAATGCCTCGATTAGCCGAAAAATGGACCAGTCCCCGGCCGCCCCGTGAACGGTTACCTCTGGATTCGTGCAGGAGTTCACCCTCCCAAATAAGGCGGCTCCGGCGGGGGCAAATCTCGTCTTTCGTTTTCTTGTGTGGCCAAAGGTGACACCAGCCGTTGCCGGAAGTGGGCTAGCGACTTCTGCACTGACCCGCTGCTGGCAAGGAAAGCGGGTATCGTCTGTGGTGCCGATTGGCGCATGAACCTCGGGAATCCATCGGGTGCCCAGCAACTGTCCAAGCAACAGGAGATCCAAAGCCGATGAAGAGCCGACGCGACTTTCTGAAGGCCGCAAGCGTGCTGCCTTTTGCGGGCCTGCTTGAAGGTCCTTCTCTGTTGCTGAATGAAATGGAGGCTCGTGATGCTCTGGAACCGATCTATGCCGGCAAGCCGATGAGCTATTGGCTGGCCACGCTCAACAGTCGGGATTATGACCGGGACGTGTACGACTTGGGCGAGCAGTGGATGTTTCGCCATTTTGGGGACGCCGCCGTGCCGGGACTCGTCGAGGCCCTCAGAGAGGATTACGGGTTGTCGGCGGCGATCGAATTGGACGGGATCGGCAGCCCAGCAACCGTACGGGCGTTAACGCCGGCTCTGAAGCACGAAGATCGACGCGTGCGAATAGGGGCGGCCACAACCATGTACGGCATTGGCCTATCCAAGCCCCGGTTCAGGCCTGAACTGATCCCTGCCTTTCGTGAAGCATTCCCGATTCTTGCTGAAGTGCTGAAGACGGACCGAGAACCCCAGGTAGCTGAGACGGCCGGATGGATTCTGTTCGAGTTTGCTCCGAAGATGGACCCGATGTTCCCGCTTCCGGTGAAGATATCGGAATACGACGGCGCGGGCTTCTGGGCAAAGCTTGTACAACGATTCCCAAAGCACTTCCAAGCTGAGGAGATTGTTCCCCTGCTGGTGGCCCGATTGGGCGACGCAAATGCCAAAGTCCGCTTGGAAGTGGCCCAGACTCTGCCAATGTATGAACCGGATCATCCCGGGATCGTTCCCATCTTCGTGGAATATGCGACGGAAAGAGAGCACATCACGGCCCTCGAATTCTCGGGACTTGACCGGATTGCTCCGAAGGCCCTGCCTGCCTTACGAGAGGCACTCAGCAATGAGCACCCAAAAACCCTGACCTCGATACTCCACGCCCTCGCTTGGAGCCGCTCCCCTGCGGTGATTCCCACTCTGGCCGAAGGACTGGATGATGAATCCTCGGAGGTCCGTTGTCAGGCGGTGTCGAGTCTGTACTTCATAAAGTCTCCTTTGGCTGTGCCGCTCGTGATCCGGGCACTACAGGACGGCGATCGCCACGTGCGGAACTCCGCCCGCTGGGTCTTTAAGAATCGCGACGACGTGGCTTTGGCAGCATGGCCCGAACTGCTCGGACTGCTGGAGCCTCTTAACCGGGAGCCGGCGACGGAGTCTTGCCGACGTACCGTACCCCTGGTATCATAACCCTGCATACAGTGGGGTTGTCCGCCCACGGCTCCCACGTGCCGATGCCAGAGGCGTCAACCGGTAAATGTGGACTGCCCGCAGTAGGAGGGGGCCATGAGCGTAAAGCGATGTCATGGCGGCGGTTGGGCGTTGGGGACGATGGTCGCTACCCTTGTGAGCGTATCAGTCTCCGGCCTTGTGAGCGTCTCGACTGCGTTGGGCCAAGCCGAGCCGCCACCCCGGGCCCATGTCTTGCTGCCGCCCGCATACGGCGCAACTCCGCTATCGACGGTGATCCAGGCGGAAGCATCCTATATTCAGTCCGTGGGCGACTACCTCGAGTCGGCGGCGATTGCCCGGCGCCACCACGCCATCGCTGCCGAACACGAAATGCGCAACGCCCTGAAATGGGTGGAAACCTACTTCGAGCGGCGTGCCCTGAATCGTGCGTATCGCCTCAAGGAAGACCCTCCCTACCTGGACAAGGAAGCGAAACGCCATGACCAGAAGAGGCGAGTGATCGTCGACCAATCCTATCTGAGTATCAAGGGCGACCCGACGGACGAGTTGAACTGGCTTCTGGACGAACTGTCGGAAAGTTGGCTGGCATACAAGTACCTGCCCGGAAACCGCTCGCTCGCCGATTCCGAGTTCGATGATGAGCTCAATCCCGACGATATCAGGCACATTCGGCTGAGCGACGGCGGCAAAGTGGGCGGAAAGCAACTGGTCTTCCGCGCCGCCGATGCGAATGCCTTCGAGGCAAAGTGGCCAGTCGCCCTCCGAGGGCAGGAGTTCGACGACGCGAGGGAGTATTTCGAAACGGTCCGCGACGCGGTTGCCGGCGAGGTCCGCAACAGTGGAAAACTTACCGTGGACGCGCAAAATCGGCTCATGGAGGCGGTCGACCACCTCTCGGCGGAATTCAACCGTTACTACACCCACGAGCGGCGGACGACTTCGTCCGCCGATTTCCTCGTATATCAGTCGGGAAAACGGTTTCTTCAGTCTCTGGCGGGGAGCGTCTACCGTGCCGTCGACACGGGCGAGATTTACGGCTTCGACGGTTCGTACCGCTTCAAGGGCGACAGCGTTGTGGACCTGGTCGACCACTTGTACGAGTTGGGGCTCCACTTCGTTTCGCCGGAACCCGGCGACGAGGGCGTTTATCAGAAGCTCTTCTATGCGATGCGAAACCTCTACACGAGGCTCGGCGCGCAGGAAGAAGGCAAGTCCGGATCCTGACCGTTGCGTTATCGATACCTCCACGGCACGCTTCCATGGCAGTTGAAATCGTCATCCACTCCGGTGAGAGGCAGGGTGAATCGCTTCGATTTGATGCGCGCGAGATCCGCGTTGGTGATCGGCCTGAATTCGAGGTCTATTTCAATCCGGGCACCGATGAGCCGGCTCGCAACCAGTCGGCGATTTTTCGGCTTGAGCCCGACGGTTGGAAGATTCACAACACCGGCGTTCGCGAGGTCCTGGTCAACGAAGATTTGGTCACTTCCTCGGCGAGGATTCGCTCGGGCGATATGATCCGGATGTCGCCCGACGGACCTGACTTCTCGTTCAGTCTGCTGAGCGGGCTTTCCCAAGCGGCGGGCCTGACGCCCGGCACGGCGGCGAAATTGCCCGATTCCTCTGCTGTTGCCGCGCAGGAGGAGCAACCGCCGAAGCTCCCTGCATCCGAACCGGCAAGTTCCGAGCAGCAGTCGATGCCGCCACCCGGCCATCCGACTGTGCTTACCGGGGCTGCCCAGCGAGCCGTCGGACTCGCCGTGGCCGGACTGGCCGTGATCGTCCTCCTGGGATGGCTGGTGTGGGGAGGACCCGGTACCGACCGGCTGGTCGGCAACGCCGCGGTCCCGCCGACGACCGAGCCCGAGATCGATTCGGACAACGGGACATCCGACAAACAGCCCGACGGCGCCAGCGCCCAGACCGGCGCCGAGTCGCACTCGGGCGCAGACCAATCGGCGGCCGGGCAGTACGCAGCAAGACCGGCGACGCACGAAGCGCCGCAAGCAAAACCGGACCCCTGGGCATCGGCGGTGAAGCGAATCGAACCGGCGCTGGTTCTCTTCCAAGTGGAGGATCCGAAGTCGAGTTCCGTCTGGCCCTTTGCGACAGGTTGTGCGATTGATCCGCAGACAATCCTGACCAGTGCTACCGTGGGTTCGGAACTCGAGAAGTTCCGTGCCGACGGCTGGCAGGCCTGGGCGATTCGCCTGTCGGACGAATCGAAATACATGTTGAAGGAGATCCGTGTTCACGTCGGCCATACGGCCTCGGAAAGCGAACCGGAAAAGCGGGTCTATTTCGACGTCGCCCGGGTCATCGTTCAAGGCACGCTCCCCGCGACGGCGCAGCTTGCCGGCACCGAGTCGCTCGCGGAACTCGACCGTGGCTATCCGATCGCCTGGTGCGGGATTCCGCACGACGGCGAAGCGATCAACCGTTTCCAGAGTTTTTCCGCGGAGTCGGCGGCGGGGAAGGTGTTTGTGATCACGTCGCTGCCACCGTCGCCCGGCGGCCCGAGGTTGCTGCATCTCAACGTTCCGATCCCTGAAAACGTCATCGGCAGCCCGCTCATCAACCCGGATGGCAAGATCGTTGCCGTCTATTGCTCGCCGGCGGCAAGCGAGGCTCAAGGAGCCCGGCCGCTGAACCTGCACTACGCTCTCGTCGTGGAGCCGCAACTCCTCGGGCTCTCAGAAGGATCGGAGAGCGAGAAAGTGTGGGTCGCGCCAAAAGGGAAAATGACGAATGACGAATGACGAACGACCAATGACCAATGACCACTGACCACTGACAACCAACCAATGCCGAATGACCAGCCCCCCCTCGGCATCGACCTGGGTACTACGTATTGCGTCGTTGCCTACCTCGATTCGTCGGGCCGCCCCACGAGCATCGTCAACAGTGCGGGTGACCTGCTCACACCCAGCGCGGTAGTTTTTGAGGACGGGGAAGTCATCGTGGGCAAGGAGGCGGTGAAAAGCGGTCCCGTTGTTCCGGACGGCTTCGCCGATTGTTTCAAGCGAGACATGGGCCGGTCCAGCTTTCGTCGCCGCATACTGAGCCGGGAAATCCCACCCGAGGTTCTCAACGGTTTTCTCCTCGCACGCCTGAGGCAGGATGCCGAGAGACGGATCGGCCCGGTCCGGCAGGCGGTGATCACCGTCCCCGCCTTCTTCGATGAGACGCGCCGGAAGGCGACACAAGATGCCGGCCGACTTGCCGGGATCGACGTGTTGGACATCATCAACGAGCCGACGGCCGCGGCGATCGCCTTCGGCTGGTACCATGCGATGGCCTGCGCAGAATCCCCCGCCCGCCACCGCGTGCTCGTGTACGATCTCGGCGGCGGTACCTTCGACGTCACGATCCTCGAGATCAACGGCAGCGAGTTTCGAACGCTGGCCACCGATGGAGACGTGCAGCTTGGCGGCAAGGACTTTGACGAGCGGCTCGTCAACTACCTGGCCGAGCACTTTATGGTCGAGCACGGCGTCGACCCCCGCAGCGATCCGAGCGACGCCATTCAACTCTGGTGCGATGCGCAAGACATCAAGCATGCCCTGACGGAGCGTCAGAAAACCTCAGCGGTCGTCTTCCATGCGGGCGTTCGTGTGCGGCGGGAAGTGAGCCGCGCCGAGTTCGAAGACCTGACGAGAGACCTCCTGGAGAGGACCGAGAGCACCACGGCGCTGGTGGTCAAGCAGGCGGGGCTGGCCTGGTCGGACATCGACAAGGTCCTTCTGGTCGGCGGTTCCACGCGGATGCCGATGGTGGCCGAGATGCTCCGCAGAGTGACCGGCAAGGAGCCCGATCGATCGCAGTCACCCGACGAGGTCGTCGCTCACGGGGCGGCGCTGTACGCGGGCATGCTTATGGACAAGGATCCCACGCCGCAGGCGAATCGCGTCCGGTTGGTCAACGTCAATTCGCACAGCCTGGGAGTCGTGGGGATCCGCGTCGAGACCGGTGAGCGAGTCAACGCGATCCTGATTCCGAAGAATACCCCGCTCCCATGCCGAAAGGTAAAGCGGTTCCGCACCGCCCGCGACGGCCAGGCCGATGTTCAGGTCACGGTAGTTGAAGGCGAGAGCCCCCGCCCGGAACACTGCATCACGCTGGGCCAGTGTGTTGTCCGCGATCTGCCGCCGGGGCTGCCCAAGGGGAGCGGGATTGAAGTGGAATACACGTATGCCGCAAACGGACGAATTTCCGTCCGGGCTCGCGTTCCTTCGGTTCGTCAGTCCGCCTCGGTGGAAATCCATCGGAACCAGTCCCGAGACCTGGAAGACCTCGAAACGTGGCGAAAGCGGCTTTGCGGCCCGGTGCCAGCGGTGGCAGCGCAGGCCGGCAGCGATTCCACCGATCGGGCGGCGCTGATCAAGGCCCTCGACGACCTGTACGCCGAGGCGGGGGAACGAGCCGCCGGCATGGACTTGCCGCCTGAACTGGAGAAGGGAAAGCGTGCGCTGCACGCGGCCGTCCAGCAAACCGGCGCGGCCCAAGCCGCGGTCGAACAGGCCGAGGCCGCTCGCCAGACGGCTTTTGGCCCGCAAGAGACCGCCCGCTCCTCGGCCGAAGCCGCCCAGGCCCGCCAGGCCCTGCAGCGAGCCCGGACGAACGCTCGCTTTGCGCAGATCGTGCTGGGACGCGACTGCCTCCGTGCGGGAATCGTGCCCGCGGAGTTCGAACCGCGTATGGTCCAGGTACGCCAGATTCAAGAGAGGCTCCGGCCTCGGTAACCGACGGGCATGCTCATGACGACCAACGCGGAGGATCGGAGGAACTTCGACCCCTATTATCAATGGCTTGGAATTTCGCCCCAGGATCAACCGCCGGACTATTACCGACTCCTCGGGATCAAGCCGTTGGAGGACGACCCGATCGTGATCGGCGCCGCAGCCGAGCAACGGATCGCGCATGTCCGAGTCTACCAGCTCGGTCCCTACGCCGACTGGTCACAGAAAATCCTCAATGAGATCGCCGCAGCGAAATCGTGCCTGCTCAACCCCGGCGCGAAGGCCAACTACGACCGAACGCTTCGCCCTCAGCAGGGCGTCCAGGGAGGAATACTTCGGGGGATCGCCAGTCCGCAACCGGAGACCAAGATGATGCCGCCGCCGCTGCTCACGGCGACCGCCGGGCACTGGACGCCCTGGGCGGGCCGTGCGCTGCTCTTGGCCGGTCTGATCATGGCCTTGACGGCAAGGAGTTGCGACACTTTGGGCGACCGGGCGGCCGCTCGTACGGGGGCCAGGCTCGATTTGCTCGCCAATCGTATCGAAGCAAAATGGGCTTCGCCCGGCAGCGATGCGCGCCGCGACGACTCGCCGATCGCAAAGACGCTCCGCGAAGTCTCCGACAAGAAGGTTCTGGTGCGCAGTGAAATCGAGCGAAGCATCGATTCGCCGGAAGATGCCGACTTCTTCCGTCTCGAGACCCCGGTCGGCGGGCGGCTGTATGTGCGCCAGATGTCCGAGTACGGGTTGGACAGCTACCTCGAACTGTTCGATGCGCAGGCCGAACTCCTCACCACGAATGATGACGGCGGGGGCAATCGCGATGCGCTGGTGCAATACGACGTCACCGCGGGCAGCACGTATTTCGTTCGCGCCGCCAGCCGCGGCAACACGAGCGGCCGGTATCGGTTGGTGCTGGAGATATGCGAACCACCCGGGGACGACGATACCGGGAACGACTCGGCTTCCGCTCAGCCCTTGGAGCTGGCATCCTTCGAAGGCGCACAAGCGGATCTTAGCGAGTGGGAGTCCTTGACGGATCAGCTACGCGAAGCCGATGCTCAAAACCGCATGAGCCGCTACTGGCATGCCTGGCTATTCTCGCTGGGATCGATTTTCCTGTCCGCGGGCGCGTTGATTGTCTCCTTTACCGGTCCGGTCCCGGAACGCTGGATCTGTCTGGCGATCGCTGCGATCGTCATCTTCAGCCTCTACATCGGCGGCGCCGGTTGGTCCGACGACCCGATTGACTGCGGACGGACAGCGGAGACTTCTCTCCGCCACGATTCCTGAGGCTTTTGGAGTGCGCACGACTTGTCGTCGCTTTCTTTCTTTTCTTACTTTTCTTCCTCTTTCCTTTCTTTCCCCTCATGTCGGCTTTTAGGAGGCAGACGACGGGAGGAAAGAAAAAAGAGAAAGAAGAAAGCGGTGACAAGTCACGCGCACTCCAAGGAGGACGTACGATCCGACGCGAGCTACATGCGCGTACGACTCGTGTACTTCGTGTGCAGTAGATGGTGCGACTTGTCGCCCAGCGGCCGGCCGAGGAATTCCTCGTAGAGCTGGCGAACCTCGGGGTTGTCGTGCGACTTGCGGAGCTTCTTGCCCTCGTCCTCGCGATAAATCGCCGCGATACGGGCCTGGCGGACCTCGTTCGTCGTGAACCTCGGCTGGCCGCCGCCCCCGATGCAGCCGCCCGGACAGGTCATCACTTCGACGAAGTGATACTGCTTCGCACCCGACTTGACCGCCGCAATCAGCTTCTGCGCATTGCCCAGGCCGTGGGCGACGGCGACGTTCAGGGTCGCTCCTTCCAGGAAGCTCCAGTCCGGCAGTGCGCCCTTGATCGTGAGCGACGCTTCTTTGACCCCCGCCAGCCCGGCCACCGGCAGCACGTGGAGGTTCTCGCACGGCAACGGCTTGCCGGTGACGATCTCGTAGGCGGTCCGCAATGCGGCTTCCATCACGCCGCCCGTGTTGGCGAAAATGTCGGCGGCGCCGGTCGACAGGCCCAGCGGCGCATCCATCTCCTCATCGGGGAGGCTCATGAAATCGATTCCCGCGGCGCGGATCATCTTGCCCAGTTCGCGCGTTGTGAGCACGACGTCGACGTCGCGGACTCCGCTGGCATTCATCTCCGGCCGCTGGCACTCGAACTTCTTCGCCGTGCACGGCATGATCGAGGCGACGAAGATCTGTTCGGGCCGTTTGCCGAGCTTGTTGGCGTAGTAGGTCTTGGCCACCGCGCCGAACATCTGCTGCGGCGACTTGCAGGTCGACAGGTTGGGAAGGAGGTCCGGGTGGAAGTACTCCATGAACTTGATCCAGCCCGGCGAGCAACTCGTGAACATCGGCAGCGCGGCGGGTTCGCCGCCGCCGAGCGTCTTCTTCAGACGCGCCAGCAGTTCCGTCCCCTCCTCCATGATTGTCAGGTCGGCGGCGAAATTGGTGTCGAACACCGCGTTGAACCCGAGCCGGCGAAGGGCCGCGACCATCTTGCCGGTGACCAGCGTGCCGGGCGCGCAGCCGAAACACTCGCCCAAGGCCGCGCGGATCGCCGGCGCGGTCTGCACCACGACGTGCTTGTCCGGCGCGTCCAGCGCGGTCCAGACCTCATCGATCTGGTCCCGTTCGGTGATCGCGCCGACCGGGCAGATTGCCGCGCACTGGCCACACTGCACGCAGGCCACCGAGCCGAGTTCCAGGTTGAATGCCGGCCCGATCACCGTCTCGAATCCGCGGTTCTGTGGAAACAACGCACCGACGTGCTGCGTCTCGAGGCAGACGCTCACACACCGGCGGCACTTGATGCACTTGCCGTTGTCGCGGACCAGTGCCGGTGTCGAGTGGTCGATCCGCTTGCGGGTCCGCTCGCCCGGGTAGCGAACTTCCCGGATGCCGAGCTCTGCCGATAATTTCTGCAATTCGCAGTCTTCGTTGCGGTCGCATGTCTGGCATTCGCCATTGTGCTCCGAAAGGAGCAGTTCCACCACCAGGTGCCGGGCTTCGCGGACCCGCCGCGTATTGGTGAAAACCTTCATCCCCTCGGCCACCGGCATCGAACAGGAGGCGGCAAGGTTTCTCGCCCCCTCGATCTCGACCACGCAGACGCGGCATGCCCCGATCGGCTGGAGGCCCTCAACGTGGCAGAGTGTGGGAATCCTGATCCCGGCAGTCTTTGCCGCGCAAAGAATGGTCGTTCCTTCAGGAACTTCGATAGGAACGTTATTGATGGAGAGTCCGATCATGGCGAATTCCAGTCAAACCTGCGATTGTCCTTTGCACTTCCTCGTCCCGAGCCTTCGGCGCTATTCGAGCCGACGCTATCCGCAGACCTTACCAATTGCTCGCCGACGGTGTCTCTCGCAAAGGCGGCCCACGTTATCACGATGTCCCAAATCCGATCCTCCAGCGACTCCGCCAATTGGCATACCCGCAGAGTCTCAAAACTCGTCCTCTCCATCCAATCCCTTCCTCAGCGCTTCGAGAAGAACCGGACCTCCAACACCGGAGCCCTAAACTCTATTAACTCTCCCCGTGATTCCCATTTCCCCGCCGCCCCCAGTCGCAACGAAGACAACGTTTCGCCTGGCAGACGGCAACCGACTCGACCCAGGGCTGCTCGACCTCGTCGAAGTTGGACCGCCGCCGCTCCACGGGGATAAGGCGGAGCTTCTCGCGCGCCGCGTCGATCGGTTCGGCATCCGGATCGAAGAAGGTATCGACTTCCCGCTCCTCCCGCCAGAAGGCATGTTGCTTCCCTGTCAGGTATTGGTCGATGCCCACGGCGGCGCGTTCACCCGCCGCAACGGCTTCGACGACTGACGAGGGTCCGCTCACCGCATCGCCGCCGGCAAAGATCCACTTCTCCGAGGTCTGCCCCGCGACCGGGTCGATGTGGATGAACGTGTTGTATCGGGTCTCCAGCGTCACGTCCCCGGCAATCTTCTGCACGTCGAGCGTCTGCCCGACGGCAACCAGGATTTGGTCCGCCTTGATGCAGAACGCATCGCCGCCTTCCTCGGGACGCCGACGGCCGGATCGATCGAACTCGCCCAATCGCATCGGCTGGCACTTCAGCCCCACAACCTTGCGCCCTTCAACAAGCACTTCGACCGGGGCCGTCAACAGCCTCAATTCGACACCCTCGTGCTTGGCCTCTTCGATCTCTTCCTTGTAAGCGGGCATCACTTCGCGGCTGCGGCGGTACACGACCGTCACGCTTTCCGCTCCGAGACGGACGGCGGTCCGCGCCGCGTCGATCGCCGAATTGCCGCCCCCGATCACCACCACGTTCATACCAACCGGCACGGAGCCGCGAAGGTTGTAGGTGCGGAGGAAATTCAAGGCGTCGGTGATCCCTTCGGCGTCTTCACCGGGGATGCCCAGCCGGACGCCGGCCGGGGCGCCGACGCCCAGGAACAAGGCGTCGCACCCCTCGGCGCGCAGCGACTTGAGCGTGAAGTCCACGCCCAGCTTCAATCCGGTGAAAATCTCCACCCCCATCCGCTCGACCATGCGGACCTCGCGCGCCACGACTTCCCGCGGCAAACGATAGGCGGGGATCGCCTGGACCAGCATGCCGCCCGGCCGCGGTTCGGCCTCGTACACCTTGGGGCGGTATCCGAGCCGGGCCAGGAAATAGGCGCAGGAAAGCCCCGCCGGGCCGGCGCCGATGATGGCGATCTTCCGCCGGGCATTCTGCGGGTTCTCGCGGACTTCCGGCACCTGAATCGTCACCTCCTGGTCGACCATGAACCGCTTCACGCCGCGGATCGACACGGGCGCATCGAGCGTCGTCCGCCGGCACTTCTCCTCGCACGTATGGAAGCACACCCGTGAGCAGATCGCGGCGAAGGGATTCCGCTCGCGGTGCAGCCGCAAGGCTTCCGCATAGCGCTTTTCGGCAACCAGGGAGACAAAGCCGGGAATATCGACGTTGGCCGGGCAGGCACTGGAGCAGGGAGCATTGACCAGCGCCGCGCAGACGCCGGCCCGGCATCGCTTGTCGCGGATGTGCTCGACGTATTCGTTGCCGAAGTGGCGGATCGTCGAGAGAACGGGGTTCGGAGCCGTTTGCCCCAAGCCGCACAGCGACGTCTCCTTGATCATCTCCCCAAGGTCGATGAGCCGGTCGACGTCGGCCTCCTCGCCGCGCCCCTCGCAGATCCGCTCGAGGATCTCCAGCATCCGCTTCGTGCCGACGCGGCACGGAACGCACTTGCCGCACGATTCCTCCTGGACGAACTCGAGGAAAAAACGCGCGACGTCCACCATGCAACTGTCTTCGTCCATCACGATCAGGCCGCCCGAGCCCATGATCGCGCCCAGTTCGGAGAGCGACTCGTAATCGAGCAGCGTGTTCAGGTGCTGCTTGGGAATGCACCCGCCCGATGGACCGCCGATCTGGGCGGCCTTGAACTCCTTGCCGCCCGGGATGCCGCCGCCGATGTCGTAGATCAGATCGCCCAGGGCCATCCCCACCGGTACCTCGACCAGCCCCGAGTTCTTGATCGTTCCGGCCAGGGCGAAAACCTTCGTCCCCCGGCTCCGTTCGGTGCCGAAGGAGGCATACCACTCGCCGCCGCGAAGAAGGATCGCCGGCACGTTCGCGTAGGTCTCGACATTGTTCAGCAACGTCGGCTTCTCCCAGAGGCCCTTCTGCGCGGGGAACGGCGGGCGGGGCCGCGGCTCCCCGCGATTGCCCTCGATCGAGGTCAACAGCGCCGTCTCTTCGCCGCAGACGAACGCTCCCGAGCCCATGCGGATCTCCAGGTCGAAATCGAAACCCAAGCCCAGGATATTCTTGCCCAACAATCCTCGCTGCTTCGCCTGATCCAGAGCGGTCCCGAGCCGCTGGACGGCCAGCGGATATTCCGCGCGGACGTAGACGAAGCCTTTTCGGGCCCCGACCGTCGCGGCGGCAATCGCCATTCCCTCGATCACGCTGTGGGGATCGCCTTCCAGGACGCTGCGGTCCATAAACGCCCCCGGATCGCCCTCGTCGGCGTTGCACACGACGTACTTGGCTGTCGCCTCGGCGTCCCGCGTGAATTTCCACTTCAGCCACGTCTTGAACCCGGCGCCGCCGCGGCCCCGCAGACCGGAGACCTTGAGCGTCTCGATCACCGCGTCCGGATTCTTCGCGGTGAGCACCTTCGCCAGCGCCTCGTAGCCGTCGCGCGCGATGTAGTCTTCGATCCGGGTCGGGTCGATCTCCCCGCAGTTGCGCAAGACCACCTTCGTCTGCCGGCGGAAGAAGTCCCAATCGGCCGCCTTGTGGACGTTGCGCCCGTCCGGCCGCTTGTGCGTCAGCCGTTCGACCACCCGGCCTCGGAGGAGATGCTCCATGACCAGGTCCTGCCCGTCTTCCGGTTGGACTTGCTGGTAGAAGACGTCGTCGATCATCAGCACCGGCCCGCCGGAACAGGGCCCCATGCAGCCGGTGTCGATCAGCGCAACTTTATCGCCGAGCCCCTGCTCTTCAATTTCCCTTTCAATCGCCGCTTTGACCTTTTCCGATCCGGAGGCGATGCAACTGGCTCCCATGCAGATTCGGATCTGCTTCTGACCGGCCGCCTTGGCCTCCTCCTTCTCCGCCTGGGTGTAGATCCGCAGGGCGTTGAGCTGCTCGACGTTGGCAATGATCTTCATGATGGTTGCTCCTCCCGGCTCGCGTCGGCCACCGCGGCCGGTTCATCGACGCCCGGACGGTACTGTTCGAGGATCTTGACGAGCTTCGTGGGACGGACCCGCTGGTGGACGTCGTCATCGATCATGATCACCGGTGCCAGGCCACAGGCCCCGAAACATCGGCCGACGTCGAGCGAAAACATCCGGTCCGACGTCGTCTCGCCCACCTCGATCCGCAGCGCGCTCTTCAAGGCACTGAGGACTTCCTTTCCGCCGCGGACGTAGCAGGCCGTGCCAAGACATACGCGGATCAGGTGCTTGCCTCGAGGGACCCGAGTGAAGAAGGAGTAGAACCCGACGACGCCGGCCACCTCGCTGTAGGGCTTGTCCAGCGCCAGTGCGATCTTCTTCAAGGCCGTCTCCGGCAAATAGCCGAACATGGCCTGAGCGATCTGCAGCACTGGAATCAGGGCGCCCGGCACGTCGGCGTACTCCGCGAGCACCTCGTCCAGTTGGGCGAGCAACTGCTCTTCGGAAAGTTCTTCCTGGCAAGCACAGCGGGCGGGTTCTGTGGACATGTCTGCCCTCTCTCCTGACGCGTAGCGAACCTTGGCGGTGGGAAAACAAGACTGGTGCGGAGAAAAAAGGACGCCGACGCTACGCTCCAGCAGGCCTCGTCTCCGTCTCTTCCATCAATTCCGTTTGCAGTCCTAACAGGCCCTAACAAAACCGCGATTCGCAAGCAGCCCGGCTGCTACCATCCACTCTCAAGCGCGAATTACCGTGGTCCGATTGAGAGCAGCCGGGCTGCTGGCACCCGCTCGGCAGGGGTTTTGTCAGGGCCTCAAGCTCAATTCTACTTCATGTTCCAGCCGGTCCCTGGCAGTCTCGGCTTGCTGAGCAGTAGGTCCCGCTTGCCGAGCGGGACCTGAAGCCCAAGGTCCCGCTCGGCAAGCGGGACCTACCAGCGTATTCCGAGCCGCGCAAACACCACAAAGTCCAACAGAATCGGGTGGCAAGGTTGCGCGGCACGCGCTTAATCACGTTCAATATAGTCGTCCTGCCGCAAGAAGCACAAGCGAGAACCGCGCCGGCGTTTCGAAAAGAACTGCGCCCGGGCAATTTGCAAAGGCCATGTTACAAAAAAGGCCCGCAGACAGAGTTGTCTGCGGGCCTTCGATTTCCAATCCGGTGAGCCGACCGCTCGGTTTCACCCTTCCTTCTGCGTGACGAGGTGCGCCGAAAGTTCACCCGGCCACCCGGCCGCAGCTCCTTCCTAGAAAATACCCAAAGCGGTCAGGCTGTAACGGACGATCAAACCGGCGACGACAACGCTCACCATGCTCATCAATTTAATGAGAATGTTGAGGCTGGGGCCGCTCGTATCTTTGAAGGGGTCGCCGACGGTGTCGCCAACCACGGCCGCCTTGTGGGCGTCGGTGCCTTTGCCGCCGTGGGCGCCGCGTTCGATATGCTTCTTGGCATTGTCCCACGAGCCCCCGGCATTGGCCATGAAAACGGCCACGCAGAAGCCGGTGGTCAGTGCGCCGACCAACAAGCCCATCACGCCGGCAACGCCGAGCACCAGGCCGACGACCACCGGGGTCGCCAGCCCGAGCAACGACGGCACGATCATCTCCCGCTGCGCCGCTTTCGTGCTGATGGCGACCGGCGCGGCATAGTCGGGCTTCTCGGTGCCCGCCATGATTCCCGGCTTTTCCTTGAACTGCCGGCGGACTTCTTCCACCATGCCGCGCGCGGCACGGCCGACCGCCTTCATGGTCATCGCGCAGAAGACGAAGGTCGCCATCGCACCCAAGAACGCGCCGACCAGAACCTTCGGATTCATCAGGTGCGCTTCATAGTAGCGGGTGAAGTCGGGCATCGTGGCCCGGCTCACCTTCACCAGCGGAGCCGAGGTGGCCACGAACCGCAGCCGCTCGTAGCCTCGCTTGCCGGAGAACGGCTCGAACAGGTTATCCACCCGCACCGGCCCGTTGGCGGTGTCCAGCCCGGCCCAGTCCCCGCGGATGTCCGGATCAATCACGTATTCCGGGAACACCAGGTAGCCCTCGATCTGCCGCTTCCCTCCCACTTCGGTAACCTGCCCGACAAACTGCTGATTGATCTTGTACAGACCCGGTTCGGCGTTCTCAAGCACCGAGTGCCCCCAGCGTTCGAAACCGATTCGGACCTCTTCAACATAAGCCGCCAACAGTGCCAACGCGGTCAGCGCGGCCGAGCCAATGGCAAATCCCTTTCCCGTAGCAGCCGTCGTATTGCCGAGGCTGTCCAGTGCGTCGGTCCGCTCGCGAACCATCGGCTCCAGCCCCGACATCTCGGCGTTTCCGCCGGCGTTGTCGGCGATCGGTCCGTAAGCATCGGTGGCCAACGTGATTCCCAGCGTGCTGAGCATGCCGACCGCGGCGATGCCCACGCCGTAAAGGCCCATGGCGAACCACTCGACGTCGGCGAAGTGTCCCTGCGCGGCGAAGCCGAACGCCAGCAGGGTGGCAACGCCCACGGTCAACACGGGAACCCAAACGCTCTTCATTCCGTCGGCAATGCCGCCGATGATGATCGTCGCCGGGCCGGTCAGGGCCTGTTCGGCGAGCTCACGCGTCGGAGTGTACTCATCGCTGGTGGAGTATTCGGTCCACTTGCCGATCAGCCACCCGGCAATAAGGCCCACGATCACGCTGATCGACACCGTCCAGAACTTCGGCATCAGCCAGAGCGTGAACAAGACGGTGGCCACGACGATCAGGATCGACGAGAGGTTCACACCGCGGGCCAGCGCCTTCAGCAGGACCTTCTGGGTGGCTTGCTCTTCGGTCCGGACGGCGTAGATGCCGAAGATCGACAGCCCGATTCCAATCCCCGCCAGCACCATCGGGAGGAAAAGCGCCGAAAGCTGATACTCGAGCGTCAACGCCGAAGCCGCGCCCAGCGTCATCCCTTCGTTGACCGCCATGATCAAATCGGGCGTGGCAAACGCGGCAACGCCCAGCGCCGCCGTCGCCAGAATCGATCCGCAGTACGATTCGTAAAGGTCCGCACCCATGCCGGCCACGTCGCCCACATTGTCGCCGACGTTGTCGGCGATGGTGGCCGGGTTGCGCTTGTCGTCTTCCGGGATGCCGGCTTCAACCTTGCCGACAAGGTCGGCCCCGACGTCGGCCGCCTTGGTGAAGATGCCGCCGCCGACGCGGGCAAACAGCGCTTGGCTGCTGGCACCCATGCCGAAGCAGAGCATCGTCACCGTAATCGATTCCAGTGTCATCGGCTCGAACCCGAAGGCCGGTACGAGCCCGTACAGGACCAAGAACCACAGGGTGATGTCCAAAAGTCCCAGGCCCACCACGGTCAACCCCATCACGGCTCCTGCGCGGAACGCGACCTGAAGGCCCTGGTTGAGCGACTTCTGAGCGCCGGCGGCCGTGCGGCTGGATGCCCACGTGGCCGTCTTCATTCCGAACCAACCGGCCAGTCCTGAAAAGAAACCGCCGGTCAGAAATGCGAAAGGAACCCACCGGCTCTGCACGTGCAGCACGAAGGCGGCAATCGCCAGCAGGATCACGATCACGACGAAGAACGCTGCCACGACCTTATACTGCTGCCAAAGATAGGCGTTGGCCCCGGTCCGCACGTACCCGGCGATCTCGATCATCTCCGCGTTTCCCTCGTCGGCAGCCATGATCTCCTTGAAGAATCGCCAGGCGAAGACCAACGCCGCGATCGAACCGGCAAACGCGATCAGCCAAAAGAACCAGTAAATCAGGGGCGTGGACATGGCGGTCTCAGCGGCAGCCGTCTCTTGTGCCAAGGCCGGAGCACCCGAGCCGAGCACGACCGCCGGCCCTAGGGCTGCCGCCAGCCAGGCTGCGGAAGAGAGGGGACTGGTCCATTTTTCGGCCAATTTGGGTGTTCTGGCGTCAAAGACGGGCATGGTTCAAAAAACGGGGACTGGCGCCGAACCCAAGGCCAAACGCGCCCGGCAAAGCGGGAAAGAACGTCTCGCGGCGAGGTGCCTGTCCCCGTCCATGCCGAAACAGGGAGGTTCGTGAAACCTCGCAGTGTAATAAATGGATTTCGAGACTGTCAACCATGGCAAGTAGGCAAATTTGGAGACTCAGGCGAACCCGCCACCCAAGTCGGGTGGGTGTCGGACAACGTGAAATCCTTGCCCCTAGCCTAGGGGCCTGAAAAAGGGGCTAGGCTCCACAACACCTTGTATCCTCGCTCACTCAACCTGCTAGGACTCGCGGCGCCCGTCCCCTGTTTCATCCGCCGAATCTTTGTTTTCTGCTTGGATTTCCCCGAATGGCCAACTACGATGAAGGAAGCCGACGGCGCGCCGGCGCGGCTGACGATGCTTGCCTGCGCTTCGAGATTACTCG
This sequence comes from Thermoguttaceae bacterium, assembly GCA_040768665.1. Taxonomy (GTDB): domain Bacteria; phylum Planctomycetota; class Planctomycetia; order Pirellulales; family Thermoguttaceae; genus JABWBD01. Next base: position 37,135 of record JAXGMN010000016.1, read on the forward strand.
TCCTTACGGAGGATTCCTGTCATGACGTCCGGTTTGCGAATGGGATGGCTGCCACGCCTGGGCCTGGCAGCCGGCGTGGTGATGCTCTCGGGATGGCTCTATGCTGCGCAGCGGGCGGGTTCTCCCGCTTCGCCGCCGGTGACTGTCGAAATGTTCTCCGCAATCCAGAGCGGCCAGATTGCCGTGAAGATGATTCCGAAGAACTCCAAACAAGCCCGCATTATGATCGAGAACAAAACGGATCAGCCGCTCTCGGTCAAGCTGCCGGATACGTTCGCCGGTGTTCCCGTCCTCGCTCAGTTTGGCGGCGGCATGGGCGGTGGACTCGGTGGCGGCCTGGACGGAGGCGGCATGGGCGGTGGCGGCGGGGCGCAGACGATGGGCGGTGGCATGGGCGGCATGGGCGGCGGCGGCATGGGAATGTTCAATGTTGCGCCCGAACAGGTCGGCGACTTCAAGGTCACCACGGTCTGCCTCGAGCATGGCAAGGACGAACCGAATCCGCACGTTCCCTACGAAATTCGGCCCCTGCAGGATGTTACCAGCGAACCCGAGCTGATCGAGGTCTGCTCAATGCTCGGCAAAGGAATGATGAACCAGCGTGTCGCCCAGGTTGCAGCCTGGCATCTGGCCAACGACATGAGTTGGCAGGAACTTGCCGCCAAGCAGCTCCGCTTCGCCAACGGCACGCGGGCGCCCTACTTCACTCCCCAGGAAATCCGCGCCGCCATGCAGGCCGTCGCTTTCGCCGGCCAAGCCGTCCAGCAGCGGCAAGAAGTCGACGAAAAGAGCGATTCCCTCCTGAGTCGACAGTAGAAAGAACTTAGAGCTTAGAACTTAGAGCTTGGGGACGGGAGTTTATGTCCTCCTAAGCTCTAAGAACTAAGATCTAAGCTCTAAGAACTTCTCCCCGCAACCGCCGAATCTCCTGCCGGTAACCGATTTGTTCCGTCCGCCATGCGTGGGCGCGGTCGGTGAGTTGATCTTGCTGTTGTTGAAGTTCCTGCTCGCGCGCGACCAGTCGCCGGGCCTGCGTTTGGATTTCTTCCTCGCGGGCACTGCTCCACCGCTCGAACTCGTCCTTCCGGCGCCGAAGCTTCTCGTGTTGTTGCGACAACTGTTCGCATAGCGATCGGAGCTCGCGCTGCTTCGCGGTCATCTCCATGGTGGCCGTGCGGTAGTGTTCGGCCAGCTTGCTGCGGATCTGGCCGAGGGAATGCGTAATGGACGCGGCCGGCGCCGAGCCGGCAAGCTGCGCCCACAATTCTTCCGTGGCAAGGCGGATCTCGAGCGTCTCGCGATGCATGCGGGATAGTTCACCCCGGAGTTGCACCAGAGCCGTCCGGCTCTGGTCGACTTGTTCGCTCCGGCGCTGGATCGCGCCGCGCTGTTCCTCCAGTTCCCGCTGCGCCCGGCGATGCTCGTCCGCCATCCGCTTGCGTTCGGCGCGAGCCTCCTGGCGATCCCTCTCGCGCTGCTCGAGAATCTCTTCGCGGAGCTGCTCCAGCTCTTTTCGAGCGCTCGCCAGTTCGGCTTCCGCCTCCTCGATCTGCTGGCGCCGGAGTTCGTTCCGGCACGTCTCGTCCACGGCGCGATGATGCTGCTCCGTTGCAGCCGCCGGTTGCGGCGCTGTGCCGCTCTCGATTTCCGCTCGCCGCCGCTCCAGTCCGGCCATCAATTGCCGGACCATCGCCAGCGAGGCGTCGCGCCGCAGATCGATCTGCTGCTTCTGACGCCGCAGTTCACTCTCGGCACGGTTCTGCTGCTCGGCCAGTGTCTCTTGTGCCGCCACAAGCGAGGCGCGTTCCGCTGCAATCGCCTGCGCCTGCGCCGACAGTTCCGAGTCGCGGGCCGCCAGCCGCCGCTCGGTCTCATGCCTCGTTCTCTCCGATGCCTTTTCGGCCGTAGCGAGCCGATCCAACCGAGCTGCCAGCTCACGTTCCTTCCGGCCCACTTCCTCCTCCCGGACGCGAATCTCCTCGTCCCGTTCGGCAAACCAGAGACGCGATGCTCGGGCGGAGTTGTCCAGTTGTGCCGCGCGCGCGTTCAGTTCCGCTTCACGGTGCTCAAGCTCGCACTGTCGCGTCCGCAGGTGTTCAGCCAATTGGTTTGCCTGAAGACGCACCCGGTCCGCAGGCGTGGCTGCCAGGGCGGTTTGGAGTGCGGCCTGCTGGCTGGATGCCGCCGATCCGACCCCCTCGGGCCGCTTGTCGTTAAGTTCTCCCTGGGTGACCACGTGCGGTCCGTCCACCCGCCGGTCCATGACTGGCCCTCCAACGTCCGCGGATTGGCTCGGTAGCTTCTTCTTCGATGGTTTCGCCATGGACTCAGCCCTGGGGTGGAGTAATGAAAAAGGGACCGGCTCCGCAACGCTTGTAACACCGCGATTCGCAAGCAGCCCGGCTGCTACCATCCACTCCCATGCGTGAATTACGTGGTTCGATGGAGAGCAGCCGGGCTACTGGCACCCGCTCGGCAGGGGTTTTGTTAAGGACTCTTCGTCGCGCTACCTGGCCCCTTTTCCGTTACATTCGTCGCAATCGTCAAAGTTGTCCCAGAATCACTAATCGGCACCTTTCCGACTCAAGTTCACTGGAAATCGCGCGTAGGCACAGAATTGCCACCTAAACAAGCTATTGTTCATCCTCCTGAGGCCCATGGGACCCCGCTCGATCAAGCACGCAAGGTTGAAACGACTAGATCGATCCACGTCTCGGCGTCCGGTCGTAGCGGCCTGTGTCGCCGCAAGGAATTTGCCGTCTATCGCGAATGCCCTTGCTGGGGCGCAGCAGCGAGATTGCTTTGCCCGGCGACTCCCGGTCGGCCGATGACCTCGGAGGGGCTCAACCGGCATGGCTCTGGCGGGGACCGGCTCCGGGCCGCGAACGAGCGCGGCTGGAAGAGCAGAACCCGGCAGCGGCAGGCAGCAATACCTTTGGCGATGCGAGGCAATTACGGATGAAGAATGCAACATTTCGTGTCGTTACCCGAGCGACCGACGGACAACTGCGAATTCGGGACTACGACAGTCACGAGGACCTTCTCAAGCGGCACACCCAGATCGGCATCGACGACTGCAGCACGGACCTCGGTCTTCGGGGCCTGCCGGTTTTCCGCGGGCTGATCGGGCCCATTCCCGAAGGCAAGAACGTCATCCGTTACGAAACCCCCGAGGTCTTTGAAACGCTCACCAAGGAGTGGAGCATGCTCAAAACGCCGCGACGCAGCCGCACCCGCCGGCCCACCACCGAAATCCCCGTTGCGCCGGAGCCCCGGTAGCATTTGCACTGCCGCCGTATAGAATGGAGTGAGGGTCCGCACCAGCGATGATCCAAGAGGAGGCAAAACGCCCGGCCTTTTCAACGCTCGTGACCACCGGGTGCTAACATGGCGACCAGCATCAGTTTCCAAGAACAGATTGAAGTCCCCTTTTGCCATTGCCTCGCCGACTTTCGTGCATGGGCCACGTCTGACGATTTCCCCGACAAAGCCCGCGTCGACTACATCGCAGGCCGCATCGAGGTCGATATGTCGCCGGAAGACCTCTTTACTCACGGCAATCTAAAGACCCGCATCATCGCAGTCGTGGGAACGCTGCTGCAAGAAGCCGATCTGGGAGAGCCCTTCTCGGATTGCACCCGGATTTCCAATCCCGCAGCCGACCTCTCGTCGGAGCCGGACATCGTCGTGGTTCTTCACGAGTCTGTCGAGACAGGTCGCGTGCGGCTGGTGCCCAAGGCATCGGGAGAGCCGGACCGCTACGTCGAGTTGGAGGGGACTCCAGACCTGGCGATCGAGATCGTCAGCGACAGCTCCGTGGTCAAGGATACGCAACGGCTCCCCGCAGCGTACTGGCGCGCTGGGATCCCCGAGTTCTGGCTGGCCGACGCACGTGGCAGCGAGCTTGTGTTTCGCATTCACCGTTCCGGTTCCGCCGGCTACGAACTCGCCCCGTCGGATTGCGAAGGCTTCCAGCACTCCACCATCTTGAACACCTGGTTCCGCCTGACCCGCCGCCGCCATCGCACGGGCCAGTGGACGTACGCTCTCGAACGAAAGCCCGCGCCGTAGCGGCTGATCGGACGATCGGACGCTCCCATTGCTCCCACGGCGGAACCCGCATCTTCAGCAAGAAAGTCGAACGAGTTGGCTGATCTGCTTGAACTCGGGGGTGCCGGCCGTGTCGCACCATTCGAACAGCGCGGCCTCGGTCGTCGTGAGCGTTGCGCCGGAAGAATCCATGCGGCCCAGGGCCGTGCGATAGTCGAGCTCATGCCGGGAGCCCACCGCGTCGACCGCCAGGTAAACCCGCCAGCCGGCTGCCAACAGGTCCAGCACGGTTTGCTGGACGCAAACGTGGCACTCAATACCACAAACGAGCACCTTGTAGATGCCGCGGCTCTCCAGGTCGGAGAACACGTCGGGGCAGCCGCCGCAACTGAACGTGAGTTTCGATGGAATCCGGCCCAGCCGCTGGGCGAGCTCCGGCACGGTTGGGCCGAGGCCCTTGGGATACTGCTCCGTGCCGACGACCGGCAGTCCAAGGACCTTGGCCCCGTCGATCAGGCGGCCGATGTTCCAGACGACCCGCCGGTGTTCCGCGATCGCAGGAACGAGACGTTCTTGCACGTCGACGACCAGCAGGGCCGTGTCGCCGACCGACATCAGTTCCGGGCTGCGCGCGAGGCGGTTGGGGTCGCTCATACTGAATAGTATACCCGGGCCGCCGCCGAGGTGAAGAGGCGCGGCGACTCAACGAGCTGTCTGCGGCGGTGCACCGTTCAAGTACCGCGCGAGATCGGAGATCGTGCTCAGGCCCAGCCTCTCCGCCTGGCTCCGGCGCATTGGCCGAACAGTGCTCCGATAAGAACACGATCAGCCCCGATACCGATGCCGTCCGCGCGTTGAGCCGGATGAACCGCCATAGGATCTCAAGGATGATGGTTGTGGCGAACGGCCGGCTTGAGGGTATCGTCAGCCTCCGCGATCTCTCGCGGCTGATTGCGCTGAAGCTCGACCTGGAGGACGAGAACGGCTACGAGTAACGAACAAAACCCTTCGAAGATTCTCGTTCCCGACAGTAACCGTTCACGCCCGCGGAAGAGAGGGGGCCGATCCATGTTTTCGGCCAACGTCTTTGACGCCGAAGTAGTCGAATTGGCCGAAAAATGGACCAGTCCTCGGCCGCGGGCGTGAACCGGCCGCGGGCGTGAACGGTTACTTCCCGACATCACCCTCGTGGATCGTTCGAGTAATCTTGTCCCGGGGATGCCGAAAAGAGCAGCCCGGCCGCACTGGGCCGCCCGGTAGGATTACACACCCGGCGCACTGGACGTTGCTGAACCATCGGACAGCTTCTATACTGACGCGTGCTGCCCTTTCGATCCGCGATCCAACCTCAACCGGAACACATACCTTGGCTGAAAACCTGCTCCATGTGCACCTGTGGCATTGGTTTGCGTTCGGTGTCCTGGTCGTCGTGCTGCTTGTCCTCGACCTGGTCGTCTTCCACCGGCGGATCCACACGCCGACGTTACGGGAATCGGCCCTTTGGAGCGCATTTTGGGTCGGACTTGCGCTGATCTTCAACGCGTTCGTCTGGTGGTGGGGGTATAAGACCCACGGCGACTCCGAGGCGGGACTGAAGTTCCTCACCGGGTTTCTCGTCGAGAAATCGCTGTCGATGGACAACCTGTTCGTTTTCGCGGTGATCTTCCGCTACTTCCGCGTCGAGTTGAAATACCAGTACCGCGTGCTCTTCTGGGGTGTGCTCGGTGCGATTATCATGCGGCTGATCTTTATTCTGGCCGGCGTCGGGCTGCTCCATCTTTTCGATTGGGTACTCCTGGTATTCGGCGTTTTTCTTGTCTATACGGGCATCCGGCTGGGAATCACCCACGGCGGCGACGTCCACCCGGAACAGAATCTCTTTCTCCGCACTGCCCGGCGTTGGCTCCCCGTCACCCAGGGGTTTCACGAACAGCATTTCTTCTGGCGCGAGAACGGGCGACTGTACGTTACCCCGCTTCTGCTGGTGTTGCTGGTCGTCGAGAGCAGCGACGTGCTCTTCGCCGTCGACAGCGTTCCGGCGATCCTTGGCATTACCAAGGATCCGTTTATCGTTTTCACTTCGAATATCTTCGCCATCCTGGGGCTTCGGGCCCTCTACTTCCTGCTGGCCGGAGTGATCGACCGCTTCCGCTATCTCCACTATGGGCTCGCCGCCATTCTGGTCTTTATCGGCCTGAAGATGTGTGCGGAGTACCTTGCCGAACGGTGGATGGGCGAAGGCACGCATTTGTTCCCGGCTTGGGTCTCTCTCGTGGTCATCGCGTTACTGCTGACGGCCTCAATCATCGCGTCCGTCCTGGCTACCCGCCGAGAAAATCGCAGCGTGGCGATGCCCCCGGAGGAAAGCACGTCGGATTCCGAGCCCGAAGTCGTTGAGTTGCTATGAGCGTGCACCGGATCCGCCTGCGCGGACCCTGGCAGTGCCAGTGCACTGAGCAAGGGATTCGTTGGAGCCGGAAATTCAACCGTCCGACGGGCCTCGAGGGCGCCGCACGGGTATGGATTGCGGCGGACAATCCCCGCTTGGACGGCGTACTACATCTCAATGGGGCTCTCCTGGGGCAGATGACCGCAGGGGAGGACGCTGCCAAGTTCGAGGTTACCGGCCGGCTTGAGCTCCACAATGAACTGATCTTGATAGCCGCCAAAGAATCCGCACAGCCCCCGCTAGTCCTGCCCGCGGAGGTCAGCCTGGAAATTGTTGACTTGCCTGCCTAGTTCTTGGATCTTGAAGCGTGTCCTCGGAAATGCCTGCTCACCCCAACCCCCACCAGAAGGCCTCGCAATGCCCCGAATTCCAAAGCTATCCTCCGCCGGTTTTCTGCTCTACTTTGCCGCGTCTCTGGTCCTGACGCCCGGCTTCTCCAAGGCGGCCGATCCGAATTCCCTCACACCGGAAGAGATCGCCGATGGCTGGATCCTTCTGTTCGACGGCGACGGCCTCTTCGGCTGGAAGACGCTCGAAAAGACTACCAACTGGCAGGTTGCCGATGGGGCAATTACCGCGAGCGAAGGTGAACCGGGGTTGCTGGTCACCACGAGCCAGTTCGGCAACTTTGCCCTGAAAGTCGACTTCCGCACTGTGTCCGACGCCAATAGCGGCGTCTTTCTGCGAACCAGTCCGAATCCCGGACCCGAGGACGTCGCCACCCGGTGCTATGAGGTGAACATCGCCGATTCCCCCCAGAGCAAGTTCCCCACAGGGAGCCTCGTCGAGCGGAAGAAAGCGGAACTTGTCGAGCCCGGAAGTGATTGGCGATCGTTTGAGATCACGGCCGATGGCGGACACATTGTCGTGAAACTCGGCGAAAAGGAAGTCTGCGACTATACCGATCCCAACCCGCTGGGCCGCGGATTCATCGGCCTGCAGTTCCGCTCCGGCAAGGTCGAGTTCCGCAATATCAAGCTGAAACCGCTGGGAACAAACCTACTGTTCAACGGCAAGGACCTCGCAGGCTGGAAGACGTATCCGGAAATGGCGAGCAAATTCACGGTGACGCCGGAGGGCTGGCTCAACGTCAAGAACGGGCGGGGGCAGCTCGAAACCGAGGGCAAGTACGCAGACTTCACACTCCAGCTCGACGTCTTTGTCAACGGCAAAGGTCTCAATTCGGGGGTCTTCTTCCGCTGCATCCCCGGGGAGACGATGAACGGTTACGAATGCCAAATCCAGAATGCCTACGAGAACGATGATCCCAAGGGGCCGAACGCCTGCGTCACCGGCGGCTTCTTCCGCCGGCAGGACGCCCGCAAGATCGTCGCCAAGGACTTCGAATGGTTCACCATGACGCTGCACGCGGACGACAACCACATGGCCGCGTGGGTCAATGGCTATCCGGTCAGCGATTGGACGGACCGGCGCGAGCCCGATCCCAACCCTCGCAAGGGCTTGCGGCTGGAAGCGGGGACCATCCAACTCCAGGGACACGATCCCACCACCGACCTTTCCTTCCGGAACCTCCGCATCGCGGAGTTGCCCGAACGCTGACAACCGGCCCGGCCGCTTTCGAGCAGCACCAGCCCGGCTGCTTCCAAGCACCACCAGCCCGGCTGCTTTTGAGCAGCCGGGCTGGTAAGTACGTTTCCCGCCACTTCCGCCCTTGGCGGGCGACTTCGCGTAAAAGTATACTGAGCGGTTACCGTCCCCCGCCGACTGCTTTCTGAGAGCAACGATTTCGCGCTGACATGACACGGATTGCCATCCTTGGTGCCACTGGGTATACCTCACTGGAGTTGATCAAGATTCTTCTCCACCATCCGGAAGCGGAGATCGTCGCGATCACCAGCCGCCAGGAGGGCAAACCACACGTGGCCATGATCCATCCCTCGCTGACGAATCGGCTGGATCTGGTTCTGGAAAACCTCACCCCGGCGGAGGTCGCCGCTCGCGCGGAGTGCGTCTTTAGTTGTTTGCCGCACGCCGCCAGTTCGTCGGTTATCCCGCACCTGCTGGATGGCGGGTGCCGGGTCGTCGATTTCAGCGCCGATTACCGACTCGACGACGTCGAAACCTTTGAGCGGTGGTACGGCGAGAAGCACCCCGATCCCAGCCGGTTGGGCAAGGTCGTCTATGGCCTGCCGGAGCTGTTCCGCGAGCAAATTCCCGCCGCCAAACTGGTGGCCAACCCCGGGTGCTATCCGACCACGGCGATCCTTGCACTCGCGCCGCTGCTGAAGGGAAAGTTGATCGATCCGGGCGACATCATCGTCGATTCCAAGAGCGGGGTCTCCGGGGCCGGCCGCACGCCCAAGCTGATCACCCACTACCCGGAGTGCAACGAGAGCATCTCGGCCTACAACGTCGGCCGGCATCGGCACACGCCGGAGATTGAGCAAATCCTTGGCCGGGCATCGGGGGAGACGGTCGAAATCATCTTTACTCCGCACCTCACTCCGATGGACCGCGGCATCCTGACGACCGCCTACTCGCGGCCGTTGCAGCAGATCACCGAGGAACAGGTGCTGGAAGTGCTCCGGGAGTTTTACGACGACGAGCCGTTCGTCCGCGTCGTGGACCACCTGCCGGCGACCAAGGACTCGACCGACACCAATTTTTGTGACATCACCGCCCGCGTTGTCCGCGGCCGTATCCTGACCATCAGTTGCCTCGACAACCTGATCAAGGGAGCGTCCGGGGCGGCCGTGCAGAACTTCAACCTCATGTACGGTTACGCGGAGACAACGGCCCTTTAAGCGGCCCGGTTTGCCGAAGCGGCTGAACCGGGTGAGGGGGACCGGTGTCCTGAAGTGGAGAATCGGCAAACCAGGCGGCATCGCACGGATCGGGCCTCATAGAAGGAGAACTCACGAGCAATGGCCATTCGCGTTCCCAAGGGGTATCGAGTTGCCGGTGTTCATACGGGCGTCAAGCGAGATGCTCGCAAGCAGGATCTGGCCCTGGTGGTGTCCGATCGCAATGCGGCTGCCGCCGGCGTGTACACGCAAAACCTCGTCTATGCCGCGCCGGTCGCGCTGGACCGCGAGCGGACCCCCAGCGACAACATCCGCGTCGTCGTGGCCAACTCCGGCAACGCCAACGCCTGCACCGGCGAGCGCGGTCTGGAAGATGCCCGCACCATGGCCCGCCTCGCGGCCGAAGCGGTCGGGGCCGAGTCGGACCAGGCGCTGGTCCTGTCTACTGGCATCATCGGCGCCTATCTCCCGATGGACCTGATCAGCAAAGGCATCAAGGCGGCCGCCGCCCAGCTCAGCGCCGGGGACGAATCCCTGGTGTCTGCCGCGCGCGGAATGCTCACCACCGACACGGTCCACAAGCTGGCCGGTCGCACGACGACGATCGGCGGCCGCGAGATCCAGATCACCGGAATGGCTAAGGGTGCGGCCATGATGGGCCCGAACATGGCCACCATGCTGGCGGTCGTCTACACCGACGCTCCGCTGGACAAGCAATCCGTCGACCGGTCGCTCAGGGCCGCCGTGCGCGACACTTTCAACTGCATCAGCGTCGACGGCCACATGAGCACCAACGACACGGTCCTCCTGCTGGCCAACGGCGCCGCCGGCGGCGAGCCGCTGGCCGGAGAAGACCTGGCGGCCTTCGACCGAGTGCTCGATGAGGTCTGCGTCGATCTGGCCAAGTCGATCCCGGCCGACGGCGAGGGCGCCACGCACCTGATCACCCTCGAGATCACCGGCTGCGCGGATCGCGACTCGGCCGTGCAGCTTGCCAAGACCGTCGCCAACAGCCCGCTGGTGAAAACCGCAATCACCGGCGCGGATCCGAACTGGGGACGGATCGTTTCGGCCGCCGGCTACGCGGGCGTGCCGTTTGACCCGGCGGGAGTCACGCTCCACGTCAACGGGTTCCTGCTCTACCGCGCCGGTGCTCCAGTGGGATTCGACGCCAAGGCCGTTTCCGAGTCGATCCGGCAGAACCGCGATACGCTCATCCAGCTCGACTTCAGCGAGGGCTCCACTCAAACCCGATTTTGGACGACCGACCTGACGACGGAGTACGTCCGGCTCAACGCCGACTATCACACTTGAAAACCCCGCGGCGGCTCGTTTTCACGCAAACCGTCTGACAGGAACTCGACGCATGCCGATTTACGAGTTTTACTGTTGCGATTGCCATACCATCTACAACTTTTTCGCCCGCCGGGCCGACACGGACAAGCGACCGGACTGCCCGCGCTGCGGGCGCAGGCAACTCGAGCGCCGGCCGCCTTCGCGATTTTCGATTTCCAGTGGTGCGAAGAGTTCGGAGGAGAGCGACGACCTCCCGCCCGATTTCGACGAAGCGAAAATGGAGCAGCTCCTTTCGGAAATGGAGGGAGAGGCCGGCGGGATCGATGAAGACAATCCCCGCCAGATGGCTCAGATGATGCGGAAACTGTCGGAAGCGACGGGAATGAATTTGGGCAAGAGCATGGAGGAGGCGATCCGGCGGATGGAGGCCGGCGAAGACCCCGACAAGATCGAGCAGGAGATGGGCGATCTGCTGGAGGCCGAAGAACCGACCTTTGGCAAGGCGGCGGGCGGCGGGCTCCGCCAGTTCTCACGCAGGTTGCGGGCGCCCAAGACGGATCCGACGCTGTACGATTTGTAATCGATGCACCTGCTCGACCTGACGCTCCCGACATCGGCCGAAAATCTCGCGCTGGACGAAGCCCTGCTCGAAGAAGCCGAATCGGCGGGCCGTCCCGCGGAAACGCTCCGCTTCTGGCAGCCGAGCGAGCCGATGGTCGTCGTCGGCCGCTCGTCCAGGCTCGAAGAAGAGGTACATTGCAGCGCCTGCCGGGAAATCGGTGTCCCCGTCTTTCGCCGGGTCAGCGGCGGAGCAGCAATCGTCACCGGGCCGGGATGCTTGATGTATGCGGTTGTGCTCAGCTACCGCCTGCGCCCGACGCTGCGATGGATCGACCACGCCCACCATTTTGTCCTGGGGACGATGGCCACGGCACTCCAAGAACTGGTTCCCCGGATCGGGCCGGAGGGGACCAGCGACCTGGCCGTCGACGGCAAGAAGGTGTCGGGCAATAGTGTCCGCTGCAAACGCGAGCACCTGCTCTACCACGGTACCCTGCTGTTCGACTTTTCGTTGGACCTGGTCGAGCGATGCCTGAAGATGCCGCCGCGGCAACCGGCGTATCGCGATGGCCGCGACCACAGGGCGTTCGTCGCGAATTTGCCGCTTTCCAGCGAGCAGATCCGGCGAGCCATCGCTGCCGCCTGGCAAGCAAACGTGGCTCGCCAGGAGTGGCCCCGTGAACGGGTGGACCGGCTGGTTTCGGAGTGTTATGGGCGGGAAGATTGGAATCGATGAGCGGCGGAAGCGAGACGCCAGTTCCGCATCTTTCCCGATGCCCCGCATGCCGGTAGATTGGAGTAGGTCCCGCTTGCCGAGCGGGACCTGGCCCTGCAATTCCCCTTTGCCATCAGCAATCTCGCCCTATCAGGTCCCGCTCGGCAAGCGGGACCTACCGGGGCACAGGATTATGCCGTGAAGGAAGTGATCGCGATCGTCAAGCCGTACCTGGTCGAGCGGGTGCTCGAGGCTTTGAAACACGCGCCGCTGGAAGCCTGCGGCGTTCGTGAAGTCAAAGGCTATGGGCGTCAGAAGAGCTATCTCGACGAATACGTCGGCAGCGAATACTCCCTGGCCTTTCTTCCCAAGGTCGAGATCAGCCTCTGGGTCGACGATCTCCGGGTCGAAGAGGTGGTCCGAACCATTGTCGAGGTTGCTCGGACCGGCCGGATGGGCGACGGCAAGATCTTCGTCCTGCCCGCAACGCTGCCGCTGGGAGTGGAGGGCGAAGGAGGCATTCCCATCTAGCGCATACTCACCGCAGGTTTCCATGGCCAATCATCCCGACCGCGAGTTCAATCTGAATTGCCCCGTTCCCCGCCAAAGCTACAGCACCGTGCAGATGGCGCATGGCGGCGGTGGGCGGCTGATGCGCAACCTGATCGAACAGGTCTTTTTGCCGGCGTTTGGTACCGGAGGCACCGAGCAGAAGGGCGTGCCGCATGACAGCGCGGTGCTGCCGCTGGGCGACTCTCGCCTCGCCTTTACCACCGACACTTTCGTCGTGAGCCCATTGTTCTTTCCCGGCGGCGACATCGGCAAGCTGGCCGTCTACGGCACGGCAAACGACCTTGCCATGGCCGGGGCCAAACCACTGTGGCTCAGCGTCGGCATGGTTCTCGAAGAGGGCCTGCCGATGGAATCGCTCGAGCGGATTGTCCATTCGATGCGGGTCGCGACCGCGGAAGTCGGCGCGAAGATCGTCACCGGCGACACCAAGGTGGTCGACCGCGGCAAGGGCGACCAAGTGTTTATCAACACGTCCGGTGTCGGCCTTGTCCCGGACGGTGTCGACGTGTCGCCGAACCGCGTCGCTGCCGGCGACCGCATTCTTGTCAGCGGCGATCTGGGCCGCCACGGGATCGCCATCATGTCGGTTCGCGAGGGGCTTGAGTTCCAGGGGGCCCTCGACAGCGACTGCGGATCGCTCTGGGGCCTGGTGGAAACCGTGCTGACCACCGAGCCGGAGGCTATTCACTGCCTTCGCGATCTGACTCGCGGCGGCCTGGCGTCCGCCCTGAACGAAATTGCCAAAGATGCCGGCGTTGGCATCGAACTCGACGAACCCGCGATTCCCGTTGCCGATCCGGTGGCCGGCGCGTGCGAACTGCTCGGGCTCGATCCGCTGTACGTGGCGAACGAGGGGCGGCTGGTAGCCTTCGTCGCCGCCGAGGCAGCCGACCGAATCCTCGATCGCATGCGAAAGCACCCATCGGCGCCCCAAGCGGCGATCATCGGCAGGGTCCGCGACCGGCATCCGGGCATGGTCGAACTCCGCGGTGCTCTCGGAGGCGGCCGCATCCTCGATCTGCTTTCCGGGGAGCAAATGCCGCGGATCTGCTAGTCTGAAAAGCGGAAAAGAAACCACGAAATACACGAATCCCACGAAAGAACTGCAATCAGGGAGTCGCTGCCCATGTCTCGGCTTGTTGCGAGTCTTTTCTGCCTGGTTGCCCCGTCTTGCGTGGTCTCCTTGGCCCTGGCAACTCCGTCGACTATGGAACCATTGTCCGACGGCGCGTATGTCGTCCGCGACGACCAGGGCAACTGGGGCGGCACCACGACGGGAATCACGCACCAGCGCGGCCCGGACTACCAAGCCAAGAAAATCCTCGATCTCAGCGCGGTGCCGCAGGATGTCTGGAATGCCGCCCAGGAAGTCCGCCTATCCGCCTACTTCACAGTCCGCGACTATTCGGCAGTCGAACGGCCACAGCCAAACGGCCTCGACGAGTCGTTCGAGGTCGTCGTGAACGGCAAGGCCCATCCGGTGCTCACCAGTGGCGATCTGCCGGTGTTCAACGAGCGCGGGGCGGGTGGAAGCGGCTTCCGCTGGCACGACTTTCCTCTTCCGAAGAGCGATTTCGTTCGAGGTCCCAACGAGATCGTCTTCCGCATGTTGCCGGTTGAAAAGAAACCGCCCGACGACTACCTCTACCTCGGCATCGACAATACCGTTCCGACCGCCAACAGCTTCGTCAAGTTCAGCAAGGCCGGCAAGTGGCAGCAGGACAAGCTTACGGCCACCGGCGGCCAGGGCGAGTACATGGTGCGGCTTTACCTGCTTACCGGCCCGCGCAGGATTGAGGCCGCCTGGTCGGCCGAAGAGGACCGGTTGGACGATCCGGCGGGCATCTTCCAGTACGCCGGTTCCCATACCGGCGCACCGCGTGCGGAGTGGAACGTCGATCGGTTGGATCCTTGGTCGCCACTGAAGATCACGATGGAAATCGATGGCGACCAACCCTTTGAATTTCGCTGGTTGAACGACGAGCGGGAGCCGGTCTCGCCTCCCGTCAAGGCCATAGGACCGCGGTTCACTGCCACGCTCGCCCCGGATCAGGATCCCCGCACCTCGGGTGTTCAACTCGATCGATCCGTTTCCCTGGTACGGATTCAGCTCGAGGCCGCCAAAGACTACCACCCCCAGCCAACCAAGATCGACATGGCCCCGGCGATGGCGCCGTCGCGCGGTGCTGAGGCGCAACGCCCGGCGTCGTGGCGGATCGAGGGCCAGAGCATCATCCTGGAAAACAACAACCTCCGGTGCCGCTTCGAACGATCCGACGAGAAGTTCCTCCGGCTCGTGTCGCTCTACAACGAGTTCACTGCGTCGGAGATGGTTCGCGCCCCCGACGACAGCGCAATCCTCCTGGTCGAAGTGGACGGCAAACGCTATGCGGGCTCGCGCGACTTTGTCTGCCGGTCGATCACTCCTGCCAACGGGCGACAGGGTTTCACGGCAACGCTGACCTGCGAAGCGGCCGGCCTGGAGGCCGAGCTTTCCGTGTGGATCGACGACGCCTTACGGATGGGCCTCAAGCTGGCCAACCGCTCCGACGTACCGGTCCATTTCAAGACCGCCTTTCCGCACCTCTCGGGACTGACGGTTTCCGGAGACCCGGCAGGCGACTACTACTTCTTCCCCTGGGGCGGCGGGATCATCGCGGATGTTCCGGCCCTCATTCGCCGCGGCTACGGCGATCACGAGGCCCTGTTTCAGTTGATCGACCTGTTCAGTCCGACCCAAGGCGGCGGGCTGGCGGTCCGGTGTACCGACGACGACGGCCGCCACAAGGTCCTGGCTCTGCGCAAGCACCTTCCCGGCAAACAGGAAGTCAACGGCGATCGGAGCCATCCGCCGACCACCGACGAGTTCAAGTGGGTCAACTCGCTCGGCCAGATCCCCGGCATTGGTCTGACCTACGAGTATCTCCGCCGTACCCGCGAACCCGGGAAGACCTTTGCCGTGAAGGACGTGGCGATTCAAGCCCACGCCGGCGACTGGCGCGGACCGATGAAGGATTACGCCGACTGGTGCCACCGCGTGTGGAAGTTCCGTCCCTATCCGTCGAAGCTCAAGCCGATCCACAATATGATCGCCGCCGGATGGGGCAAGAGTCCGTTGTTCGCCGAGGGGAAGTACCGCACCGATTTCGTCAAGCCTCGCTGCGATTGCATCGAATTGATGTCGTGGTGGGACTGGTCGCCGCTGGGCCCGTTCGCTACGCCTTTCGACCAGCTCGAGCAGAAGATCGGCGAGGCTGCCTGCAAGCGGTGGCAGAGCTATTTCCTCCCCGATCCGGTCACCGGCGACTTGATGTTTTCGAACAACCCTGGCGATTACGACGGCTACAACGAGCGGTGGGGCGGATTGCCCGCGCTCCGCGACGCGATCGAAACCTATCGCCGCATGGGTGCGATGGTCACCCTTTACACCGATCCCTTCCGTGCCGATTACAACACGAAGTTCGGTCGCCAGTATGGCGAGCAGTGGGGCATCGTCCAGGCCGACGGCAAGCCCCAGTCGCACTACGAAGCCTGGAATCCTTGCCTCGACGTGGCCGACTACCGGCAGTGGGTTGCCGAGACCATGGGCCGCGTCATCCTCGAAACCGGCGCCGACGGCATCCGGCTCGACGAATACGGCCACCGCGGGTCGGCCTGCTTCAGCACGCTGCACAAACATACCTACGCCGAAACCGGGACGACCGAGTGGCAGCGGGCGGTCGCCGAATCGACGAAGCTCGTTCGCCAGTCCATGGACCAGGCGAAGCCCGGCTCGGTTTTGACCACGGAACATCCGGGCTACGATTATTTGTTGCAGTATCTCGAGGGCTGCATCACCTACGACCTCACCGTGCAGGCCACGGAACTGCGGCCGTTGGAGTGCAATCTCCAGCGTTTCTACTTCCCCGAGTGCAAATCCTACGAATTGGACCACCGCGGGGCCGACCGCCAGCACCGCAAACGGTTCTGGAACGCTGTCGAATCGTTCGGCAGCTATTATCCGCTGGCCTACGACCAGATCCTCCGCGAGAACGAGGACGTCCTTGCCGGCTGCGAGTGCGAACCGCTAATCCCGACCACAACGCAGTTCGTTTATGCCAACCGGTTCCGGGACGGCGAAAAGACGATCTTCACGCTCTACAACGCCACCGGCCACACCTTCTGTGGGCCAGCTCTGCCGATTCAGGTTGCATCCGGCGAGCACGTATTCGACCTGCTCCGCGCGTGCGAGGCCGATTGCCGGCCGGCGCGCGACGGAACCGTCGTTACCGTCGTTCACACGCTGCTCGCCCAAGGCGACGTCGGATGCCTTGTGCGGTTGCCCAAGCGGTTGACGGTCGAGCGGACGGGCGATGCGGTCAAAATCGCCGCCGCCGGTGTTCAGAGCGACTGGCAGATCGCGATCTGCGATGCCGACGGCCAATCGCTCGCGAGCAAGTCG
Source organism: Thermoguttaceae bacterium (assembly GCA_040768665.1). Classification (GTDB taxonomy): domain Bacteria; phylum Planctomycetota; class Planctomycetia; order Pirellulales; family Thermoguttaceae; genus JABWBD01. The sequence continues at coordinate 53,985 of JAXGMN010000016.1, forward strand.
GCCGGCCCGATCACGGAATTCGGGCTTGGCGGACTGTCGCAGGAGGTGAAGCCGGTGTGCGTTAAACTGCTCGCCGGCTCCCAGCTCATCGATATCGCGGCCCTGCCGCAGAACTGATCCTCTCCATGCCCATCGTCGTCCAACTGACTCCGGCCGGCCGCGGCGCCGTGGCGACGCTCCTGGTGGAAGGCCCCGCCGCGCGCGACCTCGTGGCCATGCATTTCCGGCCGGCCGCTGGGCGGACACTGGCGTCGTATGCTCCCGAACGGGCGTCTTTCGGCCGCTTTGGACCGGAACCGGGCGAGGAGGTCGTCGTTCATCCAGCATCCGAGCAAGCGGTCGAAATCCATTGCCACGGGGGCCATGGCGCGATAACTCGGCTGACGGATATTCTCACCGCGGCCGGCTGCCGCCTCGTTGACTGGCGAGACTGGGCTCGCTCGCACCACGAGGATCCGATCACCGCGGACGCCCGCGTCGCCCTGGCCGACGCCCGCACGCAGCGAGCAGCGGAAATCCTGCTGGACCAGTACCAGGGTTCGCTCCGCCGCGCGGTCGACGGCGTTGCGGCTCTGCTCGACGATGGCAATGCAGCCGAAGCCGCGCGAGGGCTTGATGAACTTCTCGCCCTCGCACCGCTCGGCCTGCACCTGGCGGCGCCTTGGCACGTGGTTCTCGCGGGACCGCCAAACGTCGGCAAGAGCAGCCTGATCAATGCCCTGGTCGGCTACCAGCGGGCATTGGTTCATTCGCTGCCGGGCACGACCCGCGACGTAGTCACCGCCACCACGGCGCTGGACGGCTGGCCGGTGGAACTCTCCGACACGGCCGGGCTCCGCGCCGGCCATTCGCCCGTCGAACAGGCCGGCATCGCGCTGGCTCGACAACGCCTGGCGACAGCCGATTTGACGGTACTTGTATTCGACGCAAGCAAGCAGTGGTCCGAGGCAGACCACGGCCTGTTGGCGAGCTACCCCGAGGCGCTGGTCGTGCACAATAAGTGGGACCTGCTGGCCCTCGCACCGCCGGAACAGACCGACGGAGATCGTGGCCCAAGGGATCGGGAGTCTCGTTCCATCTCGGCCATGGAACGCGCCGGCATGTCGACCGGAGTCGGGGCTGAGAGGGAAAGAGACCCCCGGCCCCTTGTCGCGGATTCAGAGCGGCCCGGCGGCATCCACACGAGCGCGACCAGGGGCGACGGAATCGAGGAACTGGCATCGACGATTGCCCATCGGCTCGTGCCTTCGCCGCCGCCGCCCGGGGCGGCGGTGCCCGTTAACGCGAGGCACGTGGAAGCTCTGCAATCCGCCGCGGTATCGCTGGCGCACGGAGACCCTCACGCAGCTCGCAGGACCCTGGCCTCCGTGTAGGGCAGCTTCCGTCCGCCCTAACCTTGCCTGGTCGGCTTCTCTATTCCCGCGGCAGCACCCGAACCGCCTCATCCGGGTGATCCGTCGTGATGCTTTTCACGCCCCAGGCCGAAAGCGCCCGCATGACCAAGGGATCGTTCACGGTCCACGTCCAAACCTCAGCACCCCGGCGCTCGAGTTCGGCAATGACGTCGGGAGAAAGAAGGTTGTAGTTGAGGTCGACCATGTGGGTTCCGCAATCGCGTGCTTCGTTGATAATCCAGTCTGCCCTTTGTTCAGCGTTGCCCGTGAGCTGTTTGCCATACAGCCAGGCACACGGAAGGCTCGGTTCCAGTCGGCGAACGTCCTCGACCGCTTGCTTGCTGAACGAGATCACGTAGGCTCTGTCCAGCATTCCCGCCGTGCGCACTGCCTCGACCACTTTCTCGGCAATCCCGTCGGCCTTGATCTCGATGACGGCCTTGCCACCGCATTTTGCCAGAAGCGCCAGCGCCTCGTCGAGCGTCGGCAGCGGCTCGCCCGCGTACGAGGCATCTTTCCAGCTTCCCGCGTCGAGCTTCTTCAACTCGGCCAAAGTCAGCTCAGCAACCTTCCCGGTACCGTTGGTCGTACGGTCCACGGTTTCGTCGTGCAGCAGCACGATCACACCATCCTTGCTCGCGCGGACATCGAACTCACACGCGTCGGCGCCGGCCTCGATCCCCTTTCGGATCGCAACCAAGGTGTTCTCCGGCGCACTGGCCGAGAAACCGCGGTGCGCGACGATGTCGCAGGGCTGAGGGGCCACGGCAAGCGGTGGGCTGTCGGGCAGTCGGCGGATCGAAAAGTCGTCGAATCTCGCTCGGCAGCCGCTGGCCGCCAGCCCCACGCATCCCGCCTGACGTTCCAGGCAGAACGGGCTTTCGATCACCAGCCGCCCGTCGAGGTAGCCGTGCACGGTGCTACCGCTCACGATGACCCGCAACCGCCGCGGGTGCCCCAGCTCGCAGTCGCTCGCATCCGAACCACGTTGGCGGACCGACCAGCCCTCGTCCAGCCGGACGGCAAATTCCACACCGCCCGCCGCCGTGCTCCTCCGCCGCACCGGAAACTGGGACCACGGCGGCGATCCAGCCGGGTCTGCGCGAAAGACGATCGAAACCCAGCGGGAGTCGTTCTTCACCTCGAGAAACGCGACGGACACCTCGACTTCATAATTCTGCCAGGTCGAATCGCCGAACGTGATCATCGCCTCGCCGCCGGGTGAGTCGACCACCAGCCCGCCGTTCTCCACTTTCCATTCGCCCGCCACCGTCCGCCAACCTTCGGGAATCCGGCCGTCATTGGACTCGAATGTTTCCATGCAGTGGCCCTCCGTTCCGGCTACCGCAACGGCCGAAGCCCCAAGCGTCCAGAGCGCGGCTGCAAGTGCCGAAGTGGCCGCCAGCATGGCCCATTGGGATTGTCGTTTCATCGGTCTTATTTCACCGCAATACGTTTTTCGGGAAAAGGGTCAGTATAGGGTGAGCTCCTGATTGCGCCAAAATCTTTTTCCGAGGTAGGAACAGTTTGCCCCTCGTTCCATGCCACTCTGCAGGAGGGTTGCTATCCGGTTTTCGGACGGCAGTTACCCCAGACGCCTGCAATCGTCGTCGAATCCCGCCGTAAAATCCGACCGTTCGGGCGACCACACGAACCTATGCACACTGCCTGCCTCAATCTAAAATGGGGGATTCTGGTTCGTCGCGGCGACCACAAGCATGCCGGTCCCGTCGCACCGGCGCATTCTCGTTGGGAGACCCTCGCTTGCTTCGTACTCACACTTGCGGAGAGCTTCGGGCGGAAAACATCGGTCAGCAGGTCACTCTGAGCGGCTGGGTCGACACGTACCGCGATCACAGCGGCGTCCTTTTCGTGGACCTTCGCGATCGGTACGGCAAGACTCAGGTCGTCTTCGCCCCGGAAGGCGGCAAAGCTAACTTGTCCGCAGCCAAAAACTTGCGTTCCGAGTACGTGGTCGCGGTCACCGGCAGGGTGGCACCCCGCCCTGAAGGGACAGTCAACCCCAAGCTGCCCACCGGGGAAATCGAGGTCCGGGCCGACCGGCTGGAAATTCTCAACAAGAGTCTTACGCCGCCCTTTCATCCCACGGCCAAGGAGCTGCCCGGCGAGGATCTGCGTCTGAAGCACCGCTACATCGACCTTCGTCGTCCGGAAATGCAGCAGACGCTTCTGCTCCGCCACCGCATGATCAAGATCATGCGGGACTATTTCGACGAACTGAATTTCATCGACGTCGAGACCCCGGTCCTGGGCCGGAGCACGCCGGAGGGCGCTCGCGACTACCTGGTGCCCAGCCGCGTTCAGCCGGGCACCTTCTATGCCCTGCCGCAGTCCCCGCAGCTTTACAAGCAGATTCTGATGATCGCCGGGTACGACCGCTACGTCCAGGTCGCCCGCTGTTTCCGCGATGAAGACCTCCGCGCCGACCGGCAGCCCGAATTCACCCAACTCGACCTCGAGATGGCGTTTGTCACCTCCGAGGACGTGATCGGCGTGATCGACGGCCTGATGGCTCGGCTGGTCCGCCAGATTCTCGGCCAGGAGCTCAAGCTCCCATTGCCTCGGATGCTCTACGACGAGGCAATGGAGCGGTTCGGCCACGATGCGCCCGATCTGCGATTCGGCATGGAGCTGATCGACGTCACGGATCTCGCCCGCGAGGCCGAATTCCGCGTCTTCCGCGCGGCGGCCGAAGCGGGCGGCCGCGTGCGGGGGATCAATGCCAAGGGGGCCGGCCCCAGGTATTCTCGCAAGAACATCGACGACCTGACCGCCTGGATCATGCAGGACTTCTCGGCAAAGGGACTGGTCTGGTTCAAGGTCGAGGAGGGCGGCAAGCTCGCTTCGCCTTCCGCCAAGAACTTCTCCGAAAGCCTGCTCGAACGGATCGCCGAGCGGATGAACGCCGAACCCGGCGACCTCCTGCTGTTTGTCGCGGATACCTTCGAAATCACGTGCAAAGCCCTCTACGGCATGCGCAAGCGGTTCGGCGCCGAGTTGAAGCTCTACGACCCGGCTCAGAAGCACTTCTCCTGGGTTGTCGAGTTTCCGATGTTTGCCTACGACGAGGAGGAAGGCGGCTGGGCGGCCATGCACCATCCCTTCACCGCGCCTCGCCCCCAAGACCGTGAGTTGCTGAAGACCGACCCCGGCAAGTGCCGTGCCCAGGCCTACGACCTGGTGATCAACGGTTACGAGGCAGGCGGCGGCACCATTCGTATCCACGATCAGGAACTCCAGCAGGAGGTCTTCACCTTGCTGGGGATCGACGCCCAGCAGGCGCAGGAGCGGTTCGGTTTTCTCCTCGACGCCCTCCGCTACGGGGCGCCGCCCCACGGCGGAATCGCCCTGGGGATCGACCGGCTTGTCATGCTTTTCGGGCAGCAGGACAACATCCGCGAAGTGATTGCGTTTCCGAAGACCCAGCGAGCCACCGACCTGATGACCGGCGCCCCCGGCGAAGTGGACCTGAAGCAACTGCGGGAACTCTTCATCAAACTGGATCGCTGAGCATGGAAACGCTGCCCGCCGAAGTGTTCCGGCGCCTTGACGACATCGCTTTCCGATCTGATAGAATGCGGCTTTTTCCGGACGGAATTCATTCGAACCTCGGGAGCCACTGACTGTGACTGCTTCGATTCTCGACGGAAAGGCCCTCGCCCGCCGGCTTCGCGATGAGACGGCCCGGAAGGTCGCCGATTTCGTCCAGGCCCACGGCACCGTTCCCTGCTTGGCGGCCGTTCTGGTCGGGGATGATCCGGCAAGCGAGATTTATGTTCGCAACAAGAGGAAGGCGTGCGAGCAGGCGGGCATCGAAAGCCGGTTGCACCGCCTCCCGGCAGATACGACCCAGGACGACCTGCTTGGCCTGATCGCCCAGCTTAACGAAGATCGCGAGGTCAGCGGGATCCTGGTGCAGCTTCCGCTTCCCAAGGGAATCGATGAGAAACGAATTCTCGATGCCGTCCATCCGCTCAAGGACGTCGACGCCTTCCACCCGGAAAACGTCGGCCGGATTGCGCAAGCCCGGCCTCGGTTCCTCCCCTGTACGCCGCACGGCGTGCAGCAGCTCCTGGTGCGAAACGGCATTCCGATCGCCGGCAGCCATGTGGTCGTAATCGGCCGCAGCGAAATCGTCGGCAAACCAATGGCCATGATGCTGGTTCAGCGGGGAGACGGTGCGGACGCTACCGTGACCGTGTGTCACAGCCGCACCAAGGACCTCCCGGCGATCACCCGCCTGGCCGATATCCTGATCGTGGCGATCGGCCGTGCGAAGTTCGTCACCGCCGACATGGTTAAACCGGGTGCGGTGGTCGTCGATGTCGGCATGAACCGGACCGAAGAGGGCCTGTTTGGCGACGTCGATTTCGAAGCAGTCCGCGAGGTCGCGAGTTGGATCACTCCGGTCCCCGGAGGCGTCGGCCCTCTGACGATCGCCATGCTGCTGGAAAACACCCTGGAGGCCGCCCGACAGGCCGCGGCGGCGGTTCGCAACTAGCACCAAACGGTATTTTCGACTGGAAGTGTCCGTTTTGACACGGCACGGTTTTATAAAGGATGCCCGCGGCTTGTCCGCGGGAGGCTCACGCTTGCCGCTACAGGAACCTCCCCGCGTGCCACCCCTTGGTTTCGCCCGCGGCGGCATTGCCGCCGCGGGCGAAACCAAGGGGGATAGCGGCGATCGTGGCGTATGTAGCAGAGAACGTAACCATCCCGCGGACAAGCCGCGGGCATTCGCGACAGGGCGAAAGTAAATGCCAACAGCCGGAAAAACCGTTTGGTGCTAGCAACTCTTAGCCGATGAGGTTTGCATGATGAGCGATGTGACGGGGCTGATCGAGAAACTGAGACTGATCGAGGCGCTGCACGCCGGGGCTACTACGCCCGGTGAGCGCGCCGCGGCCGACTTTGCTCGGCAGAGGATCATGGCGAAGATCGAGGAGTACGAGGAGGCCGATCCTCCCGTTGAGTTTCGATTCTCACTCACCAACGCCTGGTCCAGGAGGCTGATGGTCGCTCTGCTCCGGCGCTACGGCATCAAGCCTTATCGCTACTATCGGCAGCGTTACACGACTGTGATGGCAAAAGTATCAAAGCGATTTGTGGACCAGACACTATGGCCGGAATTCGTGGAACTGGATAAGGAGCTCACCCGCCATCTTGACGAAATCGCGAGCCGCGTGATCGAGCAGTCGATCTTCGAAGACGGGTCGGAAGCGGAAGAGGTCCGAGTGCTTACGTACGCAGACGAATGACTACGGGGCTGCTCAGAGCGTATCCCAAAACCGTCGAGGACTGGCTCATTTTGCGGAGTCTTCGGAGCAAAATGTGCCTGTCTCTCTCTTCGCAAGGTTTTGGGATGGGTTCTCAGTAGTCGAACCACAGCCCCAGGCCGATCTGCTCTTCGTGTCGCCGAAAGAACTGGTACTGGTTGCTTTTGCCGTTGAGGTAGTGCACCCCAGCCCGGAGCAGATGTCCGCTGGCGCCTCTCCACGCCCATCCGCCTTGCACGACGACGTTTCCGCCGAAATCGACCTCCTCCCAGAGATGGCCATTGACGGCGAAAAACGGCGAGCCCGCCAGACCCGTCGGGTATCCCGGAGCGTAGCTCACCCCCACCTGAAGTTCCCACGGCTCCGCGCCTCCGTCCCTGTAAAACGCCCACCCCGCCTCGCCGTAGAACCGCAACGCAGCAGTCGGACGCAGCGCGACGCCCCAGACCAACGACTCGCGAACATAGTTGATCCGCTCGGCGTCGACGTGGCTTTCCAGGAACTCGTCGCCAAGGTGGGAACTGAGGTGGTAGTAGCCGAACTTCGTTTCCCACGGCCCACGCCGGTACGTCAGTGGAACGCCGAACCGGAAATCGGTAGCAATCAGATCGCGCTGATGGTCAAGTGACAGCCGTGGAAACGCAGCGCCCTCAATATCCACCTGCCATCCTTCCGGCCAAAGGGGATCCCTGGTGCCGTATCGCAAAACGCCGATCCGGCCGCCCAGCGTCACGTCCCAGACCTCATTCTCGTCCCCGCTCAAGTTCGCCCAGTGGCCGGCAAACCGCGGTTCTTTCGGGCCGGCGAGATACGAACGGTAAATCAATCCCGGCGGCAGCACCTGCCAGGTCCATGTGTTTGCCGCGGGAAAGACCGCACTGCCGAGCGCCTTGCCGTCGGGCGGCAATAAGGGAACCTCCGCGGGTTCCCTTTCCAACACGATGGCATCCGCCGCATTGGAGAGGGGCATGGCGCGGATCAGCTCCTGGGCCTCAGCAGCGACGATGCCGTCCGACCAGAGCGCCAGCCCGACGCAAACCGCGAAAATCGATGCTGCCTCTCTGGGCATGTGGGGGGGTGGCGGCAAGTTGTTGTTTCCGTGCGAATCCAAAGGAAAGGGCCGGAAGTGTAGCGGCACCTCAACCTCGCCCGCAAGCCGAACCGAAAAACCCAGCGTATGAGGGGGGTTGATGAACCTAACCCTGTAAAGGTCCTAAGGTCTTGCGAATTCGTTTGTTGGACCCCAGTGCCCAGCGGGCCGTGTCGGGCAAGGGCGCCGGTCTCGGCCACAACGCGCGGCCCGCTGGGCACTGCGGCTAAACGACCTTTACAGGGGTGATTGCTGCACCCTAAAGCCCTGCCGGATCATTCTCTGCCATTGGGCGGAGCGGCGCCGTTATCGCATAACCAATTCGGGGAGATTTGTCAGCTTCATGCTTCCGGTGGTACATCACCGAATGCGCCTCGACCGGCAGGTGGTCAACGGATTATCCGGTTGGAGGGGTCCGACGATGCGTTTGGAGAAAATTGCCGATCGCAAGCAGGGACGCCTCTGCTTGACGAGCCGTCTCGTCTGCTCTACCAATGACACCTGGGCAGTGCGGCAGGTCGCGTTGCTTTTTGCCTCGACTCGGGAATCGCCACTGCCGCACTTGGGACGGAGGTTCTGAAAGCCGGGTTCTTTACGGGAGGGATCCGCATGGGCGGAGTGTACGGCGTTGCTTCGGAAGAGGATTGTGTTGCCGATCTGTTCTATGGCACGGACTACCATTCCCATCTTGGCACCGTGCGCGGGGGGATGGCGGTGCGCAATGCCGGCGGGTTCATCCGGTTCATCAAGGATATCACCAACACCCAGTTCCGCAGCAAGTTCGAGGGCGACCTCGACAAGATGCACGGCTCGCTGGGCATCGGTGTGATCAGCGATTGCGACGACCAGCCGCTGATCATCGGCTCGCACCTGGGCCCCTACGCTTTGGCAACCGTGGGGCGGATCGAGAACCTCGACGAGCTAGTGGCCAAGGTCCTTCGCCGGGGCGCCCACTTCTCCGAAATGGCCGGTGGTGTCATCAATCCCACCGAACTGATCGCCACGCTCATCAATCGGGAAGCGACCATCGAGGATGGCATCCGGCAACGCCCAGGACGCCGTGGACGGTTCCTGCACGCTGCTTCTGATGACCCAACAGTCGATCTACGCCGCGCGCGATCGCCTTGGCCGAACGCCCTTGATCCTCGGCCGCAAGAACGGTGCTTGCGCGGTCACCATGGAGAGTTGTGCCCTGCCGAATCTGGACTACGAAGTCGTTCGGGACCTGGGGCCGGGCGAGATTGTACGGATCACTGCCGACGGCGCCGAGACCGTGCAACCGCCGGGCGAAGCGATGCAAATGTGCGCGTTTCTCTGGGTCTACTACGGATTCCCGGCGTCCAATTACGAAAGGATCAACGTTGAAGTGGTCCGCAACCGGTGCGGTGCCGCGTTGGCCAGAGCCGACGACGTCGAAGTCGATCTGGTCGCCGGCATCCCCGACTCGGGAACCGGTCATGCGATTGGATATGCCAACGAAGCGGGCGTGGCCTACGGGCGGCCCTTTGCGAAATACACGCCCACCTGGCCGCGCAGTTTCATGCCGCAAGATCAGAAAACCCGCGATTTGGTAGCGCGAATGAAGCTGATTCCGATCCGCGAATTGATTCGTGGCAGACGGCTCTTGTTTTGCGAGGACTCGATCGTCCGCGGGACGCAGTTGCGGGACACGATCCAAAGGATCTACGACTGCGGCGCCAGGGAAATTCACATGCGGCCGGCGTGCCCACCCTTGATCCACGGCTGCAAGTTCCTCAATTTCTCCCGCTCCAAATCGCTGCTCGATCTGGCGTGCCGCAGGGCCATCAAGGAACTTGGCGACGGCGAAGAATATCTCGACCAATATGCCGATGCTGCCTCGGATCGCCATGCCGCCATGGTCGAACGCGTCCGTCAACGGCTCGGGCTCACGACGCTCAGATACCAGAAGCTGGACGACATGGTTTCGGCGATCGGACTTCCGAAGGAGCGGCTGTGCACATATTGCTGGGACGGGGTGGAACTCTGCGCCGCCTGCCCGTGCCGCGAGGCTGAGGGCCGGGCCCTGCCCGTCCTCCCGCGATGATCTGACCGGATAGCCCTTGGCACAGAGTGCCGCTTGCAATGCTGCTCCGCAACCATCATGCTACTTCGCATGCGGGACGGAGGACAGGGCGGAGAGCGCACGGCGGTTCCAATCGTCCTACCAAGGCTGTCAACCTATTCTTCGAGCGATGCTGAATCGGGAGCCGTCGAGCCGATCTGCCAGCGATGCAGGCACTCCGCCAGCCAGGCGGCGTGATCAGGCCGGATCGGCGGGTCGGGCGGACTGCCGTAGTCGACGGCGCCGCGCGCGTAAGGCCCGCCGTCGTACGCCTGCTGGAACGTGTACTGCAAATCCAGTGGTATTTCCCGTTCCCCTTTCCTCAGCGGCACGGGAATGCAGGGAAGCGGTTCCTCGAGCCGAACCGGGAACAACTCGTACTCCCAACCCATCTCCCGTTCCCAAGCGCGATTGACCGCCACCAGGTAGTCCGGCGGCGGGTCCCGGCGGCCGGCCCACTCCGCGATCCAAAGGCCTCCGATCAACCTCTCGCCTGCTCGCAAGAAATCCAGTTCGATAAGCGAGGTCTCGCTTTGCAGGACCTCCTGCTGTTTCATCTGGTACGCGCGGCGGTCGGGCCCCGACCGTTTGTTCGACGGGCTGGCGATCTCGATCAAGGTCACCAGGGCGTGGCCGCGCGAAGCATCTCGGACTTCCACAAAATGGTGCCGCAGCGGCTCGTCAGAAATCCGCATCCGAATGGACGGTGATAAGTCGGCACGCGGGCGGTCTAATATTGCCGAAGCGGTCTGGGGCGCTATCACCAAGCCTTGCGGCTTGACCACCGCGACGTCGGGAACAATCCGCCGTGGCTCGTCTCCGCCGACGATTCCCACCTCCGGACGCATTTCCAGGCGTGCATAGTACGGGCGAGGAAGCGAGCGATTCAACTCAACTCTGATCGCTGCCGCCAAAGCGTCGTGAAAATCCGGCCAAATGTCCGGCGACTCTAAGTAAGGGTCCATTCCGGGAAACGGCGAAGGCATCAGGTGGCTCCGAAGGTTCAAGAACAGGAGGCGGCACTTCCAGGCCCCTCACAATCGCCGATTATGACAACGGGAAGGCGACCGCTTGCCAGCCCATCCTATTGTACTCCCGAGACATCCCCCGCCAAAGCCTCCGCTCCGAAACACTTTGCGGTTGGGCCGACGTAGCAGCAGTGGGGCACCGCGATGGAGATCCTTCTCACACGATCATTCACGACTTCGTGATCATTGAAAACCCTCACCGGACAGGCTGACTGCGGACTGCAGTTTACCCTGCTCTTCGCAAGAAACGCTTGCAATTCCGAGCCGCAACCATCATGCTACAAGCGGCAAGGATGCGTGCAAAGAAGACGGTGATGACCCGATGCGCCGCTTCCCAATGACCGAAGGCAAGTGACCAGAGGAGTGGACGATGTCCGCGATACTCCGTGTGAACATGTCGCAACAGACTGCCCACTGGGAGGAGCCGAAGGCCGGCTACGTTGACCTGGGCGGCCGGGCGCTTACCTCGGCCGTCGTGGCCACCGAAGTCCCAGCCACGTGCCACCCGCTGTCGGCGAAGAACAGACTGGTAATTGCTCCCGGCATCCTCACCGGCACGGGAACAATCTGCGCCGGACGGCTCTCGATCGGTGCCAAGAGCCCCCTGACCGGCACGATCAAAGAGAGCAACGCCGGCGGTATGGCGGCGCTTCACCTGGCGGCCCTGGGTGTCAAGGCAATTATCGTCGAAGGCGAGCCGCCCCAAGGTCGGTGGTTTCGCCTTGTCGTGAACAAGGACGGGGCCAGAATCGAACCGGTCGACGACGTGGTCGGCCTGGGGAATTACGACACGGTTGCCCGGCAGTTTGAGCAGTTTGGCAATGAGGTCGCCTGCATCAGCATCGGCCAGGCGGGCGAGATGCTCGCGGCGGCGGCCAGCGTTGCCGTGACCGACATGGAGGGCCGACCCACGCGCCACTGCGGCCGTGGCGGCCTGGGCGCGGTGGTGGGCGCCAAGGGGCTCAAGGTGATCGTTGTCGATCCGGCAGGCGCCGAAAAGCCCAAACCGGCCGACCGCGAGGCGTTTCAGGCGGCGCTTCGCAAGTTCGCCGGCGTGCTCACAAAGCACCCGCTCACCAGCCAGACTCTGCCGACCTACGGCACCAATGCCCTGGCCAACGTGATCAACGAGGCCGGTGCCTTTCCCACCCGCAATTTCAGCGAAGGCCGCTTCGAGGGCGTCGAGGCGATCAGCGGCGAACGGCAGCACGACCTGATCCTCCAGCGCAACGGCGTCATCGCCCACGGCTGCCACCGCGGCTGCACGATCCGCTGTTCTCGCATCTATGTCGACGAGTCCGGCCAGTACGTCACCAAGGGCCCGGAATACGAAACCGTCTGGGCCCACGGCGCCGACTGTGGGATCTCGGATCTGGACGCGATCGCACGCATGGACCGGCTCGATGACGATTTCGGGCTCGATACGATCGAAACCGGTGTGACGATCGGCGTGGCGATGGAGGCCGGCATTCTTCCCTTCGGCGACGCCCAAGGCGCGATCCGGCTGTTGGAAGAGGTCGGCAAGGGGACTCCCCTGGGCCGGCTGATCGCTTCCGGGGCCGAAGCTCTTGGCAAGGTTTACGGTGTGAAGAGGATCCCGACGGTCAAGGGCCAGTCCATGCCGGCGTACGACCCGCGCGCCGTGCAGGGAATCGGCGTCACGTATGCCACGTCGACCATGGGGGCGGACCACACGGCCGGCTATGCCATTGCGGCCAATGTCCTCGGGGTCGGCGGACAGGTCGACCCTTTGAAAACCCAGGGACAGGTGGAGTTGAGCCGGAACCTGCAGATCGCCACGGCGGCGATCGACGCCGCCGGGCTGTGCCTGTTCGTGGCGTTCGCGGTGCTGGACGACTCCACGGCCCTGGACGCCATCTGCGAAATGCTCGCGGCGCTGAAGGGCAGGCCGTTCGGTGCCGAGGAGTTTCTCGCGCTGGGCAAGCAAACGCTCACGCGGGAGCGGGCGTTTAACAGGGCCGCCGGGTTCACCTCGGCTCAGGATCGGCTCCCCGATTTCTTCCGCACCGAGAAGCTCGCGCCGCACGGCGCAACCTTTGACGTGCCGGACGAAGAGCTCGATCAGGTTTTCAATTTCACGTGACTGCGCCCGATCGCCCATCTATGCCAACCGTTCAGGTCAACCTCTACGCCGGCCTCCGCAGCTATATCGGGGGCAAAGCCTCGGTCGCGGTGGAGATCTCACCCCGCGAAACCATTCAATCCGTGTTGGCGAAGCTGGCGATTGCGCCGGAGCACACGCGCATTCTCTTCGTTAACGGCCGGCCGGCGACCACGGATACGCCGCTGAACGAAGGGGACCAACTCGGCATCTTCCCGGCGATCGGCGGCGGTTAGTGGCACGATCGTATTCGAGTGAGAAGTCAATCACGGGACCTCTGAGGGGAAAAAGCCCCGTCTCTGGTGCGGCGCAAAGAGAGAGAGTTTTGTCCAACGGCTGAGATCGGCATCGCGCGACAGTCATGAGCCGTAGGTCCTGCCAATCGTCTGCAACGGCGCGTCGATGCGGCGTTTGGTTGACCCGCAGGATTCTCTGTTATATACTGACACTCGTTCCCGGCTTCGACGGGTCTGGCGATTTGTGCGCGAAGGCCGCTTACGGGATCGAATGGGGATCCCAAGTTTCGCCGGGAACGCGTTGGATTCCACTGAGAAAGGCGAAGTGAATTCCATTTCTCGCCAATTTATTCCCACCAACTCCCTGATTTCCGACCGCAGAATTCAGGAAGGCAAGCCTGATCATGACCCCAAGTCGTCGAGGGTGGCGGCCCGTCGCGCGTGCAGTCCCTAAACGGCTGGAAGGCCGCAACAGGGCGAACGGCATCTGTTGAGCAGTTGCGTTGCTCGGCGTGGAGAAAGCGGCAGGCGCATGGCCTCGGCGAAGGAAGAACGTCTGCGCTGTTTCCCGTTTTACTTTACGATTCTTGTTTCTCGGAGTAAGAGAGGAGTCTTATGGTATACGTAAGAACAGAGACTGCAATTACCCGCCATGCACGGCGAGGATTTACGCTGGTCGAGTTGCTCGTGGTGATCGCGATCATCGGCATTCTGATTGCTCTTCTGCTTCCCGCCGTTCAGGCGGCCCGCGAGGCAGCGCGTCGGACGCAGTGCAATAATCATCTGAAGCAGTTGGGAATCGCGTTGCATAACTATCACGATACGCACGGGGCGCTGCCGGCACGGAAGGCATTTTACCGCCTGAGCGGGTTCATACCGCTGTTCCCGTTCCTCGAGCAGGGACCGCTGTACGATCGGATCATGGCGGGCGACCCCGCGGCGGGAATTCCTTCCGGCGGAAGTGTCGACGCGCTTTCGGACTGGGCGGGCCTGAACGGTTTTCCCGAGACGCTCCTCTGCCCTTCCGATCCGGGCAACAGCGATGTGATCACCTCGGGCGCCTACCGGGGGACGGAACGGTTGGTCAACTACGCCTTCTGCAAGGGCGATGACATGGCCGATACGAATTCCGCCCAGGGATCGCGAGGGATGTTCGGCTACCGGGAATGGTTCAAGTTTGCGCGAATCACCGACGGCCTGAGCAACACAATCGCCATGAGCGAGCGTTTGCGCCAGGGGTACCAGAACTTCACGGTTTCGGCCCAGGAACTCGACCACCGGCTTGGAATGGCCGTGTTGTCCGGACTGCGCAACAATCCGGCGTTGGCCTGGACGGTGACCGACGGCAAGTACTTCATCGCCGGCACGTCGGTGAATGCCCGGTTCGGTTCGGTTGGCACGAGGGGCCACACGCACTTCGTGGGCTTCACGACGGTGATGCCGCCCAATGGCCCGGCCGCGAGAGACGGGGAGTACGGAGTATTTCCACCGAGCAGCATGCACCCGGGCGGTGTCAACGTGTTGATGGGCGACGGTTCCGTCCGTTTCGTCAGTGACACGATCGATGCGGGGAACCTCAGCGCCACCAGGGCGCACGGATTTTCCGGACCAAGCCCTTATGGAGTGTGGGGAGCGATGGGGTCGCGGGCCGGAAACGAGGCGATCTCGCAGAACTGACTGACTGTTCGCCCCGGTCCGCATTCCCGCCCATTGTCTGTACAGTACTTTGCTCACAGGAGTTGCGTCTGATGAATTGGATTTGCCGTTGCGCGGCCGTATCGACACTGATTTGCATCGCCGGTTCTCTGTTGCTTGCCCCCCTGGCAGGCTGCAGCGGTGATTCAACCGCCGCCGACCGCCCGAAGACGGTGCCCGTCCAGGGAACGGTTACCCATAAGGGTCAGCCCCTTGCCGACGCTTCCGTGGCGTTTGTGCGGAGCGATAATACACGCGGCGCCGTGGGGCGGACCGACTCCGGAGGCCGCTATTCGCTGATGACATTCGAGCCTGGCGACGGCGCGCCTCCGGGAGAATACGGCGTGCAGATCGTGAAATACGAGGAATCCGGTGTGGAGCCCGAGGATGGAGAGACCCCTCCGCTGAAGAGCCTGATTCCGGAGAAGTACGCCGCGGTCGGTAGTTCCGGGCTGAAGGCGACCGTCACCGAAGAGGGCGACAACACGTTCGATTTCGATCTCCAATAACTGCCGATCCCTGGTGTTCTGGGCTTTTGGGAGGTGGATGGCAGGCAATCCGCGCTGCGGACCGCTTCCGGGTGCCTCGCGCACGTCGGCGTACCTGCAAGCCGCGTCCCCGGACGAACCGCGGCGGCGCTCTGACGAAAGAATGCCAATCGCATGACTCATTTGGGTATCCGAAGACCGATGGGCAACGTGACACGGCGGGCCGTTCTTCAAGCCGCCGTCGGCGCCGCGGCCGCGCCTTGGAATCTCGTCGGCGCGTCGGTATTTGCCGCCGATCGTGCCGAGGAGGATCGTGCCGAGGAGGATCGTGCCGAGGAGGATCCTGCCGAGGAGGATCCTGCCGAGGAGGATCCTGCCGAGGAGGATCGTGCCGAGGAGGATCGTGCCGAGGAGGATCGTGCCGAGGAGGATATCGAGCGGAGCTTCAAGGCGGTTGAGTGCCAAGGGGCCTACCCAAAACATCTGCAAGGCATTTGCACGAACGATCGGGACGCGATCTACTGGTGCTTCACCACTGATCTGGTCAAGACCGACCTGAGCGGGCAAGTGCTGCGGCACGTGCCGGTGGCCAACCACCATGGAGATCTTTGCTTTCACGAGGGCAAACTGTACGTCGCGGTGAATCTCGGCAAATTCAATCAACCTGCCGGGCAGGCGGATTCGTGGGTCTACGTGTATTGCGCCGACACGCTCCGGGAACTTGCTCGCCACCGCACGCCGGAACTGGTTCACGGTGCGGGCGGCGTCGCGTGCCGGGAGGGCCGTTTCGTGGTGGTCGGCGGACTTCCCGAGGGCGTGGACGAAAACTACGCCTACGAGTACAACGGCGACTTTGCGTTCCGGAAGCGGCACGTGCTTGCCAGCGGATACACGCGGCTGGGGATCCAGACCGCCGCATGGTCCGGCGGGTTCTGGTGGTTTGGCTGCTACGGAGATCCATCGACCCTGTTGAAGGCGGACGCGTCGTTCCGGATGGCCGGCCGATACGCGTTCGCTTGTTCTCTGGGAATCGCCGGCCTTCCGGACGGCCGGTTTCTCGTTGCGCGCGGTTCATGCGCCCAGAACACGGGATGCGTGGGGCGAATCGTGCCGGCCGTTGCCGATGCAAAGAGCGGGTTGAGGATCGTCTCTTCGGATTAGGCCCGCCGGCCAGGAGCGGCTTGGCGGCGGCCGGTTCTGTTGCCGGTTGTCACTCTGCGGAGAAGGCGCCGTCTCGAAACACCGACTCAAGCGGGCGGATGCCAAGGCGATTGGCGGCGCGGATCATGGCGGCGACGTCGTCGACCAGCACGAATTCGACGCCCGCGGCATAGAGATCTTCGAGCGATTCGGGATCGTTAGTACAGCAGTAGTTGATCCGCACTCGCGCGGCGGTGAGAGCGGCCATGTCTTGTGGCGGCGCCAGTTTCTTGAACAACTGGATGAAATCGGCGCCGCGTGCGATCGTCTCGCCGGCGTACTGCGTATAGGAAGCCCGCCGGTCCATATTGCAGACGAGGATTTCGGGGCACACACCCTGCGCGCCTTGCGCTGCCGCGCCGCTGGCGGCGACGAACGCCTGGTGGGTGCGCCGGGTGCGGACGACCTGTCTCGCCACGGCGGCACCCAATTCGGCATCGCCTTTGAGGTGCAGGTTGAGCCAGACGTTTTCCGGCATGATGGCGAGTGCTTCCTCGAGCGTGGGCACCCGTTCCCCGGCAAACTGCGGCCCCTTCCAGCTACCGGCATCGAGTTGCTTGACTTGAGCGAGTGTCAGATCGGCGATCTTGCCCGTGCCGTTGGTGGTTCGGTCGACCGTCGCGTCGTGCATCACGACAAGTTGTTTGTCCTTGGTCAGGTAGACATCCAGTTCGATCTGGTGGGCTCCCAGCCGGATCGCTTCGCGAAAGGCCGGCAGCGTGTTCTCCGGATGGCTGGTGCTGGCACCGCGATGTGCCGCGATACCGCGCGAGGGCATCCGAGGTGACTCCCCAGGCCCATCGGGACCGGCGGCCGTCGCCGATACCGCAACCGCCAACAACCAAGAAGCTGCAATACACACTCGGACAGACTCAGAACAAGGACGACGGCAGAACACGATTGCCTCCTCTTTTGCGGCTGAAAAAAGCACAAATGCAATGTCATGTCGAGCGTAACAGGGATTCAGGCGAGTGTCAATTGTGCGATTCACTTCCGCCGCTCGTGTCGCCTTGTCGAAGCTGAGGGTTCGGGAATCTTTTTCCGTGTCGGTCGCAAGCCACCATGGCACAGCGAATGACTCCAGGGCCGGCATGGAAAGAAGTCCCGCGAACCCTGCGTTGTGGCGGGAATTGTCGGCGCATGCCCGCGAGGAGTTGCATCAGCCGACCGGGCTGATTATTCTGACAATCGGCAGATGACACCAACTCTCGACAAGGGCGACACTGAGGACCAGGACCATGTTACGAAATTGTCTCTTGAACGTAGCGCTTGTATTCATCGTCGTTTTGTGCCTGGGCGCGCTCGCCGAGGCCGAGGAGGCGAAGTGGGTGTGCCTGTTCGACGGGAAGAGCCTCGAGGGCTGGACGAGGCAGGGCGGCTTCGCCACGTACGAGGCCAAGGACGGAACGATCGTCGGGACCACCGCCGAAGGGAGCCCCAACACGTTTCTCTGCAAGGGCCCGTTCAGCGACTTCGTTCTGGAACTCGATGTGCTGTGCGATCCTCCGTTGAATTCGGGGATCCAGATCCGCAGTCACGTTTACAAGGAAGACACGCCCCAGATGTCCAAGCCGCAGCAGATTCGCAAGAAAGGCGTCGTTTACGGCTATCAGTGCGAGATTGCCGCGGCGGCAAGCGGGACGTCGGGCAACTTCTGGGACGAGGCGAGGCGAACCAAATGGCTCGACGATTTCTCCAGCAAGCCGGAGGCCCGGAAGGCGTTCAAGGAGGGCGAATGGAATCACTACCGCATCGTCGCCCAGGGCGATCATATCCGCTCGTGGGTAAACGGGGTGCCGTGTGCGGATTTCCATGATGACATGGACGCCAGCGGCTTCCTCGGCCTGCAGGTGCACGGCATCAAGAAGGGCACGGGGCCCTATCAGGTGCGATGGCGGAACATCCGAATTCGAGAGTTGAAGCCGGGCGAAGAAGTGAAGTAGGCGTGTCCGGCTCAGGCTGCCCCTTGGGGCTCGACCGCGCTGACGCGACCGAGAATCCACGGAAGTACGGCCGGCCGCCGTTTCGTGTGGCCGTCGTCCACGGAGGCCCCGGTGCTCCCGGGTCCATGGCGCCCGTGGCGAGGGAACTCTCGCGCGAGCTTGGGGTCCTGGAGCCGCTGCAATCCGCCGATTCGGTTGACGGAGAAGTCGAGGAGTTGAACGCTCTTTTGCTGGCCCACACCGATCTTCCGGTCACGTTGATCGGGTCGTCGTGGGGCGCGATGCTGGGACTGCTGTTCGCCGCCCGGCATCCGGATCAGGTGGGAAAGCTGATTCTCGTCGGCAGCGGCGTTTTCGAGGAGTCGTACGCGGCCGGAATTCAGGAGACTCGCCTCGGTCGCCTCAGCCGAGAGGAGCGACTGGAGGCAGAGCGGTTGGTTCAGGAACTGCAAACGGACGGCGGCGCCGACCCTGACAAGGTTCTTGTACGCCTTGGCAACCTGTTCGCTCGGGCAGATGCATACGATCCGCTAACGCCTGCCATGGAAATGGTCGACTGCCAGCGCCGGATCTATCAACGGGTCTGGAGCGAGGCGGAGAAGCTGCGGCGCGGCGGGGGCTTCCTGGAAGCGGCAAGGAACGTTCGATGTCCGGTGGTGGCGATCCATGGCGACTACGATCCGCATCCGGTGGAAGGCGTTGAACGGCCTCTCGTCGATTGCTTGCGCGACTTCCGTTTCATCGTGCTCGAGAAGTGCGGTCATGTCCCTTGGATCGAAAGGCATGCAAGAGAACGCTTTTACGCGATCCTGAGGAGAGAAGTATCGAACGCGGTTTGAACGGGGGCCACTATCGCGGGCTTCCCCCACCGCACACTTCCCGGCAAACGTAAGTCACCTAGCCCGAATACCTTACGGAACGTTTCACCGGGATTTCGTTACGATAGGCACAAGGCCACGGGGGTCTGGTGGATATGTATTAACGATGAGATTGCGGAGCGGGACTTCGCGCGCTGAGTGGCGTGGCGGTTTTCAGGTCCCGTACGGCAAGCGGGACCTACTTTGATACCGTGCCTTCTACCGCTATAATCAGCTCTAATAGGATGAAAGGGCCGGTGGCGAGGGGCTTTCTCGCGACGGCATCTACCAGCGAGGTGCGACGTGACCGACGCAACCCCCTCAGCGAACATCCAATCCCTCGTTGAGCAACTTTACGACCCCTACGCCAGAAGGGCGGCGAGGCAGAAGCTCGTTCGCACGCGAGCGGTCGAGCCGTTGCTGGCATGCCTCGACAGCACCAACGAGGGCGTGGTCTGGTCGGCGGTCGAGTCGCTCGGGGAGCTTCGCGCGGCGGAAGCGGTTGAGCCGTTGGTCGCCTTATTGGCCCGCGGCGTGCTCGTCGCCAGTGTTTCCGATGCCCTTGCGCGGATTACCCGCCAGGATTTCGGCAGTGACGTTCGCCGCTGGCAGGAGTGGATCGCCGCGAACCGCGAGAATGTGGCTCCGGAGCTCAACCTCGGAGAATGCGTCCGAGCGACCGGCAAGCACCTCGGTGTCGTGCCGGCCGGTTCGGACAAGACCTATCAATTCAAGCTATCGCTGCCCAGCGGGCGGGAGCAGAAGGTGGCCGTCTTCTTTGGCCGGGAAGACGACCAGGGCGAACCGATCGTGATCGTCTACAGCGAGTGTGGGCCGGCGGAGCCGAAGTACTACGAGGCCATCCTTCGCAAGAACCTGACGATCCCCGAAGGGGCGTTTGCGATCCGCGACATCGACGGCAAGCCCAATTTCGTGCTCGTCGACACGATGCTCGCCACGCACGCCACACCGGCCAATCTGGCAAAGCGAATCGAGAACATTGCGGCGCGGGCCGACGCCGTCGAAAAAACGCTCACTCAGGAGGACCGGCGGTAGAGCCGCACTATGGCAGAACTAGGCGTCAACATTGACCACGTGGCGACCGTCCGGCAAGCGCGACGGACCTACGAACCCGATCCCGTCTGGGCCGCCGCGTTGGCCGAGTTGGGCGGGGCCGACGGGATTACCGTGCACTTGCGGGAGGATCGACGGCACATTAACGACCGTGATCTGCGGGTCCTCCGCGAAACGGTCACCGTGAAGCTCAACCTGGAGATGGCTTGCGAGGAGGACGTCGTCGCGATCGCCTGCCGGACCAGACCCACTCAGGCAACCCTCGTGCCCGAGCGCCGGGAAGAGGTCACCACCGAGGGCGGGCTCGACGTCCACGGACAACAGAAGCGCGTTGCGGATGTGATCTCGCGGCTGCAGGACGCGGGGATCGTCGTCAGCCTCTTCCTGGACCCCGACCCCAAGCAGATTGAAACGGCCGCCGAACTAAAGGCCGACGCGGTCGAACTCCATACGGGCCAGTATGCCTTGGCCGCACCGGGCGCGGCCCGGCAGAAGGAGTTTCAGACGCTCGTCTCAGCCGGTGCGCTGGTGCGCCAGGCGGGGATCGCTCTGCATGCCGGCCACGGCCTGACCTACCGCAACGTGCGGCCGATTGCTACGATCGAAGGGATGCACGAGCTGAACATCGGCCACAGCCTTATCGCCCGCGCGATCATGGTCGGTTTGGAGCAGGCCGTGCGGGAAATGAAGCGCCTGGTTTCCTGACGCGAAAACAGCACCGAACGGATTTCTCATGCCTACACGAGGTGAAGCGTTTGCCGGTCTCTCTGTCGCTCTGGTCACCCCGTTCCGAAACGGGGAGGTCGACGTGGAGACCCTCCAGAAGCAAGTGGAGTTCCAGATCCATGCCGGCACGACGTGCGTCTGCCCGGTCGGCACCACCGGCGAGTCGCCCACGCTCTCGCATCCGGAGCACGAGCGGGTGATCGCCGCGGTGGTCGAGGCGGCCGCCGGCAAGATCAAGGTGATGGCCGGAACCGGCTCCAACAGCACCGACGAGGCGCTGCGGCTGACATGCTGGGCCGAAAAGGCAGGGGCCGATGCCGCGCTGGTCGTGGCTCCCTACTACAACAAGCCGACCCAGGAGGGAATGTACCTTCACTACAAGGCGCTGGCCGCGGCCGTCGACATTCCGATCTGCGTTTACAACATCCCCGGGCGAACCGGCAAGAACATCGAGCCGGAGACGATTGCCCGGATGGCCGAGCTGCCCAACATCACGATGGTCAAAGAGGCGACCGGCTCGATGGACCAGGCTTCGCAGATCATCGCCACGACCGACCTGACAGTCCTCAGCGGCGACGACAGCCTGACGCTTCCGCTGTTGGCCATCGGCGGTCGCGGCGTGGTCTCGGTGGTCGGCAACATCGTGCCCGGCGACATGATCCAGCTCATCGACGCATTCAACGCCGGCGATATCGCCCAGGCCCAGCAGTGGCATAGGCGGCTCTTCCCGCTCTGCCGCGATATGCTCGGCCTTGCCACGAACCCGATCCCGGTGAAGGCGGCCATGAAGCTCCTGGGCCGCGATAACGGCGAGCTCCGCATGCCGATGACGCCGCTCGACGCCGGCCAGGAGACGAAGCTCCGCAACACGCTTTCGAAGTACGGAGTCCTTTAGATTCCATCGAAACTCCAACTCCCAAGACCGCGCCCGACGTTCTCTTGCTGTGCGAATACTCCGCGCTGAACGGAGCGGAACAGTCCCTACTGGCAACGCTCGACGGCGTGCGGTTGCAAGGCTTTGAGTTGGCGGCATTGGCGCCGCCGACCGGGCCGCTCGCGGATGCTCTGCGGGCGAAGAGCATTCCGGTCCTTCCCTGGCTGCTTCACGAACCCGCCGGGCAGCGGTTGTCTCAAGACGCGCTCCGTCAGCGGCTTGCCGAACATCTCGCGCGGCTGCGGCCGGCGCTGTTGCACGCCAACAGCCTGTCGATGGGCCGGCTTTCGGGTCCGGTCGTGGCGGCAGCCGGCACTGCGAGCATCGCCCACTTGCGCGACATCGTGCGGCTGAGCCGCCGGGCAATCGCCGATCTCAACGTGCACACGCGGCTGTTGGCTGTTTCCGAGGCGACGCGGAGGTTTCACGTTGCCGCCGGACTGGATCCGGGTAAGACGCACGTGCTCTACAATGGAGTCGATCTGGACCGGTTTCAGCCGCGCCCGGCCACCGGCTTTCTTCATCGCCAGCTTGGGCTTTCGCCTGAGTCCGTCCTGGTTGGAACGATTGGCCAGATCAGCCTCCGCAAAGGCCAGGATGTGCTGATACGGGCTGCGGTTGCCCTGGCGAGCGAACTGCCGTACGTGCATTATCTTGTCATCGGGCAACGGCTGTCGGAGAAGGAGGAGTCGCGGCAGTTCGAACTCGATCTGCGCGCCGTTGCCGAGGGGCCGCTCGCGGAACGGCTCCACTTCCTCGGGCCGCGCAGCGACGTCGACCGCATTCTGAACGAGCTGACTCTGCTGGTCCACCCCGCCCGACAGGAGCCGCTTGGACGTGTGTTGCTGGAAGCCGCTGCGGCCGGCGTGGCGATCGTCGCCACCGACGTCGGCGGGACTCGGGAGATTTTTCCGCCCCAGCAGCAGGCGGCACGTCTTGTCCCTGTTGACGACGTTGAGGCTCTTGTCGCTGCGATCCGTTGTCTCATCGGAGACGATGCGGCGAGAAAAGTCGCGAGTCGCTCCGCCCGCCAACGCGCGGTCGAAATCTTCTCTGTGGATCGAGCAGCGCGAGGCCTGGCAGCACATTACGCGGACTTGATCCGTTGACCCGGGAGTCTGTGCACGAACAGCTCGCCCGAGGGCAGGTGTTCCTCGGCCAGGCCGATCAGGTGCTCGTGGTGCGTGAAGAAGATGATCTGGGTCTTGCGGGCCAGTGCGGCAAGGACCTCGAGGGCCGCAACCGAGCGGCGGTCGTCGAAGCTGATCAGGATATCGTCCACGATGAACGGGACCGGGTCGTGCGTCTCGAGGTAGTGCTCCAGGCTCGCCAGTCGAAGGGCCAGGTAGAGCTGGTCGCAGGTGCCGTCGCTCATGCCGGCCAGCGGGACCGGGTTGGTACCGTCGCCGCGGTCGCCCATGAGGACCTTTTCGCCCTGTTCGCTGAAGTCGGCGACCAGGCGGACGAACGAGCCGAGCGTCAGGTGTCGGAACAGCTCCGTGGCCCGCTGCAGGACCGGCGCCTCGTTCTTTTCCTGATAGCGCTGGACCGCGTCCCTGAGCACGACCGCGGCCAGGTGGAAGCGGACGTACTCGTCGACGTCGCCCGCGATCTGTGCCAAGAGGTCCTGGATCGACTCGCCCGCCTCGGAGGCCTGGGCCCCCGTGTCGATCGAGGCCAAGGCATTTTCCTCCTGGCCGACGCGGCGCTGAAGCTCGTCGCGCTCCGCCTGCAGCCGCTCGATCCGCTGAGATAGTTCTTCGATCCGCCCGGGCAGATCGTCGGCGTCGGCCGATTCGGCTTCGGCCGTGAAGGCATCCAGCGAGGCCCCGGCGGCAAGGACCACCAGTTGATCGTCGAGCGAGGCGAGGTTCTCCTCCAGCCGGGCAGCCGTCTCGGAATTCCGCTCGATCTGCGGCAGTTCTTCCGGCTGCGTGCATCCGGCTTCCTGGCACATGATTGCCAGGAGTGCGGAAAGCTGCTCGATTTTCTGATGCGCGGTTTGCCGATGTTGCTCGTGGCGCTTCTGCTCTTCGAGGAGTTTTTGCCGACGCTGCCGGTCCTCGTTGGCTTTCCGGGATCGGCGGACCAGCTCTTCAACGATCTGCTCGACCGATTGTTCGGCCAGATCCGGCGCGATCTGCCGAGCCAGATCGCCGACCTGGGCGCGGAAGGCGTCGCTGTCGCGTCCGATCTGCTCGATCCGCTCGGCAAAGCCCGTGGCTTCCTTGAGCCGGTCGAGCAACTCGCCGGTCCGCGCGACGACCTCGTTGGCGATCGACGGCGAACTGTCGGGCGGAAGACCAAGCGGTTCGATCGCCGCAGCCCATTGGTCTCGCCATTGGCTGAGTTGCAACTGGGCCTTCTGCGCCGCGAGATTCGCGGAGTCGACCTGGCCCTTCGTCTGGGCGACGGTCTTGGCGAGCGTCTGCCGCCGGTCGGAAACCGCGGCGATCCGGTCGGCCAACTGCTGGCAGCGGTCGATGCAGGCGGCGAGCGTTTTGGCCGGCGAACTCGTGTCTTCCCGCAGTTCTTCCAGGCATTGGTCGAGCTCGTGCCGGCAGGCGGCAATGCGGCGGCTGAGTTCGTCCACTGCGAGCCGCTGCGCACGAATGCCCTGCGCCTTGGTCCTGAGCGCCTCGTGCTGGCGGAGCCATGCACGCATCTCGCGCGGCGACAACGGCTCAATGCCCGACGGCTCCCAGCAACCATGCCAGGCGGAAAGCTCCTCGCGGTGGGCGGCGCTGGCCTGCTCGAGTTGCGCGTCCTGGCGGCCGATTTCCTGGTCCAGGGCATCGCGCCCGGCCTGCAGTGCTGCGCGGCGGGCCACGCGGTTCGACTCGCGGCGGAGCCGGTCGGCCAGCTCGTCCGTGCGCTGAACCAACGGAGCGTAGACCGCCGCAAGGTCCTCGTTTAACCGCGGTGCCCAACGGGCCGCGCGCTCCGGCGGTGCCACAGACTCCTCACTCCCTGTCGAAACCCGCTCAAGAAATTCCGCGAGCCGATTCGCGTCCGGCTCGCCGTTCTGCCATGCCTCCAGCACGAGCTGCCAACCCTCGTCGCGCAGCCGCCTCGCAGCAAGCAGGTCATCTTCCGTGGGCACGTCGCCCGCCAGGCGGAGCTCTTCAATCTGCCGGTCCAGGTCGGCTCGTTTCGAACGATCGTCGGCGATCCGACTCTCCAGACCGGTGATCCGCTGCTGGGTCTCGGACAGGTCGGCTTCGCAGCGGTCGACGGTCTCCGGCGGTGGGACTGGCAGTGTTTCCAGTTGGTCGAGGGTGCCCGACCAGAGGGCAAGCCGCTTGCGTTCCACCTCCGCCTGATCCTCGAGCCGCCGCAGTTCCGCCTTGGCTGCCGCGTGTTGCTCCTCGAGCTCGCCTTGGCTGCGGATTCGACGGATCGTCGCGACGAGCGAGCGGCCGTCGCGGTCTTCCGGCAGGTCTGCCAGCTCCCTTTCCGCGTCAGCAAGCCGCGCCCGGGCTTCGTCGATCTGCGCGTTGGCTTGCTCCAGTTGCCGAACAAGAGCCTCGTGTCGGTTTCCCAGATTCTGGACCTGCACGCGCTGCTGGCTGGTGAGGCGGAGCTGGTCGGCCAGGGCGAGATTGAGCCCGGGGCGGAGCTCGCGAAGGATCTCGCGGGCGTCGGCGTTGAGTTGCTCGTGGCGGGCCTCGAGGCCGGGCAGATCGCGCTGAGCCTTCCGATAGCTGCCCAGCCCCTGTGGGAGTTCCTGGATCCGATCGGCCACGGGCAAGAGATCCTCAGGAATCGCCAGCGTTTCAAGTTCCTGCTCGATCCGCGCGAGCTCCTCGTCGGCCGACTCCTGTTCCTTGCGGGCGATGCGGAGACCGGTCTCCGCGTCGCGGCGTTGATCGGCAAAGCCGTCGGGCAGTCGCGGCACGGCCCCCAGCTTATCGCGTTCGGCGCGGAGATTCCTGCGACGGGCGATCAACGGCTGCGCCTCGCGGATCCGGTCCAGGCGGTGGTTCTGCCGCTCCAGTTCCTGCAACTCCGCGACTACCTTTTCTCGACGGGCCTGTGCTTCACGCAAGGCCTCGTCGTGTTCCGTCCACGCGGCGGCCGGCAGCGACGCATCTTTGAGCGCCCGCTTGGCCTGGTCGAGCGCCTTGAGTTTCTGGTTGATCTGGCGGACCTGAGCCCGGCGGGTGAACAACTCTTCGGCGCGGTTCTCCAGCCGCTCGCGGATCTTCTGGAGGTCGGCGATCCCGGAGCCGGCGGCAAAGAGGAGCTGGCCGATTTCGCCGTGGCCGTGGACGATATCCTGCCCTCCACGCACAAGCTGCTCGTGCCCGATGCCGAACATCGTGGCAAACAGGTCCCGGTCGAGGCCGCCAAGACAGGCGTTCAGCAGCGCGTCCTCCAGTTTGGTTCGGTTGTCGTCGGCCAGCAGCGTGGCCTTGTTGCCCTTGCGGCGGAGGAACGACAGCGGCGAGCCGGTGCGTCCCCGGATCGTCCCGCCGACGCGGAGATTGGAATAGGGGTGAATGAAGTCGTCGCTTGACCGCTGCGGGATTCCGAAGAGCATCTGCTCCACCGCCCGCAGCGTGGAACTCTTGCCCGCCTCGTTCGGGCCGTAAATGAGGTGAAGCCCCTCCTGGCCGCCGGAGAGATCGAGCTCAAAGTCGGTGAACGGGCCGAACGCACGCAGATCGAGCTTGAGAATCTTCACAGCGCCGCCTCCCGGCCGAGGAGTTCGTGAACGAGGAGCTGCTCGACCTGCTCCAGGACTTCCGAAATCTTCTCAGGCCGCTCGAAGCCGAGTGAGTCGGCGCCCTCCTTGAGCTCGAGCGGCAGCTTGTCGCGCAGCTCGGCCAACTCGCCGACGAGCGTGGCGATCTTCTCCGGCGAGTGCCGGATCTCCTCGACGTAACGGATCAGTTCCCCGACCGGGCCGTCGAGCGCGTCCACGCAGGCCAGTTCCGGCGGCAGCGAAGTGGCAATCGCAATCTTCTCCACCCAAACGCCCGGCCCCACGTCCTGCGCCACTGCGCGGATCTCGCTCGTCCATCGATAGGGCTCCGCGGCCAGCTTGCGATGGGCCGGGCAGGGACCACCGATCTCGACTCGCACGGCGACCGACCGCCCGTCGGCGGCGTCGGACACTTCGGCCAGCCGGCTGCGGACAAGGTCGAGAAGATCCTCGCCGGTCTGGATGTCGGCGGCGGTGAGGCGGCACGTAGCCCAGCGAAACACATCGATCGCCTGGGGTTCAAGCTGCACGCGGTGATCGTCGTCCACCGTAACGAGCACGCATCCTTTCGGCCCGGTTTCGCGGATATTCCTCCCCTGCAGATTTCCTGGAAAGACCACGGGCGGATCCTGGCAGACGGTCTCGGCCTTGTGGATGTGGCCCAGGGCCCAGTAGTCGTAGTGGCGGGCGCGGAGGTCGTCCAGCGTACACGGGGCATACGACTCGTGACCCTCGCGGCCGGTTGCGCTGGTGTGCAACAGCCCGATGTTGAACAGCCCGCTGTCGCCCGAGGGATAGCCGCAGGCCAGGTTGTCGAGCACGGCGCCCTTGGCGAAGCTCTGCCCGTGGATGGCCACGTCATACCGCTCGATGCGAACCGTCTCCGGTTTGCGGTGCGAAAGCACCCTGACATTGTCCGGCAGAGGCAGCTTGCGGGTCATTTTGTTGGCTGCGTCGTGGTTGCCGGCGACAAGAAACACCGGGATGCCGGCCTGCCGGAGGCGGCTCATCTGGGACACGAAGAACAGCCCCGTGCGAAATTCCTTCCAGTCGCCGTCGTAGAGATCGCCGGCGAAGAGCACGAACGCGACCGACTGGTCGATGGCCAGTTCGACCAGGTTTTCCAGCGCCCGGCGCGTTGCCTGGCGGATCTCGTCGATCGGAGCTCCCTCGTAGCGTTCCAGGCCGCGCAGCGGGCTGTCGAGATGGATGTCGGCAGCGTGAATGAACTTGAACATCAAGCCCCTCCGTGGAACCTCCGGACGGAAACGGCCTCAAGGCCGGCGACTAGAACCAATATAGTGAACTGCCGGACAGCGATCCAGCACCCGGGGCCGGGAGGTGAGAACACGGGCATGGCATCGGCTTAGGATTGATCGAGAAATAAGTGCCAGGAACCATTTGCCGGAAACCGGCCCTTCGGGTGCTTCGCACAAATGGTTCCTGACACTTTTTTCTCGAACGTTGCTTACTGGGGGCCCGCTCTTGTTCCTCATCGTCATCCGTGCCCCGGCCTTGCCATCCGTGCTCCTTTTTCTTCCAAGTTGGCCCACAATTCCGCTCATCTCGAGGCGGACGAAGCGGCCCCCCACTGCCGTAGGGCCTCGAACGCAACAATCCCCGCGCTCACCGAGACATTCAGGCTGCGTGTCTCAGGTCGAATCGGAATCCGAAGCGTCCGGTCGCGATTCGCGTCCAAGAGCGAGCGAGGCAATCCGGCGGACTCGCTTCCGAACACCAGCACGTCGCCCCGCTGGAACTGGACTTTGAAATAAGGACTCTCGGCCGTCTTCGTGAATAGCCACGGCCGGCGGTCCGGCACACGCAAACGCAGCGACTCCCAGTCGTCCACGACCTCCCAGACGAGGTGTGGCCAATAGTCCAGCCCGGCCCGGCGCATGTACCGGTTGTCGATGCGAAATCCGAGCGGCCGGACGAGCCAGAGTTTCGCCCCCACGGCGACGCACGTTCTTCCCACCGCGCCCGCGTTATAGGGGATCTCAGGCTCGTAAAGCACGATATGCAAAACGGGGTCGTACATCTGAATGTCCACCCTTCAACGCCACAACACCGCGATCTCCATCATCGGACTCCTCCCCGGTTTATTCAATCCCGCCGACCGTACCGCTTTACGCTCCCCTGTTTCGCCGCTACGATGGGGCGGGGCATCAGTAGCCGACCCGCCAGACTGCCGAAAAGAGGATCCGCCGATGGACGAACAACGCATCGCCGACTACACCGCTGCTTTGGAATTCGCCGAGCAACAGGTCGCTGCCACAGCCGATCGTCATCCCGACTACTTTCCCATCTACACGACCGGCGGAAAGTGGTTTCACCAGGGCGAGCTATGGACCGATTGGACCGGGGGATTCTTCGCCGGAATGATGTGGAGGTTCCATCAGCGGACCGGCGATCCCGCCTGGCGCCAACGGGCCGAGCACTACTCGAAGCTTCTGGAGCACCGGCAGGTGGACCGCAATGTCCATGACCTGGGCTTCATCTTCCTGAACACCTACCTGCCGTGGTACGAGCTGACCGGCGACGAGGAACTGCACCAGGTGCTGATCACTGCCGGCCGCACGCTCGCCAAGCGGTTCATGGACCGCGGACAGTACCTCTGTTCGTTTGTCGGGCCTGATTCGCTCTTCATCGACATCATGATGAACGTTCCGATCATCTTCTACGCGGCCAACGAGAGCGGCGACGACGACCTGCGGCGAATCGCCGTCGCCCACTGCCGAACGACCCGCGACCGGCTGGTCCGCCCCGACGGCTCGACCGCGCACGAGGGACTGTTCGACCTGCAGACAGGAGAGTTTCTGCGGCAGAGCACCCATCAGGGCCTCCGCGACGACAGTGCCTGGGCCCGCGGACTGGCCTGGTCGCTCTACGGCTACAGCAAGTGCTTTGGGCTGACCGGCATGGACGAGTTTCTCGAGGTCTCCGAGCGAAATGCCGGCTACTGGTTGAGCCACCTGCCCGAGGACAGAATCCCGTATTGGGACTTCGACGCCGACTTGTCCGAGCCGCTCCCCTGGGGACCGCAGAAGGACAGCTCCGCGGCCGCTATCGCCGCCAGCGGCCTGCTCGACCTGGCCAAACAAACGAAATCGCCCGAAAAGGCCGTTGCCTACCACAACACGGCCCTGGTCATGCTCGACACCCTCTGCACGCCGCAGTACTTGGCTGTCCGGGACTCGGGATGGGAAGGCGTTCTCAAGCACGGTGTTTATCACACGAAGAAGAACCTCGGCGTCGATGAATCGGTCATGTGGGGGGAGTTTTTCTTTGTGGAGGCTCTGACGAAAGCCGTCATGGCGGCGCGTGCTTGAAGGGGCTGAACGGCAACGGCGAACGTTCCGGCAGGGCAGTGTCCGCGTGCCACGCGGGAAATGCCTTTCCTGGCGAGTTTGACAGAATTCTAAATTATTCTACAATTATGTAGATATGGCAACCCCCAGCGATCCAGTTCAGATTTCCGCTTTCATCACCGCCGAAACGAAGTCTCGGTTGGAGGCCTACGTTCGCGAGCACGGTGTGAAGAAATCGTTTTTGATCGAGCGGGCATTGCAGCACCATCTTGCCGCCTTGGAAGAAATCCCCGCCGACGTGGTAATCCCCCCGGCACTGGTGATAACTAAAGCGTCGGGAGCTAAACTCGCCGAGTGGCTCAAGGATCCGCCGCAGCCCACCGCCGCCATGAAGGCGTTGTTCGATGGCGCCGATTGAAATTCGTCCGCTGGAGCCCGGAGATGATCGAAGCGGGTTCGTCTCCGGTGACCCCGATCTGGACCGGTTCTTCCGCAAATACGCTGGGCAGAATCAGTTCCGGCACCATGTGGGCACGACGTACGTAGGCGTGGCAGGCGGGGCGATTGCGGGATTCGCGACGGTTTCGGCCGCATCGATTCACGTCGACGAGATGCCGGCGAAGACCCGCAGAAGCCTCCCGCGATATCCGCTGCCCGTGCTTCGTCTCGCCCGGCTTGCGGTCGATCAGCGAGTGCGAGGGCAAGGGGTTGGACGGCAACTCCTGCGCGCCGTGTTGCTGCTGGCGCGCGAAATGGCCGACCGGGTCGGGTGTGTCGGCGTGCTGGTCGATGCGAAGCCCGTAGCGGTAGATTTCTACCGTCAATACGGATTCGAAGAGTTGGAAGTGGTTGAGGGGGCGCTTGGCGATCGCCCACAGCCGGTTGCCATGTTTCTGCCGTTGGCCTCCATTCCGAGGTCTGAACGATAGCTGGCGGCCGTGCCGCGCACGCCTCACTCTCTTACAGCCTCGACGGCCAGTTCCTGGAACTTCTCTCGGATCGGCGACCGGTCGCCGTTGCCGAACCCCGTGCGCTGGATCATCAGGACGAACACCATCCGACGATTTGGATCGATCCAGCCCTGCGTCCCGAACGCCCCGCCGTGGCCGAACGTGCCCGGCGAAAGCATCCGGGTGACGTCCTCGGGCTTATGGACCACGCCCCACCCTAGCCCCCAGCCGCACGAAGGCGTGAAGCCGGCGGTCAGGTCGCCCGTATGGATCGTGCTCATCTCGCGGATCGCGGCTTCCGAGAGGATCCGCTTGCCGTCGAGTTCGCCGCCGTTGAGAATCATCTGGTAAAAGTGAACCATGTCCGGCGCCGTGGAAAACAGACCGCCCGAAGGGTTCGGCGTCCGGCCGGGCGACAGATCGCTGATCCAGTGCGTCGTCGCTTCGAGAGTGCCTTCGGAGGCGCCGGGCTTGTAGAGCGTGGCAAGCCGTTTCTGTTGATCCGCCGTGGGGAAGAACGTTGTGTCGACCATCTCGAGCGGCCCGAAAATGCGGTCCTGCAAGAACCGGTCGAACGGCTTTCCGGAGACCACCTCGATCACGCGGCCGCAGACCGACAGCCCGGGGCTGTACTGCCATTTGGTTCCTGGATGGAACTGAAGCGGGCGCCCGGCCAGCTTCTTGACCGTCTCGGCCAGCGAGCCAACGTTCTCCTGGCTGCCGCCCAGACCCGACGTATGCGTCATCAGATCGCGCAGCGTGATCGGCCGATTGGGTGGGCCGCTTTCCAGGGCTGCATCGGCGAACTCGGGCAGATACTGGGCCACCGGATCGTCGACTTTGAGTTTGCCGTCGTCGGCGAGGATCATCACGGCCGTGGCGGTGATCGGCTTGGTCATCGACGCGATGGCGAACATCGTGTCGGGCCGCATGGGCCGTTTCGTCGCGATATCTGCACAGCCCACCGCTTCCAGATGGACGACGTGTCCCCGGCGAGCCAGAAGCGTTACGACGCCCGCCACTTCGCCCTTTTCGACGAACTGCTGCATCACCGGTGCGATCTTTTCCAGTGGACCGGCTTCCATGCCGACTTCGGAGGGCTTTGCTTTCGGCAGGCCGGACGCGGGAGGGCCGGCGATTGCGGGAATAGCGGTCGGCAAAAAGAGGAACAGCGCAAGCAGGGACGCGAGGAAACGGACGTCGGTGCGGGTTCGCATGGGAGGAGCTCCTGTTGGTTAACGGCAACAGCGTCACGCATTCGCCATTCTGGCCGGGCGCGCGGGCGGATGCAACCTAGCCGCCCGGGCGTCCGTGGCACGGCCGTGCAATGCAGCATTGTGGTCTCCACATTCGAACCGCGCACCCACTCATGCAAGAGTCGTTTAGCCGCCGTGCCCAACGGGCCGCGTGTGTTGCGAAGGGTGGCGGGCTCGCGGACCACCCCGCGCGGCCGGTTGCCCCGGGCGAAAACCCGACGACTTCGTACGACCTTAGGACCTTTACAGGGGCGGAACCGCTCACCCTATCCCCGCGACGCTTGACCGCGCATCGAAGGCGCGCGATGATTTTGTGTTCAGTAAGAAATCCCATACCGCAATCAGCCAATCAACCCATGCGAGATATCCGCATCGCCGCCGCTCAATTCGAAGCGCGAGACCGCGACAAGGCCCACAACTTCGCCCGCATCGAAGCACTGGGCCGACGCGCAGTGGAACAGGGAGCCGAGGTCGTCAGCTTTCACGAGTGCTGCATTCCCGGCTACACGTTCCTGCAGGAGTTGTCCCGCGAGGAACTCGACGAACTTGCCGAGCCGGTGCCCGACGGCCCGAGCACCGAGCGGCTCATTCAGCTTTCGCGTGATTTGAACGTGCCGCTATTGGCCGGGCTGCTGGAATCCGCGGCCGGCAAACTCTACAACACGTACGTGGCCGTGTCTCCCCAAGGCTTTGTGGCAAAGCACCGCAAGATCCATGCGTTTATCAGCAAGCATTTGACGTGCGGCGATCGGTTTACGGTCTTCGATCTCTGCGGCATCCGCTGCGGGATTCTGACCTGTTACGACAACAACCTAGTCGAAAACCCCCGGATCACTACGATGATGGGCGCCGAGGTGATCTTCGCTCCCCACGTGACGTGTGGGCTGGAAAGTCCGATGCCCGGCCGGGGAAAGATCGACAAGCGGCTCTGGGACAACCGCCGTCGCGACCCCGTCTCGCTGCGGCTGGAGTTCCAGGGCCCCAAGGGACGCGGCTGGTTGATGCGGTGGCTGCCCGCGCGGGCGTACGAAAACGGCGTCTACTATGTCTTCACCAACGCCGTCGGCGTGGATCACGACACGATCAAGACCGGAGGCGCCATGATTCTCGACCCGTTCGGCGAGGTACTGGCCGAGTCGACCGCCCTGGGCGACGACGTAGTTGTCGCGCTGTGCACGCCGGAAAAGATCGACCAGTCCGGCGGGCGACGCTATCTCCGGGCGCGGCGGCCGGAACTCTACGGGAAGCTCGTCGAACCGCTCCCCGAAGGCCAGGCGCCGGAAATCAACCCCGGATGGCGAATCCACGCCGGTCGGTAGTCCGCGGCGCCGAGGCATCGGATGTTGTCAAACCGCATCGCCGATGTTGCCACGGGGATACGCCATTCTGCCCTGCCGCACTCCTTCGGACGCTTCTGGAGAACGTAACTGGCTATGTGGCAGCTATTTGCTGCCGCCTCCCCACCCGTTGGCACACGGAATGCTAACGAGGTTTGACGAAAGATGACGTTGAAGCAGGAATGGTATCCGAGCGTTTCGGCCGGGGCTTCTCGAGCAGACGCCTGCTGCTGGGTGCCTGTCCACTGTTCAACGGGCGCGTTCACAGGGGCCTGTAGTCAACAAGGAGCGTCAGTCATGGAGCAGTTGTACCCGATGAGAACCCGCGGCGTGAAGATCATGGATCCGGTGCTCGAGAACAGTCAGATCGATTGGATGTTTGTCCGCGTCGAGGAATGCCCCGACGAACAGGCCGAAAAGGAAATCGTCGCAGCGCACTTCCGGCTTCCCCATCAGCCATCGGGCAACATGCGGGCCTTCGTCGAACCGGTCGTCGTCCGCCGAAGCCGCCGGCGCATCCTCTTCCGCCAGGCATCGGGCGAGACGTTTTAAGCGCCTTGTACTTTGAGCGGTGTGCCAAGGCTTGTGATTGCCACAATCTCAAACTGTGGCACACCGTCTCCCGTCGGTTACTCAAACTGTAAACGCCACCACCGCGGTTTAACCCGGTGGGGCGATGTTTGGCAACTACAAACGCCAAGAACCCTCGTTTTGTGCTTTGCTCCGCCGCTCGGCCTGTAGGGCCGAGCGGCGGAAGCGCAAAATCACAAAACGGCCTACAGGATCGCCGTTTGTAGTTGCCAAACATCGCCCCACCGACGCGGGGTCGGTGGTGGCGTTTACAGTTTGAGTCGGTTAGAATTGCGGCTTGACGTAAAGATCCCAGACGGTTGTCACGCGTTGCCCATCTGCTGCAGAGAGTGCGCCAAGCCGGTGAATGAGCAAACTTTGCTCAAGGCAGTCCAGCCGCGACAGGCGTACCGTCGAGGCGACCCGAAGACCTGCGGCCTGCCAATCCACAAGAAGCACATCCGTTTGCGAGCGGGGAGCGGCCGAAGTGACTGCGCCGACCACGGCGTCCAAACCGTCCAACCAAAGCACGAGAACCGGGCGTTTCTTCGAAGACTTGCCGTCCGTGAACGGGATGTTGGCCAGCCAAACCTCACCCGACCGGATCGTCATCGTACAACCCCTCGTCTTCCGGTGCATAACTGTTTAGAAATGCGTCGTGAACGCGGACCGATGTGCCGACCGGCTGGACAGTGATGAGCCAGAGTCCCGCACCCACGTTGTCCACGAGCGCGGGCGGCAGCGTGAGTTTTTCGCCCGGCTTGACTTCGATCTCGTACGCCAGATGAACCACTTGTTCTTTCATTCGCGAATCCTCTGTGTGCCTTTCTGCCGATGCAATGTGCGTGGCGTTCAGGCCGAATCGACAGTCAGCTTGGCACCACTAATTGTACCAGGATTTCCCCGATGCGACAATGAAGTCGAGCTCATTTGGTATACTGTGCAGCCTGTCGCGTGTGGCCTGCATCGCGGCAACGGCTGACCTACGCACGTCTTTAGGCGAAGACCATGAAGAACGCTTTGGTTATCGCGGTTGCCGCATTTTTCGTTTCCTCCGCGACATTCGCGGCTCAGACCCGCGACGCCGACGACCCGCCCGAGGTGCGAATCGTCGGCGAGAGCGGCCACTACCGCGTGAAGGTCGTCTGCGACGGTCAAATCGGCCTCTCATCACCGCAGGAGGGCCTCTGGTCGGTCGCGGTCGATTGGCAGGACGGCTGGCCGGCCGACTGGAGGCACGTGCACGCCGACCGGGTCGAGCGATCCGGACCATGGACGATCCTCTCGGGCCGGCTTGAATTGCCGACAGGCGCCTGGCAGCTTCGCGACGCCTATCGGCCTCTGGGTCGAACGATCCAGTGCGTTCGCCGCTTCGCTTGGGAAGCAGCGGCCCCGGCCCAGCGGATCACCCTCTCGGTCCGCTGGCGCGCCAAAGCCGACCGCTCGCAGACGCTCTTGCCCGGGATTCTCTACCACGGCAATCCGTCGGGAGAAGCCAGCGGACGGGTTCCCGTCTTCCACGGCCGCCCCGGCGAAGAAGCCATCTTCGAGGAACACCGCTATCCCGTGCCGTTCGCATCGCTTGAATGGCCGCAAGGAGAAAACATTCGCGGTGCGGCACTCCATTCGTTGCCGTCTTGCGTGCCGTGCGGAAATCTGCCGGATCAGTGGTGGTCGCTTGGAGTGGCGTCCAAAGAGGACGAAATAGAACTGCTGCTGTTGTCCGGCCCCTGTGCCTCGAACGGCCGGCGGAGCGTCGTCAAGGCGGTTCAAGGCGGGTTCGTGCCGTACGACGAGGCGTTTCTTACCGTTCCGCCCGGAACCGTGATCGAAAAGACCTTCTACCTGGAAACCTATCCGGTCGAGCGGGAGGGCTCGGGATTTCGCCGCCCGCTGGCCAGTGCGATCGACCGGCTCCAGCCTTTCTCACTCGACGGGCTCCCCACGTTCGATGAGATCGTCGAGGCCAAGTACCGCTTCGCCAAGACTCGCTGGTTCGAGTGCGGCAACGCGGCTGGTTTCCGAAAATACCCCGATCGCAATTTCTTCGTGCTCGGCTGGTGCGGCCAGGCAGCGGCTCCCGGCTACGCGCTGCAAGTCCTGGCAGAAAGACTGGACGATCCGGACGCTCTCGGCATGGCGCAGAAATCTCTCGACTTTCTCTCCGGCGCAGAATTCTTCGAAGGCGGGTTTCATACCTGGTACGACTGCGATAACAAGGCATGGAGCCGCCACGAACCCCTTTCGCAGGGGCAGGCCATGTTGAATTTCGCGCGGGCGATTCGCGTGGGACGCGTCGCCGGTCGGCCGACCGGCCGGTGGGAGAAGTTTCTCTCGAAAGCCTGCGATTTCCACGCACGGCGAATCCTCGAAGACCCGTGGCGACCGCGGTCGACCGACGAAGCGTTTATCATCGCCCCGCTTTGCGAAGCATCGCAATTGTTCGGCAACGCGCAGTACCGGCAGGCGGCACTCAAAGCGGCCGAGCACTACGCCGAGCGTCACGTCTCGATGCGCGAGCCGTATTGGGGCGGCACACTCGACGCCCGTTGTGAAGACAAAGAGGGCGCGTATGCTGCCATGCAGGGTTTCCTGGCCGCCTACGAACTGAGCGGCGAGGACCGGTTTCTCCGCTGGGCCGAGCATGCCTGCGACGTTGTGCTGACCTACCTGGTTCTATGGGACATCGATCTTCCGCCCGGACGGCTTCGGAACCACGGCTTCAAGACCCGCGGCTGGACGGTCGTCTCGCCCCAGAACCAGCACATCGACATGTACGGCGTATTGATCGCCCCCGACGTATACCGCCTCGGCCAGATCCTCGATCGCGAGGATCTCAAGCGGCTCGGCCTGCTGATGTTCCGGAGTTGCGGGCAGTTGATCGACCCCTACGGCAGCCAGGGCGAGCAGCCGCAGCACACCAACTACGCCCAGCGCGGCCAGGTCGACGACATCTTCACGCTCCGCGGCGGCTACGCCGAGACCTGGACGGTTTTCTGGATCACCGCCCATTTCCTCAACGCCGCCGCTCGGTTTGAGGAGCTTGGTTTCTCAAGCAACCCGAACTGGTGAAGAACCACGAAAGGCATCCCGCCAGCCCCAATGAGCATCGGCACAACGAAGGCGATCCAGACCATGAAACTGACGTTTGAACGATCGTACCTCGCCAGGCTCAACTACGTGCACCAGAACGCGGTGAAGCGCGGCCTGGTCCCAATCGCGAATCAGTATCGCTGGTGTTCCGCAGCCTGGCTCGAGCGGACAGCTCATTTGGAGTGCGGCGATGCATCGCCGCTTTTTCTAACGGCCCGGCACTTTCACCAGACTTTGACCACTTCAAGGGGTTTTTTCAGACGCGACGGGTTTTGAAAAGCGGTAATGCATTGCCGCACTCCAAAACTTGCAAAACGTCCATTGTGATGGGACACCGCAATGCCGCACGAGATTTCCGCCCGCCAGCAACGCCTCTTTGACCGAATTTGCAGGCTTCCCGCAGACAAGTTGTGCCATCTTGAAAGCATCGTCGCCCATTTGGAGTGCTGCGATTCATCGCCGCTTTCTCCAAACGGCCTCCATCTCGCGAGCCCCCCGAATGCTCAACGGCTCGCCGCCAATAAAGCCGCTCATCAAGGCGGCGGCATCCTATCACACAAAGACTGGCCGCACGCTCCCATCCATCGCCTTGACGAACATGGAACGTACTTCAACACGGCAGGAACCCTCCACAAGGAGCACTGGTTTCGCGGGCCCGAACGGCTCGACCTCTTGGAATCCGCCCTGCTTCGCATCATGAAGGAGGCCGGATGGCGATTGGAGGCGTGGGCCGTGTTCTCGAACCACTACCATTTCGTCGCCCATTCCGAGCCGGGCTCTCAGAATCTGCGGGCTGTGCTCAAGCGCCTGCACGGCGAGACATCGCGCGATGTGAACCTTCTCGACGGAACATTGGGACGGACCGTGTGGCACAACTTCTGGGAGGTCAGACTGACGTTTGAACGATCGTACCTCGCGAGGCTCAACTACGTGCACCAGAACGCGGTGAAGCACGGTCTGGTCCCAATCGCGAATCAATATCGATGGTGTTCCGCAGCCTGGCTCGAGCGGACAGCGCGCCCGGCGCAGGTTCGCACGATTTACGGTTTCAAGACGGACAAGCTGAACGTTGCCGATGACTTCGATCCCTGCTGATTTGGAGTGCGGCGATGCATCGCCGCTTTTTCTAACGGCCCGGCACTTTGACCAGCTCGCACTCAAGGGGCTTTTTCAGACGCGACGCGTTTTGAAAAGCGGCAATGCATTGCCGCACTCCGAAAGGGATGATAAGCTCGTGGCAGAGTAACCGGCAATCGGGAGAGTGCATGCGTCGCTCCTTTCTCGAATTGCGCGTTTTGAAAAGCGGCAATGCATTGCCGCACTCCAAAACTGAGGTGCCAGAACGTCCATTGTGATGGGACACCGCAATGCCGCACGAGATTTCCGCCCGCCATCAACGCCTCTTCGACCGAATTTGCAGGCTCCCCGCAGACAACTTGTGCTATTTAGAAGACGTCGTCAAGCATTTGGAGTGCGGCGATTCATCGCCGCTTTCTCCAAACGGCCTCCATCTCGCAGCCCGAATGCTCAACGGCTCGCCGCCAATAAAGCCGCTCATCAAGGCGGCGGCATCCTATCACACAAAGACTGGCCGCACGCTCCCATCCATCGCCTTGACGAACATGGAACGTACTTCAACACGGCAGGAACCCTCCACAAGGAGCACTGGTTTCGCGGGCCCGAACGGCTCGACCTCTTGGAAACCGCCCTGCTTCGCATCATGAAGGAGGCCGGATGGCGATTGGAGGCGTGGGCCGTGTTCTCGAACCACTACCATTTCGTCGCCCATTCCGA
The DNA here is from genome assembly GCA_040768665.1 of Thermoguttaceae bacterium. Lineage (GTDB taxonomy): Bacteria > Planctomycetota > Planctomycetia > Pirellulales > Thermoguttaceae > JABWBD01. Next base: position 93,171 of record JAXGMN010000016.1, read on the forward strand.
GCCGGGCTCTCAGAATCTGCGGGCTGTGCTCAAACGCCTGCACGGCGAGACATCGCGCGATGTGAACCTTCTCGACGGAACATTGGGACGGACCGTGTGGCACAACTTCTGGGAGGTCAGACTGACGTTTGAACGATCGTACCTCGCGAGGCTCAACTACGTGCACCAGAACGCGGTGAAGCACGGTCTGGTCCCAATCGCGAATCAATATCGATGGTGTTCCGCAACGGCTCGAGCGGACAGCGCGCCCGCAGGTTCGCACGATTTACGGTTTCAAGACAGACAAGCTGAACGTTGCCGATGACTTCGAGCCATGTTGATTTGAGTGCGGCGATGCATCGCCGCTTTCTCTAACGGCCCGGCACGTTGACCGGACTTTGACCACTTCACGGGGCCTTTTTCAGACGCGACGCGTTTTGAAAAGCGGCAATGCATTGCCGCACTCCAAATCAGCCAACGGCGATGCCTTCGACAACAACTACGCCAATCCGTCGCACGGCATCCAATGGCTGTCGCCTGGCTTCCCGAGCAGGTCAAGCCGGCCGCACTCCGGCTCTCAGCCGCTTCCTTCGATCGTATGTCTGGAACAGACAGCTCCCGGCGTATTCGTCCGGCACACGCTCGAAACGGGCTCGCCCTACAATCCGAGTGTCGAACTCGCCGATTTCGACGGAGACGAAGATCTCGACTTCGCCGCTCGTTTGGAGTGCGGCGATGCATCGCCGCTTTTTCTAACGGCCCCGCACGTTGACCGGACTTTGACCACTTCAGGGGCCTTTTTCAGACGCGACGCGTTTTGAAAAGCGGCAATGCATTGCCGCACTCCGTCAGCCAACGGCGATGCCTTCGACAACAACTACGCCAATCCGTCGCACGGCATCCAATGGCTGTCGCACGGCTTCCCGAGCAGGTCAAGCCGGCCACCTCCGGCTCTCAGCCGCTTCCTTCGATCGTATGCCTGGAACAGACGGCTCCCGGCGTATTCGTCCGGCACACGCTCGAAACGGGCTCGCCCTACAATCCGAGTGTCGAACTCGCCGATTTCGACGGAGACGAAGATCTCGACTTCGCCGCTCGTTTGGAGTGCGGCGATGCATCGCCGCTTTTCTAACGGCCCCGCACGTTGACCGGACTGTGACCACTTCACGGGGCTTTTTCAGACGCGACGCGTTTGAAAAGCGGCAATCCGATCCTTGCCGCCTCCCGATCAGCCAACGGCGATGCCTTCGACAACAACTACGCCAATCCGTCGCACGGCATCCAATGGCTGTCGCCTGGCTTCCCGAGCAGGTCAAGCCGGCCACCTCCGCTCTCAGCCGCTTCCTTCGATCGTATGCCTGGAACAGACGGCTCCCGGCGTATTCGTCCGGCACACGCTCGAAACGGGCTCGCCCTACAATCCAGTGTCGAACTCGCCGATTTCGACGGAGACGAAGATCTCGACTTCGCCGCTCGTTTGGAGTGCGGCGATGCATCGCCGCTTTTTCTAACGGCCCCGCACGTTGACCGGACTTTGACCACTTCACGGGGCCTTTTTCAGACGCGACGCGCGTTTGAGAAAGCGGCAATGCATTGCCGCACTCCGATCAGCCAACGGCGATGCCTTCGACAACATACGCCAATCCGTCGCACGGCATCCAATGGCTGTCGCCTGGCTTCCCGAGCAGGTCAAGCCGGCCGCACTCCGGCTCTCAGCCGCTTCCTTCGATCGTATGCCTGGAACAGACGGCTCCCGGCGTATTCGTCCGGCACACGCTCGAAACGGGCTCGCCCTACAATCCAGTGTCGAACTCGCCGGTTCCGACGGAGACGAATCTCGACTTCGCCGCTCGTTTGGAGTGCGGCGATGCATCGCCGCTTTTTCTAACGGCCCCGCACGTTGACCGGACTTTGACCAGTTCACGGGGCCTTTTTCAGACGCGACGCGTTTTGAAAAGCGGCAATCCATTGCCGCACTCCAAATCAGCCAACGGCGATGCCTTCGACAACAACTACGCCAATCCGTCGCACGGCATCCAATGGCTGTCGCCTGGCTTCCCGAGCAGGTCAAGCCGGCCGCACTCCGGCTCTCAGCCGCTTCCTTCGATCGTATGTCTGGAACAGACGGCTCCCGGCGTATTCGTCCGGCACACGCTCGAAACGGGCTCGCCCTACAATCCGAGTGTCGAACTCGCCGATTTCGACGGAGACGAAGATCTCGACTTCGCCGCTCGTTTGGAGTGCGGCGATGCATCGCCGCTTTTTCTAACGGCCCCGCACGTTGACCGGACTTTGACCACTTCACGGGGCCTTTTTCAGACGCGACGCGTTTTGAAAAGCGGCAATGCATTGCCGCACTCCAAATCAGCCAACGGCGATGCCTTCGACAACAACTACGCCAATCCGTCGCACGGCATCCAATGGCTGTCGCCTGGCTTCCCGAGCAGGTCAAGCCGGCCGCACTCCGGCTCTCAGCCGCTTTTCCTTCGATCGTATGTCTGGAACAGACAGCTCCCGGCGTATTCGTCCGGCACACGCTCGAAACGGGCTCGCCCTACAATCCGAGTGTCGAACTCGCCGATTTCGACGGAGACGGGATCGACTTCGCCGCTCGTTTGGAATGCGGCGATGCATCGCCGCTTTTTCTAACGGCCCGGCACGTTGACCAGACTTTGACCAGTTCACGGGGCCTTTTTCAGACGCGACGCGTTTGAAAAGCGGCAATCCGATTGCCGCACTCCAAATCAGCCAACGGCGATGCCTTCGACAACAACTACGCCAATCCGTCGCACTGGCATCAATGGCTGTCGCCTGGCTTCCCGAGCAGGTCAAGCCGGCCGCACTCCGGCTCTCAGCCGCTTCCTTCGATCGTATGTCTGGAACAGCGGCTCCGGCATTATTCGTCCGGCACACGCTCGAAACGGGCTCGCCCTACAATCCGAGTGTCGAACTCGCCGATTTCGACGGAGACGAAGATCTCGACTTCGCCGCTCGTTTGGAGTGCGGCGATGCATCGCCGCTTTTTCTAACGGCCCGGCACGTTGACCGGACTTTGACCACTTCACGGGGGCCTTTTTCAGACGCGACGCGTTTTTGAAAAGCGGCAATCCATTGCCGCACTCCAGATCAGCCAACGGCGATGCCTTCGACAACAACTACGCCAATCCGTCGCACGGCATCCAATGGCTGTCGCCTGGCTTCCCGAGCAGGTCAAGCCGGCCGCACTCCGGCTCTCAGCCGCTTCCTTCGATCGTATGTCTGGAACAGACGGCTCCCGGCGTATTTGTCCGGCACACGCTCGAAACGGGCTCGCCCTACAATCCGAGTGTCGAACTCGCCGATTTCGACGGAGACGAAAGATCTCGACTTCGCCGCTCGTTTGGAGTGCGGCGATGCATCGCCGCTTTTTCTAACGGCCCGGCACGTTGACTGTCATCGACGCGAAATCTTTGCCGCTTTGCCGATGGAAAGTAGTAGAGTAAATGGCCTTCTCAACCACGAAGGAATTGCCCGCTCACCGTGAGCGGGCGGAACTGCTTGAGAAAGATCACCTGCCGCGGCGGTCGTGTCCGCGGCCATCTCCATTCTAGCACCTCGCTCGCTTTCTGCCAGCGAGTCGCCCGGCCGTTTCGTTCGACAAGTCGCCACCGAGTGCGGGTGCTTGCGCCCGGCGGTGAGTTTGCGGCCGACGGATCGACCGCCGTCGCCGCCGGCTCTCCGCCAGACGCATCGCCTTTGGCCAGCTTCTTTCGCGACGGTCGCTTCCGCTTCTTCGGCGGCCGCGACACGCGCGTCTTCGTCAGATAGCCCAGCGACTCCAACGCGCGCGAGGTGGCCAGCCGGTCCAGCTCCGCTTGCTGGTAATGGTTCAGCTCCGCCGCCAGATCGAACCCGAGGTCCGCGGCCGCCCGGATTCGTTCCGCCGCCAGGCATGCCTGAAATTGGCGCCGCTCGTCTTGCGAAATCGGCCCGCGCACCTGCCAGGCTTCTTCCGGCGACGGCCCCTCGTGGCCCCAGGGGCGACTGAGGGTGTTGGCCAGAGCGAAGCCGTGCGCCACATCGTCCGACGTCAGGCGAAACGGATGCCCCTCGGCCACGGCGTGCAGATCCGTGTAGGTTGTCAGCACCCCGTTGGACCGTTCCAACTGGCCGTTGTACTCAGGGTGCGCCGGGGGCGAGAAGAGCTGAGCCACCTCGGCCTCACGCATCGCCTGCTTGGTCACCTCGGCCAGAAAGGCGGAGCCGTTGTCGTTCTTCAAGACCAACGGCGCGCCGTGCTCGGCGAACAGTCGCCTCAGCACCGGCAGCACATCGTCGGCCGTCTGGCCCCGCACGGGCTGCCACGCCAGTTGCCGGTGACTGGCCAGATCACGCAACGCAAACAGATAGGGGAAGACCCCGTCGATCGCGTGATTGGGTTCCGTGAAGTCCATGGCCCACACCGTCCCGGGGCGGTTCCAGGTGAGCCGGAATCCGGTCCGCCGATAACGCTTCCGCCAGACCCGCCGGTAACGCACCAGCAGATCCGCCAGGACGGCGCGTTGGATCTTGGGGAACACGGCCCGCAGCGCCGGCAGACCCACACTCGGCCCGCTGACGTTCTGGAGGAAACGGACCACCTCGTTCCGCTCGGGCAGTGCGGCCGTCAAGACCGGACGTCCCCGCGGCACGGCCTGCAGCGGATCGTCGTCGTCCCGGTTCATCCAGTGCCGCAATGTCCGTGGTGCTACGCCCAACCGTCGCGAGACCTGCTTCCGCGAGACCTTTCTCGCGGCGGCCTCACGAGCATAGCCGACCGCGCTGCACCGCACTTGATGCTCCCGCCGGCGGCGCTGTCGCTGGGCCTCGTGCCGGCGGCCCCGGCGCGGGTTGGCTGCTTCGGGAGCGGCGACCGCCGCAGACGCCGCTTGCCCGGCGTTCTCTTCCTCGGCAACCGGCGACGGGCACGCCGGGAAGTCCTCTTCCACACAACCGTCCTCCTCCGGCAAGTGCTCCTGCGCAAGGCACGCCATCGGTCCCGGGCATGTCGTGCTCGTCGCTGCGCATGAAAAAGCGACTTCCTCAACACACGCACTTGAGGAAGTCGCCCAGTAAGCGTCGCAAGTTTCGATGGTGGTCACCGCCGACGCTTGCTCTTCTGCCCGGCACGCGCCGGCGTACTTTTTTGGGGCGGCCGCCGGGCCGCACGACCAAGGTCCGGCAGCACTTCGGCCAACTCGCGCCGCACGTCCGCCACCGTCAACTGCTCGCGCAGTTCGCGGTTCTCCGCCTCCAAGGCTTCCAGCCGCCGGCGCACGTCCGCCGGTGCCGTCTCCTGCGGCGGGCGGCCCATCCGCCGAGGCTCCAAAAGCTCCAACGCCTCCTGCAACCAATGGTTCCGCAGGGCGTGGAATCGCGACTCGCAGATCCCCAACCGCGCACACGCTTCGCCGACGGTGATCATGCCTTGCGCCGCCTCGAGGATCATCGTCAGCCGCAGCTTGGCCAACTCCGACCCTCGGAGATGCTCCACGTGACCGGCCGCCAACGGCGGGCGTCCCTTGCGTCCCATGAGATCCCTCCTTGAATCAGCCGACGGGAATCGAGGACCCAAAGCCGGAAGGCTCCGCTTTCACTTCCCGATTCGCGGAAGACGACTCGGCTGCCGTGTTCTCCGGCAGCCCTGGTTCTACCTCCTCGGCCGTTTGCGACGCCAGAGCAGTTTTTCGCAGGGCCTCGGCGGCACGCAGGGCGCGAACCGTCGCCGGTCGGCGACGCTTCCGCTTCGTGCCGCCGGTCGCCTGCCTTCCGGCCGCTTTCGCCGTTTTCGCCGGCGCGGCGGCTGGCAAGCCGACTGCCCGCTGGGTGGCTCGCACCAGGGCCGACTGCCGCAGGCACTCCCGCCGCAATCGCTGCACTTCCCGCTCCAGCAACGCCAGGCGTCGCTCCCCGCTGGGCACGCGCCGCCCCTTGGGCTTGGGCTCGCAAGCCGCCGTCAGCCCGGCCAGCGCCCTGCGTTCCAGCAGGTAATAAGCGTTGACCGAGATGCTCAACAGCACGGCGGCTTCCGGCGGTGTACGCACGCCGGCCAGCACCTCCAGCACGGCCGCGGCACGCCGCTGCGCCAGTCCGCTGGGTCGTGGCTCGAAAGACGCCCGCGACGGACCGGGCGCCGCCGGCTTCCCGGCAGGCCGCTTCCCGGAGCCGCCTTTCGTGGCTGCCGAAGAAGGCTTCGTCATGGCTGACCTCCTTCCGCCGGCTCCGACTCGCCCCCGGACTCCCGCTTGCCTTCGGACTCCGCCTCGCCCCCTTGTTCCTCCGGCTGCTGGATGCCATGGCTCAGCCGTTCCAGATCCACAGCGGTCTGGCCGGGCAAAAGCGGCGGCTGGCAGGCCGGTTCGCCCGCGGCCTGCGGCAGTGAGCCCTCCGGACACACCGGCCCAGGGGTCGTTTCGTCCTTGCCGCCGCCGGCTTCCGGCGGTGTTTCGCCCGCCGATCCGCCCGAGGTCAGTTCGATCTCCTCGCGTGGCCGCCCCTGGCGGGTGAGCACCAGTCGTTCGCCTTCCGCGTGCACGCTGAACGTCTGCCCGGCCACCTGACCGGTGACGTAAAACGGCCGCGGCGGCTTGCCGTGGCGTGCCAACTCCAGGGCATTGGCGGCCACACGCGCTTTCAAGGTCCGCAACACATCCGTCGCCGCCCCGAAGAACCGATCCGCCGGCACCAAGCCATCCAGTCCCTGATGCGCCCGTTGGAAGTTGTAGTAGTCGATGAACTGCCCGATCCTCGCGCGTGCGTCGGCCAGGTCCACGAACACGGCCGCCGCCAAAAACTCCCGCCACAGCGTACCCCAAAACCGTTCGATCTTCCCCAGCGTCTGCGGCCGTTTGGGACGCGCGACGATCTGCCGGATGCCACGCTGCTCCAGACGCTTGGTGAACTGGCTCTTGCCGCGCCAGGTGACATACTGCGGGCCGTTGTCGGTAAGGATCTCTTCCGGCGGGCCGTAGCCGGCGATCCCCGCTTCCAGCACCTCCAACACCAGGGCTGTCGAGGCGCTGGCGTGCAATCCATAGCAGACGATATAGCGGCTGTGGTCGTCCATGAACGCAACCAGGTGGACGCGGCGGTTCTGCCGCTTCAGCACGAACGTGAACAGGTCGGTCTGCCAGAGCTGGTTGGGCTTGGCCCGCTCGAAGCGCCGCGGCTTGTCGGGGTGGGGGCGGGTCGCCTCCTCGACCGACTCATAGCCGGCTTCGCGCAGCACGTGAGCAACCGCCGAAGCGCTGGCCGGCAGGGCCGGCCCACGCACGAGCATATCACTGATCCGCTGACAGCCCCATTCCGGATGCTGCTGTTTGAGCATGAGGATAGTCCGCTTGGTGAGGTCCGGCAGGCGGCTTCCCGCGCGGGCGCCGCGGACTTCGTCCATCAGTCCGGCGGGCCCCTGCTGCTCGAAGAGTTGGTTCCACTTGTAGAGCGTATGCTTGGAGATATTCACCAGGGCGGAAAAATCCTTGGCCGGCAGTCCGCTGCGTCGCCAGGTGTCCAGGAGCAAGAGCCGCTGCTGGGGATTGAACGCCTGCCGCTTGGCATCTTCGGGCAGGCTCAAGCGTTTCCCCTTGGACCGCCTGCGCTTTGGGGTGCCAGGCAGCAGGCAATCCTCCCAGATCGGATCATCCTCGCAGAGCGGGCCACCCGCGTTTTGATCCTCGGGCGTCTGCTGCGTGTTCGCGTTCCGGGACGAGCCGTGCTGGGGATCCTGACCGGCATCGCAGCGCTGCGGTTCCGCAGGGGATGCGGTAGGCGTGATGCTGGTCGTCGCGGTCACGACCGCGTTGGCACCTTGGCTGTTGTGAGCCGGGTCCTGTCCGGCGGAGACATCCTCTCGGGCAGACGGTTCGCCAGAACGCGAGGCATCGTCGCATCTGCCTGGCTGGGGTGTCGTCAAGCTGCCGTTGCCGTCTGGTTGTTGCGGTGCTGTGGATGGGACGTCCGGTTGAACGCGTTCGAACGTCGAATCCTGATTGGAAAACTGGGAAGACATGCCACTCTCCTTTCGGCGGCCAAGCCGCCAAAACCGAGAAGGCATTTACTCCACCCCATTCCACTCCAAAAACGGCATACTTTTTCGAAAAGTCGACAATGGTCGCAAAGATTCCGCGCATCGTTCAGAACGGGGACCGGCCTTGCAAGTCTGAGGTGATGAAACGGGGACTGGCTCCGCAAGATCTCGCATCTTCGTTCCCATTCACCCGCGATTGCTTGCGCTGCCTGTCCCCGTTTTCATCACACCAGTATAGACGCGCAGAGCGCCCGGCATGCTCTCGCGGAAGCGCTCGGCCGATTCCGCCGAAACGCCGGTGCCTTCCAGGTGAAGTGTCTCCAGTCTCCGCAGCTTCCTCAAGTGCTCCAGGCCCGCGTTGGTGATGGCGGTGTCCTCGAGATGCAAGAGCGTGAGGTCTTCGAGGTGCGCCAGGCGCGCAAGGCCGGCGTCGGTGATCCCGGTCCCGTTGAGATAGAGCCATTGGAGGTCGGAAAACGGTTCGAGCACCCACAAGTCGTCGTCGTAAACGCGAAGCCTGGAGAGGTCCAACGACGTTACAGCGTCCTCATCGGACCAGCGAACGCAGCCGGCGGTCCGTAAGGCGTCGGGCAGGTCCCGCCCCTGCACCTCGACGAACAGGTGGAGCACCGCGGCGAGGCTGCAATCGGCGCCCTCGAGATGGAGCGACTCGAGCCGCGTCAGCTTTTCGAGAGCGGCCAGTCCGGCATCGTCGACGCGAGTGTTGCGCATCGAAAGGACCCGCAGGTTCGTCAATCCGGCCAGGTGCCGCACTCCGGCGGCGGTGATCTGCGTTTGATCAAGCCAGAGCTTCTCGAGCTTCCGCAGTCCGGCCAGGTGCTTGAGTCCCGAATCGGTGATGGCCGTCTCGTTCAGCCAAAGCCAGCGCAATTCGGCGAGGCCCTCAAGATGCTCGAGCCCGGCATCGGTGATCTCGGTGTCGGTGAGAATCAACCACTCGAGCTTCGGGAGCGATTCGAGTGCCGACAGATCGTCATTCGTGACGGCGATGCCGTGATCGGGGAAGAACTCGCCGCCGGGAAAGCCTTCAATCGGCCGTCCTCCGGCGAAGGTTACCCCGTCGACCGTGCCCAGGAAATCGATGCCGAGGAACGTTCGCACCCAGCGAGGCCCCGCCGGCCGACTTCCGGCAAAGGAGCCGTCGGGCGCGTAGTGCGAGTCGTAGAACGACCAACCGCCGAGCCGCCGGATCACGTGGACCGCGTCGGCCTGTGCTCCGGCCCGCTCGCGCTGGCCTGCGTACCAGACGCTTACAACGAGGAAGATCGCGGCGAAGGCGCCCAGGCAGGGCAACCGCCACGAGCGCCAAAAAGGACGGCGGCGGCTGGCTGAATCGGACATCGGGAATGTCTTGGGGAGAGTGGCAAACGTCGGGATGACACAGTCCAGGTTTTTTCATTGTAACCGTTCACGCCCCCGGCCGGGGACCGGCCCATTTTTCGGCCAGCGGGCGCGGCCTGGCCGCAGAACGTTGGCCGACAACAGGGACCTTTCCCCCTCTCTTCCACCCCGTGAACGGTTACCCGCCCCGACCCGGTGTGAGACAATTCCCGAATTCCGGGAAATGGCGACGGCATACGAATACCTCCGCTATGCCTGACGCTCCTCCAGCCACGTCGCAACCTCCTCGCGGGTCAGGCACTGAGGAAGCTGTTGATCCCCCGTTGAACGGCGGCTTCGGCCGCCTTACAATCGAATTGCTGGAACTCTCCGCTCGGGCAGTCTCGTCAGGAGTTCTCCTCCCATGACTACGGTTACTCCCAATTCACCCGCACCGCCTCAGCATGGGACCGTTGCCGACTTGCTCCGGGGCATTGGCGGCGTGCCGCCGGCGCGCGTTCTTATGGTTCCGGCCCCAGGCACGGCAACGGAACAGGATATCTTCAAGGTCGAGGCCCGGACCGGACGTCTCTGCGAGTTGGTCGACGGGGTGCTTGTGGAGAAAGTGATGGGTTCCTATGAATCGGCGGTAGCCGCTGCTCTGATCTATTTCTTCAAATCTTATCTCCGCCGACATCCCCATGGCGTAGTGCTGGCTCCCGACGGACCACTACGGATCTTGCCGCGGCGAATCCGACTGCCGGACGTGGCCTTCGTGAGCCGGCAGCGCCTCGGCGCTCACCGCCTGGCCAAGCACCGTGTCCTGCCCGTAGCGCCGGACCTTGCCGTGGAGGTGCTCTCCAAGGGGAATACCGAGTCGGAGATGAAAACGAAACTCCATGAGTATTTCGAGGCGGGCGTGCGACTGGTGTGGTACATCGACGCGCGTACCGGCACGGCCAGATCGTATACCGCCCCGACGCAGTGTGAGACAATTCCACAACACGGCCGTCTGACGGGAGGCGATGTATTGCCCGGCTTTGAGCTTTCCCTGCGTGAGTTGTTCGCGGAAGCCGAAGGCAATCCGGAAGGGATCAAGGAGTAAGCCTGGTCTGATGAAAAAGGAACTGGCTCCGCAACCGGTCGGGGGAAACCAATCGTGGCGCGCGCCAGCCCACTTTGTGGCAAGATGTCTCCACATGCGTGCGAGTCATTTCCCCACGCCCTCCTACAGCATCTCCTCAAGCAACCTGAGTTCGTTGGGCAGTGGATCCTGCCAGCACCACTCCGGCCGCAGATAGAAACCGGGCAGAGCCTGGCTGTGGGCTGATAAAAACTTGATAAAAACGGGGACAGGCACCGCAACTAATAGCGGTTTAGCCAGAGCGACCACACAAGATGTTGCGGAGCCAGTCCCCGTTTTTATCAGCCCAGCCCGGCTGTGCATAAACGACGTCTTGCTCGTCGTGGACATGGCCTTGCCTTTCCACGGGATCACGGTCTTCGCGCGTCTCAAAAGCAGGCTTGTGCGTTGCGCACCCAATCGAGGTATCGGGAGCGCTGCCTCTCAGATTCGTTCGACAGCGCAACTTCCCAAAGCCCCATGGCCCCAGGCCGGTGGAAGGAGGGTTTGGCGACTACGACGCGGTACCTCCCTCTAGTTTCCAAACCCTCTCTTCCACCGGCACGGGGCCGGGTGGGGATAATCTCTGATAGTGTAAGCACTTGTGTCCCGTACCGTCCGCGAAGCGGCACTGCACAGCTAGTGTAGCACCAACCATCTTCGTCCTCAAGAATCGTAACAGAAAGCCCCGCCAACTTACGACAGGCTTATCCCGTGCAGCCCAATCTCAAAAAACTTCGGCTCTTGGCCGGAAATGTCCCTTGACTCATCACACCGCAATGGTATACTGATGATCAGATTTTGAACGAATACACACTTTCCCCCGGCCGGGCTTCCCGGACCTGCACGTTCTTTGGCAACTTGGTTTACGAATCCAACCGCCTGGCGGCTGCGGCCTGCGCGAGCCTGCCGCGTCCACGGCGCGGGGCAGAGTACAACGAATGAGCACCTTTCCCCCCAAAAGCGCGTGGCCGCCAAATGCCCTCGGATTTGAGAAATCGCGATCTTGGGCACCACACCCGCCGGCACGATCCACGACCAGGTGCGGTAACGATTCGGCCTCCCGATTCGAGATGCCGCTCAGGCGCGTATCAGCCCGGCGGATTCCCTACTGCTCCAGCGACTGCCAAGGGCTACAATATCAGGTAGACGCTCTGCAACCGCAAGGTTCCGGTAACGCATGAGGCCCAACAGCCAGACTCCTGACAGGTGTACGAGATGGCTACTTGCGTCGCGCTTGACGAAGAATTCGAAGTCCGGTTCGTCGCTTCTCTGGACGAATTCCGCGTCTGGGCCCACGGCGACGATTTCCCCGAACGCGCTCGCATCGACTACATCGCCGGTCGCATCGAGGTCGACATGACACCTGAGGATTACTATTCGCATGGCGGCGTGAAGGTTGAAGTCATCGGCGTCCTGAGAAACCTGGTCAAGTCAAACGACCTCGGCGACCTGCGAGCTGATCGCACCCGCATATCGAGCCCCGAAGCCGATCTCTCCGCCGAGCCCGACGTCGTATTCCTTTCGTACCAGACGCTCGACAGTGGGCGGGCCAGGCTTGTCCCGAAGGCGACCGGTGAGCCCGACCGCTTCGTGGAAATCGAAGGCTCGGCGGACATGGTCGTCGAGATCGTCAGCGATCGCTCGGAGAAGAAGGATACCGTGCGGCTTCCGGCGGCGTACTGGCACGCCGGGGTGACCGAGTACTGGCTGATCGACGCTCGCGCCGAAGAGTTGGTCTTCCGCATCCAGCGGCGAGGCAGTTCCGGCTATGAACCGGTGCCCGCCGACGCCGAGGGCTTCCAGTGGTCCGGAGTTTTCCAACGTGCGTTCCGCTTGAACCGCCGACGCGACCGCCGAGGCGGCTGGGCGTTCGATCTGGAAGACAAACCGTAACGGCTGCATCCGACCAGCCAGGCTGGTAAGTGCGTCTGAGCCAGCCCTGCGACAACCCACGGCCGAAACGACCGGATCACCCTCTTAACCGCCCCGCTTCTGCCGAAGCAGTTCCCAAAGCCGCTCCGCCTGCTCCTCGCTCAGAGCGGCCGCCAGTTCTTCCGGCGGAAGCCCGCGGAGCCGTTTTTCGACAGGGATGGCTGATAAGATCTTCTCTTGCTCTTCCGGCGGAAGTCCGCGGAGGCGCTCTTCCGGCGTCAGTCCGCGAAGCCGTTTTTCCACGGGAATCGCCTGGAGTACGCTTGTGAGTAGATCCTCTTCCACTTCGGCCAGATACTCGGATTCCGTGTGTTGCATGGCAAAATCCTCACCGCGACTGCGGAATTGCTGCACCTGCTGCAGCATGTACGAAACCAGCCCTGCGTGGCCGCTGCGAGTCAACTGTTCTCCCTCCGCAACACCTCCACCTCCTCAAAAATCGCCGTGATCTGCTCATCCGTAACCTTCTCGTCCATGTTGATCGAGCAGACCCCCGTCAGCCACGGATTGCCCGATGCCTCCACCAGCCGGCGAACCGTACGGCGGATCTCCTCGGGGCTCTGCTTGATGATTTCCACGGGGCTGTAGCGGACGTTCAAAAACGTATCGGGCAGACATTGTCGAAGCCTGGCGACGTCGCCTCCCCAGCCCACGTCCAGGAAGTCGAGGTGTGGCAGCTTGGCGAAGGCCTCGGCGTAGCGGTGGGGGTCTTCGCCGCAGTAGTGGATCCCGAACGGCCGATACTTTCGGCTCCACTCGACGTCGAAAGGCATCAGAAACTTCTCGTACTGCCGCACCGAAACCATCACGTGCGAGCACTCGCTGTGCAGGAATACGGGACGCGGAATGTTGCGGACGTTGCGGTTCACGCTGATCGAGGTCGAGCCCGTTGCGGCCGCAATGCCTTGGGCGAACCGCTCGGTCACCTCCGCAATGCCGCGCAGGAAACGCTGCGACTCGTCCGGGGCATCGTAGAAATCGGTCAGGAACTGCTGCCCACGAACGTCCAGCGCGTGGTTCAGAATCCCGCTGAAATTGACGTCGCCGCACAGGTAGCCGTAGCGCGTCTTGAGCGCGTCCAACAGACTTTCGAACCTCTTGAAGGCCGGGCTGCGGAAGGCATCGTCGACCGAAACACCCAATCGATCGACGTTCGCCGGCACCACCGCCGGCGGCGCCCCGTCGGAGTATTCCACTCGGCATCCGAGCATCTCCGAGATCAGGTAGCCCGCCGCAAGGTGCACCGCGCCGACCACCGGCAGGTCCTTGTCGCGGTCGGCCCCCAGCCCGAAGCGGCCCCACCGCTCGTAGAGAGCCTTCTCCATCCTGCGCTCGACCTCGACCCGCTTCGCCGGATGAAAGAAGAAGTCCTCATCGAACGTGATCCCCTCGTGGTGATACCACCACGCCGGCGCCAGCACGATGTCGACGGGCAGCATCGAGTTGCCGAGCAGTTCGTTGCGTCGGTATACCACGGTCATTCTCCCGGAAAGTGGTCTGATGAAAAGGGGACTGGCTCCGCAAGGCCTTGTATTTGCGGTCCGATTTATCCTCGGTTACCTGCGGTGCCTGTCCCCTTTTCCATCAGACCGCCCAGAAAAAGCGGCCGAGCGTGGCGCGCGTAAAGGTTCTCGGTAACATTCGCGGCGATCACGTCGGCGTAACGCTCCAGCACGGAAGTGAACCGGGCGCCCATCTCGGCGGCCACCTTGTAGGCTACGTGGAGAAGCTGACGGAGGTTTCGGTCGTATTGCGGCGAACTCGGGTCGTGGCGAAGCGCTCCGGACAGCGCCGACTCGTCCCAACGGTCCACGCTTTCCGGCGACGGCAGGGCCGACCGGTCGATCTCGATCACCGAGGCATACGGACCGCACAGTTCATCGTATCGGCCGTACGCCGCCCGGTAAACGTCCCGGGCGATCTCGAGCCCCTCGCCGCCGGCCATCGCCAGGCCGATCAATTCCTCCAGCCACGTCGTGCCCGCCGTCTTCAAATGGACTCCGGCCCCGGCCTTCGCCAACGCCGCGTGCATGAGCGGGTAGAGGCTGAACTTGTCGCTCCCCGAATGGACGCTCAGCTTCAACTGCCGCGGTAGACCGAATCGCTCGACCGCAAACCGGATGACCGCGAGGTCCTGCTCGAATTCGCGGGCGAACTGCCGCGGGTCGCCGACATAGTCGACCCCCTTATTGAACCGGCCGCTGAACCGCGGCGCGATCGTTTGCGCCGCGACGGCTTCGTCGGCGATGGCCGCCAGGATGAAAAGCAAGTCGACCGGCGTTTGCGGCCGATCGGTCTCGTCCATGGAGACCTCCGTGATAAACTTGCCGGGGCCTTTCCGTTTCTCGATGTGACGGTAGATCTCGCCCGCCTTGCGGACCGCCAGCAGGCACTTGCGTGCCGACTGCTGAATCGCCTCTTTGGAAATCTCGATCGGCTCGTCGATCCCGGCAATTTCCAGCCGGCCGATGAGCGAGGCATGCTTATCGGCGAAGCGGTCCAGGTCGTCCTCATTGGCCGCTTGCCCGATCCAATCCGCCACGTCGAGCGTGAAGAAGTCACACGGCTCGACAAACCGGTCGACGGTGGCCAGGTTGATGTGGTCGGCGTCGACGAAGTACGGGCCCGTCCAGCCGCGGGCGGCAACCGCCGCATCAGCCGCGCGACGCACGTCGGCCGGCGTGCTGCCGACGATCGTGTGCTCGCGGTGCGATTTGTTCCAGACCGGGGCGATTTCGACGCCATGCCGGCGCGCTGCAATCAGCGCGTCCAACTGGGCCGGCCCCTGATGCGCGAACCGGTCGCCGATCCCCATGGAATACTTGGGCAGTTGCATGCGGCTCTCCAGGCGGTCTTATGAGGGTGATGATGCTCGCGCATGAGAATGGCACACCAGCGGTCCGCTCATAATAACCCGAAGCGTAAGCGAGAGGGCGGTGCCGGAGACCTCGCTTGCGCTTCGGATTCGTGTACCGGACAGCCACGAGCAGTATAATCCGCAAACCGCACGCCGACTACCGGCCTCAGCCATCGGAGGTCGGCTGATCTTTTCGCGGAACGGTTGAGCCCGGCCGCGTGTGGGGCTTGTCGGACCGAAGCCCCTTCTTCGCCTGAAGGATCTCGAGCCCGGCGGGCGCCCGCGGTGTTCCGTGGCCCGATTCCGCTCCCGGCGGCGCCGGTTCGACGGATCGGTGCCACCAGCCGGCCAGCCGGGGCCAGAGCAGGTGCGCGTTCTCGCGGAGGTATTGCCAACGGAAGTAGTACCAGATAAAGCACCGGCCGTGAAGATGCTGGACCCGCTCGGACGTAAGGTGTTCGTATTTCATCACGGGGTGGTAGACCGTGTAGCGGCTGTAGTCGAAGTCGGCGATCTGGTTGCGAACCTCTTCAAAAAACTCCGTGCCCGGGTAGGGTGTCACGATATTGAAGTTGGCAAAGGTCGGTCCCACGGTCGTGGCATAGCGGTATACGCCGCGAATCGACCGCTCCGTGTCGCCCGGAAAGCCGATCATGAAACCGGCCACGGTGCGGATCCCCATGCTGCGGCACAGGCCGACAAACTCCCGCTGCCGGTCGTCCTTGATGGGCGCCCGGTGGTAGCGGCGGAGCGTTTCGTCGTCCGGCGTTTCGATCCCCACGGTGATGCTCGTCAGGCCCACGCGTTTCAACACGCGGAGGACCTCCGGCCGCATCAGATCGATCCGCGTCTCGATAGAGAACTGGATTTTTCGCGGCAGCCGCCCGATCAGGTCGGCAAGCTGAAAGACGTTCTTGCGATTCAGCCCGAACAACGGATCGCGGAACTTGAACGAGCGGAAGCCCCACTGTTGAATCCCGTGGCGCATCTCGTCGACCACCGCCTCGGGATTTCGGAAACGGGTTGCGTTCTCGAGGATGATGTACGGGCAGTAGTTGCACTTGAACGTGCATCCGCGGCTCGACTGGACAAGCCCCGTGGGAAACTTCCAGAAATCGTAGCTGATGCGAAACCGGTTCGGCTCGAAGAGCGACCAGTCGGGAAGCGGCAACCGGTCGAGGTCTTCGATCGTGCCCAGTTGCACGACGGCAGTGGGCCGCTCGAGCACCTCGTCCAACTTCCAGAGCAGTTGTTCCGGTTCCCCTTTGACGATGGTGACGTTCAGCCCTTCAAACGCTTCCGGCATGACCGAGGCGGCCAGCCCCGTCACCAGAATCCGAGCGCTCGGCTGCCTGGCCAGCAGGCTCGCCATGGCCTGCCGTTCAAGGGCGAGGGTGATCAGCGAAGGGCAGAAGACGTACAGGTCCGCCCCCAAGAGGATCCGGTCTTCGACATACCGGACGTCATGACCCAGTTTGCGGAAGATCGCCGCCAGGTAGGCAAAGTTCAGGCCGACCGGCCGCCGGTCGCGCGTGTAGAAACGGCGGATGACGCGGCCGCGAAACCCGCCGTGGCCGGGATACTGGCCCACGCCGAATCCACCGGCAAAGTCCTTTGAAACGTCGAGCTTCCGTGTATCCCAGAGCACGACTTGCATACCGTTTCTCCTTGGTCAGCTTGTCTTGGTTTGCGAGTGCGACCGGCCGCGACTGGCCGTTGCGGAATTCCGGAAGTGAGGCCCCGGTCCGCCGTGCGGCTGCGTCCGGCCGGCATCCAAATCCTGGCGGCGGATCAACTCGATCCTCCCGCCGCGGAAGATCCGGTAGCGGATGCCTCGCCAAGTGATATGGCGCCCCACCGTCGAGCTCACCAGCACGGCGGCATGTACGGCGCCGATCAGCGGGGTGGCCCACGTGTCGAATATCCGAGCCGGGTGGAGCACTGCGGCCCTGTCGGGAAAGTACCGCTTCGATATCTCCGCTCGCAGGAAGCCTCGTCCGACACTCATAAAGTAGAGCACCGCAACCGTGCTCGCGGGCACCCACCACGCCGACCAGCCGGTCGCCAGGCCCCAGAGGCTCCACGCCAGGCTCCCCCATAGAAAAAGACTACCTGCCAGAACCACCGCCACAGCAAACGCCCACCAGAGCGGCGTGTAGTAGCGGGCGATAATGTATTGCCTCCGCAAAAACGACAGCATCCCCGTCCAGCCGACGTCGAGAGGCGAGAGCACCATACATGCCGGCTCGAAAGCGGCGCGAAGTCCGGCACGGCGGACGACGCGGGTGGCGACGAGGTCGTCGCTCAGCGTGCCCCGCCATTGCTCCCGCATTTCCAGCGACTCAAACAGGTCGCGACGGATCGCCCAGGAGCCGCCCCAGACGAAGCTCGGCGTTTTCGGCCCGAACATGAGCGAATAGTTGGCGTTAATGCTGTGCAGGATCAGGTTGGCCGCCGAAGGCCGGGACGGAAGAAACCAGCGGTAGCCCGTCGTAGCGGCCATCCCGGCATTGTCCAGCCGAGCCACGATCGTTCGGAGCCAGTGGGGACGCAGGCGAGCATCCGAGTCGATGAACGCCAAGTACCGGATTCCCGGGGGGATCTCGGCAGTCGCTGCACGGAGATTATGAACTTTTTGTCCACTCTCGTCGGCTTCGCCCGCCACGAGCAATTCGCAGGCAACCTCGGGATGGCGTGCGATCACGCGCCGGATCGCCTCGCAGGCCGGATCGTCGGGGCGGTCGACCACGAACCGGACGCGGAAGTCGGCGTAATCCTGGCGCACCAGGGCATCCAGGTTTTCTTCCAATGCCTCATCCGCCCCTCGACAGGGGATTACGAGAAGGGCTGGCCCCCGGAAGGAGTAGGTACTGATCTCGCGAAGCCGATTTCGCGCAAAGCGACGATGCTCCCACATTTGCATCGTCACCAGCACGGCTTGAGCGATCGCCAAGCCGGCCATCGCGAGGTAAACCCAAAGCCAAGCGTCCATGCCGGCCTCCACCGTGCCTCGAAGCAGCACCACCATACCCCACGAGAGAACGGCCTCCCGCGCACCGATGGCGAAGATAGTCGCCGCCGGCGAACCGGTCAAGTCCAAGGAGCATAGAAGGCCGCGGGGCAAGGGCATCGCCTTGTCCGCGTTGACAGGGGCCTGCCGCCGCCCTAATCTGATCGCTTTGCCACCACGGACGCGCTTGCTGAGTTTCAAGGAGAGTTGCCATGGACTACCGAAGAATCATTCCGTGCCTTGACGTCAAGAATGGCCGACTGGTCAAGGGTGTCAACTTCGTCGATCTGAAAGACGTCGGCGATCCGGCAGAAAACGCGGCCGTCTACAGCGACGCGGGAGCCGATGAGCTCGTCTTTCTCGATATCACGGCCACCATCGAGAACCGGCAGACGATGCTCGACGCGGTGAAGCGAACTGTCGAGCGAATCTCGATTCCGCTCACCGTCGGCGGCGGGATCCGCAACATCGACGACATCGTGACCCTGATGGACCTCGGCGTCCGCAAGGCCTCGATCAACACCGCGGCCGTTCGCACCCCCGAGTTCGTCGCCCAGGCGGCGGAGACGATCGGTACGGCGAATCTGGTCGTCGCCATCGACACGCGAAAGAACCCCCAAATGCCGTCAGGATTCGAAGTAGTTGTCCGCGGGGGAACCGAAGGCGCGGGCGTCGACGCCGTCGAGTGGGCGAAGCGGGTCGAGTCGCTCGGCGCGGGCACGATCCTGCCGACGAGCATGGATACCGACGGCATGCAGACCGGCTACGATCTTCCCATGACGCGGGCCATTGCCGATGCGGTCAGCGTGCCCGTGATCGCCTCGGGCGGCGCCGGCACGCTCGATCACCTCTACGAAGCCATCACCGAGGGGCATGCCGACGCCGTGCTGGTCGCCTCAATCGCCCACTTCGGAACGTTCAGCATCGGCCAGATGAAGTCCTACCTCGCCGAGCGCGACATCCCCGTTCGGCAGTAATCCCCCAGCCCTCCCTCTCGGAATCCTGCCATGAAGCCCCGCCTTCCCGCCTTTGTATTGTTCGCCTTGCTTGCGCTGACCGCTTCCCCGGCGATCGCTGCCGCTGCGCCCGAATGGACGTTGGAAAACGAGCGCGTGAAATACGTGATTGGCGCCGACGGCCGAAATCTTCGTTTCGCCGATCCCCGCGACGGCAAGGACTACCTTGCCGCCAGCGGCGCCGGAGCCTTCGCTCGCGTCAAGGTCGCGGGCGCCGCGATCGCTGCGTCGGCCGTCGCCTATGCGGACGGCAAGCTGGCGGTGACCTTTGGCGACTCGGGCGTGCGGGCAACCGTCCGCGCCGACGTTCGCCCCGACTATCTCGTTTTCGAGGTGCTCGCGGTCGAGGGACCCGAAATTGAAGAACTGACGATCGTCGAGATTCCTTTGGCGTTGAAAGGGACGGCGGAAGAGCGATTTGCCGCTTGTGCGGTGGCGCTGAACCTGAAGACGAACGTGCCTGAGATCCCGCGGGCCACTTCGCGGGTGCGGGCATTCTGCTATCCGCGGTTCGGCCTGGTCGGAGCGAAAGTGGCGGTGGTCGGATGCCCGCAGGACCAACTTCGCCCGGTGCTGCAGAAGGTCGTCACAGACGCCGCCGAATTGCCGAAGTCGTCCATCGGGGGCCCGTTCGCACTCGGGCAGCCGATCAACCAGGGATCCTACCTTTTCAACTTCAGCAACCTTTCGGAAGACAAAGTGGACGACTGGATCGCGCTCTGCAAACGGATGGGCATGAACCAGATCGACTTTCATGGCGGCAACTCGTTCCGCTTCGGCGACTGCCGCCCGAACCCGGAGACCTATCCGAACGGCCTGGCCAGCTTGAAAGCGGTGATCGACAGGCTCCACGCAGCGGGCATTTCGGCGGGCCTTCATACGTATGCCTTCTTCATCGCCAAGACCTGCCCGTGGGTCACGCCCGTGCCGGACCCCCGCCTGGCCAAGGACGCGACCTTCACGCTCGCCGAAGCCCTCCCGGCCGAAGGCGATACGGTCCGCGTGGTCGAACCGACGGCCGACATGTCGGCGACCACCGGGTTCTTCGTCCGCAACAGCGTCACACTCCAAATCGACGACGAGCTGATCACCTATACGGCGATCGACAAGGATGCGCCTTTCGGGTTCACCGGGTGCCGCCGCGGAGCGTACGGCACGCAGGCCGCCCCGCACGCCGCCGGAGCCAAGGTCCATCATCTCAAAGAGTGCTTCGGGCTGTTCGTGCCCGATCCCGAAACCACGCTGCTGGCAGAAGTGGCCGCGAAGACCGCCGAGACATTCAACACGTGCGGCTTCGACATGATCTATCTGGACGCATTGGACGGCGAAGATATCCTCGGCGGACGCGAGAACGGCTGGCATTATGGCTCGAAGTTCGTTTACGAGATCGCCAACCGGCTCGGGCGGCCGGCGCTGTTCGAGATGAGCACGTTCCACCATCATCTGTGGGTCGTCCGTGCAAGACTCGGCGCATGGGACCACCCGACGCGAAGCCACAAGAAGTTCATCGATATCCACTGTGAGGCGAACGAGCAGGTCCGACGGATGTTCCTCCCGGGGCAGTTGGGCTGGTGGGCCTTCAAGACCTGGACGGGCCCGCAGGGCGAGCCCACCTTTCCCGACGACATCGAGTATCTGATGTGCAAGTGCCTCGGGACCGACACGGGGTTCTCGCTTATGGGGATTGATCCGGGCAATGTGGACAAAGTGCCCGCCCTTGGCCAACTCGCGTCGATCATCCGCCGCTATGAGGATCTGCGGTACTCGGGAAGGGTGCCGAACGAATTGAAAGAGAAGCTCCGCGTCGCGGGCAACGAGTTCCGACTTGTCGGCAGCCTGGCCGAGGGTTGGCATTTCGTACCGGTTCGTTATGAGAAACGCAAGGTGACGGGCACCGAGGGGCCGGAGAGCACCTGGACCGTGACCAACTCGTTCGCCGAGCAACCGGTGAAACTCCGGATCGAGGCGCTGATGGGCGCCGGCTCCTATGATGCTCCCGAGAACGTGACGGTCGTCGACTTCAAGACCGCTCAGTTCCCGGCGAGCGCCGCCCAGTCGGCCGTTGTCGCCGATCTGAGCCCATCGACCGATCTTGTGAAAGCCGGCGACGCCAGCGGTTGCTACCGTGCGACCAGCAGCAGACCGGCACCCGCGGGAGCTTGGGCGAAATCGGAAACCACGTTCGACCCGCCGCTGAATTTGAGTCAGAAGCAAGCCTTGGGAGTCTGGGTGCATGGCGACGGGCAGAACGAGGTGCTCAACGTGCAACTGAAAAGCCCGTCGCACGTCTCGCACGCCATCGGCGATCACTACATCCCGATCGACTTCACGGGGTGGCGATATTTCGAGCTCATCGAGCCCGAGGGCGAGCGGCACGCAGATTATCAGTGGCCCTACGGCGGGATCTACTCGATCTACCGCGAATCGGTCAACTTCGGCCAGGTCGCGAGCCTCGGGCTATGGTACAACCAGCTTCCGCCGGGAAAAGAAGTCCGATGCCACATCAGCCCGATTCGGGCAGTGCCGCTTGTGCCAATCAAGCTCGTCAACCCGAGGGTGGCAATCGGCCGGGCGTCGATCCGCTTTCCGGTCGAGATCGAAAGTGGGTGCTATCTCGAGTTCGTTTCCGCGGACGACTGCAAGCTCTTCGGCCCCAAAGGCGAATTGATCCGCGAGGTGAAGGTTGAGGGGACGGCACCGGTGCTCGCTCAGGGCCGGAACGAAATCCGATTCTCCTCCGATGCACCCGCCGGCGCTACTCCACGCGCGAATGTCACCGTGATCAGCGAGGGAGAGCCGATCGGGACGGAAGCGGGCCGTTGAAAACCGTGGCGGTTTCCGCTCCACAGCATGTTTTCACGCGCCCCGCTTGGGAGTTTCCCCGATGCGCCAAGAGCAGCCCGGCTGCGCTCAGCAGTCGGGCTGCCTGCCGTCAGAAACCCCAGAAGATCGCCCGCAAAAGGTTCCGAACCGGCTGGCCCGGCACGTACGGATCAACATCGATGATTGCGGGCGCTGCGACGACCGGTACAGCATAGGCCGTCACCGGAGAATACGTAGTTATTGGGGAGTATGTGGTCACAGGGGAGTACGTGGTGATCGGCCGGTAAGTGACGGTCGGCGCGCTGTACGTCACGGCGGGGTTGCTATATGTAACCACGGGGTTGTTATACGTCACGACGGGGTTGCTGTACGTTACCACCGGAGTGCCGTAGGTTACGACCGGAGCCGGAGAAACCGGCTGATAGGTCGTCACCGTTGTGGGAGATGTCGTCGTCGTTGTCGGCCGGTAGGTTGTGACAGGCGTTGCCGTCACAACGGGGGTAGATGCCGACCAGACAACCGGGCTGGAAAAAATGACGGTTTGAGCTGAGGACGGCGAACTTGCCAATCCCAGGGCCAGCACCACCATTGCTGGAATGCAGACGCGTTTCATCGCTCTTCCTCCTCGGACAGTGAACGATCCACTTTGCCAGATTGAATAAGTATCGCGCGGCCGCGGCAGCACTTTGCTGCCGCTTCCAGCCGCATTGCCGCGGTTGGTCGCGGTTTCTCAACGCTCTTCGCTTCCCTCATTATATCAGGCGGGAAAGGAGCAACTGGCGTGCCGAATAGGTGCAAAAATCGACAGGCGGCCGAAGGCCGCCGCCTTTTGTCCCCCGAACGACACGCAAGGCGGCGGCGCAGCCGCGAGTTCCTTCGCAGCACCTGGCCCTTGCAGGTGGAGTGGCTGCCAGACAAGGTCCCGCCCGCGCGATCTTGCCGCACCCGCGACTTGCTTCTCGCTATCCACGCCGCCGTTTCACGCGTACACTGGAGGTATCACCTTCTGAGAGACAAGCATGCCCCAGCCCGTCCATTGTCATCCTCGAGCATTTCACCTGTTCGCCGGCTATCTCCCGTCGATCGACTCCAGCGAGGGCCTGCTCCGTGCGGCCGCCGCGATCTCGCTTCACGAACTGGACGGGGTCGATCCCGAGCAGGTCGGCCGGCGATTGGGCGAGTTTGCAGGGCGGATTCGTGCCAGGCTCCGCTCGAATCACGTCCAGGCGGTGCTGGCCCATCTGCATGAAGTGCTCTTCGCGGAGGAAGGATTCGCAGGGAACGTCGACGACTATTTCAACCCGTACAACAGCTACCTGCCCGCGGTCTTGGAAACCCGTCTTGGCATCCCGATCACCCTGTCGCTGATCTACAAGGTGGTCGGTGAACAATTGGGTCTGCGGATCGAAGGCGTGAACGCGCCGGGGCATTTCATGGCGCGACTGCGGATCGACGATGGCATCATGCTCGTGGATCCGTTTGCCGGAGGGCGCGTGTTGACGCCCGAGGAGGCGATCGCGCGAATCGAGGAAGTGACCGGCCGGTCGGTCCTTCCCGGAGGACGCTACCTCGCGACGGCCACGCATCGGCAATGGCTCGCGCGGATCCTGGTCAATTTGCAGAACACGTTTGCCTCAATGGGCCGCAGCGAGGACCTTGCTGCCATGGTCGAATTGCAGGCATTGGTCCAAGAGATGCACTAGGAGCAAAAGAGGTGCCATTGAATCCCCGCTACGAGGACTCGGCGGCATTTAGTTCCACGGCTGGGTTGTATTTTTCGGCTGGGTTCTTATTCTAGACAAATTGTCGACCGCGGTCTGCGGATCGGCATCGTGCACGGCATGCTTCAGTCTGGACGGATCGGATCGGCCGTGCTTAGGTCCTACAAGGAGGGAAGAAGTGGCACAGCAGAAGATCCGCGTTCTTCTGGCCGACGATCACCAGATTCTTCGCCAGGGGTTGGCTAGCCTTCTTTCGGAAGAGCCCGACATGGAAGTTGTGGGCGAGGCAGGCGACGGACAGGAGGCGATTGACCTGGCCCGCACGATTCAGCCGGATGTAGTGCTCATGGATGTGACCATGCCCCGGCTTGACGGGATCCAAGCGACCCGGCTGATTACGAGTGAACTATCGGGAATTTCCGTGATCGGGCTGTCGATGCACGAGGAGGATGATATGGCCTTGGCGATGCGTGCCGCGGGCGCCATCGCGTATTTGTCCAAAGGAGGACCGAGCGATGCGTTGATCGCTACGATCCGTGCAGCGACGTGACAAGTCACTCACCGGTGGCGTGGGCCGACATGCGCCCGCGAATCCGGTTGCCGAACAGAACTGCTGAACGGAGACCGTGCCATGCTCATTCGCTTCGACTTCCGCGATCCTCGTCGAACCGTTCTGTGGCTGGCGACCATTGTGTGGCTCTGTTGGATACCTGCCTCGCCCCAGGCCGCTGAGAATGAGCTTCGATCTCGCCTCCTGGCACTGCCCCAGCCATGGAAAGAGAAGGTCCACCGCGTTACGCAGCAGGAGTATGAGGCCACGTTGGACCTCTGGAGCAAACGACATCCGCAAACCCTTGTGGTCGAGAAGGTCGGCAGTTCAGTCAACGGGCTTGGCATCTACCTGCTCGCGATCACCGACAAATCTGTCTCCGGTACGGACAAGCAGGTTGCGCTGATTCCTTGCATGCACGGTGGTCCGGAGCGCTCGGGCACCAGTACGGCCATGCACCTTGTCGAGTGGCTGCTGGGCGACTCGCCGCAAGCCACCGAAACCCGCCGGAAGCAAATCGTGCTGGTCATGCCGGTGGTCAATCCCGAATCTTATTTCCAGACCGACCGCTTCGGCAACTCCAACGGCATCGATCCGTACACCGGCGGAGGCGCCAACAATTGGAACCTGGCGACGCTCGAGTACAAGCTCCTCGATAAAGCACCGGAAATCGAAGCCTTTCTTCGCGTGGTCGACCGCTACCAGCCGGAAGTCATTGCGGATCTGCACGGGATCGGCCTTCAGGAATACGCCGCCGACCGATTGGGCGACCGCCGAATGTACAAGGGGCAGACCATGTTCGAGATCACGGGTTCCGCCTACTCGAACTACACGCTCCGGCCCTGGGACTGGCGCGTTATCGAAGCGATGGTTGCGGCGGGCTGCGAAGCCGGATACCCCTCCGACCGTTTCGAAGCCGACGCACAACAGTCGTTCGGCGGCCCGGCCCTGCAACCGGTCGCAGACCGGCTCTGGCGCGGTGCTCCCAACTTCTATACGACCCAGTACGCTTACGTCAAATACCACACCATGGTGAGCGCGTACGAAATCGGCTGGGAAACCAGCGGCGTCGCGCGAATCCGAGGTTTGCTCGATATCGGCAACCGCGTGTGGGACACGGAGGGAGTCCCGGGGTACCCGGTCAACCGCATCGATGCGTTCGTGGGCCACTTCCTGACGTCCTACGGCCAGACCGCACAAGAGCGCCGAAAGAGCCGGGTGGAACTCTGGCAGCAGCAGGGGCGGTTCTCGCATGCCATGCTGTATCCACAGACCGATAGCCGCGAAAGCTATCTCGTGGCCGTGACCGACGAGGCGGCCAGGCTGCTGGATAGCGATAAAGAGAAGTTTCTAAAAAACCTCGAGGGCCGCGACGGATTCGATTCCGAGGCAATCCGAGTGTTTTTCGAAGTGGGCCCCGAGGACAAGCTCTACGTCGAACGGGGGCGAGCGGCCGATGCGCAGCCGAACGATATCGAGCACGGTCTGGGCATGCGGCTGCGACTGCCCTATCGCAATCCGAAGCTCGTCGACTTACGACTCAACGGCCACTTGTTGGCCGAAAGCCCGACCGACGGCTACCAGCGCTGGTTTGCCAATGGCTTCACCCAGGTGCAGATCAATATCCCGCCCGAAAAGGCCGGTCAGGCGGGGCTGTTCGTGGCCACGTGCGCATACAGGCCGGACGTCCAGCGAGCCAACGGGTGGACGCCGCCGCGAGAAGTGATGCAAAAGGCCGATTAACCCGGACCATGATGCTGTTCCGTCAGCTCGCCGGCCTGCGGCGCAGCTTGCAGTGACCGGTATTCTCTCGTTCCGCCGCTCGGATTAGAATTGCAGTGTACCGAGCCTTTGGAGGATCGCATATGCCCGTTCACGACTGGACTCGCGTGGACCCGGGAACTTACCACGCTTTTCACTCGGCATGGATCACCCATCTCAGCGAAGTCCTCAATGACGGCCTGTTACCGCCGGACTACTACGCGATGGGAGAGCAACATGGCGGGCCCTTCATTCTTGATGTCCTGACGCTTCAGACGCCGGCGCCTATTCCGCCCGGTACAGCAGCCCGAGGCAGCGTGGCAGTCGTCGAGACTCCGCCCCGGGTCCGACGCAAACTTTCGCTCTCGCCGGGCGCCCGCGGCACACGGCGGACCTTGACCATTCGTCATGTCAGCGGGCACCGCATCGTCGCCCTGGTGGAAATCGTCTCCCCGGCCAACAAGGATCGATCGAGCCACGTTTCCGAACTCGCAGCCAAGATCGAAACGGCATTGCTGGAAAACATCCATGTATTGCTGGTCGACCTGATTCCGCCGGGGCCCCACGACCCCCAGGGGATCCACGGGGCTGTTTGGGAACGGTTCGAAAACGATTCCTATCCTCTCCCGGCGGAGGAACCGCTTACGCTGGCATCTTACGTGGCTGACCGTCGGCCCGACATCTACCTGGAGCATCTGGCTATCGGCTCGACGCTGCCCGAAATGCCCCTGTTTCTGGATCCTGATTACTACATCAACATTCCGGTGGAACCGACATACATGTCCGCATGGCGCGGCATGCCCGCGTATTGGCGGAACGTGGTCGAAGGGAAACAGCCGCCAACCGCTTGACAGCCGAGGCCCGCACGACTCGGCAATACATCTACTTGCCGTCGAGGATCTCGACCGCCTCGAACTTCTGGCCTTCAAGCATCGCCAGGCTGGCTCCGCCACCCGTACTGACGTGGCTGACCTGATCGGCAAAACCGAGCTGCTGAATGGCAGCGGCGCTATCGCCGCCCCCAATGATGCTGGTCGACTGGCTATCGGCGATCGCCTTGGCCACGGCCTTCGTACCTTCATCGAACGGCGGCATCTCGAACACACCCATCGGGCCGTTCCAGACCACGGTCTTGGCACTCTTCACCACGTCGGCAAACTGCTGGGCGGTCTTAGGGCCGATGTCCAGTCCCTGCCAGCCATCCGGGATCTTCCCTGAGTCGACGACCTGTTTGTTCGCGTCGGCCTTGAAGGCGTCTGCGCAATGCGTATCGACCGGAAGCATGAGCTTGTCGCTGCCCGCCGCCAGAAGCTCCTTGGCCAAATCGACCTTGTCCTTTTCCACCAGGCTTTCGCCAATCCGGCCTCCCTGGGCGAGCGAAAACGTGTAAGCCATGGCCCCGCCGATGAGCACCGTGTCGCAAATGCCCAGCAGGTTCTTGATTACCGTGATCTTATCCGACACTTTCGCCCCCCCGAGGATGGCTACGAAGGGCCGATCCGGATGAGCAATCGCGTCGGAGAGATACTGAATCTCCTTGGCCACAAGGAATCCGACGACTTTGGGTTTGCTCCCCATCGCCTTGGGAACGGCAACCATCGACGCGTCGGTGCGGTGGCAGGTGCCAAAGGCGTCGTTGCAGTAAATATCGGCCATGTCGGCCAGCGTCTGCGCGAAGCCCGGATCTCCTTTCTTTTCACCAGGATGGAAGCGAAGGTTTTCGATCACCAGCACCTGCCCCGGTTGAAGGCCGGCGGCCTTCGTTTTGGCGTCGTCGCCAATAACGTCCGTGGCGAAGACGATTCCCTTGCCCAGCAGTTCGCCCAGCTTGTCGGCGGCCGGTTTCATGCTGTACTTAGGATCGGGGGCGTCCTTCGGCCGGCCCAGGTGGCTCATGAGAATGAGCGAGCCGCCGCGATCCAACACCGACTTGATCGAAGCCATCGCCATGCGGATCCGACGGTCGTCGGTGACCTTCTGGTCCTCGTCCAGCGGCACGTTGAAATCAACCCGCATCAGGACTTTTTTCCCCGCAACATCCACGTCTTGGATAGACTTCTTGGCCATTTCCCTCAATTCTCCTGCTGTATGAAGAGCTGTCTAACGAAACCAGCATGGTCTACCGTCAACCGGCGTCACCCATCTCGGCTCAGAGCCTGTCCCAAAACCTCGCGAGAAGAAGGGGACAGGCACATTTTGCTCCGAAGACTCCGCAAAATGAGCCAGTCCCCGACGGTTTTGGGACAGGCTCTCAGCCAAATGGCCCAGTGTACCGCGACTCCGCCAGGACGGGAAGTACCACCGTGCCAGTGCCGCGTCCCTGTGAGGGGACACTAAGTGGCTACTTCCAGAATCTGGAATTTCACTCCGCGCATGGGAGCGCCGCTGTTGTGAAATACAAGTCCGCCGTGCTCGTAACCGAGCAAGCTCTGGTGCGTGTGGCCGAAGTAAACGTTCTGCACCCCATCCGCAGGCCCCTGGCCGATGCACTCCAGGTAGGCGAGAATCCGCTTGGCCACAACCCGCTTGCGGTATCGTAGATAGGGGAACGGACGGTGTAAATGGGTCGCCACGACCAGGTCATAGAGGCGGCTCAGCAGCAGACCGCGCTGCTTGCGGTGGAGCCAGCGGGAACGTGCGTGGGTGAGCATCTCCTCGCTCATCACCCGGTCGGCCACATCACCGTGCAGAAAAATGCTGCTACCCAGTCGAAAATAGTAGGGATACCAGGACAAATTAGGGATCGCATTCTCCAGACTAACCAGTCGGTCGATGAACTCCTGGTGGAAATCGTGGTTGCCCAAAAGCAGGTGAAACTGGCAATTCCGATGCGGAGCCGACAGTTCGGCGAGCCACCGAATGGCGTCATCGACCGCGTGATGGATGGTGCGGGCCTGGGACCAGCGGAAGTCGAAGATGTCCCCACCGAGGATGAAATGCTCGGCGCCGGAAGCCGTCTCCAACAATCGATCGAAATACCGATCGGCTTGGGAACGCCGAGCAAATAGGTGCAGGTCCGAGACAAAGTAGGTCTTCCCCATCGGCCTCATCGACTGTGCGGTCTCTCGGGTTGTGGATTAGAGCAGCGGGCTGAAGAGCTTGGCGAAATTCGCCTTAAGCCTTCCTCCCCAAGTCCGGCTCGGTCCGTCCTCGAAGGTAGCAAGGTCAGACATTCGTAAATAATTTTCTTGCAAGGCGCGAAGTTCGGCTACCGCTTCCACCCCCTGAAGCAGCACGTTCAGTTCGAAATTGAGATCGAACGAGCGGATGTCATAATTCGCCGAGCCAAATATGGCAAATTCATCATCCACGGCGAGCGTTTTCGCGTGCAGCATTCCCTCATGATACAAATAGACGTACACCCCTCCATGCATGAGTTGTTCCCAGTAGAAGCTTCCGGCCGCATCAACCAATGGGTGGTCACTCCGCTTGGGGATAATCAGCGAGACGGCGACCCCGCGAAGCACCGCCAGCCGCAGCGCCAGCATCATCGCGTCGCTGGGAATGAAATAGGGTGAAGTAATCACGAGGTTCTGGCGAGCTCGAAAGATTGCTTCCACAAACAGGGCCTGAAACGCCTCAGTCGGAAGATCGGGCCCTGTCGGGGCTACCAGCATCGCCACACGCCCGTCCGCCTCTATGGGGGGGAATAGCTCGGGAGAATCGAGTAGTTGGCCCGTCTCGTGGAACCAGTCTTCCAGAAAGACCCCTTGCAGATCCCGGACAACGGGACCGGTGATCCGGGCCATCACGTCGTGCCACGCGCCGCCTCGACTATGCCCGTAGCTTGCTTCGACAATGTTCTGGGATCCGGTGAAGGCGATTGTCCCGTCGATGATCGCGAGCTTCCGGTGATTCCTGAGGTCGAGGCGGGCCAGTGGTCGCCGAAGGGGATTTACCGGCAGCGCCGGATAGGTTTCGACGCCGTGCGTACGCAGTTCCGGGGCGAGACTACGGCACATCAACCGGGAACCGACCGCGTCTGCTAAAACCCGGCAGTCCACCCCGCGACGACGAGCCGCAATCAGCGCGTCTCCCACGCGCCGGCCGACGCGGTCGTCGCGAAAAATGTAGAATAGCAGGTGGACATGGCTTTGGGCCCCATCGAT
This sequence comes from Thermoguttaceae bacterium, assembly GCA_040768665.1. Taxonomy (GTDB): domain Bacteria; phylum Planctomycetota; class Planctomycetia; order Pirellulales; family Thermoguttaceae; genus JABWBD01. The sequence goes on from JAXGMN010000016.1 coordinate 123,440, forward strand.
CGCCTCGACGACCCGATCGATTACTAGATCCGTGTCGGAAAAGAACTTAGCTCGGTTTCCCCCGACGATCGGCAGCCCCACGATCTGCTCGGCGAGCTCCGTGAGCGGATGGGGATCATGCTCCAGGGCAGCCGGCTCAAGATGCCGGGAGCCAAGCTTAGGGTATTCCGCCGATTCCAGGACCACACGGCCTTGTCGCCGGCGTCTGAGCCGTTGCCGTCCCAGACGGTTTTCCCCAATCAGGAGGTAAAAGGCCAGCCCGATCCAGGGCTCGAAGAAGACAATGGCGAGCCAAGCCAGGCAAGTGGCTGGCCGCTCTTTGCGGAGCACGATGATCGGAAGAACGGTCAGTCGGATTGCCCACTCGCTGATTGCCAGTAAATGGGTCCAGAAAAGGATGCTCATGACTTCCCCCGCAGGCAGACTCAAACGAACTGGTTGTGGCAGCTCAGCTCTGGTCTGATGAAAAAGGGGACAGGCACCGCAAGCAATAGTGGGTGCATGGGACTGAAGATCAAGGTCTTGCGGAGCCAGTCCCCTTTTTCATCACCCCAATTCAACTTGGTTCTCAGATGGTGCAATATAGCACGACTTCGCCCCGAGCCCCCACTCCCCTGCCGTAGTTGTCGCCCGAGAATGCTGCGGTTACGATAGTTGCTATGAAGCTCCCACCTGAAGGTGCACGTTGGCTGGTCTCTCTGCGTTGGCTGGCGATTGTGCTCATGTTTCTGACGATCTGGTTCTCGTCGGCGGTGCTCGACGTTGTCGAACATCCCCTACCGCTCTACGCGGTGGGCCTCGCCGTCCTGGGTTACAACGCCCTCTTTCAACTCGGGCAACGCGACTCGGGGGGCGAACGGAACGTAGAGCGGAATATCTTTCTTCAGGTTCTCCTGGACCTCGTCGCGTTGACACTCCTGCTCTACTTTGCCGACCTTCCCCGCAACCCGTTTCTGTTCTACTTCGTCTTCCATATGATCATCGCGGGAATGTACTTGCGGGGGCGATTGCCGTACGTTTTCGCTGCCCTGGTGTCGGCCATGGTCGGGGCGGTGATGCTGCTGGAGTACCTGGGCTGGATCCCGACGTTTCCGCTGCGTTTTGGATCCGATCCGATCGGCCCGCGGTCACCGGACGGGCTTTACCTCCTCGCCGTCTTTGCGGCGTTTTCCAGCACGCTGTGGATCGCCGTCTACTGCACGACCTCGATCCGGCGCTACGTCGACCGGGCACACGCCGAGATCCGACAAAAAGAAAAGTTGCTGGGTATCGGGCAACTCGTGGCGGGAATCGCGCATCAGATCGCAAACCCTCTGGACGGTGTGCAAAACTGTTTGCAGCGGATCGGCGAGGGAGTCAAAGGCAACGCCCACCTTACCGAATACGTCCAGCTCATGACCGAGGCCCTGGAGCGAATCGAACGGACAGCCAAGCGAGTGCAGGCATTCGCCCGTCCCCGCGGTATTGAATTGCAGAGCACCGACGTGAATGCCGCCGTGGACGGTACGCTCCAGTTCCTCGGCAGCGGCATGGCCAGCGTGCGCATTGAGACCGAGCTGACTCACGTGCCCCCGGTCCAAGGCGACCCGTACACGCTGCAGGAAGTCCTCTTCAACCTGTGCACCAATGCCCTGGCGGCCATGCCCGATGGCGGCACACTGACCATTCGCACGACCGCACTGGGCTACAAGGATGAAGATCAGATGGGCTCGGTGGCGATCGAGGTGTCGGACACGGGCGTCGGCATCCCTCGCGTGCAACTCGAAAGGATCTTCGAGCCGTTCTTCACCACCCGCGCAGAGTCGGGCGGCACCGGGCTCGGCTTGGGCTTGTGCCGCATGCTCATTTCCGAGATGGGCGGACGGATCGAAGTCCGCAGCGTACTCGGCCAAGGGACCACGTTTACCGTCGTTCTCAATCCGGTCACCGAAGTCTTGGCAGTCACAGCGAAGGCAGAATGAGAATCCTGGTCGTCGACGACGAGAAGATCAAACGCGTCACCCTGGCCGACGATCTCGCCACGCAGGGGCACGAGGTTGTTGCTGCCGGCGATGGCGAAGAGGCCCTGCAGCAACTCGCCGGCGATCGCTTCGACGTGGTTGTCACCGACATGAAGATGCCGAAGGTCGACGGCATCGAACTTCTCAAATGGATTAAGCAGGGTCCCCTGGCCGATATGGAAGTGATCATGATGACGGCCTATGGAAGCATTCCCGTGGCCGTCGAGGCAATGAAGCTCGGGGCCTTCGATTTCGTCACCAAACCGTTTCGCAATGAAGACATTTTCCCGCTCATTGCGAGGATCGAGCGTGAGAGGCAGACCGGGCCGGCCCGGCCGGACGCGGCGATCGCCTCCGGCATTGACGAGGCCATTGTCGGCTCATCACAGGCGATGAGCCGGGTGCGACGCATGGTCGAAATCTGCGCCCGGACCGATGCCAACGTGCTGCTTTGCGGCGAGACGGGCGCCGGCAAGGATCTCATTGCATCGGTCATCCATCGGCACTCGCACCGCCAGGGCTTCCCCTACGTTAAAGTCGGCTGCACACTCTTCCCTCCGCAGTTGATCGAAAGCGAACTGTACGGGCACGAAAAGGGCTCGTTCACCGGCGCCGAGCAGAAGCGTAAAGGCAGGTTCGAATTGGCCGAAGGAGGGACGCTCTATCTTGATGACGTCGACGATATTCCCTTCGAGCAGCAATCAAAGCTCCTGCGAGCAATCGAAGAGAAAGTCTTCGAACGGGTCGGCGGAACCGACCTGATCCAGGCCGATGTCCGGATTGTCGCCTCGACCAAGCGGAACCTGCTGGAAAAGATCGGCGAGGGTACGTTCCGGCAAGATCTCTACTACCGGCTCGACGTCCTGCGAATTAACGTCCCGCCCTTGCGGGAAAGGCTGGAAGACGTTCCCGCTCTTGCCGAACGCCTGATGCAGCGGGTCGCCGAGAACTCGCGGTATGACATGGAACCGGCGGCCTTCGAGGTGCTACAGAACCACAATTGGCCGGGCAATGTTCGTGAGCTCCTTCACACGCTGGAACGAGCTTATCTTGTCGGCTCGGGCCGCGTTTCAGCCGATCTGCTTGCGGCGGAGATCGAAGGAACAGCCGGCTCAGCCGTCTCCGCTGGCAGTGGCGCCACGCCCATCGGCAGCTTCCAGGCTGCGATGGACGTGGCGGAACGCCAGCTTCTGGAAAATGCCTTGCGCGCCTGCGCGGGCAATAAAACGGCCGCGGCTGCCTCCCTGGGAATGAAGCCTTCCACGTTTCGCGACAAGCTCGCGAAGCACGGCCTGGGCTGAGCCGTGCGTAACCGTTCACGCCCGCGGCCGGGGACCGGTCCATTTTTCGGCCAATTCGGGTGTTTTGGCGTCAAAGACGTTGGCCGAAAACATGGACCTGTCCCCCTCTCTTCCGCGGGCGTAAACGGTTACAGCCGTACTCAACGGAGTGGAATTGGGGGGCCGCTTCAATTCGCTTCGGTCGGTTCATTGAGCGTCAGCCCCGCCGCTTCGAGATCCGCGAGCACCCGAGGGGCCATGCGATAGTACATCGAAAACCCCTTGCCGTAGCCGCTCCCTCCGGCGCCGCGAGGCAGCGATTCGGTGAGCACGCGGCGGAAACGCTCGTCCTTCGTCCAGAGATAAGCCCGCGCAATGCCTTCGACCATCAACTGCGAAGCGCCCGAGCCGAAGCGGGTGTTCGGACACGACGTGTAACGGAATCCGTGCGTCTCGTCGGAGTAGCACTCGTCGAGAAGATAGTGGGCTCCCTGGACGATCGATTCCTTCACGCGGGGATCTTCCGTGACATCGTGATAATACTTCATACCCGATAAGAGTACGGCCACCATGAAATTGGCATTGCCGCGATGGCGAGGCTCGCACTGGCAGTGCCCCGGGACCATCATCCGCGACCAGCCACCTTGCTGATAGGGCTTGCGTCCCTCCGCCTGGTACTCGGGCAGCGGTCGTGGCTGCATGTCCTGGGTTTCCAGCACCCGGTCGATAACCACCCGCGAGGCGTTCAGGTAATACGGATCGCCGGTGGCCGCATAGGCGGCCGACAGCATGATCAAATGCCAGCCGGGGACGCGGCAACTGAGGAAGTCGTACGGCCGGCTCAACTCCTTGCGGATAAAGAAGTCGGAGACGGCACAGCCGGTCTCGTAGGAACGCCGATCGCCTGTGAGGAAATGGTGGTCGAAGTGGCCTTCGGCCCAAGCGTGGCTGACTGTGAAGCCGGCGCTGGGGATCCCGAGGGTGCCGGGCACACTCTTGTCGTAGTATCCGCCGACGTGGCCCATCTGATGCACGTACACCGCGCCGACCTCGAGAGGATCGGGGCTCCACTGGACCGTGTCGACGTCGCGGTTGTGCAACTCCGTCGCGTCGCCCAGAAAAAATGCCTCCGGGTTGCCGGAGCGGATGTACTCGAGAAAAAAGGCGTGCTGGGTATCGTATTCGATGTTGCCCCAGTTGGCGCCCCGTTCGCCGTACCAGTCGCCATAGTTCATCAAGCCGTAGTCCTGCTGGCGATCTCGCATGGCCGCGTAGCTCTTGAGATTCTTGTCGATCGCTTCCTCGTACAGCTTGAATTTCTCGGGGTTGCGAGGCGCGACGTCGTAGAAAGCCTTGCTGGCACAGTACCACTCCGGCGGAGCCGTGGCGACGAGCGGCCGCTGAAAAATCGCCGCGGATGCCTCGCGACGATCGGCCGAATCGAACGAGAGAAGGATCTCGTGCGTTTTCGACACCCCCTGCTTCAACGTATAGACGCCATCGAGCAGGTAATAGTACAGATGGTGGCCCTCTTTTTCGAAGGGGAACTTGTCGTACAGCCCTTCGGAGAAGGCGGGGCAGAGGTCGACGCTCAATCCGTCCGCCGTAAGTGTGAAGCCTTTCGGATAATTCTGCCAGAAATCCCGTACCGCGATTGCACAACCGTCATCTTCATCCGTAAAAATCGAGCCGACGGCGCGCCCCTTCACCGCGGTTTCCTTCTCGCCGACGATCGTGACCAACTCGTCATCGAAACGCTGGCGAAGAGCAGGCGCCGCCTCAGAGAGCTTGCCGATCTGGCCGTCCGCCAGTGGCACTTGCCACGTCTCTCCGAAGGTAGTGACCGGTATGCAGAACGACACCTTCTTGAACTTTTGTAACTTCTCCTGGCCGGAAACAACGATTGTGTGATAGACGCGGATCCAGGGAAGTTCACGGTATGCCTCCACGCGCTGCTCGAGCCGCATCACCGAACGGCCGTCGCTTGATGTCAGGTCCGACACGCTCTTCACCACCGCGCGGATTGGTCCCGACTCCTCGACCAACAGATCGGCTTTGCTCGCTGCAGAGGTATACGTCGTTCCCGTGTGATCCATTGCCAGAGTTTTGCAAACCTTGCTCGGCTTCCAAGCCGGCCGATCGCCCCTTGCGACCTCAGCAAGCTGCCCTTGGGGGTCGACACGGAATTTCAGCCCCCCGGCATCGACCTTGATACCGTCCCTATCTTTGTTCACCACCAGCCCCGCGGCTGGGGCGCCGCGGCGAACATCACGACCGTACTCCAACCGGTATTCCCTTTCGCCCTCCGCTGCGATATCGGCCTGGAAGGTCAGAAGAATCCACTTCACGCTGCCATCGGTCCAGCGCGCCGTGAGCCGAACCTGGGCGGGCACTTCCTCGCTACCGAGCATCAGACGGACATGGTCCTCGCTCTCAAGCGTCGCACTTGGGAATGGAACTCCCGTGGTGATCGGCCATCGCCGGGCCTCCATCTTGTGGGGATTCCGCACGCGCAGCGGCACAGCGTGCACGTCGCTGACGGTTTGGGGACACTGGGGCGGGCGCGCGAGGAATACAAAGTCAGCCCCGGAAAACACCGATCCATCTCGTGCGGTCCCCGTCGCACGCCCATGATATTCCAGTTCTGGATCCAGGCCGTCGAGAACCACGCGGTGCACCAGACAGTCGTTCTGGTCCTCGATCTTCTGACCGTACTTCGTATCCGTTCCGTACTCGAAGCGAGTTGAACAGGGCCAGGTCGTGGTCCATGAGAGTGTGACGCGCCCGGGACGGCCGACATGGGCGGCGCTGGTCATATTCTCCACGCGGGACGGGATCTCGCGGACCTCCGGCTCTTCGCGCAGAAAGAGAATATTGCAGAGTCCATGCTTGCCGCTTGGGCCGACCGCTTCCAACTGCACGCGTCGCCGCCCTGGAATTCGTACGGCTCGTCGAGCCAGTAGAGCCAGGTACGGTTGTTGTCCTTCCGCGCGACCGCAACACCCAGGAGCTTGTCGACGACGTAGATCCCGACCCGTTCGTCGTTGGAATCGTCGTACATCATGAAGCCCACGTAGAACCTTCCGGCCCGGGGGGCCTCCGTCCAGACTTTCCCCTCCGGCCGTTCGCGGGAAACATGCGGCCAGCGGTTCGAAGTGAACAGATCGACCGCGTATCCATCGCAGTGGAACCGGTTGTGCGGAACGACGATTGTGCCCTCGGCGAGCTCGATGGACCGAAGCAACTGCTCACCGAAGGTGGCTTTCACACGATGATTCTCGGAAAAGTCGACTGCCCGAATCGGCTTCTTGCGGTCGGTGAGCACCACGCCTTCGACCGGTTTTTTTGGACTCGAATCGCTCATGGCCGGCGATTGCCCGGACCCGCTCACCGTGTGGCAGAGCACGTAGAGCGAAGTCCGCAGCGAGTCGCCGGACCGGGCGAATTCGACGTCGGCCGAAAGGACGATCGTCTTGTCCTGAGCGACGAACCGTACGACAGGTCCGGGAATTGTGTTGCCCTCCGCATTGTAGCGGGTCGCCCGTCCCTGGCCGCCGACGACGCTCAGCATGTAATCGGTGCCCGCGACGGGACTGCCCGGGCTCGCCTTCCGGCCCGTTTCTTCGTCGGCGTCGGCGTCGACGTAAAGATGCAGCACCGTGTCTTCGGGCTTCGGCTCGGCGGCAAAGCGGACCCGCCAGAGGAAACGGTCGTCGCCGGCGTGGGCACACTCGACGCCGACAAAATCCTTCGTGGCGTCGTAGCCGGGCCTCTGGCGAGCCGAATCGGATTCAACGCCGTCGTCCAGCACCCTGTAGAACGTGTCGGCCGACGCAGGATTGCTGCCAAGGATCTCCTCATCCCGATCAGGCAGCCCGTCGTCGTCGCGGTCCTGCTGCGGAGCCGCGGCGAATGACACCGCCGCCGCACAGAGAACAACACTCATCGACCGAGAGAGACTCCGCCACATCGCTTGCTCCTCCATTTCCTGCGCAGACCTGCGGCAATGCCGACATTCTCACGCATGGGAGGGCGCGCTGCAACAGACTGGCGAAGAGTGCTCAGCTAAAGACCTTCTTTGTCCGCGTTCAAGGCGATGCCGCGGATCGCCGTGAGAAGGTCGCGTGCGTCTTTGAATTTGCGATCATCCAGGGCCTGCACAGCTTCAGCAGCCAATTTCGCGACGTGCGACCAAGTCCTTGCCTGCCGTACTTCAGCCAGATGGATGGTCCCTTGACCTGATTCAGTGTGTTGCATGGTAGTCTTCCTTTCGTGCTGAGGATTATAACGTCAATAGCTGTGCACGGAAGTGGGGGGGCTGCCAACGGCCCCAGATTTCCCGCCGGCTAACCAGCGGAATGCCCTATGCAGTTTCTAAATATCCTCAAATTGGGCATAATCCACCCGAGCGAATGCTCACGGCAGCGGAAGCCACCCTGGTGATTTCTTTCGTGGCAGGTCGGAAACCTGTGTGCTCCAGTAGTCGACCAGTTCAGCCCGGACGGCCTTGCATAGTTCTTCAGAGTCGTCGGGGGCGGCGGCCACCAAACCAACGACCCACGGAATGTTGATGGCTGAATCCCGCAGAGCCCAGTACAAAAAAGTCTCGCGGCCCATCCAGACTCGCTCCGACTCGGACCAGAGCGCCTCGGTTCGCGTTGAGCGATATCGGAAGCGAAAAAACGCCTCGGCAGCATGGTGGACGGCATCGCCGAGTGGGAGCAAGCGCAAACGCCGCCGCAAGTGCCGCTGGCGCAACGTCGGACCGCCGGTCGACAGGGGAACGGATTGATTGGCCATGGTTTCCTCCTTTTCGTAGGACGGTTGCGAACGTGGCGATAAGCAGATCAGCCCCGATCCCGGGAATCTCGGCGGTGTCTCGCATTGAAACACGCGAAGCGCAGAAACCTGAAAGAACGCTGAAGTACCTCGCGGGCAAATTGCCACAGCGATTTCAATGTACCACACGCAGCGGCATGGCGAAACCAGCGCCACGCAACAGGACTTAACGGGACGGCAAGGTTCGGCGGGGGGGCTTTCTGCCGCGATTGCACCAAATGATGCAGCCCGGTATACTGGGTAGTGGACCTCGATCGTCGTTTGTGTCCGGCAAGAGCCTCCCACCGAACCAGTCTCCTTCGTCGAGCCGCATGCACGGCGTGCAGCTTCTTCTTGGGCGACCGCGTTGTCCTCGGTTGTCCCCGTTTCCACCCAAGCTAGGACTGAGAAAGGTCTTTCATGCGGTTCTATCAGCTCCCTCTGATACTCCTGTTGTTCGCACTCGTTCTGGCCTGCACGCGCATGACCGCCCAGCAGCCTGAAGGCGAACAGGCGGCAGCCGAAAACCCGGCTGCCGCTGCAGTCGCCGACGAAAAGGTGGCGGCTGTCGTCCAGGGCGAGAAGATCACCGAAGCCCAACTGTCCGCCGGGGTCCAGCGACAGTTGCAGGGCCGCACGGCGCCTCCGGAAGCCGCCCGGGAAATTCGCCGGGCGGTGCTTCAGCTACTGATCGATCAGAAGCTGGTAGATCAGTTCCTCGAGGAAAAGAAGGTTCAGGCAGACGCCAAAAAGGTCGACTCGGTCATCGACGACATCAAGAAGCAGGTCGCCGCCGCCGGTCTGCCGTTGGAAGAAGTCCTCAAAATCCAGGGCCACACGGAAAACACTCTGCGAAAGCGAATCGCGTCGGACCTTGCGTTTCAAAGCTACGCGGACGACGCGGTAACGGATGCTGAGGTGAAAGAGTACTTCGAGAGCCACAAGGGGGAATTGGACGGCAGTGAGGTCCAAGCGAGCCATCTGTTGGTCAAGGTGGAAGAGGATGCGTCGGCCGAAGAGAAGAAGGCTGCCGAAGCCAAAATCAATGCGGTTCGGAAAGAGATCGTAGCAGGTCTCCCTTTTGCGGAGGCTGCCAAGAAGTACTCTGCCTGCCCAAGCTCTTCGGAAGGGGGCGATCTTGGGACCTTTCCGCGTCACGGGAAAATGGTCGAGCCGTTCGCGGCCGCTGCGTTTGACCTGAAGGTTGGCGAGTTGAGCCAACCGGTGAAAACCCCTTTCGGATGGCATCTCATCAAGGTAACGGATCGCGTGGCAGGTAACAGAGGTTTCAACGAGGCGCAGGACGAGGTAAAACAGATGCTCGAGCGGCAGTTGTGGGAGAAGACCGCGGCACAGCAGCGTCAGCGAGCAAAGGTCGAAATCCGCGACTAACGCCGCAACAGATCGAGTCCATCTCAACGGACGCGTTTCAGCAGCGAGAAGATGCCCTGTGGACGACCCTGACGGGATGCCGGACTCCGTAAGAAAGCCCCCTTTCCGCAGAGCTGCTGCTGCCGCAGACGCGCGGCGAACCGTTTCGGCGAACGGTGCCGGGTCGCGTCCCGGTGTTGGCCGGAAGACTTGCGTCCGCGTCGGCCGTACACGCGTCGGAATGGGAGTTTTCGCTCAGAAGTGGTACCGTTCTCACGAAATCGTCGGCGAGATCAGGGGCGCTCGAATCGTCGACCAGGACTACAGTTCCGAGTACTGCATGGATCTGGAAGACGGCACCTGTCTCGAGCCCGACGCGCCCTTTCGTTTCCTCAACCACAGTTGTGAACCGAACTGCCGCTTTTCCTGGCATGATTTGCGTGATGAGGACGGCCAAGAGTCGCAACGACGGGTCTTCCTGCACGCCTTGCGGACGATTCGCCCGGAGGAGGAACTGACGATCGACTACGGCTGGCCCGCATCCTACGCCATCCCATGCCGTTGCGGTGCCCCGTCGTGCCGGGGTTGGGTGGTTGCCGAGGAGGAGTTGTCCGCGGTTGTCTCCACCAGGACGCAGCACGAGACGATTCGAAGGGATGCCGTCGTCTAACCGGAGCCGCTTTGTCGCTTCGAGGACTTGGCTTGGGGAGGCATCAGGCCTCGGCGTTTGCCAAGCCAGCCATGCCTCCGGGGTGGGCACAGAGTACCGTGCGCCCGAGCGTGAGCTGATCGTCCGTCAGCAGCAGAGCTTTCGCCACACGGACTCCATTGACAAAAGTCCCCGTGCGGCTGGCGAGATCGCGGACCTCGAGTACCCCATCGACCTGATCGATCCGGCAGTGATAGTCGCTGACCCAGTAGTCGTCGACCTGAATATCTGCATCAGCACTGCGGCCGATGATAAGCGGGAAACGGTCCAGATAAACATTCCGTACGGGGCTGCGCGCTCCGCAGATTTCCAGAGTCATATCCCGATTCCTCTTGTTTCGACCAAATGGCAGCAAACACCTGCTCTTGACGACGGTCTACCGGGCGACATTCGCCTCGACGACCTCGGTCTCGTTAATGACGCGTGTGATGCCGTCGACGTTGCCCACCGTCTCTTGTGCAAGCTGTTTGTGGTAGAAACTCGGAAGCTGACCGCGGAGAGTCAGGTGCCCTTCGTCGCAGTGGCAGGAGAGGCGTTGAAAGATCGCCGCGTATGGCGACTGGGTGAGCCGGTTCTTTGCCGCTTGAGCAAGATCAGAAGTGTACGGTTTTGCCATTTCGTCGGAAGAATGTACCACAATTCACCTCCTTGTAGGGGTTTTGGCGCACGACTACGTCGCCGCAGGGGCGGCCGCAGCGGTGCAGACGAGGATAAGGCTTCGTTGACGCTCGAGACGCCTAGCTTCGTTGAAAGGCTGCTGGGAGGAGGGTCGGACATCGTGTTCCGCAAAAGGCGCGACACCAATGGGCCGGGCGTACGCCGATAGTCTTCCGGTGCCGATCCCTCACGAGAGCACTCGAGACGCGCTGTCGAAGTAAGACTAAATCTAGGTTATGCGCCGCCGGCTGCGTATCGGAAAATGCACGCGGATTTTCCTAAGGGAATTCCTCAGGCCGCGACTCATGCCCCCTGGATGGTGGAGTCGGTTCGAGCCGATGCGGCCCATTGGGCAAGAGAAGACACCTGCTTGGCGCTGCCCGCTCAATCGCCACGAACCGTCAAAATGGCGCCGGGCTGATCGCTGGGCTCGCGGGTGTCGATTTTCTTTGTGACGCACCCCAGCCGTGACAACTCCCGAAGCCGAGGTGCGGCTGAGAACCTATCCCAAAATCGCGAGCGGATAACGCGACCGGCAAATTTTGCTCCAAGGACTCTGCAAAATGAGCCAGTCCCCGCCGATTTTGGCATAGGCTTTTAGCTCAGCCTCGGCCGAAAGAACCGACATGCAACTTCCCGGCACGCCCGACTTTCTTCCTTCCGACTCGCAATCGCTGCTGGACCAACTCTGGGCCGGCGCGGCAAAAGGAATGCAACCACCGACGAATCGGCCGGCCGCAGTGGTCGGAGAGTGCATCGACGACCGGCACCCGGTGATCGACGGCAAGGTACTGATTGCCTATCCCAGCATCGACGGACTGCCTAGGGAGCGATGGTTGGCGACGTTGCGGGGGCTCACGGTCCGAGTGAAAGACCGGGTGATCCTTATGCGGCCGGCCAATTGGCCCGAGCCGGTGGTCACCGGAGTGCTCTGCGGGATCGACGAAGAGGCCCCGGCTCCGATGCGGTCGGGGCCGGCGCTGCGGATCGCCGAGCACGAGAGTCTGGAGATCACTGGGCCTGGCGGGGAACCGTTTGTGGAGATCTCGCGCGGCAAATCCGGTCCGATCGTCCACCTGCTGGCGCCGGACGTGGAGATCGAGACACCCGGGAAGCTCCGCATTTCGGCCCGGTCTATCGAGCTGGAGGCACACCGGGGTGACCTCAAGATCGAGGCCAGCAACGACGTCGTTGTGCGAGGCGAGATGGTCCGGCTCAACTGAGCCCCCCTCTCTTCCGCCCTGTAAATAGTTACTGCCGAACCATCTCACTCGGCAAGTTCGGGAAAACTCCGGGTCAGATCGAGGGTGTCGCCAGTCTGGTCTTGCAGTGTGGTCAAAGATGCGAAGAGCCTTCGCATGATCGGCTTCGACGATGGTTTGGCCGCGAGATCGTTCAACTCCCGGGGATCTTCGGCGAGGTTGTACAGCCGAGCGACAGGGACCTTTGGGTAAAGAATGAGCTTGTAGTCGTCGTCGACGACCATCCGCTGCAGGTCGATGTAGCCGCCATAGATCGCTTCGTACTGTTCGGCGCGTTCGTTCCTCAGCAGCGGCAAGAGGCTACGGAACTGTATGTCGTCGGGCACGGTCGCGCCGGCGAGCTCCAGAGCGGTGGCCATGGCGTCTTGAAGGTAGATACGGGTGTCGATCCGGCTTCCCGCCGAGATATCAGGTCCGACCACGGCAAATGGCACACGCACGGAGTGCCAGTGCATGTTCTGCTTGCCCATCAACCCGTCGTGCCCGACAGCCAACCCCTGATCGGCGGTGAAAAAGATGTAGGTGTTGTCGGCTTTGCCCGTCTTCTCAAGCGCGTCGAGGATGCGGCCGATCTGGGTGTCGGCGTGGGAAACCAGGGCATAGTATTCGGCGCGGTTGACCTTGATGGCGTAGGGCGTTCGAGGAAACGGGGCGAGGGCTTCGTCGCGGAGCGTGGGCCCGGCGCCGATCGCCTCAGCGAACGGATAACGGGGCTGAAAGCTCGCCGGCAGTTCGATTTCCCGCCACGGGTACCTGTCGACATACGACTTGGGCGACTGCCGCGGATCGTGGGGCGCGTTGAAGGCCAGATACATGAAGAACGGCTTTTCGGATCTTGACGCGCCGGCGAGAAACGCCTCCGCCTCGTCGGTAAGCACCTCCGACCAGTGCTTTCCGCCTTCCCAGTAGCCGCCGCGCGAGGTGTCCCACGGCTGCCACACATCTTCTTGACCTTCGATCGGCCGGTTGTAACCCTCTTGAGTCTGTTTCGGCATTCCCGGGCGAACGTGACCCGTGTGGTCGAAGATCTTCTCCGCGTCAGTCGGCAGGTGCCATTTGCCGGCGAAGTAGGTCTCGTAGCCTGCGTCGGCCATCAACTGGGACCACATTTTTCGTTGTTTAACGCGCTGCTGGAGGTTTTCGGCTTCTGCGTGCCAGAGAAACCGGCCCGTGTTCAGCATCCTGCGGCTGGCAAGACATACCGCTCCGTTCCACCCGCCCATGTTGTAGGAGTTTCTGAAACTGCAGCCGGCCTCGATCAAGCGGTCCATATTGGGAGTCTGAATCAATTCGTTTCCCCAAGCATGGACGGTGTCGGGGGCCTGATCGTCGGTAAATAGGAAAAGAATGTTCGGCTTTTCCGGAGCACTGCGGAACGGCTGGTCTTCTTCGACAGCCGGGATCGATCCTGGCCAAAGAAGCAGGCAGACGCAGAACAATCGGTAGTGCATTCTCATGAAACGCTCTCCTTTCAAGGGCAGACAGCCGTGCGGCTGACGTCATCGCTGTTTCTCCACGACGACATGCAGGTGGTCCGTGCCGGTTTCCCCGCGCTGGTTGGTTCGCCGCACCGTGACAATGTAGTTGCCCGGTTCGCGGTAGCAGTGGCTGGTTGCGGCGTAACCGTCGGCCGCGTGCGCATCGCCGCTGCTGTTGGATTGAGTCGTGACTTTCGGGCTGCGGTCGCCGAAATCCCACTCCTCGTGCCCGTCGCTGCGGTCCACGGCAAAGCTGCGGGCCTTGAAGGTCACTTCGTCTCCAGGTTTGATGCCAAACGTCGGCCAATAGGCGGCGTGGACGCCCGGCAGTTTCGGTTCGGGGTGCTCCCGGTCGGCGATCTTGACTCGGGCGAAGTCGTAGTCGACGCTGCCTTGGTCATCCATCACCTTGAGGATCTCGTTGTAGTTGCCCGGGCGATCGTAACGGACCTCGACCTTTGGCCCGGTGGCGGTCTGACCGTTGGATAGCGTCCACTGATAGCTCTTGATGTGCTCCGGGCCGCGGCGCGACCAGGAGCGGCTGCCGTCAAGGATCACCGGTTCTCCGGTCCACGCAAGTTGGCGGGGACGTGCAACCGCCTCGATCTCGCGGTTGTGTTTGTTGTGGTAGACCTGCCAGGCGAAGGCATAGGCATCGATCACCCCGTACTTTCCACTGGGCTGGAGACCGACGATGTCGAAGTGCAGGTGAGACCAGCCGCCGCTGGCGCCCTCTTTTCCGAGCATGCCGATCTTCCGGCCTTGCTTCACAGAGCCGCCAACGGTGACTGCCGGATCGATCGAATCGAGATGGCTGTAGCGGTAATACCAGCCGCGGCCGTCGCGGAGATAGACGACATCGTAGCGAGGCCGAACGAGCGACGGGAGTTTCTCTCCCTCGCGGACATTCTCGCCTGCCGAGACAACCACCCCGTCGGTCGCGGCCATCACGGTGACAAGACGTTCGGCGCCGCCGAAGTCGAGCCCCCAGTGATAGTAGAAGGTCTTGTCTTCAGGCCGCTCGTCGTCGCCGAGTTCGTTCGCCATCAACGTGCCGCTGGCGAACCATCGCTGGTTGACGGGATACGAAAACGTGCCGGGGCGGATCCACGGGGAGTCGGCCGGCCAGAGCCGCAGGCGGGCATCGGCTTCGAGCCCCCAATGGTCGCCGTTCTCGAGATAGCCCTTGGTAATCGGGCAGTCGATCTGAACACCGCCCACGCAGATCGGCAGGTGATACGTCGCGGAGGCCAACGTGGCGCGTTGGCCGTCGATTTCCACGGCCACCTCGACCTTTCGCAGAGCGCCGCGGACGGTGTCGCGGTGCTCCCGGACACTGAGGAGTTTGACGGCGACTTTCTGATTATTGGATAAGATGACGTCTTGTTGCTGTCCGATATTGAGGTCCACGGCCCGCATCAGCGGTTCAATCCCGGCCGGTGCTTCCTGCTGGGCGGCGGCGAATGCCGGAATGGATAGCACCAAAATGACAGGCAGTAGGGTGGTCCGCATGGTTGCGATCTCCTGGGGGCTCATACGAGTGCTTACTCTCGCCGCTTCTCCGCTTCGCCGGTCATCGGTACGAACCGGACCGGAGCGACAGACTTCCGCTCGACGCTGCCGTCTTCTTTTTTTTCGATGATCATCAGTTCCTGAAAGAAGCCGCCGACGGGGATTACCAGCCGGCCGCCGGGGGCCAATTGTTCGATGAGCGGTTTCGGAACATGCTCCGGGGCGGCGGCCACAACAATCACGTCGAAGGGGGCTTTCTCGGGCCAGCCACGGTAACCATCGCCGGCTCGGACGGTCACGTTCTTGTAGCCGAGGCGTTCCAATCGCTTGCGTGCTTCCTCTGCAAGCGGTTCGACGATCTCGATGCTGTACACTTCCTTGCAGAGTTCCGCAAGCACGGCCGCCTGATAGCCGCAGCCGGTGCCGATGTCCAGCGTGCGGCTTTCCGGTTTCGGCCCGGCCAACTGGGTCATCAGGGCCACGATATAGGGCTGCGAGATGGTCTGCCCATGGCCGATCGGCAGCGGATGGTCCTCGTAGGCGTCGTCCTGCAGATTATCGGGGACGAACAGGTGACGGGGAACCCGGCCCATTGCCGCCAGGACCTTCGGATCGGTGATGTCGCGACTGCGCAACTGGTCGTCGACCATTTCCCGGCGTGAGGCGGCAAAGCCGGAAGGCTCGGCTGAATCTTCGACGTCGTTGTGAGGCTGTTCGTCGGCCAGCACCGAAGCACCATGCTCCTGCTGGCCCATTCGTGTCCACCAGAACATGACTGCTACTCCTGCCGTTAGGACTACAGCGAGAGCGGCCAGCCCGGCGAGCCGCGCCCGGTCTTGTCTCGGTTTGGAACTCACGGCCCTGCCCTCCGCGGAAAAGAATCAGAATCGATCACTTCCCTCCGCGCTACGGTGACAGCGCGATTTCCTCCTCCTGCTTCAACTGCTCGGACAGCTTCACCATTTCATTCAAGAACAGCCGCCGAATTGCATCGTAGCCGCGGATGTTCGGATCCTCGAGGTTCGACGCAAACCAGTAGTGGGGGTCGTCGGGGCGGTAATGCTCGGACCAGAACTGCCGACAGTGGATGCCGTGGCCCAAAAATGCCTCGTACATTGGCACGAGCCGCACGCTTTCCCGCTCGGCTGCCAGGCGACGTATCACTTCATTATAGGCCCGATGGATTGCCACGCCACCCGGCCAAGGCGGCAGGCCGGCATTAGCCGCATCCCCAATGCCGTCCGTCGGATCATAGATATCGGCCAGGAAAACGTGGCAGCCTCCCGGGAACCGCTCTTCCAGAAGATCGATCATTTGGGAGAGCCGTTCTTCAAAACTGGCGATCCACAGCCGGGCTTCTTCCATGGTAGCGCCATACATCGCGCCTTCCTTGGGCGGCATCCGGCCGTAGCTGTGGATCAGGTCGTTGCCGCCGGTAGTCATGACGACCAGCCCGAGCACGTCGGAGGGCTGAGTTTCCAGCCGGTCACGAATGTGGTCGATATGCTCCAGCGAAGTCGAACCGGATACGGCAATGTTGTTCGTGTTGAGGTTCGGCAGCACTGCCGAGAGACAGATCCCCTGCATATCGGGAGACTCGTCTTCGGGATTTGCGGCGAGGCGGCCGAAGTATGAGTGCGTTTGCGGCACGCCCCAACCGGCCGTTACACTGTCGCCGACACCCAAGAGCAAGACCTTGCGGCCTGTCCAGGTTTTCGAGAAGGGCTCGTGAGCGACTGCCGGTCCTGCCGGGCCTTCCCCCATCGGAAGCGAAAGCCAGAAGTGGCGGTAGGCCATCGCTGCCGCAACCAGAAGCAGACCAGCCGCGACGAGCACTGTCAGACGCAGCGCTCGCCTCCTCGGGCGCGGTTCGACAGTCTGATGGGACTCGCCCAAACAGCCCCTCCTGTCGACTTCTTCAGTGTTCATAGCATTTCGGCAATCACGGGATTGCGCAATATGCCCAACCCTTCGATCTCAACCTCCGTCACGTCACCCGGTTTGAGGAACACCTGTGGGTCGCGAGCGAATCCGACGCCGGAAGGTGTGCCGGTGAAGATGAGGTCGCCCGGTACGAGCGTGCAGACGCCGGAGACGTAGGCAATCAGTTCAGCTACCGGGAAGATCAACTGGTTAGTGTTCGAATCCTGCATCACCTCGCCGTTCAGCCGCAACTGGATGCGGAGGTTGGCGGGGTCCGGCACTTCATCGGCGGTGACCAGTGCGGGCCCAAAGGGAGCAAAACTGTCGAACGATTTGCCCAGCAACCATTGGCCGCCGGGCTTCTTGAGCTGCCAGTCGCGCGCGGAAACGTCGTTGCCGCAACAGTAGGCGGCGACATGCGTCAGGGCCTCGTCCTTGGGAATATGCCTCCCGCCCACGCCGATCACGACGACCAACTCCGCTTCGTAGTCGACCTCCTGGCTGAGTTGCGGCAGGACGATCGGCTCGTCATGGGCGCTGGCCGTCGAGGAGAACTTTGCGAACATCACCGGCACGGACGGCGGTTCGTGGCCGCCTTCGCGCGCGTGGTCGGCGTAGTTCAGGCCGATGCAGATGATCTTCTCCGGGCGGGGAATGGGAGCTGTCATCTTCACGGACTCGATGGCCATTGGTTCGCCGGCCGCCAGGGCTGCCTCCGCCTTGCGGATCCCGTCCGGCCCCTGGCCGAGCAATTGCTTCACACAGCTCGGTACGGCTGAATCGGCGAGATTCAGGTCGACGATCATTTCATCGCGCAATCCGGCCACGCGAGGGCCGCTGGCGCTTTGATAAGTGACAAGCCTCATGGGGGTTCCTCATGCCGTCATCTGAAAGGTTACCTTCATGAAATCTATGATAATGAGCAGGAAAAGTGGGAACAAGGAGAGGGCAATCGCGAGTTCTGTTCATTGCTTCGCATCCTTGTGCTGCTTCCGTGCCCCGATCGGTTCAAATCCGAGCTGAAATGCGGGCGAGTCAGGCTTTAATCCCAACTCGGGGCGTGACGGATCGATGAACCGGGGATCGGCGACGATGGAATGTCGCTCGAAACCGGCCGCCTGCCAGGCTTCAAGCGGAACAGTTGTGTTGTCGCCGAATGCCTCGGAGAACCACGGCTGGACCTGAGTCAACTCGACATGGATCGGCCGCCCCGAATGCCAGAGAAGATTGTGGTCGAACTGCGCCGGTTCGCCGGTTTTCCAGCCGCGGTCCGTCGGGTGAACGAGCCAGTAGGGCACGTCCGGCGAGGACCAGACGACGATGTTGCGGCGGAAGATATTGCCTTGCCAATCCTTGGCGATCCAGACCTGCGCGCGGCGGTCGCCGGCGAGGATGTTGTTCTCCGCCACGTTGTTTCTGCCCAGGTGATAGAAGAGACAGCCTTTGCGGGTGTTCGCGATCACGTTGCCGCGGATACGCACGTTGCTGGTCGCGCCGTCGAGGTAGACTCCGTGCGCGTTCGTGTATTCCTGCCGGCGGTACCGGTAGCCGATGATGTCGCGGATGAGGTTGTTGCAAACGAGGCTGGCGGCGATCTCAGGTTGATCCAGCGCGCAGATGTGGATGGCGCCGCCGTCGTCGGATTCCAGCAGGAGGTCGTGGAGATGGTTGTATTCGATCACGTGGCCTCCCTGCCGGGCGAAGCAGAAGATGCCGTTGCGGGGCAGGTGGTGGATGTGGTTTCGAGCGTAGACGTTGCCCGGCGCCTGGGCCATGTGCGGCGGCCGGCTTTCGGTGTGAACGCCCGCGTTGTAGCGGAGATAGCGGCCGCAGTGGTGCACCTCGTTGGCTTCGATCAGGTTGCCGATGGGCGCGTAACGCCCGGCAAGCGGACCGGGCGTCATCACCACGCGGGTCCCCGGCCAGCCGGCCTCGGCAGCGGTGAGCAGGATGCCGCCCGCGCCGCCTTCGACGACCGTGTTGCCGGCGATGCGGTTGAGGCAACTGTCCAGGTGGAGTCGCACGGCGTATCCGCCGATGTTGCGGAAGGAGCAATCCTCGACGGAGCAGTGCCAGCAGTTCTCCAGCAGAACGGCCGAGTCGGGAGTGGAGCGGACGGCGCGGCGGTCGGTGGTGTAGTCGGTATGCTCAAAGGTGAATCCGCGGAAGGTCACGTGCTCCACGCGGCGATCGCTTTCCAGCGGGGCCTTCAACTCAAGGATCCGGTCGGCGGCCGGCGCAGTAACTTCGAGGTCTTCCATGGTGCCGCCGGTCGGCCAGTAACCTAGCCGGCCCGACTCGTAGTCGAGAAACCACTCGCCCGGCTCATCCAGCTCCTCCCGGACATTGAAGATGAAGAAGCGGTTGCCGGGAAGGATATCGGTCCGGAGTTGCTTGCCTTCGAGGTGCAGGACGTCGGCCATTGCGGCGCATTCGCCGCCGGCCAACATGGGAACGCCGCGCTGGATGGACTTCAGCCGTGCGATCTCGTTGTACCACCCCCACGTGGCGAAGACGAACACTTCGGCTTGCGACGACGTCTCCCACGCGGGGCGGACGACGCCGGGTTCGACCAGGATCCGGTCGACGGCGAATTCGGCCAGGATGTCACGGGTATCAAAGCCGATGGAACTTGCCCCGGCGACTCGCGCGGTTTCGTCTTCGGCCTGGATGCAGATGCGGTGTTCGTCGGCGAGCGGCGGAGATGGTCGCTCGTCTTCGATCCGAAACCGGGGGTTGTCCGAAAGAAGGAAGGCATCGAGATGGAAACGCATTTCGCGCGGCGTCGGCTGTCCGGCGCCGGAGGTGTTTTCCAATCGCAGCGTATGGGCGCCCGGTTGCAGTTCGACATCCGCCGCCTCGACGAACTTGACGTCTCGCCAGCCGCCGCTGGGCGTCATTTCGGCGAGCGGGACCGGACGGCCGTCGATCTTCAAGGTGAGACTTGCCTGCGGACGGTCGTGGATGGTGCAGTAGCCGATCCAGAGGGCATAGCGGCCTTGGGCGGGGGCCGTGAAGCGGTATTCGACAAAGTCGCCACTGCGAGCCAGCCCGATCAGGATCTTTCGGACCGGCAGGTCGGCCGCATAAAGCCATCCCTTCTCGCGGACGTCGGTCGCATCGAAGTTCGGATATCTGGCAAGCGTCTGCCGCCGGCCGTTTACGAAGAGTTGCCGGAAACGCCACGCCGGACGCCAGGCCGGGTCGACCTTCACGAGTCGGACCTGACGGGCCACAACGTAGCCGTCAGCCCCGTCGGTTGAAACCGTAATGTGCCCCTTGCGACCGGCTTCGAATCGGTACGTGCCCAGGTCGGTCCAGGGGTCGGGCCGGCGTTGATCCACCGACACGCTGGCGCTGCCATCGGCGTGGAGGATCTCGACCGGAGTCTGCGTGGAGCGATTGTCGAATGGTGCACCATCGAGGAAGACCCGATAGTGGCCGGATTCCGGCACGTCCGGCGCGAAGGTGACGGCGGCGGCCGTGCCTGGTTCGCGTGCCTCGGTGCCGGCGGCGACCAGGTATGGGGGCAGTCCGCCGTAGTTGCTGGTCCGCCAGGCCCCGGTCGTCTTGATACCGGATTTGTCCTGGAAGTGGAGGCTGACGGACGGCTTCTCGGGATCCGGTGCGGGAACCGAGCGCGCTGCAGGGATATCCGTGAAAAAGACTTTGCCGTCGTCGCACTTCCAGGGTGTGGAAATGAGACGGCCCGCGCTGAGAACCGCCTGCTCCCCAGGGGCCGCTTCGTAGACGATCGGGCAGGCGGCTGTGCCGGAATCGTCCGGCCCAAGGACCAGGGGAGCCGTGAAGCGGTACGTTCCTCCGTGGACCAGGACGCGCACGGGTTGTTTCAGGCCGCCGTCCTGCCGCTTTCTTCGCCGGATCGCGTCGCGTGCGGCGTGGAGGGTTTTGAAGGGTGCGTCGGCAGTGCCGGGATTGGTGTCGTCGCCATCGGTGGCCACATGGATCATGACGGCGTCCGCGGGGACGGATCGACGAGTCGCGGCGTGGATGGTCTCGGAGTAGCGCTGGATGTCGAGTTCGGGAAAATCGTGGCGGAGCGTTTGCCAGAACTGCTGCCAAACGATAGCGGCTTGGGGCTGGTCGGTCTTCTGATTCTCGATTGCCAACCAGGTGTGCGGTCGCGAGACACGTAGGGTTTCGTGCCACGTGGATTGCTTCAGGTATCCGGCAGGCGGAAGGTCGCCCGCGGCCGGCGCTTGGGCGGCGACAAGCAGCGCCAGAATGCTAGCGCAACTGGTCGAAACCCGTGTGGAATTGTTGAACATGGTTTGAGTTGCTCGAGAGGGGGTGCGGCGATGTGGCTGGGTGTAAATCATTGGGCGATAGGGAGTTGTGTTCGATGGTTGGCGCGTAAATGAATTAATACTGTAGGGGGGGTGTTCAACAATTGCCTTTTGAAACCACCCGTAGGTGCAGGTTTTCTACGTTCGGAGATGGTTCTTCAGGAGTAAACCAGAGCATGCTTTGAGGCAAGTTTCGTTCGGCTGGGGCGTTCAACAAAAAAGCCCGCCACCACGTGGGCGTCGGTAGCGCGAGAGTGGTGGTGGGCTCTTGGGATACCGGATTTGGGAAGGCCAGCTCTGCTGATAAACCCCAAGGAGAAATAACGACCGCTGACGAACTGCTTGAACGTGCCCGGCAGGCCCGGCCAGACGTTCGCTACGCGAAGACCAAGAACGGCAATGCCATCGGTGCATGGAACGACGAACTAGGTCGCTATCAATTGGTCGCCTGTCGGCTCGTGACGGGGATCTGGGCACGGATGCCCTATGAGATCCTCGCAGACAACGAGCCGATGTACAAGCCCGAGGACTGGGAGGAGGAGGCATGATCACGCAAACGGAAACCCCTGACAAGCAGACGACTTGCCAGTTACACAGATCGCCACAAGAACTGCTCAACCCACCGCTCGGAACGCCGCGAATTTCCTCCGCTTACTTGTCTGCCAAGACAGAGGCCACCCGGAACCCGAGGCCGCTGTTCCGGCCCTCCGGCGAGGCGGCGGTGCGAGCCGCCGACCGGCAGCCCCCCGCATGGTTTTTCCAGTAGCCGCCACGAACCACGCGGTTCGAGCCTGAAGGTGGACCGCTCGGATCGTTCGGTGGCGACTGCGCGTAGTCGTCCGTCGCCCAATGATCGGCACACCGTTCCCGCACATTGCCGTACATGTCGTGCAGACCCCAGCCGTTCGACTTCAACTGGCCCACTGGATGCGTCTTCCCGCCCGCGTTCCTGTTGAACCAAGCATATTCCTCAAGCCTCCCGTCGCTGTCTCCGCAGTACCACGCCGTCGTCGTACCTGCGCGGCACGCGTACTCCCACTGCGCCTCACTCGGCAGGATGTAGTCCGCTAGTTCCTTCTTCGTCAGCCATTCGCAGAAGGCCATCGCATCGTTCCAGGAGACGTTCATCACCGGGTGTTCGTCCGTCTGCTCGAAGCCCGGGTCGGTGTTCCAAACCAACCGCGCGTCCTGAACCTCCTGGCCGTCCACGAACCCACGACCACCTTTGCCGTCCCGCTCGGCGTCCGTCTTGTACGCGGTCTCCTCCACGAAGTGCCGAAACTGCCCTACCGTGACTTCGTGATGGCCCAAGCGAAACGCCCTGTTGATGCGCACCCGATGCTGCGGCCCTTCGGCGGGAATCCGGTCGACGGCCCACTGGTCGCCTGCCGCCTTCGCCTCCTCCAAGAAGCGTGCTTGCTCCTCCACCGACGAGCCCATCACGAACTCGCCCGGCGGAATGAGCACCATGGTCAGCGTCACGCCGTCCCCGAGATCAACCTCTTGCTCGACCGGCACGCCGAGATAATCGGCCCAGGCTTGCTGGTGTTTCTTGGCTTGTGACGCGTCGAACGGTGCGATGGCGAGGGGCGGCTGGTCAGCCTGGTTCGGGTCGGTTGGCGCCTCCACTGGGCTTCTACGCGTACACATCCAAATGTCGCTGTTGCCCGCTCCACCGGGGCGGCGAGATCGCAGCAGTAAGAGCGATCCGTCGGCGGACAAAACGGCCGTAGAATCGTCATCACTGCTGTTGATCGGCGCCCCAAGGTTGTTTGGGCGTCCGAAAGGGCTGTTAGTAGACTGCCGGGAACAGGCCCATACGTCTAAGGCCCCCTCCCCGCCCGGACGATCTGAACAGAACAGAAGGATTAGACTGTTAGAACAAAGCGACGGGGTCCCATCGTGGCTGCTAGTATTAACGACCGGCCCCAAGTTAATTGCACGGCCGAACGAAGATGTCTTCGATGTTCGTGTGCACATCCAGATGTCCACATTGCCCTGCCCCCCGGGGCGCTCGGAACTGAACAAAAGCGTCAGGCCATCGGCAGTCAGACTAGGGCTCCATTCGTTGGTTGCACTATTGACAGTTGGGCCGAGATTCGCCGGCTCACTCCAGCCAGTGAGCCAGTCGCGGAGCCAGTCCGTTGAAGATGCCTCCATGCCGGTATTGGCCGTGCCGTTGCCCATAAGCTCGGCAACACTGGTCTCCCTGGATTCTCTTGACCCTATTGGCCCGGATGGGAGGCTTGTGGCCTTGACCTCGGCTGGAGCTAGGTTTCCAGAATCCGCAGTGCGTTGCACAGCCTGGTCTGAGTCCCTGGCGACAAAAGTGGCGGTACTTGCCGCAACGACCAGTAAGGCTCCCAGTCCGCCGATTGCAAGGTGCAGCCGCCAAGGTCCATTTATGACTGCGGTGATCCGGGCGAAGACGCCTGTATCCTGCTCGACCCGGCGCCCTCTTGCCGCCTGGATTGTGCAGTCGACGGCCTGCTCGACGGTGAACAGCCCCTTCTGCTTCATGATCCCCGCGAGATCGGTGCCGCGGACGTACTGCATCACCAGGAAGTGCATCCCATTGGACTCGCCCGCGTCGTAGGCGGTGACGATGTTTGGGTGCTCCAAGCGGGCTGCTGCCTTCACTTCCCGCTGAAACCGCTTGATCGCCTCAGGGGAGTCAACCAGTTTTGCGGAAAGCACCTTGAGGGCGACGATCCGCTCCATGCGCCGGTGCTGGGCCTTGAGCACCTTGCCCATCCCGCCTGCGCCGATCTCGTCGAGGATGACGTACTCGCCCAGGACGAGCTTGTCGTAGTGGCCCTGCCAGACCTCTTTGACCTGGTACTTCGTGAGCTTGCCGACACGTACCAGGGCACGGGCGAGATCCTCGGCGGTTCCACCCGTCTCGGCGCGGAAGGTCTCTATCTCCTCGGGCGAGATCAGCCGGCTGAGGGTCAGCCTGTCGATGAGCTGTTTAACGGTCACTCCCATGGCGTCTCCCCACAGGGGACCATTATAACCAGGGCACAAAGGGAGAGGGAGCCTGCTGAGGTGCGGGAAAGCTGGGCGGCCGGTAGTGCCCATCGGCGCCGACTCGCCATCGCCATGCTTAAGAGCGGACGGCGCGTGAAAAGCTACCGGGCAAGGACGCTTCACGAGGCGGAGATCGCGAAGCGGCTGTTACCCGCGGGGAACTGCGAAGCGTTTGGCTGTGAAGCAGGATCGCCTCACCGGATTGGTGGGTTCTCGATCTGGTGGGCAGTCGCTTCCGTTGCGAAAGAAGCGAAGAAAGGTCGGTTGCCTGGGGTCTTACTTCGCTTTCTTCGCTTAATTCGCAAGGCATCCCGGTGCTGGAATCTCTAATGTCTTTATCGCGCTCGGCGAACAGGTAAATTAGGCCAGAAACTGCTAGGCCAGAAACTGCCAGGCGACAACTCGCAATTTGCGTTTCGCGTGTATGCTGCGGACACCGATGAGGCCCTGAGCAGGGGAGTCGTTTTTCTCCGAATCCTCGCGACGTAGGAGGGCGTGTCATGAGAGCCCAATGGCGTCTGCCCAGCCCCATTTGATGCGGTGGCCGTAAGCGACATTCGCTGGTACAGGGCGTGGCTCAAGGAAGTGGAAAAGACAGATCCCAAGGAATGGCAGCGACGCGAGCAGTCGGACTTCCTGGCGTACTGCAACAGCGACGGGCTGTTCGCTGACTTCCACTCCAACCGGCACATGTTCATCACGAACCTGGAACGGGCGGGCATCCGGCCGAAAATGGCGCAGACGCTGGCCAGGCACAGCGACATTCGGCTGACGCTGGGCTTGTATACTCACGTCGAATTGCACGACCAGACGGCGGCGATCGAGTCGCTGCCGGGGCCGCCGGGTAAAAAGGAAAATGATGGGAAGGGGCGGCGGTTGACGGGGTGAGGGGGGGCGCCTGCTGAGGAGCCTGACGAGTTGATACGTGGCCGAAGAGACGTTATTGGGCCACGTTCTGATTTTACGCGAAACGTGTGGGCCCAGGGACGGTGTGTGCCAACGGCGTCCTTCCACGCTTGTTTCTGCTGCGTAGCCGGCGGACCACACTTCCAACGAGCCTCCTGGGACGATTGCGAGCTCGCCGGGGGGGGGGGGGGGGGGGGGGGGGGCGGGGCCCGCGGCCGCCCCCCGCACCCTTGACCACCCAATTCTTCGGGACTAGATTCAGCAGGGTTGGGAAAGCAGATTTCCTATCTGACACCCAGAATTTGACGCACATCTGGTTCGAACAAGATCCGGATCTTGACGCGTACGACCCATCAAGTCAATTCACACACGTTCATGCGGAAACACGCGGGGGAGTCGAGAGACATGAGCACGACGCCGTTGACCTACAATTCGGACTGTGTCGGGAGGCTTGATCAGATCGAAAACCATTTTCTCCAGGTGCTAGTTGATCGGTTCACGATGCGCCGGCTACCATGCGGTATCAATCTGCGGGTTGAATTCGACGGCTCCGCATATGCGATCTGGAATTCCAGCGGCAAGTCATGGCTGCGCGAGAACGCTGCGAGGCAAAGAGCGAGGGTGGAAAATCATCAGCGTGTACTCGAGGATTTTTTCTCGGGTAAGGGTCCAGATTCCTACAGTTACACTGATGCGAACCTTCCATTTCGGTTTGTAAGCGGTGGTGCTTTGCCGGTCGTTCGCATTGACAACGAGAACTATTATGCCCTGATCTACCGGGAATGTGAGCCGATCGGCTGGAATCTCACCAATGGGGGCAGTGACAACCGCCAGGAAATGTTGAATCCGTTCATCACAGTGGAACGCGAGTTGCGGGAGGAACTCATCATCGCGCATTTCGGTCGCAGACAACGTTTTGTATTCGACATGGAATCGGACAATCCGGAGGATATGCCGGAGCATGTCGTCGCGCGCCACTTGTGGTCCGAGCGCTTACATCTTCCGGCGTCGCTTGACTCCTTTGATGCCGTTCCGACGCCCATTAAGTGGATCGATGGTCCCGATTCCTTGGATATCCGCATCGGGAGTAACCAACGGACGGTCAACGGCTGCTTCCTCAATATCAACGCGACCGACGGCGGAATCGAGATTGATCGGATCGTCAAGATTCGCGTCGAAGATGCGGCGTTTCTTGACGGCGAGATACTCAACGGAGGGTTGGTCGGCAGCGTAGTCGGGCTGTTCGAGGTTTCGCGCATGCGCAGGGAGCTGGAAAACAAGTCGGCAGACGACAGGCCGATGCGGGAGTTTATTCCCGATACCTACTTCTTCAACGGGCTTCCTCACGCAGGCAACGGCACTCTACTGAAAACACTCAGCGAGGAGTATCTGCCGCACGTGTGCAAGCTCGTCGGGTCCCAAGAACGGCGGCTCACATGGGAAGCAGAGCCCTGCAAGTTCGATCTATGCCCCGCGACACGCAGTATCCTTACGCGTGCCGTGAATTGGATTAAGGACGAGCAGCCGCCCGATACCTCTGCACGCGATTCTGCTCACGACATTTTCATTTCGTTCCCAAGTGAAGACGTGGCGCTAGCTGACTGCGTTTATCATTTTCTCTCCAGCAATACGTCCAAGAGCGTCTACTTTAGCACCCGAGATATGCGCCCTTCGTTCGCCAATGAGATCGATCGCGCGATTGAATCGGCCACGCTGCTTATTGCTGTTTCGACACGCCCCGAATATCTCCGGAAACCGTGGCTGGAGTACGAGTACAACTCATTCAACGTATTGAAGCTCAGCAACAGAAAGCCGAAACATGCGGGGTTCATTTCCTATGTGGCAGGGTTTGATCCAAAGTTTCTACCGCTTCCGCTTCTCGTCCACAAGGCGATTGAGCACGATGCGGTTCAACCAAGCAAATCACTCCAGGAGATCCTCGATGTGGTCAATTGCGACGTGCCCCGGTAGCGTGTTTGCCAAGCCGGGAGAGCTGGGAATCGTGGTCCGTTGCGTGCTGGCCGACGAAGCGAGCCACCATCCCTGGAACCTCGATATCCAGGTTGGACGTACTGCGGCGTTGGCGCCACTTGGCCGGGATACCGCATCACCGGTTGCGCGGTCGGCGGCGGCAGAGTCTGTGGTGCGATCGGACTGGCTGAAGGCGTCTGGAGGACCGGCTGCCGGCATCCGGCCCAAAATGGCTCAGACGCTGGCCAGGCACAGCGATATTCGGTTGACACTGGGCCTGTACACGCACGTCGAGCTGCACGATCAGACGGCGGCGATCGAGTCGCTGCCGGGGCCGCCGAGCAAAAAGGAAGATGGTGGGGAGGGGCGTCGGTTGACGGGGTGATGCGGTCGCAGCGTCAAGTCTGGCCGGATCATCTGGCATCGGCGGGATACTGGACGGTGGCTGCCGATTCTGCTAACGTAGTGGTGTTGCTGGACCCAGCCGGAGTGTCACTCGCCGAAGTGCCATTGTGGCGATCTCCCTCGACCAATTCGTGAGTCAGCTTGCCGACAGCAGCCTGATGTCCGCCGACGAGGCCGCTGCGATCTTCGCCTTCTCTACCGGTGCCACTTCCGATCTGATGTCAATTATCGTGCTTGTACCAGCTCTGGCAAAGCCTCGGATAGGGAACGGATCGCAGCAAGGTCTCGCGAGTTCCCTGTTTCATAGTCGTTCCAGACAGAGGAAAGCTTGATAATGACGTTACGACGTACAGGATCGATGAGGCAGTGCTGACCATAGCCGCCGCCGGCATATAGCGTAGGGATTCCCACCTGATCTATCGGTGGAATGAACATATAGCTGCGATAGCCGGCGCCAGGGACGAGGTAATCACCCCAAAGAATGCTTTTCTCATTAGCCTTTTCGCGTTGAGGATTTTTCAATAAGTCTTCGACAAATTCAGCAGGGACAATCTGAACACTGCCGACTCGGCCATTATCGAGAATCATCTGTGCCGAACGGGCCAGGTCGCGCGCAGTAACAGCAAGACCCCCGTTAGGTGCTGTTGTACCTAGTCCATCGTGCTGCAATAACGCATTATCCTCAACGCCTAATCTACTCCACAGCTTTTGGCTTAGGTGTTCGATGGCACGCGTGTTGTTTGTTGCCCGCTCGAAAATAAGTTGAAAGGCCCCTGTCGTGGGGCACGCGTAGTTGATAACAGTACCGTGTTCGTAAGCCTTCTTCTTCAAAGTCAATATTGCATCGTATATCCCAGTACCTACTTCGTGTTCCAGTTTTCGGACAAATCCTGCCGCTCGCATATACCGCGCGCTTTCGTGCGCCGCTTGGCGATATTCTTCTGTGCCGACGATCCATTGCTTGTCTTCTGTCCAAATCTTGTCCTCTTTTTCGTCCTTTAAAGGTTCGGGCATATACCGGTACTCGACACCCGCCTGCATATCGAGGATTTGACGAACCGTTGCGTCACCATATGCGGTATCCGACAGTTCGCTGACATAGTATGAGGCGGTCCTGTTAGGGTCTATCGTTCCATCGTAAAGCTCGTTCGCAGCAGCAGTCGCCAGGAATGGTTTGATTATCGAATAAGCCTGATGACGGGTATGAGGACCCATTTCGCCAAAATATACTTCGAGCGCAATATGGCCATCGTGTACTGCTAGAAGAGCATCCGTCTTGCTGTGGGTGAGCCAGTGGAGAGCTGAAACAACTCCTCCTTTGCCCCATGAGACCTTCGTTTGATTAAATCGGTCAATGTCAATCATCCGTCGGGGTAAGGTCCGAACGGGCGTATCCCGCTTCGAGAGCTCTAGCGTGGCGAAGACAACATCGCCATTCAAATTACTCCAGCGAAACTTCTCCGGTGTGGAGAAATAGTTGTCAATAGTCACCCGTTGATCGTTTGGTATGGGGATCCCTTTCATCGCAACGGATGAACTCGGGTGGTAACAGATGCCTTCTTCACTCTGCACAGCGGTCGCCCTGACTAGTTCCGGCTTTTTCGGCACAGTTGGCACCTTCGCTTTATCATCCGCCGAAATGGCACATCCCGACAGGATAGCCAGACCGGCAGAAGCGTTGAGGAAGGCGCGTCGATCGATTTCCGGATGTGTCATGTTCCTCTCCCGTTCAGTCTGGAAAACCATTTGTCGAACACTCTCTGATGTCACGTGATGGAGGTCGAGTTTCAAGGTTGTGTTCAGGAAGTATGCCACAATGAGGACGTCGCCCCCTTTTTTTATCGTGTGTGCCCGTCTGGGCGTGGCGCCACCAATCGGCGGCCTCGAGCTCTTTCTCACTTGCGGCTCGCCACAAGCGCGCGGTTCCGTCCTCGCTGCACGATACAAGTGTTCTTTCGCCCTTAAGAAAACCGATGCCAGTCACATCATTGCCGTGGCCTTTCAAAGTAAAACGCGGTTGGCGAGTGGCAACGTCCCATATTCGTATTATCTTCCCTCCGGCTGAGAGAAGTGTCTTCCCATCTGCCGAGAAAGCCACTTTGAAGACCCAGTCGAAATGCACCTGGAACGCCGCAAGCTCAGTCCCGGATGGCCAGTGCCACAATATGACCTGATCGCTCCGCCCGGCAGACGCGAGTGTTTCGCCGTCGGGTGAAAACGCGACACTCATTGCGATATCGCGATGTCCACGCAGGACGTTGACCGTGTTTCTGGTTTGCACGTCCCAGAGTTGGATCGTATTTCCGACTGCCGCAGCCAGAACGTCTCCATTGGCCCCGAAGGCGAGCGCCCTGACGGGCTCCTGTGTCTTAAAGGAGGCGACTTTTTCACCATCGTCTACGCGCCATATGCCAACCTCACCGTCGCTGACGCCTGAAGCCAATCGCCTCCCATCCGGAGCAAAGGCGAGCGACAACACTTCGGAATCATGTGCCTTGATCAAACGCCCTTTTTCGCCTGTATCCGAGTTCCACAACTGCACTGCACCACTACTGTCTCCACAAGCAAGAATTCCGCGACTCGACGCCGAGAGACAACTGAGCGGACGGCTCGCGGTGAAGTAAGTCGCGTTTGTTTTGCCGCTGTTGGTATCCCAGTACTGCAGACTCTGGGCGCGGGGAAGAAGGAAGAACGCGCGGTCGTGGTTGATGACCAGGTGATTCCATCCAGACGAAACCGGGATCGTCTCTGTTGTCTCGCGCCTAGTCACTTCCCACAACATGACCTTGGCGTCACCGCCGCTTGCCAAGATCATGCCGCTAGGCGAGAAAGCCACGTCCATGACAATGGAGGAGTGCCCGGGAAGCGTGTCCCGTAACTGATTGGTGGTCACGTCCCAGATTCTGACTGTGCCGTCACCGCTGCTCGATGCCAGCATCGATCCGTCCGGAGAGAAAGCGACGGCACGCACATTATGGCTGTGTCCGTCCAACGTTACTATATGTTTCCCGGTGCGAGAATCCCACAGCATGATTTTTCCATCGTAGCCACCCGAGGCCACGAGCTTGTCTCGTGGCGAGAAGGTCACAGAGGAAACGCTCCCGGTGTGGCCCACGCAAGCTGCAAGCGATGTGCCCGTGGTTGGATCCCAAAGCACGACGGAGTTATCGGCGCCCCCAGAGGCCAGACAGCGTCCATCCGGCGAAAACGCTACGCACATGGCGGGATTTGGGTCACCCTCAAGCACGCGAACTCGCCTTAGACTCTCCAGGTCCCAGATCACGGCAGAATTACCGGTATCAATTGAAGCCAGGGTCTTGCCGTCGGGAGCAAAAGCAACGTCGGTGACGAGGTTCTCGTGCCCTTTGAGATCTACCGCTTTCTTCGTGGTCCGATTCCATAGTGCGATTACTTTGTTTTCCACTGGGTAGGCAATTGTTTGCCCGTCCGGAGAGAATCTCACGTATGTCTTCCCGACCCAATCCGGCGTGACCGTTTCAAGCGATAACGCGAATTCAAGCGTGTCGGCATCATAGATTCTTAGTTCCTCGTCACCTCGGACAGCCAACACTCTCCCATCGGGCGAGAAAGCGAGGGACTTGACGTATCCCGGAAAATCGATTCGGCGGGCGTTTTGACACCGATCACAAAGCTTCCACAAGTAATACCACTCAAAACCACGTAGATCGTCTCCGCCTGGAGCTGGGGTATGTCGCAAAAGGATTTTGACGACCCGAGATACGTTTGCCTCCTCCCAGGCTTGCTGAGCCGCATTCATGTCAGCAACGTACAGCAACTGTCTACTCCTCTTTGCTTCTTGTCGAGCCAGCGCGGTCGCCTCCCGTGCCTTGCCTTCTTCGATTTCCGCGTGTGTCCTCGCAGTTTTCGCACCCTCCAGAGCAACCCGCCTCTTCTCAGCTTCCCGTGACCTTGAGATGAATCCTATTGTCGTTCCGACCAACCCCAACACCAAGCTCAACGCAACGGCCGCTGCGGCCCCGACCACAAGTTTGTTTCGCCCGACGAACTTTCGCACCCGATACGTTGCAGATGGTGGACAGGCTTCGACGGGCTCGTGGACCAGATATCGCTTGACGTCAGCAGCCAGCTCAGCGGCGGTATAGTAACGACGTTCTCGTTCCTTTTCGAGCGACTTCATTACGACCCAGTCGAGCTCCCCTCGGATGAGTTGTTGGAGTCGAGTCGGTGAGCATGCGCGGTGTTTGGCAAGAACGGTGAGCCTTTCGCCGGAGGCGCTGAGTCGTACGCTCGGTCGGGGCGGCTCTTCTTCGCGGATGATTCGCCGGATTTCGTCGTAGGCTGCCTTGCCCAGTCGCTGCTTGTCGAAAGGAGTCGAGCCGGTGAGTAGTTCGTACAAGAGCACACCCAAGGCGTAGATGTCCGTCCGCGTGTCGACATCCAGACCGCTCATTTCGGCCTGCTCCGGACTCATGTAAAGTGGCGTGCCGATCATCTGACCGTAACGCGTGAAAAGGGTTCTTTCGGTGAGTTGCTGGCTAATGGCCTTCGAGACACCGAAGTCGATTACTTTCGGGACTGGCCGGCCGTCATGAAGAGTGACCATGATATTGGCCGGTTTGATGTCGCGGTGAATGATACCCTTTTGGTGCGCGTGCTGAACGGCGTGGCAGACATCGATGAAAAGCGCGAGCCGATCTTCGGTGGAGATCTCGTTCCTATCGCAGTACTCAGTGATGGGGACGCCCTTTACGAGTTCCATGACGAAAAAGGGGCGGCCGGACTCCGTTTCGCCCGCGTCCAGTACGTGTGCCACGTTGGGGTGGTCCATTAGCGCTAGAGCTTGGCGCTCGGCCTCGAACCTTGCCACGACAGCACGTGTGTCCATTCCCGGCTTGATGATCTTCAGGGCGACCTTGCGTCGGACCGGGCGGACCTGCTCGGCCATGTAGACGACCCCGAAGCCGCCTTCACCAATCTTCTGCAGCAGCTTGTAGCGGCCGATCTGGTGACCGGGGCCCTCGCTAATTCGGGGCTGGTCGATGGTGGGTGCCGGTTCCGGCGACGACCTAAGAAAGTCCTGTTCCTGCTCGTGAACTGCAAGCAGGGCCTCCACCCGCTCGCGTAGAGCTTGGTCACCGACGCAGATTTGGTCGAGGTACGCTGATCGCGCATCGCGAGTAGGGATTGCGCGCGCCACATGGAAAATGGCCTCTTCGTCAAGCTGCCGGCTCGCCATAGCAACGCCTCCCAGAAGTTCGCTGGAATCGTGTTCTCCGTCTTACTATGCGAAATCCACGGCAGGAACCCCTAACCTTGGCTCTTGTCGGTGGCAGACTGGGCAGACCAAGCGGGCCAGTTGCGGTGATTCTCCAGTCGATAGAGAAGCGACCGAGCCCAGGTGACGTCCAGGTAGTAACCATTTTTGACGCGTGCCTCTAAATCGGCCTTGGCTCGTATTCTGTCGCCGCTGGCCAGGCTCTTTAGCGCGAAAGCCATCAACGCCTGTGACTCCCGGCACCTCTTGAGCGTTGCGCCCGCGGCGTCGAGAAGTTGCGTGCGCGTGCCGTCATCATCCCTGTCGCTTTTTATATAGTTCAGCAGCGCTTCGTCCCAGTCCGTTAACTCGTGCGCCATCCGCCTGGATGTAAGCTCAGCCTCGCATCTTTCTCGGCGAAAGTCGCTATCACGTTGCATCAAGAGAACCACTTCAAACTCTCCCCACCACTTGTGACGACGTACTTTCTTCCTTTTG
This sequence comes from Thermoguttaceae bacterium, assembly GCA_040768665.1. Lineage (GTDB taxonomy): Bacteria > Planctomycetota > Planctomycetia > Pirellulales > Thermoguttaceae > JABWBD01. Next base: position 156,803 of record JAXGMN010000016.1, read on the forward strand.
AACCACGAGTAGATATCGCGGATCTCCTCGTCGCTATTGTGCTTAAACGCGATGGTCCAAGCTCGAGCCATTAGGATGAACGGATTGGCCGAGTCTTCATTCCATGCTCGCCTCTCGACAATTGTGTCAGTCCTTTTGTCCCTGCACTTGGCTGCAGCGATCAAGTACGGGGATAGAGTGTCGTGGGCGGTTAGCGACTGTTCTATGACTAAGAGGTTCTCAAGGTCGTCAACAGCGTCAAAGAATATGGCCCGTTGATACGTGGCGAGTCCATACGCGGGATACCTCCGCAACTCTCTCTCGCTTCGTTGAGCTGCCTCAAGGTACCTTTGCTTCTGCTCCGGCACGTCTGTGAGCGATCTCGCCACCAGATTCGCCAATAGATCGAGGCTTATTACGTATCCATTGTTAGGCAAGTACGTCCTCGCTTTCTCAAGCCGGCGCAGGGACTCCTGAATGGCATCGAGATCGCCTTCGTCATGTGCCGTGTGGGTAAGTGCATCGGCCAAGAAGGCGTCTGCCAGGGGCATGGATTGCTTGTTAGCGACTTCGGTGAGCGCCTTGATGCCGTCGTAATGGCCTGCTCTCGCGATACACCGAGGGAGTTCGTAGAAGACCCGTTCGAAGTCGTCCAAACGTTGTGTTTGTCCAAGCTGTTCGGCCCGCGTGAGTGCTTCCCAGCCCGAATTGCCCCCGTGAATGCCACTCATGGCTTTTCCAGAGTATGGTAGCACCCAGTCGGGGGCGTCCTTGATGGCCTTGTCGAAATGCCGGTCAGCTTCCTCCGGGCTTCCGCCGTACAGACAGCGCATCCCCATCAAATACTCGATCTTGGCCGGCGGGAGAATCTCCTCTTTCTGACTTTGCACTTCCCTTATCGCCAGCGCGGCTTTCTCGCCGGCGCCGCTCATAACGGATTCCAGGATTTGGCGGAAATACAGCTCCGCAATCGTCTGTTTCTGGGCTTCGAGTCTCGCGGCGCGATCACTGGCGACGACGGCCATCCAACTCGCTGCGACGACGCCGCTCACGAGCGACGCTAACACCAAAGTCGACGTCATGACGGCCACCCGGTTGCGCCGAGCGAACTTGGTAAGGCGGTACGTCAGCGACGGCGGCCTTGCAACAATCGGCTCGTCCTCCAGGAATCTCTGCACGTCCGCGGCGAAGCCACTAGCGGTGTCGTACCGCCGCGTGCGGTCTTTTTCCAATGCTTTCATTACGATCACATCCAAGTCGCCCATCACCAACTTAGATAAACCTCGCGGGTCGGTCCCGCGATGCGCCGATACGGAAGTTGCCGTCTCTCCAAGCGAGCTGATCTTGGTACTGGGCTTCGGCGGTTCCTGCTCGCGGATGATACGCCGAATTTCGTCGTAACCGGCTTTCTCCAGAGTCTGCCGGTCCAGAGGGGTGGTGCCCGTCAACAACTCATACAGCAGGACTCCCAAAGAATACACATCCGTTCGGGTGTCGATATCCAGGCCGCTCAATTCCGCCTGTTCGGGACTCATGTAGAGCGGAGTACCGATGGCCTGGGCAAAGCTGGTGTAGATCGTCCGCTCCGTCAACCGCTGATGCAGGGCCTTCGCCACGCCAAAGTCGATGACCTTGGGTACTGGCTGCCCGTCGTGGAGAGTGATTAGCACGTTGCTCGGCTTGATGTCCCGATGGACGATTCCCTTCTGGTGAGCATGCTGTATCGCCTGGCACACTGGGATGAACAGCTTCAGGCGTTCCCGGATCGACAACTTATTTTGATCGCAGTAGTCGGTAATCGGAATTCCTCGGACCAGTTCCATAACGAAGTAGGGCAGGCCCGACTCCGTGGTTCCAGCATCTAGTACCCGGGCGATGTTCGGATGGTCCATCAGTGCCAACGCCTGGCGCTCAGCTTCGAAGCGGGCAACGACGGCCTTACTGTCCATGCCCGGCTTGATGATCTTCAAGGCGACCTTTCGGCGCAGCGGCCTTTCCTGTTCGGCAACAAATACGACGCCCATGCCGCCTTCGCCAATCTGCTCCATAAGCCGGTAACGGCCAATGGTCGTGCCGGGCCGTTCGGTGATTGGCGGCTGGTCGATGGTCGCAGCCGGCTCCCCTGACGGCTTGAGGAAGTGCTCCTCCCGCTCATGAACCGCGAGCAGTGCCTCGACACGGTGACGGAGAGACTGATCGCCAGCACAGATTTGGTCGAGATATGCCGATCTACCCAGCGGCGAATCAATTTGTCGGGCCACGTGGAAGATGGCCTCTTCGTCAAGGCGTCGACTGATCATGGCAGCACCTCCGCAGGATTGACCGACGTTTTGTCCTCCGTCTTACTATGCGAAATCCAACGACGGAATCCCTAACGGATTTTGAAAAAAATCACGTCCCGGAATCAGCCGCCTGCCCGCCGGACATCTCCAGTCGCAACCATGCCCGTGCGTAAGTCCAGTCATTCTCAGCAGTTGAGACGGAGACGCCAAGAGTCTGGGCAGCCTGGGCAGTTGTCAGCCCAGCGAAGAACCGCAGCTTGACCAGCTCCGCCTTTCGGGGGTCTTTCTGTGCGAGTTTCTGGATGGCCTCGTCGAGTCCGAGGACGTCGTCGCAGGCCAACGGCAGGACAGCGGGATCCACTTCGCCCAAGTCGACCCGTTGACTCTGGCCGCCACGTTTGAGGCTTTTCCGCTGCCGAGCCCGCTCGATCAGAATCCGCCGCATCGCCTCGGCGGCGGCCGAAAAGAAGTGTCGCTGGTTGTCCCAACACGGAGGCACGGTCTGATCGATGAGCCGCAGGTAGGCTTCGTGGACCAGGGCCGTTGCCTGGAGGGTCTGCCCCGGCTTCTCGTGGGCGAGTTTGGCGGCGGCGAGCCGACGCAACTCGTCGTAGACCAGCGGCAAGAGTTGCTCGGCGGCCTGGCCGTCGCCTTGCTGAATGGCAGAAAGGATATGGGTGAGGTCGGGCATGGGCGTGGCTTTCCCAACGGGAGGCACCGCCGATTATAGCGTCCCAGTGGGCCGGATGCCGTTTTCGGCCAAACGATTCGCACACATTGTGGCGGAGGCGTCTATGCAGTGGACTATCGCTGGAGTGGTGTATGGATGCACTCGCCGACGCCCCGGGAGCTCTATGAAAACTGGCACCATCGATGTAGAGACCACTACATAGGGGGCACAGACCACAGCCTGACAAACGCGTCATAGCCAGCCGTAATGAGCGTGTGATCGTGTCCGGGAAAAAAGGTTACCCGACCGACACCTTCCTCGCGATTCAGAGTCCCCAATTCTTCGCCGGTAGGCACTCGCCAGAACTTGATTTGTCCCGAAGGGCTGGCACCGACAAGAGTTTTTCCGTCGAGGGAGAATACCAACGACGAAACCCAGGGGCCGGTCACTTGGAACGACGAGACTCGCGTTCCGTCGGGAACCTTCCAAAGAACCACTTCATTTCTATTGCGGCCAGTGAGGGCAAGCAGTTTTTCGTCCGGAGAGAACGCGAGTTCGAGGACGGCCGCAGGATCCTCAAGTTTCCCGACACACGGCACAGCGGGATCGCTGATGTCCCATAGTCGCGTGCAGTCAGTGTGCCCACTTCTGCCGCCCCATGCTCCTGCCGAGGAGGCGAGGTATCGACCCGACGGCGAAAACCTGACCAGAAGCACACGACCATTGTCATGGCCTTTGAGTTGTCGGAACTGATTCGTTCTAAGATCCCAAAGCCTGACATCTCCTTCGGCCGCGCCATAAGTACCAACCGTCGCTGAAGAAGCAAGCCATCGCTCATCGGGTGAAATGTCGACGGAGCAGAGATTACCTTCGTAGCTGCCCACGGTCACATATTGCTGGTCGGTTGTATTCCACAGAAGAATCGTTTTTTCCACGCCTCCAGACGCGAACTTGCTCCCGGTTCGCGAGACCGCTAGAGGCGGAACGGCGCCTTGCAACTCGCATGTTCGGCCACTTTCCGTATCCCACAACTTGATGCCGTCGTCCGATCGAACTGCGATCGTCTTGCCGTCCGGCATCGCTGTAGGGATGTGACGCATCGAGTCATGTGCCATGCGTGTTACTTGCCTGGTGTAAGGCGTCAAATCCCAAAGCAGCACATCGATCTGGCCGGTCGCTAACCATTTCCCGCATGGGGAGAACTCAACCGACGGTCCCGCACCGAAGAACTTCCCGAGAAGATGATTCTCTTTTATGCGCCAGATCCATACGGTTGAACTCTCGCGGTCACGAGTTGCCAGCAGCTGACCATCCGGAGAGAAGGCCAACCCATCGCAGCGCCGCCACGTCAACCTGCGCTGGTTCTGAGGAATCCCTTTAAGCATGTCCCAGATGAATACGCCTCCGTTGCTGGCCGTCACCAGAAGTTTTCCATCGGGAGAGAACGACAATGTATAGCCCCCGAGCTTCCAATCGCCTGAGAGTACGCGGTCCGCGTCGACGTTCCAAAGAAAAGAGCCACCTTGCGTCGATCCGGCCACCGTCGTGCTCTTCGCATCTGGCAAGAACGCTATATCCGCAAAAACGCCAGATGGAATAGGCTTTGTCCATTTCAGCAAGCCTTCGGGGAACGTCCAGACCCCGGCGTTGCGGCCATCAGTTGTAATTGTTGCAGCAAGATTACCACTCGGATGAAATTTAATGCGCCTGATGGGTGAGTCTTCGTGAATTGGAATGAGCGACGGCTGCCGAGAGGACAGCTCCCAAAGACAAACAAAGCCGGCCTGATCGACCCCTCCAGCTGCGACAAGCTGCTTTCCATTCGGTGAGAACGCCACGCTATGAACGCTACGTGTGTTGTGTCTTAAACAGTCAGGGAAATCGAGTGCGTGACGATTCCCCGTCCGTAGATCATGGAGGAAGACCTCACCGGAAGAGAGTCCGGCAGCGAGAAGCTCGCCGTTGGGCGCATAGGCAATGTGGCAGCCTTCCGTGCTACTACCAAGGACTACCGGTTCGGACTCGGTATCGAAGGACCGTAGCACCTTGGAAAACTTGCTCTCGCGGCAACGTTCGGCGAGGAATCGCCATGCAAAGTTTGGCGGCTCATTCATGCCTTCGAGATTGCGGACCTCGCGAAGCGTGCCCTCCGCGCGATCAATGTTTCCGGCTTCGTACGCCTGGAACGCGGCAATCATGCTCAGCGAAGTGCGGGTGCGCCGCTCCCTCGTCAAGGCAGCTTCCGCGTTTTGTCGTTCGCGCTCAGCTTTTCGCTGGGCTTGCTGAGTTTCGAGCCGGGCCGCTTTTTCGGCTACGGCGTTCCTATTTGCGTCCTGGGCGTGCTTAAATGCCTGTAACATGCCAAGCGTCGTCCCGACTATCCCGAAAACCAACGCCACCATGACAGTTGCGGCCGCCATGACCAGTCTACGGTTCCGTTGCAGCAGTTTTCGCAACCGATAGGTAGTGGACGGCGGATGCGCGTCCACTGTCTCTCCCGCCAGAAACCGCTCCACGTCACCGGCCAAACTCGCCGGGCTCTCATAGCGACGCGAGCGATCCTTTTCCAAACACCTCAGCACGATCCAGTCCAATTCCCCCCGAATCAACTGGCGAAGACGTGCCGGATCAGAACTGCGGTGCTTGGCGATAGCCGTTAGCCTGTCTCCTAACGTGCTCAGGCGCAGGCTCGGGCGAGGCGGCTCTTCCTCTCGAATCATCTTCTGCATCTCGCGGTAGCCGGCTGCGCGGATCTTGTCTGCTTCCAGCGGCGTCGTGCCGGTGAGCAGCTCGTAGAGCAGTACGCCTAAGGAATAGATGTCGCTCCGCGTGTCGATATCCAGTCCGCTCATCTCGGCCTGTTCCGGGCTCATGTATTGGGGAGTTCCGACCATCTGTCCATAGGCCGTGAACAGGGTTTTTTCGGTGAGCTGCTGGCTGATCGCCTTGGAAACGCCGAAATCGATGACCTTGGGAACCGGCTTCCCGTCGTGCAGAGTCACCAAGATATTCGATGGCTTAATATCGCGGTGAATGATGCCCTTCTGGTGAGCATGCTGGACGGCGCGGCAGACCTGAGTGAATAGTCCAAGACGGTCTTCGGTGGGCAGTTCGTTCTGATCGCAGAACTCGGTGATTGGAATCCCCTTGACGAGTTCCATAACGAAGTAGGACCGCCCGGATTCCGTGCTGCCGGCGTCCAACACCTTGGCGATATTGGGATGGTCCATTAAAGCCAGAGCTTGCCGCTCCGCCTCGAACCGCGCAATGACTTGTCTGGTATCCATGCCCGGCTTGATGATCTTCAGGGCGACCTTCCGACGGACTGGCACCTGCTGCTCGGCCATGTAGACAATGCCAAAACCACCCTCCCCGATCTCCTGCAGAAGCTTGTAGCGCCCAATAATTGTGCCGGGCCTTTCAGTCACTGGAGCATGGTCAATCGTATCGACTGCGCCGGACACCGGGTCGTCCAAAAAGCTATCCGGGTGGTCGTGGGCCTTGAGCAGCCCCTCGACCCGGGCTCGGAGGTGGGCATCGTGGCCGCAGGCCCGGTCCAAGTACATGGCTCGTTCTTCCGGTGTCTTCTTCTCGATCGCTTCGGCGAAGATGGTTTCTTCGGTCATGGCATTGATCCCGATCGGTGCTGACTTGTGTAACCGCCTCCACGCAGCAGTGCGAAATCTGCGACCAAAATACCCCGTCGAAATCCGAAAAAAGACAAAGAGAATGCTCAACCGTCGCCGGCTGCCATCTCCCGCTGCAGCCAAGCCCGAGCGTAAGTCCAATAGCGGTCGGCAGTTGTGGTCGATATTCCCAGAGCGTCCGCCGCCTCCCGGTGGCTCATCCCGGCGAAGTAGCGCAGCTTTACGAGTTGGGCTTTCACGGCGTCCTGCTGCTCGAGCCTGGCCAGTGCCTCGTCGAGGGCGACCAGCTTGTCTGCACGCTGGGTGCCGGCAACGTCCTCTATATCCTGGCCGACTCGACACCAGTCGCCTCCTCGTTTGGCCGACCGTTTCTGTCGGGCCCGCTCCACCAGGATCCGCCGCATTGCTTCGGCGGCCGCCCCGAAGAAATGGCCACGACTGTTCCAGTGCTGGACCTTGTCGGCATCCACCAACCGGAGGTATGCCTCGTGAACAAGTGCGGTTGCTTGCAGCGTCTGGCCCGGCTTCTCATTCGCCAGCTTCACTACGGCCAGCTTGCGCAGCTCTTCGTAGACCAGTGGCAGAAGCTGCTCGGCGGCCGAGGGATCGCCGGACTCGATCTGAGAGAGGATCTGCGTGACGTGGGTCATGAACGACGATTGTACCTTGGGCAGTGGCGGGTGTGGAACTACTGGGCCGCAGCAAGCCCGTCGTGGCGGCGGTCCGGTTCTCTGGGCGGTATCGCTGAATCGAAAGTCACGTGGAATGCCGGCTTTGCCAAGAAATTGGGATTGGGCCCTGAGACCTCCATCCCCCGGAACCCCTGGACGGACCCACAGCATACTCCCTCATTTGCCAAGATTGCGGGCGGAGAGAACTTAACCAAATCCGCTGGTGTTGGTGGCTACGGATTTGCCGTTCCAGCGTCTCGGCAGGGGCCCGACGGTAAGACTTCGCCTCCTCCGCCACCATTGAACGAAATCTGGGGCCGGGCGGAATCGAGGGGCGACCACCTGCAATCGCCCATAGAACGGATGCCCCGCCGTCTTCGGCAAACTCCTCCGCGGCGATCCAAAACTCCTGCTGCACGGGGAACCCCGTAGTTCACTCGGACCTTGCCGACCAAGTCGGACCGATCGTGAGGCTGCAATGACCGTGGCCGGTCTTCAAGAACATCGGTTTTTTTCGCAGGTCGAAATCACCAATCACGTCGAACACTTCAATCCGATTCGCAAAAGCGGACCCTACGAATAGCTTGTCGCCTTCAGGTGTAAACTCGATTCCCTGACCGATTCCGCCAGCGTCAAGGTGGTAAAGGACCCGCGGCGGATCGGCCCCGAGATCCAGCACGGCGATACTGTTGTTGAACTTCGAGAGGCAGTTCGCCACAGCCATCTTGCCGTTGGGATGGAACGCGAAACTCTCGACCCCATCGCCCACCTGCTTGATCACCCTGTTGATAACCGGCGGGTTCTTCGTGAGGTCGACAATCGGAATATCGCAAAGATCCCCTGATCCGGAGCTTGAGTTCCCGCAGACGAGTGCTTTCGTGCCATCCGGACTAATTCGCAGAATGTACGAGTCGGGTGTTAGACGTGTATCCGTTCCCTCCAGCACTTTGACCTTGCTCAGATGTGCGATTCTGTCGGGACCGAACGAGTACCAGTGGATAGATGTAGGCTCATTCGCAATCCTCCAATCTCCCTGCGTGGCAATGATTCGGTCGCCGGTTGGATTGATCCAAAAACACGGATACCCTTTGTCATGCAAGCTTCGACTGACTTCGATGAGCTCGCCATCTTCAACTCGAAAGACGTAAAAGAATCTCGAGGCCCCCACCACGAAATGATTTCGATCCGGATGAGCAAGAACGTGCACCGGATGATCCTCGAAGAGAACACGGTCGGCCACTCGAAACTCTGGAGAGGCCAAGTCGATCATTGAAAGCATGTCCGACAGGGGTGGCGCCAACTCCTGCCTTGCAAGATCCCCCTCCTGAATATCAGCGTTGGCCAACGGCTGGCTCTCAGTATACGCCAGTGGGCCCCAGGCTTCGGGGCGGGAGCCATGGTTGGTGATTAGGCCGAAGCGCCCATCAAAAGACATCGCCATGGTGGGAGTCCCAGCTATCGAGCAAGGAACTGTTCCATAGATTGTCTTGCTAACTGGCGGATGATCCGAGCCTAAGCGAATCACTGTGAAGGAGTCCTTCGTTTTCACGTGATAGTCAATCAAGCCCTCCGGGGTCGTTCTCCACAGGACGTCCGTCTCCCCGTCATTCGCGCTGAGCAGCGTGACTGGCATTTTCGTGGTGATGTACGGCGGCTCATCAGCCAGTTGAACCGTTGGCGAGGTGAGCACGATCAGGGCGAAGAATAATGGGCAGTAATGCGTAAAGTGAGTCACAGCCAATGCTCCTTTGTCAGAACAGTTGTTCCCCACTGGCCGGGATGGAGTGTGGCTGGGCTACTCTCCACCGCAGTCGGCACCCGCCCCGGCAATTCACTCAGAGGCCAAGGACATGTCGGTCATCAAAAATACCGCAGACTCGCCCGCATTGTAACCCAAGTACGAGACGTTGGCCTGCCGGTAAGGGTCGTGTGCCGGTCGCGACGGCTTTGCCAAGAAAACAGCCTCGGTCATCAACCTGCTGACGAGTTGGTTCGCAAGCAATCTGCGACTGTCCGCTTCGTCCGCACAAAGGTTGCCGGGCTGGTCGTGATGCCTTTCCACTCGAGTCCAGCATCCACAGCATGCGATGGTTCGAGAGATTTCACTTGTCCCGCTCTATTTGCCCACGCGTCGCCATACATCATGCTGTTCACCCACTTTCTGTGCGCCAACCATCCACGGTCCCGTCCAAGTCTGCGTATTGCCGTTTTCGGTAATTGTGATGGTGCTGATAGACTCATACATTGTTCCATCCGGGTTGCTTCCGGAAGCCTCGTAGAGCCATTTCCCATTCTTCTTGTACTATATGCTTTGATGTACACCGCCACCGGAGTTAACATACGAGACTCTGATCTGCTTGGCGGCCGGATCGAAGACGATAAGCGAAACGCCCGAGCCGTTGCCGGCATAGAATCTGTCGATCAGCGCATTGCCATCCGCAGTGACAGTAACTTCTCCGTGGGCGTTGAGTGTTTCGCCCTTCTTTCCAAAGCCCGGCCAGTCCTCGACGCACGTCAAGCGACCTACCCATCGACCCTTCATCGCTATACAGAGATCTTGAAAGTCTTCGCGGTTGGACTCCTGTGCACACGTTGGCGATGCAAGAACGGCCATCAGGAGTACGGTGCTACTGACTGGGAGTTTCATGGTTCGGTCCTTTCGTCAGGGAACAACTTACTGGAACTGGCTCGGCAACGGCAAACAATGGCCGCAGTCATACATCACGTCAAGTTAACGGGGCGCATCCCACGCGTCAACAATCGTTCGCTTGCCGGGGAAAACGGGCATCAGCCGCTTTCGGACGACACGCACATCGCCTTCGAGAAGCTCGTCCGTGGCGATCTGGGCGTCCTCTAGAAGTGCCTGGACGTCAGCCGCCAAAACCTAATCTCACCAGAAAGACTGCTGGTCACGAGTGTCTTTCCGTCTGCAGAGGATGCCAGGCTGTTTACATACCCGCTGGGCGTTCCCTGCAAGCGAATACTCCGATTGCCAACAAGATCTCGTACGAGCGCTAGGGTCTCCTCGGCGTACTTGGCCTGACCGCCCCAGAATGGCAAGCTCGACAGAAAGTCAAAAAGGGCCCCGGGACCTCCATCTCCCAGAACCCTTGGACGGCATCGTCACTGATTCGGCACTGATTCGGCCGGGGCCACCATTCTATCCTATCCAACATGGCCGCCTCCCGCCCGCCAAAGTCTGAAAAAAGCGTCGGCTTCCAGCCCGGCGGTCGAAAGCAGTTTTCGCCGGGAAAAAGGTGCCAACAGTGGTGACAAGAGGTGCCAAAAATGGTGCCATCCAGTTCGCGCTTATCTGCATCGAACTGCATCGATTTGCACCGACCACCCTTCCAATGAGTATGGCGATGTGGTAAGAGGCGTGGTGCCGTAAAGCCAGATGTCGTCGGACGATACGCACCGCTTTGCATCCGGCTGCATCGATCTGCAGCTACTTGCATGGCGAAAAGAGCAAATATCCCCGACAGGTCTCGAACCTGTAACCTTCGGCTCCGGAGGCCGACGCTTTGACGGTTGCGGGCGAAGGGGAAGCTCCCGATACTCGGTCAACCCCCAGGATACGATCTTCTGTCCAAGCGTTCCAGACGCTTCAACTAAAGCGATACCGTGCAGCCGTGGCAACGACCAGTTGAGGCTGTTCGAGTAGAGCCCCTACTGTCTGGCGATGGAAAGCTGGAAAAAAGGCTTGGAAAGCTTCCGGGAAGTGGGAGAGACGCCTATTGAGAAGGCGTTCCTGATGCTGAATACGGGCTGCCGATCGTCACGGCAAAGGGCCATCATGGGTGCATCGAGTAGCTACGCTGGCGGCGCAGCGGCTGGCAGTAAATCTGGCAGTAATTTGCGAGATAAGGCGGGTTCTAGGGGGCATTTTTGGGCATTTCGGCCACCCGCAATACGAACGTAATACGTTGCCCACTAAAGCTTTAAGGCGTTCGGCAGTCGATACTGACTGGCGTACATCTGAGAGCCGATCCCAAAACCTCGCGAGGAGAAGGGGACAGGCACATTTTGCTCCGAAGACTCCGCAAAATGAGCCAGTCCCCGGCGGTTTTGGGATAGGCTCTTACCCGATGCGTTGGCCTCGTTTCAAGTATATTGGGACCAGAATGTTCGAACTGCCCTTGCTGAGAGATCCCGGCTTCGGTGATCACGGCAGTTCGTTCTTGACCGTTCTCGCTCACCCCTGATGAGAGAAAGTAAGGATGACCAACCTTGGCCAGCCGAGATTCTGATGCGGATTGGTTCTTGTCTGCTTGTTGGCGATGGCCGGGCCGGCGAACGCTGGCGACGCGGAGATCGCGACCCTAGCGGGCGAGATCCGTGAGGCAAGCGGTTTTGCGGGAGGCTTAATCGTCCATCTGGACTGCGACGATGGGATGCTCACGTTGGCGGTGGCAGGCGATGGGGTGCTTTTTGCCGAGCAAGAGAACATCGCATGCCTGGACCTCGGGACAGGCATGGAGAAGTGGACGGTCCCGTGCGTCGCCGTTCGGACGCTCGTCGTCTATGAAAACACAGTGTTCGCGGCGACCGCCGATCCCAAGAGAATCACCTTGACGGCGTTCGATCTCGATAGCGGACAGCGCTTGTGGAGCCGGGAGGCCGACGCCCTGCCGAACTTTGTCTTCTTCTTCGCCCCGCTGGACGTCTTCGTCGCCCGCGGGCTGGTGTGGGGTATGGCCGAAGGGCTCGAGTGGAACACGAAGCCCGGAAGCGGCCATCTGCTGGGACTCGAGCCGCGGACGGGCGAGGTTCGGCGGCGGATCCCGTTGGCCGGTGCGTTCACCACCGACCACCACGTTCGCTGCTACAAGGGGAAGGCGACCGAGAATTACCTTCTGCTGAACAAGCGAGGAATCGAATTCATCGGTCTTGAACCGGATCGGGCGGCGGTGTCGAACCGTTACCAGTGGGTCCGCGGCACCTGTCGCTATGGCATCCTGCCCAGCAACGGGCTGATCTATGCGCCTCCGCACGCCTGTGCGTGTTATCCGGGGGCCAAGGTCGATGGATTTCTCGCGTTGGCGTCTGAAGATCCGGCGGGCGCGGCTGTGCGACCGTCTGGCGAAGGAGGCCGCCTCGAGCGCGGGCCCGCGTATACGGCACAACGCTCGGGTGCTGGCAACGCGGACGCCTCGTCCTGGCCTACGTATCGCGGTGACCTCCGGCGGAGTGGCCGCGCTCGAACCGCAGTGCCTTCGGATTTGGCCGTCGCTTGGGAGGCGAAGCCGGGGGTGAGACTTTCGAGCCCGGTGGTTGCCGGCGGAAGAGTGCTGGCCGCCGATCGAAGGACGTCGCGGCGCGAAGTTGCTGGCGATCGACGCCGCGACCGGGAAGCAGACCGCCGAGCTTTCGCTCGAGTCTCCACCGGTCTGGGACGGCATGGCCGCGGCGGGCGGGCGGTTGTATCTGACGATGGCGGATAAAAGGGTGATTTGCTTTTCGGGGAAGTGTATTCGGTCCGCGGGAAGGCAACGTCCTGCACGAGGGGAAGCGGAAGGGGAATAGCACGGATGGCAGAGCCGGTGCACGGATGAGAGGAGCAGACAACGGGAGACGAGAACGAGAAGAGGGGGAGTTAAAAAATGGCCGTTAAAACATGAAGAGGGGAAGACGGGAGGAGACGTGAGCGTGCGGAGGAACGGAATGGTCGAATCAGGCCAGAGTCTGCATCACTCGGCTGCAGCGCCACCTGGCGACCGTGCCGTTGTGGTCTGGTCGCTTGCGGCAGGGCACGTTGCGTTTGGGGCGATCTGCTCGCCAGAGGGCCTGCGATCGGGAGAGCGGTCTGTAGCGGGGCTGCCGGATCCCGACACCCTGGTGTTCGCCGCCGCCGGGGCTGTCTGGGTTTAGGCTTTCCGATGGAGGTGATGGCGGACTGGTGGCAACAGATTGCGAGAGTTGGCCGACGTGTGCCATTTGTGGTTCTCCTCCTTCTGCCTACAGGTTTGGTCCCATGGCTCGTTTTGGCGGTTCCAGGCATCGGCAAGACCTCGATCGTCGTCGCAAGCACGGTCGTGAGTTGCTGGGTGGCGTTCGATTGCGGACTCGCTTGGCTTACGGATCGCCTTGGCCTGTTCGCGGGCGAAGATCTTCTATGGATACAATTGGGCGCGAGCGCAGCAGGACTCGTGTCCGCACTGGTCCTGCGCTCTTGCGGTTACCGAGTCTATCGGATGCAGGCCGGACAGGAGTGCCGACCTTAATGCGGGCGATACGAACGGGAGAGCCAGGGAATTCGCCGGAAATGGAAGGAAACCACCGATTTTCCGTTAGGAAGCCAACGAGCAACCGTTCACGGGGAAGAAGAAAGGTGGACAGGTCCATGTTTTCGGCCGATGTCCCTGTCCCCGGAATGCATCAACGGGCCGAAAAATGGACCGGTCCTTGACCGTGGGCGCGACGGGTTACAAACTACCTCATCGCTCCAATCGCCAGGGTTCTATAACGTGCACACGCACCTCACCGCCCCATACCATCCGGAAATCGTATGACTCCCACCGACGATGCAATTCGCACACTCCGCGAGGCCCTGAAGCTTTCCCCCGACAACCTCCCTTTGCGGCGGCACCTGGCGGAGAGCCTCGCCCGGCTCGGCCGTTTTGACGAGGCCGAAGCGGAACTCCGCCAGGCGCTGGCGGCGGCGGCCGACGATCGCGATCTTGCCTTGGCGCTGGCCCGCGTCTACGCGCAGCAAGGAAAGGATTCCCACGCGCTGGTGATCCTGGAGGATCTGGTCGGCAAGAACGCGGCCGACGGAGCCTCGCGAGTTTTCTACGCGCGCCTGCTCGCAAAAGAAGGGAAGATCGCCGACGCCGTGGCGCAGTACAAACTGGGCATCGAGCTCGATCCCGAGGCCGGGGACGAAGAATTGGCGAACCGTTTGGGCATTGTGCCGGAAGACGAGGCGTCGGAGATTTTTGAGGGTCGTATCCGCGAGGCGGCCTGGCAAGGAGGCAGTTCGTCGGATCGCGAGGTCGAGCGTCCCAAGATCACTTTCCGGGACGTCGGCGGAATGGATGCGCTGAAGGAAGAGATCTCCATGAAGATCATCTTCCCCCTCCAGCACCCGGAGATCTATGAAGCTTACGGAAAGCCGGCGGGCGGGGGCATCATGATGTACGGCCCTCCAGGCTGCGGCAAGACGTACCTGGCGCGTGCCACGGCGGGCGAGATCCAGGCCGGTTTTCTTTCGGTCGGAATCAGCGATGTGCTCGACATGTGGATGGGCAGCAGCGAACGAAATCTCCACGAACTGTTCGAACAGGCCCGGCGGAACCGGCCCTGTGTGCTTTTCTTCGACGAGGTCGACGCGCTCGGCGGGCGGCGCTCGGACATGGTCAGCGGCACGGCTAGACAGGTGATCAACCAGTTCCTCGCGGAACTCGACGGTGTGGAAAGCTCCAACGACGGCGTGCTGGTGCTGGCCGCCACCAACGCCCCATGGCATGTCGACGCCGCCTTTCGCCGGCCCGGCCGCTTCGACCGCGTGCTCTTCGTTCCCCCTCCGGACGCCCCGGCCCGCGCGGCGATCCTTCGGGTCCACAGTCGTAACAAACCGATCGAAGATCTCGATTTCGACAGAATCGCCGCAAAGACCGAAGCTTTCTCCGGCGCCGACTTGAAGGCCACCATCGACGCGGCGGTCGAGATCAAGCTGCGAGAGGCCATGAAGTCGGGCGTGCCCAAGCCCTTGTCGACCAAGGATCTCCTGGCCGCGGCCAAGACGCTGCAACCGACCACGCGCGAATGGTTCGCCACCGCCCGCAACTATGCCCTGTATGCGAACCAGGGCGGGCTCTACGACGAGGTCCGCAAGTACATGAAATTCTGAGCTTGGAGCCTATCCCACGACCTTGAGGAGGACAGCCAGTCCCCGACGGGTTTGCGATAGGCTCTACGCTGAGCAACCTCTACGGCTGAACCAGGTAGATGTCTGTCGCGACGGGGACTTCCGTCTGGCCGATTCTCTTGAGGCCGGCGACGCGGGAGGCCGCTTGCTCGAACGCCTCCCGCGCTGTTTCGTCTTCGGCCACGTCAATCGCTTTGTCGATCTCGTCCGCTTTGCCACCGGCCCTGGTGTACGCACGAACGATTCCTTTCGGATCGAGAAGATTGTGAACACAGAGGATGCGCTGGCGAGCTTCGCGGTAGGTTCCGTTCGCCTCCAGGAATCGCGTCAGGACGAACTCGTCCACTTTGGCGGCTGCCTCCCTTCGCCAGCGAGCCTGGAGTTGCGCGGCGGTCGCGTCGCTCACCGCAACGCCTTTTGCCTCACCAAGGGCTTGAATCTCCGCGACGCTCGGACCACCGCGTCCGAGCAAGTGGTCGATCTCCGACGCGTAGCGTGTCTCCGAGATCGCGGGCACTTCATCGCCAATGAGCGTGCGGATCGCCTCGGCCGGCCGTTCTTGCCGGATCCGCTGGTAAAGCCCGGACGCCGATTCAACGAACCGTTTCCTCGTAAACCCAGGCGGCGGTTCGATCGGTTGCGGCTCTCCGTTGAAACAGGAGAAAGACCGCCCGTCCGTGTAGAGGGTGGACAAAGACACCACGAAGCCGCTCTGCGGATGCTCGGCCAGTTCGGCGACGATCGCCTCCTGCTCGTGGAGCAAATACCTGACGTTGACGTTCTCCACGCCTTCGTAGACGTAGTCGCCGAGTTGCCGAAAGCCGCACGCGAGCAGTTCTTCGGTGGCCTGTTGGACTTCGGCGGCCTTATTCCAGTCCAGGTTCGCTTGCGCGATCGCTCTGGTGCGAATCGGCATGTCGAACAGGGCCGGCAGCGCGTGCTCTTCGTACCATGTCACAAAGATCATCAGACCGGCCGCCGCAAAAAACAAGAAGGCAAGCACGGCCAGCGAGGAACCGCCGATCGCCCAAACGGCGAAAGCCGATCGACGTCGCGGTCTGACGTGTATCAGGGCATTCACACCCAGTTGCGAGGCGAGGGCTCCGACTGCGAGTATCAGAAAGCTGAGCCCTCCGATACCGCGAACGACTTCCGCGAGTCGTCCGTCGAGCCAATAACCGGCTGTAGCGCTTGCCAGAACGGCCAGGGCAAGGCCGCCCAGCGCGGCGGTAATCAGAAGGATTGCCGCACGGGGCCATCCGGGGCTGCAGTGGTAGATGTGCGCGACCGGGGGGATCAACAGTCCGGCGGCCGCTCCGCAAGCCAGCAGCTCGATGGCGCCCGTGACAAAATAGGCCGCAAGGAAGGCCATGGCTGCAACCACGCACGCGCCCACGCGGTTGGCCGTCTTGATCTCCTCCCTCGACAGTGCAAGTCGTCCGAATCGGTTCAGGCGAAGAACCAGGTTGAACAATGGACTCGCGGTCCATGTCATCACGACAAACGTGACGTAAGCCACCAACAGCGGCATGACCCACGGTGACAAGCCGGGGTTCGCGATGGCCGCTTGCCGCAGCACATGATAGCCAACGTAGGCTCCGAGAATGATTCCCCATTGACCTTTGCGACTGAGCTTCATCATCCACAGGAAGAAACTCAGAACGATCCGATAAACGAAATACCGGGCTTTCATCGCCTCGATGATGCCGGCACGCGCCCATTCCAACTCCGGATTCAACCGCAGCGCTTCGCGGAAATGCTCCATCGCCTTTTCGTGCTGCTTCTGCTCGACGAGCGACCAGCCCAGGTTGGTATGCGAGAACGCGTCTTCCGGATCTCGTCGCAGCGCCGTCCGAAGCGCATCTTCTGCCTCCGCCTTGCGGCCTGTCTTGACCAGTGCCACCGCCCGCAGGTTCGTGCACGCCACGTGTTCCGGATCGAGGGCGAGGCCTTGCTCCGCCGCTGCCAAGGCTTCGCGCCAACGTCGCTGATCAAACTGGATCTGCGACAACTGGGCGAAATAATCGGGGTGGTTCGGGTCCAATCGGATCGCCTCTTCAATCCGCGTCCGGGCTTCCGGATAGCGGTTGGCTTTGCTCAGCACGACGGAATGAACGTAGAAAACAAACGCTTCCGCGGGCGCCAGGCGAATTGCCAGTTCGGCTTCCTGCAATGCATCCGCAGCGCTCTCGCGCTCTGCAAGACAGAGGGCGAGGACGGCATGCGCCAACGCGTCGTCGGGATCTTGCGCGATGGCTTGCCGCAGTTCTTGCTGGGCCAACTCGTGGCGAGACTGCTCGACGAGCATCAACGCGCGTTGCAGGTGTATGTTCATAGCGTGAGATGTCTTGCGATTCGTCGCGAAGAGAGGGGAAGAGGGATCGTCAAGTGGAATGCCCTGTTCGTAGACCTGAGTCTAGCCATGCAAGACCACCGAAACAAGCGCTCGGCAAGCGGGACCTGCCTGCCTACGCGGCAGTTTTGCCGTTGCGGGCGATGGAACGGACGAGCTTGCGGATCGGCCCGGGAATACGGCCTTCGGTCACGGCCGTCAATGCGACCCGGTCTTCGAGATTCGGCCGGAAAACGGTCAGCACCAACAGCGGCAGGTACCAGGTCATGTAGAGTCCGCCCTGGTAAGGATTCCAGAACTGCGTGGCCAGGATCACGGCTGCCGACAGGCTCAGCAGCGTGCCCAGGTTTTTCTGGGGCGGCCATAAGGCGAGACTGCCGCAGAGCACCAGGAAGGCGGCCATGATGGGGATCCGGTAAGCGTGGCGGTGGTATTCCCAGAGGCCGTTGGCATATTCTCCCCACACGCTCGTCCAGCCGAACATCTGCTTCACCATGTCGGCGAATTCGGAAAACTGGTCGGCCGTCAGCCCCAGGATCAACACCATGAGGGCAAGCGTCACGGCCGTCGACACCAGGAATCGCAGCAGGCCGCGCCGCCAGTAGAAACTGCACCAAAGAGGCAGGAGAAAAAGCGGATAGAAGATCAACCCGGCCGCGATCCCGAAAAGCAACCCCGACCACACCGGCCGCCGATACGACTCCACGGACCAGACGAGCACGGCACCGGGAATCACGTGGTCGATTTCACGGGTGAGTTGCGCCGTCGAGGGAAGCAGGAGATACAGCGAGGCGGCCGCAACGCCGGTCTGCACGTTGTCGAAATGGCGATAGCCGACCAACACAATCCCGATCACGACCGCAAGATGCCCAAGGATCGCAGCGGTCTGAGTTGCCACGCGGCGAAACCACGCGTCTCGCGGCTCGGTCGGTGGCGTTCCATCCTCGGTGATGATCTTGTCGCACAGTTCGGTAGCCTCATGGAACGGACGATATCCGGGCCGGTGCTCGCTCGGCAGGACCAAGTCGGTCTCGGAGCCACCACTTGCGGAAACGACGACCCCGGACGCCGCACGGAGATTCTGGTCCGGCACCTTGCCCATGATGACGTTCGTCATCAGAAAGACCAACATTGCCACTCCGGTAAAGGTCAGTCCGCTCGCGGAAAGATTCGGCTCCAAGAGCGGCCGCCGCACCATGACCGGGTCCAAGAGCAGCCGGACCAGGAAAAACCCACTCACGCAGAAAAGCCAGACATAGCCCCAGTGTTCATAGCCTCGGGCGATGATGAGAAGCGCCGGCGAGAAGGCGATCAGGGCAAGCAAATCGAGGTTTCGGACACTGAATACACGGTGGAACTTGAAATAGATGCCAATGATCATCAACGACGACACGTAGACCCATGTCGTCGGGTTCATCTCATATTCAAAGAGGATTTCGTGCATTGACGTACGTACCCCCAGCTACCCAGGATACCTTCGCTCCCGGAAGTTTCAATCACCCCTCATGCGAAGGGATGCTAGCAGCCCTCGCTGCTGCACGGTAACGCGGGGAATCTCAGGTGCGTTCCAGGCGGTCAAAACCGCCCCAGCCTGTGGCGGGCGTGTTCGGCCCAGGGGCTGTCGGGCGCGATCTCGAGGAAGGTTCGCCAGTGGACGTCGGCCTCGTCCCGCCGCTGCAAAGCGTCGAGGTTTCTTGCAAGGTGGTAATGGGCTTCGGCGTAGTGAGCGTGGTAGGCCAGCGCGCCCTGAAATGCCGCCAGGGCCAATTCGCGCTGGCCCAGCTCTTCCAAAACGCAGCCCAGGTTTGCGCGGGCCTCGACATAGTCTTCGTCAAGTTCGATGGTCATATAGTACCGTTCGCGTGCCCCCGCCAGATCGCCGAGGCGGTACAGGAGCTCGGCAATGCGGAAACAGAACTCGGCCGAGGGCCCGCCGGCGGCCATCGCCGCTCGCAACATCTCCGCCGCCGCCTCCAACTGCCCTTCATCCTCGAGTTCGTCGGCCATTTGAGCGAGCCGTACGGGCGAGGTGCCCGGCTCGAGAACGCGTCCGCCGCCGATGGCGCCGAGAACGGAGTCGACGACTTCCTCGGGCCACTCCTCGGCCGCACGATCCGGCCCGACGGCCGACTCGACCGCCTCGAAATCGAAACGCAACTGGCCGCCCGGCTCGACGAGCCCGTCGCCCTGGCGGAGAAGGATCTGTTTTCCCTCGATGATCACGGAGAGCTGGGCCAAGGGGCGCTCTGCGCCGGGCAGCAGCCTCGCCAGCGCGCTGAGCTTCCGCTCGATCGCTTCCGGCGACATCCCCGCGGCGAGGAGCTGCGCGAGGCGTCTGGCGGTGGCCACCTCCTGGAAGTCGAAGTAGGGAAGCTTCCGGATTTCCTTGGCCGGGACGATCAAACCTCGCCTGTGCCAGCGGCGGATGACGGCCACGGGAACGCCGAGCAACTCGGCGAGCATGGCGGGGGTGTAGACATGATGAACCGCCTCGCCCGCGTCCACCAGGCCAAGCTCGTGCCAGATTTCCGTCTCCGTACAGATCCTGAGCGACCCGTTCTGCGCGGCTTCGCGGGTGGCATCGTCGAGCAAATCGTCCAGCTCGTTGCCATCGGGGAGAGGGAGACTGTGCTCGCCGAGGACCACGAGGTCGAGCGAAGGGCCGGGGCGATCGACCACAATTGCCCCGTGCTGCCGCAGCAGTCCGGCGGCCTCGCGCTTGGGCATGCTCGCGAGCCTGCCGACCAGGGCGACGCGTTTGCCCCGAAGCGTTTCAGAGGTCTGGTTTCCAGCGAGATCGGACATACAACCTTATGGAAATACAGTAATCGACGAAGGCGGAGTTGTCGCGCAGGGCTGCACACACCGCGACTCCTATCGCACACACCCTTCGATCTGAGGAACCGCCTGGCTTGCCAGGGCAATATCTTCCGATTCCGATTCCTGCTGTTCCGCTTCCTGCAGGGCCTGCTCGACCTCACGGCGGCTGGCCAGATAATATCCGATGCCGACGGCCGCGATCAGGACCGTGATAATCCGATAAACCAGGGAGACGATCAGGCCTTTCAGCGGGGCCGACGCCAGCGCGCCGTAGAGAAATTTCAGGGCGCCTTCCTGGGGGCCTGCGGGGAGCGGGATGATGTTGGTGATCGCGCTGAGCGGAGCAACAACGAAGTGCTGCGAGAGCGACAGCGCGGCGCCGGGAAGGCTGTGGGCGATCAGGTGAATGCCGGTGCTGAAAAGGCTGTGTACCGCCAGGCTCATCAATCCCGCCGCGAAGAGCACCGGCAGCCGATGCCGGTACATCCGCATGGCGACGACCAGTTTTTCCAAAGGAGGTCCGGCGTATGGCACTTTTCCGATCAGGCGGACGATCCGTCCTGCCACAGCCTCGGGACACAACAGCGCAACGATCGCAACCGTGGCGATTACCGTGAGGAGGACCGCCGCATGGCAGGCGTAACGAACATCGTCGTCCGCCACCGACCAGAACCCGCCGACGAAGATCGCCACGGTGGCCAGCAGAAACAGCGTGTAAAGTCCGACCACCCGATCGACGATGATACTGGCCACCGCTTCCGCGCGGTGGCGGTGCTGCTCCCGAGCGAGCATCCAGGCCTTGAGCAGATCGCCGCCGACGATCCCCATCGGGGCCAAGTTGAACAGATACCCGACGAACCCGATCCGGAAAGCATCCTTCATGCGGAAGGGGATTCCCAGAGCGCGGACGAGATAGTACCAACGTATCAAGGTGATGGCGATCGCCGTGGAGCACGCCGCGGCCGCAACCATGAGGATCGACCAGTTCTTTTCGCCGGCGCGGAGTCGGCCGACGGCCTGCGGATCCTGGTTGAGAGAATCCCAGAGAAGCCAGACGACGATCAAAACGGAAAGGCTGACCTTGACCAGCCCGACGACGATCTTCCTCAATTGCCAGTCCTTCCGAGATGAAGTCAACCGGATGAAAATTCGGACAGGCACCGCACGCAATCGTCGGTGCATGGGACCGAAGATACAAGATCTTGCGGAGCCAGTCCCTTTTTTCATCACCCCAGCCCAACTCAGCCTATTGTAACAGAACCCGTCCGCCGGTCGTAGGCGGAAAACGGCACCGGTGGGTCCGGGGGGCTCATTCCGTCGTTACGCGACGGCGACCAGTCGCGCAGCCCTGTGGCTTGGTCCCGGGTTGTGGTTCCGGCACTCTGCGTGCATAATAAAGGTTGTGTCTTCGACTCCCCCCACTCGGCCCGCCTCCACCCGGCGAGGTTCGGTTTTCCTCTCCCGACTCGGAATGGCACTCCGAAGGCAATCTGGCCATGACCCCGGAACAACACGCCTTCGACCCTTATCTCAAGTGGCTGGGAATCCGCACGAGCGATCAGCCGCCGGACCACTACCGACTGCTTGGCCTGGAGTCGTTCGAGGCGGACGCGGATGTGATTTCCAACGCGGCCGACGCACGGATGCTGCACATCAAGACGTTCCAGTCGGGCAAGTACTCGCAGTATTCGCAACGGCTTCTCAACGAGATCGCCGCCGCCAAGCTTTGCCTGCTCAATCCGGAAAAGAAGGCTGCCTACGATCAGACGCTTCGGGCGCAGTTGGAGGCAAACAACGGCCGCAAGCGTCGATTCGGTTGGGGCTCGAAGAAGGGCTCCGAGAGTCTGTCGCTGCCGCCATCCCCTCCGAAGGACGGGGCCTCCCTTCCTGCTCCTTCGAGAGAGCAGTTCAAGGTGTTTGCCACGATTGCCATTTTTGCCGCGATCAGTGTGGCGGTTGTGGCAGCCTTGACGTCGCGCCCCCACACTTCGGAGGTGGCACGGCCTTCCGGCGCCGCACGGCCTGACCTTCCTGCGGCTTTGAGACCGCGGCCGATGTCGCACGATTCACCGACTCGGTCGACGCCGGACGAACCGCAGAATCCTGTCGCGGTTCAGGCCCCTGAAGAGCAATCGCCGGAAGCCGGAAACGCCGCGGCCGGTGTCACCTCCGGGGTTGACGCGTCGCCCGGCGGGACTTCGTCAGAGCCGGTCGAGCCTCCGTCGGCGGTTCTCCCGGAGACAATGCAGCCGAAAGTCGAAGCGGCGGCGGAGCCGCCCTCGCCGCCCAGCCCGCCGCCTCCCGCTCCCGAACCGGACCCGGAGACGAATCCGGTCGAGAGTATGCCGGAGAAGATGGAACCACCGGCCGCTCAGGCATCCACGCCGTCCGGCGAGCCTGCCGACGGCTCGGCTCCGGCTGAGGCCAAACCGCCGGTTCCGAGCGAAGCCGAGCAAGCAGCAGCCAGGCAGGAGATCCGCGCATCGCACGAGAACGATTTCGTCGGCGCCAAGACGCCGGAGACCATGCTGGTGCTGGCCGACAGCCTCCTTCAGGAGGCCGAACAAACCGAAGATAATCCCGTGCGGCGGTACATGCTGGCCCGCATGTCGCTCGAATTGGCAGTCGGCGCGGGACAGATCCGGAGGGCGTCGGAAGTCGCGGATCGGCTGGCCGTCTGGTACGAAATCGACCCGATGGAGGTGAAGGCCGACTTGCTTTCCGGCCTGGCCGATGCGCGGCGGAACGAGCCGTCCATGTCGGTGGCGCAGTTGGAAACGATCGAGAGCGGCCTCGAGTTGATCCGCGAGGCGGTCAATCAGGACAAGTACGAAGCGGCGGATCGGATGCACAAGCCGGTCCTCGCCACGGCGAGAAAGACGAAGAACGCTGATATCGTCCAACACGTCGTCGCGTTGGGCAAGGAAATCGGCCGCCTGAAATCCGAGTTCGAAAAGTTTCGGGCGGCTCGTGAGACTCTGGCCGGGAACCCTAAGGATCCGGCCGCAAATCTGGCGATGGGCCGGCGACTGTGCTTCGAGAAGGACCAATGGGAACAGGGCCTCGTCCATCTTTCCCATGGAAGCAACTCGGCCCTGGCGGACTTGGCGAAACGTGACCTGGCCGCCCCCACGAGTTCGGAAGAACAACGAGCGCTGGGCGATGGCTGGTGGGAGCAGGCGGAAAAGGAAACCGGGCGGACAAAGATTGCCATGCAACTGCGGGCGGCGCACTGGTACCGACAGGATTTCGCCGGAGTGAATCGCGAATCGACCCGCAAGCGGCTGGCTGAAGTCGCCCAATCGGCTCCGCCGGAAGACGCCTGGAAGGAGGCCGTGAAGCAGCCGGGCAATATCGCCTTGGCTTCCAACGGGGCGCAGGTCGATCGTGGTGGAGAGGGACTGATCGACGGCTTGATTCCTCCAGCGGCCAATGCCCAGGGCGGCGTGCGGCAGAACTGGCCCTGCCGGTGGACCGTCGTCTTCGACCAGGTCTATGCTATTCGCGAGATCCGGCTGCTGTTGCCCGAGGGAAGGAACACTTACGAGAATTACGGGCTGGAGATCTCCGTCGATGGAAAGAAATTCTTTCCGCTGGTGGATCGCACCAAGGGGCTCTGGTCGGGCTGGCAGCAGTTCCGCTTTCTCGCCCGGCCCGTTAAGGCCATCCGTCTGACCGGCACGTTCAGCAGTGCGGGTCGCCAGTTTCATGCGTTGGAACTGGAAGCCTATTACGTTCCGCCGGAAAGCTGAGGAGGGGCTTCCTGTGTTGTTGCTTTTCGCCGGCTGGTGGTGCAAAATAGGGAGCACTTGCCAGGATTGTCTGTTCAGCCTCGTCGGGAAGTCTTCAATACCATGATCTGTGTCAGCATCGGGCGTGGCCGCCATCGCCACATGATCGCCGAGCATCGCCATCTGGCCGAAAACGGGGCGCAGCTCGTCGAACTCCGCCTGGACTACATTAACGGCGAACCGAACGTCAAGCGGCTTACGGCCGAACGGCCCTGCCCGGTGGTGATCACCTGCCGTCGCAGACGCGACGGCGGGAAGTGGTCGCGGAGCGAGGAGCAACGGCAGGTCTTGCTTCGGACGGCGATCGCCGAGGGCGTCGACTACGTCGATCTCGAGGAGGATGTGGCTGGGCTGATCCCGAGGTTCGGAAAGACCAGGCGAATCGTCAGCATGCACGATTTCCGCAAGACGCCTCCGGACCTCGAAGAAATCCACGCGCGGCTCTGCGATCTCGACCCCGACATTGTCAAAATGGCGACGATGGCGAACCAGCCGAGCGACAACCTGCGGATGCTCAAACTCGTCCGTGCCAGCCGTGTGCCCACGGTGGGAATCTGTATGGGCGATATCGGCATTCCTTCGCGAGTCCTCACGGGCAGGTTCGGCGCGCCGTTCACCTATGCGACGTTCCACCAGGAACGGGCGCTCGCGCCCGGTCAGCTCAGCTACGAGCAAATGAAGGAGGTCTACCGGTACGACCGGATCAACGACCAGACGGAGGTCTTCGGAGTCATCGCCGACCCGATCGGCCACAGCCTCAGCCCGCTGATCCACAACGCGGCCTTCGGCCGGATGGAGATGAACCGGGTGTATCTGCCGTTTCGCGTGCCTCGCGAAAACCTGTCGGAATTTATCGACCACGCATCGGAGCTTTACATCAAGGGCCTGAGCGTCACGATTCCGCACAAGGAGGCGGTGCTCGAAAAACTGACCCGCCCCGACGAGGCGGTGCAGGGGATCGGCGCGACGAATACCGTGCTCTTCAAGGACGGTGAGCGCTACGGCTACAACACCGATTCGAGCGCCGCGTTGTCCAGCATCGAGGAGGCGATTGCCGGGGATCCCGAGTTTGCCGCGGAGAGCGGGCTGCCGCGAGCGACCGCCCTGGTGCTCGGCTCGGGCGGAGTGGGCAAAGCCATCGCCTTCGGATTGCTTCAGCGGGGCGCGCAGGTCGTCGTTACGGACGGCGAATCCGAACGGGCCAAGGATCTTGCCAAACGGCTGAACTGCCGGTCCATCGAGTGGCCGTTGCGGCACACGGCCGGCGCAAACCTGTTGATCAACGGGACCCCGATCGGCATGCACCCCAACGTCGACGAATCGCCCTACGAGGAGCATCACCTGCGATCGTCGATGATCGTCTTCGACGCCGTCTACAACCCCGAGAACACGCTGTTGGTCAAGAACGCGCGGTCCCGGGGCTGCAAGGTGATTACCGGGGTGGACATGTTCGTGCGCCAGGCGTGCATGCAATTTCAGTTGTTCACCGGCCAGGACGGCCCCGCCGACCTGATGCGCGAGGTGATCAAGCGGGCCACCGCGGCAGTGAGGATGTAGTCGATGACCCTGACGCTGATCGGCTACCGCGCCACCGGCAAAACCACCCTGGCCCGAATGCTGGCCGAGCGACTCGGCTGGGACTGGATCGACGCCGACGTCGAGATCGAACGGCGAGCCGGCAAGGCGATCGCCCGGATCTTTGCCGAAGACGGCGAACCGGCCTTTCGCGACCTGGAGGCCCGGGTAATCGCCGACCTCTGCCAACGGCCGAAGCTCGTTTTGGCCGCGGGAGGTGGGGCCGTATTGCGGGCGGAAAGCCGCGAGGCGATGCGCGAGGCGGGCGACGTCGTTTGGTTGAAGGCATCCCCGGAGACGATCCACTCGCGAATGACCGGCGACGCGACCACGGCCGGCCGCCGTCCCAACCTGACCAGCCGGGGAGGCCTGGCCGAGATTATTGAATTGCTCAGCCGGCGCGAGGCCATCTACCGCGAAGCGGGCGATTTCGAAGTAGACACCGATACGAAGAGCCCCGGAGAACTCGTCGAGGAGATCCTCGACCGACTTGCCATGCGGCCCGGTGCCGAGGAGTCGGTGTGAACGCAATCTTCCATGCTCCCCTGGAATTGCGACTTGCCGGGCTGTTTCTGCTGGGGACGTGCCTTGGGTGCCTGATCAATCTGGGGGCTTATCGCCTGGCATGGAGTCCGCGAACGATCAGTCCCTGGTCGTCGCCCGGCAAGGGACAGCCGCCCCGGCGATGGATCGATCGGATTCCGATCTTCGGCTGGCTGGCGCGGCGGCGCGAAGCAGAGTGGCACGGGCGAGGCTTCTGGATCCGCCCGGCACTGGTGGAACTGCTGGTCGGAATCGGGGTGGCTGCGCTGTACTGGTGGGAAATCGCGGAACTGGGCCTGCTGGGGCCCGCGGCGGTTCCGCCGCCGCAGGCTCCGGTGGTCACCATGCTCCACGCCCAGTTCCTCTCGCACTTGCTGCTGGTGACGCTGATGCTCGTCGCCAGTCTGATCGACGCCGACGAAAAGATCATTCCCGATTCGATCACGGTGCCCGGTACCTGGCTCGGTCTGGCGGTCGCCACCGCTTTTCCCTGGGCATTGCTGCCGACCGCAGCAATCCCGCCCGTCAGGCCGTTGGACCTCGATTTTCTGCGTCTGACTTCGCCGCACCCCTGGCCGCAGGCGCTTGGCGGTTTGCCCGTCTGGGAGTCCCTCGTTCTGGCATTGGGCTGCTGGTGGCTTTGGTGCGTTGCGTTGATGCGCCGGACGTGGTATCCCCGCCACGGCTGGTGCCGGGCGATCGGATTGAGTCTGGCAAGGCTGGTAAGGGACACGTCGACCGTTCGTATCGGGAGCATGGGCCTGATCGGATCGTTGGCGATTGCGGGCGTCTGGTTCGGGGGCGGGGCCTGGTGGGAGGGGCTGCTTAGTGCCCTGGTGGGAATGGCGAGCGGAGGATTGATTATCTGGCTGGTTCGCGTGATCGGCACGGCGGCGCTCGGCCGGGAGGCCATGGGATTCGGCGACGTGACGCTCATGGCGATGCTCGGCGCCTTCTTGGGTTGGCAATCCTGCCTGGTGATCTTCTTTCTGGCTCCTTTCGCCGGCCTGTTCGTGGGGCTGATCACGTTGGTTCTCCGCCGCGAAAATGAGATCCCTTATGGGCCGTTCCTCTGTCTTGCCGCGGCTTTTCTCGTGGTCAACTGGGCGGCCGTTTGGGATCGCGTCGAGGGGGTGTTTTTTCTGGGCTGGCTCGTTCCGATGGTGGTCCTCATCTGCCTCGGGCTGATGGCGGTCTTGCTGGGCATGATGCGGCTAGTGAGGGCTGCGTTTGGGTAAGCTCCCCAGCAGCCCGGCTGCTCGGAAGCAGCCGGGCTGCTTTAAGTTGCTCTGCTTGCGGTTGCCGCGGAACCGGCCTTGCCACCCCCCGGCTCGCCTGCTATGATCCGCCCGCTTGTTTTCGGCCCGATCGAGCTTTCCTTTCCTCGTCAGGAGAATTTGTGCCGTGCGCGGGATCGCATGCACAGCATGGTCGCTTGCCCTCGCGCTGGCCGTGCTGCCGGGCTGTTCCGGCAATTCGATGGTGATGAAGGGGCAGCTTGAGGGCCTTCAGCAGCAGCAGGTCGCGGTCGCTCGCCAGGCTCAGGAATTGCAGGCTCGCGCCTCCGCCCTGGATCGCGACAACCAGGAGTTGGAACGGCTGTTGGCCCAATCGCGCCAGCAGAACAAGATCCTCGAAGACCAGTTGACGATGGTCCGAGAGCAACTCGGGGGCGTCACTTCCCAACTCGCCCGGCTCCATGAAGAAAAGACGGAAACCGAGCAGAAGGCCCAGGCTCTGACGGCCTCGATGAAGCGGCGGGGCGGGATCTCGATCAGCCCTAACAACAGCTATCTCGAATCGCTGCCGACGCTGGAGCTGCCGGGGGTGCAAGTCCGGCGCGATGGGGACGTGATTCGCGTCGAGATGGCGGCGGCCGGCCTTTTCGAGCCGGGAACGATCCGGCTCCGCCCGGAAGCACCAGGGCTGATCACCCAGGTCGCCACGGAGGTGCTCCATGCCTATCCCGACCGCCTTCTCGGGATCGAGGGACATATTGAGTCGGATCCGAGCACCGGCGCGATCACTCCCGGCGGACACCAATTCTCGATCGCGCAGGCAATGGCCGTGTACGAGATCCTCGTGAGTCAGGCCCGCCTGGCGCCCAAGCAGTTGTTTGTCGTGGGCCACGGCGGCAACCATCCCGTCGTCTCGAATGCCACGCTCGAAGGCCGGCAGCGCAACCGCCGCGTTGAACTGGTGGTCTATCCCGAGAAGATCGCGCGGTAGCGACGCCAAGCGTCCCGGTCATCCGCAGCTCTTGTCCCACGAAGACTTGCGAACAGCGCATTAGGCTGAGTGGGCTTCCGCCCCCCTTGATTTGCTGGAGTCCGTCACCTAAACTGAGTTTAAAGGGGCTGTATCTTTTACCATCCCTCGGTCGAATCACGATGAACATTGAATTGCCAAACGACATCAGCGCTTTTGTCAAAGGCCTTGTCCTCAACGGCCGCTTCGAATCAGAAGAGGCCGCCGTCGCGGAAGCGCTTCGCCTGCTGAGATCTCGTGAACAGCTACGTTCCGATGTTGCCAATGGGTTCAAGCAGTTGGATCGGGGCGAGTGGGTCGACGGCGAAACCGTTTTCGACGAACTCGATCGGGAGATTGATGTCATCGTAGACAGAGGCCTTGGTGACCGGGACGTCCGTTCGATTTAGTTCCACTGTCCCGTGTGGGCACTGGGCGCGGAACGCAGGCGTCAGCGCGGCCTGATGCACACATTCTTACCGTAGACGTAGCTTGCCGAAGAGCCTGTGCAACCACCTATGTTGTAGGAATGCACTTGCAGCTTGTCTCGGTCTGCTCGTCGGCGCGAGCCCATACGCGGTCGTACTCCTGCTTTACCCGGTCTGCTTCCTCGGTCTTGCCCTGCAGCTTCAGGGCGCGGCTCAGGCCGTAGAGCGACCAGCCGTTGCGGGGCCACTTGGCCAGGTCCTCGCGATAAGCCCGTTCGGCTTCCCGATACCGCCCGCTTGAGAGATAGACCGCGCCGAGAGTGTGGCGTGTCGGCTGAAGCCACTGCGGCGGCTCTGTGTACGAAAGCGAATCCTCGAGTTCCGCAGCCTTCTCGAGTAGTTTGGCTGCTTTCTCCCACCGGCCCTGTTGCAGCGCGATCTCTCCCGCGATGAAGCAGTCGCTCACGTCGAGAATCGAATGGGCCAGGTCGGTGATCGCCAGATGATCCTCGGGCACTGCCGCTTTCGCATCCCGAAACTCCTTATGCTCCCGGCGGGCGTTGGCAAAATCCTTCTTCGCGGCATAGGCGATCGCACGGTGGGCACGCCAGATCGCCGTCGTGATGGGAAGATATTCCGGGGGCGCCTTCTCCGTCAAAAGACCGTCCCAACGCCCGAACCGCTTCTGGACGTCGTAGACCGAGCACATCCAAAGATCGAAGCCGGGCCCGAACTCGCGAAGCGCATCGTCCGGAATGTTCTTCCACATGGACCGCGCCGCTGTGAGGGCCTCTTTTTCGCGGCCGACCATCATCGCCGCATAGGCCAACATGTGGGCGTTATGAACCATGTACATGTGCTGGAAACCCTGCTTGGGCGACAAGGACCGGTAACGCGCGTCCGACTGCAGCGCTTTTTCGTTCTGCACGATGGCTTCGTCCCAGCGTCCGGTCTTGACAAAGATGTGCGACGGCATGTGCAGCAGATGACCGCTCGCAGGAACCAGGTCGGCCAGGCGTCTCGCCGCCACGAGACCTCGCTCGGGTGACGCGCTCGGCTCCACGGCGTGAATGTAGAGGTGGTTGGCGCCCGGATGGTTCGGCTCAAATTCGAGGACCCGCTCGAGAACCTCAACGATTGTTTCCGTCCCCTCAACCGGCTTCTGATCGAGCGTGTAGAGTTGCCACGGTTTGAGGACCATCATCGCTTCGGCATACAGGGTGCCGACGTCGGTATCCTCCGGATACGTCGCCCAGAGCTTCCCCATCGCGTCGGCGTATGCTTGATCAAGCGGTTTGCGATCCTCGGGCCAGGGTTCGGCGTAGCGATGTCCGAGCGCCTCGATCAAGCCGCGTTCCACCGGCGTGGTGTTTTCGATCCTGGCCCGGGCCTTCTCGAGCGCATCCCAGGCAGCGGCGGAACGCTTGTCGGTCATCACGGGGTCGTTGTAGTTCGGACCTTCACAATAGGCCACTCCCCACCACGCCATCGCACAGTCGTCATCAAGCTCCGCAGCCCGTCTGAACGAGCGGATCGCTTCGTCGTGATTGAATGCGTAGGTCCAGGCCAGGCCCTGGTCGAAATACCGCTGCGCCTCGGCGGAGTCGGTCGTGATCGTCCGAGCGTGCGGGCCCATGCCTTCGAAAAGCTGGGCGTTCGGTTTGGACTCGTGCGCTGTCTCGGCATGCCCGTTCTCGACGGTCTGGGCCTCACCGACGCCGGCCGCTTTCCACAAGGCGAGCAGGACCAGACACGAGACCATCCTGCGTGACAATCGAGTATTCATTTGTGCTCCTGTAAACGGTTCGGGGAATTGCGCTTCCCATGGCGTGCCGTAGCTTAACGACTGAACGGGGCGAAATGGCCGGAAGCTGAACATGGGAAGAAGACAAGGACGCCTCGTCGCTCGCCGCATTCTATTGCGAGGGTGAAGGCGGCGATGCCCTTGGGTCGGGGTGCGTCACTTTGTCGCCGCCCTCCAGCCGGAGAATTGCTGTCTTGCCGTCGCGGTGCGGTGAAGCAACCAGGCCGAGCGAGTCCCGGTGCACACGGTGTGAAAGCGCGTAACGGACTATAGCGCAAGGGGTGGAGAGTACGTTTGCGTCGTCGAATGGCGGGTCTTGCGCCGCGATCGCTACCGATCCGATAGGTCTGTTCCTACGCGGCGAGCAGGCCGGGGCTTCCCACTGGACACTCTGGTCTGCCCAGTGCGCTGCGTGCCTTACCCATACCGCCCGGTGACGTAGGTCTCGGTCTGTTTCTGCTTGGGCTTGTGGAACAGGTCGAGCGTCGGGGCGTGCTCGACGATCTCTCCCAGCAGCATGAAAATGCACTCGTGGCTGGCCCGCCTTGCCTGGCCCATGTTGTGCGTGACGATGACGATCGTGAACTGCCGGCTGAGCAGCCCGATCAGTTCCTCGATCCGCTCGATCCCTTCCGCGTCGAGGGCGGAGCAGGGCTCGTCCATCAAGATCACGCGAGGCTTCAAGGGGAGGAGCCTGGCGATGCAAAGCTTCTGTTGCTGCTCGAGCGTCAAACGCGTCGCTTTCTTGTGCAGCACGTCCTTGGCGTCATCCCAGAGTTGGACGTCGCGCAGCGCGGATTCCACCATCGCGTCGAGTTGGTTGCGGCGGTACATCCCGCGGCGGGTATGCGTCCGCATGCCGAAAACGATATTCTCGTAGATCGAAATCGGCAGCGGATTCGGCCGCTGAAAGACCATTCCCACCGTCTTGCGGAGCTCGCTTACGGAAACATCCGGATCGTAGATGTTCCTGCCGAGGATCTGCACCTCGCCGGTCGTCGTGACGTTGCCGTAGCGTTCGTTGATCCGGTTGAACGATCGCAGGAGCGTCGTCTTGCCGCAGCCGGAAGGGCCGATCAGTGCCGTGATCCGATTGGGCGAGATCCGAACGGACACGTTCTTGAGAGCCTGGAAATCCCCGTACCACAGGTTCAGGTCGCGGGTTTCGATGCAGGGTTCCGCCGCGGTAGAAACGCTCATCACCCGAAGTCTCCCGTCACGAACCGCCAGGTGAGCTGCTCCCGGGGACGCGTGAACATCGTTTCGGTCCGGTCGACCTCGACGAGGCGGCCGGCGCTGAAAAAGGCCGTCCGGTCGGCCAGCCGCCTTGCCTGTTGCACGAGGTTGGTGACCAGCACGATCGTCATATCGCTTTTCAGTTCCCGGAGAATATCTTCGATCCGCATGGTCGTTACGGGATCGATGGCGATGGAGAATTCGTCGAGGCAGAGGATATCCGGCTCCAGGGAAAGCGCTCGCGCCAGCGTGAGTCGCTGCTGCTGGCCGCCGGAAAGACGGGTGCCCAACAGGTCGAGGCGGTCCTTGACCTCGTCCCATAGCATCGCCTGGCGAAGCGAACGTTCGACGATCGCTTCGAGTTCCGCCCGGTTCCGAATGCCGGCACGCCGCGGGGCATACGCCACGTTCTCGAAGACCGACAGCGGCAGCCCGACGGGCAGGGGAAACACCACGCCCACCCGCCGCCGCAGTTCGTACACATTGCGAATCCGGCTGACGTCTTCGCCGTCGACCTCCACGCTGCCCGTCAGGCTGACGCCGGCGGTGAACTCCAACGTGCGATTGATGCACTTGACCAGCGTTGTCTTTCCAGAGTTCGCCGGCCCGATGATGGCGAAAATCTCCCGTTCGGGAATCTCCAGCGTGATATCCTCAAGCGCCACTTTAGGCCCGTAGGCCACGTTCACCCGGTTGAAGCGAATCTTGGGGTTCATGGTCCGGCTCACCACTTCTTTCGCGAGCGGAGATAGGACCTGACCCCGATCGACACACTGTTGACCGCCAACACCATTCCGATCAGGACGACCGCCGTGCCGTACTCGGTCGACTCGGGCACACCGAGCACCTGCGTCAACAGCGTGAAAAGGTGCATCGATAGCGCCATGCACCGGTCGGTAAGGGAGTAGGGAAAGAACGATTGCAGCCCCTGGTCCGGTACGGGCACGAAATAGACGGCCCCGGTGAACAGAATCGGCGCAGTCTCACCTGCCGCCCTCGCCACCTGGAGGATGACGCCTGTCAGGATCCCGCTGACCGCATTGGGCAGCACGATCGTGCGGATCGTTTGCCAGCGCGTCGCGCCCATGTTCCAGCAAGCTTCCCGAAACGCCACCGGCACTGCCGCCAGCGCCTCACGGGTGCTGGTGATGATCACCGGCAACGTCATCACGGCCAGCGTACAGGCCGCGGCCAGAACCGAGCGGCCGAAACCGGCGAAGAGGACAAAGGCCCCTACGCCGAACAGGCCGTGCACGATGCTCGGCACTCCGGCCAGGTTGACGACGGCCAGATTGATCAAGCGCGTGAACCAGTTGTCGCGAGCGTACTCGTGGAGATAGACCCCGGCCAGGATGCCGACGGGAGCGGCGATCAACAGGGAGGTGAAGACCAGAAAGAATGTGCCGATCAGCGGGGCCCAGAGCCCGCCGGCCGTCATCGAGTCCCTCGGATTCTCCCAGAGGAAAGCAGGCGACAGGGCAGGCCAGGCCTTGATCACCAGCCACACCAGGATGGCAATCAGCGGAACGACCAGAGCGACGGCCATGGCGCCGAATGTCCAGGCGGCAAACCGTTCACGCCTCCTCTTCCACTGTTCCAGGCGCGACGGTGAAAACGCCTGCCGGCAGGAGATCCGCAGTTGGTCACCATCAGCCAGCGCGAGTGTCCCCGAATGGCATTGCGCGGCGAGCTCTCCGATCGCCGTGTCCATGCCCCACCAGGGAGACGGCTCCGTGCCATCTCCGCCGCTGCCTCCGGGCTGGTCGATCACGAAGAACCGGTAGCGAGCCTTCTTGCCCGGCCTCGGCAGCGTTCCGGCTTTTTGCCGAACGATCACCACCTCGCGCGGGAGCGAAGGCCGGGGTTCCCGAACGGCGGCCGACGCGCACCATTTGCCAACTGCGGCCAAGGCGTCGTCCAAAGATGGGAACGGGTTGGGCAGGCTCGGCTGCTCAACCGTCCAGCCGGATTGAAAGATCCAATAGTGGGCGCTATCGACGACAGGTTCCGGCTTGGCGGCCGGCGATTCAGTGCCGATCGTCATGCCTTACACCTTTCACAACCATATCCGCCGCCAGGTTCACGACGAACGTGATGCCGAACAAGACCAACCCGATGACGAAAAGGACGCGGTAGTGGTCTCCTCCTTTTACCGCTTCACCCAGTTCCGAAGCAATGGTGGCGGTGAGGGTCCGCACCGGGTCCGTAAAGCTCCCGGGGATGAGCACGGCATGGCCGGTCATCATCAAGACCGCCATCGTTTCGCCGATCGCACGGCCGACGCCCAGAAGGACCGCCGCCAGCAAGCCGTTCTTGGCCGCGGGAAACAACACCCGGTAGACAATCTCCCAGCGGCTTGCACCCAGCGACAGACCTGCCTCACGGTACGAGTCGGGCACCGCCTTCAGCGCGTCTTCGCCGACCGAGACGATCACCGGCGCGCTCATCAGGGCCAGAATGATCCCGCCGTTCAACAGGTTCACACCGACGGGAGCCCCCGCGTACTCGATAAGGATCGGGCCGAGAACCGTCACCCCGATGAACCCCCAGACCACTGACGGAATGGCGGCCAACAGCTCGATCACGATCTTCAGCGACTCCTTGGACTTTCCGGTGCAGAACTCCGAGATGAATACGGCGGCTCCGAGTCCCAGCGGCACGGCGATGGCCATGGCCAGGAGGGTTACCGAGATGGTGCCTACCAACAGGGCAAGAATTCCGTAGCGAGGCCTGACTTCCGAGGACGGCTGCCACTCGGTGCTGGTGAAGAACTCCCACAGGTCGAGCCGTCCGAAAAGCATCGGGGCGGCCTCACGCAGCACGAACAGAAAGATCGCGAAGACAAAGAAGATGGCGCTCCATCCGCAGGCTCGGATCAGCCACTCGATCCCCCATTCCGACCAACGCGGCAGCCAGATTGCCAGGCCGCTCGCCCGTCGAGATCTTGTCGTGTCCGTGCTCGAGCCGCTTTCATTCATGATCGCCTACCGGCACGTATCCTTGGTCGCGTACGATTCCTTGGCCCTTGGGGGAAAGGACCCAGTCGATATATTGTTTGATCGCCCCCTGGGGCTCGCCAATCGTGTAGAGTTGCAACGGCCGGGTGAGGGGGTATGTGCCGTTGCGGGCGTTCTTGAGGGTGGGTGGGATAGCGGGATGTTGGTTACCGGCGAAGATCTTCAGTGCCTTCACGTCATCCGTGATGTATCCCATTCCGCTGTATCCGATCGCTCCGGGCGTCTTCGCGATCAGGAGCACCCCGTCCTTTGAGCCGTGCGCATCGATCGATCCCAGCTTGTAGTCGCGCCGTTTGCCCAGGACCACTTCCCGGAAAAAGGCGTAGGTGCCGGAACTGTTCTGCCGCCCCACTCGAATGATCTTATCGTATCGGTCGGGCAAGCCTTTTATCCCGAGCTGCGACCACCGCGTGATGGAGCCGTCTTCTCCAAAGATCGCCGCGAGTTGCTCGATCGAGATCGAATCCAGAGGGTTGTCTCGATGGACGAGCACGGCCAGAGCGTCGAGTGCGATCACAAGCTCGGTCGGAGCCGCGCCGCGTGCGGCCGTTGCTCGCTCGGCCTCATCGGGCTTCATGCTGCGGCTTGCATTCGCAATGTCGCAGTTGCCGTCGATGAGGCTGGCAATCCCGACACCGGAGCCACCGCCCAGCACCTGCACGCTCACGCTCGGCCGTTCGTGATGGTATTGTTCGGCCCATGCCTGGGCGACGTTCACCATGGTGTCCGAGCCTTCCACGGCGATCACGGTGGCCACCGGCTGCAACACTCCCGCGGTTTCCAGCGGACGACAGCCGCCTGCTCCCGCAACGGCAAAAACTCCCGAGAAGCAGGCGAGCGCAATCAGAGGAAGACGGATACCTGCCCGTTCCTCGGAGGGGGCCATCTGAGGTGTTCCACCACGACGCATTGCCAGCCCTGGTTCTCGACAAAACCGAATCCTAACTCAAGACTAACATCGTCGTACCCCGGAGAATTGTCAAGGGTCGATCGGTTCGACCGGCTCGGCTGGCGCCGCCGGTGGATCCCACGCGGAAGCAAGACTGCTTTTGGTTCTCCGGGGGCTGGTGTATTATTTAGACTTGGTTAGGGCGGCAAACGCCCGGGGAAGGCAGCGTGGCTGCCAGGCAGGGCATCGATGGTGCACGAAAGCCTCGCGGCGATCGCCCTCCTGGTGCGCCCGGCGGATTCGCGCGGTTTTGAAGGCGGGTGGAGACGGGTTATGCGGAAGTGGCGACTGTTCTGGCGGCTGCTCCTCCTATGTGCTGATCACACTCGCGGCCCTGCTGCTGGTCGCCTTTTCGGCCAGCGGGCGATCGATGGGTTCCACGCGCGGCAAACCCGTGAAGCCCTGGAGTCCAGCGCACGGATTTTCGCCGAATTGGTGACTCCCGATCGACTGGACAAAAGCCCGGGAGAACTTCAAAGACTGGCCAAAGAGCTGGGTTCTGCCACTTCGCTCCGCATCACGGTGATTACGACGTCCGGCAAAGTCGTTGCCGACACCCTGGAAGATCCGGCCCTGATGGACAACCACGCCGATCGGCCGGAGGTGGTTACGGCGGTGGCCGGCCAGGGCGTCGGCTACCAGGTCCGCTACAGCGATACCCTGCAGGACGAGCTCGCCTACGTTGCCGTCCCGGTGGTTCGCGGCGGGGGCAACATCGCCGTCGTTCGTGCAGCGCGTGCCACCTCGGAGATCGACGCGGTGCTCGCGAACCTCAAGCGGAACGTTCTCGCCGCGAGCCTGATGGCGGTGGCCTTGATCACCGCCTTGAGTTGGTGGATCGGGCGGCGGATCAGCCGCCCGCTGGAGCAGATGAGCGAAGGGGCCGCCCGCTTCGCGCAGGGCGATTTCGAACATCGCTTGCGAGTCGAGGGTTCACGTGAGCTGGCCACCCTGGCCGATGTGTTGAACGATATGGCCGTGCAGCTCGACGAGCGCATGTCAACCATCGTCCGCCAGCGGGACGAACAGGATGCAATCCTCGACAGCATGATCGAAGGCGTACTGGCCCTGGACAGCGAAGGGAGGATCATCGATCTCAATCCGGCGTGCAGCCGGATGTTCCGCATCGATCCGGCCGCCGTCCGCGGACGGCCCATCCACGAGATCCTCCGCAAGGCCGATCTGCTCGCTTTCGTGGACGAAGCGCTCGCCAGCGCCTTGCCGCAGAAGCGCGACATCGTGTTCCACGACGACCAGCAACGATGGTTCACCGCCAGCGGCACCGCCCTTTACGATCGGCGGAAGCAGCGGATCGGTGTGCTCCTCGTGCTCAACGACGTTACGCGCCTCCGCAAGCTGGAAAATGTCCGGCGCGAGTTCGTAGCGAACGCGAGCCACGAACTCCGGACTCCCGTGACCTCGATCAAAGGATTTGCGGAGACGCTGCTGGACCGCGGGATCGAAAACCCGCAGGACGCCCAGCGATTTCTCACCATTATCCTCAACCAGGCGAACCGGCTCGACGCGTTGGTCAGCGACATTTTGAGCTTGGCGAGGATCGAAAACGATTCGGAGGATCGGGCGGTCGAACTTGTGCCGGGCTCGGTCAGCGACGTACTTGAGACGGTCGCCGACCGCTACCGCCCCCACGCCTCTCGCAAGCAGATCGAACTTATGCACGAAAGCGATCCCGAGCTCGAAGCCCGGATCCAACCGCAACTGCTTGAGCAGGCGGTGGCCAATCTGGTCGACAACGCCGTGAAGTACAGCCCGGAGAGGAGCACCATTCGAATCGAAGGAAGACGCGACAGCGGGGGCGTGGTGATCGAGGTGAGCGACGAAGGCCCCGGGATCGAGCCGAAGCACCTTCCAAGGCTGTTCGAGCGGTTCTATCGCGTCGACAGGGCCCGCAGCGACAAACTGGGCGGCACGGGGCTGGGCCTGGCGATCGTCAAGCACATCGCCGCCGCCCACGGCGGTTCGGTTTCGGTCGACAGCCGTCTCGGACAAGGGAGCACGTTCCGGATCCACCTGCCCTGACCGGCGGCAGAGAATACGGTTACGTGAGGGCTATTTCGCACGCCGCCTCCGAAGGCTCTCCACCAGTTCCGGCCTGCCCGCCAATCGCCGGCAGGTTGCGGCGATTCCGTGCGCGTCGAGTTTCAAGTCGGCCAGCAGCGACTTTCGGTCGCCATGTTCGATGAACCGGTCCGGTATTCCGAGACGATGAATGCGGCTGGTGTCGAGCCCCGCATCGGAAGCCGCCTCGAGGACCGCCGACCCGAATCCGCCCATCAGTACGCCCTCCTCCACCGTGACCACCATCGGAGACTCTTCCACGGCCCGCAGGATCGTCTGGGTGTCCAGCGGTTTGACGAATCGGGCGTTGACGACGCCGACCTCGATGCCTTCCTCCCGGAGCATGTCGGCCGCCTTGAGGCAGTTGTCCAAAAACGCCCCGCAAGCGACGAGTGTTCCGTCTGCGCCCCAGCGGAGCACTTCCGCCACTCCCAGTTCGATCGCCGCGGGGGTGCGGTCGATCGTCGCGGCGGAAGCCTTAGGATAGCGGATCGCCGTCGGTCCGTTATGCGAGAGGGCAAATTCCAGCATCGCCCTGAGGTCGGTGGCATCGCCGGGGGCCATCACGACCATGTTGGGAAACGGTCGCAAATACGCCAGATCGAACACTCCGTGGTGAGTCGGTCCATCGGGCCCCGCGAGACCGGCGCGGTCGAGCATCAGGATAACCGGGAGGTCCTGCAGCGCCACCTCCTGGAAGAGTTGATCGTAGCTCCGCTGGAGAAACGTGCTGTAGATATCGACGATCGGCCGGATGCCGGTCTTGGCCAGCCCAGCGGCAAACGCAACCGCGTGGGACTCGCAAATTCCGACGTCGAAAAACCGCTGGGGAAACTCTTCGCGGATCGGCTCGAGCATGTTGCCCTGGCACATGGCGGCGGTAATCACCACGACGCGGTCGTTCTTCTGCATCTGGTCGCGGATCGCATCGCGGGCGAAACGGGTGTAGGCGTTCGAAGCCTTTCCGGCGGCCTGGGGGGAGCCGTTGTCGCCCGGAAACTGCGACGGTGTGTGGAAGTAAACCGGATCCTCCACGGCAGGTTTGAATCCGTGCCCCTTTTCCGTGACGATGTGCAGGAGCACGGGCCCTTCGAAGCCTCGAGCCATCAGCAGATACTTCTGCAACTGACGGATGTTGTGTCCGTCGACAGGCCCGAGATAGTGGAACCCGAGTTCCTCGAAAAGCATGCCCCCGAGCAATCCGGCCTTGATCGCGTCCTTGGTCTGAGCAAGTACTCGCTCGACGGGGTCGCCCAGCACGGGGACGTGCGTGAGAACTCTCTGGACCTCGGTCTTCAACCCGGTGTAAAACGAGGCCATTCGCAGGTGGTCGAGATACTCGGCCAGTCCGCCGACCCGCGGGCAGATCGACATCTTGTTGTCGTTCAAGACGACCGTGATGTTCTTCTTCAAGCCGCCGATGTTGTTCATTGCCTCGAAGACGATCCCCGAGGGAAACGCACCGTCGCCGATCACGGCCACGGTGTGACGATCGTCGCCGGCTCGGACCAGATCGTCGCCGCACTTCAGCCCCAGGGCCGTCGCCACGCTCGATCCGGCGTGGCCGGTCATGAACAGATCGTACGGGCTTTCCGCAGGGTTGGGATAGCCCATCAGTCCGCCGCGGGTGCGGATCGTGTCGATCTGCGGATAACGGCCGGTGAGCATTTTGTGGGGATAGATCTGGTGGCCGGTGTCCCAAATCAAGCGATCGTGGGTGAAGTCGAAAGTGGTGTGCAGGGCGATGGCCAGCTCGACCACGCCGAGATTCGATGCGAAATGAGCGGTCCGCGTGCGAGCGATGCGGCAGAGGGCCTCGCGGATCTCGCCGGCCAATTTCTCGAGTTGCTTCGGCGCGAGGGCTTTCATGTCGGCGGGCGACGTGATCGAGGCCAGAAGCGTGTCCATCAACGATTCCTTTCAACAACGTATCGCGCAACCGCTTTCAAGCTGCCGGCTTGCGTCCCTAACGGCAGCAAGGCTTCACAAGCCCGATCCACCAAATCTTGCGCTCGCCGGGCACTCTCGTCAATTCCGAGCAATCCGGGAAACGTCAGTTTGCCTTGATCGGAATCTTTGCCGAGCCGCTTGCCCACCTGCGCCTCGTCGCCGCGGACGTCGAGCAGATCGTCGGTGATCTGGAAGGCGAGCCCCAGGTACCGGCCAAAGCAATCCAGAGCTGCCAACTGCATTTCGTTCGCGCCGGCCACGATCGCCCCCAGTCGCAGACAAACCGTGAGCATCGCTCCGGTCTTTCGTCGATGGATCGACTCCAGAAGCGCCATCGCGGCGACCGTTCCGATACCGCGGGTCTCCGTGAGCTTGCCCAGCACGTCGTCGGCCTGGCCGCCCACGAGGCGGCATGGCCCCGCGGCCTCCGCCAATTCCGCACAGCAGCGTGCGGCGATCGCGCCGGGTCGAATTTGTGTGGCAAGGACCTCGAACGCCAGTGCTAGGAGCGAATCGCCAGCCAGAATGGCTACGGCTTCGCCAAACTTCTTGTGACAGGTCGGCCGGCCGCGACGAAGGTCGTCGTCGTCCATCGCCGGCAGATCGTCGTGGATAAGAGAGTAGGCGTGGACCATTTCCACCGCACACGCCGCGGGCATGGCTGCCTCCGTATCCCCCTCGCAGGCATGGGCGCTCAAGAGAACCAACAGCGGACGCATCCGTTTGCCGGGAGCGAGCAGGCTGTACCGGATCGCTTCACGGAGTTCCGCGGGGCAATCGGCAGGCAGCTCGGTATAGCGGCTCAAAGCAGCGTCGATACGAGGTCGCAGTTCCTCGACGCACTGGGCCAGGGGCGCAAACGTGTGCATGATGCTATTCTAAAACAACCCCCCTGGCATGTCCAGATTGTCGCCCCCCTCCTCGGATGTCGTTTCGTCGCCGGGGTCTGGACGCCGCGGCGCCGACCGTCTGCGGCTCCGTCGCCGCGACTTTTCCGCCAACGTCGTCTCTTCGTCGTCCAGGGGCATGGTAAGGGGGTTACCGTCCGCGTCGATCCCGCTGAGCAACTCGATACGCCGCTCGGCTTTCTGAAGCAGTTCGTGACACTGCCGGAGGAGGCCCACGCCCTTTTCGTACCCTGCCAACGCCTCGTTCAGCCCGATCCGGCCGTCCTCCAGGTGTTCGACAATCCGTTCGAGCTGCTCGAGGGCTTCCTCGAAGCTCGGCTGGTCGGCGGTCGGCTGGTCGACGTTCGGTGATTCCGAATCCTTCATTCCCATTCGATGGTTGCCGGAGGTTTGGAACTGATGTCGTAAACAACCCGATTGACACCGGACACCTCGTTGATAATCCGGGTCGAGATCCTTGCGAGAAGATCGTAGGGGAGATAGCTCCAGTCGGCGGTCATGAAATCCTCCGAGTCGATCGACCGGACTGCCACCACGTCGTCGTAAGTTCGTGCATCGCCCATCACCCCGACGCTTTGCACCGGCAGCAGCACGGCGAACGACTGCGACGTTTGGCGGTAGAGCCCGGCCGATTTGATTTCCTCGACAACGATGGCGTCCGCCTCGCGGAGCGTATCCAGCCTAAGCCTGGTCACCTCGCCGACGCACCGGACTGCCAGCCCCGGACCGGGAAACGGATGGCGCCAGACGATGTCCTCCGGAAGCCCAAGTTGGACGCCCAGCTTGCGGACTTCGTCCTTGAACAGGTCGCGCAAGGGTTCAATCAGTTCGAAGTCGAGCTTCTCCGGCAGCCCTCCCACGTTGTGGTGCAGCTTGATCGTGGCCGCAGGGCCGTCTCTTAACCCGCCGCTTTCGATGACGTCCGGGTAAAGGGTCCCCTGCGCCAGAAACTCCGCGCCGTCGATTCGCGCGGCCTCCGCGGCGAAGCACTCGATGAATGCATGGCCGATTCGCCGTCGCTTTTCCTGGGGGCTGGTCACACCCGCCAAGGTTGCCAGAAATGGGTCCTCGGCGCGCACCACGTGCAGATCGGTCTTGAAGTGGTCGGTGAACTCGCGGATCACCGTCTCGACCTCACCTTTGCGGAGCAATCCGTTGTCGACGAGGATACAGGAGAGCTGTTTACCAATCGCCTGGGAGAGCAGGGCGGCGGTCACCGAGGAGTCAACGCCTCCCGACAACCCGCAGATCACTCGACCACCGCCGACCCGCCGCCGAATCTCGGCGATGGTCTGCTCGGCGAAATCGTGAAGCTTCCATGTGCCCGAGCATTGACACGCGCCGCGGAGGAAATTGTCAAGGATGGTTGAGCCCAGGGGGGTGTGAGTTACCTCCGGATGAAATTGCAGGCCGTAAATCGGCAGTGAGCGGTGGACGACCGCCGCATACGGACACGTGTCGGTCCGGGCCAGCGGGAGAAAATCGGCCGAAACCTCCGTCACCTGATCGCCATGGCTCATCCAGACCTGCGTCTGCTCGGGCACGCCCGAGAACAACGCATCGGAGTTGAGGATCTGGCACTGGGCCCGTCCGTACTCGCGAGCGGGGGCATGAGAAACTCGACCGCCGAGCGCCTCGCACGCCAGTTGCATCCCATAGCAGATCCCCAATACGGGGATATTGAGTTTGAAGAGGTCGGGATCGCACTTGGGAGCACCCTCGGCATAGACGCTCGCCGGACCTCCCGAGAGAATCAGCCCCCGGGGCTGCAATTCGCGGATCCGATCCGCAAGGATACTGTGTCGGACGATCTCGCAATAGACATTCTGCTCTCGCACGCGTCGGGCGATAAGCTGAGCGTACTGCGACCCGAAATCGAGGACCAGTACTCGTTCATCGGCCACGTTCTTCATCGGACGTTTTCCCGTGGGAAAACGACTGATTATAGGCTGGCTCCCCCCGTATGCCTAGCATCCGGTGGGCAATTGAAGCCGTCTCCCGCCCTGATTATAGTAGAAGAAGAGAAAAGGAATTACGGAACCAGCGTGCTTATCTTACTTACCAACGACGACGGCATTTACGCCCCCGGTTTGGCGGCGATGGAACGAGAATTACGCCGGCTGGGGGAGGTTTGCGTAGTAGCTCCTGCCACCGAGCAAAGCGGCGTTGGGCATTCCATTACGTATCTGACCCCGCTGATTGTGAAAGAGGTTTACATCAATGATGTTCACTGGGGTTGGGCGGTCGAGGGAAGTCCTGCGGACTGTGTGAAAATCGGGGTTGCGGAGCTTTGCCCACGGCGGCCGGATCTGGTGGTCAGCGGCATCAATGGCGGATTGAACGCAGGGATCAATGTGCTGTACTCCGGCACGGTCGCTGCGGCGATCGAAGGAGCATTTTTTCGGATCACCAGCATCGCGGTATCGCTGGAGTTCGACGAGCATGCCCAGTTCGGCAAGGCCGCTCGGCTGGCCCGATCCGTCATTGAGCAGATCCTGGAGAACAAGGGGGCCGAGCCGCAACTGTACAACCTGAATATTCCGACGGCGGCCCTGAATGCCACGCCCGAGATCCGCGTGGTGCCCATGGATGTCGCCCAATACGGCGAACGGTTCGAACGGCGAACCGACCCTTGGGGCCGCGACTACTATTGGGCAACCGGCGAGCCGCCGCCTCAGGCGGCCGAGCAGGAGACCGATCTGACCGCCATGTCGCGAGGGTGCGTGACCGTCACGCCGTTGGATTTCAACATGACCCGACAATCGGTCTTGGCGGAAATGCAACGGTGGCCGTTCCGCGTTGAGAGCATTGAATGGGACGAGGAGGATTCGCGGCCGCCCGGCTTCGGTCCGGTCGTCCGCACCTCGAGAAAGAAACAACGCACCGGGGCGGACAAAGGCGGCAAAGGGCCGCTGCCGAACCCGAATGCATAGCCCCCTTTCCGGGAGTCGGACTGCCGGAATCAGGCCCGAACCAACAAACCAACCTCAGGAGAAAACAGTCATGCGAATTCCGGGAATCGCAGGTGTGGCGGTGTTTGGCCTGGCGTTTGCCATGACGACCGGATGCGGCGACTACCAGCCGGCAGCGGTGCCGCCGGCGGCGACCGCACCGGCCACCCCGCCGGCGGCGCCGACTCCGGATCCGCCGGAAATGGTTCGCGAGGAGGCGGACGTCGGCGTCGGAAAGAAAGGTCGCGGCTACGGGCCGGGATTGGTTACCACGCCCATCGCCACGTACTTCGCCGCCCGAGAGAAAATCACGTTCCAGATCCAGATTCCTGATGCCATGCGGTTGTACAAGGCCACCAACGATCGTGCGCCGAAGACACAGGAAGAGTTCATGGAACAGATCATCAAGGCCAACCGGATCGACTTGCCGGAGCTGCCCGAGGGGCACCGTTACGTCTACGATCCCCAGGCCGAGCAGCTCATGGTCGAGCATCCACGATAAGGACGCTCTCGGAGAGAGCTTTCGGGACGGATCGCTGGTATCCCGAATTTCCGGCATCGCGTGCGGCCAGGCCAGGAAGACGGCTGCGAGAAGCGGTTGCCGACAGCATCAGTGAACAACTCCCCATGACACGGCACCTTGTCCTGACCGTCGTGGCGGCGTCGAGCCTGGCCGGCGCTGCCGCAGCGGAAAGTAGCTGGATCTTCCGCCCCTCCTACTACAGTCACGATCCGTCGGGCGGCGCTCGCGTCGAGCAGTTTGCCAAACACGCCCCGGCCCTCGCCCCGTCGGATCCGACGTATCGGCAGAGCGCCTATCGCCATAACCGGTCGGCGGTGCGCGTCGGTGACAGCGCGGACTACCTGCACGTCGTGGAGACTTGGGGCGCTGGCGAGGCGATCCGGCCCTACGGTGAGTGGCAGTATCCGTTCCGCGGCGGGGCAACGCCCTATGGTCCCTGGGGCAATCCGCAGGGTCCCTGGACCAGCCCATACGGTTCCTGGAACAATCCCTACGCGCTCGGCCGCCTGCCCATCCCGCCGTGGGTTCATTGGTATTCGCCACAGCTCCCCGCAGGTCCCCCGCCAGAAACCGATTAGTC
This sequence comes from Thermoguttaceae bacterium, assembly GCA_040768665.1. GTDB lineage: Bacteria > Planctomycetota > Planctomycetia > Pirellulales > Thermoguttaceae > JABWBD01. Next base: position 201,676 of record JAXGMN010000016.1, read on the forward strand.
CCATTCTACTTTCTCAAACTCTAAACGCCACCACCGACCCCGCGTCGGTGGGGCGATGTTTGGCAACTACAAACCGAACTCTGCCCAGTGGAACGGGTGATGTGGCGTTTACATCTTGAGTTCTTTTGTCTGCTTCGTGTGCTTCGTGGTTAATCATCCCGGGTAATTAGCGCAGAACGGATGGAAATCTCATGCGCCCCATTCTCTCCCTCGCATTCTTCTTCGCCCTGATCGGCGGCACCCGGGCCCAAGCCGCCGACATCATTTTCGAGAATGCCCGAATCCGCGCCGCCCTCGCAGAAGACTCCTCCTGGAAATCGCTCCTCGCCAAACCCTCCGGAAAGGACTATTTGTCCCAGCCAAGAAAGATCAGCCTTGCGACCGCTACCGTGGACGGCAAGACCAGAACGTCCAACTCCGCGGTGCTCTTCGGCGAAAAGCTCGTGGTCGGCTTTGGCGGCTGCGAAACGAAGCTCACCTATGACGTAAGCCGTACCGACGACTGGATCGCCTTTCGCCTGGAAAGCATCGCCGGACCGCGGCCAACCAACCTGACGCTCGCCCGCATCGGCACCTCGTTGACCGACCACGTCGGTACGCGCCTCTGCGCCGGCTGGTCCGACGACGATTCCCTATGCCTCATGGCGACCGGTTTGAAGGCCCACGGTCGGGCCGCGCGCCGCGACAACTACGCCGAGCTGGCCGTCACCACGCAAGACTCGCCCGGCCCCAAGCTGGAAGGCGCCGGGGCGGCAATCGTCGCAGCCCCGCCGGCCGAACTGCCCGGACTCCTTTGGAAACTCGCCGAAGCTTATGACCTGCCACGGAACGGGGAAGACGGTATTCCCACGAACCAGCTCCCGGTGGCTCGTCGGTCGTACTGGTTTATTGCCGTCACTCAGGACAATGTGGACCGGGTTATTGACTCCTGCGAGCGATCGGGCATCCGGCAGGTGATGATGATGTCCGGCTCCTGGTGCAAGGATGTCGGCCATTACACCTTCCGCGAGAACGCGTATCCCGACGGCATCGAGGGCCTGCGAAAGACGGTGGCGAAGATGCACGACCATGGAATTCTCGTCGGCATGCACTGCTTCGCGTCAAAGGTATCCAAGACCGACGCCTACGTAACACCGGTTCCCGACCGCCGCTTCTGGGTCGAGATGTCGGCAACTCTGGGCGCAGACATCAGTCCGGACGACACGGCGATCCGCATGGCCGGCGACTTGAGCCAGTGGCCCGGCAGCCCGGCCTGCAAGCGAAAACACTGGGAAGGGGGCATCGAAAAACACCGCGAAATAGTCCTCGACGACGAAATCATCCGCTACGAAAGCATCGGCCCGGAAGGCCGTTGGGACACGTTCCTCGGCTGCCGGCGAGGATCCTGGGGCACGGCCGCCGCCGCCCACAGGTCCGGCACAGAGGGGCGGCATTATGGCGTCGATGGCTGCATCAACGGCTACATCATCGACCAGGAGACGGATCTCTTGGACGAGACGACCGACCGCCTGGCCGAGATCTTCAACGCCTGCGACTTCGACATGGTCTACTTCGACGGGGGCGAAGACGTCGATCGCTCGCGGTTCACCTACTATGTGTCGAACTTCCAGGCCACGGCCATGCGGAAGTTCAAGAAGCGGCCGATGGTGCACATGGGCACGATCTTCACCCACAATCTCTGGAACTCCTTCACTCGCAGCGGCACGGTCGATACCTATCTCAATACGCTGCACGGCGCGATTGTCGCCGGCGCAGAGATGGAGAAGTGGCCGACGGTCCGCAACCATATCGACCGTTCGGTTCGCTACATGCTGAGCGTCCGCGACGACATGGTGCCCGGCGAGCTCGGATGGTTCGGCATCTGGCCAAAGGGCGAACATACCGACGGCCTGCAGTTGGACGAGATCGAATACCTCATGGCAAAGTCGCTTGCCTACGACGCCCCGATTTCTCTGGAGACGAGCTTCGCCCAGATGGATCGCCACCCGCTGACGCCCGGCATTCTCGAAATCGTCCGGGCCTACGAGGAGCTCCGCATGGCCGGCGCGGTGCCGCAAGTGACCCGCCGGAGACTGCAGGAGCTTGAAAGGGATTTTATTCTGGTCCCGGGCAACTCGCCGGAGTTCATCGAAGCTTGGAAGGCGGAAGTCGGCGACAACCGCGTGCGGGCATGGCTGGGACCGCACAACGGCGGCGCGGCGACGACCCTATGGCATTATCTCGGCAAGGAGGGCAAGTTGGCCGTGACGGGCAAGAATCTTTCCGCGGTCGACATTTGCGGCCGGACGGTGCCCTGCGAGGTCTCGGATGGCAAGACGAAGATCCCGATTGATCACCGCCGGACTCTCGTCCACTTCAAGGGCGCCTCGCCGGAGGAGGCGAGAGACTTATTGGCTAAAGCCTCGTTTGAGCAGCGCCCGCTTGTGACGCTCTGGATCCAGGCGGAATCGTTCGCCGGCATCGAAGGCGAGATTGCCAAGGGCTCGGACGAAAACGTGAGCGATCCCGAAGCGATGGGCGACTTGATCGTCGGCACGGGCAGGCCTCGACCAACGAGTGATCCGACCGGTTTCTGTCAGTACCGCCTGACGATTCCACACGCCGGCGTGTGGACCCTCTGGGCTCGTGTCCGGTACCCGCGTGGCGGCGACATGTCGTTCAGCGCAGATTTTCCTGCCCCCGGCGGCGAACCGGCAAAGCGACACGTGTTGGGCAACTGCGGGCAGGCGGGCACCGCATGGCACTGGACCGGCAGCGGAGGAGGAGTGACGACCGTTCCGCCGGGATCGCCGATCCGCATCAAGCTGGATTCCGGCGAATACACGCTTCGCATCCATCCTCGCGAAGGTCACGGCAATGCCCAGGTCAACCCCCGCCTCGACGTGATCTGTCTATCCGAGGATCTGGACTATACCCCCACCGACGCAGACGCCAAGGCCGCCCTGAGTGAATGAGCGGCCTGGGCTGACATCGGCGCGACCCATTCTGAAAGCCAGGTCGCCACGGTCGCCACGGGGCTCGGGCCGGCAGACCCGCATGAAGTCCCATCGAAACCGATCCGCGCGGCGCTGCCTTGGATGGTTTGGCCTTTCGGACCGCTCCGCATCGTCGCTGCTTGAAGAATTCGCTTTCGGATGGGCAGACCGTTTCTCGCTCGGGCATATGCCGGTACAATCACGGCTTGGGAAGAACGGAGTCCGAGCACGGTAGATCGTGGCTCAAGGCATGAGGAGAACGTAATGGCACAGCGAAACGTTCTGACAGTCGAGGACCTGAAAGGCCAGTTGGCCGGCAGGCGAGTTCTGGTGCGGACCGATTTCAATGTGAGTGATCCCAACAGTGGTGAGATCAAGAGCGATTCTCGTATTGCCGCCTCGATTCGGACGATTCAGTTCCTGGTGCAAGAACGCGCCAAGATCTTTGTTCTCTCGCACAACGAGCGTCCTTCCTCGCAGGTCAAGAGGCTGCAGGAAGATGGCCTGGCTGAGAACAGAGCCTGGGAACTTGTCCGCCAACGGCTCAGCCTTGAGAAGGCGGCCGCCAAATTGGAGCAAATGCTCGTCGGTCGACAGATCCTCGCGCGAGGGGATGTCCGCTTCGTTGCCGCCACGACCGGTGCCCAGGTGGCCGAGGTCGCCGCGACCGTTCAACCGGCGACAATCCTCGTTCTGGAGAACGCGCGATTTGACCTGCGAGACGAGCAGGGCTCTGATGCGCTTGCAAGGGAGATTGTGGATGCGACCCAGGCGGACGTTTTCGTTCTTGACGGTTTCAGTGTCGCGCACCGACCCCAAGCATCCGTGACCAAGGTGGCCACCAAGGTTCCCAGCGGCCAGGCTGTGGCGGGGTACCTGATCATGGACGAGCTAAAGTTTCTGAAGAGCGCGCTTTTGGAGTCCCCCGTGACGCCGTACTACGCATTTATGGGCGGGGCAAAAGTCGGCGAGAAGATCCAAGTGATCGAGAACCTCCTGACCCGGTTGGACAGACTTTTCGTGGGAGGAGCCATGCTCTACCCGTTCCTCCTCGCCAAAGGTTTTCGCGCCGGTGCCGACCCGCTCGGCCGAGACGCCGAAGAGATCGCGAAGGACGTCGCATGTGCGGAGCAGCTCCTTCTGCAGAACGGAAAGAAAATCGTCATACCTACGGCAGTGACGGTCGAACTCAAATCCGGAGATCCGGCCGAACGGGATGCAGCCGACTCGCGAGGCATACCCGAAGACAGCCGCATTCGTGACGTTGCGGCGGCGCCACTTAAGGCCGCGATTTCCACGGAGACGGAAATCACAGGCAAGCCGAGAACCGTTGTCTGGAACGGCCCGTTCGGCATGTTCGAAAAGCAGTCGTTCGATGCCGGCACCGTGCAACTCTTGAGACAGCTCGACGAGTGGACAAAAGATGGCTGTGTAACGGTCACTGGTGGCGGCGACAGTGAAAAGGCCATCAAACACGCGGTCAAGGTCTTACAGCAACCAGTCCGGCTGAGCCATATCAGTACGGGTGGTGGAGCAATGCTTGAGCTGCTCGAAGGCAAGGTGCTGCCCGGCATTGAAGCTCTCAGCGTGCGGGAGACGTGAACGGCAACCAGGATTGAATCCGCACGTGACACAGCCCCATGAAGTATAAGTACCAGTGCAGGTACTTCCGCGGGCCGCCCACCAGGTGAAGGTGCCTGGTTTCCGAGTTGCGAATGCGTGCCGTTCCTACCGCAGCGGGGCCAGAGTGAGTAACGCCACATGATCGAATCCTACGTGGAGTCTCGGATGGCTGTGACCGTTCCGCGGCGCGGCGGTGAGATGGAACGTAACCTTCTGCGCGGCGAAGTCCGCGGTGGAGATCAAGCGGTCGTCCCACCATTGTCTGCCGCCGAGAGCCAGGAAAGGCGGAATGTCCTCGCGCCAGATGACCGTGCGGTGGCCGTTCTGCTCCACCTCGATTTGATAGCGATACCGGTCGACGTCGTTCGGAATGGTCACATGCCCGCCGGCACGCATGAGGGGCCGAAAACGGAGCGCCGTGCGTCCTGCGGGGACTTCCACTGACAACACTTGCTCTGCCGCGGTGTTCGTCGCTTCGGTTTCGGCGAACACTCCCGCTTCTGCGGCGACGGCTTCCGTCAGGTCGATTGCGAGCCGGGCGACGACTACGAGCGTGTGGCTCGCACGGTGCAGCGATCGTTTCACACGGTTTACTTCGCGCCTCTTCCAACGATCCTGCAAACCGCCGCGACCGCCGGTTTTCGGGTCGAGGTCGGCAGCACGCCCCAGGATCGGGGCGCAAAAAGGGTCAGAACTATTTATGGCAAACTGGGCAAGCACAAATAGTTCTGACCCTTTTTCGGCCCTTGCCATCGACCGCCAGGTGCGTCAAGAAAGCGGACACCTCTGCCTTACCCATCTCAGCGGGATGGCGTTTGTGATGAAACAAGATAAACCGCCGAATCCAATTGACGTACAGCCGCTCCGTGCTCAGCGCCATGTGACGGACACGGATATCATGACGCACCTGGTCCAGCAGTTTCGGTTTGCCGGCCGGCGGAATCGCGGGGTGAAAGTCGCTTGCCATGGTTGCCAGCCTCCTTCGGGAGAGAGAATGACCGAGCAGGGAAATCCGACGACAATACATGGACAGATTTATACTTACACGAATGTACACACTGCAAGCAGATTCGGGTGAATTGCCACAACCCATTCTGGCGGAAGGACTTGCGCGTTATCTTGCAGTGGCGTGCCGTGCTAATCCGGTGGAAAACATGTCGATAACCCGGTAATTCGTTGATTCGCTTGTAGTTCGGCTCTCGGCCGCGAAGGTGCTGCGGCGCGTTATCCTGCGACGGCTCGCCGGATATCGCGCGGAATTGGCCGCCGCAGGATAACGCGCCAAGGGCGGTGCGGGTTATCCTGCATCGTGAGTGCCGGATATCGCGCCGGGGGCGGCAGAGTTTCTGTCGCGCAAGTGCTTGACAATGCATAGGTTAGCCGCTAGGATGCGGTTTAGAGGTGGGCGCGTTATCCTGCAGGGAGCCTGTCAGATAACAGCGCTCGATCTGTCGGTTAATTAAAGAGTTCGTCGACAACATCAGCGATTCCGATCACAAGAGCCGAGCCCTGGCTGTGACACCTGAAGAAGCGGTTCACCTGACGATCCGATTGCTCCGGGAGTGGGAACGCGACTCGGCCGATGAACTCGTCCCACGGCTGATTGCTGCCGGAATCGACGATGACTTAGCCAATCGTCTGTCGGTCCTGGTTCCGCTTGCGTTTTCACGAGCCCACTATGCGTCCGCCCCAATGGTCAAGGAATACGCTGAGGAGTACATTATCTATGACCGCGGAACGCGACGGGAATCGTCGCATACCCTTCAATCCGATCCGTATTTCTGCGCTGCCGTGATGGCCGCAGCGAACACCGATGACGAACGCGTGGTGCTCGTCATCGCAAGACGGAGTCCTGAATATGACGCAATCAACACCACCCTGACGAATCTTCCAGACGGTGCGGTTCCGAGGCGGATCGGAACAAGCAGTCCGTATCTCGTGTGCGGTCAACCGCGACCGCGCCCGTGGTGGAAGTTCTGGGGTTCGTGAGGTCGACGAACTAAGGCGTGCACCGGAGCCGCGATCCGGTCTTGGAAAATGGTAGGCGTCACTCGTCGCGGCCCGGTGACGCCGGTCGTTCGGGCGTAAGTAAAAACAGCATCCAAGCAGATCGCACCTGGGCTTATGACCATGCCGACCTTCTTCCGCTCAGCTAAATGCCTCTGGTTCGAGATTCCTGCTTGCGCCGCCGCCTTTTTCATTGCCGCAGCGACAGTGGCCGGTTGCAACTCCTCGAAAGCGCCTCTGGCCACTGCCAAACAGTTGGACGACCTGGAAACTGCGCTCAAGGCAATCGAGGGCGAACTGAGAGACCTTCGGCAGAGAATCCCGCAAGAAATCGAACAGAGGGCCAAGGAGTTGGAAACCGTCCTAACAGACCGCAAGCAATGCCCACAAGATCCACAGGCCGCCGAGAAAATGCGCCAACCGCTGGACGACCTGGAAGTTGCCCTCAAGAGAATCGAGGGCGAACTGAGAGACCTTCGGCAAGGAATCCCGCAAGAAATCGAAGAGAGTGTCAAGGAGATGGAAGCCATCCTAACAGACCGCAATCAATGGCCGCAAGACTCACAGGCCGCCGACAAAATGCGCCAGAACCTGGACGAGATCGTTCAAACTCTCTCGCCGGTCGCCACCGAAAGGATCCTCCCCCAACTTGCTCGGCTCAACTGGGGCATCGAAGCCTTATGGAACCTTCGGACCCACGCCATAGCGGCACCCAACCAACTTGAGGAGGTGCAGGAGGTTATCACGGAAATGCTTGAAACACATCCGCGCGGACACTTCAACGAAATCCAGAGGGAACTGGAAACTCGATTGAAGGAAATTGACCCTCAACTTCGCGCGTTTCAGATGAAGCAGATACTGGAAAGGGCCAATCGCGCCCTAGAGGACAAGGAAGATGCGAGCGCGGCGTTCAGCAGTTTGGAGGAGTTTCGAGGAGAAAAGGAAGTCGCCGCGATCCTGCCGAAACTCCGCACGAAGGTTCTCGAAAAAACTGGCCTCGAACGAATCGAGAGCTTCGAAAAGAACCTGACAAAGACTCGTTCCTTTGCCGACGACCGTGCCCGCCAAGTATCCCTACTCACCATTCAAGAGGGCGTCCTACGACTAACCGTCGATTTGGAACTTGAAGAAACAGTGCCCAAGGAAGTTCTGAAAAAGGCCAAGAACCTGTTGGCTTCATGCGACAAGGAACTGCTCGCCCTTGCTGCCAAACAACAGGATGATCACGCGAAAAAGGTCCGCCGCTACCAAGCCTGGGCATTGGAACAGATTCGCAAATTCGACAGCCCGAATGGCTGGTATTACGACGTTAGCCTACCGTGGGCCGAGTCTCAGCTGCGAGAGTTCCAAAACGCCTCCGAAGACAAAGACTGGGTGGCGATTCAGACCTTTCCGTCGATGAAGCAACTCGTTCAGGAAAAAGTCGGGGTCGATCTGTCCGAGATGAAGGGAGCGATGTTGACGGCGGACAAGCGGAAAGAAATCTACAATGAGGCCTGGCGAACCGTCGGCTGGAAGAACAGCATCCATACTGAGATCGCCTACCGTGCGACTCGGGATGGCATGGTAAAGTTCTTGCTGCCGATTCAGCCGCACCTACTGGACCCGCCGGTCGCGCAGCTTTACCAGCAAGCGTTTTCCAAGGGTTGGCAAAAACTCGAAGGCCGCGAAGACCAGCTTTTCGTCGCCCAGCAGTCCGCCGTCGTGCAGAAGAAGACTCTGGAAGAAGTAGCCTCTTCCAATCCGTGAGCTAGAAAAGCGAGGCTCGTCGATGCCCCCTAGGAAAACACTTTTTACCGTTCTGATGGTCGTAGGATTCAGCGCCGAACTTCATGCGCAAGCGCCCGTCGCGGCACCGCCGCTTCCCCGGTATCCCGGAATCCGCACGCAGTTCAACCAAAGCCTTTCCCAAGCACTGTCGAACGAACAACGTTTGGCTCTCTACCGGCAGACGGTCGCCCAGGGTGGTAATTCCGGCAGGCCCATGTTGATGCGAATGTTCGGGAACTTCCAGCCGGGGTCGTTCAACCTGTCGCCTACCACTCCAGGGCTCTCAACCACCGTGCGCGGTCTTGCTTCGGATAACGCGAATTTTGTCAAGGGACACGCGCGGACGTTGCGGTATGCCATGAGCTTACAGGGAGACGCCCGGTTCAATGTGGCTGGTTTGAATCGCCCGCGTGTCAACTCGGCAGGAAGGACAGACGCCGATATCGTTTTCCGTCATCAATCGACGGGTTTGCAGGTGCGGATGGAAGTCAAGAACATGACCCCTGCTTCGCAGCGCGCGAACCTGCAGAACATTCAAAGGCAAATCCTCAAGATGGCCCAGGACGCCCGCATGACCGGGGAAATGCAGGTGTGGGCCAATCGTCAAAACGTTCTCCCGGAAGTCCGCGCCTTCGCCGAACGGCATGGAATAAGGGTCGAAGAACGGCTGCGGACGGGAAACACGAACGTGAGACCCGGTGACCGTAGTTTCCAAGACTTCGCAAGCGGTTTAGATAAGGAGCTGCGCTTACAGGCCAAACTCACGGCGATGGCGGGCAGCGTGAAGGCCGGCATGGGTGCCTACTTGGCTTACCAGGCTATTCGGCAACTCGAAGGCGACGTCTCCAGCTTTGCGGGCACTCACGGCGATTGGTTGCGAATAGGCGAGCACGGATCGACCTTGTTGGCGGGCGGTGGCTTCGGCAGCGCTGGTGCGGCTCAGCTCGCGCGGCAAATACCAGCGCTCGCGAACAGTGCCCGGCTCGTTTCCTTGAGGAAGTGGGGCGGCCGCCTGGGCGTGGCGGGGACGGTCTTGGCCGAAGGCTTTCTGGTGGGCCAATACCTGAGCGGCGATCTGACCGAGCGGCAATTCTGGCATGGCCAAGCCAGCTTGGGCGGTGGGTTAGCCGGGGGCGCGGCTGGGGGCTTCGTCGGTTTCAAGGCAGGCGCGCTGACCGGGGGCGCAATAGGTTCATGTTTTGGGCCGGCTGGCACTGCCATTGGGGCTGGTATCGGCGGAACCATCGGGGCCATTGGCGGCGGTGTTGGCGGCGGGTACGCCGGCGCGCATTTTGCCGGCCGCGGAGTAGAAAGTGTCTACCGATTGCAGGATACGGAGCAACAGGAAAGCTACGCTCAGTTTTTGTTGAGCCACTATCAACAGCGTTGAGGCCGCAAGCTAGGGACGGATCCGGCCCGAACGGTGGCGTTCGCCTGAAAAGGAGAAAGGGAATGTCGAAGCCCACAGAAGCAGAGATGATAGAGTACGCGGGGGAATGCCGACGACAGTATCCCGATATTACAAAGGATGAGCTTAAGGCACTTCTGAAAGCCAGGTTCATTGATGGACGTGATCCTCTAGCAGCCGCTGCCCGTTATGGCGGACTCGGTGCCGTATTCACGTGCGGCGCAATCTCCAACCCTTTCGACTGGCTGATCGGATTGCCCTTGGTCATTTCAGGCCTCGTCAAGCTGTATGGGGCAGATCCGTCCGGCGTGCAAGACATGATCGACGGGGCAGTAGCCATCGTCATGGAGGGCGGTTGAAATCGGTTGACTGATTCGCAAAGCCAGGGGAATGCGGTTGTTCTGGACAACGGGGAATCCGAATGCGCTGTCAATTCTACGCGAAGTCGCAACGACACATTGGCGAGATCGGCGGCCCTGGCGTCGTTCAACAAACGGCGAATTGTGCCCTGAAATCTCGTGATCAACAGGCCAAGCTAGACATCTGCCAAGCCGTCGCTGACCAAGGGCTCGGCAATTCCCTTCACGACTTTTGTTCGTTCACGCAGGATCAAACAAGGTGCCCTCGCTATCAAGCGTCATCGGCGAACTAGCGGATGCAGCCGACGGGCGAATACGCTGCGACAAGATGGCTGGTTTGGTCATCGCCCGCGGCTGATCCCGGACGTTCGGCAAGGAGTCCGCGTTGCAGGATCGAGGGCAAGAAATGCTTGCATCTGAACTGGACCTGATTCAACGGCTGAAGGAACGCAACGCGGATCGGAAACGTGCGACTGACGGCCACCTCCATCCCCCGAAACCTGTTCGGCCTGTGCCCCCCAAGGATCTGCGGGCTGCTGAACGTATCATTGGCTTTCAACTGCCGGAATTATTGCGTACCATTTATCTAGAGGTTGGAAACGGGGGCTTTGGCCCAGAATACGGCATCGTCGGAACGAAAGGAGGATTCAAACTCGACAAGTGCTCACTCGAATCCAGCTACGAGGGCATGCGCCACTTAAACGATGAGAATCCGGTTTGGTGCTGGCCGGAGCGTCTGCTTCCGCTGGCCAATTGCGGATGCGGCATGTGGTCGTGTGTCGACTGTGAATACAAGAAACTGCCGATGATCCTTTGGGATCCGAACAACCTGGATGAAGAACTCAGCGGTGCCAGTGCGCGCCTCAACTGGCGAACCGCGTTTTGGGACCAAGGACAGTCATTCAAAAGGTGGCTGGAGGATTGGCTCGCCGACAAAGAGAGGCCAGAACCGAAATGGCCCACTGACGCGTGGATGAAGAAACGCTTGGGGTTTACGCGGCCAAGGTAGACGCCGTGCCGAACTAGAGCATCCAGCCGACCGGGCACGCGGGGCGGCGTTTTGGGTAATTCGAGTCAGGCGTCGCGTGCCCGGCGGCTGATGCTTGGCGTTCGTTGGAATTGGAGCAAACAACAATTGTCGGAACTGAAGAAGCTCGCTGGCAAGTTGAAACGTGGTCTCGGCCTGTCCAGGGAAAAGCTGACGACCGACATGATCGCAGAGATCGAGCGTCTTGGCCTATCTCAAGCCTGGTTTCAGTGGGTCGTTGATGAGGAGGGGCTCGATTTCGTGAGGTTCGGTTTGGCTCAGCGCACCAAGGAGGCCGCGTTGTTCGAGAAGTGGTATCCGCGCCTGAAGACCTTTGTTGCCGAAAAACGGATCCACTCGCCGTTGCCGGACGTGAAGACGCTTGCCAGAGACGAGGCATCCACGTTGCGAATCCTCGAGCCCAAGATCCGTGATGCCGAACACGTGCCCTGCCGTGGGAACTTTACGGCCGCCTTCTTTTCGGCGCCACTCCACGTCCTTCCCTGCGTCATGAGTGACTGGCCCTCCACGTACAAGAACCCCGTGTTCTTAACCCCGGAAGAACTCGTGGAATGGCGAAGTATCTACCAAGCCAACGAACCAGATCAGGATGCGTGGTGGTTTGTTTTCCAAGACTGGGATGCGGACTGGCAGCTGAAGGAGGACTCCTTTTGGCTCCGCGACCATGCGTTTCATGTCGCCGATGGGCTTAAGCCGCTCCTTGTTGTCTGCGGAATGTATTGGGGTTCACTGGCGGGAGGTCATCGGGCGGAATTGTGGGGAGTTGATGAACACGGGGACGGGAGTTTCATTGAGTTTCTCGCAGACGTGACGTATTAGGGGAACGCCGCCAACGAACCAAGCGTTGGACCAGAGCCGCGATCTGGCCTGGGAAAATGGATGCGTTGACTCGTCACGGCCTGGTCAACGCGGTCGTTCGGCGAGGAGAGGTGATTCGATGGGCGAGGCAGTTCCGGAACCGACGACCACTCTACGCCGCCGCGGCTGGGTCGGCTGGCCCGGCCTCGTCACCGCGCTCGTCGCCCTCGCCCTGGCAGCGTGCGGGCCGTGGCTGGCCGGCCTGCTCGACCCGCCCCCGGTGCCGGTCGAGGAGCGGGCGGCGGAGGTGGCCGGCCGGATCAAGGACCGGGTGGTCGCCAAACTCCGCGGCCAGAAGCTCGCGCCGGCCGCGCCGCGTGCCGAGCCGTTCCGTTGGTCGCGAGCGCTGCCGGGGATCGCCGTCGCCCTCGGGGTGGCCGGCCTGTCGCTCGGCGTGCTCGGGTTGGTCCGCCGTGAGGACGCGCGCCTGGCCGGGTCGGCGGTCGCGGTCGGCGCCGCCGCGGTCGTCGTCCAGTGGGCCGTACTCATCGCCGGGGCGGTGCTGTTCTTGCTACTGGTCGCGCTGGTCATGTCGGCATTTCAGGGAGCGGGGTAGGCCGAACGATGAATCCGACCGGAATGTGCCCGGCGGATCAGAGCGACCGGTGAGTCGACGTCACCTTCGCCGGGCACATTCCGGCGCGTTATCGCAATACTGCCTGTCCGCCGCGAAGGGTTGAGGTACGCAATGGGAGTAGCCCCGAGCAGTCACGATGCCAGATTTCCGCGATGTTGATCCGCGTGAATTGCGAGTCCCGCCCTCGCGTCCGCAAGGAGCGGACCCCGCAAAGCTCGCTCGGCAGATTTCCCTGTTCGGGCGGTCGGCGGCGGGGATGCCTCCGCCCTGGGTTTACGAGGGGACAGACGGGGTGCTGGTGTTGTATAATGGAGTGACGCGGGCGACCCGCATCGCGAAGCTATCGCCCGGTACGTTGATTCGAGTCGAGGTGATCGGCAAGCTGCCGCGAGCCTACGCCTCGTTGCCGAAGATTGGAGACCTGCTCCCATGACTTCAGACATTCACCGGGAAGCATTGGCCGTTCTTGCCCAGGTGTGGGCACTTTCACCGGACGTCCGGCTCGGGCAGTTGCTCGCCCACCTCGGGTTTCTTGGCGAAGCCCACGTTGGGAAAGGGCTAGGGTATATCGAAGACGATGAATTGATTGCGGTGTTGTACCGTCACAGGGCGGAACTGCTGGGGCGGTCCCAAGGCGCGCCGAACCAGCCGCTGCAGCCGACCGGGGCCGCCGTGTCGGTTTCCGGGAGTTCTACGCAGGCGCAGGCGGCCCCGGCGGCTGAGCGCTGACGTTCACAGCCTGGGGCCGGGGGGCCAGTTCAGCTTATGCAGCGACGGCCATGGGTGAATACCGTCGAACGAAGAACCGGCCAGGGCGACAGGAGAGGTAGTCGTCAAGGCGGTCGTCCTCGCCGAGGGCGGCCGCCCGATTTGGAGGATTACCTCGGCCCCCTCCGGGTCTTCCCAGAACATCTCGGTCCCTTTGACACGCTGGTTCATCTGCTTGATCAGCGATTCCATCGGTGCGCTGGTTACCGGCAGACCCAGGCGACGGTAGCGCGGATAGTCCATGCGGTGGCGGTTGTTGCACAGATACCGGATCGCGTCGGTGAGTGGTCGGTAGGGATGGCCCTCGGCCACACCTTCCTCCAAATCAATGCCTCGCTGGTGACAGGCGGCCGTCAATTCGTCGATCACTGAACCGACATGCCCTTGCCAACAGAGCGTGATGAACCTCACGTAAGGCGCAAAAAGGGTCAGAACTATTTATGGCAAACTGGGCAAGCACAAATAGTTCTGACCCTTTTTCGGCCCGGCGCCAGATAGCGGAGGGCACGACGCCCATCCCCGACGGCTTTGCTGTGGACCACCCACTTCTTGTTGCCGACCGCTTCGCGGGCTTCGTCGCCGTGCCGCTGGCCGCCAGGCAGTCCAGAACTTCAGCGCGATAGATCGTCGAGGCTGCTTGGACCGGGACGAAGAAATCGACGCGGCTGGGCACCACTGCTGAGCGTCTTCACCGGAGCCGCTTCCCCGACGATGAAGCGCACATGGGGATGGTAGCTCAAGGTGCGTCCCTGCGGCAGTGCAAGACCCCCCGTGAACCCCAGGCGCTGGAGCCGACATATTTCGGGTTGGTGGCCAACTCCCGCAGAGTCGCCGCCGCGCGGAAACATGGCTCGGTAGCACTGTTGTCGTGGACGCGTGCGAACGGGCGGAGTTCTGCGGCAGGGTGAAGGTGATCAGGAAGTAGGCGCAGGGCAAGAGCTTTTCCAGTTGCTGTTCGAGCCACTGCTTGGCCTTGTGCTCCTGCGCCAGGACAATGCCGATTGCCACAGGATTCGCGCGGTGGGCGGTACGTGCCGCAGGTGTCGCAACGGTACACCGCGTGTCCCAGAAGCGTCCTGCGCGGCAGCGTGCGAGTTGGTCCATCACCCGAGCTGCTCGCGGCTCATGCGGGGCGCGTGCTTGGGCGCGGCAGGCCGGGCCGTACTGGCGAAAGATCTGGCCGAGGGTGGGGCGGGCCGTGGCCTGATCCGCCCGGCCGGTGGTGGGCAGAGTGAGGTTTCACCCATGGTCGCCCACCTGCCGATCGTTCATCAAGGCGTTGATCTTGGCCACGGCGACTTCCCACGGTCGTCAGGTGGAGGTAGATCGTGGTGCTCATGAGCGTGCTGTGGCCCATGTATTTCTGGATCTGCCGCAAATTGACGCCCGTTTCGAGCAGGCAGGCGTAGCAGTGCTGCAGGCGGGTAGTGACTCCGCGTTTGGCCCAGCCCAGTTCGTCCACCACTTTTCTGATGCAGCCCTGACGGTGTTGATGGCCATGGGCGCTGGGCCGTAGACGCCTAAGCTGGGTGACGCGCCCTTCGCAAGGGAAGAGCCATTGGGGATGGCGATGGTGGCCCAGTGGCGGCGGAGCAGGTGGAGCGTCTTTGGCGTCAGGGGATGAGGCGTCCTCGGTGCCTCGCTCCTGGTGAACGTGTACCACATCCGCTCGGCGTCGATATCGAAACCTGCAAATGCAACGCCTCCTGCAAGCCGCAGCCCCAGGGAATAGACGGTCCAGAAGAAGCACTTCAGAGCCGGCTTGCGGATGGCGATTCGCGACCATGAGTTGATCGACTTCGGGAATCGTCAACACGGTAGGCAACTTGAGCTGCTTGGGGACACGGAGCTTGGTGAGTGTGGGCCAGTCCTGCGGGCAAGTGTGGCGGTAAAAGAACTTGATCCCGGAGTAGGCGACCTTGAGGGAATTGCCTTCCCATTGCTGGTCGTTCTTGATGAACAGCAGGTATCGGCGCAAGTCGTTCTCCGACGCCTGATCGGGCGACTTCTTGAGCCACTGGGCAAACTTGCGGACCGCGCGGAGGTAGGATTCCTGAGTCCGCTCCGAGAGGCCGGCCAACTGCATGTCGTGGCGCATCCGTTGGGCGAGCGGAGTGAGGGGGATTCCTTTTCGCTTGGCGGGAGAAGGCGCAAAAAGGGTCAGAACTATTTGTGGCAAACTGGGCAAGCACAAATAGTTCTGACCCTTTTTCGGCCCCCAGCGTCAAGAAGCATCCGCTCTTCTTGCCGAAAAGCAGCGCCGGGCGGCCCACACTGTCGCTTTTCGGCCATGCCAGAGGGAGTTCGACGGGCTTGAGCAGCCACAGGGTGACGCCCGCCACGTAGGCGCCGGCCCCTTTGGCCGTGCAGGCGACGGTCTTGCGCAACACGTCGCCCGCCAACTCGTATCTGATCTTCGCATCGATCAATTCATGCGTGAACGTTAGCGTTGCTTGCCGCCGGCTCTCGTCGACGGCGATGCGTTGAAAAGCGAAGGCGTCGCCGAACTCGTAGCGCGTCCGGTACGCCGGGTCGTGGACGTTTTCGAGCCGCACGATGGCCATCGCGACTTCTTCCGCGCGTGCAAACTCGTAGATCTCGTCGGTCGCATGATGTCTGATGGAGGCAAGATGCGGCCCCGCCGGTGGCTCCGTGAACGTCACCGTCAGGTGCTCGTTCCGGAGGATCACCGGTTGGGCAATGGCGCTCGAAGACGCCGCCCACAAGATGAGCGCCGCTACAATGGTCTGACGATTGTGCAACATGATAGTCTTCTCTCATCACTCGATGGAGTGTGCCCGGGGTGCCAACGTTGCTCCCGCCGGTCGAGAACACAATGATTGATGACTTTTCTACCGGGGCAACCGAACCAATGAGCACGGCGAGTGCATCAGGTTTTCTCCAAGTGGAGGTTGATCAGAGCGTTTCCCCCTGCGGCAGTGTAGACGGTCTAGCGGGTGTGCGGCAAGTTCTTGTGGGACGAGTCGGTTAGGGGGCGAAGTCTCGTGTGGTGGAGATCCAGAGGGCCGGCAGCCGTTGCCGAGTTTGAACTCCGCCGATTCCCAGGGTAGAATGGCCGGCTGTGGGCATCACAGCAAGGTCCTGGAGAACGAATGCGATGAAGAAACTGTATTGTCCGACCATGGTTCACGGTCTCGCACTGGGCTTCCTGGTGGTGTTGATGTCGGGCGGCATCGCGCCGGCGGCACACAACACTCCACCGGAAGGATTTACGGCGCTGTTCAACGGCAAGGATCTCGACGGCTGGTGGGGCGCAAAGACAGAGGATCCTCGCGACTACATGGCGCTGCCGCCGGAGAAGCTGGCCGAGAAAAAGACCGCCAGCCTGGAAGATCTCCGGCAGCATTGGCGGGTGGAAGACGGAGAAGTCGTTAACGACGGCCACGGGCTCTACATGACGACCGACAAGTTCTATGGTGACTTCGAACTGTTGGTCTCCTACAAAATGGTGCCGGGCTCGGACAGCGGCATTTACCTCCGCGGCACGCCGCAGGTCTCGATCTGGGATGCGACGGATGAAACGAAATTCAAGCACGGCGCCGACAAGGGAAGCGGCGGGCTGTGGAACAATCCGGCCGGAACGCCCGGCAAGGACCCGCTCGTGTTTGCCGACAATCCGATCGGCCAATGGGACAGCATGCGCGTGATGATAACGGGCGAGCGGGTGAGCGTGTGGCTCAACGAGAAGCTGGTGGTCGATCACGCCCGGCTCTACAACTACTACAACAACAAGAAGCCGGAATCGGAGCACCTCCCGCTGCCGAAGACGGGCCCGATCCAGCTTCAGACGCACGGCCGTGAAATGCGATTTCGCGACATCTTCATCCGGGAGATCGGCCCTGACGAAGCGAACCGGATCCTCGCCTCGAAAGGCGAGGATGGTTTCGACTCGGTTTTCAACGGCAAAGATCTCGATGGCTGGGCCGGCGACACCGAGAACTACATGGTCGAGGACGGAGCCATCACGTGCAAACCGGAAAAGGGTGGAACCATCTTCACCAAAGGCGAGTACGGCGATTTCGCCGTCCGGCTGGACTTCAAGCTGCCGCCGGCGGGCAACAACGGCCTGGCGATACGCTACCCGGGCGAAGGCCACGGCACATGGGACAGCTTCTGCGAACTGCAAGTGCTGGACGATGGGCACCCGATGTACAACGATCCCAGCGCGCCGAAGTTCTATGATCTGAATCCCCGGCAGACTCATGGATCGGTCTACGCCCGGGTTCCCGCGCACCGCGGCTACCTGCGGCCGACCGGCGAGTGGAATTTCCAGGAATCGACGATCATCGGACACACGGTCAAGGTGGAGCTCAACGGATTCGTCATCCTCGAGACCGACGTCTCGAAGGTCGATCCCGCGACGTTCATGTATCCGCTGGAGAGGTTCCCGGGCCGGGACGTGATGAAAGGCCATTTTGGTTTCAACGGCCATAAGGACCCGGTCCAGTTCCGCGCGATTCGCATCAAGAAGCTGGACTGATCCGGCGAGCTGGCGTTTTTGCAGCCGCGCTTTGGCGGGAATTCACCTGCTACCGCATGTGCCGGCGTACCACAAGGTCTTGCCGCACACGGGGCCGAGGAGGCGATTGACGCCGATGCAGAGGTTGTATACGCTTTTCGGATTGAAGCCTGGCGGTGGGCGCGGGTCGCCGCATCGCCGGCCATTACAAGTTGCGGGATAAGAGCCTATTCCAGAACCGTCGGGGACTGGTTCAAAACCTTGGGGGACTGGCTCATTTTGCGGAGTCTTCGAAGCAAAATGTGCCTGTCCCCTTCTCCCCGATGGTTTTGAGATAGGCTCGAAGTCCCGCGGGCGGGCAGAACGAGGCAAGGGAGCCTGAAGGAGAACGCCTGACATGACGTCGCGAGATCGTGTCGTTCTTACGCTGAACCATCAGCCGATCGGCCGTATTGCGCGCGACCTGTGGGTCTCGCCCGAGGTGAAGCTGTACCACGGCGATGAAGTGGACGAAATGCAGTTTCGCTTCGCCTCCGACATCGTGAAAGCCCGCTTCAAATGGCCGCGGGGAGAACGGTGCCACGGAAAGAGCCGGGAGCAGGGCGAACATACCGATGCCTGGGGATGCACCTGGCGGGTGCTCAAGCGGGGCACGGCCGGTGAGCTGGTCGGTCCTCCGCTGGCAGATGCCGCTCAAATCGACGGCTATCGACCGCCGCTTGAGATCCTCCAACGGGCCGAATTCTCGGCCGTCAACGAAAGCTGCGCACACACATCGCGATTCGTTCTCGGATGGTCGCAGACAAAACCGCTGGAACGGCTGCAGGCACTTCGCGGGCGGGACGCGGCGCTGGCCGACCTGAGTTGGGGCGATCTCAACTGCCGGCGATTGCTCGACATGCTCCACGATTTTTCTCGCCGAGAGATGGAGCTGTGGGCAAACAGCGGCGTGGACGGCGTCGTTTTCATGGACGACTGGGGATCGCAAGCGGGGCTGGTTGTCTCGCCCGACGTATTCCGCGAGCTGTTCAGGCCGCTGTACGGGCAGTACTGCGAAATCCTGCACGCACACGACAAGTATGCGTTCTTCCGCACCAACGGCAAGATTACCGAGATTTTCGGCGACTTGGTGGATGTCGGCGTCGATGCGATCCATTCGCAACTGTTTGCCATGGACATCGAGGCCCTGGCACGCGAGTACCGCGGTCGCGTGACGTTCTGGGGAGACATCGATCGGCTGCGGACTTTGTCTTCGGGAACGCCCGAGCAGGTCCGCTCAGCGGTGCGGCGGGTCCAGCGTGCACTCGATTTCGGGCGAGGCGGAGTGATCGCACAGTGCGAATGGAGCGCAGGCGTTCCGTTCAACAATATCGTCGCCGTGTTCGAACAGTGGCTGCAGCCGCTGCCGGTGCATGCGTGAGGGATACTACTAAAGAAGGGGGCGGGCACCGCAACTTCTTGTGCCTCTGGTTAAGTCAACCTACCACGGGATTGCAGAGCTGCTCCCCTCGTTTCAGCAGCCTCCGAGAGCAAGCGCGGCCCGTTGAAGTCAACTCGGGCCGCTTCCGGCCAGACTTTCACGGAGTTGTTGCACCGTCTCCTCCGCCCGGCGGAACGGACCGGATTGCGGGACCTCGGCTCCCTGGTGGAGGTTGCTTAGCAACTCGCCCAGCAGTTCGTTCTCCAGCCAGGCGGCGAGCCAGGCCGCACGCTGCTGGGCATAGCGCGACTGCAGGCGATTGAAAAGTCGTCCAGCCGCCTGGCGGACGCCTTCGCTCGTGCTGCTGACCAGCGCCTCGCCGCCGCCAGCGATTCCGCCGGTGATGGCCGCCTCGGTGGCGAGGTTGCCGACCGTGTGGCCCGCGGCCTGCACGGCGGCCTGCCCGACCAGGTCGCCCGCGACAACCCAGCCGCTGACGACGAGCGAAATCGTGATCGCCGGCCTCGCGATGGCCAAAGCGTTGTCGAGCGAACGGAGGAATCTCACGACGCCAGGCCGAGTGTCTCGCCAGGCAACCAGCTCTGCGCGGAGGAAGGTCCGGTAGTGATCGTCCACGGCGGGGAGGGTTTGGTGGGCCTGCTGGACCCGGACGAGGAGCTTTTCGCGGGCGTTGCCGCCGAGCAACTCCAGCAGATAGGGTCGAAGCGTGTCGTTTCCGACCTGGGAGAGCCGCTCGAGCTCATCGAGCATCTTCTCCACGGCCAGCACGATGGCGTCGCGTTCGCGTTGGCGAAATGCGACAACGGGCTCAGGACTCGCGCCGCGCATCTCCCATGCCTTGCGAACCGGCCACATCACCCCTTCGCCCAGCGTTCGGTAGAAGCCGTGGATGTTCCGCGACCACGGGCTTCGGCTGGCGTCCCACCAGTCGCGGATTTCGTCGACCAGCACGCCGGCGGGCAACGTGGGCCATGCCACCCGCGCCATCTCCGTGGCGGAAAGGGCCCGGTGCGCCGCCTCGTACTCGCCGGAGGCCGCTCGAACTTCCGCCAGGTAACGCGGGGCTCCGTTTTGAGGATCGAGTACGCGCGACAGGGCTCCGCGGAACGTGCGGACCTTGATTTCGTCGAAGTGCATCGCGGCGAGCTCCGCGCGAAGGCTCGACGGTTCGAGGGCCCGCGTGCGGCCATCGCGGCCGACGAAATAGAACGGGAGCCGCAACTCGTGCGACGCGGCCCGGTCGTAGGGCACGACGTAGACAAGGTCGGGCTCGGCGCCGGTCTCGCTGCTGAACGTGGCCAACCATTGAGGCCAGTAGTCGCGGTCGTCGTTCAGATCGCATTGGTTGAATACGGCCGCGATCGGCTTGTCGGCCTCGACCGCCTCGCGAAAAAACTGCTTGACCGCGGCGTCGTTGTATTTCTGCTGTGTGAGGACCGCCACCAGCACATCGGCCGACTGGCGAATCAGCCGCGCACGGTGCCAGTTGACCTTGGCGTCGGAATCGACATCCGGGGCGTCCAGAAGGAGGAGCCGCGGCGGGACGTTCGGACCAACGCGCCAGAACAGCAGGTTGGAGGGACTCTCGCCGAGCGGATCTTCGGGCGACTTCCACGACCGCAGCTCGAAGCCGTCGAACAACCGAGCGAGCGTCTCCGGATCCTCCATCCCCGGCGGAACGAGGCAGACCGGGTGCTTGGTGCCGGCGGCCAGAGGGCTGACTCCGCTGGCCACCTCGCCGGCCAGGTGGTTGAAGATGACCGACTTTCCGATATTCGTTCCGCCGACGATGCCGACCACCAGCAGCGGCTCGCCCTCCGCCTGCGGCAAGAGCTTGTGCCGGAGCAGTTCGAACCAGCCTTCTTCGACCGGAGCGGAAACCCCGATCTCTTCGGCGTCGGGGATCACACCGGCCAGCGCGCGGTCGAGTTGCCGGACTTGTGCGGCCAGGGTTTGGAATTGGGCCGTCATTGATCCTGCCCGAGGTACTCGAGGATCTTGAGCGCGAGCAACCGGTTGCCGAGATTGCTCACGTGCACACCGTCGGCCGTAAACAGGCTCGGTTTGTCCCGGTGGAGCCTGGTGGGCTCGTAGACGTCGATCCAGTCGGCCCCGCACTCTCCGGCGGCCTGGCGGGCCAGCGCATTGAATTGCTCCAGGGCCTCGGGCTTGCCGAACAAATTGTGGGGCTTGCCGCGGGTACGGCTCTTTTCCGCGGTGGCTTGGGTAATCTCATAGACGGAGGACGTCGCGGAGATCACCGCGATTCTGGCCCCGGTCTCCTGCTGCACTTTTCGGATCGCGCGGCGGTAGGTCTCGAGGTACTGCGACGGCTCGACCACCGGCCTGGTGTAGCCGGACGTGCTGGAGAGCTTGCTGTCGTTGTGGCCGAGAAAAAAGAAGACGTGGGTCGGCCGGGGCTGGTACAGATCGCCGTACATTTCGAGCCGGTAGCTCTTGGGATCAGCGTTCAGCCGATCCCAGACCCGCAGGATGTAGTCGCCGCCGACGCCCGCGTTGCGGACCGTCGCCTGCGAGCCTAAGCGACGGCCGAGCCAGAAGGCGATCTTGTCGACATAGTTCTGGCCTCGGAACAGGTCGGTAAGGCTGTCGCCGAGAAACAACAGGTGTACCGGGAGGGTCTTGAACTCGATCTGCTTCGCGGCCTGGTCGAAAGCCTCCCAGGTCAGGCGGTCGACGACGTCGACGTAGAACTTGTGCGTGGTTTTGGACGGCAGATGGCGAAACTCGACCGTATGGATCCCGGGCTCGAGACCGTCGGTTTTCACGGAATACTTGCTTGGCCGATCCACGGAGATCTTCAGGTCGAATGATTCCGCATCCGCCACGGTTCGTGCGTCCATCCGTGCTTCGAGCCCTCCCGATTGCGGCTGCCCGGCTGCGTTGTGAAGACTCACGAGGACCTCGGCCGATCCACCCGCGGGTGTCATCGCGTGGCTGGGTTCGGTGTGGATGACGAGGTCGGATTTTTGCTGCGCGGGAGCGGCGGCCGCGGCTTCCAAAGCGGACCAAGAGGTGAGTGCCAAGGCAGCGGCGACGACGCAGCATACAACGAAACGGTGGATCATCGAAAGGATCTCCGAGGAGGTCGAATCAGCGGCGGAAAATCGGGTTGGTTTGTGTTGCATTCTCCCAGACAGCATAGCCCGCTACCTGAACAGGCGGAAGGATCCCCGCGCCGGATACCACCACATACCCCCACACAAGCGTTGGTCAAGCGGCTGGCGCACGGGTATCATTGAAAATACGCGGCAGAAATTCGATACTAAATGGTTTCGCCTTCCCAAGTTGGCCACGAGCGACTGCGGACCCGCCCGCACCCTCCGCTCGAGGAGGACCTAGTGCAACGCATCATGTTCAAGTCCAAGATCCACCGGGCAACGCTCACCGGCACGGAGTTGGACTACGAGGGGAGCATCGCCATCGACCGCAGTCTTCTGGAAGCGGCCGATATGCTGCCCGGCGAACAGGTTCACGTGCTCAACCTCAACAACGGCTCCCGGTTGGTGACCTACATCATCGAGGCCGAGGCCGGATCGGGCACGATGATGCTCAACGGTCCGGCCGCACGGCAGGGCTTGCCCGGGGACCGGGTCGTTGTGCTCAGCTATTGCGCGGTGGACGAGGAGGAAGCGAGGAGCTTCCGCCCCAAGGTCGTTCACGTGGATGATCGCAACGCGATCGTTCGGTCCTGATCGGGCAGCGCCTGGCGAATCGCGTGGCAGAACGTGTCGGGGTCCAGCGGTTCATTGCGTCGGCTGATTATCCGCCCGTTGACGACAACCGCCGGCAGCGAGAACAGTTGCAGGGCGGTTTTCAGGCCGGCCCGCCAACCGGGGCGGTAGCGGAGCACATCCCAGGCCAGCTTCGGCGCGAGGTAGAGCTGGTTGCGGGGGTCGACCGTCACCAGGGCCACCTGCTCGCGGCCATGGCACGTCGGAAAGAACTGCCGGGCAGTACGGTGCAGGACGCCCAGGTCGTGCTGCTGTTGTTTGACATGTTCGAATACACCGCGTCCTTCGACGGCGGGATCATCGTCGCTGAGTCCGCCACAGCAGCCGCCTCCGGTAAGCTGTTCGGCATATTCTCGAATCAAGATGACCGAGACCGGCGGTTTCATCGACCACCCTCAAAACCCGGGGTCATGCACGCAACGGCGATATCCAAACTCGGCGAGGCACGGAGCCGCGAAAAAGCCGGGGCAGACACCCCGCAAGCAGCGGGATCGACAGCAGATTCCGTGTGGTGGTTCGAAGCCGATGCCATCTTTCAAGCGCCGTTCAAAATAAGTTGGTCAATCATTGTAGGGTGGATTTCAATCCACCTCTTGTATCCTGGAAGGTTAGCAGTCTGCTCCACACCGAGTTGCACAACTTATTCTTGAATCACTCGGGATGGCCGGCGGCGGCAGCCTGCGGCTCCCCCTGCTCGTCGCGCGGGCGATCGATTTCGTCCTGCCAGCCGTCGCGACCACGGGCGAAAGAGAGGATTGCCTCGACGATCAGCCAGAGCGACATCACCAGGACGATCACCGTGACGCCCGTAAGCGACCATGCCTGCGCGGCTCCGAGATTGGTGTTCTGCCAGAACCTGGGGATGCTTTCCACCATCGCCCACATCGACATCACGAGCATGAGCACCATGGGAACGAGCGTGAAGATGACCGGGCGCGAGATCTTGTAGAGAAACACGCTGACGATCAAGAGCGTCAGGCCGGCCAGCAACTGGTTCGTCGTGCCGAAGAGCATCCAGAGGACCTTGCCGGCCGGCACCAAGGCGAAGAACGCGATGCCGGAGACGGCGATCAGGGAGGCGAAGTACCGATTGGCGAGCACGTCGAGCCTTAGCGAGCGGCAGATTTCCTCCACGTTGAACCGCAGGAGTCGCGTGGCGGAGTCGAGTGTCGTCAATGCAAATGCGACCACGGTGACCGCCAGGAACGTGCGGCCGAGCCTTTCCGGGATGTAGAGATGGCTGAGGAAAGCAGCCCCGCCATGGAACATGGCTCGGAGCTGCACGGCCAATCCGGCTCCGCTGATGCCGCCCCAGGTTCCGTATGTGCCTCCCTCTCGCCACTCGCTGGCGTTCAATCCGGCCACGCAGGCAAGGATCACCAGCACCGCGAGGGCCGCCTCGGTGAGCATTGCTCCATAGCCGATCGGCATGGCGTCGGTTTCGCGGTTGAGCTGTTTGACGGTGGTTCCGCTCGATACCAGGGAGTGAAATCCGCTGACCGCCCCGCACGCGATCGTGACAAACAGGAAGGGGAAGATCGGGGGAGCGCCGGGGACATCGGTCCGGATCATTGCCGCTTCGATGTGGTTCTCCGGCGCACCGACGATACCCGCGATGGAAAGCCCCAAGAGCATTGCAGCCAGCGCGAAGTAGAGTTGGAAACTGTTGATGTAGTCGCGGGGCTGCAGCAGAAGCCAGACCGGCAACACCGACGCGACGAAAGCATAGGCCAGCAGCGCGGCAATCCAGGCGTAATTGGCTTTCCAAAGGGCCGACCCCGGCGTCTTGAACGAACCGAGGTCGCGGACCGCCGCATCGTTGCCGGCCGCTTTCAGGTACTCGATCGCCGCTACGGCCCCATAGGGCCGGGCAAACTCCGCCGATCCACCTTTCAATGCTGCGCCGTTCTGCGAGGCGTCCAGAGCCGCGCGGGTCTGGGCAGAGGAGAACCACTGGTACGTCGGCACCGGTTGTTCGACTCCCCAGAGGATCAGTCCGGCAAAGACGACCAGCGCCACAACGGTCGTCAGACCAAGGGGAAACTTCAACTTGTACACGGCCAATCCCACGGCGACCGCCACGACCATCAAGCCGAACGAAGGGATAATGGCATCCGGATTGTAGTTGATGAACAGATCGGCCAGCGTGTTGCAAAACGCTCCCATCGCCAGCGACATGAGAAAGAAGATGATCAATAGCGACAGAAGCCTGGCTCGCGTGCCCATCACATACCTGCAGACCTCGCCGATCGAACGGCCCCTGTAACGCAGACTTACACGCAGCGCCCCCAGATCGTGCACCGCTCCGATGAAAATCGAGCCGATCAACACCCAGAGGATCGCCGGCAGCCATCCCCAGATCACGGCAATTGCCGGGCCAAGGATCGGCCCCAGCCCGGCGATGGAGGCGAAATGGTGCCCGAAGAGGACCGGGATCCGGGTGGGGACGTAATCGACCCCATCTTCGAGTTCATGCGCGGGAGTACGGCGCTGCGGGTCCAAGCGGTAGATCCGCCGTCCGATGAACTGCCCGTAGGTGAAATAGGCGAACAACAGCACGGCAAACGACGACACCGCAACAACCGCCGCATTTTCCAGCATGGGACGATTCTCCAGTCGCTGGGTAATCTTGCAAACCTGGCCTCCGGGCCAGAGGAGACTTGAAACCCCGGAATGGCGGGCTTCGCAACGGCCTGCCGCCCGTACGCGCCTACTCTTGCCGAAGTCTTACCATGGACACAACTCCTTGTACCATAGTCCCCTGGGCCGCGGAAGGCAACAGAATGAGCTGCTAAGCCATCAGGAAGGCTCCGGGAACGGACATGATCATCTGTCCATATACCGGTTGTCATGATGACCGATGCGGCGCGATGTGTCAAGCAAGTTGTTCCGCCAGGGATGAAGAGAAATCGGAATCGGGGCGAGGGGAGTTTTTAGCCTTCGCGACTTTTTCGTTTTCCGCTCGGGCGAGACACCTCGGACCCGGGCTTTCCCATTCGTCGACTCCTCCATTCGTTGGGCCCATTTCCCCGCCCACCGCGTGCTCCTCCGAACGTAATCGTTCACGGGGCGGAAGAGAGGGGGACAGGTCCATGTTTTCGGCCAACGTTCTTGGCACCAAAATACATCAACTGGCCGAAAAATGGACCAGTCCCCGGCCGCCCCGTGAACGGTTACCTCCGAACCGCTCCACCTCGCGCTCCGCAACACCGCCTGATGATCCGCCCTGAAGGGGCAAGACTCGGCAGCCCACCCACGAAGTCCGCGCAGCCCTGGGGAGAATGTCGCCGGCAAGCCTCGGCGAAAGGCCCAACGGGCCGCGAGCGCGGTACTCGCCGAATTTCCGGAGGTGGACCCGACCATCCACACACCGCCGCCGCGCCGACTCTCCAGCGTCGTGCCTCTCTTTCCTCTGTGCGCTCGGTATTCTCTGTGGTGGAACGGTCTTCGCGCAGCACCAGGCAGCTTTGCACTTCCGCCTGCAGTTGCACAATCAAGGCATGGCAACTGGCCAGATCGTTCGGCAGTTCGGGAAGGGATGAGGCCATCGAGGGTACCGGCAAGGATGTTTCCTTTCTCAGAGACATCTTCATCCTCCGGGGGTAGTGAAAGTGACAAACACTTCACCTTACACCCGGGCCAACACGTCTCGGATGCAAAGCTCACCCTATTCAAGCTCTAACCCCAATTTTCCCCGAGCCGCCGCCGAGGTGAAGAGGCGCGGAAACTCAACGAGCTATCTGCGGCGGTGCACCGTTCAAGTACCGCGCGAGATCGGAGATCGTGCTCAGGCCCAGCCTCTCCGCCTGGCTCCGGCGCATTGTCAACGTGTACGTATTGTTGAAGCCGAACGGCTGAAGCCAAACGAGGCCAAAATCGTTTTCGAAGGCTTCCTTCACGACCCGATAGCTTTCCTCAGGGTCGGAGACCACCGGGCGACCGAGGATGCTCACCAGGCCGGTCCCGGTGTACTCCGCGTAAAGGTCCAAATCGCCGCTTCTTAGTGAGTCGAAACAGAGCTTCGTGCCGCCGAGATTGAGCACACGGCGGACGCGAAGCGGCATCTTAGCCTCGACCAGTGTGGCCATCATCTCGGCGAGAATCTCCTGCTCGGTGAACGGCTTGCTGCCGACGGTGATCGTGCCGGTCGGCTCCTCGCCAGGCTTGTCGCCGGGCGACAGCAGCCCTTCGGAAAGGAGGAACTCCCGGGCGATCGACGCTGCCTTTCTGCCCTTCTCGTCAGCCGCGAAGTTGAGTCTCTGCATCGCTTCGTCGGAGATTCTGCCGGCGAGGAGGCTGAGGGTGTCGGCAAGTTCCGGATAGCGGGCAAGCGTTTCCTCGCGGACCAGCGGCGAGGCGTAGTAGGGGGGAAGAAGTTCTTGTCATCTTCCAGGATGAATAGGTCGTAGGCGGGAATCCGGCCATCGGTTGCGTACGCACAAATCACGTCGACGGTGCCGTCGGCGGCCGCCTTATACATCAAGCCCTGATCCATTTGCCGCGGCGGCTCATGAAAGAGAAACCATGTAACTCACGTTCCGCACCCCTGGCGGGTTGATCTGGACGACTGGCAACTCTGGCTGCGGCGCTGAGAAGGTTCAACGGGAACTGGCCAAGGAGGAGCCATGCATGGATGCCGCGTTCGTTCGATACGCGATTGTTGTGCCCTGCCGTGATTGTGCATTACTTCGGCGGTTGAGGCTGGGCACGGTGGTAGATAAGGCTGCGCGGAAGGGTATACCTCTCGGCAACGGTGGAGGTCATGATCGCGAATCGGTTGCTCGCCCCCAACCAGTACCGTATCGGCGAATGGGCGGTGGCAGCCTCACCGACTCTACGGCGTGACGGCGAACAGCTCAACGACGATCTTCTCGGACGGGCGTTGGAGCGTATAGCCAAGCACAGGACGGTTGAGCATCCTGGTAACTGGGATGATCAAGGTCTTCAAAGTCCAGGTGAACCAGATTCACGACATCACGGACGTGGAACTTTACGGAGCGTATGAAGATGTTGACGGAGGGCGCCCGCCAATGCCTATGGCCGCACGAAGAGCGGACGAAGATGTCAAGCAGATCGGCAGGGCTGAACGTCACGGCCGACGGCGGCGTGCCGATCGGGCATCTGCTGGATGCAATGCGGCGGAAAGCCGGTGCCGGAAAACCTCCGCCGCTTACTGGCGAAAACTCTGGGCAAGCGACTTTCTCTACATCGCCGATACGAAGCTTGCGATCGCAATCTGCTGACGGTGGCGGCGGGCAATGGCTTTTCCTTTGCGGCGGCGCAGCCGCATCTGCAAAGTATCCAAACTGAGACGCCGCGGCAGATGCACAAGGTGAATTACTTCCCGCAGGCCAAGCCCATCTGCCGCCAGACAAGAGGGACAAAGAAGCCGCCGAAACCACGGTGGTTTTGAAGGGTGAGGTGAACGGTCGGAAGGTGCGGTGAAATGCCGGTTGATCTTTGTGGGCAGGCGAAGGCTCGGCAGGAAGAAAAGACCCGAGAACGGCACGTGGCCAAGATCCGCGAGAAATTGAGCCGTCGAGCGGAACCTCAACAGTAACTGATCACGCAGAGAAGATCGGGACGCCTGGAAGCGGCCAGGGATACAAGACCGAGGGGAACCTCTTCGAGTACAACCTGACGAAGGACAGGAAGGGCCTCTCATCTGACGTGGAAGATCGATGCCCAGAAGCTTCAGCGCGCGGCAGTGGAAGGCGTGTACGTGCTGAAGACGAACCTGCCGTCGAAGCGTTGCCCCCGAAGCGTTGTCCACTACAGGCAAAGCCAGGTAGAACGTCGATTTCACCACTGCAAAGGCCCGCTGGCGGTGCGCATGTTCCTGGAAAAGCCGGAGCGGATGGCGGGGCTGTTGTGTATTCTGGTGTGGGCGGCGATGGTATTGGCTTTGATGGGCTCGACGCCACTGAAAGGTAAGCCGATGTACGGTCTGTACCGGAGAACCGCCAGCCCTGCACCTACCGGGCCGGCGATCCTCAAACTTCGCCGCTGTGTATTGTTCGTGAAGGACCACGGCGAGATCTCGCGTCGACTTGCTCAGCCGACCCCAGTTCAACGACAGTTACTGAACCTGCTTGGCATACCACCGGATGGGCTCCGAACCTTCAAACGGAGGTGCGGAACGTGAGTAGTAAGTGCACACGGCGGGGTAGCCGTCGGGACGGGTAAAAAACTCGGCGTCGAAGGCAGCGCGAATCGGCTCCCTTGCTTCCACCGGTCCGGTCGTGCCGCGGACTTCGCGCACACCACCACGACTTTGCGACGCCAAGAAAACCCGTACGCCGATCAGTAGGATGCCGACCGCCAACACGCTTCCCAGCACCAGCCAGAGCCGCGTCCGCAACGGCATCTCGCCCGGCCGGCGCCCCTCGGGAGTCAGCCAACGCTCGAGCTTCGCGAGGATGCCGTCGAAGAGAATCGCCAACACGGCCGCGGGGACGGTGCCGGCCACGAGGTAATCCATCTGGATGCTTCGCAGGCCGCGCATGATGAGCACGCCGAGTCCGCCGGCGCCGATCAGCGTGCAGAGCGTTGCCACCCCGATCGTCCAGACCGTGGAAATGCGGATTCCGGCCATGATCACCGGCAGCGAGAGCGGCAGTTCCACGGACAAAAGAATCTGCCGCGGTCGCATACCGAGCCCCCTGGCCACCTCGACCACCGCCGGGTCGACCTGCCGGATCCCGGTGTAGGTGTTGCGGAGGATCGGCAAGAGCGCATAGAGAACCAAGGCGACCAGCGCGGGCGGCTCGCCGATCAACGGCAGGTGGATCAGCGTGAAAAGAATGGCGATGAACGAGACCAGCGCGAGGCTCGGCACGGTCTGCACGACGGCTGCCAATCCGAGCACCGCGCCCGTCAGCCGCGGCCAGGGGCAGCGAGTCAGATAGATCCCCACCGGCAGCGCGATGCCGATCGCAATCGCCATGGCGAAGAACGACAGGTGGACGTGCTCGTACGTCCGCTGGACGATGTCCATGCCGAGCTTGTCGAAGAAAACAGCCAGAGCACTCATTGCTGCGTCTCCGTCTGCCCGAGCACTGCCGTGATCTCGCGGAGCAACTGCTCCTTCTTGAGCATTCCGGCCGGCCGGCCGCGATCGTAGACCGGCAGCGTTTCGCATCCGCTCGATTTGAACAGGTCGAGCCCGGCGACGAGCGAATCACGCATGCGGAGGCGGGGAGAATCGCCGGCGGAATCGGCGACCGGTCTGTCCAAGTCTGCGGAGCTCAGTACCGAACCGATCGTTCGGGTCACCAATGCGAGCTGGAAGCGATGCTGGCCGAGAAACTGGTCGACGAACGCATTGGCGGGCTGCTCGACCAGGTCCGCCGGGCGCGCCAACTGCTGCAGTCGGCCGGCGTCCAACAGGGCGATCCGGTCGCCCATCTTGACGGCCTCAAAAACGTCGTGGGTGACAAAGACGACCGTCTTGCGGATCTCCGACTCCAGCTCCAGGAATTCGTTCTGAAGCTGGTCTCGAGTAATCGGGTCCAGCGCGCCGAACGGTTCGTCCATGAGCACGATCGGCGGGTCGGCGGCCAGTGCCCGGGCAACCCCGATCCGCTGCTGCTGCCCGCCGCTGAGTTGAGCCGGATAGCGATTGCGGAATTCGTCCGCTTCAAGGCCGACCAGCGCCAGCAGTTGATCCACCCGCCGGTCGATCCGGCCGACCGGCCAGCGGAGCAGACGGGGCACCACGGCGATGTTCTCCGCCACGGTCATATGGGGAAACAGGCCGATGTGCTGGATCGCGTAGCCGATCTTGCGCCGCAAGGCGATCGCATCGAGCTGCATCACGTCGGTGCCTTCGACGAGAATCCGGCCCGAACTCGGCTCGATGAGACGGTTGATCATCTTCATCGAGGTGGTCTTGCCGCTGCCGCTGGTACCCAACAAAACGAGCGTTTCCCCCTCGGCGATCTGGAGCGAGAGATCGGCGACTGCCTCGGCGCCGCCGGGAAATATCTTCCAGACGTGATCAAATTCGATCATTCCTGCGACCCTGTGGGCATCCGCACAACCGGTTTCGACTTCGTGGGCGAGCCGTTGGACGCGGTCTTGTCGATCTCGAAAATGCCGACCAGTCCGTGCCCGCATCCTAGCCCCTGCTGCAGCTTCACGACAAGATATCGGAGGGCGTAGCCGAGCTGTGGCTCGATGATGTTTTCGCGGGGAAGCCCGGATTCGAGCCAACCGATCCCCTCCACGACGGCCTTCATCCGCTGCATCATCTCCTGCAAAACGGGCGGATACGACGCGGGGATCGCCGGCGGCCCGCATCGGTACCGCTGCGCCTTCGGATCGTAGCACTCAAGCAACGATTGCGTATAGAGCACCAGCGCATTCCAGCACATCTGGAGATGCTCGTAGTAGTCGTTGAGGAATGGAAAGCCCATCTTCGGCATGTAGTCGACCAGAAGCGTCGCCAAGTCGGTGCGGACGTTGTCCTCGTGTAGCGAGTTGACGGCCGCTCGCATCGCCTGGGTATGCGGGTTGTACTCGGCGGTATCCATGTGGCGGCCGGTGAAGACCGAGCGATCGAAGAACACCAGGGGCTTAATCCTGACGCCCGCCCGCCGGCCGGCCTCTTCGATGATCCCTTCCGCCTCCTTGCGGCCCATCAGCCGCAACAGCAGATGCTGCAGTTCGTCGCGGCGCCGCTCGCGTTCCTCCTTTTCATAGATATAGGAGACGATGTAGTCCATGTTGCGGTTTTCCGATACATCGTTCGTCCAGAGCGTCTGCCATTCGTACGAGTAGCGGCCGATCCAATCGCAGACGACGACACAGTAACTCTCGATCTGCTCGGCGATGTCGGCCAGCAGGCGAATGAGCGTCTCGTCGTCGGTGTGATGCGAACAGGTGCCGTAAGACGTGAAGTAGAGATCGTACGGCTTCTCGCCCTCGAACAGGGGAAGCCCCTGGCTGAAGTCGGCCTGCTGAAAGACGAGCTTGGGATTGTCGCCGTAGATGCTGCGGGCCTGGGCGATCAGATCGGGATTGAGATCGACCCCCTTGTACACTCCGAGCACGTCCGGACTGAGCAGGTGGACCTCCACGTCCGTGAGGTCCGAGTCGCGGTGGCGGACTCCGGTAAGGAGCTCGTACCCGTCGGCGCTGCCGCAGCCGAGATCGAGGATTCGCACCCTCCGCATCTCGGACTGGCTCCGTTGGATCAGCCGCTGCAGGTGCGGCCGCAGGAAGAGGCGGGTGACCTCGTCCTCCCAGTAGCGGCGAACGTTGTCGTACTTGCCTACCAACCCGGACCTCTTTTCATAGAGCCCGCTCTTGACGGCCTCGGTGTACGCACCCATCTGGGATTTTGCCGATGTCTGAGTCATGTCCGCTCCTTGATCAGTTCGCGTGGTGCAGCGGGAAGGATGCCGGGGATCGTCCGCAGGATCTCGTCGCGGATGTCCGGCTCGATCGTCCGGCGGGGCTGTTCGAGAATCGCGTGGTAGCGCCGGTGTGCGGCGTAGAGCGCACCGTGCTCGCCATTCTCCAAAGGATAACGGGTGTAGACCTTGTCGCGGCTGGGCAGCGGCAAATGATACATGAACGTCTTGTGCGAGGAATCCATCACCTCGCGGACCAGAGACAACACCTCCTGCCGACGCGAGTCGCCGACGTCGGGCCGCCGGAGGGTCTGCTTGACCAGTTCGATATGCGCGTCGTCCAAAACGGCCTGCTCCGGCGAGAAGACGTTGGTCCGCTCCAAGAGCCCGAAGGCATAGTGGATGTACTGGGCTCCGCTTTGAGGTACGGACAAGTGCGTGAGCATCTTCTCCGCCGTGGCCTGGATGCCGGGGGTCGAGACGTCGCCGACGCCGGCCGTCGAATAGCAGGGCAGGCCGTAGAAGCGGGCCATCTGCGCGCAGTCGACGTTATAGTGGACGAATTCGGCCGCGGCGTACATGTCGTTCAGGTTGTCCAACCGCGTGCGAACCGGCACGGCGCCGTAGAGGACCGGCGCCCCCGGCGAAACGAGCTGGTTCAGCGTCACCCCGGCCAGCAGTTCCGCGTTGATCAACGCCACCATGCCGAATTCGTCGAACGGCCCGGTCGCCCCGCCCATCGGACAGCTTGAAATCACCACGGGGACCCGCCGCCGGGAGATCTCGATGAGTTTCGACGCGGTGTCGTCGACCACCTGCAGCGGGCTCTTGATCACGCAGGTGATGAACGACAGGATCGGATTCTTCTCAAACGCGCCGGCTCCGCCTGCGAGGATGTGGCCCATCCGGACCACGTCGTCCAGCGCCTCCAGGCTGGTCAGCCCGGCTTGGACATGCTTCGTGATGTTGTCGAAGCTGGCGAAGAATTTGTTGACGTCCTTATTGGCCTCGGTCACCGCTTCGTCCTGGATATTGACGTTGCGGATGAAGAAGTCGAGGTTCTCAAGGTGTTCGCAAAGGTGGGCCGAACGGGTCAGCCGTTCGATCGTCCCTTTGCGGCGATGGAAACGCGCAACGCCGTCCTCGAAGTCGACGTCGAGCCAGACGTTCGTTTCCGAGCCGCTGCCAAACCGGACCCGTGGCTCGCTCGCGTCAAGGATGAGCTTGTTGGAGGGATCCCGCGCGCCGAGCGCAATCTTCGACGGGGCCGTCTGCAGCGCCTCATCGAGGATCTTCGCGGGAATGCGGATGCGGGTGCACCCTTGCGCAGGTTCCACCTTCGCTCCGGCCTTGCGGAATAGTTCCGTCGCGGCGTGATTGTAACACAAAAGCCCGGGGTCTTCGAGCAGGTCGCGCGAAAGCCCGTCGATAAGCCTGATTTGGTCGTCGTCCAGCCGCCGCTGCGGCGCGACGAGAACTCCTTCACGTTGGTTCAATGACACATCGGTCTCCTTGTCGTGTCGTAACGATTCACGGGCGGGAAGGGGACAGGTCCATGTTTTCGGCGAGGGTCTTACTCGCCAATGCATCCACCGGTCAAAAAATGGACCAGTCCCCGGCCGCGTGCATGGTTCAATCGGCCAGCACCTGCTGGAGGCGCGGGAACCGCTGGAGGATCTGCCGCCGCACGTCGCCCGGCAGGCGGCTGACGTGGTTGCGGCTGCGGATCTTCTCAACGACCTCGCGGGCGCGGCTCAGAGCGTCGTCCTGCGCGTGTCCGCCCCGCTTCTCCCGGTCGGCCAGTCTCGGCTGAAAAAACTCCTGCCGCATGTGGCGGACGGTGTGCTCTTCGGCCGTGTAGTCCTGCCCCGGGCCCTTTTCGAGCATGAGGCCCGTGGCGAGCGTCTCGTCATTCACCTCGATCCCCCGCAGCACGCGCTGGCACATGCCGAGGATTTCGTTGTCCACAACGAGCTTCTCGTACGACACGGTCAGGTCCGACTCCATCAGCCCGGCGATGTCATGGATGTAGTTCGCCCCGGACATCGCGGTGAGCAGGCTCGACATGGCGGATTCATAGGCGGCCTGAACATCGATGTCTTTGGCATCGGTCGTTCCGCCCGTCGAGTAGAGCGGAAGCTGAAAGTGCTGCGCCATCTGGGCCACGGCCGCGTTGATCATCGCCCGTTCGATCGCCCCGCCGACGTGGTCCATGGTCTTGAGATTCGTGATCGACCCGACGCTGCCGCAGATCCCCGGCGCCCCTTTGCGGACCGACTGGACCAGCGCAATGCCGGCCAGCGTTTCCGCCACGTGGGTGAGCACGTTGCCGGCCAGCGTGATCGGCGACGTGGTTCCGCAGATCGGCTCCGTCGGCACGACGACCGGCAAGCCCTTCTTCGCCAGGTAACAGGTCATTTCTCCGTAGTCGTCGTCGATCTTGTACGGGCTGATGATCAGCGTGATGAACGAAACGAACGGACGTTTGCGCAGAGCCTCCTCGCCGCCGGCAATGAGTTCCGCCATCTCGACGACCTGCCGGCAGCCGGCCAGCGAGTAGATCCCGCCCATCACGTGCTTGGTCGTGTTGTCCAAGGCGTGGAAGAAGCGGTTGACATCGATGTCGTCCTTGCCCTCCACGTCGTTGGGGAAGACGTTGATCGTGAAAACGTGGACGTTCTCCAACGCGTCGACCATGCGGGCGTTGAGAACCACGTCCTCGGTCATCGACGGACGGCGCCGGCCCGTGTCGGGGTCGAGCACGTAGATCGCCGTGCCGCCGGTGCCGTAGTGGACGCGATTCTCTTCGAGCACGGCGTCACAGGAGCCGTCGCGCGAATAGAGCGTGACGGAAGAGGGGTTCGAAGCGACCGCGTCTTCGACAAGGCTCCTGGGCAGTTTCACCGTGCCGGTCTGGTGGTCGACGTCGGCGCCGGCCGTCGCGAAAGCCTCCCGTGCACTCCGGGAATAGACGGCCATCCCCGACTTCTCGAGGATTTCCAGCGCCGCGTCGGCGATCTTTTGGACATCCGCGGACGAAAGCGGCTGGTAGAGCGAAGACCGCAGCCCGGCGACTTCGTGCGGTAGTTGATGGGAGCGATTTCGTTGATTGAATTTCAGCATATTTCTCTCCTGCTTGGAATATCCCTCAAGGCCGGGCGGTGCGGGCAGTTCGCCGCCCACGGCACCCCGGCCATCCTAATCCACACCAAGAGCCCGGCGCGACGCACGCCGGCTCTTCTCCCGGCAGCTCCCGGTCCGGCGCTGCGTCGTCACAGCGCCCGAGCCTCGACGACCGCCTCAACGCCGCCGGAGCGGAACAGTTCCGCAACGTCGTCGGCAGGGCACCGCCTGACTGCCAGCCGCCTCTCGAGCGGCTCAAGAAACTTCGCTTCGCCACGGCCGCGCGCCAGGAGGCCGCGCCGCGCGATATCCACCATCCGACCCGCGAAATCGACCAGCGGGATCGAATCGACATAGCCGTCCAGACCCGTGCGGCAGGCATCCTCACGGCCGCTGCGCAAGTCGTTCCATTCGAGAGAAGAGAGTTCCTCCCATGCCTCGTCCAAGGCGGAAGTCAACCCAAGCGTAACCGCAGCCGCACAAAGCAGATCGCTCGGTGGCTGCTGATCGAAGACCCGGTTCTCCACGGTGAAATATCGGGAAATCCTGGCCGTGTACCAGTAGCAGGAGTTGTGCAGGTCGACGTCCGCAACCCTGGGGACCAGCGGCCGGCGCTTGCCGTCCAACCCGCGGCCCGCCGCTTCGGAACTCAAAAAATACTCGGCAAAACTGTCGTAGCCTTCCAGGACGACCGGCTTTCCGTCGCGCTTTACGTAGACCGGCCGCAGCCCGGTGATGCTGCGGATATAGTCGTCCAGATCCTCGTACGGCCGCTCCGGCACACCCGAGCGACCCTCGGCCGGCTTCCACCAATCCCACAACTTCTCCGCAATCGACTTGTAGCCGTTCGTCGCGCCCCCCCAGATATTGGAGTGCGCCGTCAGGGCGATCTGACCGGCGGCAAATCCGCAAAGCACGTTCACCGCCTTTACCGCCTCGTCGGGCGAAACGCTCACATGCACGTGGCTGCCCGCATTGACCGTGAAAAGGTGGACGTCGTCGCCTTCCTCCACCGGAATGACCTCGTTCGACGGTACGGCCTGATCCCAGAAACAGGAACGTTCCTTCTTCAGCAGCAACCGCTTGCTCGGAGGCGTGACGGGTTGAATGCCGTAGCCGAGAAAGCGGATCTCGCGTGCTTCCCAGAATGGTCGAAGCTCGCGGCGGAGCTCGACGATTGCTTCCTCCAGCTCGAAAAGATCGGCCACGTGGGCCATCGAGAATTCCGTCTTGCAGTAACCCGTCTCGCACGACGCGACGGTCTCGTTCTGCGAGCCCGGTTTCGCCGCACCGACCACGTTACCGGTCACACCGTCGACAGCCGGCTTCCAGCCGAGGCCCTCCAGGTGCTGCCAAAGCGCGGTGACCGTCGCCATATCGACCGCACAACCGTCGCTTCGGACCAGCGGGAATTTCAGTTCCGCGCCGATTCGCCGATCGTTGACACCGCTGCCGGCCGTTGCCCGGCGGAAGCTGTCCAGAAAGTGTCGGTAGATTCGTTTCATCGGTGGTTTGCTCTCTTCCGTCCCTGGTCAACTCCAGTCGCCCATCACGTGGGCGTCGCCCCGGATCACGAACTTGTAGCTCGTCAGCTCCTCCAGCCCCATCGGCCCGCGTGCGTG
Organism: Thermoguttaceae bacterium; assembly: GCA_040768665.1. Taxonomy (GTDB): domain Bacteria; phylum Planctomycetota; class Planctomycetia; order Pirellulales; family Thermoguttaceae; genus JABWBD01. The sequence continues at coordinate 238,846 of JAXGMN010000016.1, forward strand.
CAGCTTGTCCGTCGAAATCCCGATCTCTGCCCCCATGCCCAACGATTCGCCGTCGCAGAACATCGTCGAGGCGTTGACCAGCACCACGGCCGAGTCAACTTCGTCGACGAACCTCTCCGCGTGGGCCGGATGGCCGGTGACGATCGAATCGGTGTGGTGCGAGCCGTAGCGGTTGATATGGTCGATCGCCTCTGCCACATCGCGAACGACGCGGATCGAAAGGACCGTGTCGAGATACTCCGTCCGCCAATCGGCTTCGTCGGCCGGATCGACCTGCGGCGCAATCGACCGCGTCCGCTCGCACCCTTTCAGCGAAATGCCCTGGTTTTCCAGTGCTTCAACGATCCGGGGCAACTGGGAAGCCATCGCTTCGGAAACCAACAGGGTCTCCACGGCGTTGCAGACTTCGGGCATCAGGCATTTGGAATCGAGGACAATCTCGATCGCCCCGTTCAGATCGACCTTCTCGTCCAGGTAGACGTGGCAGATGCCTTCGTAGTGCTTGATCACCGGGATGCGCGACTTCTCGGCAACCACCTCGATCAGACGCTTGCCGCCACGGGGAATGACCAGGTCGATCAGCGGTTCGAGCTCCAGCAGTTCATGGATCGTCTCGTGCGAGCCGGAGATCACTTGCACGGCTTCCGGCGGCAGGCCGGCGCCCGCAATCGCCTCCTGCCAGAGCCGTCCCAGCACCGCATTGCACCGCCGGGCCTCCGAGCCGCCCCGAAGAATCGAGGCGTTTCCCGACTTGAGGCAAAAGGCGCCGGCATTGACGGTCACATGCGGCCGGGCCTCGTAGACCATCAAGATCACGCCCAGCGGCACCCGCACCCGCCGTACGTCCAACCCGTTCGGTCGCCGCTCCGCGCAGATCTCCCGGCCGACCGGGTCCGGCAGCCCCGCGATCTTCCGCAGCGAACGCTCGCGCGAAGCGATCTTCTCCCGCCCAAATTGCAGGCGGCGGACGAGACTGGCAGGCAGCCCCTTGGCACGGGCGTCGTCCAGGTCGGCTTCGTTGGCTGCGAGCAGTTCCTCCGCGGCCGCCACGATTCGCTCGGCCATGCCCACCAGCGCGGCGTTCTTCTCTGCGGTGGAGGCGGTCGCCAACGACCGAGATACATCCCGCGCCCTCCTGGCGAGAGTCTCGGCACCCCTGGCTGCTTCCGGTGATGGCGTCGTTGGCACGCTTATGGCGAAACTCCCGGACTAGGTGGTGGGCTCGCAGACCGGCCACGCAAAGACGGTGTCGATCTGCACGCGCGCGGGCAGGGCCACGCAAAACAGGGCCATCTCGGCCAGATCCTCCGGCTGAAGCCGCTCCTCGCGCGGCCACGGCAACTCCGCTCCGGCCACGTCGCCCCAGGCGGTGTTGACCGCGGCCGGGCAGAGCACGTTCATTCGAATCCCGTACCGGCGGACCTCCTCGTAAACGCTGCGTGTAAACCCCAGCACTCCGAACTTCGCGGCCACATAGGCCGCATAGTTGGGGTAGTGATTCCGCGAACAGATCGACCCGATGTTGATGATCTGGCCCTGGCGTCGCTCGATCATGTGCGGGAGCACGGCCCGGCAACCGTAGCAGACTCCCCGCAGGTTGGAATCGATCTGGGCATCCATTTCTTCCACAGTCGACTCGACAAGCGGTTTCGCCACGGCGTGGCCCGCGTTGTTGACCAGAACGTCGATCCGGCCAAACCGTTCGAGGGATTTCTCGACCAGCTTCTGTACTTGGGGGTACTGGGTCACGTCGGCCGGAACCACCAAGGCTTCCCCTCCCCCGCGGGTGATTTCCTCGGCGACCTGCTGAAGCTTCTCCTCGCGGCGAGCAGATAGTACGATGCGACTTCCGGCCACGGCAAACCGAACCGCAATAGCAGCCCCAATTCCGGAGGACGCCCCGGTAATGATCGTCACCGTGTCGTTCAGTTGGGGTGGAGCCATCCGCTTTGCCTCGATTAAGAAATGACGGCCGCGCGTATCTTTGGTGTACGAATGGAACGGTCATCATTTCAAGGGTTGTTGTCAGCCGTATAATTTGACCAAAAATCACCTGCCTATCAACCCCACCAGGAAACTGTTGATATAAGTTGTTTTGTTACAATTATTTATGACGACAACCCTACTCAGCATACCCCTTATAATGGGTGACTATTGATTGTTGTTTAGTTTGAGTACATAATATTTGATTACGTGCTTCAAGGAGGCGTAGCGGGCCATGGCCGAGCAATTGAGCGTCGAAAACGAGGTGATCACCGCGTTGCGGCGGATTGCGCGTGCAGTCGATCTTCATTCCCGTCTCCTGCTGCATCAGTGGGGGCTAACGGTCCCTCAACTGGCGACATTGCGGATGGTTGAGCAGCTTCAGCCGGTCACGGCCGGCGCGCTGGCCCGTGCGGTACATCTGAGCCAGGCCACGGTCACCGGAATTCTGACCCGCCTCGAGACCCGCGGCTTGATCAGCCGGAGCCGAACGGGCGACGATCGCCGCAATGTGCTGATTCACCTCACCGAGAACGGCGTTCAACTCCTGGCCCACGCTCCTCCGCTTTTGCAGGAGAAATTCCGCCGCGAGTTCGGCAAGCTCCAGCAGTGGGAGCAGACCATGATCCTGGCCACTCTTCAGCGGATCGCCACGATGATGGACGCCGAAAAGCTCGACGCCGCGAGTGTCTTGGAGCCGGGGGAGATCATCGGTCCCCAGGATAGTCTGCCCCACTACGGCACAACGGCGGCCGAATCAACGGCGGAAGAATAGGCCCGATAGCCACCGGCGTGCTGGACCTCGCGGAACCATGCAAGGACCGCCTTGAGCCGCTGCCAAGCGTCGTCCGCTCCCGTCGTTTTCAGACGCGCCATCAGGTCGTGGTATGAGAAGCCGAGCACGGCTCCGCCGTCTTGCACCTGGCCGCCCCACGGGATCGACTCCGGGTTTGACCAGACACTCGTGTAGTACTCGACATTGCGAAGCGTCGTTGAACGCGGCCCGAACCGCCAATGATAGATGTCTTCGCCCTGCGACGTATCGCCCGCGATGGTGCGGCGGCCGCACAGCCAGTCCAGTATGGAACGGGCCTGCTCCTCGGTGGCGAAATCGTAGTAGATCGCTTCGCAATTGACGAAGGTGAAACCGTAATCGTGGACGGCCCCCTCGCCGTCAACCGCGGCGACAAAGCGGCCGGTCGTCGCGTTCCAGAACAGTCGACCCGCATGGTCCTTCACCTCTTGGGCGTGGCCAGCGAGGTCTTCCGCGTCGAACGGTAGCGGCCCGCCGGGGATATTCCATTGCGGATGGGCCGCAATCTGCCGCTCCAGTTCCGCCATGCGGCGGACGGCGTCGAAGTAGTAGATCGTCGCCAGGCAGTCCTTCCCGCCAAACGGCAGGAGATCCCAGTAATTGTTTCCGATTCCGCGTCCGTGCCGCACGGTCTTCTTGCCATCCGTGCCGATCACCAAACCGCTGGTGCCGTCGTGCCCGACCCACGGCGTCGTGACGCAGAGGTTCTCGCGAGTACGGAATTCGTTCATCGCATAGCGAAGGGCCATCCGCATTCGCTGGATATTCTCTCGCAGAAACCCAATGTCGCCCGACCAGCGGAAATAATCGCTCGATCCCTGAATGAAGAACGAATTGTTGATGTTGTGGCGCGAGTCGACCGCCGTGATGAACGACTTGAGCGTGAGCTTCGCACCGGGCTTGGCGTTTCCGAAGTTCAACCGAAGCCGCGTCAATGTGCCTTGCCATTGCGGATGGCGGTAGAGCGGTACGTGCGTGAATGTCATCCCATCCGCTTCGGTCGGCGGGCTGAAAAAGACCCTCCGCTCGCGGCTGAACTCCGGTTGCTCAGCCGTCGTCCACTCGAGGGACGGCTGGTCCGATACAGACAGGCCCGCCGCCTGCCATCCGATGCGAATAAAAGGAGCAACGTACGAGTTCGCGTTGAACTCGGGCGTCGTAATCGATGCGTCTGCCGCGGTGAGCTCCAGGTTCCACCCCTGCGCCGGATCGATGCCTCGATCGGCCGCACCGTGAAACTCCCAGCCGTCGGTGTTCCCGGTCTGATGGATGTTGAATTGCGGGCCGTACGGCTGACCGGCCAACGAGAAATGCCACCCCCGGCCGCCGACTTGCGACCAGAGCGGAAAGGGCCAGCCGTCGTTGTGCGCGAGCCCCCGGTGCTGGTGCGTCGACACGTAGCCCTCGGCGTCAATCTTCCGCGCCAGTAGCGCAGCTCGCCATCTTTGCCGGTTCGCTTGATCGGCAACGTTCGCCTCGGTCGCCGGCCAGAGCGACGCCATCGGGAGCCAGCCGTCCCAAAGCGTCGAAAGCGGCCGCGCCGGGACGTAGTGCAGCCAGAATAGCTCGCGGAGCGTTTCCATGTCCTGCTCGTGGCCAGGCACGAGGAAGCGAGGAAAATCTTCGGGAACAGGTGCGGCCGCAGCAACTCGGATCAAAAGGAGGAGTACGGTCAGCAAACTGGATGCTCTGGGGACCATGCGTTTTCCCGCCAGCCGATGCAGTGCACAGTGGATCTTGCGGTTGGGTGAGCGGCAGACGAAAACTCGCCGGTCTATCAGCCCGGCTGCTCCGTAGCAGCCGGGCTGATGGGAGGCTATCATCTGCCGCTTGCCTTGCAGGTCGGCAGCCGGATCCTGGACCAGCCGAATCTTACTTGGACTTCAAATCGAGCACGACCGGGTCCATTCCTTCCTTGACCTCTACGGTCAGCCCGGATGTCGAGGGACTTGAGTAGAGTACCGGCAAGAGGTGCTTGGCGGTCTCGGATAAATCCGCGTTGCTCGCCGGAGTCTCGGCTTCCGCCGCATTTCCAGCGGACTGCGATGATTCATCGATCTTGCTCACCGCTACCTGATGCTGACCAACGATCGCGCCGTCACCGGCTTCAAAGGTCCTCAGGACGAATGCCCCTGACGCGTCGGTCACTGCACGCGCGGGCGGCCCTCCCTCCGCGTGAAAGAACGCAACCGTAGCGCCCTCAACCGGGGAACCGTCCAGGGTGACGGTACCCTGGACCTTGGCAGTTTCCGGACGATCGGAGCCACACCCCGTGAGCATGCACACGAGACTCACCACAACGAACCCAACAAAGAAGCGTTTCAGAGCCATTTCGACGGAACTCCTTCCAATGTTGCGAGGCGACCGCTCATGCCCGGAGGACAATGCCCTGTGCAGGTCGTCCCTGTAGCCGAGGACTTCGATGGGCAGAGGCTGTCGCGTTGACTGTTTGATCCTGCTCGAGAATTCTAAGGCACCTCGACCGGCTGCCCGTCCGCGCGATGCCCCAACCGCTGGTAAGTGCAGTACTCGATTGTTTCGGAGAGGAAATGGACCGCTCCATCGCCGAAGACGAACATCGCCCCGCCGGGATGATACGACTTGTATCCGAATGCCGTGCTCCAGTTGCAGGGCTGCCAGCAATCACCGATTCCGCTGTTCACTTTGCCGCAGGAATCGTAGTTGATCGGGATGCTCGTGGTCGTCATCCCCTGCTGGCTGTTTGCACTAGCCCACCCGATCTGCACGTGCGTGCTGCAGTCGCGGAGAACCTCTCCCATGAAAATGGTAGAGCTGAGTCCATCCCGGACGTCTCGGAATTTCGCACACCAGGGATTGGAAATCCGCAAGAATACTCCTCGCTCCTCGTTGGCTGGGACATTGGGCAGCGCCGGCACGCATGTATTGAGCATGGCGGCATATACAGGGCCGTCCGGACAATTCGTACAGGGAGACCCCCCGGAACTGCTCTTGCCCTTGGGGCCTTCCGTTCCCGTGTAGTTGTGGATGGCACGCGGGTTTCCGCCGATGTTCAACAGGTCCGAGTTGGTGTCGCTGGGACAAGTGTAGGTTGGAATGATGTAGTCTTCGACCTCGACTCCGTTGACGAGTTGTCGGTGCACCGAAGTATTGCTTGTAAAGTTGATGCCGTCGTAAAGAGCGCTCTGCTCCACGAACGGGAGAAGATGGACAAGCGTTGATCCACGTTCCGGATTGGGACCGGGCCAGACCGGCCCCCAAGGATTTCCATACGCCCACAGCCCGCCCGGCGGGAGCGAGCCGAACGAGTCGTGGTAGTTGTGGATTGCCAGACCTATCTGTTTGAGGTTGTTCGAGCACTGGCTTCGTCTCGCGGCTTCCCTGGCGGCCTGAACCGCCGGCAACAGCAGAGCAATCAAGATGCCGATAATTGCGATGACCACCAGCAACTCGACCAAAGTGAACGCGTTGCGACGAGTCGACATGACAGAGTCTCCCACAAGGCATTGGTGTGGTACAGAACGAATGCAGCAAAACGGCGTGACTTAAGGCGGGATCCAAGCGGGCAATCCGCTCGCTCGAATTTCCTTGAGGGTACCCAGCGAAAGGGGTGGTGTCAATCGGTCTCATCGCTTTGTCTCCGGACCACTTGTGTCCGGCAGACCACACGTCGCGCAAGGATCGCCGCAATGCTTCCTCGAACCGGCGCCAAGAGCAGTACCGCTGCCTTGTCTCCCCGCAGACGCAACTGTCGCCGTAGATGCTCCGGGGATTCCGAGACGCCACGCTTCTTGATCTCCAGGCGACCGACTCCGCGGCTCTCGAGCACCTGCTTCAACCGTTTCCGATCGAACGGCAGCAGATCGTCCACTTCAAAGCACGCCATGCCCGGGTCACTCACGGGCCGGTCGCCCGTCAGATACAGACAACCCCGATCGATGGCCGTCAACGCATTCCGCTCAGCCAGCGCCGGCACCAGCCGAGCGGCGATCACCGCCGGGTCCGGCTCGAAGACGTAGCGAAGGATGCGCGATCCAACCGGGGGCGATTCCGAAGGAAGGCCCACGATCGTCCACGTGCCGGCAAGACGCCCGGGGCCATCGTCGGCCAGCACGGTGGCCCGACGATGGCCGGGCCGCTGGGCGAGATCTCCGAACCAGACGACGAGTTGCCTGCACTCGCGCCCGCGACTGACCCACTCCAGTTCCGCCTGCCGCTGCCACTGCTCGGGCGGGCCGGCAGCCGGGGCCAATTTGATCGCGGCATTGGGGGCGGTCCGGAGGAGGTGGTCGAGAGTCGCCGCATCGGGTTCGTAGAGTTCAACCCGGGTGGTGCGGCGGCCGCCGGGCCGGCGGTCCGGGTCAATGTGCCATCCCGCCAGCCTGTCCAATGCGACAGCCGCGGCATCCGCCACGTGGACGCGCTGCGGTGAGCCGCTTGCGACGGGGTGCAACGCGTCGAGGTTCGCCTCCGCCACGAGCGCGGCGATCGGGTCGCGGTCGACGCCCATGACCGACGCACGACGTGCCAGAGCCGTCAGATCTCCTCCGATCCCGCAGCATAGGTCCGCCAGCGGCACGGCCGATCGGAAGCGAGCGGCCTTGTAAAAAGCCACCGTTTCGTCGGTCGCCTGCTCCAGACCGATCGGAGTGAAAAACATGCTTTGGGGCTGGGAAAACTTCGTGCGAGCCCGGCGGCGAAGCTCCGCCTGCTCGAGCACGAGATGAACGCGCGCCGCAGAGAGTTCTTTGCGAAGTCGCGCAGCCTGGCGGACCAGCGGCAACGGCTCCTCCTCGATTCGCTGCAACCATTGGCGCCCGTGGCTGCCGATCAGCCAGCGATAAGCGTCGAACAATTCAGAGGGCATTGATAATAACGGATGGGCTGGAGAACGCGGTTGCATCGATTGTAGCAGATCGACAGAAACAGACTCTCGCCCCACTTGAGATGCGTTACCCCCGCGATTCAGCATTCCCCGGTTCTTACGGGCGCCACGATCGGGACGACGCAGCGCGTCAGGCAGTCTGTGCGGGTCCGGGTCGCGACATGCAAACGACGGCCGGTCATGCGCCGATTCAGTAAGAGAGCACTGGCGGTAGACGCGGGGTAGGACTGCGCACCTGCCGCAATCAACGTGCCTGAGAGGAAGAGAAGCATGCAGCGGCGAATTCTCCTGCTGGCGGCTGGCCTGGGCTTCACCATGTTCGGACCGATGGCGGCATTCCGCGCGCCCAACTGGCTCTCGGGGAGTGCGGATACCCGCTCGCCCGCCTCGGTCGCTCCGGTACCAATCGCCGAGAAACCCAAGGCCGTAACCCCCGAAGCAGCCTCCCCGGCGGCGCCGGGACCGGTCGTCGTCAAGCCGGCGCTGGACGGTTTTCCCACCTTCGATTTTGCCGAGGTCTTCCGCTTCGATATCTCGCCCGGCTGGGTCACGAGTCGCTGGTCGCGAGTTTCGGCCGGTCTCGGGACTCTGCAGCTTCAGGGCTACCGGGTTCCCCTGGTCACGGGAACCGCGGAAGACGATCTGGCCGGTTCACTCACCTACTATTTCAATCCGGCGCAGCAGGTCGAGAGGATCACGTTCTCGGGCACGACCGGGGACAGCAGGAAATTGGTCCACTTCATCGTAAACCGTTACGCCTTCGCCCGGCGGGTCGCAAACGATCCGAGTTTGTTTGTCTACGAAATCTCCGAGCCGCACGGACCGCCTCGGAACTGGCTGCAAATCCGGCCCGCCAGATTGCTCCGGGCAGACCTGCCCTACCAGCGTTTCGAGATCGAACTGGTGATCGAGCGGCCGCGCGAGAAATGACGGACCCCTAAATCAGATTTCACAATTCGTGGAAAAGGCCGCCGCCGGGCTCGCCCGGTGGGAGCCACGATTGCAGGCTAAACGCCAGCCCCGCCCCCACGATAATTCCACGAATCGTGAAACTTCATTTAGCCGTCCTAGCCGGCCTTGCCGGCGTCCGGCTTCGCTTTCGGCCGAGGCTCCGCGGCGGGCGGTTCGTACTCGAAATCCTTCCAGACCATCGGCCGCCGATGGATCGGCTCGATCCGCAGCATGACCTCGCCGTTCTGAAAGATGCGGACGGTGCCATTGGATTCGCTCACCGTCACCGAAACCGCCTTCGTCGCACGGCTGATCGCCGCCGCCGCCCAGTGGCGAGCTCCGAGGCCCTTCGACAAGGTAATTGCCGACGCCGACGAATCGACGTAACGGCAGGCCGCTTCCACGATGCCATCGGAGGAGACGATAATAGCTCCATCCATCTGGGCGATTTCCTTGATCCCTTCCCGCACCCGTGCGTCCGCCAGCCGGCGATCCCTGCGGCTGTAGCCCCGCACCGGATCGAAGCCGACCGGATGGCTCTTGGTCAGTACCTTCCGCGTGTCGCCGACGACGAACATCGTTCCTACCGGCTTGCCCTCGCGACCTTCACGGCCGATCTCGATCGCCAGATCGACGACCGTCTTGAGCGTGTCCAGCGGGACGCGGGTTTCCAACTGGCGCAAGTCGCGCCCGGTCAGGCGGTCGAGGTGCTCGCCGAGATTGATGATGCTGACCGAATCCATGGTTTCCGCCTCGAACCCGCTATAAAGGGCCACGACACAGGACCCGGGGGCAAGGATGTCGTCGGCCACTGCCTCGAGCACTGCCTGAGTCAGCCGGTCGTAAACGGGGCTGGCCGCCATATCCATGACCACGGACTCGAGCCCCGCCTCCTTCGAGCCCGCCAGTTGCTCCGCGGAATCGGCTGCCACAATGATCTTCTCGTCACCGGCTAGATTCTTCAGGCGAGTCCAGTCCGCCGGGCCTTCCAACAGCAGCATGACCGCATCCGCCTCGGCCGACTCCGACAGCCGAACGGCCAGATTGTAAAGCGTCTTGAAGCGGTCGGTGAATCGTAAGGGCTTCATGCCTGCCACGGGTGTCTGCTGCCGATCTGATTTCGAGGTGGGGTGGGGTCGCGAGGAGGAATCGTCGCCTGCGTGCAGATCGCGCCATTCCCGCGTGCTGCGTGCCATGCTTGCACCTCCGGCGTTATTGCCCAACGACGGACGACGACGTCGCACACACGCCCCACCACCGCGCAAGAAAGCGAAGTGTCCCGAGAGAGCTCTCGCCGACTCGAGGCCTCGCTGAGAACGAACTGCCCGACCCCGTACGACCCTGAAACCTGCGGCCGGCAACCGGCGCACCGGCTCGCAAACCCGACGGCTCTATCGTACGAATTCCTCTGCTCGCTGACAACTACAAATCACGTAATCTACCGACTTTAGGGGTGGTTCAGGGAAGCATTCACGAACCTGGTCCGGAACCGGTCCGTTTTTCGGGTGGAAGCGTTTGGCCTCAACAACGTTGGCCGAAAGCAAACATGCTGAAGCCGCGGCCCGCCTTGGTTGACAGCAGAACTTCACACCGATAGATTAGCTATCTTCACAGGTGTCCCGTGGAACAGCCATCCGACGACCGATCGGCGATCGCTGCGGCTCTCGCATGGAGCACGCGGATCACCACGGTGGCTCTGGAAATGGTTATCCCCGCTGCCATCGGTTACTGGCTCGATCAGCAACTCGGAACCGTAGTCGTATTCGTCCTCTTGGGAGCGATCCTGGGCATGGCTTCCGGCCTAACCCATCTGCTGCGGATGGTCTCCTCGCCGGGCGAGGGGCGGGCCGGCGGCGGCGACCGTCAGGACAGATCCCAATGACGAAGTCCGGCGGGAGTCGATGGGTTCGGCTGCGAGAAGCCAGCCCGGCGACACAGACATTGTTTTTGACACTCGCAACCGCACTCGCCTACGGCATGGTCGGCCCGATCGCCTACCGGCTCGCGGCAGCAGACGGCTTACTTGCCGCTGCTGCTGCCGCAGTGGCCTGTTGGCTTGGTGCGGTTGGCGGAATTGCCGTCGCATTTCCGTTCCGGGCCCGGGGCGAGCGGTATGTTGGGATGGGCTTTTTGGCAGGGATGCTGCCACGGATGGGCGTTCCGCTAGCCTCCTCGGCTGCCCTGCACCTCCTGGGTGGGCCGCTGGCGGAAGCTGGCGTCGTATATTATGCTTTGGTGCTCTATTTGGTGCTGCTTGGCCTGGAAACGGCTATGTCGCTGCCTACCAAGGGCGTCCGGCCGCCCAAGCCGGCCGGTAACCGTAGAAGATCCCACGGCGAGCCATGATCGACATCGAAGAAGCAGGCAGTCACGTCCAGGACGCCCCCAGCTTCCATTTCCCTTTCGGCGAGCATTACGACCTGCCGCAGGTCCTTGGATTTCAGATTACGAAATTCATGGTCCTCGAGCTGGCTGCCGCGCTACTGATGCTCCTGGTTTTCATCCCCTTGGCCAGGCGGATGGCTTCCGGCGAGCCGCCACGCGGTCGGTTTGGCACTCTCATCGAGGCCATGCTTGTGTTCCTTCGCGACGAGGTCGCCCGCCCCTCCATCGGACGGCGTGACGCTGACCGCTTCCTTCCCTACATTTGGACGATTTTTTTCTTCGTCCTCTTCTGCAATCTTCTGGGAATCGTCCCCTGGATGGGATCGCCCACCGGAGCTTTGGCGACAACGGCGGCGCTGGCCCTCGTGACGTTCCTCGTTGTAATCGCAGCGGGGATGTCGCACCACGGTCCGGTCGGCTTCTGGACCGGTATGGTTCCCCACATGGAACTCCCCTGGATCCTGGCCATCTTTCTTAAGCCGATGCTCTTGGTAATCGAGGTTGTCGGCTTGGCGATTCGCCACACGGTGCTCGCCGTTCGTCTCCTGGCTAATATGTTTGCCGGCCACCTGGTCCTCGCCGTGATCATTGGCTTCATCGCGGCCACCGCCCCGGCTATGTTCGCGCTTTGGGCGGGAGTCACGGTGGCCAGCGTGCTGGGTGCAACGGCCCTCAATCTGCTGGAACTCTTCGTCGCGTTCCTGCAAGCCTACATATTCGCGTTTCTGTCGGCCCTGTTTATTGGTATGGCGATTCACCAGCATTAGAAACCCTGACGAAACGGGGACCGGCTCCCGCTAATTCTAAAACCGCTTCCGAAGTTCAAGCAATATGAGGGTGCCTGTCCCTGTTTCGTTTGTCTGCCGGGTATCGCGCATTTCGTGTCTACTGTGAAGGAGAAACACACGTGTACAAGCTCGCCAAGATTGCAGCCCTGACCCTCGTCGTCCTGTTCGTCGCGGCGACCCCCGCCATGGCACAAGAGCCCGCTGCCGCGGCTGCCAGCCCCCTCATCTACCTCGGTGGGGCGTTTGGCTCGGGACTGGTCATCATCGGCGCCGCCTACGGCATCGGCAAGATCGGCTCCTCGGCCGTCGAGAGCATGGCCCGCCAGCCCGAAGTCGCCGGCAACGTCAATACGGCGATGATCATCGCGGCCGCTCTGATCGAAGGTGTCACGTTCTTTGCGCTGATTGTCTGCCTCGTAGGCTAGATGGCGTCCACGCTCCTTCGGCAAAGCGAGAATACTATGTTCACCCGAGTCGCAACTCGTCTCGCGCCGAGGTCGGCCGTGCTGGTGTGCTGCCTCGGCCTTGCCTGCGCTTGCGGCGAGCAGAGCCCGGGGGCGGAGCCTCGCGGCGGTCTCCATGAAATGGCCCTCACCCTCGCTGCGGCCGACCCGGACCTCCACGGTGCCGCCCCCCACGGCGAGCACGGCGGCGGCATCAATCCGCTGTCCTTCCGCACCGACTTGGCGCTCTGGACCGGCGTTGTCTTTCTGCTGCTGTTCCTGGTCCTCTGGAAGTTCGCCTGGGGGCCGATCCGAGACGGTCTGGACAAACGCGAGCGCCGCATCGCCGACGAGATCAGCTCCGCCGAGCGGACCAACCAGGAAGCCCGCCAGCTCCTCGCCGACTACCAGCAGAAGCTGACCAATTCCGAGGAAGAGGTCCGGCGAATGCTCGAGCAGGCCCGCTACGATGCCGAGCGGGTCGGCCAGGAGATGATCGACAAAGCCCGTGCCGCGTCCGAGGCCGAACACCAGCGGGCCGTGAGGGAAATCGAGGCGGCGACCGCCGGCGCGATGAAAGAACTCGCCGAGCGAAGCGCCTCCCTGGCGGTCGATCTGGCCGGCAAGATCGTCGGCTCCCGGCTAGATCCCAGCTCCCATGCGAGGTTGATCGAGCAGGCCGTGGCCGACGTCACCCGCGCCAATGGCAATTCCGGCAAGCCCTGAGCGAAGAGGCCGCGATGTCGCAGGACATTCCTGAACGCGAAGCCAAACTGGCCGCCGAGCTCCAGGCGGACGTGGCCGTCGATCACCTTGCCGGCGTCTATGCCGAGGCGTTCTTGGGGGCTGCCCGGAGCGCGGGCGTGACCGACGCGCTGCTCGAAGAGTTCGACTCGCTCGTGGCCGACCTGCTCGATCCGCATCCGGATCTCGAACACGTCCTCGCTTCGGCCCTGGTCTCCCACGAGGAAAAGGTCGGCATTCTGGATCGTGTGCTGGGTGGCCGGGCCGCGCCGATGTTGTTGAACTTTCTGAAGGTGCTCTCCCGCCACGAGCGGCTCGACCTGCTGCGCCCCGTTCACCGCCAGGTACACGAGCGCTACGACCGTCTGCGGGGGCGGGTTCCCGTGCGGCTGACCACGCCCGTGGCCATCGATGACTCGCTGGCCCGGAACATCACCGAAAACTTGCGCAAAATGGTCGGAGGCGAACCGGTCCTCGAACGCGTGGTCGACCCGGCTTTGATCGGTGGCGCCGTTGTTCAGATCGGAGACACCGTCTACGACGGCTCGATCGCCACCCAGTTGAAAACCGTGCGTCAACAGATGATTGACAGGAGTGCCCATGAGATTCAAAGCCGACGAGATCGCTTCCGTTATCCAGCAGGAGATTGAGCAGTACGAGTCGCGGATCGACGTCCGCGAGGTCGGCCGCGTGCTGGAGGTGGGCGATGGCATTGCGCGCGTGTACGGGCTTTCCGGCGTCATGGCCGGCGAGATGATCGAGTTTCCCGGCGGGGTGTTCGGCCTGGCGTTCAACCTGGAAGAAAACTCCGTCGGCGTGATCATCCTCGGCGATTGGCTCCAGGTGAACGAAGGCGACGAGGTCCGAAGCACCGGCCGCCTGCTCAGCGTTCCGGTCGGCGAGGCGGTCCTCGGCCGCGTCATCGACCCCCTCGGCAACCCCCTGGACGGCAAGGGCCCCGTCGCCACCACCGAGCGCCGCCCCGTCGAATCACCGGCCCCGGGCGTGGCCGAGCGCCAGCCGGTCGTCAAGCCACTTCAGACCGGCATCAAGGCCATCGACGCCATGACCCCCATCGGCCGCGGCCAGCGCGAGCTGATTATTGGCGACCGCCGCACCGGCAAGACCGCCATCTGCATCGACACGATCATCAATCAAAAAGGCACCGGCGTGAAGTGCTTCTACGTGGCGGTGGGCCAGAAGGAGTCGAACGTCGCCGGGCTCATCGAAGTGCTTCGCGAGCACGGCGCGATGGACTACACGACGGTGATCCTGGCCGGCGCCAGCGACCCGGCCCCGCTGCAGTACATCGCCCCCTACGCCGGCTGCGCGATGGCCGAATACTTCATGTACAACGGCGGCCACACCCTCGTCGTCTACGACGACCTCACGCGCCAGGCCCAGGCCTACCGCCAGGTGTCGCTCTTGATGCGGCGCCCGCCGGGTCGCGAAGCCTACCCGGGCGACATTTTCTACGCCCACAGCCGCCTGCTGGAACGGTCGGCGAAACTGAGCGACGAACTCGGTGGCGGTTCGCTGACGGCCCTGCCCATCGTGGAGACGTTGGAAGGCGAGGTCTCCGCCTACATCCCCACCAACGTGATCTCCATCACCGACGGCCAGATCTACCTGCAGCCCGACCTCTTCTTCGCCGGCCAGCGTCCTGCCATGAATGTCGGTATTTCGGTCTCTCGCGTCGGTGGCAAAGCCCAGATCCCCGCGATGAAGAAGGTGGCTGGCGGCCTGCGGCTCGACCTGGCTGCGTTCCGCGAGTTGGAAGCGTTTGCCCAGTTGGGCACCGAACTGGATCCCGCCACCCAGGCCCGCCTCGACCGCGGCTACCGCGTCACCGAACTGCTCAAGCAGGGCCTCCACCAGCCGATGCACGTCGCCGACCAGGTGCTGGTCATTTATGCCGGAACTCGCGGCTACCTCGATGACGTTCCCATGCACGAAGTGCACGACTGGGAACGTGGATTCCTGGAGTTCATGCGGCGAGACAAGGCCTCGCTCTGGCAGACGATCAACGATACCCAGGATCTCACCGAGAAGTCGCGAGAGGAACTGGAAAAGGCGATCGGCGATTACAAGGCCTTTCGGGTCGGCCGCCGTCGCCCCGCCGAGCAACAGACCGTAACCGTGTGAACCCGGAACAACAGGCATGGCTAAAGCGCGAGCTCTCGACAAACGCCGCAAGTCGATCAAGAATATCCGCAAGATTACGCGGACGATGGAGTTGATCTCCACGGCGCGGTTCAAACGCGCGATGGATCGCGCCACGGCCGGCGCCGCCTACACCCGCCGCATCACTTCCCTCGTCGGCCATCTTGCCCGCCTGGGCCTCGAAGTCACCCATCCGCTGCTGGTCCAGCGCGACGAGACCCGCCGGGCGATGCTCCTGGTGCTCACCGCCAACCGCGGACTATGCGGAGGCTACAATTCGGCCGTCATGCGCTTCGCGATGGCCCGCTGGAAGGAACTCCAGCAGGAAGTGCCGGAGACCCGTCTTGAGGTCTCCGGCAAACGAGGCATCGGCGCGTTCCGTTTCCGCGGGATCGAGCCCGACGAGAAGTTCCTGCACTTCGAAGACCGTCCCTCCTACGACGAGGTGGAGCTCCTGGCCAACCGCTACATGGAGTCGTACGTAACCGGGCAGTTGGACCGCCTCGACATCGTCTACACGAAATTCGAGTCGCTCAGCCGCATGATTCCGGTCGTCGAAACACTGCTGCCGTTGGTCGAAATCGAGGGACTGGACGAGGAAGAAGAGGAGTCGGCTGCGGAAGTCCGGTACGAGTTCTTCCCTTCGGCGGAGAGTATTCTCGACGAGATCGTGCCGATGAGTTTCAAAGTGAAGCTCTTCAAGTGCTTCCTCGACGCGGCGGTGACCGAGCAGGTCTCCCGCATGATGGCGATGAAAGCGGCCACGGAAAACGCCGACACGATGATCGCCAACCTCACGGTGACGTACAACCGGGCCCGCCAGACCCAGATCACCAGCGAAATCCTCGAAGTGATCAGCGGCGCCGAGGCCCTCAGCGGATAAACGAATTTCGAACCAGGAACCCATACCCGAGCCATGGCAACCCTCACGGAACCCACCACCCGGAACGCCGGCCGCATCACCCAGGTGATCGGCTCGACGTTCGATGCGGAATTCCCCGAAGATCGGCTTCCGGCCATCTACAATGCCGTCCAAATCGAGGCGGAAACGAAAGGTGTGAAGATCAGGCTCACCGGCGAGGTCCAGCAGCACCTCGGCGGCGGCCACGTCCGCTGTGTCGCCTTGGGCGGCACCGACGGTCTGGTCCGCGGCATGG
Organism: Thermoguttaceae bacterium; assembly: GCA_040768665.1. GTDB lineage: Bacteria > Planctomycetota > Planctomycetia > Pirellulales > Thermoguttaceae > JABWBD01. Next base: position 255,138 of record JAXGMN010000016.1, read on the forward strand.
AGTGTCTCGATACCGGCGCACCGGTGAGCGTGCCCGTCGGCAAGGAGATCCTCGGCCGCGTGTTCAACCTGCTCGGCGAACCGATCGACAATCGCGGCCCGGTCCAGACCGCCGAGCGCTGGCCGATACACCGCGAATCTCCCGAGGTGACCGATCTGTCGACCAAGACCGAGGTCTTCGAGACCGGTATTAAGGTCATCGACCTTCTCACCCCCTTTGTCCGTGGCGGCAAGGCGGGGCTGTTCGGCGGTGCCGGGCTCGGCAAAACGGTCATTCTCACCGAGTTGATCGCCCGAATCGCCAGCCAGCACGGCGGTTACTCCGTCTTCGCCGGCGTCGGCGAGCGGACCCGCGAGGGGAACGACCTCTGGCTGGAAATGCAGGAAACCAAGATGGGCGACGGCCGCAGCGTCATCGAACAGACCTGCATGGTCTTCGGCCAGATGAACGAGCCGCCCGGAGCCCGGCTCCGAGTGGCCCTCTCCGCCTTGACCATGGCCGAGTATTTCCGCGACACCACCGGGGCCGACGTCCTCTTGTTCATCGACAACATCTTCCGCTTCTCGCAGGCCGGAAGCGAGGTATCCGCCCTGTTGGGTCGCATGCCTTCGGCCGTCGGCTACCAGCCGACGCTGGCTACGGAGATGGGCGCCCTGCAGGAACGGATCGCCTCGACCGCCAAAGGAGCGGTCACTTCCGTGCAAGCCGTGTACGTTCCGGCCGACGACCCGACCGACCCCGCCCCGGCCGCCGCATTCGGCCAGCTCGACGCCTTTCTTTATCTCGAGCGAGCGATCTCCGAGAAAGGCATCTATCCGGCCGTGGACCCGCTGGCGTCGTCCAGCCGCATCCTCGACCCGCAGTACGTCGGCGAAAAGCACTACGGCATCGCCCGCCGCGTGCAGATGATCCTCCAGCGGTACCGAGAGCTCCAGGATATCATCGCCATCCTCGGCGTCGAGGAGCTGAGCGAAGAGGACAAGCTCACCGTGCACCGCGCGCGTCGCATCGAGCGATTCCTCTCGCAGCCGTTCATCGTGGCCGAGCCGTTCACCGGCAAGCCGGGCGAGATCACCCCGCTGGCCGACACGATCCGCAGCTTCGAGGAAATCGCCGACGGCAAGTGGGACCACCTCCCCGAACAGGCTTTCATGTACGTCGGTGCCATCGAGCAGGTCGCCGACCAGGCCGAGCGGATGGCGAAAAAGAAGTAGCTGAAACGAAACCGCGGTAGCCGGGAAAGGGGACTGGCTTCGTCGCACACGGATGTTCTCCGCGGGATTTTGAGGTTGCATCGACGGTGCCTGTCCCCTTCCCCGGGCCCGTCGAAAGAGGTCTGCCATGACCCAGTTGAAGTGCATCGTCGTAACACCCGAGAAAACCGTCCGCGACCAGGCGGCCGATTTTGTCGCCTTGCCGCTTTACGACGGCGAAATCGGCATCGCGCCGCGTCACAGCCCGATGATCGGGCGCCTGGGCAACGGCGAGCTGCGGATCGTACTCGACGGCAGCCCGGTTCGCTACTATGTCGAAGGCGGGTTTGTCGAGGTGGTCAATAATGTCGTTTCCGTGCTGACCAATCGTGCGATCCCCGCCGGAGAGATTGACGAAGCCGTCGCGCGCGAGCAGCTCCTCGCCGCACAACAGCGGCCCGCACATACACCGGAACTAATGGCCATTCGTCAACGGGCCGTGCTGCAAGCTCGTGCACAAATCCACGTGGCCCAGCGAGCCAAATAGGTGGGCCGCGGACAAACGATTTGCAGCCGCCCGAGACCGGGACGGTAAAAAAGGGGGTAACTGTTCACGCCCACGGCCGGGGACTGGTCAGTTCGGGTTTTTTGGCGCCAAAGACGCTGGCCGAAAACATGGACCTGTCCCCCTCTCTTCCGACCCGTGAACGGTTTTTTTCATCACCGGCATCGGGATCGAGAGTCTTATGGCTGACACGATTGCCGTTTACTGCAAGCGATCCGTTGTCCGGGTAACGCCCGTCGAAATCTTCACAGCACTCCAGGCCGCCGATCTCTGGACCCTCGCCGAAAGCCGCTACATCCCGCCGTTCCGCGTCCAACATGCCCTTGAGGATCTGAAAATCGAAAGCGTCGGGGCCGGCGGGTTCAACGAGTTTGCCGTCTCTTATCGCCCCGCGCCGCTTCCGCAGTGCCTCCTCCGACGGCTCCCCTTAGCAGCGGGGACGAGCGATCCGGCATTGGATGAACTTCAGTCGCTGCATCATCCTGGACTGGATAGGATCCGCCGCCACGTCCGGAAGGCGAAAGATGTGGTCTCGATCGAACTTTCATCGATGCCCGACCAACAGATCACCGCCCTGCTGGCCTCCGAAATCGCCCGATGGCTCGCCGAGATCGGCGACGGACTGATCGCCCGCTCCGATCAGACCTGGTGGGAGTTGGACGATCTCGGCGCGTACCGCCGGATCCTGCCGTAGTAAAGCAAGAGGGAGCAAAAGAGAGCAAAAGCTGTCTACTTTGTTCTTGAAAAACCAGAATGTCCCCTCGATCCTCCCTCACTGGTGTTGTGGTAGGTCACCGCACGGAGAGCCGTCTGGTAGCTGGCCAGCGTGTCGCTGCCGGAAAGGGTCAACGTGCCGGTGGCGGCGTCCCAGGTTTCGGTGATCGTGCCGGGGTCGGTCAACGCCGAGAGGTCCTCGGCGCTCTGGTAGTTCCCTTTGATCCGGACGGTGGCGCCGGTGAGGTGGGTGTCGTCGGGGTCGCTGGCGGTGAGCGTGCCGGTGATAATCGTGGCTGGGCCGTTCTCGGTATACGGCAGCGCGGAACCCTCGATGGCCGCCAGCACCGGAGCATCGTTGACTGCCGCCAGCGCGATGTCGCGGCTAAGCGTGTTGCTGCTGTCAGTGCCGTCACTGACCGTGAAGGTCACCGTGCGGATGGCCGTGCTGGCGGGCGAGATGGAGCGGTTCGTGGTGGAGCACATTCGCGCCGTCGGCAAGAACCCGCAGGTTGTGACCGCGACGATCGCTCGGATTCGCCAAAAGCTCGACGAAGAGATCGTGGCTTTGGAGGCCGAGGAGAAGGGACTTAAGAAGCGAATAACCGAGGGGGATCGGCAGGTTCAACGCCTGGCCCGCGACGTGGACCGAAAGACGGGCCTATGCCGCAGGAAGAGCTAGCACCAAACGGTTTTTCCGGCTTTTCGGATGTCGCGAATGCCCGCGGCTTGTCCGCGGGATGGTTACGTTCTCTGCTACATACGCCACGATCGCCGCTATCCCCCTTGGTTTCGCCCGCGGCAGCAGAGCCGCCGCGGGCGAAACCAATGAAACACCTTGGGGTCAGGCCGTCAATAGTCATTAGTGAGTTCCCCAACAAGGGTCGCGATGGTTCTGCGAATTGCATCCGTTTCTGATTCGACCCGGGAAACCGCCATGCTCACGCTGCTGTGCCCCCGATAGCCCAACGCCGCGCCACGTCTCCGGCAGAGTAGCCGTACTGACGACGCGCCAGGTATGCCGCCACTGCTCGGCTAATGTCGTCACACCGCGATCCCAGCGACCACCCCTCGCCCACGCATCCGTAATGTCGGGAAACCGCCGCGCCAATCTCCTCCAGCGAAGGACGCACCCGCAGACCCGCCAACTGCGGCACGTCCGGATCCGCCGGGCGGCCTCCCAGCAGTCGCCGAATCCGCTGAGCAAACGAGTCTGAACCGACGATCAGGCCCCCGAATGCCTTCGCCCACGGACACTCCGGCGGTTGAGCAATCCCCGCTTGAATGAAGCGGCGGTACGCACGCCGCGCTTCCACCCGGTCCTTGCCGAACTCGCAAAGCACGCGGTCATAGGTTACCCAGCCCAGCACATCCGCGGCTCGGTGATAGCCCGGATAGCTGCTCCACCGCCACTCCTCCGGTCGCAGAGCCAACTTCGCGCGGATCGCGTTGAGATGGATGTAGCGGCTGATTTCCAGATAGTAGCCTTCTTCTTCGATCAGTTGTGCCTTGAACCGCCCTTGAAACAGATGCCCGACACGCCGACGCCGCAGGTTGAAGTACCCGGTGTAGCTGCTGTTCAACAGGTGCATGCCCGCGGAGAGATTGGGTTCCGGCGTTTCCACGAACAAATGTTCATGGTTCGTCAGGAGAGCGAACGCATGGAGCCGCCAGCCGTGCGTCTGCACGGTTCGCTCCAGCCAGTCCAGTCGCCGCTGCCGATCCGCATCATCGCGGACGATGTCGCGCCGCTCGTTGCCTCGTGACATCACATGATAGAGCCCACCAGCCAGTTCGATGCGTAATGGTCGTGCCATAGTCCGCAGCCTACCTGATCCGGTTGTTCAACGCAAGCCTATTGACTGTTGACGGCCTGACCCCAATCTCCCCGGGCCGCCGCTGGCCCTGCGGTTAAACGATGTCCAAATGAACTTCTGGCGGGTGGTTGTAAATAAACGACGTGTTTGTGTGCCACTGCTTGCGATTGAATCGATTCTCCATACGAGAAGCGCTTACCACAATCGCAAGCAGTGATGGAGCGGAGCAGGATCTAGCGTCTCCCTTTCGATTTCCTCATACCCGATGGCGTTGATTCGATCGGAGCGGCAGAATCGCGATTCTGATGAGGCAGCCTTTCCATGCCGAGCAGCGAGTCGCTCAGCAGCACGCGGGTCGGACCATGGGGTCGCGGCTTGAATAGTGAATAGGCTCGACTCCCAGCAAGCATGGATAGTCTCTATTCACTGTTCAAGCTGCGACCCCAAAGCCTCTTACAAAGCCTCTTAAGCCAAGATTACTCTTCTTTCCCCTCGAAACACCGCACTGGTTCGCCTAGCTCGACATCGTCATGGCGACCGTATACGCTCAACAACAGTTCGTAGTCTTCACATGCAGCTTCTGTTGCTGATCTTGCGGCACTCTTCCCCAGCGCATTAATTGGACGCACTGCTAGAACAGCCGCGCGTGCAAGACGTTTCATTCTGTCGCCCGCACTCCCGGGATTTGCGGCCGCTTCGATCGCATGCGTCGCCGCAATCGCCGCCTGGAGAAAGGAAAACAGTATGACGAACTTCTCCGGCGATTCCGCGGCGAGCGGTGAAGCTTCATCATAAGCATCAATCACCCGTCGAGCTGCGTTAATAACATGCAGTTGCTCAAGTTCGGGCACCACAGTCGCTGTGGCGACACTCTCTATGTGCCGCAGTGCGTCGTCGAGGATGTGATCTGCAACAATTCCCCGCAGGGCCCGGCTAAGGCGACGAGCCGCTCTCGCCGCGTACGCTACAACTGCGCGCATCGGCAACTTCTCAAGTTCTTCGGCCGTAGGCAGAGAGGCTCTCATGTCGACGATTTAACCCCCTCCTAGCTGTTGAGTTTTCAAATCGGCTAGCCGCTTCGCCAATTCCCTTAGGTATTGCAGAGATCCCGAAACGTCATGTTTGCCATATCCATAATCATCATCCAATTTCGATTCGATCTCGTCTCGAAGGTCCGCGATCTGATCCTCAAGCGCGTCTATCTCCCACTGCAATCTATCCGCGCGCGTGATTTCGTCGCCCGGCCCTCCCGCCGTGTTTTCCCAGAGCACGACGGTTATGAACGTACCGAAGCCCGCCCCAGACGCGACTACCTTGCTTGGGACGGCCTTGGCCGCTGAGAGCGCCATGTCCTTAGCTTTCGCAGCGGCCGCTGCCACCTCCGCCCACGCCGCACCCACTTCCGACCAAAAGCCGGGATTGGGCATGGTAGTTGGCGGTGCCCCCTGTAGACCACTGGGATCAACCTCGTTCACGGGCGAACCATCACAGTATCGGTACAAGTTCGCATCCGCCGAATTGAACCCGATCGGATCCTCACTCATCCACCGCCCCACGTCCGCATCGTACCACCGGTTGAGATTGTTTTGCAGCCCCGTGTCCGCATCGAACGGCCGAGCGGTGAAACCGAAGAGGCTGCGAACGCTCGGGTCCGTTTCGCCCGTGATCCTGCCATAGGCGTCGAAGACCAAGTGGTTCGCGATCGTCGTGAGGTCCGTGTCCGGATCGTAGACCACCAGATCGTGAACGGTATTCAGGTGGTCCGTCAACGCCGAAAACACTCTCGTGCTGCCGTCCGCCTGCACCTGCTCGTCGGCCAATATCTGATCGACCGCCGGACCCCACAGATAACGGTTGCTGACCTCGCCCGCTCCGTCGACCTGAAGCACGATCTGGTTGCCGTCATAGACGAAGTAAGTGTCGCTCGATCCCTCCGACCCATCACCGTCCCGGTCAATCGACTTGCCGATCCAGCGGTTCTGGCTGTCATACACATACTCCACCGACTGGACAATCGCGCCGCCGTCGCTGCTGCGGTCGATCACTTCCACCAGCCGGTTGCGATGGTCCCAGACGTATTCGGTCACCGCGCCGCTGGCGATGTTGATCCGTTTGGTCCGATTTCCCTCGAGTAAGTCACCCCCAGGTCCGCCGTGCCCCCGGCCGTCGCCGTGATCCCCGTCAATTCCCACGGACCGCCGCTGCCCGATCCGCCCGAGCTCGACCCGGACCCCGAACTCGACCCCGACGCGCTGCCCGCGGCCGGATTCCACGTGTAGCTTTCG